>NZ_JCASSN010000001.1:0-1535547 GCF_059736515.1 Natrononativus sp. DTA114 | reverse complement strand
GTTTTGCGGCGCCTCACCACGGAACGGCGGCGTTTCGTCGTCGGACGGGCTGCCCACAACCCGTCCGACCTGCCCGGCGGAACCCTTTTACTCGAGGCGGATCTCCTTCGGGGTATGCGCCGCTCGAAACCGCACGCCGGTCGATCGATCGGGTCCGCGAGCGGCCGCGTCGTCTTTTCATAGCTGGTGCCGGGGCCGACTGCGGCCTCACGGGTACCGCCTCTCGACTACCTGCAAGCCACCAGCACGCCATGTCACATCCGTACGATCTCCAGGACCGAATCGACCAGTTAGACGCCCTCGAGGGCGACGGGACCGAACTCGTCACGCTCACCGTCCCGCCCGGCAAATCGATCCGCGCCGTCCGCGAGCGGATCGCCGGCGAACACGCGAGCGCGGGGAACATCAAAACCGACCGGACGCGAGAGCACGTCCAGCGGGCGCTCGAGCGCAGCCAGCGACTGCTCCGCCGGTACGAGGCGACCCCGGACTCGGGACTCGTCGTCTACGCGGGCGTCGTCGACGGTGAACTCGTCTCCGCCGTCTTCGACGACCTGCCCGCCCCAGTGGCCGAATCGACGTACCGCTGCGACGACCGGTTCGATCTGACGCCGCTCCACGAGGCGGTCGCCCCCGACGAGACGTTCGGCCTCGTCGTCGTCGAGCGAGGGCGGGCCGCGATCGGGAGACTGGTCGGCGACCGGGTCGTTCCGACCCGAACCCTCGAGAGCCAGGTGATGGGAAAATCGAGAGCCGGCGGCCAGTCGGCCGCCCGGTTCGCCCGCGAGCGCGAGCGCCAGCAACGAGAGTTCTTCGACGAGGTCGGCGCCGTCGCGAACGAGGCGTTCGTCGGCACGGACCCGGTCGCGGGGCTCGCCGTCGGTGGCACGCTCGTCACCGCGAAAGCATTTGCCGACGGCGGCCATCTGGACCACCGCCTCGAGGACCGCCTCCTCGGAACCTACCCCGTCGAGTACGCCACCGAACGGGGGCTCGACCAGCTCGTCGACGCCGCGAGCGAGTCACTCCTGGACGTCGAGCAGCGGGTCCAGCGCGAGCGACTCGAGGAGTTCTTCGGGCGCCTCCGCGGGGACGACCCCGTCGCCTACGGTTCCGAGGACGTAGAGCGGGCGATCGAACTCGGCGCGGTCGAGACGGCGCTGGTCGCCTCGAGCGTGTTACCGGAGCGGCGACGGGAACTCGAAGCCGCGGTCTCCCAGTGGGGCGGTGATGTGGTCGTCGTTTCGGCCGAGACCGAACGCGGCGCACGCTTTACTGACGCCTTCGGTGGGGTCGGTGCACTGCTTCGGTTCCCCACGAGATGATCGGGCGACGCCTCGATTAGAAACTCGTCACCTTCGACTGAATCCGGCCGTCGTCGACTTCATCGTTGTCGGTGAAGTACCGGGCCAGTTCGTCGTCCCGAACGTCGTCGCTCTCGTGGAGGTACGCGAGCTCAGTTAGCGAGAGGTTCTCCCCGCGCCGGAGTTTTTTCAGGAGCTGGTCCCCGCTCAGCGACTGGTAGGTCACCTCGAGATCCACCGTCGCCGCCCGATCGTTCGTCGCCTCCGCGAGGTTGATCCCCTCCCGCAGGACGGTCTCGAACTCGAGGTCGGTGTCCCCCGCCGCCAGGTAGAGAAAGGCGATGGCGGAGACGAGCGCGTCGAACGCCTCGGTACCGTCGATCTCGCCGAATCGCTTCTCGAAGACGAGTTCTCGGTCGGTTTCCTCGAGGTGTTCGACCAGCACCTCGAAGTCGAACGTCGCCTCGTAGATCCGGTCTCTGATCCGCGCGCGAGCGTTTCGCTCCGACTGGACGCTGGCGAGTTCCGTCTCGCCGCGGAGGTAGTCACGGTCCGCCTGACTCAGCATTCCGCGTGATCTCTCATCCATACTCTGATATGGGTTATCTACTCTACAAACAGATATATGGATACCTCAATTCGGGTTATCTATCTAGTGACAGTGATAACAGTTATACTCGCTGTCACTGAGGGTCCGGACGGATATGACTGAGTCAGCGACTGTCGACGCGACGGGAGAATCGGGAGCGGCGTTCGAGGCGATACTCGAAGCCGAAACGCTGCGGTCGTCAGTGACGTTCGTCCACGCCCTGGTCGAGGAGTGTCATCTGTACGTCGACGAAACGGGGATCAGACTGTCGGCGATCGATCCAGCGACGGTCGCCTGCGTCGAACTGACCGTCGACACCGCCGCGTTCGAAGCGTTCGAGGCGACCTCGAGTCACCTCGGACTCGATCTCGGGCGCTTTCGCGACGTGGTCCGGATGGCCGACCGCGATCAGTTGATTCGGCTTCGCCTCGACGAGGAACGGCGGCTCCTCGAGATCTCCGTCGACGACCTCGAGTACACCCTGGCGCTGCTCGATCCCGACTCGATTCGTACCCCGCTAGACCGCTCGAATCAGCCGCAGCTCCCCGGGGCAGTCGTGACCGACGCCGACTCGTTCGGCCGAGCCGTCGGCGCGGCGGACATGGTCTCGACGCACATCGCACTCGGCATCGACGAGGAGGCGGAGACGTTCTACGCCGAAGCCGAGGGGGACACCGACAGCGTTTCGATCGCCCGACCGGCGGCCGAGCTACCCGATTTCACGGCCGAGGCGGCGCACTCGTTGTTCTCTCTCGAGTACCTCGTCGCGATCGACCGGGCGCTCTCCGGAGACAGCGAACTCGACATTCGCCTCGGCACCGAACAGCCGCTGGCCCTCGAGTGCGAGTTCGCCGAGGGGGCGGGCGCCGTCGAGTACCTGGTGGCGCCGCGGATCGCGTCGACCTGACGGTCGTCGCTCGACCCCTTCGCCGCCGAACCTCGGTACTCCTTTGTCACCCCATCTCCAACCTTCCGGGCATGAACGACGAGCAATCACGCGCGCTGTACGATCGGGCGCTCTCGGTGATGCCGGGCGGGGTCAACTCCGCGGTTCGGGCCGCGATCGAACCCTACCCGTTCTTCGTCCGGAAGGGAGAGGGCGGCCACGTCATCGACGCCGACGGCAACCGCTACGTCGACTGGGTGATGGGACTCGGGCCGCTGCTGCTGGGCCACGACCTGCCCGAGGGGGTGACTGCGGCGATCCAGCGGGCCGCGAGCGAGGGGCCGATGTACGGCACGCCCACCGAAGTCGAAGTCGACCTCGCGGAGTTCGTCGCCCGCCACGTCGACAGCGTCGAGAAGATCCGCTTCGTGAATTCGGGGACCGAGGCCACCGTCTCGGCGGTTCGGCTGGCTCGCGGCCACACCGGTCGGAACAAGATCGTCGTCATGCAGGGGGGGTATCACGGCGCCCAGGAGTCGACGCTCGTCGAGGGCGACCTCGAGAACCGATCACCTTCCTCGGCGGGCATCCCGCAGTCCTTCGCCGAGCACACCATCCCGGTTCCGTTCAACGACGAGGCCGCGATGCGCGAGGCGTTCGCCGAGCACGGCAACGACATCGCGGGGGTCCTCGTCGAGCCGATCCTCGCGAACTACGGCATCGTCCACCCGGTCGACGGCTACCACGAGTTCCTCCGGGAGATCACCGCAGAGCACGGCTCGCTGTTGATCTTCGACGAGGTGATCACCGGCTTCCGCGTCGGCGGCCTCGGCTGCGCTCAAAGCGAGTTCGGCGTCACTCCCGACCTCACCACGTTCGGCAAGATCGTCGGCGGCGGCTTCCCCGTCGGCGCCATCGGCGGCCGGGCGGAGATCATGGACGGACTCGCGCCCGCTGGCGACGTCTTCCAGGCCGGCACCTTCTCCGGCCACCCCGTGACGATGGCGGCGGGCCTCGAGACCCTAAAATTCGCCGCCGAGAACGACGTCTACGACCACGTCAACGGGCTGGGCGAGCAGCTTCGGGCCGGGCTGACGGACATCCTCGCCGATCAGGCGCCCAGCTACACCGTCGCCGGCACGGACAGCATGTTCAAGGTCATATTCACGCGAGAAGGTCCCGGACGGGGCGGGCTCGAGGGCCAGTGTGAAGCCGGCTGTGTACAGAACCCGGACTGCCCGCGCTACGACTACTGCTCGAAGAACGCGGCCGACGTCAAGCGCGCCGAAACCGAGCGCTGGCGGCGCGTCTTCTGGGGCCAGATGAAAGAGCAGGGAATCTTCCTCAGCCAGAACCAGTTCGAGTCCCAGTTCGTCAGCTACGGCCACACCGAAGAAGACGTCGAGGAAACGCTCGAGGCGTACAAGGAGGCGCTGTAGGGACTCGAGACCCCTCTCACGGATCTGTTCTGCTGTACAGACCGCTTCGGGCGATCAGAAAAGCAACTGTGCTCTGTATGGCTGCTCACTGCCCGCTGGAGAGTGCTGCCTCGATACGTGAGAGAGCGGCCAATATCTTATACAGCGCTCTGATTATCACCAACAATCCGACCACGATAAGGGAGGGTAGTATTTCCCCGCTCATCAACCCGTAGAACAGGATGGCAGCAAAGAGTACGACCCCAACGACGAGAATCAAATCCGAGCCGAGGCCCCCTCCTGGTTCGCTCATGACAAATATTTCAATACTAACGACGGTCTTATACTACACGATACGTGCTTCGCCTGTACTGACCGCGCTAACCATCGAAAGCGACGTGAAAGAACCGCTCTCGTTCTGCCGATCTCAGTCCTCGGTCGTCGTCTTGTCCTTCTCGAGTTCGCCCTGGTAGATCTTTGCCCCGTCCTGGGCGACCTTCTCGCCGAGGACCGCGCACTTGATCCGCATCGGCGAGATGTCCACCCCGAGCATGTCGACAATATCGTCGCGGTCCATCTCGAGCAGTTCGTCGACGGTTTTGCCCTCGAGTTCGAGCGACAGCAGGCTGGCGGAGGCCTGGCTGATCGCACAGCCGTCGCCCGAAAACGCCACCTGCTCGATCGTCTCCTCGTCCTCGGCCAGGCGGACGTCCATGCGGATCTCGTCGCCGCACATCGGGTTCTCGCCGACGTGGCTGAACGTTGGATCCTCGAGTTCCCCGTAGTTGCGGGGATTCTTGTAGTGGTCGAGGATCTGCTGTCGGTACATATCGGAGCCGAGTCCCATTACGCCTCTCGTAGGGTCGCTCGTCCGAAAAGGGTTCCGACCGTCGCGGCGGGTACGCTGTCCATCCTTCGGGTCGTCGAACGGTGTGGTGGTCGGCGTGTCTACTCCGAATCCGATTCGATCGGCGGATTCAGGTAACACGCGTCAACGATCACGATGATCCCGATGACGGCGGCCGGCACGAGCGCCTGGATCACCGTCAGGTTCAACGCGGTCGCGGCGACCACCGCAACCACGAACGCCATCGGTATGACCGCGAGCGCGAAGTCATACCGGGTCGCCGCAGTGAGAACCTCGACTACCGTCTCCAGCGGATCCGGATCGTCGTCCGAGTATCCGAACAGTGACTCAGTCATCGTTCTCACCTCGGCGTGTTTACCTACCACCGTCGAACTGATAAGTTCCCGGGGCGCAGGTGCCTGATTGCGTTCGCAACCGCACCTGATCTCCGGCTACGGTGGCTATCGCGGCGTTTTTACCCCCGTCCTGCCGTTCGTCGCGGCCTCGAGTGCCCGCCGAAGCGCCACCGGCGTTGCGAACACGGAGACGAGCACGAGCGCGAGCACGGCCGAAAACAGCCGCTCGTCGATGATGCCGGCGGCAAGCGCGCCCGTGATCACGACGAGTTCGACCCCCGCTCGAGGGAGCATGCCGGTACCGACGACGAGGGCTTCGGGGCTCGAGTGACCGCCGACCCGGGCGCCGAGATAGCTGCCGCCGATCTTGAGGAGTACGCCGGTGGCGACGACGGCGAGGACGAACGGATCGAACGTGAACAATGCGGCGGGATCCATCTGCGCGCCGACGCTGACGAAAAACAGCGGGATGAACACCCCGTAGGCGATACCGCCGACGCCCGCCCGAATCTTCCCCTTCTCGAAGTGCGGTTGGGTGCTGACGATCAACCCCGCGAGCAAGCCGCCGACGACCACGTCGAGTCCGACGGCGTCGGCCGCGTAGCCGAACAGGAACAGGATCCCCATGAGCCCGATCAGGTCGGCTCCGCGCTGGCGCGACCGCGCGAGAAGGTCGGCGATCGGGCCGATCGCCGCCGTTCGAAACGCCCAAGCGCCCAGAAAGAAGAGAACGACGGCGCCGACGACGCGGGCAAGTGCGGCGGGATCGCCACCCGTCTCGAGTCCCGCGAGCAACAGCGAGAACGCGAGCAGGCCGAGCACCTCGGCGGCGACGGCGGCGCCGACGACGTGGGCGCCGTCGGGGCGCTCGAGCGCCCCGAGGTCGATGAACGTCCGGGCGGAGACGCCAATCGAGGTGACGCCGATCGTGATACCGAGGACGACGCTGGCCGCGACGTCGTAGCCGAATCCGAGGCCGACCGCGACGCCGGTGGCGAACGGGAGGAGGACGCCGAACGCCACGATCGAAACGACAGCGAATCCGCCGCGACGAAGCGTTTCTGTATCGAGTTCTTCGTAACCGGCGTCGAACAGGAGCAGCATCGACCCGATCGCGGCCAGCAACGAGAACGAGGCGTCGAGGACGACGACGCCCAGCACGGCCGTCCCGAGAAGCACGCCCGCGAGAATCTCGCCAAGAATCGCCGGTTCTCCGGCCCGTTCGACGCCTTCTCCGAGCGCGAGCGCCACCAGCAGGGCGACCCCGACGGTGAGAAACACCTGGACGTCGGCCATATCTCACTCCCTTCCACAACGAGGAGGGTAAAGCCGTGGGGCGGCGGTTTCCCGTTATTCGGGGCCGACGACCTCGACTTTGATTCCCTCCGGCGTCTCACAGTAGAGTGCGTAGTAGCCGCCGGCGTACGGATGCTGCTCCTCGTACAGAACCGCGGCATCGTCGCGTTCACGGACGCCCGCGGTCAGGTCATCGACCTGTTGACGGGATGCGGCGTGAAACGCGAGGTGGTTCAACCCCGGCGACCGCCGGTCGAAGCGCCCGTCGGTGTCGGCCCGTTTCATCACGATGTAGGTCGCTCCGCGTCCCTAGGAACGCCCCTCGTCCCACTCGTCTTTCCGCTCGTAGCCGAGTTCGGTCAGTAGCCACCTCCAGAACGGGACGGACGCCTCGAGGTCCGCGGTACACAACTCGACGTGATGGAGGTGTCCGGCGCGTTCCGGGTCACCATGATCGTAGCCCATACTCGTTGGCTTTCGCGGAGTCACTTCGTCATTCGCTCACGCGAACAGCTGACGCGCATCGTCGATGGCTGCGATCAGTTTGTCGACCTCCTCGCGGGTGTTGTAGACGTAGAAGGAGGCTCGAGCCGACGCCGCGACCCCCAGTTTGTCGTGCAGCGGCTGGGTGCAGTGGTCGCCGGCGCGGATGGCGACCGCGTGGTCGTTCATGATCGAGGCCAGGTCGTGGGCGTGGACGGACTCGAGGTTGAAGCCGACGAGGCCGCCCCGGTCGGGACCGGGTTCGGGGCCGTACAGTTCGACGTCGCCTTCTGCCGCCAGCTGCTCGTAGGCGTACGTCGCGAGCCGTTCCTCGTGTTCCCGAATTCGTTCCATGCCGATCTCCTCGAGGTAGTCGACTGCTGCGTGCAGGCCGACCGCTTCGGCGATCGGCGGCGTGCCGGGTTCGAACTTCCAGGGGAGGTCGGCCCAGGTGGAGTCCTCGAAGGTGACCTTCCGGATCATCCCGCCGCCGTAGAGGTAGGGCTGGAGTTTCTCGAACAGGTGTTCCTTGCCGTACAGCACGCCGATCCCCGTGGGGCCGGCCATCTTGTGCCCCGAGAAGGCGTAGAAGTCGGCGTCGATGGCGCCGACGTCGACGGGCCGGGTTGGAACGGCCTGTGCGCCGTCGATGAACGCCAGCGCGTCGTGGTCGTGGGCGAGATCCACGAGGTCGGCGACGGGGTTGACCGTCCCGAGGGTGTTCGAGACGTGAACCGCGGAGAGGATGGCGGTGTCGTCGGTGATGCACTCGCGGGCGTGATCCATGTCGAGCCGACCGGTGTCGTCGACCTCGATGTACTTGCAGTCGGCACCCGTCCGTTTGGCGATCTGCTGCCAGGTGACGAGCGAGGCGTGGTGTTCCATCTCCGTGAGCACGACCTCGTCGCCGGGGCCGAGTTCGTTCAGGCCCCACGAGTACGCGAGCAGGTTCTCGGCCTCGGTCGTGTTCTTGGTGAAGACGATCTCCTCGCGGCCGTCGGCCCCGACGAACTCCGAGACGCGGTCGTGGGCCTCCTCGTAGGCGATCGACGCCTCCTGGCTCAGGTGGTGGATCCCCCGGTGGACGTTCGAGTTGGACTCGCGGTAGTAGTCGCTCATCGCGTCGACCACGGGATCGGGCGTCTGGGTCGTCGCCGCGTTGTCGAGGTAGACGAGTTGGGATCCGTCGAACTCCCGCTCGAGGATCGGGTACTCGGCGCGAATCGCCTCGACGTCGAGGGGTGCGATGTCCTGCTGGCTCATTGGCGTCTAGGAAGGGTTCGACACAAAACACTCCTTCGGTCGGCACTGCCCGAACCGCGGGTGACGAGCGGCCGATCGTCGGGCTATCGAAGAAGCCGGCCGCTCGCGGACTGGCCCGCTACTGGGCGACCTCGAGCACCCGTGCCCCACACTCCTCGCAGGTGACGGCGTACACCTCGTGGGAGCGACAGCAGGATTCGACGGTCTCCTCGTCGATCGAAACCGGGCCGTCGCAGGTCGGACACTCCTCGACGAACGCCCGGAGGCCGCTGACGACCTGGCTGCGGTCCTCGAGGTCGAACTGAGTCCAGTTCGGGACGTGCTCGGTGAGCAGTTCCATTCCGCCGAGATCCGCAAGCAGGGCGGCGTCAGACTCCCAGCGGGCGGCGAGGCGGCCGTTGTGTCGAACGACGACGTGGCCGCCGGTGGTTCGAACCTCGACCTGTTCGGGGTCGGCCTCGAGGAACGCGGCCACCTGCTGGTCGCGGTCACCGCCGCGCTTGCCGGCGATCAGCGCGCGCCACTCCTCGCGGACGCCTTCGGCCAGACAGAGGTCGTCGTCAGTCGCACAGGGTTCGACCACGCCGCTCTCGAGCAGCGTTCGCTCGGGGTCGAGTGCGGCCTCCCGTTCGTGGAGCGGGTCGGGGCCGTGGGAGTCGTCCATCTCCGGCATCCCGGCGACGGCGGGGCCCTTGTCGAACTTCGCAAGTAGCCAGTCCGGGAAGTACTGCTTGGTCAGCGAGGGGGTTCCGGGGACGAGATAGCCCCGGAGGTAGATCGCTGCTCCGGAGAGGAGGAGGGCGAAAACGCCGAGCGGTGGCGAAAAGATCGCCACGAAACCGGCGACGACGACGGCGATGACGGCGTTGACGGCGGTACACGGGATACAGCGATTCTCCCCCGTGTACTCCGGCTGGCGGAGTTGATCCAGCGCGTCAGTGGGTGATGGGTTCATGACTACTGCAAACCTCCCCCATCCCAAAAATCCATAGGTGATTGTCTACGGAACCGACACTCTCGACTTCGCCGGATCGTCGGACGACATCACCACCCGAAATTTCATTGAAAAACCAATTCTTATTGTACAGCTACCTAGAGTGTTCTGACAGCGACCGTGACCCGACGGTCACTGATTCACCGATGACGGCAATACGAACAACCGGACTGACCAAGCGCTACGGCGACGTAACGGCGGTTTCGGGGCTCGACCTCGAGATCGAGCGGGGAGAGGTGTTCGGCTTTCTCGGACCCAACGGGGCGGGAAAGTCGACGACGATCAACATGCTGCTCGATTTCGTCAGGCCGACGGCGGGGTCGGCGACGGTCCTCGGCCACGACGCGCAGGCCGAATCCGACGAGATCAGCCGCCGAGTCGGCGTCTTGCCGGAGGGGTTCGACGTCTACCCGCGGCTCTCGGGGCGTCGCCACCTCGAGTTCGCGATCGAAACCAAAGACGCCGACGACGACCCGGACGCGATCTGCGAGCGGGTGGGTCTGGAGCCCGAGGACGCCGCCCGACCCGCGGGCGACTACTCGAAGGGGATGCGCCAGCGACTCGCAACGGGGATGGCGCTGGTCGGCGATCCGGACCTGCTCGTTATGGACGAGCCCTCCTCCGGGCTCGACCCGCTCGGCATCCGCGAGATGCAGGACCTCGTCCGCACCGAGGCCGAGCGGGGGACGACGGTGTTCTTCTCGAGTCACATCTTAGAGCACGTCGAGGCGGTCTGTGACCGCGTCGGCGTCCTGGCCGACGGCGAACTCGTCGCCGTCGACACCATCGAGGGGCTGCGCGAGTCGGTCGGCGGCGGCGCGACGGTGGAACTGACGCTCTCCGAGTCCGCCGGCGACTACCGCGAAACCGCGGCCGGGGTTTCGGGCGTCACCGACGTCACCGCGAGGGACCACACCCTCGAGTGTGCGGTCGCCGATCCGGCCACGAAAGCGCGGCTGGTGATCGCGCTCGACGACGCCGGCTCGAGCGTTCTCGACGTGCGGATCGAGGACGTCTCCCTCGAGTCGCTGTTCACGGCGCTGACGAACGGTGACGGGGACGCCGACGAGTCGACGAACGAAGCTGATACCGCGGTCGCCGAGGCGGAGGTGTCGAGATGAGTTCGCAGATCGTCACCGTCGCCCGCAAGGACTTCGAGGACGCCGGCCGCTCGAAGCTCCTCTGGGGGCTGGTAACGCTGCTCGTCGGCATCGTCGCAATCGGCTACACGGCGATCTGGTACGTCGACCCCGAGGCCGGCGCCGCCGAGGTGCTCGGCTTTCTCGGCTTCCCGCTCCAGACGATCGTTCCGATCGCCGCGCTCATCGCGGGCTACATGGCCGTCGTCGGCGAGCGCCGCTCGGGTAGCATCAAACTCCTGCTCGGCTTGCCGCCGAACCGGACCGATATCGTCGTCGGCAAACTGCTCGGCCGGGTGGCGGTCGTGGCCACGGCGATCCTGCTCGCGTTCGCGCTCGCGCTCGTGTTGGGAGCCGTCTTTTTCGGCTCAGTTCCGCTCGTCGACTGGCTCGGCTTTGCCGCCCTCACGCTACTGTTCGGGGCCACCTTCGCCGGCCTGGCGGTCGGCGTCTCCGCCGGCGTCTCGACCCGCGGGAAGTCCATGGCGCTCGTCGTCGGCGTCTACATGCTGTTCGTCGCGCTCTGGGAACTCGTCACCGCCGGCCCCTACTACCTCATCTACGACGAGGGGCCGCCGGTCGAACCCGCGACGTGGTACCTCGTCGCCGAGCAGTTCAATCCGATGTCCGCCTACACGACCATGGCGAACAGCGTCATCGAGGGCGAGGTCTTCCCCTTCGCCTTCCAGTACGGCCTCGAGGACTTCGAGGCGGCCATGATGACTCCCGCCGAGCGCTATCCGGGCGAGGCGCCGTTCTACCTCCAGGACTGGTTCGGCGTCGTCGTCCTGCTGTTCTGGCTGGTCGTGCCCGTCGCGATCGGCTACTATCGGTTCACGAAGGCGGATCTCTGAGGCGCGATCCGCCGATCCACGGCAAGGCCCGAAGCAGCCGCAGCATCTCGCTTTCGCACTCGAGGCGGTTCTCACCTAGTCCTCGAGCCGGAGCTCGATCAGCGTCAGTTCGTCCGACGGGATCGCCTCCGAAAACGCTCGCTCGACCTCCTCCCAGGTGCGGGGCCGGCGAGCCTCGATGCCGAAGCTCTCGGCGAAACCAACGAGATCGGGGTTCGAGAGCGTCGTTCCGGCGTGCTCGCCGCGGTGTGCGACCTGTTGCTCGGAGATGAGGCCGTAGTCGTCGTCGTTGAACACGACGATCGTGAACCCGCAGCCGAGCCGCGTCGCGGTCTCGATCTCTGCGGCGTTCATCAGGAAGCCGCCGTCGCCGGTCCCCGCGACGACGTTCGCGTCGACTGCGAGGTCGGCCGCGAGCGCGCCCGGAACGGCGATCCCCATGCTCGCCAGTCCGTTCGAGATCACGCAGGTGTTCGGCTCGTAGGCCGGAAACGACTGCGCGATCGCCATCTTGTGGCTGCCGACGTCGGAGACGAGCACGTCCTCGTCGGCCATCGCGTCGCGCAGCAGGGGAAGTGCGTTTCGAACCGTGATCGGGCCGTCTTCGTCCGGCGGTTCCGTCGCCGACTCGAGCAGGCGGTCGTGCAGCTCGCGACACCACAGCGAGCAGGCGTCCGACGGCAGTCGGTCGTCGATCGCTCCCAGCGCCGCGCCGACGTCCGCCACGATCTCCACGTCGGGGTTGTAGTGGCGGTACACCTCCGCGGGTTCGGCGTCGACGTGGACGATCACCTTCTCGAGGTCCGGGTTCCACCCCTCGGGGTCGTGCTCGGCGATGTCGTAGCCGACCGCGACGACGCAATCGGCCCGCTCGATCGCCCGGGCGGCCTCGTCGCTCGGGCCCGAATCGAGCGTCATCAGGGAGGCCGGGTCGCGGTCGGAGATCGCGCCCTTGCCCATGTACGTCGCGACGACGGGGATCTCGAGTCGATCGACGAGGGCCCGGATGCTGTCGGCCGCGCGGGTCCGAACCGCGCCGTTGCCCGCGAGGACGATCGGACGCTCGGCGTCCGCGATCAGCGCCGCGGCCCGCTCGACCGACTCGTCGTCCGGATCCGGGCGGCGCACCTGATCGCGGACGGCGATCGGCTCGGCGTCGGTTCCCTCGCGGGCGACGTCCTCGGGGAACTCGAGGTGGGTCGCGCCCGGCTTCTCGTACTCCGCGAGCTTGAACGCCTTTCGCACCGACTCGGGAACGATCTCCGGGCCCGTGATCTGGGCGTTCCACTCGACCACGGGTTCGAAGACGCGGACGACGTCGAGCGCCTGATGGCTCTCCTTGTGCAGGCGCTCGCGACCGCCCTGTCCGGTGATCGCGACGAGCGGGCTCTTGTCGAGCTGGGCGTCGGCGACGCCCGTGATGAGGTTCGTCGCGCCGGGGCCCAGCGTCGCGAGGCAGACGCCCGCGTCGCCGGTCAGCCGACCGTGCACGTCGGCCATGAACGCCGCCCCCTGCTCGTGGCGGGTTGGAACGAACTCGATCGGCGAATCCCGGAGCGAGAACAGCAGCTCCTCGATCTCTTCGCCCGGCAGGCCGAAGACGTACTCGACCCCCTCGGCGTCGAGGCAGTCGACGAGCAGATCGGCGGCTGTTGGCATCGGTGATCTCCCCCTCACTCCGTCGCGACGACGTCGTCGCCCTCGCCCGCCGACTGCACCCAGACGGTCTTCCGGTTGACGAACTCGCGAATCCCCTCCCGAGCGAGTTCGCGGCCGTAGCCCGACGCCTTCACGCCGCCGAACGGCAGCCGGGGGTCGGACTTCACGAGCTCGTTGACGAACACGCAGCCGGCCTCGATCTCGCGGGCGAGTCGCTCCCCGCGCTCGAGATCTTCGGTCCAGATCGATCCGCCCAGTCCGTAGCGGGTGTCGTTCGCTATCTCGATCGCCTCCGCCTCGTTCGCGGCGCGGAAGACCGCCGCGGCCGGGCCGAACACCTCCTCCTCGGCCGCGGGGCTGTCGAGGGGCGGCTCGGCGAGCACCGTCGGCGGATAGTACCAGCCGTCGCGGTCCAGCGGTTCGCCGCCGCACTCGAGGGTCGCCCCCGCCTCGACGCTCGCCTCGACCTGCTCGTGGACGTCCTCCATGAGATCCTCGCGAGCCTGCGGGCCGATCTCGACCCCGGATTCCAGCGGGTCGCCCACCTCGAGGGACTCCATCTCCGAGACGAACCGCTCGAGGAACTCCTCGAAGACGTCGTCGACCACGACGAACCGCTTGGCCGCGATGCAGGACTGCCCCGAGTTGATCGTTCGGGCGGCGACGCCGGTACGGGCCGCCGCCTCGAGGTCCGCGTCCTCGAGGACGACGAACGGGTCGCTCCCGCCCAACTCGAGGACGTGTTTTTTCAGTTCGTTGCCGGCCTGTTCGGCGATGGCTCGCCCGGCCCCTTCGCTTCCCGTCAGGGTCACCGCGTCGAGGCGGTCGTCCCGAACCACGTCTTCCATCGCGTCGGAACCGACCAGCAGCGTCGAGAAGACGCCGTCGGAGTAGCCGGCGTCGCGGAACACCTCCTCGATCGCGAGCGCGCAGCCCGGGACGTTCGAGGCGTGCTTGAGCAGGCCGACGTTGCCGGCGGTGAGGTGGGGCGCGGCGAAGCGAAACACCTGCCAGAACGGGAAGTTCCAGGGCATCACCGCGAGGACGACCCCCAGCGGCTCGTAGGAGACGAACGTCCGCGCGTTCGGCTCGCTGCCGATCGCCCGGTCCACGAGGAACTCCCCCGCTCGCTCGGCGTAGTAATCGCAGACCCACGCGCACTTCTCGAGCTCTGCGTGGGACTCGTCGACCGGCTTGCCCATCTCGCGGCTGATCAGTTCGGCGTACTCATCCTCCCGGTCGCGGAGGATCTCGCCCGCCCGCTCGAGCAGCTGCTGGCGCTCCGTGATCTCCGTCTCGGCCCACGACTCCGTGGCCGAAACCGCGTCGTCGAGGATCGTCTCGAGGTCGCCGCCGGTGTGGTCGTCGTACGTTTCGAATACCTTGCCGGTCGCCGGGTTGACGCTCTCCATCGTTCGGATCACCAACGCGCCGCGCGTTTCGGAGTACCACGGTAACGAGCGCCAAAGTCCTGTGCCCGGCACTCGAACGGCCCCCGCGTTTCTCCTCGCGACCCGCAGCCGCGGAAAAGGGCACTTCTCCCGTTCGCTCGACTCAGCCCATTCGCAGAAACTGTGCGTGGACCGTCGAGCCGATCTCGAGGACGTTCGCCTCCTCGACGATGTCGGCCTCGATGGCGAGATCCACCGCCCGCGCCCCGACGATGTTGGCGACGGCCGCCCGCTGGAGGCTGTCGACGGCGGCCGATTCGTCGACGCTCTCGCCGCCGTAGAACTCCTCGGTGACCGTCAGCGAGAACTCGCCGCTCTCGAAGGTCTCCCCGAGGACGTCGTCGTCACAGAGGGCGACCAGTAGCCCCTCGGGGGTCTCGCGTTCGGTGACCAGCAGCCGCGAATCGTTCGAACTCATTCTGTCGTCGTCTCCCTGTTACTCCCGCTGGTGCTGTTTTCGTTCGCGCTCTTCGACCATGCGCTCCTCGGCACGCTCGCGCAGTTCGTTCGCCTCCTCGGCGATCTCGTCGGCCTCGTCGTACTCGCCCAGTTCCTCCAAGATTCGCGCCTTTTCTTCCAAAACCGTCGCATCGCGCTGGCCCAGCCGGATGGCGTTGTCGATGCAGTCGAGCGCCTCCTCGGCGAGGCCGCGCTCGGAGAGGAAGAAGGCCCGGTTGTACCACGCCTGGGGGAATCGCTCGTCGAGTTCGACGGCCCGTTCGGCGTGTTCCAGGGCCTGGGCGGTCTCGCCGAACTCCCAGAGCGCGTACGCCAGGTTCGTCTCGGCGGTGGCGGCGTGCTCGCTCTCGTCGTCGATCCGCAGCGCCTCCCGGTGGGCGCCGATCGCCTCGTCCCACTCCTCGAGTTCGGCGTGGGCCGCGCCCTTGTTCACCCAGGCCTCCTGGGCGGGGCCGTCGTCGTCGGCGAATTGGGCGGCGCGCTCGAACGCCTCGGTGGCCTGCTCGAAGCGGTTGATTCCCATGTAGTTCAGCCCCACGTCGAGCAGTTCCTCGGCGTTGACCTCGTCGCTGCCGACGTTGTGCTCGTCGAGCAGGTCCGTGAGCACCCGCGAGTCGACGGGATCGACTCGCGTGGGATCGACGCCGAGTTCCGGCGGGTCGAGGTCGAACTCCTCGTAGGATCCCTCGAAGCCGCCACCCTCGGAGAATCGGTGTTCGCGGTCTGCGTCCTCGCGATCGGTCATTGCCCGTTCTTGGCAGCGACGACTGTTAAGGGCTGCGTCTGGGACTCGAGAGCCGGAACGTTTATCCTCCGTTCGGCGAAACCACATTTCGTATCAGATACCAAACCACTCTCGAGCGACTCTCGAGGGTGGCCCACGCCGGAACCCGGCCAGATCCGGGTCATGCTCCTCGGCTGCTACCACATGGACAATCCGGGGCTGGACGCGGTGAACGTCGAGGCCGACGACGTTCTAACTCCCGTCCGGCAGGCCGAACTCCGGAATCTCGCGGATCGGCTCGAGAGCTGGAACCCGAATCGGATCGCCCTCGAGCGGCCGTTCGACCGGTCCGAGGCGGTCAACGACCGCTACCGGGAGTACCGGTCGGGCGAGCGAGCCTACGACGCCGAGGAGCCGTTTCCGGCGCCGCACCCGGACCGAAACGAACCGACGACGGAGTGTCGCAGCGAGGTCGTCCAGATCGGCTTCCGACTGGCGGATCGACTCGATCACGACCGGGTCGCCGCAATCGACGAGCACCCGGCGCGGCCCGACCCCGAGGACGACCCCTTCGCGGAGCGAGCGGTCGACTCGAGGCCCAAGACGGAGACACCGCGTCCTGACCTCGAGGCGTACGTCGAGGAGGTGAACGCCCACCGCGAAACCGCGACGATCCCCGAACACCTCGCGTGGCTCAACCAGCCGACGCAACTGCGACCGAACCACGAGGGGATGTTCGACGCCGCGATTCGCGCAACCGGTGACGTGTTCGGCAGCCCGCTCGCGCTCGCACACTGGTACGATCGCAATATTCGGATGGTCCACCATCTCTGGCGGACCGCGGATCCCACCGACGAACGAATCCTGCTGATCGTCGGCAGCGGCCACGTCCGGGTGCTCCGACACCTGCTCGAGGAAGCGCCGATGTGCTGTCCGGTGACCCCGCTTCCGTATCTTCTCGACGGAGACTGAGGAGATACCGTACTGACGGCGATCCCTTTTATTGTAGCGAGAACCGCGATTATACGGAAAGCCCCGAGACGGTCGAGGGCTGCGGCTCGCTGTGGTCCTCGGACTCCGTCCTGCGGTCCTTGCGTCGCCTCGCACCTCGTCCGCCTCGCCCCTTTCAGTCCCACCCGCGGCGGTTGGACGGTCGTTCTTCGCCCGCGGCGGATGCGAGGTCAGTCGCTGGCCGTAGCTTCAAGCGAGGGGCCGTCGAACGCCCGGCCATGCGACTGTTCGTCAGCGTCGACCTTCCCGAAGACCTCACGGAGGGTATCGCGGAACTGCAAAGCGAGTTCGCCGACGCCGAGGGGCTGAACTTCACCGATCCCGACCAGGCTCATGTCACCCTCAAATTCCTGGGTGACGTCTCCGAAAGCCGGCTTCCCGAACTGAAACGCGAACTCGCCGCGGGGGTCGCCGAGGCGGACGTCGGCCCCTTCACCGCCCGCGTCGGGGGTCTCGGCGTCTTCCCCAACCTCGAGTACATCAGCGTGCTCTGGGTCGGCTTCGAGGCGGGCAGCGAGGAACTCACGCGGCTCCACGAGGCCCTCGAGGAGCGCACGGTCGAGATGGGGTTCGAGCCCGAGGCCCACGACTTTACGCCCCACGTCACCCTCGCGCGGATGGAACACGCCGGCGGGAAGAAACTGATCCAGGGGCGGGTCCGCGAGCGCGAACCGACGCTGGGCGAGTGTCGCGTCGCGGAGGTTCGCCTGACCGAGAGCACCCTCACCGACGACGGGCCGGCGTACTCGACGGTCGAGCGGTTCGGCCTCGAGTGAGCCGTCGGCTCTCAGCGGCGGATTTCGGACGAAACTCCTTTGATTACGAGACACGTCGCTGACCGTGAATGGATCACGACCTGACGCGCCGGCAGTTGCTGGCCGGCGTCGTCGGCGGCGGGACCGCCCTGACCGGGGGCGGAGCGGTCTACAACGCCCTCCTCGGCTACGACCGGTTCACCGGGACGAACCTGCGGCGCCAGGACCTCGACCCGCTCGTCGCCGAGCGGGTGGCCGCCTCCGGTGAGATCGAAACGGAACTCGAGGACCACCGCCTCGAGCAGTCGAACGACCGGCTCTCGGTCGTCGAGCGCGACGGCGGCGACACGGTCGCGAGCCTCGAGCGTCCCGAAACGTCGCCCGCGGAGGCCGCCGCCGTCGACGCCGAGTTCGAGATTCCCGGCGGCCCGCTCGAGCAACTGGTCGCGGATCTGGGGGACCTCGAGTCGGGGGACGTGCGCTTCGTCTACGACCACCACTCGGCCTTTTTCGAGCGGATCGCGACGGGCGAGTCGCGGCCGTACACCGTCGCGGCCCTGCGGGGCTCCCGGTCCGTCGAGCCGGCAACCGTCGAGCGGTTCGCCGGGGCCGACCCGCGGATGCCGCGGGCGGTCGTCTCGGGGCTCGTCGATGCCTTCCGCGAGCACACTCACTACGACGCCCCGCGGTATCTCGCGGGCTCCGTCGAGGACAACGTGCTTCTGGGGGCGCGGGACCTCCGGGCGCGCTTCGAGTCCGACACGTCGTTCGAGGCGATGCTCGAGGGCCGGGACACGGGACTATTCTGTAACGAACTCACGCGGCGGTCGGTCGAGGCCCTGCAGGCGGTTCCCGCGGACGCCCAGTCGACGCCTGTCCTCGGCGGCTTCGTCAGGGATGACCGTCACAAACACGTCTACACGGTTCTCGCGAGTGCGCTCCGGGAGGACGGCGAACTGGTCGTTCCGGTCGCCTTTCTGGACTACAAGTACTCGACGCTCGCGGGCGACCTCCGTCTCGATGCCCTCGGCGAGGGGCTCGACGCCTACGACGGCTACCACCGGGCGACGCTGATCCGCTGGTACGCGTAGCCGACTCGAGCGGATCGCAGCCGATCCCCGAGAGCGGCGGTCGATCACGCGTCGGCGGCCGATTCCGGGTCTGCCCCGTAGATGGACAAGATTTTAAGCCAGCGCGGGCTACCACCGGCCACTATGGGTAAGAAATCGAAGGCCAAGAAGAAGCGGTTGGCCCATCTCGAGAACCAGAACAGTCGCGTTCCCGCGTGGGTCATGCTGAAGACCGACATGAACGTCCAGCGAAACCCCAAGCGACGCAACTGGCGGCGCAACGACACTGACGAGTAATCATGAGTGCCAGTGACTTCGAGGAGCGCGTCGTTACCGTTCCCCTCCGTGACGTCAAGAAGGGCGCAAACCACGAGGCAGCCAACGCGGCGATGAAGATCATCCGCCAGCACCTCGCGAAACAGTTCGCCGTCGACGAGGACGCCATCCGACTCGACCCCTCGATCAACGAGACCGTCTGGTCCGAAGGTCGGGCAAACCCGCCGCGGAAGCTCCGCGTGCGGGCGGCCCGCTTCGACGAGGAGGGCGAGTCGGTCGTCGAGGCCGAGGTCGCCGACTAACGGTGCTTCGCGCCGCCTTCGCCGGCTCAGCGTACGTCGGCGTTTTCGCCCGAGCGACGGATTCGTGCGTGCTGGTTCGGCCCGACGCCGACGACGACGTCGTCGAGGCGTTCGCCGATGAACTCGAGGTGTCCGCCGTCCGAACGACCGTCGGGGGCTCCTCGACGGTCGGCGCGCTCGCGACGGGCAACGAGAACGGCCTGCTCGTCAGCAGCCGCGTCCTCGAGTACGAACGCGAACGCCTCGAGGAGGCCGTCGACGTTCCCGTCACGGAGCTGCCGGGTAGCATCAACGCCGCCGGCAACGTCGTCCTCGCGAACGACTACGGGGCGTACGTCCACGCCGACCTGCCCCGGGAGGCGGTCCAGATCGTCACAGAGGCGCTCGAGGTTCCCGTCGAACGCGGCGAACTCGGCGGCGTCCGCACCGTCGGTACCGCCGCGGTCGCCACCAACCGGGGGGTGCTCTGTCATCCAAAGGCGACCGACGGCGAACTCGACACGCTCGAGGCGGCCCTCGACGTGCGAGCCGACGTCGGCACGATCAACTACGGCGCGCCGCTGGTCGGCTCGGGGCTGGTCGCCAACGATGCCGGCTACATCGTCGGTGAGGAGACGACCGGACCCGAACTCGGTCGTATCGAGGACGCGCTTGGCTATCTCGACTGACGACCGCTATTTCGTTTCGTCGTACCACCGATATATCCAACCGGTCAGCGCGAGCGCCACGATACCGCTGACCGCGATGGCACCGCCGAACACCCACTGACCGCTGAAGGCCACGAGCAACAGCCCGACGCTGGTCGCCAGCAGCCCGACGTGGGCGAAAAAGAGCACGCCGACGAACGCGAGCAGCGTCTCTCGGGACATCTCGTCGAACGCCTCCTGAAGCTCCTCGCTCCCGTCGTCGCTCGAGTCTCCCTCGAACGGCGATGGGTCTTTCTCTTCGAGCGCCTCGAGCGGGTTAATCATTGGATGTGGGCCGACAGCCGCACGCGTACGGTGGTGTCGCTCATTCGACCGGCTCGAATCGGTGGCGAACGACCTCGCTGTCGTCGTCCCACTCGAAGCTCTCGTGAGCGTGCTCGAGCAGCCGTTCGTACGCCTCCAGATCCTCCATCCCCTCTGCCTGTGCGTCTTCGTCGGTCAGGTCGCCGAGCGTGCGCTCGGTGACGTCGGTCACTTCGAAGGTGGTTCCCTCGATGGTGAACGTATCGCCCGGGGCGGCGTACTGGTGGCCGCGGTGGATCTGGCTCACCTCGCCCTCGAGAACCTGGCGCTGCATTCGATCGCTGGGCAGTAGTTCCGTGGGGTCTCGTTCGCGCATGGCGTCGGCTACGCTCGCGCGAGCAAAACAGTTTGGCCCTTGCGGACCGCCCCTCGACGAAGCCGCTCCGAGCGCTCCGGAACGCTCGTGCGTCGGACCCCGCCGCTCCGGCGGAACGTCCGCCGTTGTGCTCTCCCCCCGATTCATACTCCTGCGGAGCGTACGACGTTCTCCGATGAACCGGAGACGGATGCTAACCGCGGTTGGTGCGTCCTGCGTCCTCCCGAGCCTCTGGTACGCGACCCGTCCTCCCCGGCGGTCGATCGACGTTCGCTTCTGGTTCAGCGATCACGCTTCCCGATACGACGAGGCCGTCCCTCGAGTCGGGACGTACCTCGAGCGCGCCCTCGAACCGGCCTACGAGGAGGTCGTGATCTCCCACGGCGGCGCCATCCCCGTCGAGACGGAGCACGGTTACTGGGTGACGCGCTCGGGCGAGTGGCCCCGTCGAATCGCCGAAGGCGCGCTCGCCGGCGGCAGCCTCGCCCCGGTCTCCGACGTCAACCTGCTCGTTACCGACGGCGACATGAGTCAGGCTCCGACCGGCGCGGGGATTCCGAACGTCGCCTCCGTGGGCGGGGCGCGTCACCTGGCGGCGGCCCCGCCTCGAGACGGGGTTGACGACGTCGCGTCGGACACGACGCCGACGCGCGTGATGCAGATACTCCTCCACGAGGTGGGACACGCCCTCGGCCTCAAACACGAACACGGTTCGATCGTCACGACGGACGGCGCGATCACGGCGAGCCCGATGGTGAGCGCGTACGCCTGGTCGACCGATCCGTCGAGCCGCGAACAGTTCGATGCCGACCAGTGCGCCTGTGGGAGCATTTACCCGACGAACCGCGACGGCGACCGGTACGTCTCGTTCGCCTTCTCGGAGTGTGCGAGGCGGAACCTGCGCGAGTACAACGGCGGGCTGTTTCCGTGACTGTCGCCGCCCCGGCGCGAAACGCTGGGGACCAGAGCGGAGATCGGTCCGTCTCGACGGGGTTCATCGAGACCGCCCGCCCTCGTCCACGCTCGTCGGGAAGGGAACATTCTTCCGACTGCCTGACCCAGGCCTAGTCATGAGTGCAAGCCAGCAGGAACTCCAGGAACTCTCACAGCAGCTGCAGGAAATTCAGGAGCAGATCGAAGCCCTCGAAACCAACGTCGAGGCCGTCCGTACCGAGCAGGGTGAGGTCGACGAGGCGATCACCGCCCTCGAGCAACTCGAAACCGGCTCGGTCGTCCAGGTCCCCCTCGGCGGCGGCGCCTACCTCCGGGCGTCGGTCGAGGACATCGACGAGGCGATCGTCGAACTCGGCGCCGACTACGCCGCGGAGTTCGAGCAGGACGACGCCGTTTCCGCCCTCGAGAACAAGAAAGACCGACTCGACGACGATGTCGAGGAACTCACCGACGAGATCGCCGAACTCGAAGCCGAGAGCGCGGAGCTCGAGGGCAAGGCCCAGCAGCTCCAGCAGCAGGCGATGCAACAGCAGATGCAGCAGATGCAGGGTCAGCAGAATCCCGACGAGTAAGGGGCGACGATGTTCGACAACCTGAAGGAGAAACTCGGCAGCTTCCGCGAGGACGCCGAGGAAGCGGCCGAAGAGAACGTCGAGGAGGTCGACGAGGAAGAGCTCGACGACCTCGAGACCGAGGAGACGCTCGAGGACGATCGCGATTCGTCCGACTCGGCACTCGATTCCGAGCCGGCGAGCGAGGAGCACGCCGACCCGAAGCGACCCACCCCCGCCGAACGACCCTCGACGACCGAGCCCGACGAGGTCGCGACGACGCCCGAGGAATCGGGTGCAACGGCCGACGCGGAGGCCGTCGTCGACACCGAATCCGACCTCGAGCCTGCCGACACGGAACCCGGTGCGGACCTCGACGAGGACGAACCCGAGGCCGATCTCGACGAGGAGTCCACCGAAGACGCCGATGACGGCGGCAACGGAATCGGCTTCGGTCGCAAGGCCAAGTCGATGGTTCGCGGGAAGTTCGTCATCGAGGAGGAAGACCTCGAGGGGCCGCTGCACGAACTCGAGATGGCCCTGCTCACGAGCGACGTCGAGATGGGCGTCGCAGAGGAGATCCTCGACAACATCCGCGACGAACTCGTCGGCGAGACGCGGACGTTCACCACCTCGACGGGCGCGGTCGTCGAGGAGGCGCTGCGCGATGCGATCTACGACGTGATCAGCGTTGGCCAGTTCGACTTCGACGAACGCATCGCGATCGAGGACAAGCCGGTGACGATCATCTTCACCGGCGTCAACGGCGTCGGGAAGACGACGAGCATCGCCAAACTGAGCCGCTACTTCGAGGAGCGCGGCTACTCGACCGTGATGGCCAACGGCGACACCTACCGCGCGGGTGCAAACGAACAGATCGCCGAGCACGCCGAGGCGCTCGACACGAAGCTCATCACCCACCAGCAGGGCGGCGACCCCGCCGCGGTGCTGTACGACGCCGTCGAGTACGCCGAGGCGAACGACGTCGACGTCGTCCTCGGCGACACCGCCGGCCGCCTGCACACCAACGAGGGGCTGATGGACCAACTCGAGAAGATCGACCGCGTCGTCGGTCCCGACATGACGCTGTTCGTCGACGAGGCGGTGGCCGGCCAGGACGCCGTCAACCGCGCCCGCGAGTTCAACGAGGCGGCGGCGATCGACGGCGCAATCTTGACGAAAGCCGACGCGGACTCGAACGGCGGGGCCGCCATCTCCGTGGCCCACGTCACCGGCAAACCCATTCTGTTCCTCGGCGTCGGCCAGGGCTACGACGACATCGAGCGCTTCGACCCCGACGAGATGATCGACCGGCTGCTCGCAGACGAGTAAGCCCGGAACTCGCGGCGTCTGTCGTCGGTCTGTCCCCCCTTCGACCAGCCAGTTCACGCTGACCCCGCGTTCTGCCCCGTCTCTCGAGATCGATGCGCTCTCGCTATCGGGTGTCGGCTGGCTTTGCGTACTCGGTAAACACGTCCTCGAGCGTCGGCGACTCGCTCTCGAAGTCGACGACGGCGACGCCTGCGCCATCCAGGGTCGTCAACACCGCGGTTCGGCCACTCGAGTCGGTGAGTCGGGCGTGCAGTTCCGTTCCCGAACTCGACACCGATTCGACGGCCTCGAGTTCGCTGACGGCTGCGATCGCATCCGCGTCGGGCTCTGATTCGGTTTCGACGGTTAATCTGACGCCGCCGTCCTGTTCGTTTCGCAGCTCCTCGATCGGGCCGTTGGCGACGAGCCGTCCCTCGTTTATTATCGCGACCTCGTCACAGACCGCCTCGACCTGCGAGAGGATGTGACTCGAGAAAAAGACCGTCGCGCCGCGGTCGTTCTCCGCGCGGACGATTTCCCGGAGGAGGCGCACCCCGTTGGGATCGAGCCCGGAGGACGGCTCGTCGAGAATCAGGAGGTCGGGGTCACCGACCAGCGCCATCGCTAGCCCGAGTCGCTGGGTCATGCCGGTCGAGTACCGATCGGCGCGTTTGTCGGCGGCGTCGGCGAGTCCGACGCGTTCTAAGAGTGCGGTCGGATCGTCGTCTGCCTCGTGCATGGCGACCGAGAACTCGAGGTGTTCTGCGCCGGTGAGGTGGGGATACACTTCGAACCCTTCGGGGAGGACGCCGGTGCGTCGTCGGATTTCGACCGGGTCGGTCTGTGAGCCGTAGCCGAGGACGGCCGCAGATCCCGAATCGGGTCGGACGTAGTCGAGGAGCAGGCTGATCAGCGTCGATTTCCCGGAGCCGTTTGGCCCCAGGAGCCCGAAGACGCTGCCGGTGTCGACGGTGAGTGACAGCGCGTCGACGGCGGTGGTCGAGCCGTATCGTTTCGTCAGGTCGGTGGTGGTGAGTGTAGTCATGCGTTCAGGTCGGTTCTGTTGAACACGTAGTTCGCGAGCGTTACGGCGACGAGCATCCAGCCCACAACGACCAGGCTCGAGCCCCACGCGGTCAGGACGAACGGCACGTCTTCGGAGATGGACGACCAGGATCTGAACGACGCTGACGACGCACTGGCACCGCGGGCAATAACAACGCGGGCTGTCGCCTCGAGGTCCGGAAAGACGTTGGCGACGAGAACCGCGTAGGCCGTCGTCGGCTCGAGCGCCCGGGGGAGGTACGGGACGTTCGAGAGGAACAGCCCCCATCCGAGTGGGTTCAACACGATGTACGTCGCGATGGTGGCCACGACGGTTCGGCGCTTCGTGGCGAACAGCGTCGAGAGACAGACGCCGAGTGCGGTGAATAGCCAGCCGTAGAGCATCGTTACGAGGACGAACCGAAGGTACGACGCGTCCAGGATCAGTCCGAAACGGGCGTACACTGCGATGGCGCTGATACAGAGTGCGACGGCGATTGCCAACGAAAACGCCAGCAGTCGTCCGAGAAGCTTTCCGGCCAGTAACTCCCTGCGAGAGCAGGGCATCGATAGGGTCGTTCGAACCCGCCCGGTTCGCCGGTCGTCGACGATTGCGCCCGAGCCGACGAGGAGGCCGAGCAGTGGGACGAGCCACGTCAGTGAGGTGACGAACCAGGAGGGACTGGCGAGGTTCGACACGACGATCGTCGTTTCGTTCATTTCGCGGTAGTGGTGGATGTAAGCGTTCGAGGACACTTCCATGGACATCAACGAGACGATCACGAGTTGCCCGGCGACGAGGGCACCGAGCACCGCGAGGAACGATCTCGAGCGGCGAGCGATTCTGGCTTCCGTTCTGGCGAGTGTTATGAGTGACATGTTACTGGAGGTCGAGTCGAGTGATCCACCATCGGCCGAGCAGCGCCGGAAGGAGGATCCAGCCGAGCAAGACGAGGACGAGGAACGGCTCCGTGAGATAGAACGGAATCGTCTCTTGCTCGACCATCCCCATCTCCGAGCCCCTGACCGCACCCGGCATGCCGATGTGTGGGCTACTGCTCGTCATCAGTGCGGTTGCGGCGAACAGCGGGTCGAGAAAGAGGAACCCGTACGGCAGGGCCGACCGGAGTACGCCGATCGGATAGAGGATCAGCATCACGATGTAGACGGCAAACAACGCGCCGACGACCCGGTTGCTGGTCGACAGCGCCGCCGACATCGAAACGCCGATGCTCACACACGCGAGTCCGAGCAAGCATGCCGCGAGAACGACGTAGCCGTATCCACGGGCCGTACTCGCGCCGACGATGGACGCGAGCGCGAGACCGGCGACGAGCAGTGCAGCCAGCAACGGGACGAGAAACGTCACCAAGGAGCTAGCGAGAGCCGACGTGTACAGTCCCCGTCTCGAGCACGGCATCGAGAGGGTCACGCGAAGCCGGCCTGTTTCTCGATCCTCCACGATCGCGCCGTAGCTGTGGGCGAACGCGACCAGTGGCACCAGCAATAGTACGTTGAAGTACGTCTGAATAACGGCTTCATACACGAACGGGACGTTCTCGAACAGCACGTACAACAGATCGTGAACACCCACGGGATGGATGCTCTGCGATGGAGATGCGGTGAACACAGTCACGACGAGAAGCGCAGTAACGACGAGCCAGGACGCCCACGCCGCTCTCGAGTGGGCGAACCCCCGGAGGTTTTTCGCCACGACTGGTCGCCACATTGACACAGAATTTCCGATCAGCCTACATATTAATTATGTAAATTACCACACAGTAACTATTCCTCTCCCGCCGATACGACGGAACGATGTCGAGACGAGAACCCGATTTCGGCATCGCCACGAATTCTCCCGTGTCACCTTCTTGTGGCTCCTTCTGGTAGGTGTCTCGCTATGGCAGCAGACACCGTATTCGTTATCGGCTCGACCGGAACCCAGGGGGGTGCAGTCGCTCACGCGCTCCTCGAGCGCGACGTCGACGTGCTCGCGCTCACCCGCGATCACAACAAAGGCGAAGCCCACGAACTCGCCGAGAAAGGCGCGGAGATCGTCGAGGCGGACCTCACCGAGAAGAACAGTCTCGAACCGCTGCTCGAGCAGGCCGACGGCGTCTTCCTGGTCACCAACTTCTGGGAGCACGGCTACGACGGCGAAGTTTCCCAGGGGACGAACGTCATCGAACTCGCCGACGAGGTCGGAATCGATCACCTCGTCTTCTCCTCTGTGGGGGGAGCCGAGCGCGACACCGGCATCTCACACTTCGACTCCAAGCGGGAACTCGAGGAGCGAATCGACGACCTGGGGCTCCCCGCAACGGTCGTCCGCCCCGTGTTCTTCATGCAGAACTTCGAGGGCTTCCGGGAGTCGATCGAGGACGGGACGCTCGCGATGGGCCTCGAGCCCCGCGAGCCGCTGCAGGTGCTCGACATCGGGAATCTGGGCGCGTTCGTCGCGGAGGCCTTCGCCGACCCCGATCGGTACCTGGGCGAGGCGTACGAACTCGCGAGCGACGAACTCACGCTGCGGTCGATGGCGGTGCGCTTCGCCGACGTTCTCGGGGGCGAGGTGCGAGCCCAGCACCTCTCGCTCGACGAGGTCGCAGAGAGCCAGGGCGAGGAGTACGCCGATATGTTCGCGTGGTTCAACGAGCACGGCTACCAGTCGCCGATCGACGACCTGCAGGCCGATCACCACGTGGTGTTCAGCCGACTCGAGGAGTACCTGGCGCGGGAGTGGTAACCCATCGCGTATCGGGTACGACCCCGCTCCCGGACGAATCGCCGGGGGCCTAACCGTTATCCCTCGCAGCCGCCGAACTCGAGGCATGGAGCTCTCAGTCGTCGACCTCTCGCCGGTTCCCGACGGCAACAGCGCGACAGAGGCGTACGCCAACACCGTCGAGGCCGCACGGCAGGCCGAGCGACTCGGCTACACCCGCTTCTGGGTGGCCGAACACCACGGGATGGCGAGCCGACTCGCCGGAACGACCCCCGAGGTGCTGCTCGGCCACCTCGCCGCCGAAACTGACTCGATCCGCCTCGGCTCGGGTGCCGTCCTGCTCAATCACTACAGCCCGTTCAAGGTCGCCGAGATTTTCGGCGCGCTCGACGGGCTCGCCCCCGGCCGGATCGACGCGGGGCTCGGACGGGCGAACGGCTCGCCCGCCTCCGACAGCGCTCTCGGCACCGACCGGTACGTCGAGAACCCCGACGAGGATCACGCCGAGAAAATCGAGGCCGTCGTCAGCCACCTCTACGACGAGTTTCCCGCAGACCACGCCTACGCCGATCTCGAGATCCCGCGCTCGAGCAACTCCCCGCCGGTTCCCTGGCTGCTCGGCTCGAGTCCCTCGAGCGCGGAGATCGCGGCCGATCTCGGGCTCCCGTACTGCTTCGCGGCGTTCATTCGGCCGCAGTTCGCGGCCCACTCCGTCGAGACCTACCGCGAGGCGTTTTCCCCCTCGGAGTCTACGGGTGGTGCTGCCGACCCCCGCGGAATCGTCGCGGTGAACGCCGTCTGCGCCGAGACCGACGAAGAGGCGGCGCGGCTGCGCGCGGTCGCCGAGGCGTCGTTCCAACGGCTCCAGCGGGGGGAGGTCGGCACCACGCCCTCCGTCGAGGAGGCGATCGACGAACTCGGCGGGGTCCCCGAGCCGACGCCCGCGAGGCTCGACGACGACGAGTGGCCGCGGGCGATCTCCGGTAGTCCGGAGACCCTCGCCGGGTTGCTCGAGCAACTGGCCGACCGCGTCGGCGTCGACGAGGTGATGATTCAGCACGTCACTCCGGACCACGAGACCGCGCTGCGTTCGCACGAACTGCTGGCCGAAGGCGTCGGCCTCACCGCTCGCTGAGGCGGTTCGGGTCGCTCGAAAAGGTCCGGTCCGGAGCGTTCCGGGCGGAGGTACGGGGGAGCTGTGGTCCCGTCAAGCGGGCACTTCCTTCGGTTCTCGTTCCCAGTGGCGGTGGGCGGCCACCGCGTCGACGAACGCGTCGAGGAACGACTCGAGGTCGTCGCCGCCGCTCGTCACGACGCCGTGCTCGACTGCGAGGTCGTTTCGCGAGACGTCGATGCCCGGTAGCTCGACCGCCTCGAACAGGTCGACGCCGTCGTCGAGCGCGCCGATCGGCTTCTTGTGCTTGAACATCTCGGCGACGAAGTGTTTCGCGTCGCCCTGCTCGAGCAGGGCGTCGACGCTCTCTTCGCCGCCGGGGACGACGAGCGCGTCGAAGAGGATGGAGCCGGTCGTGGCGTGGCTCTTGTCGGCCTCAGCGCTGTCCCCACTTTCGGCCTCCTTCTCGCCGAGAACCTTCGAGACGATCTTGACGCGGGCGCCCTCGTCGTCGAGTCTCGACTGGAGCGCCTCGAGGGCCTCGCCGTCGAAGCCGTCGTCGACCAGGACGGCGATCTTGCGCGTCTCGATCGTGTCGGGGGTCCGGTTCGACATGCTGAGCGAGGGATCTTCGGCGTCGTGGTCGGGCATCTCGTCGCCCGGTTCTTCGGGCGGTTCGATCCCGATCCCCTCGGCGACGCGTTTCGCGAACTCGTGGTCGACGTTGTTGAACATGTCGTACACCATGCGCTCGCGGATCTCGACGCGGTCGACCTTGCCGAGTTCGAAGTGGGCGGCGTCGACGATGTTCTGTTTCTCGTGTTCGTCCATGCTGTTCCAGAACAGCCGCGCCTGGTCGAAGTGAGTCTTGAAGCTCTCCGACCGGTTGCGGATCTTCTTCCCGTCTACCCTCTCGGCGTGGTGTTCGTAGCCGCCCTCTTCTTCGGGGACCTCCTGGGGGTCGTCGTCGCCGATCGAGTTCGGCTTGTAGGAGACCTCTCCCGAGTTGATCTCCTGGCGCATGAAGCCGGCGCGCTGGTTGTTGTGGCGCTCCGCGATCGGCCGATTGATCGGGATCTCGTCCCAGTTGGCGCTGCCGAAGCGGTTGAGCTGGGTGTCCTGGTAGGAGAACAGCCGCCCCTGGAGCAGCGGGTCGTTCGAGAAGTCGATGCCGGGGACGACGTTGCCGGGGTGGAACGCGACCTGTTCGACCTCCGCGAAGAAGTTATCGGGCGTCTCGTTGAGCACCATCTTTCCGATCGGTCGCACCGGCACCTCGGTCTCGGGGATGATCTTCGTCGGGTCGAGCAGGTCGAAGTCGAACTGATCGGTCTCCTCTTCCTCGACGATCTGGACGCCGAGTTCCCACTCGGGCTCGTGCCCTTCCTCGATGACGTCGTACAGCCCCTGTCGGTTGAAGTCGGGGTTCTTCCCCGCGATTTTCTGGGTCTCGTCCCACACCAGCTGGTTGGTGCCGTACTTCGGGGTCCAGTGGAACTTGACGAACCGGGACTCGCCCTCGTCGTTGACCAGTCGGAAGGTGTGAACGCCGAAGCCCTGCATCATCCGGTAGGCTCGCGGGAGCGCCCGCCCCGACAGCACCCACATGATCATGTGCGTAATCTCGGGTTTGAGCGAGGCGAAGTCCCAGAACGTGTCGTGGGCCGCCGACGCCTGGGGCGTCCCGTCGTCGGGTTCGGGTTTGATCGCGTGAACCAGGTCCGGGAACTCCATCGCGTCCTGGATGAAAAAGACGGGGATGTTGTTCCCGACGAGGTCCCAGTTCCCCTCCTCGGTGTAGAACTTGGTGGCGAAGCCGCGCACGTCCCGCACGGTGTCCGCGGAGCCGCGCGAGCCGACGACCGTCGAGAACCGGGTGAACAGTGGCGTCTTCTGATCGGGGTCCTGGAAGAGAGAGGCCTTCGTCAGCTCGGAGATGTCGTCGTACTCGCCGAGATCAGGGTCCTCGTAGGGCTGGAAGTAGCCGTGGGCACCGGTGCCGCGGGCGTGGACGACCCGTTCGGGAATCGACTCGTGGTCGAACTGGGTCATCTTCTCCCGGAAGTGGAAGTCCTCCATGATGGTCGGCCCCCGCTCGCCGGCCTTCAGGGAGTTGTCGGTGTCGGTGACCTTGACCCCGTGGTCGGTCGTCAGCTCCTCGCCCTCGGGGTTCTCCGTGACCTCCTCGAGCTGGTCCCGTTTGCTGTTCTCGTCGACCTCGTCGCCGTTCGTTCCGGGTTCCGACCCCCCGTCGGTTTCCGGCCGGTTCTCTGGCTGTGCTCCGTCGTCGGTGGAAGGCTCGTCTTCGGGCATTGTTTCGTAGCTCGGATCGAAGTCCGTCCTGCCCATCGTCCACAATTAACGCGAAAAACGTCCGCCCATCGCTCGCAAGCGATTCTCGGCCGTCGGTCACTCGCCGACGCCCCGCCAGTCCGGCGCCGTCGAGTACGGCCGCGTGGAGAGCTCGTCGAACGCCGCCAGCATCACCTCGGAGAGCGCCGGGTGGACGTGGACCGCCGCGGCGACGTCGTCGACTCGGCCGCCCCCTCGATCCATCGCGATCACGGCCTCCTGGATCAGCGTCGGCGCGTCCGGCCCGACGACGTGACAGCCCAGAATCTCGCCGCCGTCAGGTTCCACGAGCAGCTTCACGAAACCGTCGGTCTCGAGGAGCAGCCCCAGCGGCGCCGCGTCGTAGCCCACCGTCGCGGCCTCGTACTCGAGGCCCTCCTCGTCCAGTTCGGCCTCGGTGCGGCCGACGCTCGCGACGCGGGGCTTCGTGAACACCGCGTGGGGCATCGCGTCGTAGTCGACGGCCTGCTGGGTGTCCTCGAGAACGTTCACCGTCACGCAGCGGGCCTCGTAGTCGGCGGCGTGTTTGTACGGCTGGGCACCGATGACGTCGCCGAGCGCCCAGACGCCGTCGGCGCTGGTCTTACAGAACTCGTCGACGTCGACGGAGCCGTCGTCGTCGGTGTCGATCCCGGCGTTCTCGAGGTCGAGCGTGTCCGCGTTCGGCCGCCGCCCGGTCGCGAGCAGCAGCGCCGCGGCTGTTAGCTCGCTCGTCTCGTCGTCGGACTCCACGACGGCGGTGATCCCGTCGCCTCGCTGCGAAACTTCCGTGACCTCGTGGCCGGTGTAGACGTCGAACCGCGCCGAGAGCGCGTCGGTCACGGCCTCGCTCGCGGCCTCGTCCTCGCGCGGGAGCACGCGGTCGCTGCGGCCGACCATCGACACCGCGGTGCCGACCGCGTCGAAGAAGTACCCTAGCTCCGCGCCGATGTAGCCGCCGCCGACGATCAGCAGGCTCTCGGGGGGCTCCTCGAGGTAGAGGACGTCGTCGCTCGTGTGATAATCCACGTCCTCGAGGCCGTCGATCGGCGGTTCGACGGGGCGGGAGCCGACGGCGATGACGACCGTCTCGCCCCGGATCTCGAGGTCTTCGTCGTCCTCGCGCTCGACGAGGATCGTCTCGTCGTCGAGAAACCGTCCCGTTCCCCGGTAGAGCGTGACGTGGTCGCTCTCACGCAGGCTCTCGGCTTGCGCGTCGGCCTTCTCGTAGACGGTGTCGTGGATCGACTCGGTGATCGCGTCGTACTCGAGCCCCTCGACGGCGGCGTCGATCCCGAACCGGTCGGCCCCGCGGATCTCCTCGAGCACGTCGGCGCGGTGGATCAGCGCCTTCGAGGGGACACAGCCCCTGGTGACGCAGGCACCGCCGAGCGGGCCGGGTTCGACGACGGCGGCCTCGAGGCCCCGTTCGGCGGCCGCGGTGGCGACCTGCGAGCCCGAACCGCCGCCGAGGACGACGATGTCGAAGTCTGTCATAGAACGGGGAACGAACCACGAGCGGCGGCATAAATCGGGTGGATCGGAACGCTCGCCGCGACGAGGTCCGGAACCGAGCGACACCCGAACCTACAGGAGGTCGCGAGACGACGTGACGCGGTCCGGATCCGAGCGCCGGCGGAGTGCGACGGCGACTCGAGTCAGGACCGCGCTTCGTCGACGGCCTCGGCGAACGTCGCGGCGTGCTCGCGGACGCCGTCCATATCGCCGCGGTCGATGGCGTCGTAGTCGATCATCGCGGAGCCCGCGCCGACGGCGGTTGCGCCGGCCTCGAAGAAGTCGGCGACGTTGTCGGGGCTGACGCCGCCGGTGGCGACGATGGGGAGCTGACCCAGGGGCCCCTGGATCGCGCTGATGTAGCCCGGCCCGAGATCCGAGGCGGGAAACACCTTCAGCATGTCCGCGCCCGCCTCCGCGGCCCGGACGGCCTCGGTGGGCGTCGCGACGCCCGGTATGGCGACCTTCCCGTAGCGGTTGCAGGCCTCGACCATCCCTCGGTCGAAGTGGGGCGCGAGCAGGTAGTCCGCGCCGGCCTCGATGACGTTCACCGCCATCGCCTCGTCGAGCACGGTTCCAGCGCCGACGACCGCGTCGGTGTCGGCGAGCGCGCGGTCGACGTCCGCGATCATCTCGGTGGCACGGGTCGCGTCCGCGGTGATCTCGAGGGCCTCCACCCCGCCCTCGTACAGCGCCTCCGCGACGGGAACCGCGTCGTCGGGGTCGATCCCGCGCATGACGGCGACGACGCCGGCGTCGACGATCCGCTCGTAGGTCTCGAGTTTGTCTGCCATACTCGCCACTGGGAGGATGACGGCCATAAGTACTGTCACCTCGAGTCCGTCCACGACCGACGTGTTCGGTGGCGCGCTCTCATACGGTCTGCTGTAAGTCATTTCCGGTGGTGAGTCGAACCGGGTGAGACGAGTCTCGGTGGAGGAGTGACGCGAGTCCACCGGTGCAACCCCGGCCCGTCCTGCGGTTACAGCGGTACACAGTTACAGCAGACCGTCTCAGTCGGCGAGACGCATCGCCCGCACCTCGTTGCGGAGCTTCGCCGCACTGACGCCGACGACGAGACCGATGACCATCCCCCAGATTCCGTCTTCCGTGCCGCTGAGCACCGCGATCGCGAGTCCCATGAGGAGCGGCGGAACCAGCACCAGACACACCATCTGGATCGCGAACGCGGTCTCGCCCGCGGGTTCGTTGTTCATCGCGTGCTGATTACGGCTCGTCCCTGATAGCCGTTGAGCGTTTTCTCCGGCTCGAGCGACCCGACCGCCGCCGGAACCGCCTCAGCCCAGAATCGCCACGAGGACGAACAGCGTTCCGATCGAGGCGACGGTCGTCACGAAGACGTTGAGCGAGGCGAAGCGCCGGTCTCCGCCGAGTTCGCTCGCGAAGACGTACGTCGAGACGGCCGTCGGCGTTCCGAGCATAACGACGCCGGCGGTGAACGTCGCGGCGTCGACGGCGAGCGCGGAGAAGGTAGTCCAGGTGAGCGCCGGCATCAGACAGACTTTGAGCGCGACCACGGAGGCGGTCGCGCCGAGGTCGATCGACGGCAGGTCGACCTGGAGGGAGGCACCCACACAGAGCAAGGCGAGCGGCAGCGCCAGCGCGGCGAGAACGTCGAGGCCGCCGACGGCCGCCGCGGGTGGGACGAAACCGCTCGAGCCGACGGCGATCCCCGCGAGGAGCGCGAGCAGCACGGGGTTGGTTCCGAGACGGGCGAACTCTCGAGTCAGGCTGGCGTCGGCGCTGTTGACGGTTGTGAGGATCAGCACCGTGAGCGGAAGCTGTAGCAGCGTGAAAACGCCCAGGATGACGGCCGCGATGGCGGTCACCTCGGCGTCGAACGTCGCGGCGACGAACGGCAACCCGAGATAGCCCAGGTTCGAGTGGTACGACTGGACGACGGCGACGCTTCGGCGGGCGTCCGTAGACCGGTTGCGGTGAACGATCCAGGCGAGGCCGACGGTTACGAAGAGCACGGCAAAGAGGCCGGCGAACAGCCCGGCTGAGAGCAGGCGGCCGATTGGCTGGTCGTAGACGCCGACGAACACCAGCGCGGGTAGCGCCCCGTAATAAGCGGCGGCGTTCAGCCGAGTCGTCCGCCTCGCATCGAGGACGCCCAGCCGTCGGAGTCCGGTCCCGACGAGCAGGAGACAGAGCAGCGCCAGGAGCCGGAGCAGTACCTCCATATCCGCTCCAGTGGTCTCGCCGCCTTTTCCCTTCGGTTCGAGGTGCTCTTTGCCCGGGGCTCGCGGAATCGACTCCCTCGGAGTTCGTCCACCGGGAGTCGGCGACCGCCCGAGAAAAAGCCTTTAACACCGCCGGCCCCTACATCGTGCAAATGGTACTCGACGATCTCGGCAGTTCTCTACGCGGAACCCTCGACAAGCTTCGAGGGAAGTCACGAATCTCTGAGGAAGACGTCGAGGAGGTCGTCAAGGAGATCCAGCGCTCGCTGCTCTCCGCCGACGTCGACGTCTCCCTCGTCATGGAGCTCTCGGACAACATCAAGACGAGAGCCCTCGAGGAGGAGCCCCCAGCCGGCACGCCGGCCCGGGACTTCGTCCTCCGCATCGTCTACGAGGAACTGGTCGATCTCATCGGCGAGTCGACCGAACTCCCGCTCGAGGGCCAGACGATCATGCTCGCCGGCCTCCAGGGGTCGGGGAAGACCACCTCCGCGGCGAAGATGGCGTGGTGGTTCTCGACGAAGGGGCTGCGTCCGGCGGTGATCCAGACGGACACTTTCCGGCCCGGCGCCTACGACCAGGCCAAGCAGATGTGCGAGCGCGCGGAGGTCGACTTCTACGGCGACCCCGACGGGGAGGACCCGGTGCAGATCGCCCGCGAGGGTCTCGAGGCGACGAGCGAGGCCGAAGTTCACATCGTCGACACCGCGGGTCGCCACGCCCTGGAGGACGATCTAATCGACGAGATCGAGGAGATCGAGCGCGTCGTCGATCCCGACACCTCGCTTTTGGTGCTCGACGCGGCGATCGGCCAGGGCGCGAAGGAACAGGCCCAGCAGTTCGACGAGTCCGTCGGGATCGACGGCGTCGTCATCACCAAACTCGACGGGACGGCGAAGGGTGGCGGCGCGCTGACCGCGGTCGACCAGACCGACTCCTCGATCGCGTTTCTGGGGACCGGCGAGGAGGTCGAGGACGTCGAGCGCTTCGAGCCGAACGGCTTCATCTCAAGGCTGCTGGGGATGGGCGACCTGGGTCAGTTGGCCGAGCGCGTCGAGCGCGCGATGGAGCAGACCCAGATCGAAGAGGAGGACTGGGACCCCGAGGACATGCTCCAGGGCAACTTCACCCTGAACGACATGCAAAAGCAGATGGAGGCGATGAACAACATGGGGCCGCTGGACCAGGTGCTCGACATGATCCCCGGCTTCGGCGGCGGGATCAAGGATCAGCTCCCCGACGACGCGATGGACGTCACCCAGGACCGGATGCGCACCTTCGAGGTCATCATGGACTCGATGACCGACGCCGAAAAGGAGTACCCCCGTGCCATCGGCGCCAGCCAGATCGAGCGCATCGCCCGCGGTTCGGGTACCGAGGAGGAGTCGGTCCGGGAACTCCTCCAGCAGTTCAAGATGATGGAACGCACCATCAAACAGTTCCAGGGCATGGGCTCGGAGAAGGAGATGCAGCGCATGATGCAGCAGATGCAACAGGGCGGTGGCGGCGGAGGCGGGATGGGCGGCCCGTTCGGCTGATTTTCCCGTCGCCTCCCCCCTCTCGTCGGCCACCGCTGGTTATCAGATAGTATATTTTCCAATACAATAATGGGAGTCTAGACGTATCACACGCTATGAACCGCCGGCAGTATCTCGCCTCTCTTTGCGCCCTCGGGACGGGCGCGCTCGCGGGCTGTCTCGACGAGGTTTCCGGACTTCGAGACAGCTCCGGAACCGGCTCACAGCGCGAACCGACCGTCGAGATGACCCGGAGCTACCGCGAGGCCGACCGCGACCGCAGACGCGCCGTCGGGGCGTTGAACAGGGTTGCCATCTCGCTGGAGCCCGTCGCGGCGGACCTCGAGGACGCCGAAGACGTCTCCCTCGACGCCGAGACGCTGCTCGAGCGGATCGACGAGGCTCGCGGCTTCCTCCAGTCCGCAGTGGCGACCGACGAGAAAACGACCGACGACGTCGCGGCGCTGCAGTCGTTCGCCGACGTTCTCGCCGGCATCGTCGAGACGACCGACACCGTAACCGACGACAGGCTTCCGGACGAGATAGACGCCCTCTACGAGGAGATCGACGCTCGCCGACTCGCAGAGGCAGAAACGACCGTCGAGGGGGTTCGCGACCGCTTCGCGTTCGCACGGGAGACGCTCGATCCGGCGCTCGCGGCCCTCGAGTCGATCGACCACGAACGTATCGCCGACCTCGCGGTCGTCGACCTCGAGCCGATCGAGGCGGGTGCGGAGCTTCTCGATTCGGTCGTCGCCGGACTCTCGGACCTCGGCGCGGCGCTGGAGCGGATCGTGACCGGCCACCAGCACCTCGAGCGCGGGGAGAGGTACGCCGAGGACGAGCGGTACGACGACGCCATCGCGGCGTTCGACGACGCGGCGGAGAGCTACGAGACGGCGGCGGCGCGGTCGGCGACTGCGATGGACGCCCCGGCGGTGGTTCGGGGACACGCCGAAACGGCGCACTGCCAGGCGACGCACCTCGAGACGGCTGCCGAGGCGTTCGCTGACTCGGCGCGTGCGGCCGACGAGGTGGATCCGGCGACCGCTCGACAGCGCGAGGAGGACGGTCAGGAGGCACTCGCGGACGCCGAGGCCTGTTCGTAACGTCAGGAACCGATCGGTCTGCCGTCCTCGGTTTCGGGGGCGAGGGCGTCGATGTACGTCGGTACGTCGGGGTCGTCGACGCGCACTCGCACCGCGATTTCGCCGAGTTCGTCGGTTTCGCCCACCGCGAAGTTCACCCGCCCCTCGAAGGCGGCCTGTTTCTTCAGCGCGAACGTGAACGTGTCGCCCTCGCGGCCCCCGAAGAACTCGCCGCGGGCGGTGTCGAGGATCTCCTGGCGGTGGAGCAGTTCGGAGAAGTGCTCGAGGGAGTGAGCTGTTCCCCTGATCTCGCCGTGGCTCTCCTCGACGTCGGCGGCCGGAAAGATGTTTTCGACGGCGTCGGCGACGCGGGTGGTGACCTCGGTGTCGTAGACGGGGGCCGTAATCTCGGCCGTGATGCGATAGATTGCTGTCATTGGTTGTGTGGCTGGCTGTGGCTCCTGAGTAGCGGTCGCATTCGGTCGTGGAACGCCTCGAGGCTGTGGACGTTCTCGACGACGGCGTCGGCGCGGGCCATCGCGTCGTCCATTCCGAAGCCGCGCTCGCGCTCGTCGCGGGCCTCGAGTCCTTCGCCCCCGTCGTCGCTGCCCGCGTCCCGGCCGCGGTCGTCGATCCGCTCGGCGCGCAACTCGAACGGCGCTTCGATGCTCACGAGGGTGAACGCCTCGCCGAAGCGCTCCTCGAAGACGTCGACCTCGGTGTCAGATCGGATGCCGTCGACGAGGACGGTGTCGTGGTCCTCGAGGCGGTCTTCGATCATCGGTAGCGAGCGTTCGGCGATCGCCGCCGGGCCGTTCTCCGCGCGCAGCGCCTGGGCGACGGTGCCATGGTCCTTCGACGGATCGAGGCCGCGGTCGGCGGTTTCCTGGCGGACGACGTCACCCATCGTCACCACCGGAATCCCTTCCTCGCGTGCGACCGTCGCGGCCTCGCCCTTCCCGCTGCCGGGCAGCCCCACGGTTCCGATGACGTGCATTGTCATCGGGTACACGCGAGTCGGCCATAAGGGCTGTGTCTCGCGGCGGGGGAATCCCAATCGCTTATGCCAGTTGGTCGTTGAGTGAGTACTCGAGGGCACGTAGCTCAGTCCGGATAGAGCGTCGGACTTCTAATCCGACGGTCGTGGGTTCGAATCCCATCGTGCCCGCTGATTCTGTTGCGAGCGGACGCGAGCAACGAATCGGGGACCACGTTGGATTCGAATTAGACGGCGGCGAGCGTCGCGAGCCGACGGCGTAGTTCGAATCCCATCGTGCCCATACTGCGTGTCGCTCGCATCTTTGGGCGACCGTCATCGTACCCTACCGCCAGTTCCGTACTTCTCACTGGGTCGTAAGGTCCGCTACTGCGAGGTGTCGACAGAAGAGCTATCTCAGGGAGCGGACGTGACTCTCGAGCCCGCCCTCAAAAACACCAGACACCAGAGCCCCAAGAAACGAGTAATAGGGCCGCCGTCGGTGACCGTCAGTCTCCAGTCGCTCGACGTCGGCCCCTCCGCTCGAGCCCACCTCGTCGGTCGTACTCTCAGCCGAAGTGGGCTAGATCAGTGTTAGCTAGCCACACGATTAGCTCTTGGCCCGACGAATGCAGGGTGACTGACTCGATGCAACCCGAGCGGTGGTGTCACCTCTCGAGTCAATCGTCCAGCTAGCTCGACTACGAACCGCCCGTGTACACAATCATGTATCAAACTAACGGTGTAATATATAGTTCGGCCAAGCACTATTACCAAGACTTTTATTTAATACCTCGAACTGGTGGGCATGGTCGACGATAGTACCACAGGCCATTTCCCGATCCGACGGCGATCGGTGCTGTCGGCACTCGGCGTCGCTGCGGGAGGACTGGCAACCGGCATTCCGGGGGTTTCGGCGGGAGAAACCGCGGGAGACGACGAACTCGAGTCACTCTCGTTTTACTCGACGGCGGGGCAGGTCGACGAGAACCACGAGCCGCTGACCGACGACGACCACGTCGTCGCGTGGTCGTCCGAGGACGCCTCCGTGATGATCGCTGCCGACTGGAGCACCGATCCCGAGACCGTCACGGAGTACGACGACGGCGCCCGGATTCCGCTCATCAGTCGGGACGGAAACGTGTTCGGCATCGGCGCCGCGGAGTTCGTCAGCGACGGTAACGGCGGCTTCTCCCGGGGCAACGAGCAGTTCCTGCTCAACGTCTGGGACGACGTGATCGAGGGCGACACCGTTCTCTGGAGCGAGGCGCAGAACCAGCACTGGGATCTCTCGCGACACGGCACCTTCCAGCAGTATGCGGAGGCCAACGGCTACGAACTCGCCGCCCTCGAATCGTTTGACGACAGCTACGACGGCCTCGAGTTCTACTCGACGGCCTCCCAGACCGCCGCCGACGGCGGGGCGCTCACCGACGACGAGCACGTCCTGGTCTGGGCCGAGGAGACGGCGACCAACGTCGACGGAAACGACGACGGCGCGTACCTGTACGACGAGGACGAACGGATTCCGCTGGTCTCGCGCGACGGAACCGTCGTCGGACTGGGAGCGCCGTTCGTCAACGACGGTAACGACCACGACGAAAACGACGCGTTCGTCCTCGCGCTCTGGGACGACCTGATCGACGGCAATACGGTCGCCTGGGACGAGAGTCACGGCCAGTACTACGACTCCTCTCGCTTCGAGGCGTTCACCGACGAGGCCGAGGCGGCGGGCTACGACGTCTCCGGAACCGACGACCTCCTCGAGAGCCTCACCGACGGGGAGACCGACGCGGTGGTCATCACGTCGCCGGCGGCGGCGTTCTCCGAGGCGGAACTCGCGGCCCTCGAGGCGTTCGTCGACGACGGCGGCGCCGTCTTCCTCCACGATCAGTCCGAACACAACGGACACGACGAGACCGACAACCTGAACGAAATCGCCGCGGAACTCGATCTCGCGTTCCGCTTCAACGCCGATCAGGTCGAAGACGACGCCACCGGCTGGGCCGACTTCGTGTTCACGACGACCGCCGTCGACGAGGCGTACATCGGTGACGGGGCCGGAGCCGTCGGCCTCGAGGACGCCGACGCCCTCGTCATCACGACGCCGCAGTACGATTTCTGGGAGTCCGAACTCGAGGCACTCGAGGCGTTCGTCGCCGACGGGGGCGCGTTGTTCCTGTTCGACCAGTCCGACTTCGGCGGCCACGATCGCACGGAAAACCTGAACACGCTGGCCGAACGCCTCGACCTGGCCTTTCGGTTCAACGGCGGCCAGGTCGAAGACGAGGTCCAGAACGACGGGCCGGCACACGTCCCCGTTTCGACGGAGTTCGACTACGACGCGGACCGGCCCGGCATCGGTATCGATTTCGAGGCCGGCGAGGAGTACTACGGTCGCGTGGTGCGGGTGTTCGACGGCGACACCTTCGAAGTCGAGTTCGACAGCGAGTACGGCTACCGCGACGTGATCCGCCACATCGGGATCGACACCGCCGAAACCGGCACCGCGACCAACGACTCCGAAGAGTGGTTCGGCATCGAGGACCTGGATCACCTCGACACCTGGGGCGGCAAGGCGACCGAGTTCTCGCTCGACGTGATGGCCCCCGACGCCGATGCCGGCGAGTCGACCGTCGAGGGCCGGCGGGTCAAGATGACGTTCGACCCCGTCGAACCCAAACGCGGGAACTACGGCCGGCTGTTGATGTACATGCACTACGACCCCGACGACTTCGACGCCGGTTCCGACGGCGACTACTCGGTGAACTACAACCGCCAGGCCGTCGAGGAGGGGTACGCCCGGATCTACTCCTCAGGCTTCTCGAAACACGACGAGTGGGCCAGAGACGAGGAAGCCGCCCTCGCCGACGGCACCGGCGTCTGGTCGGCCGCGGACTTCGACGCCCTCGAGGAGATCAGAAACGAGCCCGTCGAGGAACTCTTCGTCCCGAACGCCCGCAGCGTCTACAGCGCCCGCGGCCGAAACGGCGGCCGCCTCAGCGATACTCGCGTGCCCGTCTACGCCGCCGAATCGGCCGAACAGCAACTCGGCGCGGAGAGCGTCGCCTACGACGACATCCCGCTCGTGGGCGTCGACGAACAGCGCCGGGTCGCGGCCGTCGGCGGCCTCACGATTCACGAACAGTACGAGGAGAGCGACGGGTTCGCCGACACGAGCGATCACGGCAACTTCCCGTTCCTGGCGAACCTGATCAACTATCTCTCGGCGGCCGACGGCGACGTCTTCATCGCCGGCGGTCAGGGGCAGTTCAACGCCGCCGGCTCGCTCTCGCTCGAGCGCTGTCAGTTCTTCATGCGCTACCTTGAGGGGGTCGGTACGCGACTCCGGCAGGTCAACGACCTCACCACGACGCTGGCCGCCGAGGAGGAGACGCCGCGGGCGGTGCTCGTCTCCGCGCCCGCTCGCGAACTCGAACTGGAGGAGATCATCGCCCTCCGACAGTTCCGCAACGACGGCGGCGCGGTGATCCTGCTCGGCAGCGCCGACGCTTCGGACGAACACACCGCGAACCTGAACCACCTCGCCTGGCGGTTGAACACCGACCTCCGGCTGAACGACGACAGCCTCGTCGACGAGGCGCGCCATCTCGAAGAGGAGACGGTGCTCGAGACGGACGCGTTCACTGAGTCGTTCCCGCTGTTCGACGCCTACGATGCCGACGCCGAACTGGGTACCGACGGACCGGGTCGCGGTCAGGGTCGGGGTCGCGGGAACGATCAGGGTAACGAGAACGGGCGCGGACGAGGTGCGTCGGCCGACGACTGAGCACAGACGAACCTGCGTATTCTCGGCTCGAACCTCGGCCCTGCGCGGGCCGACCCGGCAGTAGCGCCCCGTGCGTACAAACCCGTCGCTACTGTATCCCACCCATGAACGAAGAGTTCTACGAGCAGGGGCGACGACGCGGCCGGGACGAACGCGAAGTCCTCGAGTGGGCGATTTCGACGCTCGGGGAGCTGTGTGCGAAGCGAGACGTCGACCTCAAGCCGTTGCTCGAGTACTCCCGCCAGAGCCATCAGAGTCTGCCCGACCGCCATCTGGCCGCTTACGAGGGAATGAAGGACGCCCTCGACGTCGACGCTGACCTGTACGAGGTGTACGTCTTTGCCTTCAGTGAACTCTGTGACGAACTCGGCGAGACGGCGGCAAACGGCTGCACCAACGTTCTCGTCACCCCGCCGCAGGCGGACGCCGACGGGCCGCTGGTGCTGAAAAACCGTGACATCGCGGGCCGAGGGGTCCGACCCAAGGCGGTCTACCAGCAGCCGGCGATCGGCGACTACCACGGTTTTCTCACCGTCGACACCTGCGGGACGGTGATGCTGTTCAAGGGCGTCAACGATCGGGGACTGGTCGCCGCAAACACCAATATCGACGTCGAACGCGATGACATCGATCCGCGAGCACAGGTCCGCAACGGCACTGTCATCCGAATCCTGCTCGAGGAGTGTGCGACCGTCGCCGAGGCCCGGACGCTCCTCGAGTCCTACCCGCTGCGGCGACTCGCCGCCCAGACGCTGTTTCTCGCAGACGAAACCGACGCCGTCTTACTCGAAATCGACCCCGTTCGCGAGGAGATTACGGCCGACGCCGATCGGGTCGTCGTCCGGACGAACCACTTCGTCCAGTCACGCTCGCCCGAGGAGGAAAGCTCGCTTCGGCGACGAGAGCGGGCGCTCGAGTTGCTCGAGGGCGACGAACGGATCGGTCGCGACCGGCTGTGGGCGCTCGCTCGCGACCACGAGAACGGTCCCGGCGACGACTCGATCTGTCGGCACATCGCCGACGACACCGAGGGGCCGTACGCGTTCGAACAGCTCACCACGGCGAGTGCCGCGCTGTTCGAGGGCGGAACGCCGGCGCTCGAGCTCGCGCTCAACACGCCCTGTGAGACGGAACCGGTCTACTGTGTATTCGGCGAAGAGATTTCCGAGCCGCTTCGCTCCGGACGGCGGTGGCTCGAGCGCAGCGGCGTCTCCGGGAATCTCGTCTCGAGAGGCGAGTAACTCCGCGCAGGAACGCGCGACGGCTAACCGATTCAGGGCCGAACGACGGCGTGTTCGAGATCCGCCTCGAGCCAGTCGGCCGCTCTGAGTCGCAGTTGCTTCGCTTCGTTACGGGAAACCCGACGCTTCGGAAATCTGCCGGCCAGCGGATCGTATCGTTCGGGGTTGAGTCCGAGGCCCCGAAGGTAGTTCGTCACGCTCGACGCTTCGAGACCGCTTTTCATCGCGGTCGTCACCGTCTCCTCGACGGTTCCGAAGTCGGGGAGACGGACGCGGCCGCCGGCCCGTTCGTTCGGCGAGACGACGGTGCCGCGGGCGTCGGCGCGCGAGACGATCGCACGGATCTCCGTCGCCAGCGACAGCACCTGGCTGGGGAGTGCGGCGTCGGGCGAGCGCCACTCGACCGTCGGGAACGACTCCCGGAGGCGAATCGGCGTCCAGACCGCATCGTAGGGGTCGAACTGCTCGTCGAACGCGGCCGCTGCGATCCCGCGCTCGCGGGCAACCTCCCGGAACGCATCGTACGATCGCTCGAGACGCTGCTCCCACTCGTCGACGCTGTCGACGTACGGCCAGAGCTGTCCCTGGTCGGGGAACGCGTCGTAACAGCATTTGCGGTAGAGATAGGGGCGCGCACAGGCCGTGAGCGGCTCCCCGCGGTGGTGTGAGGCGCTGTTGAGCAGCGCGAACGCGGGGTCCAGCGCGGTAAGTGTGTTGAGCTGGTCGACGACGCTTGACTGCTCGAGGTGGACGTGGGTTCCCGCACAGAACCGGGCGTCGTCGAACGAGGGTCCGAGAATCCGACGCTGTAGCCCGGTGCTCTCCTTTTCCCGATACGGGATCTCCCCGGGGGCCGCGTGCAGCGGCGTTCCGAGCGGGACGAGCCGCTTTCCCTGCTCGCGTGCCGCGTCGACGACCCGACGAATCCGGCCGACAAACTCCTCGCGGAGTTCGGTCGCCGACTCACACGGCGTCGTCTTGATCTCGATCATCGGCTCGACGAACTCCGGTTCGACCTGCTCGGAGACGTCGAGCAGCGTTGTGGGTGGAGTGAGGGCGCCGTCTTCGTCGACGACCCAGTACTCCACCTCGAGGCTGGTTTTCATGTATGGATGTCCCGACACCGACCCGCGCCAGCACGGCTCGGGGCCGTTGTGTCCCGTGGAAACAGGGATACACTACTGCCACACGAACGCACTGAGCCTGCGCAATCAAGGGGTACTTCAAGGGTCAGTGGTCGTCCGTTCTCTCGCTGAAGGAATAACGTACGACGAGGGCCTGTTCGGGGCCTGAATCGCCCTATCCCGTTCGCTCGTTACTGTTCGTCTCTTCGATCGCGTCCTGCGCCAGTTTCCGATGACTGCGTCGGAGTCGCTCGGACACCGCCTGGTGTGACACACCGAGGTCGCTTGCCAGATCCGCGAGCGTCACGTCGCGGGGGATGTCGTAAAAGTTGTGCGCGAGTGCCGACGACAGCGCCTCGTACTGGCTGTCGGTGAGCGTCCCGTTTCCTCGTGCCAGGCCGTCGGACACCGTCCGAACCGACCGGACCTCGATCGGGACTTCGCACGACCGGTAGGCGGCCGTCAGCGACTCGTGGTCGGGGTGAACCGTCGTGATGTGCCAGCGCCCCTGTCTGGCGACAGCCTCGAGAACCCCACCGTTCGTCGCCAGCGACTCGAGGACGGGCTCGGGACCGTCGCCCCACTCGACCGTGTAGAGCGCACGCCCGGTCGTCCCGGACTCGTCCTCCTGGGTCACGGAGTCAACGGCGGTGTCGGCCTCGAGCGCTTCCGTCGCCACCGACGCGGGGACGCCCGAGCTCCAGAGAAACGACAGGTCGTCGTCGCACGCGACGGTGCGTGCGAGTTCGATGCGGAGCGCTGGGGCTCTGTGAAACGTCTGTTCGAGTGCGACCGCGTCCGCCGGGATGGTGAATTCGGTGAGTGCACTCATGGTGTATCTGGCGTTGAGGACGCCTGACAGCGCCCGACTACACGGCAACTCGAAGTTATACTGTAGGACCGTTTGGGGGTTCGAAAAAGCGAAAATTCGACTGAACTGTGGTACAAACGATCTAATAGCTCCATAAGAATATGCTGTCGAGGGCGCCGACCAGTTTCACCGCGCTATACGACAATTTATACCCAATGGCGACCCTAGGCCAGTGCAATGGCGCAAGCGGGAAACTCCGAACTCGTCGACGCATTCGAGCAGTTCTTCCGGAACTACTACGACAACGACGTTAAACAGCTTGCCCAGCGGTACCCGAACGAACAGCGCTCGCTCTACATCGACTGGCAGGATCTCTACCGGTTCGACCCGGATTTAGCCGACGACTACATCAACCAGCCCGAACAGCTCCAGCGCTACGCCGAAGAGGCGCTCCGACTCTACGACCTGCCGATCGACGTCAGCCTCGGGCAGGCCCACGTCCGCATTCGGAACCTCCCCGAAACCGAGTCGCCGGAGATCCGTGACATCCGCGCCCGCGACATGAACTCCCTCGTACAGGTGTACGGGATCGTCCGGAAGGCGACCGACGTCCGCCCCAAGATCGAGGAGGCCGCCTTCGAGTGCCAACTCTGTGGCACCCTCACCCGGATCCCGCAGTCGACTGGTGACTTCCAGGAACCCCACGAGTGCCAGGGCTGTGAACGCCAGGGGCCGTTCCGGGTGAACTTCGACCAGTCGGAGTTCATCGACGCCCAGAAACTCCGGATCCAGGAGAGCCCTGAGGGACTCCGCGGCGGCGAAACCCCACAGGCCCTCGACATCAACATCGAGGACGACATTACGGGGGAGGTCACCCCCGGCGACCACGTCTCCGCCGTTGGCGTGCTGCGCCTCGAGCAGCAGGGCAACCAGCAGGAGAAGTCCCCCATCTTCGACTTCTACATGGAGGGGATCTCCGTCGACATCGACGAGGAGCAGTTCGAGGACATGGACATCACCGACGAGGACAAAGAGGAGATCGTCCGCCTCTCGACGGCCGACGACATCTACGAGCGGATGGTCGACTCGATCGCCCCCGCGATCTACGGCTACGAGCAGGAGAAGCTCGCGATGATGCTCCAGTTGTTCTCGGGCGTGACGAAGCAGTTGCCCGACGGCTCGAGGATCCGCGGCGACCTGCACATGCTGCTGATCGGTGATCCGGGAACAGGAAAGAGCCAGATGCTGGGCTACATCCAGAACATCGCCCCCAGATCGGTTTACACGTCAGGGAAGGGTAGCTCGAGCGCCGGACTTACCGCCGCAGCGGTACGCGACGACTTCGGCGACGGCCAGCAGTGGACCTTAGAGGCCGGCGCGCTCGTCCTCGCAGACCAGGGGATCGCGGCAGTGGACGAGCTAGATAAAATGCGGTCGGAGGATCGCAGTGCTATGCACGAGGCCCTCGAGCAGCAGAAAATCTCCGTCTCGAAGGCCGGCATCAACGCCACCCTCAAGTCCCGGTGCTCGCTCCTCGGAGCCGCGAACCCCAAGTACGGCCGCTTCGACCAGTACGAACCCATCGGCGAGCAGATCGACTTAGAGCCGGCGCTCATCTCGCGGTTCGACCTGATCTTCACCGTCACCGACCAGCCCGACGAGGAGAAAGACCGGAATCTCGCAGAACACATCATCAACACGAACTACGCGGGCGAGCTAACGACCCAGCAGTCCCAGATGACCTCCCTCGAGGTGAGCACCGACGAGATCGAGGAGATGACCCAGAAGGTCGATCCGGCGATCGACGCCGAACTCCTCCGGAAGTACATCGCCTACGCCAAACAGAACTGCCATCCGCGGATGACCGAGGAGGCCCGCGAGGCGATCCGCGACTTCTACGTCGACCTTCGCTCGAAGGGAACCGACGAGGACGCTCCCGTCCCCGTAACCGCCCGAAAACTCGAGGGACTGGTTCGGCTCTCGGAGGCCAGCGCCCGCATCCGGCTGTCGGACACCGTTGAACTCGACGACGCCGAGCGCGTGATCGAGATCGTTCGCTCGTGTCTCCAGGATATCGGCGTCGATCCCGAAACCGGCGAGTTCGACGCGGATATCGTCGAGGCGGGAACCTCGAAGTCCCAGCGCGACCGGATCAAGAACATCAAGGGCCTCATCACGGATATCGAAGAGGAGTACGACGACGGCGCACCGATCGACGTCGTCCTGGAGCGCGCCGAGGAGATCGGGATGGACGAGTCGAAGGCCGAACACGAGATCGAGAAACTCAAACAGAAGGGCGAGGTGTACGAGCCGAGCACCGACAATCTGCGGACGACGTAGCGGCTCGAGTCGTACGGCGGCATAGCAGTTAGAAAAGAAACACTTTTACTCCGGGAATGATTGAATATTATACATGGATGGGCTGTCGACTGACGGATTTCTCGTCGTCGCGGACGAGCCGAAGGCTCGAGAAACGATGAAAAACATCTGTACGACTCACGATGAGACGGTGCTTCGGCGGTTCGGTCGCGCCGTCGTGTTCGCACCGACCGAGTTCGGTGCGTTTCTCGCGTTCTGGCTTCGCGCAAAACACGGCGAGCCGGTCCAGATCGCCAGAACGTGCCCCGTCGACGACCGACACCAGCGCTACCACCGAGCGCGACGAGCAGCGCACTCGTTTGTGGAGCGAGAGCACGACCGGACGCCGTATCCGAAGTTCGCGTCGGGAACCGACCATCCGATGCCGGATACGATGCGGGAGCGGTCGTTTTTCCGCAATCGAGCGTCGGACGAAACGGACGATAACTGACGCCGCTGCGGTAGCGTCTCCTCGTTTGCGGTGGTTCGTGGCGCTCTGGCTGTTAGCGTCCCTCCTCGAGAAGTGATACGGTCGACCGAATCGTCGCCGGTGAGACGTTGCCGACCGCCGCCGCTGCGGCCTGCGTGATCGGCTCGGCGTCGTCGTACTCCGTGGCGGCGGCGTACAGACAGGCCGCGGCAGCACCACTTGGGTTCCGACCGCCGAGCGCTCCGTCCTCGAGAAGCCGTTCGACGTACTCGCGTGCCTCGCGTTCGACGGCGCTTCCGAGGCCGAGTTTCGTCGCGTATCGCGGAAGGTACGCCGTCGGATCGATCGGCCCCGTCTCGACGTCCAGTTCACGATTGAGTGCGGTGTACGCGACGCCGAGCTCGCGCTCGCTTGCGCGCGCGACCGCGGCGACTTCGTCGGTCGTTCGGGGGACCGAGCGGGTCCGACAGGTCGTGTAGACGGCGGCTGCGGCGAACCCCTCGATCGATCGGCCCGTCAACAGCCCGTCCGACTGGGCCGACGCGAACAGCGCACAGGCCTGCTCGCAGAGGTCCATCGGCAGCGAGTACTGGGCGACGATCCGTCGAATCTCCGTAAAGCCGTACTTCTGGTTGCGTGCTTGCTTCGAGGAGAGACGAGCACGGTTGTGTTCCCTGCGCATACGCGCGATCTGGCGGCGTTTCCGGCCGCTCACTCTAACTCCCGAGCCGTAGCCGTACCCGATCTCACTCGAGAGGCCGCGGTCATGCCGTGATCGGGTCAACGGCGCCCCGGTCCGTCGCCGGTCGGTGTCGTCGTCGGCGAACGACCGCCACTCGGGGCCGCGGTCGATCGGATCTTCGGCGGCGACGAGACCGCAGTCTTCACACACCGTCTGTACGTCTACCGGCCGGAGTCGTCCCTCACACTCGGGGCAGACCGCCGTTGGCTCGGAGTCTGTACCTGACTGGTTCCGACGCATTCGTGTTAGCAAAACGCCACTTATTGGTTAAAAACATTTCTATTATAGGGTGAATAAACATACCCGAAGTAGGTATCTTCCGACCACCGCGGGATACTCGGAATCGGAACTCGCTGCAGAATCGTTCGGTCAGCGACGGTCTCGGGGGACGGCAAACCGAACCGGAGGCCGTGGAGGTCTCACTCCTCGAGCGCGTCGAGAACACCGTCCGTATCGTTCGGAACGGATTCGGTATCGGCTCCCGCGGCGGCGGCAGCGTCGGGATCCTTGAGGAGGTGGCCGGTAGTGAGGCAGGCGACGCGCTCGCTGGCGTCGACGACACCCCGCTCGCGCAGTTTCCGAAGGCCGGCGACCGACGCCGCGGAGGCCGGTTCGACGCCGATTCCCTCGCCGGCGAGGGCGCGCTGGGCGGCCGTGATCTGCTTGTCGGTGACGGCGACGGCGGTCCCGCCGGTTTCCCGGATTCCGGGCAGTGCCTTCGGGGCGTTGACCGGGTTGCCGATCCGGATCGCCGTGGCGCGGGTTTCCACGTCCTCCCAGCGGCGAACCTCGTCGGCGTCGTTCTCGATCGCCTCGACCATCGGCGCGGCGCCCTCGGCCTGGATCCCGGTGAGTTTCGGAACCTCCTCGCGGGTGAGGTCACCCGCCTGGACGAGTTCTCTGAACGCCTTGTACAGCGCCGCGGTGTTGCCCGCGTTGCCCACCGGGAGGACGATCCGGTCGGGCCAGGCGTCGTAGTCCTCGCGAAAGGCCTCGAGGATCTCGAGGCCGATCGTCTTCTGGCCCTCGAGTCTGAACGGGTTCAGCGAGTTCAGCAGGTAGGCCTCACCCCTGGCGGCGAGTTCCTGGACGATGTCGAGACAGGCGTCGAAGTTGCCGTCGACCTCCAAGATCCGCGCCCCGTGGAGGCTCGCCTGGGCGACCTTGCCGGCGGCGACCTTGCCCGCGGGGAGAAGCACGAGCGTTTCCATCCCGGCCCGGGAGCCGTAGGCGGCGAGGGCGGCGCTGGTGTTACCCGTCGAGGCGCAGGCGAGTCGATCCACGCCGAGTTCGCGGGCGACGGCGACGCCGACGGTCATCCCGCGGTCCTTGAAGCTCCCGGTGGGGTTCATCCCCTCGTGTTTGACCCGCAGGGCCTCGAGGCCCAGTTCGTCCTCGAGGCGGGGAACCTCGTACAGCGGCGTCGCACCCTCCTGGATCGAGACGCCCGACTCGAGCGGAAGGGCGTCGGCGTAGCGCCAGACGCCGCTCGTCGCGGTCCCTTCGAAGTCCGCGAACGCCGGCAAGTCGGCGTAGCGGACCTCGAGCAGGCCGCCGCAGTCGCAGGTGTAGCGAACGGCCTCGAACGGGGCGTAGCTCTCGCCGCAGTCGATGCACTCGAGCCAGGCGCCGTCGACGGCGTCGTCGGGAGGGGCCGGACGCTCGGCGGAGAGGCTGAGACTCATTGACGGGGCGAAGGCGGGCAGCGGGGAAAAGTGGGTGGGTTGCTGCGGATGCTGCCAGCAGCCGGAGGTCAGGGCATCGACCGCCCGTCGAACTCGTCGATCACGTCGTGGACCTGTTCGGTCCAGGCGTCGAGCGCCTCGTGGAGCAACCGTTTCGCCTCCGGGAGCGCGATCGCGGTGTACTGATAGACGTAGCCGCCGCCGTCGAGCAGCCGCCGATCCCGCTCGACGAGCCCTCGCTCGTGGAGCGTCGACAGCGATCGGTTGACCGTACTCCGGTCGCGCTCGAGCACGTCGCCGAGTTCTTCGATCGTACTCCCCGGGTACTCGAGGGCGACGAGATAGACGCGCGTCTCGTGGGTCTCGATCCCGAACACGCAGCTCATGACTGCCTCGAACTCCGGATCGGACTGCTCCAGCAACTCGTCCAGTCGGTGGCGCGGCTGCTCCGCCATGTGCGACCTTGGCGGACGACCGAGAAAACGTTACGCCCGACTCTCGGCGCTGTAGCCCATCCGTCCGATACAGGTTCGCATCTCCGCTTCGCTTTCGTGGCGGTGGAGTCGCGTGGGCGTGTCGCAGTAGTACGTCGAGCCGTCGTGGCGGAGGATCACCTCGTACTCCTCCTCGAGCATCGTCATCGTCACGACCACCCGCCGGCCCTCGTGGATCGCCTCGATGATCGCGTCGGTCTCGAGTTCGCCGGCGGCAATCCGAAGCGGCGTCGCCATCGAGTAGAACTGCTCGGACGACGTCAAAGAGTCTTTGCCCTCGACGAGCGCTCCCCGTCGGCGTACCGATTGCCCTACCTCGGGTGTGCATCGCCGACGCACGCCCGAGACATTGTCACACACCCCCACGACCTACCCCCGTCTGATGGCCTCGGAAACCGCAACACCGACCGACGTACAGACTGCGACCGGAGTCGAGCCCTGGCAGGCGGGCGTCGCGGGCGGCATCGCCGGCGGCGTCGCCTTCGGCCTCATGATGACTGCGATGACCCCCGAGATGCTCGAGACGATGATCCCCTCGATGTACGGCCTCGAGGGCGGCCTCGCCGGCTGGATCGTCCACCTCTCGCACGCGGCGGTGCTGGGGGTCGTCTTCGCGGCGATCCTCGTCGCCGCCGGCCGGCCGACGATTTCGCTCTCGACCGGCGTGGGCGCGGGCGTCGCCTACGGGATCGTCCTCTGGGCGATACTCGCGGTGGTCGTGATGCCGATCTGGCTCGGCATGGCCGAGATGGTTCCGAACCTCGATATGGGCAGTCTGGTCGGCCACGCCGTCTACGGGCTGGTTCTCGGGGTCGGGTATGCGCTGCTCGAGCGCCCTCGCGGGCGGCCACGCAGCGAACTCTCCGAGAGCGGCGGGTAATGGGCGCGTCGCTCCCGGGTTGCTTTGCTCACGGGTCGTTCCTCTCCGCTCGCGCCTCGCTCACGGGTCGCTGCGCTCCCCGTTCGCGTTCTCGCGGCGCGTAGCGCCGCGCTACTCGAGCAACCAGCCCAACAGCGCCTTCTGTGCGTGCAGCCGGTTTTCGGCCTGATCCCAGACGACGGAGTGCTCACCCTCGAGCACCGCGTCCGTGATCTCCTCGCCGCGGTGGGCGGGCAGGCAGTGCATCACGGCGGCGTCGTCGGTGTGGGCGAGCAGGTCGTCGTTGAGCTGGAAGCCGTCGAAGCGCCGGAGGCGCATGTCGCGTTCGTCCTCCTGGCCCATGCTGATCCAGACGTCGGTGTAGACGACGTTCGCGTCGGAAACCGCCGCGACGGGATCGGTCGTGATCGTCGGCGCGGTGCCGATCTCTGCGGCTCGCTCGACGACCGCCTCGTCGACGCCGTGTTCGGCCGGCGTCGCGACGGTGAGGTCGATGCCGGCCAGCGCACAGCCGAGGACGAACGACTGGGCGACGTTGTTGCCGTCGCCGACCCACGCGGCGGAGGCGGACTCGAGGTCGCCGAACCGCTCCCGAATCGTAAGCAGGTCCGCAAGCGTCTGGCAGGGGTGGGCGTCGTCGGTGAGCCCGTTGACGATCGGGACGTCGGCGTACTCGGCCATCACCTCGACGTTCTCGTGTTTGAACACGCGAGCCATCACGCAGTCGACGTATCTCGAGAGCGCGCGGGCGGTGTCCTTCAGCGGCTCGCCCCGACCCAGCTGGATGTCGTCGGCTCCCAGAAAGACCGCGTGGCCGCCGAGCTGGGTCATCCCGGTCTCGAAGGAAACGCGGGTTCGGGTACTCGCCTTCTGAAAGAGCATTCCCAGGGTCTGGCCCTCGAGGTCCGCGTGGGGGTCGCCTCGCTGCTGGGCGAGTTTGTACTCTGCCGCCCGGTCGAGGACGGCGAACAGTTCGCTCCGCGAGAGGTCGTCGACGTCGAGGAAGTGTCTCGGCTGGTCGGAATCTGTGGCTGGTGTCATAGCGAGTTCGGTGGTCATCGTGTATTCAAAGCGACCCCGCCACGCGCTCGAGGATCGTCACCGAGCGGTCGAACTCGGCGAGCGGGAGGCGCTCGTCGGGCGCGTGATCGAGGTCGGAGTCGCCGGGGCCGTAGGTCGCCATCGGGCACTCCCACGCCCCGGCGTAGATGTTCATATCGCTCGTTCCCGTTTTGCGCAGCAGACGCGGCTCGCCGCCTTCTGCGCGAATCGCGACGCGAAACGCACGCGCCACGTCGGTTCGCGGGCTCTGCATTACCGGCTGGACTTCGTCCGTCCACTCGAGGACAGGACCCTCGCGCTCGAAGCTGTCGCCCTCGCGCTCGAGGCCGGTGACCTCGGTACCGCCGCCCTTGGCTTCGACGGTTTCTCGAACGGCCGCGGGCTCGAGGCTCGGCGGCACCCGACACTGAAAGTCGACGGTCGCACGGACGGCGAGACCGTTCTCGGTCGTCCCGCCCTGCACGGCGACGGGTTTGGCGGTTACCTGTTCGAAAACGGTCGCGTCCGCGCCGTCGGGTTCGAACGCCGCCTCGACGCGGGACCACCAGGCCATCGCCTCCTGGATGGCGTTCGGCTCGGGCCTCGAGGTGTGTCCGGAGTCGCTTTCGGCAGTGTAGGTCCCGGAGACGATCCCGCGGTAGCCGAGGGTGATGCCGTCGGCGCCGGAGGGTTCGCCGTTGATCACCGCTCTGGGTTCCTCACGCTCTGCGACGAGGTGGCGCGCGCCCCGCGAGGTCGTCTCCTCGCCGACGACGCCGACGAACGAGGTGCCGGTGCGGACGGCCGCGACGGCCATCGCTGCGAGCGGGCCGGTGGCGTCGACGCTGCCCCGGCCCCAGAGAACCTCCTCGCCCGCCGCGGCGATCGGGTCGTCCTCTCCCGCGGTCTCGACGCGGACCGGAATCTCGCCGGGGACGGTGTCGACGTGCGAGGTGAGCAGGACGGAATCGTCAGCGGGGGCGCGAACGTTCCCGACCTCGTCGAGCCACACCTCGCGGTCGTGGCTCTCGAAGAACTCGGCGAGGCGCTCGGCCGCGGCACCCTCCTCGCCGGAGGGTGAGGGGATCGAGACGAGGTTGAGCAGGAGCTTCCGGGCCTCCTCGAGCGAGACGTCGGCTCCGTCGTCGGTCTGTGCGGTGGCGTTCATGACTGTGACTCGGGCGTCGGCGCGAGTATCTCGGTGAGCGCCTCGAGTAGCTCGTCGGCGTGGGACTCCTCGAGCACGAGCGGCGGCAGCAGACGAACGACACTCCGGCCGGCCGGCAGCGCGAGGATACGGTGCTCGAGGGCGAGGTCGCGTAGCACGCGGTTCGCGCCGCGTTTGACCTCGAGTCCGAGCATGAGCCCCTGCCCGCGGACCTCGCGGACCGGGAGGTCGCTCGCGGCGAGTTCGTCCTGCAGGTGGTCGCCGACGACGGCGGCGTTGCTCGCGAGGTCCTCTTCGGCGAGCACCTCGAGGGTGGCGTTGGCGGCGGCACAGACGAGCGGATTGCCCGAGAACGTCGAGCCGTGGGGACCAGCGCTCTCGGCGATCCAGTCCGCACAGAGGGTTGCACCCATCGGGAGGCCGCTGGCGACCCCCTTCGCGGTCGTGAGAACGTCGGGGACGATCCCCTCGTGTTCGCAGGCCCACGTTTTTCCGGTACGGCCGAGGCCGGTCTGGATCTCGTCGAAGACGAGCGCGGTTCCGGTTTCGGTCGTGATCTCGCGGGCCGCTTCGAGGTAGCCCTCGGGAGCGGGGTGGACGCCGCCTTCGCCCTGGATCGGCTCGAGGATGACGGCGGCGGTGTCGTCGTCCACCGCGTCCGCAAGCTCCGCCTCGTCGCCGTAGGTGACGAACTCCACGTCCTCGAGTAGCGGCTCGAACGGTTTCTTGTACTTGGGTTTCCAGGTCGCCGAGAGGGTGCCCGCGGTGCGGCCGTGGAAGGCGCGCTTCGCGGCGACGATTTTCGTCCCGCCGGTGGCGCTCCGGGCGAACTTGAGCGCGGCCTCGTTGGCTTCGGTCCCCGAGTTACAGAGCCAGACCTTCTCGAGGTCGCCGGGGGCGAGCGCCCCCAGTTTCGAGTGGAGTTCTTCGCGCGCGGCGACGGGGTACGATCCCTGGACGAACAGCAACTCGCCGGCCTGCTCTCGCACCGCTTCCACCACGTCGGGGTGGCAGTGACCCGTCGGTGTGCAGGCGTAGCTCGCGCCGAAATCGAGGTACCCCGTCCCACGTTCGCTCGTGAGGTGAACCCCCTCTCCCGACTCGATCGCGATCGGCTTCTGGGAGAAGACGAAGCCGTTGTCGCTCATCGGGTCACCTCGAGTTCGCTTTCGTTACCGGCCTCGAGCGCGTCGTCTGTTGGTTCGTCCCCCAGTCCCACCGCGCCGGGCGTCAGCGTCGTGCCGTGGCCCGAAAGCGCGTTGAGAACGGGGTCGTTCGCGTTGGCGCCGGCGACGACGACCGACGACGCGCCGCCCGAAAGCGCCTCCTCGGCGGCCATCACCTTCTTCGTCATGAACCCCTCGGCTGCTGCTTCGACTGCCTCGAACTCCGCTTCCGTGTTCGCGGACTCGAGCAGCGTCGACTCGTCGTCGGGGTCCTCGTAGATCCCCGAGACGTCGGTGAGGAGCACGAGGTCGGCCGAAAGCGCGCCCGCGACGGCGGCCGCGGTGCGATCCGCGTCGGCGTTGACGGCGGTATACCCCCCGTCCTTCTCTGCGCCCAGCACGGGTGCGGTGACGACGGGGACGTAGCCGTCGGAGAGCAGCGTCTCGAGCAGGTCGGCGTTGACCTCCTCGATCGTTCCCGAGTGATCGCCGCGCTTGATCTTCTTCTTGCCGTCTTCTTTGACGCGGACGGCGGATTTGCGTTTGCCCGTGAGCAGCTTGCCGTCCGCGCCGGTGAGCCCGATCGCGTCGACGCCCTGATTCTGGAGGGCTTCCACCAGATCGGTGTTGAGCTTGCCGGCCATCACCATCTTGAACACGTTCATGGTGCGCTCGTCGGTGAACCGGCCAACGACGCCGCCGGGGGTTTCGACGTAGGTGGGTTCCTCGCCGAGTGCCTCGAGCGTCTCGTCGACGGCCGTCGAGCCGCCGTGGACGACCACCACGTCCTCTCCGTTTGCGGCCAGGTGGGCGACGTCCGAGAGGGCGCCGGTCGGATCGACGGCCTCGGCGCCGCCGATCTTGACAACCACCGTCATCTCAGGGTGCCCCCACGGGATGCAGTCCCGCGAACTCGAGTCCGGCGGTCTCCTCCAATCCCAGTGCAATGTTGGCGGCGTGGACCGCCTGCCCGGCCGACCCCTTCATCATGTTGTCGATGGCCGAGAAGACGACGACTCGCTTATTCGATGGATCGAGTTCGAAGCCGACCTCGGCGTAGTTCGTCCCCGCGACAGCCTTCGGCTCGGGGTAGCGGTAGACCCCGGAACCGCCGGCGGCCATACGGACGAACGGCTCGTCCTCGTAGCAGCCACGATAGGCCTTCCAGAGGTCGCCCTTCGAGACCGGACCCGACGGAAAGACGTGGCTCGTCGCGCTCGCGCCGCGGACCATGTCCACGGCGTGGCAGGTAAAGGCGACCTTCGTGCCGAGGAACTGCTCGATCTCGGCCTCGTGGCGGTGGCCCGTCGGCGCGTAGGGGCGGACGACCCCCGAGCGTTCCGGATGCGAGGAGGCCTCGCCGCCGCCGGCACCCCCTTCGGAGGAGCCGACTTTCACGTCCACGACGACGTGCTCTCCTCCCTCGAGAATACCGTGTTCGAACAGGGGGTACAGCCCGAGGATCGCCGCGGTGGCGTTACAGCCGCCGCCGGCGATGAGCGCTGCGCCAGCGAGGTTCTCGCGGTTGATCTCGGGGAGGGCGTACTCCGCTTTCTCGAGGTACTCCGGACTGGTGTGGCCGTCGTACCACTCGTCGTACTGTTCTTCCGTGTCGAGTCTGAAATCTGCCGAGAGGTCGACGACCGTGTCCGCGACCTCGAGGAACTCGTCGACCTGCCCCATCGAGACGCCGTGTGGCGTTGCCGTAAAGAGCACGTCGACGCTCTCGAGGTCAGACGGCTCCGAGAACCGGAGCTCGCTGCCGCGCAGTGGCGGATGCTTCGAGCCGACGCTCTTGCCGGCGTAGGAGCGGCTGGTCGCCTGCTGAATCTCGAAATTCGGGTGACCCGCGAGCAGGCGAAGGAGTTCCCCGCCCGTGAAGCCGCTGCCGCCGACGACGCTCGCGGTGACCGTTTCCGCGCTCGCCGTCCCGTCCTCGCCGGCGGACTGGTGTGTGCCGGTCGACATCAGGCCGTCACCTCGAGTTTCGCGCCCGCCTCCTCAGCGGCCTTCGCCTCGAGCCAGTCGACGACCACCGCGGGGACGTCGGTCTCGACGGCGTCGTTCAGCGCCTTGAATTCGACGGTGTGGTTGACCTCGTGGACCGTGTATCCATCGTCCGTTTCCATGAGATCCACCCCGAGCAGCCCGCCGCCGACGGCGTCGCTGGCTTTCTTCACCAGCGCCTCCGCCTCGGCGTCGAGTTCGAACGGTTCGGTTTTCGCCCCCTTGGCGGCGTTCGTGAGCCAGTGGTCCGACGAGCGAACCATCGCCGCGACCGGCTCGCCGTCGGTGGCGACGACGCGGATGTCGCGGCCGGGTTTCTCGACGAACTCCTGGACGTAGAACACCTTGTGCTCGTAGTGGCCCAGAGTGGCTTTGTGCTCGAGGATGGCCTCGGCGGCGCTTCTCGAGTCGATCTTGGCCATCAGGCGTCCCCACGACCCGACGACGGGTTTGAGCACGCAGGGGTAGCCGAACGATTCGATCGCCTCGAGCGCGCTCTCCTTGGTGAACGCGACCTTCGTCGCCGGCGTGGGAACGCCCGCGGCCTCGAGTGCCAGGCTGTTCTTCGCCTTGTCGGCGCAGATCTCCGCGGTCTCGTGACCGTTGACGACGGGCACGCCGTACGCCTCACAGAACTGTGTAGCGTACAGGCTGCGACTCGTCGCGAGACAGCGGTCGACGACGACGTCGAGGTCGGCGAGTTCGTCGGGAGCCTCGCCGATGTCGAACGTCTCCTTTCGAACATCGATCTTGACGACGTCGTGACCTCGCTCGCGCAACTCGGCGAGGAGCAGCTTCTCGTCCTTCCGAATCCGGGAGTAGAGTAGTCCTATCTGCAAGATTACTCACCCCAGTCCTCTTCGAGCTCCGGGGCTCGCTCGAGGACTGGCGGCTCGGTGTCGACGACTTCCAGCTCGGCTCCGCAGGTGGTACAATCGACGATCTCTCCGGCTTCCAGATCCTCGTGCAGGGTTAGTTCGGCCCCGCACTCGACGCATTCTGCCATTGTAACTCCCCCTCGGCAGCGGACGGGCTTAAACCCATCGAATTTAGGTATAAAATTAAATAACCAAACTTGCGAGTAATGGTGTCTCGGTCGGTTTCTACGTCGATTTCGATCTCATTATCGGTTGAGTGATGTGTTGTCCCCCGGAGGGGACGGTCGCGGGAGCGGTCGCGGAACCCCGATGCCAGCGGCTGGCGGTCGGTGTGTCGCCGACAGCTCACGCATACTCGTTCACCTCCGCGCGAAGCGCTTCGCGGGCGCCCTCGAGGCTCGCTTCGAGATCCTCGACAGATTCATCGTCGGCCTCAAGCGCGGCGACCGCTGACTCGAGCTGGTCTCCGACAGCGGTGGGGGCGGGTCCCCCCTGGGAATCCCGGCTCGCCACGCTCTCGGCGGGGTCGAGCGCCGACTTCACGGCGGCGGGATCGACGTGAGTCTCGAGGGGCTCGCCCAGTACGTCTTCGGCTGCGGCCTCGAGGGCGGCGTAGTCGGCGTCGGTCGCTCCCGGCGCGCCGCTCACGTCGTCCGCGGAACGGTGTTCCGCGCTCTCGGCCGCGCTCCCGGCTTCGCCGGTCGCCTCTTCCGCGGCGCGTTGCGCCGCGTACGCCACCAACTCGTGCGCGGTGCGGAACGGCAGCCCGCTCGCGGCCAGCGCGTCCGCGACGCCGGTTGCCGTCGAGAAGCCCGCGCCGGCCTCGGCGGCCAGCGCCTCCTCGTCCCAGGTGGCCGTTGCGACGGCCCCCGCCGCGACCCGCGTCGCCTCGCTCACGGCGTCGACGGTCTCCCAGGCGTGGGGGGTCGCCCGCTGTAAATCGCGGTTGTAGGCGCGGGGCAGTCCCTTGAGCGTGGTCGAAAGCCCCTGGACGCCGGCGGCGGCGTCGCCCGCGACCGCCCGAACCAACTCGAGCGTGTCGGGGTTGACCTTCTGGGGCATGATCGACGAGGTCGAGGAGTAGTCGTCCGAGAGGGCGACGAAGCCGCGGTTCGCGAAGATGATGAGGTCCTCCGCGAGCCCCGACAGCGTCGTCGCGAGCGTCGACAGCGCCTGGGTCGTCTCGAGCAGGAAGTCCCGGCTCGAGGCGGCGTCCATCGAGTTCTCGATCACGCCCTCGAAGCCCAGCAACGCCGCCGTCCGCTCGCGGTCGATATCGAACGGGGTGCCCGCGAACGCCGCACCGCCCAGCGGCGACCGGTTGATCCGGCCGTAGGCCTCGAGCAGACGCGCGGTGTCCCGGCGAATCGCCCCCTCGTAGGAGCACGCCCAGTGGGCCACCGAGGTGGGCTGGGCGGGCTGGAGGTGGGTGTAGCCGGGCATGAGCGTCTCCGCGTGCGCCTCGGCGACCTCGATCAGGGAGCCGCGAAGCGCGAGGGTGGCCTCGAGCGCCTTGAGGACGTCCTCGCGCAGGCGATACCGGATGCAGGTCGCGACTTCGTCGTTGCGCGAGCGCGCGGTGTGCATCTTCCCGCCGTCGGGGCCGACGTGTTCGATCACCGCGGTCTCGATTGCCTCGTGGACGTCCTCACCTTCGGGCAGCGAGCCGTGGCCGTCGACCTCGATGGCGTCGAGGGCTGTCAGGATCTCGCCTGCAGTCTCGTCGTCCACGATTTCCTGCTCTGCGAGCATAATCACGTGTGCGCGATCGACCGCGAGATCAGCCTCGAAGATCCGCTCGTCGGCGGCGAGCGAGGAGAGGAAGCTCCGGGCGGGGCCGCCGCTGAAGCGGTCGCGGCGGATCACGCTCTCGTCGGCTCCCTCGTCTGTCATGGTTACTCCGCTCCGTTCGTCTCGCTCGCGCCGCCGTCCGTCGCGAGCGAAACGCGGTCGTCGTCGGCCTCGAGGGCCGCGATGGACTCGTTGGCCAGGCGGCGCTGGAAGCCGTGATACTTCGCGACGCCGGTGGCGTCCTCCTGGTCGATCTTGCCGACGGCCTCGGTGTTGAACGAGGCGTGCTCGGCGGAGTAGGCGGCGTACTCGCTGTCGCGACCGACCGCGCGGGCCTGGCCGCCCTCGAAACGAACCGTGACGGTGCCGGTGACGCGGCTCTGGGTTTCGTCGATGAACGCCTCGAGCGCGCCCACGAGCGGCGCGTCCACGAGCCCTTCGTAGCCCTTTTTCGACCACTGCTGGTCGATCTGCTGTTTGAACTCGCGCTCTTCCTGGGTGAGGACGAGCCCCTCGAGTGCCTCGTGGGCGTTCAGGAGGGTGGTGGCGGCGGGGTGCTCGTAGTTCTCGCGTACCTTCAGGCCGAGCATGCGGTCTTCCATCGAGTCCGTGCGGCCGACGCCGTACTCGCCGGCGAGTTCGTTGAGATATTCGATCAGTTCGACGGGCCCGTACTCCTCGCCGTCATCAGAAGCGGACGCTTCTGATTGGCTCGCGGGAGCTTCGCTCCCGAGAACGTCGACGGCGACGGGATACCCCTCCTCGAACTCGATTTCGATCGTCTCCGTTTCGCCCGTCGGGGCGGTCGTCCACTCGTAGATCTCCTCACCGGGCACGTAGCCGGGGTCCTCGAGTTCGGAGCCCTCGACCGAGCGGCTCCAGAGGTTGGTGTCGACCGACCACTTGCCGCCGCCGCCGCCCTCGACGGGCAGGCCCTTCTCCTCGGCGTACTCGTTCTCCCACTCGCGGGTGAGCCCGAGTTCGCGGATCGGGGCGATCACCTCGAGGTCGGAGTCGCGCCAGATCGCCTCGAAGCGAAGCTGGTCGTTCCCCTTGCCCGTACAGCCGTGGGCGATGCCGGTGCAGTCGTGCTCTTCGGCGACCTCGAGGATCTTCGAAGCGATGACCGGGCGCGCGAGGGCCGTCCCCAGCGGGTAGCCCTGGTAGGTCGCGTTCGCGCGGACGCTGTCCAGACAGAGATCGGCGAACTCGTCTCGCGCGTCGACGACGTAGTGCTCGAGGTCCAGTGCCTCGGCGGTCTCTTCGGCTTCTTCGAACTCCGAGTGTGGCTGGCCGACGTCGACGGTGACGCCGATGACGTCGTCGTATCCGTATTCCTCCTCGAGCAGCGGGACGCAAACGGTGGTGTCCAGTCCGCCCGAGAACGCGAGTGCAACGCGGTTCATATCCTACTCGAGTGAACCGGCGGGACCTACATAAATTCATTGATTTAGATTGTGAAAATAATATCGAGAGCGGACGCTACGCAGGAAGTAGCAACACTGCTGTGGGGTTGCAACGGCACGAAGGGTCGGGGGGAAGGGTATAGTATGGGCTCAGAGGCCCGGTCGCGGTCGTCGTCGCGAGACAGCCGCGTCGCTCGGGGAAGGAGCGACGTCGAGTAACGCGGCTGTACTCATCTGGCCAGAGGTAGAGCGAGCGGGCTATTAAACCCTTTCGGCGAGGCAAACGTTACCTGTCAGAGCGAACACACCCTCTACTCGCCGTCCTCTTCGGGCAGGGTAAGGACGTTCTCGCGGCCGATCCGGAACACCTCGACCTCGTCGTCCTCGCGCAACCCGCCGACGACCTGGCTGGTCTTCGCCTCGGTCCAGTCGAGTTCGGCGACGACCTCCTGCTGTTTGATGCGACCGCCGTGTTCTTCGAGCAGTCGCAGCACCCGCTCCTCGTTGCTCAGTAACTCGAGGGGCGGGCTCGGGTCGCTGGCGGTCGGCTCTTCGACCGGCGGCGGCTCGTGACCCGCCGGTTCCTCGCCGGCGCCGGGGTCGCGCCGGAACCACCAGACGCCCAGGACGAGGACGCTGAGAGCGGCCGCCACGCCCGCGGCGATCCAGGAGAACGGGATCTCCGGTTCAGCTTCCTGTGGCGGCGATACCGGTTCGCCGCCGGTTTCGATGAGCTCGAGCCGGGGTTCGCCCTCGAGGAAGTCGGTTTCCTCTCCGTCCCAGATCGCCGTCGACTCTCGGCGGTCGTCCGTCTCCGGCTCGATCCCGCCATCGGTGGCGTTGTACGTTTCCGGCCAGGAGACGATCAGTCGCGTCCGGTCGTCGAGATCGAAGTCGACCAGCGCGTCGCCGGCTTCGATTCGGTTGACCTCGACGTGGGAGAAGGCGCTCCACTCGAAGGTGAAGCGGACGTAGCCGTACTCCTGGGGCGTCTCGCTTTTGTCCGTCTCGACCTCGTAGTTCGATGTCGACATGTTACGGCCGGTTTCCGCCGCGGCCTCGTCTGCGGCCGCCGACCACCGCTCTTCGATCATCGCGACGTACGCCTCGGGGCGCTCTTCGATGTCGGCCTCGAGTTCCTCCCAGTCGACGCTCTCGTTGTCGTCGTCGTTGTCGTCGAGCCGGTACCGGTACTCGAGCGACCAGCTCGCGGAGCCGTTGCGATGGAGGTCTATCTCGACGTAGAGGTCGTCGTACCCGTTCAGCGACGGCTCCTCTTGCACCGCGTTCGCCGTCGTGTCGGTCGTCGTCACCGCCGGGACGACGGTTTCCGATTCGGTGCCCACCCCGTCTTCGACGCCGTCGGCGGCTGCAAACGAGGGAACCCACACGGAGAGACATACGAGCACTACGAGTGCGTAGACCAGCACCCGGTGCCCCCTCTGATCCATTACACGGTGATGGAGTGGCCGCATAAATAGGTCTTTCCGACCTCGTCTGCGGAGTGTTTTTCAAACAGTCACTCGTAGACGAATGTATGCGCGACACTCGCGGAGAACTCGAGGTCGAAACGCTACTGAAGATCGTCCTCGGTCTGGTCGCCGTCTTGCTCGTCCTCCAGATACTCCAGGCGCTGATCAGCGGGATCGCCAGCCTGCTCGGGCCCTTTTTCTTCATCATCCAGCTCGCAATCGCCGTGTTGATCGTGCTCTGGCTGGTTGACCGGCTCTGAGCGGACCAACGGGTGCGGCGAGAATCGCCGCGCGATCAGTACACTCATACATCGAGCCGCCCTCGTTCCGGCAACGTGTACAGCATCAACGTGCCGGTTCCCGGCCGCGTCCGCCGGCTCGCCGCCGACCTCTACCCCGCCCTCCAGGGGTTCGACACCGTCCGCGATGAGCACTCACTGTTGCTCAAGCGGCTGGGTGACGCCGACCACGTCAGTCAACTCCAGCGGCGCGCCCACCGCGCACTCGAGGGTGCACCCGCCGTCGAGGCCCGAATCGCGGGGATCGACTACTTCGCCGACCCGCCGCTCGGGAGCGCCCCCGTCGTCTACCTCGCCGTCGAGAGCCCCGGGCTCGAGTCACTCCACGCCGATCTGCGCGAGGCGTTCGGCACCGTCGAGGGGCTCGAGGGTGGAGACTACGTCCCTCACGTTACTCTCGCGCGCGGTGGCGCGCTCGCGGACGCGAAACGACTCGTAGCGCGGGAAATCGAGCCGATCACCTGGACGGTGTCCGAACTCGAGTTCTTCGACGGCTCCTATCGGCTCCCGGTGAGTCGGATCTCGCTGCCCGCCTGAGGCGGCCGCCGCGTCGACGGTCGTCCACCGAATCGCAACCGGGTTATCCGTTCCGAGCCTACTCATCGTATGCTCGAGCAACGAACGGGAGCGGTGCAGGACGCGTGGCCGGAGCTGGACTGTTACGGCTGCGGACCGGCCAACGACGCCGGCATACATCTGAAGAGTTATCGCGCCGAGGACGACGACGCGCTGGTCGCGACGGTCGACCCCGACGCCCGCTACACCTCCGGGGCGGCGAACGTCGCCTACGGCGGCTACCTCGCGAACCTCGTCGACTGTCATTCCGTCTGGACGGCGATCACGGCCGCCCACGACGCCGCGGGCGTCCCGCTCGAGGACCACCGGTTCGAGTACGTCACCGGCGAACTCTCCGTGACGTACCTGCACCCGACCCCGCTCGACCACCCGCTCGAGGTCCGGGCGCGGCTCGAGGGCGAACCCGGCAAACGGGTCACGGTCTCGAGCGAGATCCGCGCCGGCGACGAGGTCACCGTCCGCGGCGAGGTCGTGGCGGTGGAAGTGAGCGGGCACTATTGAGCGGGCGGCGGCGCGGAGTACGCGGAGCGGCTACGGCTGGGGCGTCTCGCCGTCGTAGGCGTCGTGGTCGCTGTAGAAGTTGAGCATCGCGAACTTGAGCTTTTCCGGGTCGATGTCCAGCAGTTCCTCGCGCTCCTCATGCGGGAAGGTGCCGTTGACGCTGTACTTCCCGAGGTCGGATTTGGCTCGCCTCGAGTAGCGGCGATCCAGCAGCGCGCGCACGCCGACGTCCTCGGGCGATCGGATCACCCGCCCGAGGGCCTGCCTGGTCTTTCTGACCGTTGGAATCTCGACGGCGTAGCGCCAGCCGGTTTCGGTCCCCTCGAAGGCGGCATCGTAGGCCGCCTGGACCGCCTCCGCGCGGTCGTCCAGGTGCGGGTAGGGCACGCCGACGACGAGGACGGTGCGGGCGTCGTCGGCGTCGAAACTCACCCCCTCGGCGAGGGTTCCCCACAGCGAGGTGAGGAGGACGCCGTCGTCGTCCGCGACGAACGCCTGGCGAAGCTCCTCGACGGAAACGCCGGGTTCGTCCCTGTACACCGTCGCCTCGCAGCGCCCCTCGAGCAACTCCGCGTACCTGTTCGCTTCCCCGTAGTTCGGGAAGAAGGCGAGCGTGTTTCCGGGGGTCATCCGGACCGCGTCGGCGATGGCGTCGGCAACCGCCGTCTGGACCGCGGGATCCTCCCGGTCGCTCGAGAACAGCGCGGGCGTCTCGACGGCGTACGTGCGTCGGCGCTCCTCCGGGAACTGCAGCCCGTAGGCCATCGTGACGCACTCCTCGAGTCCCAGCACATCCTCGGTGACGGCGAACGGCTGAAGGGTGGCGCTCATCAGGACGGTGCCGAACACCTCGTCGAACAGCCGGCCGGTGACGTGCCGGGGCAGACAGCTGTACAGCTCCGCGCGGCCGTACACCTCCTCGGTTCCCGCATCGCGGCGGAGCGAGACGACCGGGTAGAGTCCCTCGTTGCCGCCCTCGTTCATCCAGGCGCCCACGAACGCCGCGGCCTGGAGGGTCTGGCACTCGGTGCGAGTCGCCGTCTCGCCCTCGCGGTAGGCCTCCTCGTACTCCTCGTCTAACTGCTGGCCCAGCGCCATCGCGGCCTCGAGGTCGCCCTCGATCCCCTGGCCCGAATACCGCTGGAGGAAGGCGAGCGTGAGGTCGTCGCGCCGATCTTCGTTGGAGATCGGCACGTCCTCCCAGCTGTCGCCGACCCGTTCGCGCTCTCCGAAACCCAGGGAGTCCTCGTAGGTGTCGACGAGCGCGGTCGCGAACGCCGAAAGGACGTTCGTGGCGTCGTCGGCCCGCGGGTCGGACGTTTCGGCGAGTTCGTCGAGGGCGGACTCGAGGGTTCGCTCTGTACAGGTTCTGGTCGCGTGCTCGCGGGCGGCATCCTCGACGTTGTGAGCCTCGTCGAAGACGGCGATGATGTCCTCCGGATCGCGGCCGATCCACCGGAAGAACTGCTCGCGGATCGTCGCATCGAGCAGGTGGTGGTAGTTACAGACCACGAGGTCGACGCCCTCCATCCCCTCCTTCAGGAGTTCGTAGCCGCAGAGTTCGCGCTCGTCGGCGTACTCGTAGACGTCGTCAGGGGTCCGCACGTCGTCGAACAGCCACTCGAAGAAGGCGTCGGTGTCCTCGAGTAAGTTGTTCCGGTAGTGGTCGCAGACGTTCTGCTCCGCTAAGTCCTCGATCCGCTCCTCGATATCATCGAGTTCGTCCATCACCGCGCTGCGGGCGCCCGTCGCGGCGTCGTCACCCTCCTGGCTCTCCGTGAGGAGTTCTCCCTGGCGGCGCTCGAGTTGCGCCCGGTCGCGTTCGGCGTCGACGAGTGCGCGGGTGTTGTCCCGCAGCGCCTGACACTCCTCGTAGCCGACGTCGATGTGACACATCGAGGCCTTCCCCTTGAACACGACGGCTCGAATGGGTTCCTCGCGCGTGATCGCGCGGGCCTCGGCGACGAACTGGCGCATCTGCTGGTGGACGTTCGTCGTGATGACGACCGTCTTATCCTGCTCGCGGGCGATCTCGAGGGCGGGCGCGAGCGAGGAGAGCGTCTTGCCGGTCCCGCAGGCGCCCTCGAAGAGGACGTTCTGGCCGCGCGAGAGGGCGTTGTAGATTCGGTCCATCGCCTCGCCCTGGTTCTCGTAGGGCTGCTCGTATGGGAAAAAGCGCAGATAGCCGGCGGTCTCGGACACGATGTAGACGTGCTCACTCCTCGGATAAAAGGATTCGCTCGCGAGGGCCGGCAGGTGCACGCCCTACGACTACTGGTCCGCTCATCGTACCGTCACCCATGACGATTCCCGGCTACGACCCTGACGACGTCGAGGCAGCCAGACTCGAGGTAGAAGGCGAGGACGCCGCCGACGAAACGGCGGCTGCGGGGGCCGCCGAGGTGTCGATTGCGGCCGAAACCGTCCCGGAGACGTTCGAACTCCTCGAGCACGGAAACGCACCCGAGGACGCGCTCGCCGCACCCGTCGAGATCGTCGGCCTCGAGGACGTGGGCGGTCTCGAGGCGATCCGGATCTCCCTCTCGTACGACCCCTCGAAACTCCCGCCGGGTGCGAGTCCGACCGACGTGACGGTGGCGGTCGAAACCGACGACGGGTTCGAGGCGCTCGCCTCGGAGGTCGACCTCGAGGAGACGACCGTGACCGCGACGACCGACGAACCGCTATCGGGTGGACGGGTCGTCGCGATCACCGAACGCGAGTAACACCGGTGTCGGACCCACTCCGATCTTCGACCGGCTTAGGGGGAGCGAAAGCCGCCGCTTAGCGTCGACCTAGTAATGGCCCTCCGGGACCAAGCGATCACCAATGCGTCGCAACGTACTCCTCGCGCTCGCCGTTGCCGCTCTCGTGGCACTGGCCGGCTGTGGAACGGTCGTCACGACGGCCGTCGATATCGTCGACGAAGAGGAGGAACTCGAGTCCGAGGAGGTTCCGGATCCGGATGAGGTCGACGAGGAGACAGCGGACGACGGAGCGGCCGAGGTCGATGACGATGCCGGCGGACAGGACCCGGACAACGGGGAGGATCCACCCGAGGAGGACGAGAGCGATGACGGCGACGACGCCGACGATAACGAGAGCGATAATGGCGACGACGCCAATGAGAGCGACGACGGCGACTTCGACGATAACGACAGCGACGACGGCGACTTCGACGATAACGACAGCGACGACGGCGACTTCGACGACAACGACAGCGATGACGGCGACTTCGACGACAACGACAGCGATGACGGCGACTTCGACGATAACGACAGCGACGACGGCGACTTCGACGACAACGACAGCGATGACGGCGATGACGATGACGACGATGACGACGGCGGTATTTTCGACTGACCGTCCGCGGCCCAGCGGATCGAGTTTTCGCCGTTCCTCATCGCTGTTATCGATTTTCTCGATTCGGAACGCGGGGGCCTCCGAAACCGAACCGGACGGCGGGGCGAAAACACCGTTAGTCTGGCGAGTGTAGCGTCGCCCATGATTGCGATCTTCTCGGATACGCACAGCAGTCGCGGACACGAACTCGAGGGGGCTGCACTCTCGGCCGCCCGGGATGCCGACGCCGTAATCCACGCCGGCGATTTCACCAGCAGCGCTGCTCTCGAGGCGTTCCAGGAGATCTGCCCGGTGTTGTACGCCGTTCACGGTAACGCCGACTCGAGCGCGGTTCGCGACCGACTCCCTGCGGAGCGAGTTATCGAGGAGGTCGGCGTTCGGATCGCGCTCACCCACCGCCGGGACGGGGGTGAAACCGGCCTCGCGATGTTCGGTCGCTCTCGAGACGCCGATATCGTCGTCTCGGGGCATAGTCATCGGCCAGGGATCACGGACACCGAGGACCTCCTCCTGATCAATCCGGGAAGTTACGCTCAGCCGCGAGGGAATCGGCCTGGGTTTGCCGTTCTCGAGGAAGGCGAGGAGGGCCTCGAGGTGCGGTTGCTCGAACCGGACGGAACGGCTCTCGAGTCGGCAGCTATTCGGTAGTCGTTCTGAGAACGTCAGCGGGGTGTTCGGGTCAGGCACCCGAGAGAACGGTCGGTGTGGATGGCAACCCGTCTGGCACCGACCGCAGAGTGGGGACACCAGGGCGATCCCGCGGTCTCGGTTTACTGCGTGGAGGGCCGAGGACCGGGGTGCACCTACAGCTACGGTTCGGTATATAATGTAGTCATCGCAAGCTGAAATACTGTTTTTACCTAGCCCGAACTCGGGCTGACAGTCGTGAAAATGGGTGCTAGAGGGCCTCCCCGTCCGGTTTCTCGCCAACGATGTGAGTCCTTCGTTCGCGGCGAGTCGGCGCCCGTCTTGCGTCGGTTCGCCGACTGAACTGCCGAAACGGTTTTCCACACCGCCCGTGTACCCCGCGGTAATGCTCGGCTTCCTGCCTGACGATCCCGTTATCATCGCGATCGTCCTGATACTGCTCTCGCTGATCTTCTTCTCGTACCTCCTGCTCCGGCGGACGGTCCTCGAGTTCCGCGACGGAATGGACGGCCGGTAGCCCGCTACCGCTCGAGTGCCTCGCCGACCCGCTCGATAGCCGTCTCGATCTCAGCCGCCTCTACGTCGCGATGGGTACAGAAGCGAACCGTCGTCGGACCGAACGGCGTCGCCAGCACCTCCCGTTCGCGCAGGCGCTCGAGGACGCTTTCGACATCGAGGCCGGTTTCGGTGACGTCGGCGAGGACGATGTTCGTCTCCGGCTTCTGGACCGACAGCGTCTCGATCGCATCGAGCCCCTCGGCGAGGGACCGAGCGTTCTCGTGGTCGGTTTCGAGGTCGTCGACGTTCTCGAGCGCCCGGAGGCCGGGGCCGGCGACGATTCCCACCTGTCGCATCCCGCCGCCGAACAGTTTTCGGGTTCGACGAGCGCGCTGAATGAACGCCTCGCTGCCGGCGAGCATCGAGCCGACGGGTGCGCCGAGACCCTTCGAGAGACAGAACATCACGGAGTCGACGTGACCGGTGATCTCGGTGACCGGTACCCCGAGCGCCGTCGCGGCGTTGAACACCCGCGCGCCGTCGAGGTGGACGGGGACGTCGCGCTCGTGAGCAACGTCGGCTGCCGCCGCAATCTCGTCGGGGTCGATCGCGAGTCCGCCGCGGGCGTTGTGTGTGTTCTCGAGACACAGCAGGCCGGTTCCGGGCCGGTGTAAGTCCTCCTCGACGTAGCCCGCCGCGACCTGGTCGGGCGTCGGCATGCCCCGGTCGGTATCGAGCATCCGGACCTGCAGGCCGGCGTGCTGGGCGAGACCGCCGAGTTCGTACTTCACGACGTGACTCTTGCGGTCGGCCAGCACCTCCTGGCCGTGGTCGGTGTGGAGGTGGGCGGCGACCTGATTGCCCATCGTCCCCGTCGGAACGTACAGCGCGGCCTCCATGCCGACGAGATCGGCGGCGCGGCTCTCCAGTTCGGTCACCGTGGGATCCTCCTCGTAGACGTCGTCGCCGACGTCGGCCTCGAGGGCGGCCTGGCGCATCGGTTCGTCGGGCTTCGTCACCGTATCGGAGCGAAGGTCGATCATGGAGGGCCGTAGCGGGCGCACGACGAAATAGGCGGCGTTTACGGCAGCCGCTCAGCCGGCCGTCCCCTCCCCCTCTCGCCAGCGCTCGACCGCGGCGCCCGCGACGGGCTCTGCGGCCTCGTCTCCCTCGAGGGCGACCCGCGCCCGCCCGCTCGTTTCGTCGAACACGTGGTGGGTGTGCGGGTAGGCAATCTCGACGTCGACGTCGTCGAGGCGGCTCCAGACCGTCTCCTGGACGTCCGAGCGAACCCGCAGTGGCAGGTACGGCCGCTCGACCCAGAAGCGGAGGTCGAGGAGCACGCCGTGATCGGCGAACTCGCGAACGAACGCCCGCGGCTGGGCGGTAAAGCGGGAGTGACCCACCCGGATATCCGGTCCGCCGGTGATGACGCCCTCGGCGTTGTGGGCGCTGCGCTCTAAGAGCTCGCGGGCGGCCTCGAGGTCGCTCTCGTACGTGACGAGCACCTCGATGGAGGCGCGGCTGCGCTCGTCTTCGGCGGAGAGGTTTCGGATGTCGCGTTCGCGCATCGTCTCGTTCGGCACGACCAGAAACGAGTTGTCGAGCGTGAACACCTTCGTGTACCGGAGCGTGATGTCGTCGACGTAGCCTCGCTCGTCCTGTTCGACGAACTCGATCATGTCGCCGATCTCGTAGGGACGATTGAGCAACACGAACAGACCGCTGACGTAGCTCTGGGCCGCGGGTGCGAGCATCGCGCCGGCGACGACCGACAGCACCGTCACCGACAGCAGGACGTTCCGCGGCCGGAAGCCGAGCACCCCCGCGAAGGGGACGAGCGTGTACAGCACGAGGGCGAATCGACCGAGCAGCAGGACGGCGTTGGTGGTGGTCGGTCGGAGGAGTCGCTCCTCGAGTCTGGGGCGGATGCGATCGGCGAGCAATCCGGAGCCGTACCAGACGGCGAACGCGGCGAGGACCGCCAGGAACCAGGAGGTGCCGACGGACTCGAGGGGTGAACCGTCGACCAGCGCCACCGAGGGGAGTTTCGAATCCATAACGCCCGCTTCACCGGACGGGCGAAAAGAACCGGGCGTGGCAGTAGCCGGCCGACGGGCTCCGGGGTCGGCGACGTTTCGATCCGAAAACGGTATCCCCTCGCTGGCAGAATTCCCGTGATATGGACCCACGTATCCGCGAACACGCAGAAATCATCGCGAACCACTCGGTGGATCTTCAGGCGGGTGACAACGTCGTCATCGACGCCCACCCCGTCGCGGAGGACCTCGTCGTCGCCCTGCACGAGGTCGTCGGCGACTACGGCGCGAACCCGATCACCACGAGCCAGCGCACCGGGAAGCGCCAGCAGCGGGCCTACCTCCGAGCGGCCGACGGGGAGTTCGAGACCCCCGAACACGAACTCGCGCTGATCGAGAACACCGACGTCTACATCGCGATCCGGGCCTCCGACAACGTCACCCAGACGAGCGACGTTTCGCCCGAGACGCAGGCGGCCTACAGCCAGGCCCACCAGCCGATCCTCGCGGAGCGACTGTCGACGCGCTGGTGTCTCACGCAGTTCCCTGCACCCGCAAACGCCCAACTCGCGGAGATGTCCACCGAGGGCTACGAGAACTTCGTCTGGGACGCGGTCAACAAAGACTGGGACGAACAGCGAGCGCACCAGGCACACATGGTCGAGATCATGGACCCCGCTTCGGAGATCCGGATCAAAAGCGGCGAGACGACGGACGTCACGATGTCGATCGACGGCAATCCGACGCTCAACGATTACGGCGAGCGCAACCTCCCCGGCGGCGAGGTGTTCACCGCGCCCGTGCCCGACAGCGTCGAGGGCGAGGTGCTGTTCGACATGCCGCTGTACCACCAGGGCCGGGAGATCACCGAGGTCTCCCTCGAGTTCGAGGGCGGCGAGGTCGTCTCCCACTCGGCGGCGAAAAACGAGGAGTTGCTGACCGAGGTGCTCAATACCGACGACGGTGCCCGTCGGTTGGGCGAACTCGGCATCGGGATGAACCGCGACATCGATCAGTTCACCTACAACATGCTGTTCGACGAGAAGATGGGCGACACCGTCCACATGGCCGTCGGTCGCGCCTACGACGATACCGTCGGCGAGGGCAACGAGGGCAACGATTCGGCGGTCCACGTCGACATGATCGTCGACATGAGCGAAGATTCGCTCATCGAGGTCGACGGCGAAGTCGTCCAGGAGGACGGGACGTTCGTCTTCGAGGAGTGAGTGATCACCTTTTAGTCCAGTTTTTGCGAGTGAGCGCCGGTGGCGCGAACGAGACAAAAAGTGGGTGTAAGTCGTCCAGGAGGACGGGACGTTCGTCTTCGAGGGGTAACCGTTCACTTTTGGTCCAGCTTTTGGGAGCGAACGATACCCGCAACGGCGGGACTGGTAAGTGAAACCGTCCGCCGGTAGCGGCGTCGCCGCGCTCGAGAGTGTCGACGCGTAATCCCCTTTTACCACTCGAGTTCCGTTTCGGTGGCTGCCGACGAACAATCACGGCGCTTAACCCGACGCAGTAATATTGGATTACCGATGCAGCGACTGCACGCTCGATACCCGTTTCTCGAGGCAGCACGGGACGCCGTTGCCTCACAGACGGTCGATCTGTCGACGGTCGTCGAGCAGGACGACGCCGTCGTCGACCGCGCCCGCGAGCGGGTGGTGGGTGCACTCGAGGACGGCGAAATCGGTACCCCTCACCGGGACGCTCGCGTCGAGTTGCTCTCGTATCCGGTCGCGCGAGTGCTCGTCTCGCTTGTCGCCGAACGGATCCTCGTCCGGAAGTACGCCCGAGCGGAAGCCGGCGTCGCGTTCGAGCGGTTCACCGAGGATCGGGAGTCCACGACCGAACTGCAAAGCGTCGAGTCGGCCGGGATCGACCTCGAGGACCTGCTCGCGGAGTTCGACCTTCGGGACACGGTCCGCGAAACCGACGACAGCTACCGGGTCACCGTCGGCACCTATCTCCCGCTCGCGGCGGACCTCTGGGAGGACGAGTGGCGGCTGGTCAACCGGGCGCTCGTCCGTGGCGAAGTGCCGGTCGACGAGGGAGAACTTCACGTCCTGTTGCGGGAGGCCATCCGCGAGCGGGTTCAGGACGGCCTGCCGTTCGACGTTCCCCCGGCGATCGCGACCGCACTCGAGGATGACGTCGAGGCGATCCGGGAGGTGCTCGCGGCGATGGATCTCACCCGGGAGATCGACACGGTCGTCCCGGACCTGTTCCCGCCGTGTATGACCGCGTTGCTCGACTCGATCCAGAAGGGCGAGCACCTGCCCCACCACTCTCGCTTTGCGATCACCGCCTTCCTGACGAGTATCGGGATGAGCACCGACGAGATCGTCGACCTCTACCGGGTGAACTCGACGTTCGGCGAGGAGATGACTCGGTATCAGACCGACCACATCCGCGGGGATACCTCGCCGACGGACTACTCGCCGCCGTCGTGTGCGACGATGCAGTCCTACGGCGACTGCGTGAACAAGGACGACCTCTGTGAGCGCATCCCGCACCCGATGGCCTACTACGAGAACCGCCTCGACGACGCCGACGAGGACGAACTCGAGGACTGGCGGGAGACGACGGCCAGCGGCGACGACTGAGCGCTCACGTCAGCCGCTTACAGCGTCGTCGCACCGGGCGAAAAGAGATTCAGGCCGCGTTTTTCGTCTCCGCTTCGTCGTCCTCGAGGCCGTCCTCGGGGTCGTTCAGCGCGTACGCCAGTCCGACGCCGATTAGCGTCAGCAGGACGATGAAGCCGATGATCGCGCCGATCAGCATCTCTCCTCCCTCCGCGGTGAGTTCGGTGTCGTTCACCGCGTAGTTCGTGCCGATGCCGACCATGACGCCGATCATCAGCAAGACGGCGGAGACGGCGACGACGATTTCGATGATGCGCTCGCGCTCGAGCATTATACCACGGCTTTCTTCGGGGACGCCAAAAGCGTATCGAACCCCTCGTTTCGGCGGTTTCCGGCGGCTGGAGCACGCAGGCGGGCCCGTTATGCTGCTCGAGGCCCTACCGTATTCGAATAGCCGGACGAACGCACTCCCCCACTTCCGACGCAACCCATGAACACACGAGCGTCACCGAAAGCATCGCTTCCCCTGCCGATCGACAGCCACCTCGACGAGCGGTCGCGCCGCGCCCGCACCGAGCCGATGTCCGTGCTCGCACTGGGCGACGGCCTCTACGAGGTCGAAGCGGCCAGCGGCAGCACCTACCTCGTCGATATGGACGCCGGCCGGTGTACCTGTCCGGATCACGTCTTCCGCGACGTGCGCTGCAAACACGTTCGGCGGGTCGCCATCGAGATCACCGAGGGCCGCACCCCGCCCCCGGGCGAGACCGCGGTTGCCTGTACGGACTGCGACCGCACCGTCTTCGTCCCGGAGGACGCCAGCGGACCGTTCTACTGTCCGGCGCACACCATCTTTCCCGGAGACGCCGTCCGCGACCGCGAGACGGGCGATCGACTCACCGTCGTCGACGTCTCGGACCTGCGGGCCGACGCGGTTCACATCACCGCCGCCGATACGACCGTCGCGGAGTACGGCACCAACGACCGCTACGAGCCGGACGACCCCGTCGTCGGCGCGATCTATCCGCACGCCCGCGTGGCGACGAACGGCGTCGTCCCCGACGCGCTCAGAGTGTACGTCTTTCCCCGGACGCGGTTGGCGAAGGTGGCTCGAGAACCCGTGCTCGGCTAGGGCCGGCAGTGCGACTAACTCCCCCCGATCGCCGACCGCCGTCGGGTTCGAATTCCGTTGGCGACTTCTGGCTCGAGAAAACCCTGTGCCGTCACTCAACAGTTAGGGGTGCAGTAATCGCGGCAGCTAGTTGCTCGTGTTATCGTTCCACGGTCGGACAGGGGTGGGCACGGGGGACCGGTTCCCCGATACCCCTGGTGTATCATGACGAGTTGGGTGCCCCACAGGGATGGCAATGGTGTATCGCGGGTGGGGTATTTCTCTTCGCTGTCAACCGTGACCGGTGGCAGGGATGGTGCCTCTGACGCCCTTGCGGGCATTTGGGGTCACGCGACGAGGGGGTATTGAACGTGAGGATTATGCCACCGCGTTATCGCGTCTTCAGGCGAGTTGGGGGTGAATAGACGGCGAGTTTAAGTCTATTGCACTCTATAAAATTCAATTTCAGAGATTGTCTCACCGACTGAAACGATTTGCCTACCGATCGCACGGTGGCTGTTGATCGGACGTACGTTGACCTTCTGTGGCTACTGGGGGACCGCCCGGATTGTGAACTACGCCGTCGGCTCACTTCGTTCGCCGCCGTCTAGTTCAAATCCGGTCGTTCGTAACGAATTCGTCGCTCACGGAATTGTTCGCGACAGAATGAGTGGGACCGCCCGGATTTGAACCGGGGTCACGGGCACCCAAGGCCCGAAGTATACCAGGCTAACCCACGGTCCCGCATCGTCACTTCCGGACGGACGATATAAAGGGTTTCGTTCCGTGACGGAACCGATTTCAGGCCCGAGCACCTGACTCAACGTATGGTTACCGGCCTCGAGATCCTGCTCTTACTGCTCGTTATCGCCTTTTTCGTCGGCGCAACCCGCATCATTCGAACCGTCCAGCCGTTCATCGTCAACACGGTCGTCGGCCTGATTACGCTGTTTCTGGCGGAGGCGATCTTCGGCCTCGAGGTCGCCGTCACCGTCGTCGCACTCGTCATCGTCGCGATCGGCGGCTTTCCCGGCGCACTGCTGGTGATCCTGCTCGCGCTGTTCGAGATTGCGTTCGTTCCGTAATGACGACCCCGCCGTCGCCTCCGGGCCGGAACACGGTCGTCGAGTACCCCGTTGTGACGTTTCACGCCGATGACCGCCTCCTTCGTTCCGAAACCGTCCGACCACCGTGGTTCTGATAAAGGCACGCGTCTTCCGTACGAGGTAGATGCTGCCCGAACAACTCGATCGTACGGACATGGCGATCCTCCACCTGCTCCAGACGGACGCCCGAAACGCCACTACCGAGGAGATCGGAGAGCGCGTCGGACTCTCGTCCAGTTCCGTCGCCACTCGGATACGGGCGCTCGAGGACGAGGGAATCATCACCGGATACGCACCCGTTATCAACTACGAGGTCGCGGGGTTCGACCATCACGTGCTCATCAGAGCGACCGTTCCCACCGACGACCGCGACTCGATCGTCGAAAAAGCGATCGAGATCTCGAACGTCATCGCCCTCCGGGAACTGGTGACCGACGAAGGGAACGTGTTGGTCGAGGTCATCAGTCCGACCCAAGAGGGCGTCGAGGAGGCGATCACGAAACTGAACGATCTCGAGATCGAGGTGCTGGAGACGGAAATACTGAAAGCGGAGTTCACACAGGCGTTCGGTGCCTTCGGAGAGCAGTACGTAGTCGAGCACGAGGGGTAGCCCGTCCGGAGTCGGTGGAAATTTTCCGGTGGGCCTTATGTACTCTCGATAAAACACTAGATCTCCAACAACTTTTAACGCATCACGCCGGTAGCCCGGTGCAATGGTTGAATCCGCACATTCCTCCGAATGTGGCCCGATGAGCCTCACGGTTATCGAAGAAATCGCGGCGGCGAAATCGACGACTCCGACCGAGTTGACGCCGCCGCTCTACGAGGCGATCGACCTGGAGGCGCTGAACGCGATCCTTCGGTCGGATCACGATGGCGTTACTGTGACCTTCGAGTACCAGGAGTTCGAGGTAACCGTCAGCGACGCCGGCGACGTTTCCGTCGCTCCCCGCGGAAATGCGACCGCTGGCGCTCGAGCGAACGACCCCCCGAAACAAGATGACGACTGAACGCGGGGGCGCTGGACGACTCGTCGGGGGTAATCCTGTCCCTCAGTGTTCGGAGTGCGATCACCGCTGGACGATCGGCCTCTGCCCTCTCGAACCGGTCGAGCGCACCCCCTCGGACCGGCGGACGATACGGCCGATGGAACGTCGGTCGCTCGCTTTTGACGGTCCGTGAAGCGGTTCGGAGACGCCGTTTACAGCTCGGAGTCCCGCAACTCGATATCCGCGATGAGGTCGTAGGGATGGGCGTCCTTGCGGATGCCGTCGACGAGGGTAAACGCCTGACCCGGGTTGAGGAAGTGTTCCGTAATCACCCGCCCGAGCGGTGTCGGCTCGAAACCGTCGATGAACTCGTACTGTAACAGCTTGCCGAGGGCGTGTTTCGTCGGTACGTTTCCGAGCATCCGGTCGTTGAGCGCCTTCGCCGCCTTGCCGCCGACGGTGACGTTCGCCAGCGTCTCCTCGATCGCGGCGTCCTCGTCGTAGCGGGTCATCACCGGTTCCATCTCGCCTTTCAGCAGTTTGAACGCCACCTCGTCCTCGCTCATCTCCATGGAGTTGTGGTAGGCGCAGTCGGGTTCGACCAGGACGTAGACCGTTCCCCTGTCGTGGTAGTCCGGGCGACCGGCGCGGCCGAGCATCTGGTGGAACTCCTGGACGGAAAGCCACTCGATCCCCATCGCCAGCGAGTCGAAGATCACCTGCGAGGCGGGGAAGTCGACCCCCGCGGCGAGGGCCGCGGTGGTGACCACCGCTGCGAGCTCCTGGTCGGCGAACTTCCGCTCGACGGTCTTGCGGCGCTTGTAGTCCAGTCCCGCGTGGTAGGGCGCGGCGTTGTACTCGAGTTTGCGCGAAATCTCGTGACACCGTCTGCGAGAGTTGGTGAAGATGATCGTCTGGCCGCGGTACCCCTTCGAGGACTCGGTGTCGAACGCCCGCTTCACGAGTTTGTTCTCGACGCGCACTTTCTCCTGGCCGTCGGCGAAGGTGACGTGGCGTTCGATCGGCACCGGCCGCTCCTCGAACTCGATGAGCGTCGACTCGAGGGCCGCCCCCAGCTTCTCGGGGTTGCCGACGGTCGCCGAGAGGTAGATCCACTGTGCCCCGCCGTACTCGTCGCGCTGCGCGGCGCGTTGCTCACGGGTCGCTTCGCTCCCCGTTCGTTCGTCCCGCGACTCTCGCTTCGCTCGAGCCGCGCGTCGCTCCGTGGTGTACTTGAGCCGCGAGATGAGCCCGTCGAGGCGGTGGCCCCGTTCGTCCTCTTTGAGGGTGTGGACCTCGTCGATGACGACGGTGCCGATATCCCCCATCTCCTTCCCGGTTCGAAGGGCGTGGTCGATCCCCTCGTAGGTGCCGACGATCACGTCCGCGCCGGGATCGAAGCGGTTGCCGTCGTCGTTGATCCGGCTCGCGCCCACCCGGATGGTGACGTCGACCAGGTGGCCGTACTCCTCCTGGAAGTCCTCGTACTTCTGGTTCGCCAGCGCCACGAGCGGGACGAGAAACAGCATCGTCCCCTTTCCGTTGAGCACCCGGTTGATCCCGGCCATCTCGCCGACGAGGGTTTTCCCCGTCGCCGTCGCGCTCACGACGAGCTGGTCGTCTCCATCGAAGAGGCCGTTGTCGACCGCGAGACTCTGGACCGGCAGCAGGGTCTCGAAGCGGTCCTCGAGCAACCCCTGCAGACCGGGATGCAGGTTCAGCGAGTCCACCCGCACGGGATCGACATCGTCGGTCGTCGCGCTGATGGTATCGAACTTCGTCAGATCGGGGTCGAGCCGGCCCTTGAGCAGGTTGACGATCCGTTCCAGGTCCTGCACTTCGAGCATCAGCTCCTCGAGGCGATCCTTCGCAGCGCCGGTGACGTCGCCGACGTAGGAGAGTTCGCGCTCGAGTTCGCGTTCCGCACAATCGGTACAGATCCAGTCGGTGCCGTCCCTGATCGCCGTCTCGGTCGTCACCGGCGAGTACCGCCCGGAGGAGGCGCAGTACCGACAGGTACGAACCACTTTGGCCTCGAGCTGATAGCCGTCGAGCATCTCCTGGAGCACCTCGCGACCCCGCCTCGAGGTCTGTTCGGAGATCCGGATTCGCGCGGCCCGCCGGGCGAGTTCGACGAACTCATCGGGCTGTCGGGGCTCCTCGCTCGAGCCGCGCTTGAGACGGAACTTGCTCGGGCGCGGGCCGGCGGAGGTCTCCGAGAGACCGAGTTTCGCACGGAACAGCCGCTCGTCGTCACGGGTGACGACCACGAGGTAGTCCGAACCCGTCTCGTGACAGAAGAGCGTTTCGACGTCCTGGACCTGCTTCGACACAGGCTCTAGTTACTCGAGGCGCGTACTTGAGCGGTTCGACTTCGTGACAGTACAGTGCCGTGGCGTCGGTCACACTCTCGGCTGACATCCCGCTCGAGTGTACTGTTTCCGTCGACCAGACGCTCGTGTTGCAGCCGTTTCACCTTCTGCGGATCGTTGCTCGGTCGCTGCTCGGTCGAATCGGCTGATTCCGGCCGTCCGTGCGAGCATCCTGGTCAGATGTGGTGCCGACACACAACGTCCGAAATTCGGCTGTTGCACGCGTTCTTGCCAGCTTGGGACTACATAACTATGTCCTCGTATCGTGATTTTCCACTCGATGTGTCAGATTCCCCCATCGAGTATCAAAAGTCAGTCCTGACCGACGTTATCGACGAAGCGATCCACGAAGGCGTGATCTCGACCGACGAAGGCACCACGCTACAGCAACGTGTCTCGTCGATCGACTCGCTCACCGAAGCCGATCAGTACTGGAACACGCTGTTCGACGAGTACGACCTTCCGAACGACTAACGGAAATGCCCCGCGGCGCTCGCGGGGATACCCCTCTCGTAACTGCACAGCAACGAGATCCGTCTCCCGGCAGGCGTGTTACTCGAGCAGCTCGATCTCGTCGTCACCGTTCGGCACCGCACAGAGGAACGCCCCCGATTCGTCGCCTTCGTTTCGGTACCAGTGAACCGTTCCGGCCGGGATCAACAGCGAATCGCCCGCCTCGACCTCGTGTTCTTCGTCCCCGATTCCAACGACGTACCGGCCCTCGAGGACGTACTGTTCGTGCTCGACGGCGTTCGTGTGTTTCGGGACCTCGGTGCCGGCCTCGAGGGTGAACCGCCGGAGTGCGAAGTTCGGCGCGCCGTGTTCGTCGGCGATCAGAACGCCCTTCTCGAGGCCGTCGGCAGCGTCGACTGTCTCGTACTCGATCTCCTCTCCGCGACGGAGCCGTGGCTCGGTCATAGCCGTACCTTGGGGTATCACGGTACTAAAACCGTCAGGATCGGTCGCGTCGCCACTCGGAGATGTGAAATACAGACAGTGAAGTGCCGATACTACCGCGAATTCGCCTTACAGGCGCTCGACGTTCGTCGCGCGCGGGCCTTTGGGGGCCTGCTCGATGTCGAACTCGAGTTCCTGTCCTTCCTCAAGGTCCGGGCCGCCGATGTCTTCCATGTGGAAGAACACGTCGTCGTCCGCGTCCTCAGTCTCGATGAATCCGTAGCCGCCAGTGTCGTTGAAGAAATCAACGGTTCCTTTCGCCATTGCCTTTGTAGCGAGTGCCCGTGCACGGTTAACTCTTGTGTTGTCATTCGCCGGTTTCGGCATCGCTCGCCGGTTTTCCGCCCGACTCGGTTACCGAAGCTCCTCTCCGTCCTCGAGCCGATGAACCGCCATCGAGACGACGTAGACGAGCATGAACAGAAAGAAGCCGACGACGAGACCGGCGAGTTCCCGCGTCCCGATACCGCCGGGGCTCGTGAGTGCGAGGACGACGAGGCCGGCCACGAACACGAGGGCCGTGAACAGGCCGACGGCGTAATAAAAGCCCGTATCACTCTCTAGGTATCCCCAGAGGTGATCCCAGATCGGCGGCCGTGGCATACCCTGTCTTTCGCCGGGAGCGATAATAATCTGACGTCGCCGATCAGTACAGCAGGCTCGCGGTCGCGTCTGCGTACTCGGCCGGTAGCTGGTCTGCGATCGCGTCCGGGTGGGTTTCTCCCTCGAGGTTCACCAGGTAGGCTCGCCCCGGGTCGTCACCGTAAACGCCGTGGATGTCGTAGACGAAGCCGTAGACGGCGACGTCGGCAGGGAGATCCTCGGAGTCGTGGAGGAACTGCGCCTGGTAGTCGACGTTGTACTCGACCAGTTGATCGACGACCGTCGACTCGTCGGTCTCGTCGACGAGGTCGCTCTCGAGGCCCGATTCGATGACGGGCGCGAGGAGTTCGATCCACTTCCCGACGCCCTCGGGCTCGGGCAGTTCGCCTCCCGTCGCGACGTGGTAGGCGGCGGTGACTGCGCCGCAGCCGGTGTGACCGACGATGGCGACGGCTCCCGTTCCCGTGTGGTGGACCGGGTACAGCAGACTGCCGTCGACGATCCGTTCACCCCTGTGGTCGTCCCAGACCTGGTTTCCGATGTTGCTGGGTGTGAACACGGTTCCCGGTCGCTCCGTGTGCCACATTCCCTCCTGGGAGACCCGGGAGTCCGAACAGCAGATCGTCACTACGTCCGGATGCTGTTCGTTCTGCACTGCAGTGAAGTATTCCTCGGGGAGTTCGGCGACGTGCGCTCGGTTCCCCGCGAGCAACTCGAGCAATCGCTCGTCTGGTTCTTCGCTCATACGTTTGGTGGCGTGGAGGGGCGACAAAACGGTTACTCATCGCCGTTCGGCTCTCCGTTTCTGACCGCCGACCGGTGGTACCGTTCAACCGATCGTTCAGCCGAATCACTCACTGTTAATCCGATAAATTCGTCTGAACGATCAATACAGTCGCTGAAGTTTCACCGGTTCTTATACGACTTCCACTGCCCCGTTCGGACGACGCACCGCACCTGAATCAGCCCCACGCATTCGATACACATGACAGACGACCCCCGCCCTCGCATCGAAGAACACCTAGAACAGGCACTCGAGCACAGCGACGACGAGACGGTCCGGTATCACCTCCGTGAAGCGCTGCATCTCCTTGGGACGTAACCCGCTTCCCGAACCATCTCCATTACTGCTCGTTTTCGCAACGCCGGCGTCCAGCGTCGACTCCGGACTACGTCGCCTCGAGGGTCCGAAGCGCGGTCTGTGGCTCGGCGACGTACGCACAGCCGTCGTCAGTCACCTCGACCATCTCCTCCTGGCCGAGATACCCCCACTCGGTTTCGACGCCGAGTTCGAGCGTGTAGATCTCGCCGACACCGACCTCGCGATCGGGTTGCTCGCCGTACCGATCCCACTGCGGACCCAGCAGCGTTCCCGCGTCGTGGGCGTTGCGTCCCACCGGGTGTCCCGTGGCGTGCATGAACTCCGGCCAGCCCCGCTCCGTGAGCGTCTCTCGGGCGGCCGTATCTACCTCGTGACCGATGACGCCCGGCTCGAGCGCGTCGGCTGCGGCATCAATCGCGGCGCGCACGTCGGCGAATGCGTCCTCGAGATCGGAAGGCGGCTCGGGATCGCTCTCGCTCGGATAGTAGTACAGCCGCTGAATGTCGGCGGCGTACCCGTCCTGGAGCACGCCGAAGTCGACGTGCAAGACCTCGCCCGGGGGGAGCGTCCGATCGCCAGGAAGCGTATGTCCTACCGGTGCGTCACCGCCGGCGTGAACCGTCGGACAGTAGTCCCAGCTCCAGGCGCTGCCGTAGCCCGCCTCGCGCATCCGGTCGTGGAGATACTCAGAAATTTCCCCTTCCGTTCGCGCCGGTGTCCAGTCGTCGGTGGCGTCCTCGAGAAGGGCCTCGGTCGTCGTCGCTGCCACCCGAATCCGCTCGCGCTCGGTATCGGTCTTCCGGGCGCGCAGGTGGGTGACGATTTCTTCGGCGCTCTCGAGACACTCTTCATAATTCGTCCCCGAGAGTAATCCCTCGAGTCGACGGTAGAGGCCGTGCGTTAGCCCGTCGGCCGCGGGATACGTTTCGGAGTGGTTGACGGCGATCGAATCCGGGTCGATCGTCTCGAGGGCCTCGAAGAACGCGTCCTCGATCGACTCGTCGTACGGGTGAACCTCGTAGACGCCGAGTTCCTCGGCGGTCGGGGCGTCGTACCGGCCGATGACGACGCGGTTTTCTCCATCTCGAGTGACGAAGACGGCCGTTTCCCACACCACGTCGAATCCCAGCGCGAGATCCAGTGCCGGGTCCGCGACCTCCGTCGTCTCTCGAGCGATCGTGAGCCAGCAGTCGATCTCACGGTCCTCGAGGCACCGTTCCGCTTGTGCTACCTTCTCGGCAATAAGCCGGTCGTCGACCATATCCCCGGTGATCCGGCGAGTCGGATATAGGTTGGTCTCCCGGCATGGAGGACGGCTCGTCCGGGCTGTGACCCCTCTCAGTCACTGATCTCCTCGTCGAACGCCTCCTTCGAGAGCGCCTCGAGCAGACCCCTGACCTCGTCGACGGTTTCGTCGTCGATATCGTCAATCGCTTCGACGCTGTGGGCGCCGCCGTGCGCGGTCTGGAGCGCGTTCTCGTTGAGAGTTCCGTCGGGGTCGACGACGGGGAGCTTCAGGTCAGTGACGTTCTCCGGAGGAAATCCCGTCGCGGAGACCACGAAGTGATCGTCTGTCGCCGAGAGGTCGTCGGTGTCAAAATCCGGTTGCCGCGGAGCCTCCCACTCCGACGTCGTCGCTCCCGAATACTCGGGTTCGTGTATTTCGTACGTTATCGTGGAGCACTCACGACGACTGTCGCCCTAAGCGCCGGGGTTGCGTACACCGTGCGGTGTGCAGGATGTCGTCGGATTCCAGCGCCGACCCTCGGCCCCCGCTTTGGGACGAACGATACACATCGCTCTCGAGTCGGGCTGTGTCGATGAAAATCGCGTCTATCCCGTCCGGGTGACGGGCGACGTCGCCTTACAGTCGGGTGACGTTGGTCGCGCGGGGGCCCTTGGGGGCCTGTTCGATATCGAATTCGATCTCTGTGCCTTCTTCGAGGTCCGGACCGCCAACGTCCTCCATGTGGAAGAATACGTCATCGTCCGCGTCGTCCGTCGAAATGAAACCGTAGCCGCCTGTGTCGTTGAAGAAATCAACGTTTCCTTTCGCCATTGCAATTCAACACAGTGTGCGTCCACGGATAAGGGTTGTGATGTATGTCCAGTTCTATCCCGTGTTAGTTGAACAGCTGTGTGTCCGGGACGGGAAAGGCGAAAATCCGTCCATGTATGGTGGAATATATCCAAAATAGTGTCCGTTTCCGCAGGAATTGCGTCCCCGGCCGTCGAGTCCGGAAGTTCGGAGGGGTTGGTCTCCTCGAGTGACACTGCGTGAAAGAACCGTGCCGCCTCCCGGATTGTGAACTACGCCCAGAAATGCTCGCTTCGCTGTGCATTTCTGGTCTAGTTCAAATCCGCTCGGATAGATTTCTGCTGCTCGCGGTGTTGCTCGCAGCAGAAATGCCGCCTCCCGGATTTGAACCGGGGACAGCTCGATCTTCAGTCGAGTGCTCTCCCAGTCTGAGCTAAGGCGGCGCACCTCAACCTCCGTCGATGACGTAAAAAAGGATTTCGAATGCCGGCTGCTGCAGCGGTTCGTCACCCCTTTCGGTCCTACCTCGAGCGGTAAACCGGTGATTATAGGTGTGCATAAATTCACAAAAACGGGTGCCTTAACCGCTGTCTGTTGGATTTACGGATATTCAAGACACCCTTTTGCGGCCCGAGAGACACAGTTGTGTTATGGAAGCGCTTACCACGGATAAGAGGTCATCGAGATTGACTGCTGATACGATCCTCGAGCTGCTCGCCAACCGGCGTCGGCGGTACCTCCTCTACGCCCTCCGTGGATACGACCGCCCAATCGAGCTCTCGACGCTGGCCGAGCAGGTCGCAAGCTGGGAGCACGACGTCCCACCCGACGAGGTCGCGAAGAACGAATACAAGAGTGTCTACGTCTCTTCCGTGCAGTGTCACGTTCCCAAGCTCGACGATGCCAACGTCGTCGATCACGATACTGACGACCACACCGTCGTCCTCGCGCCGAACGCCGATCAACTCGAGCCCTACCTCCGACTGATCCTCAAAGACGAACCCGAACACTCGCGGCTCCACTCGGAGCTACAGGCGCAGTCCGGTGACGGATTGATCGGTCAGCTTCGCGCGCGACTGACGACGTAATCGCCGCAGCGTTCGGTCCTCTCTCTATTCATGGCTGCTCGAGGCCGCTTCACCTTCGGATATCACAGTAGGAAGTGGGCTCGGGCGGGTTCGAACAACGCGAAGACGGTCGCTCTCACTCCGCTCGAGCGCTGCGTCTTCTCTCGTTCGAACCCGCCGCTCACATCTAATTTCTGCCGCTCACGAATTGTTCGCGGCAGAAATATGGGCTCGGGCGGGTTCGAACCACCGACCTCGGCCTTGTAAAGGCCGCGTCATAACCAGCTAGACCACGAGCCCGTACCGTACCCAACCGGCCGACCCCGAATAACCTTTACTTTCTCGCCTCGCACTTCCACCGGGATGAACCTCGAGACGGTCTGGAAGGGAGTGCTGTTCGCCGCAGTCGCGCTGTTGGCCGGCTTCGTGCTCGTCCAGTCCGGGCTGGTTCCGTCGCCGTTCTCCGAGGATCAGGCGACCGTTACCGTCGTCAACGACGATTCCGAGACGCTCGCCACCGTCGACGTCGAGGTCGCCGACACCTGGGAGGAGCGCTATACGGGACTCAGCGAGCACGATTCCCTCGAGAACGGTTCGGGAATGTTGTTCGTCCACTCGAGCGAGGACGAGCGCACCTACGTCATGCGAAACATGAGCTTCGACATCGACATCATCTTCATCGACGGCGACGGCGAGATTACGACGATTCACCACGCACGGGCCCCCGAACCCGACGAGGACGGCGAGAACCTGCGATACTCCGGGCAGGCACAGTGGGTGCTCGAGGTGCCCCGCGGCTACGCCAACGAGACGGGAATCGAGGTCGGCGACGAGGTAGAGATCGAATACGAGTAGGGGCCGGTGTTTCGATTCGTAGGCAACGCTTATTGCTGACCGTCCATTCAGTCGGGGTAATGAGCAGTGTCGACTGGGACGAAGACGACCCGTTCGAGGAGCAACGGGAAAACATCGACAGCCCGATGAAACGGTTGCTCTTCGAGTTCGGCCGTCCCTACTGGTTCTCCGTAACTGTTGGAACGCTTGCAAGCATCTTCGCCAGAGCGCTCGATCTCCTCCCCGCACTCCTTCTCGGTGTTGCGATCGACTCCCTGTTCGGCGAGGCGTTGTTTCACGAACAGGTGCCGCTCAGCGCCCTTCCCGAATCGTGGCTACCCGCGACCCAGGACGGCCAGTTCTGGTTCGTCGCCGTCGCTATCGCCGGCTCGTTCGCACTCGGGGCGATCTTCCACTGGGTTCGAAACTGGGGGTTCAACGCGTTCTCACAGGACATCCAGCACGACGTCCGAACGGCGACCTACGACAAGATGCAGCGCCTGGACATGGAGTTCTTCTCGAACAAGCAGACGGGGGAGATGATGTCGGTGCTGAGCAACGACGTCAACCAGCTCGAGCGCTTCCTCAACGACGGGCTGAACTCCGCGACGCGGCTGGTCGTGATGGTCGTCGGCATCGGCTTCCTGCTGTTCTGGCTCAACCCGCAACTGGCACTCATTTCGCTTGCACCCGTCCCACTGATCGCGGTCTTCACCTACATCTTCGTCAAGAAGATCCAGCCGAAGTACGCCGCGGTCCGCTCGTCGGTCGGGAAAGTGAACTCCCGACTCGAGAACAACCTGGGCGGCATCCAGGTGATCAAGTCCTCGAACACCGAGGGATTCGAGTCGGACCGCGTCGACGACGTCTCGCGGAAGTACTACGACACGAACTGGGGTGCAATTTGGTTACGAATCAAGTTCTTCCCCGGCCTCCAGCTGATTTCGGGGATCGGCTTCGTGCTCACGTTCGTCGTCGGCGGCTACTGGGTGTTCACGGGAACGGCTCCCGGGCCGTTCACGGGGACGCTCCAGACGGGGACGTTCGTCATCTTCATCCTCTACACCCAGCAGCTCGTCTGGCCGATGGCCCAGTTCGGGCAGGTGATCAACATGTACCAGCGCGCGGAGGCCTCGAGCGAGCGGATCTTCGGTCTGATGGACGAACAGGGCCGCATCGAAACCGACAGCGACGCGGAGCCCCTCGAGGTCCGAAACGGCTACGTCAAGTACGACGGCGTCACCTTCGGCTACAACGACGAGGAGACGATCCTCGACGACGTTACCTTCGACGTTCCGGGCGGCGAGACGCTCGCGCTCGTCGGACCCACGGGGGCCGGGAAGTCCACGGTCCTCAAGCTCCTGTTGCGCTTACACGACGTCAACGAGGGGTCGATCCGGATCGACGGTCAGGACATCCGTGAGGTGTCGCTGCCGAGCCTGCGTCAGTCGATGGGCTACGTCGGCCAGGAGTCGTACCTGTTCTACGGCACCGTCGGGGAGAACATCACGTACGGGACGTTCGACGCGGACCACGAGGAGGTCGTCGAGGCGGCCAAGGCCGCGGAGGCTCACGAATTCATCCAGAATCTGCCCGACGGCTACGACACGATGGTCGGCGAGCGCGGCGTCAAACTCTCGGGCGGCCAGCGCCAGCGGGTCGCCATCGCCCGCGCGATCCTCAAGGATCCGGACATCCTGATCCTGGACGAGGCGACCAGCGACGTCGACACCGAGACGGAGATGCTCATCCAGCGTTCGATCGACAAACTCACGGAGAACCGGACGACGTTCGCGATCGCCCACCGGCTGTCGACGATCAAGGACGCCGACAAGATCGTCGTCCTCGAGGGCGGCGAGATCGTCGAGCGCGGGAGTCACGACGACCTGCTCGCGAACGACGGGCTGTACGCGCACCTCTGGGGGGTTCAGGCCGGCGAGATCGACGAACTCCCACAGGAGTTCATCGAGCGCGCCCAGCAGCGAACTGCCAGAACGGAAGCGCGCCAGAACGACTGATCAGAAGGAGTCCTCTTCGTCCTGGCCCTCCTGGCCGGGCGCGCCTTCCTCCTGGCGATCCTCGCCCGGTGCGGGCGGAGTCCTGTCGCTGTAATTCTTCCGGCCGATCGCCGCGTCGCCGACCATGTTCATGATCGCCTGTTCGACTTCGTCGTACGAGGCGTACTCATCCTCGTTTAACGGCTCGAGGAGTTCGCCGAAACTCGTCTCGTCCGACTCGAGATCGATCGTCTCGTCGCCGTACTCCTCGAGCAGTTCGTCCTGGCTCGCCGGATAGTCGTGGTTCTGTAACTGCGTGCCCAGTTCGCCCAGTTCGACGCCCTGCTGGCGGGTTTCGTCGTCCATGTATGGTCAGTCGAGAGGCGGCCGGTTACCGTTTCACCCTGCTATCGCGTGTGTCCACTCGAGGACGAGCCGTCGGCTACAAGGCTCGCCGCCCCGTTGCCGTCTGCATGCACCTCGCGGACGCGACGTGGACGGACGTCGAGGCGACGGAGACGGAACTCGCAGTGCTGCCGGTCGGGAGCACGGAACAACACGGCCCGCATGCCCCACTCGGAACCGACGCGCTCGCGGCGACGGCGGTCGCCGACGCGGGCGTCGAACGCTTCGACGGCGAGGTCGTCGTCGCTCCCACGGTTCCCATCGGGGTCGCCGAGGAACACCGCCAGTTTCCCGGCACGATGTGGGTGTCCCCGGAAACGTTCCGGCGGTACGTCCGCGAGTCGGTCGACAGCCTCGCTTCCCACGGGTTCGACCGGGTCGTTCTCGTCAACGGCCACGGCGGGAACGTCGACGCGCTCAGGGAGGTCGCGGGCACCGTCACCCGCCACGACGACGCCTACGCCGTTTCGTTCACCTGGTTCGAGGCCGTCGGCGACCACTCGAGCGACATGGGTCACGGCGGCCCGCTCGAGACGGCGCTGATGCGCCACGTCCACCCCGATCTGGTTCGAGAAGACCGCATCGAGGAGGCCCGCGAGGGCGCTGCCGACGGCTGGGGGGAGTGGGTTAGCCACACGAACCTCGCGCACGACTCGGCGGAGTTTACCGAAAACGGCGTCGTCGGGGACCCGGGAGAGGGAAGCGCCGAGCGCGGGACGCGGCTGCTCGAGCTAGCAGCCGATTCGCTGGCGCGGCTGCTCGAGGCCGTCGAATCGCGGGACGTCTCGCGGCCCGAGCGCCGATAAGTCGGTGCTCGGACGGTCGACGACCTGCTTACTCGTCGTCTTCGTCGGACTCCTCGTCTGCGTCCGGGCCGGCGCTCTCGAGGGTGCCCCGGAGCGCGGGAATCGTCGAGGTGAGGTCGCCGACCTGCTCGCCGGCTTCGGAGATGTCTTCGATGGCCTCCTCGACGTCAGCGATCTCTTCTTCCAGGTCGTCGGCGTCCTCGAAGGCGTCGGCGCGCTGGCCCATCGTGAACCACTTCTTGGCGTCGCGAAGGTGATCCTCGGCGTCGCCGGCGTCGAGCGCCGATTTCAGGCCATTGAGCACGCCGAGTACGTTCTCGGCGTCGGTCTCCCAGACGTCGTCGGCCTCGGGAAGGGCGTCCCAGGCTTCCTCGAGGGAGGCCTCGACGTCCGAACGCATCTCGCTTGCCGCTTCGCCGAACAGGTCGTCGTCGTTCAGTGATGCTTGACTCATGACTGTCAGTTCAGCCCGACATAGGTTAAAAGGTCGCCCGAAAGTGAAAGTGAAAACGGGCGTCTCGGCGTTGGTATTGGGAAAACGGCGTTCCGGTTCCGAAACTGATGAGGGGCATCCGTTTCGGGCGTCGAACTCAGTCGTTTCGTCGAACCTCGGCGACTCGCATCAGCGGGTAGCCGTCTTCCATCTCCATGCGCGCCACGACTTCGTGGCCCTCGTACTCGACGACGATTTCGACCTCGAGGAAGCGCCCGGTCAGTTCGGTGTAGTCGGCGGCCGACGAATCGAGGGCGGCCACGAGTTCGTCCTCGCGGACCGAGACGGTGACCTCCCGACAGTGGGGCTGGTTTTCGATCGCCTCCTCCATCGCCGTCGCGAGACTCGGCGCGCTCGCGGGCGCGACCGGGGTCCCGGCGAACTGGTGGTAGAGCGATCCGAACTTGATACCCGCCTCGAAGCAGGCGACCTCGGCGTCGGTGGGCTCGGTAGTCGCTGGATTCATACTCGAGCCCTCGCAGTCCGGCGGGAAGGCCGTTGCGATGGCGGGGTGGAACCGCACGTTACTTATCGCCCGTCGCCTTCACACCGAACGAATGGCACAGTCGGTCCTGTTGACCGGGGCTGCGGGGCGCGTCGGCCAAGCGATCCTCGCCGACCTCGCCGACGAGTACGAGTGGCGCTTGCTCGACCGCGAGCCGCCCACCGAGGAACCCCCGGGCGAGTTCGTCGTCGCCGATATCACGGATACCGACGCCGTCCGCGAGGCGATGGCGGGTATCGACGCCGTGATTCACCTCGCGGGCGACCCGCGTCCCGAAGCACCGTGGGACAGCGTGTTGACGAACAACATCGACGGCACTCACACCGTCTTCCAGGCGGCCGTCGATGCGGGCGTCCGGAAAGTCGCCTTCGCCTCCTCGAACCACGCCGTCGGCGCGTACGAGACCGGCGAGCGCACGCCCGATCTCTACCGCCCACACGACGAGTTCCGCCTCGACGGCACCGAACTCCCGCGACCGGGGAACCTCTACGGCGTCTCGAAGGCGGCCGGCGAGACGCTCGGGCGGTACTACCACGACGAACACGGGCTCTCGGTGGCCTGCGTGCGGATCGGCAATCTCACGAAGGGCCACCCACCGATCGACTACGAGCGCGGCCAGGCGATGTGGCTCTCCTATCGCGACTGCGCTCACCTGTTCGATCGCTGCATTCGAGCGGAGTACGACTACGAGATCGTTTACGGCATCTCGGACAACGACCGGAAGTACTACTCCATCGACCGGGCGCGGAAGGTACTCGGCTACGAGCCACGGGACAACTCCGCCGACCACGACTGATCAGAACAGCCCTTCGACGTCCCGCTCCTTCGCCCGTCTGCGCTCGACGTGGCCCTCGAGTCGCTGAAAGACGATTCCCCGGTGAGCCGGCTCGCGGACGAAATCGAACAGTAACGTGATGAACCGGCTTCCGTCGTCCCCGGCCTCGAGATCTCGTTCTGCGTACGCTTGCGCCTGCTCGACGACCTCCTCGTCGTATCCCAGTTCCGCTGCGAGGACGACGGCCGCGACTCCCGTATCTTTGACGCCGAGATCGGCGAGCGTCGGCGTCTCCCCCTCGAGCGAGAGCCGAATCGGGCGGCGGCGCTCGATCACCTCGGGGTCGTCGGCCAGCCTCACGAGATACTCGCGTACGGGCTCGAGGTCGACCGTCCGGTAGGTCGCCGGCAGCGCCGCGAGATACTCGTGGCCGCTCGTCGCGAGCCCGGCGGCACCCTCCCAGTTGCGGTTTCGGGCGTGGTAGACGGCGGCTGTGAACTGAATGAGGCCGTGAAGCAACCGCTCGTCGTCGGTGCCGCTCTCGAGTTCGAGCCACGTCGGCTCCCAGGCGTCGTGGGCGGCGTGGTGGTAGCCGTCGTTGTAGATCGCCGCCCCGGCTCGGAGCAGGTCGCGCATGGCTCCGGATTCGGACTCGAGGGGAATAAGCGCCGCTGATCGAATAGTGGGACAGACACTGCGAGGCGAGTCGGAGTGACTCGCCCGACAGCCACGGGACTGATGCCGGATACGGTACCGCCTCCGACGGGGCGGGCAGACAACTACGAAATCGGGGACCGGGACACCGAATCGTCCCAACCGGCTATTGGCCGCCGCCGGTCAGGCGGTACTCGATACAATAGCTCGATGGTACATTATTATGAGTTTACTTAGGGCCGGGGCGGGCGCACAGTCGCGTTTAACAGACTGTTAACGTCAAACGACTGTTCAGCACTCGAACCCGTTTCCGCGACCCACTTCGCTCACCGTTTCGAGACGAGCTCTTCGCACGCTCAGCTCTCGTCGTCCTCCCACCGGAACCGCCCGTTCCGCTGGACGACCTGCACCCACCTTTTGTCTCGCTCGCGCCGCGGTGCGGCGTTCGCTCGCAAAAGCTGGACCAAAAAGTGGTCGATCAGACCTCGGAACCGTCTCCACGGCTCGCCTCGCTCACCGTTTCGAGACGAGCTCTTCGCACGCTCAGCTCTCGTCGTCCTCCCACCGGAACCGCCCGTTCCGCTGCACGACTTCACCGTCGATCTCGAGTCGCGACTCCTCGCTGACGTCGGTGATCATGTCGGTGTGAACGGCGGAATCGTTACCGGACTCACCCTCCGGCAGACAGGCGTCGTAGGCTCGCCCCACGGCGAGGTGGATCGTGTCGCCCATCTTCTCGTCGAAGAGGATGTTGTCGGTGTAGCGGTCGATGCCGCGGTTCATCCCGATGCCGAGTTCGCCGAGGCGGCGGGCGCCCTCGTCGGTGTCGAGGATCTCGCCGATCACGTCGGCTCCCTGGGCGGCGTCGTGGGAGACGACCTCGCCGCCCTCGAACTCGAGGTGGACGTCCCGGACCGCCTCGCCGTTGATCGTCATCGGCACGTCGAAGGTGACCTCGCCCTCGGTGCCGTAGGGGGCGGTGAACACCTCGCCGCTGGGGAGGTTGTGGGAGTCGTAGGCGACGGAGGCGGCGCTGTTGACCGCTGTCCGACCGTCGATCCGCATCGTGAGGTCGGTTCCCTCCGTGACGAGGCGTACTTCCTCACCCTCGTCCAGCAGCGCCTTCATCTGGGCCATCTCCTCGGCGAGTTCCTCCCAGTCGCGGAGAATCGCGTCGTAGGCGAACTCCTGGTACTCCTCGAACGCCATGCCCGCCTGCTGGGCGAGCGATCGGGTCGGGTGAACCGTCGACACCCAGCGAGTGTCGTACCGCGCTTCGCGCGTCTTTTTCCGGGCCTTTCGCCGCTGCTGTCGGATCTCGCTCGGCACGTCGGCCGTCGCGCTCGTGTTGCGCCCGCCCCCGACCGAGAGGTAGACGTCGGCGTTCTCCGCGAGCGCGAGTTCGTGGGCGGGATCCTCGTCGAACTCGCCGTCGTGGGCCCGCAGGTAGGCTCGCTCGAGTTCGCCCGAGCTGTAGGTCGCGAGCAGGTTCGCGCCGCGCTCGCCCAGTTTCTCGGCGACGGCGACCGCCAGTTCGTGAGCGTCGGGGCCGACGCTCAGTACGACGTCGTCTCCCGCTTCGACCCGCGCGCTCCAGTCAACGAGCACTTCGGCGTGCTCGGACACTCTCTCGTCCATATCCGTGGCTCTCGGTCGATCCACTAAACACCGTCCGTTTCAGCCGATCGTGCCGGAACCGTCATTCGAGGGGGGTGCGGAGTTCCCCGTAGACGTCCGGTGCGTGGCGAAGCTGTGCGTTTCCGACGAGGAAGGAGGGATCGACTCGAGCCGGCACCGAGCGCGGTCGGGGATCGTACCGCACACTCGTCCAGGACGGTCTTCGTTTCTGTGCTCGCTCAGACCGTCGAGGGGTCATCGCTCCCGGTCGCCCAGCGCGAGCGCACCAGCGTGACGACGGCGTACACTACGGGCGTGTCGAGGACGGCGATGGCGAGTTTGAGGAGGTACTGGCCGACCATCAGCGCGAGGACGGCCTCGAGCGGGAGCGCGACGCCGACGCCGAAGACGGTGGGTGCGAGCGCGAAGGCGACGCCGACGAAGATCACGGTGTCGATCGCCTGGCTGCTGGCGGTCGAGGCGACGTTTCGCAGCCAGAGGTGGTCGCCGTCAGTGTACTCCCGAATCCGGTGGAAGACGACGACGTCCCAGTTCTGGCTGACGACGTAGGCCAGCAGGCTGCCGGCGACGATGTTCGTCGAGGCGCCGAGGACGTCCGCGAACATCCCGGGGTCGATGCTCGTCTCGGCGGCCGGTGCGGCGATCGTCGACCAGACGAGGAGCAGAACGACGAAGTTCAGCGCGAAGGCGACGTTGACCACGATCTGAGCAGCCTTACGGCCGTAGAGCTCCGCGTAACAGTCGCTCGCGAGGAACGTCAGCGCGTAGGCGAGCGCCGCTCCCGGCAGCACGAGCTGCGCACCCGTCACCGGTAACTCGACCGGCAGGGAGAACGCGAGCACCTTCGAGGCTGTCAGCTGGGCGGTCACCAGCGCGGTGACGAAGAGGCCGATCAACGCCACCTGTGGAACGGTCGGATGGGCGACTCGAGTCTCGCTCATACGCCCCGTTCTCGCGAGCCCGTTGTAAACGGTGCTATTCTCCGATGGCCTGGACCATCCTAAACGACTCTCTCGAGAACCTCGTACTCCACCGCGGAGTCGGTCATCGAACCCACACGTATACACCCGTTGACACTGTGGGTGACGTATGGCATATCAGACGACGCTCGGCTGGTCGCTCGTCTCTTCCGGTATCGTGACCCTGATCCTCAAGGTTCTCCCCTGGGATTCGCTGTGGTGGGGGCTGCTGTTGCTGGTGGTCGGGATCTGGGTGCTGTACGTCCGACATCGGTAGTTCGAGACCGGCGTTTCCCCCGCCACTTAAGCTCTCGGAGCCTGCTTGCAGCAGCCGTTCCCCGCTGTCCGATGACCGTAACGTATGGTTCGACCGTCGACGATCGTCATCCTCGCTGGTGTTGGCTTGCTCTTCGTTCCGATCCCGCCGATCGCGACGATTCTCGGCGTGATCGTGATCATTCTGGGCCTGCTCATCCGGGTGTTCACGCAGAAGTAAGGTCATCGGCGGTCCGAGTCCAGTTCGCTCTCGAGCGAGAGCCACCAGAGCCGCGTCCGTCCCCGGATCTCGAGGCTCTCGAGGACGCCCTCCTCGACGAGCGTCGACAGGTAGGCGACCAGCTCTTCGGGCTCCGTTCCGAACTCGCCGGCGAGATACCGCGTGTTCACGACGGGCTGTGGCGCCGCTCGGATCGCGGAAACGATCGCGTCTGCGGTGAGCGGGTCGCCGTCGGCGGTAGTCGGTCGGTCGGCTGGCACGGAGATGGCTACGCGTCCAACGCGAATCAATCTCTCCCCCTGTCGCCGAGACGGGTGGTTCGCCCTCACCATCAGTCGTTACCCTCGGAGGTCGCGTGTGCGTTCGACTCGCCGGCGCCGACCGACTGACCGACCTTGTAGAGGATCATCGACGCGACAACAAAGGACGAGCCGACGAGCAAGAAGACGCTCACCAGGTCGAGCGCGCCGGTTCCGAGCCAGTTCGCGAGTTCGCTGATAGCGATCCCGGCGCTGGCGAGTACCATCATGATGCCGAAGTAGACGACCACGTCGTCCTCCTCGACCATCGTGGTCGCCGCCGAGCCGATCCGCGCACCGAGCGCGCTGCCGACCAGCAGCAAGGAGACGGCCGTCAGGTCGACGCTCCCCGACATCCCGTACGTGAAGGTGCCGAACGCACCCGAGAACAGCCCGGCGAACAGGCTGGTCCCGACGGCGGCGGTCAGCGGCGTCCCGATCAGGTAGTAGATCGCAGGCATGCGGATGAAGCCGCCGCCGACGCCGATCAGCCCCGAGATGAGGCCGACGCTGCCGCCGGCGCCGCTGATCGTCCACAGCGACGCCCGGCCGCCGGAGGTGAGGTCGATCATCGGCGGCACGTTGTACGACTGGATCTTCTTGCCGACCGCCGGTATCTCGTCGTCGTCGACGTCGTCCCCCTCGTCGTCCTCGTCCTCGAGGTTGTACGCACGGCGCAGGAACAGCGCACCGATCCCCGCCAGCAGGACGACGTAGGCGATGCCCGTGACGAGGTCGGCGATTCCCAGCGCCTCGAGGCCGAACACGAGTCGGCTGCCGAGTTCGATCCCGATCGAGAGGACGACGAACAGGATGGCGCCGAGCCTGTAGTCGACCTGGCCGACGTCGTAGTGTTTCAACACGGCGATCACGGAGGTACCGAAGTAAAACGCCAGCCCGCTGCCGATCGCGACCGGCGCAGGGTAGCCGAGGATCAACAGCGTCGGCGTGATCAGGAACGAGCCACCCATCCCGAAGAAGCCGAACAGTACCCCGACCATGAAGCCGAAGCTGACGAACAGCACCAACAGCCACAGTCCGAGTCCCAGTATCTCCATCGATTACGCGTTCGTGATCGTGTCGATCAGTGGCGTTGCGACTCGTTCGAGGGCACCGTAGCCGGCGTAGAGGACGATCGCCTGCACCAGGACGATTCCCACGAGGAGCGTTGCCTGTACCGGGGCCGAGAGCGCTGTGGAGTTGATCATGCGCCCCGACCTCCGTTCGCGTTCGGTAGTGTGCGGATCATGGATTTCTACTCATTGCTCTCTACCCGGAGTGGGCGTATAACGCTTTTGGGACTGGCGCACAATATTACTGCAGGATATGCCACGACTAACCAACGAGAATATCTGCATACGTTATCCGGATACAGCCGCTCCAGCGGTCGCCCGATTCGCGCTTCCACGTCGTATCATCCGCGTTATGGATCCGGGGTGATGGACGCCATTTCTGACGTTGGGGTGGTAGAGGAGCGAACCACGGTTCGTGAACGACCGAGGTCGGCCGACGGGTGCGTTCGAAGGCATCCGACGACCCGACACGCTATCACCGGCCGTGGTTCCCCGCCGACCGTCTGAATCGGATCTAATATTGGGTCTCCAAAACAATATTATGCCGTCGGTTCCTACGACGGGTATGAAAGCGGTACTCGCTACTGATCTCTCGGCCGCCAGCGAGGCGACAATCGAGAACGAAACCTGTCTCGAGTGTCTCGGACGAATCGGCATCGAGGAGATCCACCTCGTGACGGTCATCCCGTCGAACGTCCACGCCGGAATGCCGGGCATCGACTTCGAGAAGCGCCGGAAGAAGGCGATCAAGAGGTACCAGCGCGTCATCGAGGACGCCGGCTTCGACGTCGAGGTGCACGTCGTCCGCGGGACCCCTCATCGACGGATCCGGGGGATCGCCGAGACGATCGGTGCGAGCCTCACCCTCGTCGGCTCGCGCGGGAAGAGTCCGCTCGAGAACCGCGTCATCGGCTCGACGGCGCGCAACCTCGCGCGGACGACCGAGACGCCGCTGCTCGTCAACCGGATCGAGCGCGGGGCCGACGACCCGTCCGTCGTCAGACAGCACCTCTTCCAGCGGATGCTGTACGCGACGGACTTCTCCGAGAACGCCGAGCGGGCGTTCGAGGCGTTCTCGTACCTGCATCGTGCGACCCAAGAGGCGACGCTCGTCCACGTCGAGACGCCGAAGGACCCGGGGGTAGCCGAGGGGGACGATCCCGAATCGCGGCTGACTGCGCTGGCCGCTCGACTCGAGGAGTGGGGGATCGAAACCCGAACCGAAATACGTCAGGGCGATCCGGCCGACGAGATCCTCGCCGCAGAAGAGACGTACGACCCGACGACGATCCTCGTCGGCTCGCGCGGTCACAGCCGCCTTCGCAGGCTGCTGCTGGGCAGCGTCTCGGAGGACCTGGTCGCGCGAGCGAACGGGAACGTGATGCTCGTGCCGCCGTCCTGAGCGCGACACCACGTGCTCGAAGCAATGCCGCGATGAATCCCCCGATCGAGACTTGTTTTTATGATGTCGTTCGACGAACACTCGAGTATGGCACCCGACAACGACCTCCTGCGAACGCTTCTGCTCGTCGTCGCACTCGTCGTTCTCCTCCCGCTTTTGCTGATGCTCCTCGTCTGGCCGACCGTGGGAATGTGGGGCGGCGGCCACATGTGGGACGACGGGGCCGCGAACGGCATCGGCCCGACGCTGTCGTGGCTGGTGATCTGGCTCCCGCTGGTTCTGGTCGCCCTCGGCGGCGCCTACCTCCTCTACCGGGTCACAACGCCGTCTGAAAGGAGCGACCGCGATCCGGCACTCGAGGAACTCCGCCTCGCGTACGCCCGCGGCGACCTCTCTGATGAGGAGTTCGAACGACGCCAGGAGCGACTGCGGCGCAACGACTGAGGATCAGCCGATCGTCAGGACGCGGTCCGCCGACGTCACGATCTCGAGGAGATCGGCCATCGTCGACATCGGGCAGTACTCGCTTTCCTCGCTGTTGCGAAGCTCTCGGCACGTTTCACACGCCTGCAGATCGCCATCGGCGTCCATAAACGCCGTCATCCGGTCACGAACGTCGAACTGTTCATCGACGATCTCCTCGGCCTCGACGCCCTCCCCGAGGAGGAACACCGACACCTCGTGGCCGTCCTCGAGGGCCGTAATCCCGAGGCGCAGGGCGTTCCATGCCCGTTCGGGGGTCCGCCGTCTCGAGAACGATGCCGATCCGATCGACCGCCGTCTCCGTCGTCGCCATAGTAATGTGACGTGGACCCAATAATATAAACACCAGTGTCGAGAGCCCGATGGATTGTACCCACCAACAGTGCAGATGTCGCATTCAACCGCTTCACAGACGGATCGCGACCCCGTCTATATTGTAACTCATTTGGATAACCGTTATAGCGGCCCACCGTGTACGGGCACGCATGACCGAGTCACCGGACGACGAGCGAGCGCGGATCCTCGAGGCGAAAAAACGGGAACTCCAGCAGCGCCTCGAGGGCGAAGGCGATTCGGACGACGACTCCCGGACGGAGAGTCCGCCCGAGCCGATCACCATCGAGGGACAGACCCACCTCGAGGAGGTCGTCGGCGAGTACGACGTCGTCCTCGTCGACTGCTACGCCGACTGGTGTGGCCCCTGTCAGATGCTCGAGCCGACGCTCGAGGCGCTGGCCGCCGACACCGACGCTGCGGTCGCAAAAGTCGACGTCGACGCCCACCAGCGTCTCGCCCAGCAACTGGGTGCTCGTAGCATTCCGACGCTCGTTCTGTACGCCGACGGCGAGCCAGTCGAACGGCTGCTCGGCGCCCAGGATCGGGCGACGCTCGAGGGGCTGATCGATCAGCACAATTAACCAGTAGCGTTGCTGTAGAGTTCTGCCTATCGCCCGGACCCACGACTGAAGTCGTAGGCTTCCGCCATCATTGTATCAATTATCGTAACTGACGATGGAACGGAAGCCGCCGTACGACATGCGCTCCATATCGAATGGCATCTCCTCATCGAAGTTGTCCGAATCCATCGCGGGGTCTTCCGCCACCCTCGTGTTCACCTCGTCGCGGTGGTCCCGCGATTCGAAGACGATAAACGAGAACACGACCGTCTCGTCGTCTCCTGTTTCTGCGAGCTGTGGGAAGGTCACCATCGGCATGCCGTCCATGTCGGGTTCCATATCGTCTCCGACCCCTTCGAAGTACTCGAGCGCGCCATGCTCTATCCAAAGCTTCCCAGCCTCGTCGGCCATTTCGCGATACGCATCGATCTGCTCGTTCGGGATCGGAAGGACGTATCCATCGACGTATCGTTCCATAACAATCGTACGGAGGACGCGACGGGAATTGAAGCTTTTTCACCCCCATCGGAGTATCTTCTCCGTCGATACCGCGAACTCACTGTTCCTATTTTCAGCAGCAAACAGCAGCATTACGGATAAACCGAGAATATCAGTGTGTCGCTGAACTTGACACTAGGGGGATCTTGCAAACAGTAAGCCCTAATATTTTAATTCTGGTACGCAACAGCCACGGTAATGGAATTGTCAATGGAGGTGTGACTATTGAACGGTATGACTGTTCTAAGTGCGTCAGTAATATATCACAATTGGTTCGCAGCAGGGACAGTTGATGAGACGATTTCCGTTGTGATTTCGATGATAGCTGGACTGTATGTGATATACTGCGTTGTTTCACCGTCGACAGAGAGGTGAAGACGTTTGTAGCTTCCTCGAGCGACGCGGGAACCGGCCATATGCCGGACCGACCTGCTGGTTGCTTCCAGGGGCGTATCGAATATCATATCAACGATCAGAAGGGGACCGGCAACACGGATTATACCTGACGTTAACGAGGGAGAACCGAGGCCCGATCCGCAATAACTATGTTTGATTTGATCGAGTCAACAGCCGGTTGGGAAGGGGAAAGTGTTCCTGACGATCTGACTGTACGAATGTCAAACGTGGGTGTGACGTTTGATGCCTACATATCTCTTCGAGATATCCTCATCGTTTATGGACACATCCTGAATGAAGTCCTCACAAACCATAGCTTTGGGACGAATATAACCGTTAAATATATTCCCGAGACCGAGCGGCTAAAGATCTACTCCCGAGGTCGAGAACTCGATGTATCATACGAAGATGCGCTGCAGGGCTTTCGGTCGCTATTGCGAAGCATATTTGACGAGCTTGATCAGAACAGTGACCCGACCTCCCGACAAATAGCACTGGATCGGATACAGTCTGCGATCGGGGATACACCGTACGAATTTGACGTGTACGGACTGTACGCTGATTTGAGTAGCTAGGGCCCGTCGACTTCGTTCCCGGTCGGCTCGGTCACACCAATTTCACTTTATCAGATAGTTTTCTCAATCCCAGGATGTAAGAGCGAAAAACGACGTCAGTCAGCACCCGTGGGCGTGGTTTCGGCGCCTGCGCGCTGGCTGCGCCAGACGCCCTGGGCGTAGGCGCCGACGAACATGCCGGCGAGCGCCCAGAGGATGGTGACGTTGCCGACCCCGAGGCTGGCGTAGGCCGCGCCGGGACAGATTCCCGACAGCCCCCAGCCGACGCCGAAGACCGCCCCGCCGATCAAGACGTTGCGGTCGAAGGATTTCAGCCGCCGGCCGTAGACGTCGCCGGTCAGCGGCGCGCGGTAGAAGAGTCTCGGCACCAGCGCGAACGCCAGGCCGGAGACGACCGCCGCGCCGCCCATGACGAATAGCAGCCCGAAGTCCTCGAATTGCAGGAAGTTCAGGACGACCTCGGGGCGGGCCATGTGGCTGAACCCGAGACCGAAGCCGAAGAGCAACCCGCCGACGAAGATCAGCGGCATGAACAGGGGGTGTCGATTCCGGCTCATATTACGGTGTCACCCCCAGGGCCATGACGACCTGGGCCGTGCCGATCGCAACCGCCAGGAACGTGAGCACACCGACGATCGAGGTCTTCGAGGCTGAGCCGACGCCACAGACGCCGTGGCCGGAGGTACAGCCCTTGCCGATCCGGGTGCCGATCCCGACGAGGATGCCGCCCAGGAACAGCCGCCAGGGCTGGACGTCGGTGAGCCAGATCGTGACGCCGCCGACCTCCCGGAGCTTACCGGTCGAACCGGCCTGGTAGAGACCGCTCGAGACGAGCCCGGACTGGAACGTCAGGGCGTAGACGAACGCGCCGGCGACGATCCCGAGCGTGAAGACGACTCGCCAGTCCCGCGAACTGCGGTAGCGCTGGAACCGGGACTGGTCGGAGACGTACGACAGCGTCGACTCGAGGAACGTGCTCGCGCCCGCCGGGATGCCGGTGCCCAGGTAGATGACGACCGCGCCGAGGCCGACGAGCAGCCCCCCGACGGCGTAGCGGCTGATCCCTTCGGGGAAGAGCGTCTCGATCAGCGCCGGGGTGATGAGTTCAGTGACCATTCGACTGGTGGGTGGGCTCAGTCACCGGCCAGCGAGTCCTGGCTGGCGGCGCAGTTGTTCGGGCCGAGTTCGAGTTCGAACGCCTCCTCGTCGGCGGTTTCCTGCTGGTCGAGGTTCGTCGCGATGATCTCCGCGTAGTTGGCCGGCCGAGGCGGCATGTCGGAGAGGATCAGTTCGACGAACTCGTCTTCGGCCATCGTCAGCGCGGCCATCTCTTCGACGAGCTGGCCGATCGATTCGGTGTAGGTGCCGTCCGCGGCCGGCGCGGCCGCGTCGCTGAAGTGTGCCCCACCGATCAGAGTGTCGTCGGGCAGCGTCAGCACGCGCTCCTGGAGCGACTCGTAGAGCTGGCTGGCGGCGTCCGCTGCACCCTCGTCGCCCTCCTCCAGGTCGGGCCGGGCGACGCTCTCGACGAACAGCCCGTCGCCGGTGGCGAGCAGTTCGCCGTCGATCAGGTAGGAGGTCATCCCGGAGGTGTGGCCGGGCGTGTAGACGGCTTCGATCGTGGCGTCGCCGACCTGAAACTCGTCGCCGTCGGCGGCCAGACCCATCTCGTCGGCGTAGGTAACCCCGCGGTCGACCGCTGCTTCCGGGATGACGCCCTCGACGCCTTCCTCGACGAGGTTGCGAACGCCCGAGACGTGGTCGGCGTGGACGTGTGTGTCGATCGCGTACGTCAACTCGACGCCGAGTTCCGCGGCGTCCTCGAGGTAGCGATCCGTGAACGCGCGCAGAGGATCGATCACGGCGGCCTCGTTGCCGTCGTAGACGAGGTAGCCCAGACAGCCCGAGGAGGGGCGCTGGTACTGCAGGAGCGTCCCGGCACCGCCGTAGCGCTCGACCTCGACGGCCTCGTAGATGCGCGCCCAGCCGTTCATTCCCTCCTCGAGGTGGACCGCGTCGTAGCCGCGCTCTTTCAGCGCGCCGGCGACGTACTCGCTCGAGCCGCCCTTCGCACAGAGGACGACGATCTCGCGGTCGTCCGGAATCCGTGCAAGGACGTCGTCGTCGATCTCCTCGTCGAGGAACTCGAAGTACGGAACGTTGATCGACTCGACGTTCTCGCCGTCGATCCGCCACTCCTCGTAGTCCGCCTCCATTCGGGCGTCGAGCAGCACGACGTTTTCACCCGCGTCGATGCGTCCTTTCAGTTCAGCCGGCGTCACCGATCCGATCTCGACGTCCGGCGTTGGGAAGTCCATGTCGTCCATGTCGTACACGAACCAGTACCGGCCGCGAGCACTTAAGAATTTGCATAGTATGTCCCCAAACACACAATACAGTAGCCAGGTTAATAGGTGCTGACACCACTTTGACGGGGGTAAACGATGGTATAGCTCGAGGTTGTCCGCATCCGGGGCGAAGTAGTTGTTCGAATATCGTGCAATAACCAACATCCTTTTATGGGTGCAACCGATATTGTGTGGTAGCTCCAATACAGAGCACGAGATTATGAGTTCGGAACACGACACCACAGAGACGCTCGACGTGAAAGGACAGTCCTGCCCGATGCCCATCGTGAAGACCAAACAGGCGATCGACGACCTCGCGGCCGGCGACGTCCTCGAGGTCGTCGCCACGGATTCGGGCAGCATGAGCGACATCCAGGGCTGGGCCGCCGGAACCGACGGGGTCGACCTCCTCGAGCAGGTGGAAGGCGACGACGTCTACACCCACTACGTGCAGAAAACGGCATAAGGTACGATGAGCACTGACACACCCTCGGCGGCCGATACTGACGACGGCGAGCCGACGAGCGACGCCGAACTCGAGGCACGTATCGAAGAGTTAGAGGAGAAAATCGCCACGCTCGAGGCCGAAACCGACGACGGTCAGAAGAAGATGACGATCGTCGCGACCCAGGGGAGTTTGGATATGGCGTACCCGCCGCTGATCTTGGCGAGCACGGCCGCCGCCTTCGGCTGGGAGGTTATCGTCTTCCACACCTTCTGGGGGCTCGACATCCTCCACGAGGAGAAATCGAAGAACCTCACGTTGAGTGCGGTCGGCAACCCGAACATGCCGATGCCAAACGCTCTCGCCGCCCTCCCCGGAATGGATCGGATGACGACGAGGATGATGCGGAAGAAAATCGACGAGAACGGCACCGCCACCATCGAGGAGCTGATCGACCTCTCGCTCGAGAGCGGCGTCGACCTGCAGGCGTGTCAGATGACCGTCGAACTGATGGAGTACGACGAGGAGGACTTCTACGACGGAGTCACTACCGGCGTCGGCGCAGCCACCGCCATTCAGCACATGGCCGAATCCGACGTTCAGCTGCTCGTATAATACCGCCAATGCGCGGACCTCGATCCACGCCTTCGATCCAGTACCCTCCGACGCTGTCGATCCGACCACGCTGAACCAGTCGTTCACAGCGCCCGTCGTCGGTTCTTCCCCACGTGAACACGCCTCTGTACCGTTGGCTCCGATGGGCCGGCCCGTTCCCGGCTCTGGGCCTTGAACCGCACCGGCGGTTCGCTTCGCTCGCCGCGTCTCCTTCGAATACGCCGGCAGTCCACCCCGTGCTGCTCGTCTGCTGGTCGCAGCTTTCCTGGGCCCTGCCGGATTTGAACCACGTCGACGGCTCGCTTGACTCGCCGTCGCCTAATTCGAACCGTCAGTGCGTCGTGAATTTGCTCCTCGCGTCCACTCGTCGCAGAATTCATGGGCCTGACGGATTCGAACCCCGGTCGGAGCAACGCTCCTCCCTGGTTCAAATCGACAGCTCATCACTTCACGCCGTTCGCATCGCTCACGGCGTTCGAGTGGGCCCTGCCGGATTTGAACCAACGACCACTCGGTTATGAGCCGAGCGCTCTAACCAGACTGAGCTAAGGGCCCTCAAACTCCACGACCCGTGCGCGATAGTTAACGCTTACTCTCCGGGTTCGAGAAAAAACCGTCCGACCCGCGGCGGTTACGCGGTGAGCGTCGCGAGTTCGTCGTCGCTCAGTTCGGCCTCGAGTTCCTCATGAGTGTGGGACTCGAGAATCTCTTCGCGCTCGCTGGCACTCAGCTCGTCGACGTCGTCGAAGCAGTGGCACATAGCATCCGAACCGACGGCGTCGAGCCGCATAAAGGCTGTTAGCACCCCGCGTCCTGTTGTGTAATACACCGCGAAACCTGCGAATGCTTACCATCGAGAACCACCGATTTACTAGGGCGTGGTTTCGAACCCGCTATCGCCGTCAGGTTTCGTCCTGGTACTCTGCCAGCGTCTGGTCGGTGCCGTCGACCCGGTGGCGCGTCGCCAGACCGGCCAGGTGGGGGGCTTCGGGGACGATGAGCTTCTCGCAGGCGGTCCGGCAGGCGTTCTTGCTTCCCGGGAGACAGAACACCGGCGTATCGCTCGCGATGCCGGCAGTCGCCCGCGAGGCCATCGCCCGCGTGCCGACCTCGTCCCAGGAGAGCGAGCGGAACAGTTCGCCGAAGCCCGGCAGGTCGCGCTCGAACAGCCCCGCCGCCGCTTCTGGGGAGACGTCGTCGGCGGTGACGCCCGTTCCCCCGGTCGTGATCACCACGTCGATCTCGCGGCGGGCGACGAGACTCCGCACGGCGGTCCGGATCGTCGCGTAGTCGTCGCGGACGAGCACCCGCTCGCGGATCTCGTGGCCCTCCGCCTCGAAACAGTCGGCGACGGTGTCCCCGCCGGGGTCGTCGGGGTCGGCTTCGGCCGCCTTCGAACTCGAGACGGTCACGATCGCGACGTACAGCGGGTCGATGATATCGTGTCCGTGGTGGTCGGTGCTTCGTCGGTCGGTCGCATCGTCTGTCGTCATCTGTCGTGATATGGTGGGCGCGGGAGCATAATCGCTGCCCATGCCCACAGTGCGGCGACAGGGGCCGACCGAGGGACTCCCGCGCTTCTCAACCGGTTCGCTGGTCGTCCTGAGGGATCGTCACCATCTCGCCCATCGAGGTCGGTGCGGGGTTGTCGTAGCGCGACCAGTCCGCCTCGAGTTCGGCGTCAGTGAGCAGGCAGTCGTCCAGCCGATCGTGGAGAGCGTCCATCGAGACGTTTCGGCCGATCAGCGCCAGCCGACACTCGCGGTCGCCCCACTCCTCGTCCCAGACGAGGTCCGGCTGGCTCTCCCGGTAGGTCTCCTGCTGTTGTTCCGAAAAGCTCGCGATCCAGCGCCCGGTGACCTCGAGGCTCGTCTCCGTTCCGGCGTAGCTCATCGTGATCGCCGCGCGTTCGCGGCCGGCGAGCCAGCACAGCCCCTTCGCGCGGACGAGACCGTTGGGTAGCTCCCGGAGAAGGGCGGCGAACCGCTCGGGGTGGAGCGGGCGGGTCCGCTGGTAGGTGTCGACCTCGATGCCGTAGCGCTCGGGCGGATGCGTGTGGTCGTGATCGTGGTGGTGGCTGTCGTCGTGATGGTCGCCATCGTGGCCGTGCCCGCGCTCTCTGTCGCCGTCTTTCGGGTGCTCGGAGTCGATTTCGTCGTCTTCGGGGCCGGCGGCGGCATCCGCGTCGGCTTCGATCACCCGCTTCCAGCCGGCCGACTCTCGAGCCGCGGTGAGGTCGAACCGGCCGGTGTCGAGCAGTTCCTCGGGGGCGATCGCTCCGTACTCGGTCGTCAGAACCTCCGCGCGGGGCTGGAGCGTTTCGAGCAGTGTCACCACCCGGTCGCGCTCGTCGTCGCTCACGAGGTCGCACTTGTTGACCACGAGCAGGTCGCAGAACTCGACCTGCTCGAGCAGCAGATCCGCGATCGGGCGCGCCCCGCTCTCGTCTGGGCCGTGTCGCTCCGGAACCTCGTCACCGTCGGCGAACGCGTCGTGGAACGCGCGGGCGTCGACGACCGTCACGAGTTGATCGAGATCGTAGGGGCCGCCGGCGGGGCCCCGAACGAACTGGTGGGCGATCGGCTCGGGTTCGCCGACGCCGGAGGCCTCGACCACGAGCGCGTCGAACTCGTAGCGCTTCCAGAGTTCGATCACCGAGCGCGAGAGTTCGGTCCCCAGACTACAGCAGATACAGCCGTTCTCGAGGGCGGTCACCTCCGCGCCCGTCTCGAGGTCGGTGCGCGCTTCGACGAGGTCGGCGTCGACGTTCACGTCCCCGACGTCGTTGACGACGAGGGCGATCTCGCGGTCGTCGCTCTCGAGGAGCCGCGAGAGCAGGGTCGTCTTTCCGGCGCCGAGGCCGCCACAGAGGATCGTAACCGGGACGGACATTCGTTAGTCGTCTGCGAGCGCGAGCTCTCGTTGCTCTTTCGGTTCGAACGGGTCGGAGTAGTCGGACCACTCCCCGCGCTCCCACTCCTCGTCGGTGAGCAGGCAGTCGTCCAAGTCGTCGACGAAGCCGGGTTCGTCGAACTCACGGCCGATGAAGACGAGCCGGGTCATCCGGTCGCCCCACTCCTCGTCCCAGTCCTCCTCGAGTTCGGGGCGGGCGGCGAAGAACTGCTGGTGCTCGGCCTCGGAGACCGTCGCGAGCCACTGACCGGTGGCTCCGGCTCGGATCGAGCTTCCCGCCTTGTCGATACCCATTGCGACGTCCTCGCGGCCGGCGCTCCAGAAGAAGCCCTTCGCGCGGACGATCTCGTCGGGCAGTTCCGGCAGGAATCGGGCGATACGCTCGGGGTGGAACGGCCGCTTTCGCTCGTAGACGAAGGAGGTGACGCCGTGTTCCTCCTGGGGGTCGTGGTGGTGGTCGTGCTGGAGTTCGTGTTTCCACCCCGCCGAGTTCTGGGCTGCGGCGAAGTCGAAGCGACCCGTTCCCAGAATCTCGTCGGGGTCGACGTCCCCGTGTTCGGTCCGGATGCGTTTCGCGCGCGGCTGCAGACGCCCGAGGACGGCCTCGATCTCCTCGAGGGCGTCGTCTGGGACGAGGTCGCACTTGTTTACGAGCAGGACGTCACAGAACTCGATCTGGTCGAGCAGGACCGATTCGGGGACCCGCCCGGGCTGGGCCGAGAGCTCGCCGTTCGTGAGGTCGCCGCCGCTGTCGAACGCGTTCCAGAAGCTGTAGGCGTCGACGACGGTGACCATCGTGTCGAGTTCGTACGTACCCGTGGGATCGAAGCTCGCGTCCTCGAAACCAAGCGCGAACGTCTGGGCGACCGGCACCGGCTCTGAAATCCCCGAGGACTCGACGAGCAGGTAGTCGAAGTCCCGTCGCTCGGCGAGGCGGCCGACCTCGTCGAGCATGTCGCCGCGCAGCCGACAGCAGATGCAGCCGTTCGAGAGTTCGATGATCTCCTCCTCGCCGCCGAGGTCCGACTGCTGGGTGACGTGCTCGGCGTCGACGTTCACCTCGCCCATGTCGTTGACGACGACGGCGACCTCGAGGCCGTGGTCGGCCGTCAGGACGTGGTTGAGGACGGTCGTCTTCCCCGCGCCGAGGCTTCCGCTCAGTACTGTTACTGGGATGGGGTCGTCGCTCATACGGTGCGTGTTGTTATGAAGATAAGTGAACTTAATACTAGTTATTATTATTTCTAGGGAAATAAATAACAACAACTACTACCTCATTCGAGTATGTTATTATATGCCTGTGGTTAGCGTCTCGATGCCGGCCGAACTCCTCGAGCGACTCGATACGTTCGCCGACGAACACGAGTACACCGGCCGAAGCGAAGTCGTCCGTGAGAGCGCACGAACGCTTCTCTCGGAGTTCGAGAACGAACAACTCGCGAGCCGGCCGCTCGCTGCAACCGTCGCCGTCCTCTATGATTTCGGCACTCGGAGCGTCGAACGTCGGATCACGCACCTCCGTCGCGAGTACGAAGCCGACGTTGCCACGAACGTTCACAGCCACGTCGACGACTACTGTCTGGAGCTGTTCGTCCTCGAAGGTGATCTCGAGGCGATTTCGTCGTTCGTCGGCCGGGTCCGCTCGATAGAGGCGGTCGAAACGGTCGACTACTCGCTGCTGGCGCTCGACGTCCCTGCAAAACTGGCACCCTCCGACGTGGAGTCCGCTCAGCGACTCGAGTAACCGGTCCCCGACTCGCCGACGTACTGGACCGTGTCGACGCCCGGCGCGACGGACACCCGGTCGACCAACTCTCGCGTCGCCATATCGATCACCGCGACCGTGCCGTCGGCGTCCGACGGCGTGACGAAGTAGTCGCCGCCGGCGACACCCGTCCGGTACCGGCCGTCTATCCCGCCGACCTCGAGGCGGTCGACCTCCTCGCGTTCGTCGACGTCGAGCACCGCGACGTCCGGCGTCTCGGTGTTCGCCGCGAAGGCGTACAGCGCGTCGTCGCCCTCGTGGTAGCGCAGCGCGCCCGGCTCGCCGTCGACGTCGATCTCGCCCACGATCTCGCTGTCCTCGCTCGTCGCGTCGATGAACCGCACCGTCTCCCCGTCGAGGACCGCCAGTAGCGCCCCGTCGGGCGAGAGGTACATCCCGCCGTCGAACGGGAGTTCGTCGACGAGTTCGTCACTTTCGGTGTCGACGACGGCGGTTTCGCCGACGCCCGACCGCTGGAAGTACGCCAGCCCCGTCTCCGGTGCGTACGCCTTGTAGTGGGTGCCGCCCGTCTCGCCGAGGTCGACGTACCCCGTCTGCTCCCTGTCGGCCAGATCGATCGTCGTCGCCGCCGGCGCGGTCACGTTCGCCCCGTAGGCTCGGTCGCCGAGATCGGGGTGGGAGAGCAGTTTGCCGTGGCCGCCGTCCTCGAGGCCAGACTCGACGGTGTCGAGCACCTCGAGCGTCTCGGTGTCGACGACGTAGAACGCCCCCTCGGCGTCGGAGTGCGCCCAGATTTCGCCCTCGACAGGGTTGTAGACGTGGACCGGATCGGGGCCGACGTCGACCCATCCCTCGAGTTCGCGGGCGCCCGTATCGATGACCGCAAGCCGGGCGCGGCTTCCCTCGGCGACGAAGATCCGCTCGAGGTCGTGGGTGATCCGCGGATCACCCCACTCTGCGCCGTCGAGATCCGCCTCGAGTTCCTCGACGACTTCCCCTCGTTCGGGATCGAGGAGCGCGATCGAATCGGGGGCGAACGCGTAGACGAGCCCCTCGCTCCCCTCGTCCGCCGGCTCGTCGCCGGGTCCGTCGTCGGCCCGATCGTCGCCCTCGTCGCTTCCGCCATATTCGTCCCCTGTGGGTTCATCTCCGTCGTCTCCGAGACAGCCGGCCATCCCGACAGCGAGTGCGCCGCCGGCTCCCGCGACGAACCGGCGTCGATTGATCGGCGCGTGCATACCGGCAGTCGGCATCGACGCCTCTTTCCGGTTCTGGTGCGATCCTCGAATTCGAGTGAGCGACTGTCACGCTGGTGCTGTGCGCCCTCGCGGCGGTCACTCCTCTCGCATCCGCCGGTCGAAGCGGATCGTTTCGAAGAGCACCGCGAGGGTCCCGAGGAGACCGACGCCGACGGCGCCGAGCTGGAGCCAGGCCGCGAAGGGGCCGTCGGGGACGCTCTGGTGGTCGTGATCGTGGGCGTGGTCCGCCGGAATCGCGTACACCTCGACCCACTCGCTGGCGTGCTCACCGTCGATCCAGGCGGTGACGCGCACGTCCCACCACTCCGGCTCGGGCAGCGTCTGCACCGTCGAGTAGGTCCCGTCGTCGGTCTCCTCGAGGCCCACCTGGAAGTCCGTTCCGTGGCGCTCGTTTCGCAAGAACAGGTCCACCTCGCCGCCGTCGGCCGTGACGGGCTCGCCGTCGCGCTCGAGAGCCACGTCGACGACGACCGGCTCGCCTTCCTCGACGTGAGCGCGGTCGTACGCCTCGAAGGAGGGAACCACGGTGACGGTCATTTCGATCTCGCCGTCACCTCGCTCGAGAACGGCCGGCTCGGTGACGTCGCCTCCACCCGTCATCGCCGCCGTCGGCACCGACGTGATTACGCCGGAGAGGACGACGACGAGGACGAGGACGGCGACCTCGAGGCGGATCGCGCGGACGACGGAGCGAACGGTCGGATCGTCCCCGCTCGCCCGCCCGCCGTCGCCGCTGACCCGGCCTTCCGTCGCGGCCCCGTCGCTCGCCTCGCCAGCGGTTCGCAACCGGCGCAGGAGGACGAACCGGGTGAACCCGCCGAGACCGAGCGCGAGGGCGACGAGGGCCGTTTTCGCCGAGAGAGCGGTCCCGTACAGCGTCGCCCCGAGCGCCTCGAGGTCGGGGACGTGCCACGCCGCGAGGAGCAACCCGGTCGTGAGTCCGACCGTGACGGCCGTCAGCGCGACGATCGAGAAGCGCCGGATCACGTCGCCGGCCAGGGCGACTCGCCGCGTCGCGGGCGCCCGCCTGAGCAGCGGCGGAACGGCGAGCGCGAGCGCGGCCAGCCCGCCGAGCCAGAGCGCCGCGCCCCCGATGTGTGCGACGTCGACCGCCGTTCCCTCGAGTCGGGCGACCGCGTTCGCCGAGTGGCTCGTCCAGCCGATCGCGAGCTGGACCGCGAGGCCGCCGCCGACGGCCGCGGCCAGCCAGTGCCAACGCGGAACGGGCCGTCGTGTCGCCGCGATCAGCACGCCGACGGTGGCCGCGGCGGTGAACAACTGAATCAGCCATGCCCGACCGAGCCCGGTTCCGAGGTACGTCTCCAGGGCGGCCCGCGCCGACGAGCCACCGACGGCGGTCGCCTGGACGACTCCGAGCGTTGCGACGCCGACGAGCAGGGCGACTCCGCACGCCGAAAGCAGCGAGAGCGCCCGCCGGTCGACCGCTGCCAGGCCGTCCTCGCCGTGTTCGGTCGGACCGAACACCGGATAGATCGCAACCCAGAGCGTCACCGGGACGCCGACGAGGCCGACGACCGACAGCAGGACGAGCCCTTTCGCGGCCGCCTCGAGCCACGCCACCTCCTCGTCGTCGCTCTCGTCGTGGACCGCCAGCAGCTGGTCGCGGTCGAGTTCGCCCTCGCCGACGACGAAGAGGTACGTTCCGCTCGTCGTGTGGCCGTCGTCGGCAAGCACCTCCCACTCGACGACGTAGACCCCTTCGGCGTCCGCATCCGCCTCGAGCGGCGCGGTGACGACCTGGCGATTCTCGGGGTCGATCGTCGCCTCACCGCTCACGTCCTCGCCGTCTGGTCCGGTGACAGCGACGTCCGCGAGTTCGACGCCGTCGCCGGTGAACTCGAGGACGACCTCCTCGGGGAGTTCGTCGACGGTTTCGCCCTCTCCGGGGGAGGCGTCGTGGAGGTAGGCGTGGGCGCCGACGGGTGCGGCGAACAGCAGACAGACGAGGAGGAATACGGCGCCAGCGCGCCTCGTCCTCCATCCGGTTGCGTGTCGCTGGCTCATCGTGTCGATACGTTCGTTCGGGGCTGATCGACGATAACGACTCGCTCTCGGAGGTTGCTGACTCGTGGCTGCACTGTCGGTGCTTGGCGGGCCGTCACTCTGTCCGTTCTGGTTCAGTTCTCGAATCGAGCGCGCCCCCGTTCGCGGTTGGCACAGCCGACCCTCGGATCGAACCGGTCCCCGACCGACCGACACCGGCTGTCCGTCTCCGTGTTCAGGAACGTCTCCCGGACTCGCTCGCGCGCCTCGGCGTACTCGTCGGCCTCGAGGACCTCGCCGAGTCGCTCGAGGACCTCGTCGAACTCGGTCGCGACGGGGCCCGGCGTTACCGCCTCGTAGTCGAGGTAGAAGCCGCGTTCGGCCAGGTAGGCGTCGAGATCGAAGGGGTAGAAGGCCACCGGCCGGTCGAGGTGGAGGTAATCGAAGTAGATCGACGAGTAGTCGGTGAGCAACACGTCAGCGTACTCGAGCAGCGGATAGACGTCGACATCCCCGGGAACCTCGACGATGCGGGAGAACTCCCCGCCGAGGTCGATCGACTCCGCGGGGTGGGGCTTGAACAGGAGTCGGGCGCCCCGCTCGGCCAGCCACTCGTCGAGCGCCTCGAGGTCGAGGTGATCGACGACCGCCTGCCCCGTTTCGCGGTGGATCGTCGGCATGTAGAGGATCGCCGGTCCGTCCTCGTGGTACCGGCGGTAGCGCTCCTCGAGCGCCTCATCTCGCGTCGGGTCCTCGCCTCGCCAGACCCCCGCCGGAACGTCGTTCCGCGGGTAGCCCGCCGCGAGCACCCTATCGGCCTCGATCCGGAAGGCGGCGGCGAACGGCTCGACCATCGCCTCGCTCGGGACCGTGATCCAGTCGTAATCGTCGGAGAGGCGATCCTTCAGCAGTCGCTTCAGTCGCTCCCGGCGATCCCTGAGTTTCGGGGCGTCCCAGCCGATCCGCTTCAGCGCGACCCCGTGCCAGAGCAACACCTTCGTCGCGCCGCCCGCACACCAGCGGTTCACGTCGGGCATTCCGTGGGTCACGAAGACGTAGCCCGCCCGGAGCGAGAGCCACCGGCCCCGGATCGAGTCGGCGTGGTACGCCTCGTACCCTCGCCGCTCGAGGGCGGCGACCACCTCGTCGTTTCTCGACAGCCACACCGCTCTGACGTGCTCCCGCCGGTCGGCCGTGTGCACGTAGAGATACTTCGCGTTATCCCGGAAGGCGTCGCCGCCGCTCGAGCCGAACAGCCACAGGGAGTCGTCCCGCGGGCTCACGAGCGAGAGAACGAACAGACAGGCCGAGAGGAGGCCGTAAAGGCCGCGTCGGATCACAGCGACTGTTCGGGATGCGCCTGCCACCGGAGCCGCGCGCGCTCGAGGTCTTCGGCGGTGTCGATCTCCATCCAGGGTTCGCGGATCTCGACGTAGCCGATCTCGCGGTCGTCGAAGAGCCGGTCGAACGCCGCCTCGTACCAGTCGGTAACCGCTCCCTCCTCGACGAACGCCTCGAGATGTTCGAACAGCAGCGCCGCGTCCGGAGCGGTGAACCGCGAGACGCCGATGTACTCCCCGTCGCCGTCGTCGAGGTAGACGCCGGTCGCCCGGTCCTCGCCGTCGAGGTCCTTCCCGATGGTTTCGACCTGGCCGGCGTCGAGGGCGACCTGCATCTCCTCGTCCTCGAGGGCCTTCCCGGGGTCGACGAGCAGCGCGCTCCCGTCGGCCTCGTGTAAGCGCCCGAGGCTCGTCGCCCCGAACAGCGTGTCCGCGTTGACCAGGGTGAACCCACCCGCTGCGTACTCGCGGGCGAGCCAGAGCGAGTAGATGTTGTTCGTCGACGCGTACCGCTCGTTGTGAACGAACTCGACGGCGAGTCCCTCCCGCGACCGACAGTGGGCCTCGATCTGCTCGCGCTCGTACCCCGTGACGACGACCGCCTCGTCGTAGCCGGTGGCCTCGAGCGCGTCGAAGATGTGCTCGAGGATGGGCTGTCCGCCGACGTCGAGAAGCGTCTTGGGGGTATCGTCCGTGAGCGGCTGCAGCCGTTTCCCCTGGCCGGCGGCGAGGACGATCGCTCGTCGTTCCGTCTCCATGTGTGGTGCAGTCCTCGACCTCCTATTTATATATGAAGCAGTTAGTCGCGCTTGGGCTCTTGCTATCGGTCGCTACGAGAGCCGCGTGAGGTGTTTGTTGGAATCGGAGACGGTATACTTGAGCGTCGAGAGCGGTGCTGCACCGTTTATTCGGGGAATAAGGGACGGATCGGTGTCCGGGGTGATGAACGTCTCCGATCCTCCTCCCCTGACGGCGTACTCGTGGCTCTCGCTGACGACCTCGCGTGCTGCCGGCGTCCAGTCGTAAAACGGGTACGAGAACCGATCGATCGAGACTCCGAGTTCGGACTCGATCCGTTCCGCCCCGCCGGTGATCTCCTCGCGCAACGCCGCCTCGTCGTCGATCTCTGCGAGCGAGACGTGGCTCGCCGTGTGCGAGCCGATCGTCACGAGGGGGTCGTCGGCAACCGCCCGAAGCTGGTCGGCCGTCATGAACGATTCCCCACGCAGCTCCGTTAACGCGGGGTCCTCACCGAGCGTGTCCGCGATGACGAACACCGTCGCCGGGACCGAGTACTCCCGGAGCAACGGTCGGACCGTCTCGTAAAACGACTCGAGGGCGTCGTCGAAGGTCAGCGCGATCCGTTTTCGCTCGCTCGGCTCGCGGACCGCCGGGAGGTCGACGATCTCGTAGGCATCGGTGAGCCACTCGAGCTGGCGTCGAAACTGCGCCGGCGGGATGTCGTCGTAGCCGCCACCGCCGACGGAGTGATACACCAGCACGTCGTTGTGGCTGTCCGGAAGCCGCTGGTAGATCCCGGTTCGACCCAGTGTCCGAAGCGCCCGTCTCGCGCCGCCGCGTATCATGCGCGTCCCCCCTTTCCGTGCGACCTGGCCCCCTCTCTCCGGGACTGGTCGGCCCACTCGAGGATCCCGCCGCCGGTCCGCGCGAGCTTACTCAGGGAGTCGATCGCGTACAGCCCGGCGATCTCGCGGCCGCTCGGCCGGGCCTCGCGAGCGGTGAGTCGCTCGTAGAAACCCCGTGGATTCGGCGGCAGGAACTTCCGGGGGTGAAGCGGGTGGTCGCGCTCGGCGTCCTCGGTTCGGTCGGGGTAGTACACCTGCTTCTGGATCGCACCGCGGCCGATCCGGACCTGTTTTTTCAGCCACGCCCGGAGGTCCGAGCGCGCTGCGTGGTACATCGTGATCTCCGGCTCGAAGTGCTGGTCGAAGCCGGCCGCGGCGACGCGCTTGCCGAACTCGCCGTCGCCCTGCGAGACGATCCGCTCGTCGAATCGCCCGACCGCCTCGAACACCTCGCGTCGGAGCGAGAGGCTGCCGGTGCCGGTGAAGTTCCGCTCTCGCATGTACTGCTCGACTGGAAAGCCGCCGAGCGTGCGGTCGTAGGTCGCCGTCAGCGTCTCCTCGCCCTCGACGTACAGTTCGACCGGACAGCCCATGTAATCCCAGCCGTGGGCTTCATGGGAGGCGACGATCGACTCCGCCCAGTCGTCCTCGACGGTCATGTCGGCGTCGATGAACGAAACGAGCTCCCCCCGGGCGTGTTCGATCCCCTCGTTTCTCGCGGCGTACGAGCCCTGGACCTCGTCCTGTACGAGCAGCGTGACGTTCTCACAGAACGACGAGACGGCCCGGATCACCTCTCGAGTACCGTCGGTGCTCCCGTTGTCGACGGCGAGCACCTCGTACTCCTCGGTCGGATACGTCTGGTCGGTCACCGACTCGAGGGTCAGCCTGATCCCCCTCGGGTCGTTGTAGACCGGGACGACGACCGAGAGCGCGGGCCCCGACTCGCTTGCAGTGGTCACGTCTCCTCGCACCACGGCACCCGTTCTAAAACCGTCGATACGGCCAGATAACGCGGCGGTTCAACACATTCATGGTCGCCGGTGTGGACCCGAGGGCATGAGCAGCGTTGTGGACACGATCCGGCGGCGCGAGTCCGCCGACGAGAGTCAGTTCCCCTCGACGTCGATCGTCATCGAGTGGGAGAACGTCATCCACGCCGACGAGCGCCGCTCCGAGCGGATGCTTCGGGAACTGAACGCCCAGCTGGCGGCGCTCTCGGATCGGTTCCCCGAGACGCCGGAGATCATCTTCGTCTACAACCCCGAGGACGTCGAGGAGACGCAGATCCGACACCTCGCGTCGCTCCACCTCGACGACCGCCACGAGCCACAGTTCGTCGCCTCGCCCGGATCGCACTTCTACGAGCTGAAAAACGTCGGCGCGGAGCGCGCAACCGGCGACGTCCTCGTCTACATCGACAGCGACGTCGTCCCGCAGGAGGGCTGGCTCGAGGGCATCGTCTCGCCGTTTCTCGAGGAGGGAACCGACATGGTGCTCGGTCACCCGTACGTCGAAACCGACACCAGGTACAAAGCCGCCGTCGCGATGTTCTGGTTCTTCCCGACCGAGGAAGAGGAGTACGAGGGGTACATGGCCTGTAACGTCGCGTTCTCGCGCGAGGCGTTCATGGCGTACCGGTACCCGGAAGAAGCCGCCTACCGCGGTCAGTGCGTCGAGCTACAGCGCCGACTCGAGGTTGACGACCGCGGGCTCTCCAACGCGCCGAACGCGACGGTGTCACACCCGGCGATGAACGGGATCGGCCACTTCGTCAACCGCGCGGTCTGTAGCGGCTACGACTCGGACTTCTGGTACTGCTACGGCGAGGAACGAAGCACGAAAGACCGCGCGAAAGCGGCGGTTTCGAAGCTCAAACACCGCGCGAAGCAGGTGGGGTACAACGTCCTCTCGCGCCGGGAGTCGGTTTCGAACGAGCCGACGACGGTGGCGCTCGCGCTCGTCCTCGGCGCGTCGTACTACCTCCTCGAGTTCGTCGCGCGGCTGGTCAGTATCGTCAACCCGGAGCTGATCCGTCGACACTTCCGCATCTGATGCGGGCGTCTGGCAACCCGGTTCGAATTGACGACGGATCCCGATGAACCCCCCAAGCAAGCTTCCAGGCCGGGCGCTCGAGATCTACCGGGAGCACGGCCTCGACGTGCTGGCCCGGAAGGCCCTCGGGTTCCCGAAGTCGGTCGTACTCCACCGGGGCCTCGAGCTCGTCTCCCGCGACGAACTGGAAGCCCTCGCAGACGATCGCGGGCGGCTCTGGCTGGAAGAGCCGGCGTCTGCGTGTCGGATTCCGGAGCGCGACGTTCCCCCGGCGCTCGGGCAGTTCGCCGGTGTTTACGAACCGGAGCCGCGGTTCCTGTCTACGCTTTCCGACTGCCGCCTCGTCGGCCGGAGTGCGGTCGCCCAGCTCGAGGGCGGCCGTTTCGTCCTCGACACCGCCGGCTCGGATGCCGAGCACTTCTTCGCCGAGCACACGGATCTCCTCGGATCGAACACCGCGCTGACACTGGCTGCCAGAAATCTCCTCTCGCGCTCGCCGGCGGGTCATCGAGAGATCCGGTCGCCGGTCCTGGCGCTCGTCCCGTTCTACGACAACTACTACTACCCCTGGCTGGTCGAGTATCTCCCCAAACTCCGGATGGCCGAGCGCTACGAGGCGGAGACGGGACGCGAGCCGGTGGTGCTGGTCGACGCGGACGCCCCGTCGTTCGTCGGCGAGACGCTGGCACTGCTCGGCTACGGCGATCGATGCCTCGAGTGGGACGGGCGCGCGTGTCGGGTCGACGAGCTTCTGGTCACGGACCACCGGCTGATGACGTCGTGGGCGGGGCCGAGGTACGGCTTCGATCTCTCGGTCGAGGACTGTCGGTGGATTCGCGAGACGCTCCGGGCCGGCGTCGATCCTCCCCAGGCGAACGACGGCTCGCGGCTGTACATCTCCCGTCAGGAGACGGACCGGGGCCGCCGGATCGCGAATTACGACGAGATCGAACCCGTTCTCGCCGACTACGGCTTCGAGTCCTACGTCTTCGAGTCGCTCTCGGTCGCCGAGCAGTTCCGGCTGGTCTCGAACGCCGAGGTCCTCCTCTCGCCACACGGCGCCGGCCTCGCGAACATGCTCTTCGCGACGGACCCGCTGATCGTCGAGCTGTTCCCCGACACCCTCGTTCGCCCCTCGTACTACCTCCTCTCGCAGCTGTTGGGTTTCGAGTACGAACCGATGATCGTCGACGCGGCCGCCCACGACCCACACGACGACCTGCGCGTCGATCCGGACCGGCTGGCCGCTACGCTCGAGGACCGCCTCGGCGGGTCGACCTAACTCGCCGAACGACCGTCGCTGGCAGCCGTTATCGCACGCTCGTCTTCGTCCCCTCGCTCCATCGACGCCCGCTCGGCGACCGTTCCCTCGAGGACGTACTCGAGGTAGAGTTCGGCCGCGAGGCTGTCGAGCGGGTAGGGCAGTTTCGTACAGAGCCGACGCTTCAGGCTGGCGGTGTAGTCGGGTTCGTGGACCGGCAGCGGTCGGCTCAACTCCTCGGAGATCGTGGCGTCCTCGAGCCAGGCGAGGAACTCACTCGCCCCGCCGTACGGCAGGTCGGCGCCGTGAGGGTCGGCTCGATCCTGGAGTTCGAACCAGAACCGCGCCTTGACGCTGCCCGAATCGAACGTCGCGTCCTCGAGGTGCGTGCGGATCCGGTCGAAGGTCTCCTCGTCGACTGAGAAGCCGTAGTCCGCCGGATCGTAGCCCGCAACGAGGAGTCCGGTGGTCGTGTGGAGACAGGTGCCACACCGGTTGCAGGACAGCGAGGCCTCCCCGCCGTAATCGCAGCTACTGAGCTCCCAGGCGGTTTCCCGCCCCGCGAAGTGCTCGCCGATCAGTTCGATCTTCTCCTGGCGCGTCGTCCCGACGGCGTCGGACTCGACGGCGGTTCCCGACCAGCGCAGGGCGTCAACGAGTCGCGGCTGTGCGGAGTTGGGGAACCGCTCGTGGGGCATGTAATCCGCGGATTGATAGACGGTCGTGATCCCCTCGGCGTGTGCGATCGGCGCCGTGAATCCCGGGTAGCCGATGCCGAAGAACATCGCCCGATCCCAGGAGTCGTTGAGCCAGTGTCTGAAGGCGAGGTTCACGGCGAACTTGTCGACGATCGACTTGACGTTCGTTTCGACGTAGTGGGCACTCAGCCCGTTCTCGGCCGCGAAGGCGTCCATCATCCGCGGACGCTTCTCCCAGAGGTTTCCGCGCGTCTCGCGTTCCTTTCTGACACAGATGAGGTGGGGCTCCTCCTCGCGATGGTTGAGGTACGTCGCCGTCGAGTCGACGCCCCCGGTGAACAGCACGCCGGCCGCCTCGGTTTCGTAGCTGCCGGCCGGTCGGGCGTCGACGCTCGTCTCGTACCGGACGGGGGCGACCCCCTCGAACGGCGCGTCGGGGTACTGCTCCGCGTAGGCGTTCTGGAGCGCCGAAAGCGAGTGCAGGAACTGAAAGTCGATCCGGTCGACCGACACCTCGGTTCCGGCGATCCACGCGAGCGGACAGAGCGTGGTCAACAGCGGGACGACCAGGATCGAGTCGGGGACGTCCGAGACGTCCCTCGAGTACCGAACGTACGGGTCGACGCCGGTCAGAAACCGTCCGAACCGACGCGAGTACGAGAGTTCGTATCGCACCTCACAGCCGTCGTGGACCGAGATATCGTCTACCGAAACGGACGGACGCGTACGAATCAAGACACCTGCCCGGTACCACTCAGCGACATGTAAACGGTTACGATACGGCAACGGGATCGATGTCCGGAAGAACACCCCGTCAGCCCGAGCCCGCGGACTCGAGTGCGGCGGCTGCGATGGCGCGTTGTCCGTGGTGAGGAACCGGTCAGAGCGGACCGATGGTCGCCGAATCCCGGCCCTTATTTACGCAGACGGAAATGATCGGATCATGACTGCTCTCGCCCTCGCGTCGAAGGCCGTCTCGAGGTTGCGCCGAGATGGGGTGCGGACGACGCTCTCGGCGGCCCGCGAGCGCGTATCCGACCGGCTCGAGCGCTACCGGGTTCGTCGAACGTACGAGTATACCTCGAGGGGACCGACCGTGATCGAGGTCGATCCCACCGAGATCAACCGGTTCCTGATCGAGGGCCCCCATCCGGCCACCAGCTACCGGGAGGAAAAGGGGCTCGCGACCAAACACGAACTCGACAAGGCGCTGTTCCCGATCGACCGGCTCAAGGGCGCCGTCGTTCCCGGCGAGTGGGATCGCTACGGCAAACCCCACCGCTTCGACCGCGTCTACGTCGGCATCAGGGAACGATTCGTGGACGGAACGCCCTGGGAGGAGACGGAGTACGGCCAGCACATGCTGGTGCTCGACGAACTGTACGGCCACGCCTTTTTCGAGCGCCGAACCGAGCGCTGTGAAACCCTTCGTCGAGCTATCGCGACCGACGGCTACAGGGCGGACGCGATCGAAAACCGCAACGTCGCCGTCAACGTCGGTCGGGACGGCGACCTGCTCTTCAACAACGAGAACGGCCACCACCGGCTGGCGCTGGCGAAGTTCCTCGAGGTCGATCGGATCCCCGTGGTCGTCGTCGCGCGCCACACGGCGTGGGAGGCGGTTCGCGAGGAAGTCGCCGCCGCGGGCTCTGTCGACGAACTGAGCGAGCGCGCGCGTCGTCACCTCGCCCATCCCGACGTTCGGCCGCTTCACGGGTTCGACCGGGAGGCGGGACCGATCGACGCTGCCCTCGGCTCCGCTCGAGCCCTGCTCGGCCGGTGAGCTAGTTCGGCGTGAACCGACCCTCGCCGACCATCGCCTCGAGCGGGTTGTCCTCGATCTCGAGGGGGAGGTCGACGCGCTCCCGTCGCCGCGCGGACTCCCAGCTTCCGAAGATCAGTTCGGTCGCCGTCAGCGCCGTCTCGGCTCCGAGCACCGACTCCCGTCCCTCGAGTGCGGCGTCGACGACCTCTTGCAGCGCCCGGTGGATGTACGGCTCGAGGAACGGATCCCGGCCGTACTCTGCGATCTCGTCGGCGATGGGCCGCAGCAGTTGCGGGCCGGGCAGCGTGTCGTCGGCGGTCCGCATCGCGGCGACCGCGAGCCCCGGGTCGGTCGCGACGTGTGACACCCGCTCTAGTCCGGTGTCGACCGCCGTCCAGCCGTCCTCGTCGGGGCCGCGCACGCGGAGCGACGGGCCGCCGTCGCGACCGATCTCGATCCGCCCCCTCGAGCCGACGAGCGTCATCAGCGAGCGCCGATCGCTCACGCCGGTCTCGGCGAACCCGGTGACGCCGCTGTCGTACTGCCACTCGCTCATCGCCCGGTTCTCGTTGTGAACGCCGTAGCGGACGTCCTCGTCGTCGTAGACGAGAATCGCGCGGACCCACTCGGGCGTCGCGTTCTCGGTGTAGTACTGGCACAGATCGAAGAGGTGGGTGCCGAAATCGTAGAGGTTCTTCCCGCCGAGTTCGATCCGCTCTACGTCGCCGATGCGCCCGTCGTCGAGCAGCGCCTTCGCCTGCCGGAACGGCCCGGCGAACCGGCGCTGGTGGTTGATCGTGAGCGCGACCCCCTCGTTCTCGCAGTCCGCGACCATCCGCTTGCAGTCGCCCCAGGTCGACGCTATCGGCTTCTCGCAGTGGATCGCGTCGACGCCGGCGGCGGCGCAATCGGCGACGAGGTCGGCGTGGGTGTTCGCCGGCGTGCAGACGCTGACGAGGTCCGGCGAAGCGGACTCGAGCATCGCCTCGTGATCCGTGTACACGCTTCCGGCTCCGAGACCGTACTGATCGGCGAACGCCCTCGCGTTCTCCTCGACGATGTCGACGCAGGCGACGAGCCTGCAGTCGTCTATCTCTCGGTAAGCGGAGGCATGTCGGTACCCCATCGCGTATCCGGTGTCACCGGCTGTCTCGGGGTCGGGGCCGGTGCCGATGACGGCGACGTCGAGTGTCATGCTACCGCCCTCTTTTCCAGCCCGGCGTATATACTCCGCCGTTACGGACCGCCGCGACCCCGCTACTCGAGGTCGCGGAGGTCCGGATGGTCGGGAATCGTCCCGTTCGCGTAGAGGCGGTCACGGTACGCCATCCACTCGGGGTGTCTGACGAGGAAGGCGACCGGCATCGAGTCGAGTCCGACGAGCTTCGCGAGCGAGGTCCGGTGATCGCCGGCGACGTGAAGCAACTCCCCCGTGCGGCCGACGTCGACTAACACCTCGCCCGCCGTCAGGTGGAGAACGCTCTCGTGGTGCTCGTTTCCGCGTTCGCGTAGCTCCCGCTGACTGTTGAATCCGGAGTTCTGAAACTCCTCGTACAACTCGTCGAAGAAGCGACACTGCTCGAGGATCTCCTCGGGCGACGAACACCCCTGCCAGGCCTCCTCGCCCCGTCGGGCCGCCTCGAGTCGCTCCCGGATGAGATCGATCTCCGTCCAGTCGGCGCCGTCGACGAAGCGCTCCTCGAACATCCGGTAGGTGCGTTTGTTCTCGAACAGCGCGTCCTCTCCCCACGACGCGTTGGGTGCGTCGGCGATCCCCTGGTGGTCGGGACGAGGGCGGTCCCAGTCGCCCCCCGTCACGGTTCCGAACAGCCGCGACTTCCCCTCCCAGGCCGGATACGGCCGCAGCGACGACCGCGTGATTCGCGCCGGATCGACGTACTCGACTTTGAACGGATCGAGCGGCGCGTCGTAGCGGTCGATATCTCGAGTGTACGCGCGGCGGTAGTAGGTTGGCGCGAGACGCCAGTAGAGATCCGGAGCCACCGTCCGGAGCCCCGACAGCGGTCCCTCCTCGACCAGCCGCTTGCCGGCGTACCCGACCCCCTTCTCGCGAGAAACCCTGACCGCTCGTCGCGGGAGTGCGCTGACTCGTCCCCTCACCCCGCTGCCAACGAATTCGGCGGCCTTCCGACTGAGTCGTCCCAGCCGGTTCGGTTTGTCCATATTCGTCCCAGTCTCGGACTGTGGTTAAAAATACGCTTGCTCCACCATGACCGCACCCGATTCCATCGTTTCTGGCACCCCACTCGCACGTCCGATCCCGCTCGTTTTCGCTTGCTCGACTCGAGGTTCGTTCGGTGCAGATTCGCTCGGCGTTGGCACTCCTCGCGAGAACGTATTCCGAGCAGAAGCGCCGAAGCCAGGACTCGAACCTGGGACCGCCTCGTTAACAGCGAGGTGCTCTACCAACTGAGCTACTTCGGCTTATCTTCAGGTTGTCGGGAGGATTTGATAGGGCTTTCGTTTTTCCACCGGCGGCGCGCCGCCTTCGCACACCCGGTGGGCCGTCGCTTCGATACGCTTTCCCGCACGCCTCGAGTAGACGTCCGCAATGACCGACGAGGACGCCGCCGACTCCACCGACCTCGAGGCCGTCGTCGCTCGCGTTCACGATCGGATCGATCCCGACGCCGACGAGCGCGCCCGCCTCGATGCGGCCGCTCGAGCGCTTCGCGAGCGCGCGACGGCCGCCGCGACCGACCTGTGTGAGGGTGCCGACGTCGTGCAGGTCGGCTCGACGGATCGGGGGACCTGGATAAGCGGCGACCGCGATATCGACGTTTTCGTCCGCTTTCCCCCGGAACTCGACCGCGAGACGCTCGAGCGCTACGGGCTCGCGGTCGGCCACGAGACGCTCCCGCAGGGCCACGAGGAGTACGCCGAACACCCCTACGTGAAGGGGAGCCACGACGGGTTCGACGTCGACGTCGTCCCCTGCTTTCGCCTCGAGGACGCCACCGAAATTCGGTCGGCAGTCGACCGGACCCCGTTTCACAACAGCTACCTCGAGGCCCGACTCGACGACGACCTCGCGGGGGAGATCCGGGTCACCAAGCAGTTCCTGAAGGGGATTGGCGTCTACGGCTCGAACCTCCGCACGCGGGGATTCAGCGGCTACCTCACCGAGTTGCTGGTCGTCGAGTACGGCGGGTTTCGGGCGTTGCTCGAGGCCGCCGCCGACTGGTCGCCGCCGGTCGAGATCGATCCCGAGGACCACGGTACCGCGAGCTTTTCCGATCCACTGGTCGTCATCGACCCAACCGACCCCGAGCGCAACGTCGCCGCCGTCTGTTCGCCCGAGAACGTCGCCCGCCTCCAGCACTACGCCCGCGACCTGCTCGCCGAGCCACGACTCGAACTGTTCGAACCCGACGACCCCGCCCCGCTCACCGAAGACGCTCTCCGCGAGCACCTCGAGGGCCGCGAGACGACCCCCGTCGCGGTGCGCTTTTCCGCCCCCGACCTCGTCGACGACCAGCTCTACCCACAGCTCGAGAAATCGCTCGAGGGGATCACCGCGGGACTGGCGGCCCACGAGTTCGACGTCCTCCGCTCGGCGGCGTTCGCCAACGAAACTGCCGTCGTCCTCGCCGAACTCGCCGTCACCGAGCGACCGGCGGTCGAACGCCACGACGGCCCGCCGATCCACGTCCGCCCGCACGCCGAGGGGTTCTACGCGGCCTACGCCGACGACCCCGACGTCTACGGCCCGTTCATCGACGGCAACCGCTACGTCGTCGAGCGCGAACGCGAGTTCACGACCGCGCTCGAGTTCCTCGAGAGCGAGTCGCTGTTCGACGTGGCGCTGGGCGCGCACGTCCAGACGACGCTCGCCGAGGGCTACGAGGTGCTGGTCGGCGAGGAGCTGACGGCGCTCTGTGGGGAGTTCGGCGTCGACCTGGCGCGGTACTTCGAGCCGACGCCCTGAGGCGGCCGGTGCGCTGGATCGGCCGCAGTGCCAGTCGGCCGAGGTCAGGACTCGAGTCCGTGCGCTTCGGCCACCTCGGCCAGCACCGCCTCGACGTCGTCTCCCACCTCGCCCTCGGGCTCGATCGGCTCGCGACCGTCGAACGTCTCGTGGACCAGCGCCACGCTGTCGGCGAGCACTTCGAGGCCGTAGCCGCCCTCGAGGACGAACGCGAGCGCGGCGTCCGTCCCCTCGGCGAGGCTCCGCAGGCGGTCGGTCATCACCGCGTAGGCCTCCGTCGTCAGCCGCACCCGCGAGATCGGATCGTGGCGGTGGGCGTCGAACCCGGCGCTGACGAGGAGCAGGTCGGGGTCGAACGACTCGAGGGCCGGACGGACGACGTCATCGAGGGCCGCGAGGTAGTCGACGTCCTCGGCACCGGCGGGCATCGGGACGTTCATCGTTGCTCCCTGACCGTCTCCCTCACCGGTTTCGTCAGCCTCGCCGGTTCCAGGGTACAGCCCCTGCTCGTGGATCGAGCAGGTGAAGACGTCGCCGCGGTCGATGAAGATGTCCTGCGTGCCGTTGCCGTGGTGGACGTCCCAGTCGATGATCGCGACGCGGTCGGCCCCGTGATCGTCGATCGCGTGCTGGGCCGCGACGGCGACGTTGTTGACGAAACAGAAGCCCATCGCGTCGTCGGTGACGGCGTGGTGGCCCGGCGGTCGCCCGATCGAAAACGGCGTCTCCCGGCCGTCGGCCCCCTCGAGCGCCGCCTCGGCGGCCCAGCAGGCCAGCCCCGCACTCCGCGTGGCGGCGTCCCAGGTTTCCTCGACGGCGGTCGTATCCGGATCCCAGTTCCCCCCACCGTCGGCACAGAACTCCCGGACGTGCTCGACGTACTCCCGGTCGTGAACGGCGGCGATCGTCTCGACCGTCGCGGGGTCAGCCTCGACGTACTCGACGCCGTGTTTTCGCTTCAGTCCCTCGCGAATCGCCCGCAGTCGGTCCGGCGTTTCGGGGTGACGGGCACCGGGGTCGTGTTCGAGACAGATATCGCTGTAGCCAAAGCGCATGGGCTCACTCGAACAGCGAGAAGTAGGTCTCGATGTCCTCGGCGATGATCGTCCGTCTATCGGCGTGGTGGGCGAGAATCGCCGCCGCCCGCGCCACGTTGTCGGCGTAGTCCTCGAGGATGTCCGCGAGCGCGATGCGGGCGTCCATCGAGACGCGATAGCGGTCGTCGATCCGGATCCGGGCGATCCGGTCGACCGGCGCGACCGGTAGCTCGAGGTCGGCCTTATCGACGACTGTCCCGACGTCGAAATCCGCAGCCATCAACGTCTTTCGACCGTCTGCAGTCGCCCGTTCGGCGGCATCCGCCGCGAGCACCGCGCCGTGTTCCTGAATCCGTTTCGCGAGTTCCTCCGACGCGCCGGCACTCACCCGAAGTTCGCCCGCGTTCCGCCGGATGATGGTGTCCACCGGGGCGAACGGGAGTTCGACGTTCATATCTTCATACCGGAAGCTAGCACCCTTAACGCTTTTCCTAGCGGCGGGACGCCCCTCTCGGGACGTTAGAAGACGTCCGTGGCCTCGAGGCGGCCGTCCCGAACGACGCCGCGTGCGGTCACTTCCTCACCGAGACCGACGTCGGCGGTGGTGTCGACGCTCATGGTCGCTTCGCCATCGTCGAGAACGACGGGGTCGCCGGCCTGGACGACGACACCCGTGAACTCGATCTCCTCGCCGTCGGCTGCGGGTTCGTCGTCGGTCCCCGCGCCGGCCGACCCTGCGTCCGTCGCCGCGCCGGTTCCCGCGGAGTCGCTCGCCTCTTCGGCGTCGTCACCCGCGAACGATGCGAGATTCGCGGAGTCCGAGGATTCCTCGGATGCGGCGTTTCCTCCCGCGTCCGCTCCCGACTCGAGCACCGTCACCGTCGACCGCCAGCCGGCGGAGGCCTCGAGGTCGTCCTGCCAGCCGTCCTGGATCTCGACGTCCGCGAGGGCGACCTCGTCGCCGGGGCCGACGTCGATGTCGGCCTTCTCGCCCCACATCGCAACCCGAATGTCGCCGGTGGCGTCTTGTACTCGAATATTTCGGACCTGCCCCTCCGAGCCGTCGTCGCGGTCGAAGGTGCGTTTCGGGTCCGCAGAACGAACGACGCCCGCGATGTCGACCGTCTGGTCGATCTCGAGGGACTCGATCGACGTGCTCTCGGGGACGTAGTCGACCGCCTCGTCGACCGCCTCGACGGCGCCGCGGTTGCCGACGTGGAGTTCGAGGTTGCCGTCGCGCTCGCGGACGTAGCCGTCGATCACCTCGACGGAGGTGCCGGGCTCAAGTTCGGTCGCGCGGTCCGCCTGCTCGTCCCAGAGGGTCACCCGCACTCGACCCGTCGGATCGCCGAGGGTGACGTTCGCGACTTTCCCCTCCGAGCCGTCGTCGCGATCGAAGGTGCGGACGCTGCCGGTGTCCAGCACGAGGCCGACGAGGCTCACGTCCGAGAGGCCGAGCGAGAGCGCCTCGACGGTGTAGGTGTCCGTGATCTGCACGTCGATCTCGACGTCGTCGTCCGGTTCGACGTCGTCGACGCTCACCTCGATGCCGCTGAACCCCTCCTTCGGCCGGCCCTTGATCCGGAGCACCTGGCCCTCCTCGAGTTCGTTCGCCGCGGCCTCGGCGTGTTCGTCCCAGAACGCCGCCCGGACCGCGCCGGTTTCGTCTGCGACCTCGACGTTGACCACGCGGCCGTCCTCGTCCTCGCCGTCGCGTTCGAACGTGCGAACCTCGCCGATGCTGACGACTTTTGCGAGGAACTTCACTTCCTCCATCCCAGGCTCGATGTCGGCGACGCCGTTGACCTCGCTCTCGCCGATCTCGTGGGCGATGAGCATCGCCGCCGTCTCCTCGTCCGCGAGCCCCCCCATCTGCTCGACTTTCTCCTCGACGGCCTCGCGAAACTCCTCGAGAGAGACGTCGGCCTCGAGGTCCTCGTAGATCCCCTCGATATCGCTCATACTATCTAGCCTCGTTCATGAGTAGCCCGCGCATAAGCGTTGTCCATTCGCCGCCGAGCCGCGATTCGCTGACCCGTCGAATCTTACCTTCCTGGTCGCCTGTCGCGGTCGTTCTCTGAAAAACGGGCGTGGACGTACATCGGCGCTCATAGCGGCCTGTGGCTCCGCGATCCGATATAAACGTTGCCCGGCTTACTCGTCGCGGTCGGCCTCGGCGACGGTCGTCGTCTCCTCGCCGTCCGCGTGGACGACCGTCACGTGCTCGGGCGGCTTGTCGAACGTGAGCGTCGCCTCGTACTCGAGGCGCCCCAGACACTGCTGGCAGGCCTCTGCATCATCGCTTTCGACGCCGATCTCGACGGTCAGCTCGCCGTCCTCGACCGTCACCTCCTCGATGACGGCCTCGTGGCAGGGGTCGGAGGCGCCGATGGAGCCCGTGATTTCGACGCTGTCGCCGTCAAACGAGACGCTGGCGCTGCTCGCCGCGCTCTCGCCGTCGGCGCACTCGGCGTCGGTCGTTTCGATCTCTTCCTCGCTCGCGCCGTTGTCGACGCCGTTCTCGCTGTCGTCGTCACCGTCCGTATCGTTGGATTCGTCAGCGTCTCCGTCGTCAGCCCCATCGGCGTCTCCGTCGTCAGCCTCGCCTGTATCTCCGTCGTCACCCCCGTCCGTGTCTCCGTCGTCGGTTTCGTTCTCCTCCCCATTACTGCCGTTGTCGTCACTTCCGGGAGTTCCTCCGTCGGGACTCCCCTCATCGAGACAGCCCGCGAGCGCCCCGGCCGCCGTGATCGCCGTTAGTCGCTGAAGCAGGGTTCGTCGTTGCATGGGCGCTGTATCGTCCCCGTGGGTAAAAGTAATAATCCACGGTGAAATTCCTCTTTCACTTCGGATCGTTATCACGTCTCTTCGGGGCGCCTCGAGCCATCGATCGCCCGAAACGGTTGCGGTGGTTTCGAAAGTGCTTTAACCGGAACCACGCTACGACAAGATGAGTCCTGGTAGGGTAGTGGACTATCCTCTTGGCTTGCGGAGCCAGGGACCGGAGTTCAAATCTCCGTCAGGACGCTTTTCCGAACACAACAACGACGAGCGAGGAGTCGGAGACGAAAGCCACGATGGAGCTAACTACGGGATCGTCTCTCGTCTTTTACCTCTCCCTCGAGTCGCCTACTGACTAGACTTCCCTCCGCGGTCCTCCTCGGCGGGTACACGGTCGTCTGTCGCCTCCGGAAGCATCACGAGTTTCTCGTTACCCACTCGAGTTCGTTCGACGGCGCCGTCGGCTTCCATCCGCGTCAACACTCGGCTAACGGAGTACTCGGACCATCCCGTCTGTTCGACGATCTCCTGTTGGCGCATCCGTCCGCCGGTGTGCCTGAGAAGCCACCGAACGTACGCGGTAAGCGTTAATCCGGTTTCAAGCCGTACCTGCATCGCCGTCGAGTGGGTCGTCGACACCTCGTTATCGTCGATACTGTCCTGTTCCCGCTCGACCGATGGCCCCCCGGAACCGAGACGGTCACGAACGCACGTGAAAATCCCCCTGCCACCAATCATGTGTTATGTTATCGTATGTCATGATGGTTGTAACTCACGGCTTATAACTCTATCTGTGACCGGATAACACGGCTGTCGCCGTCACGAAAGTTGGTGAGAGGAGTAAGCCCCCTTCTGTTCATCCCGGCATTCGGCTGAGCGTCCGACCCGCCCGCGAATCGCGGCGTGTTCGGGCTACCAACGGGGCGGACTTGCACCGGTGAGGGTTCGCCGTTCCATCGATCCTCGGCCGTCGACGTCCGACTGATTGCGCCGCGTTTCGTGGTTCCGATTCGGAACCACACGCGCAACCTGCGGCGTTGAACCGCGAGCGGACGTCAGTACTCTCGGCGGGTTCACTCCCCTTCCTCGCGGTCGGGTTCGCGCGCCTCATCGATCGGGCCAAGACGTGTCGTTTCTGTTCCAGAGCCAGCGGTCTTCCGCTCCGGACTTGCGTCCGGTCACCCGCCCGAACGGTGGGGGGACTTTCCTCGCGAGCGTGGCCCATCCGCGGGGGACGAACCACGTTGAACAGGGGTACCGTCACCGGCATCCCCGCCGCGGCAGCCGGGCTCTCTCTCCGGTGTTCGGTACGAACCACGGCCGAATAAGTGCCGCGGTCGGATCCGCGGCCGAAGGGAAGCGCTTTAGGTTGATTATCTCATGACTGTCTGTATGTCCCAGCGACAGGGCGTTGACCTCTCCTACGAAGACGGGGCACGTGCGGTCGAACTCGCGCGTGAGTCCGTCGAGTCGTTCGTCCAGCACGGACAGCGTGAGCACCCCGGTAGCATGCGAGAAACGTTCTACGAACGCACCGGCGCGTTCGTTCGTCTTGAGTCCACCCGCGGTCGGGGCAGCCTTCGGGGCTGTGCCGGCGGCTACCGCTCGGGCGAGCAGCTCGGTCACGTGATCGTCGACGCGGCGATCGAGGCCGCAAGCGAGGATTCCTGTGGCTCGGAAGTCACGCCCTCAGAGCTTCCCAACCTCACCGTCTCCGTCTGTACGGTGCGAAACGTCATTTTGACCGACGATCCGCTTGCCGACCTCGAGCTCGGCACCCACGGCGTCGCCGTCGACGGCGGCGGCGAGGGCGGCTGGCTCTACCCGACCGTTCCCGTCGAAAACGGCTGGAGCGAGCGCGAGTACCTCGATCGAACCTGTCGCAAGGCCAAACTGCCGCCGACGGCCTGGCAGGACGACGACGTCGTCGTGACCCTGTTCGAGGGCCAGGTGTTCCGCGAGCGCAAGGCCGACGGTAGCGTCGAAGAGGTCTGAGTCCCCGGACACCGAGAGCGACCCGCCGCCGACCTCCTCCCGGACTCACCCCTCGAGCGAGCCGTGGGCCTCGAGATAGCCGTCGATCGCCGCGAGCAGCAACTGGAGCGCGAGCCAGCCCGCCGCGAGCCGGAGCGCGACTGTCGTGACGGTACCCACGGAGAGACGGGACTGACCATCGTGCTGGCGACGTATCCGGCGAAAACCGCGACTACTGCGATGGCGCCGAGTCAGAAGAACAGCGGTTCGCGACCGCGGCCGGGCATTCCGTCGGCCCGGGATGAAACGCACCCATGCGAAACGGCTGCCGGGTGACTATTACAGTCTGGCTGTCAGCCGTCGACTCGCCCGAACCCGACCGCCTCGGCGTCGGCGAGACAGCGCTCGGTCGCCGCCTCGAGGTCGTCCTCCCGCACTACCTCGCCGTCACGGAGCAGCGGCTCGAGCAGCGGCTCGGCGTCGGCCGGCCCCTCCCGACCCACGAGGCCGACGTGGTGGCCGCCGTCGGCGGTGCGGTAGACCTCCTTGACGCCCGCCAGTTTCCCCCGCTTGGAGACGGGTTCGCCCTCGAGTTCGACGATGTCGAGGCTGAAGTCCACTGCGGGCGCGCCCGTGATGTGGCTGCCGACGCCGAAGCCGTCGGCGACGTCCCGGAGCTCCCGGAGGGCGGCGGCGTCGAGCCCGCCGCTGCAGAAGATTTCGACGTCCTCGAACCCGCGGGCGTCGAGTTCCCAGCGCACCTCGCGGACGATGTGGCGGAAATCGCCGCGCCGGGAGCCGGTCGTGTCGAGGCGGACGCCGTCGAGTCGGTCTCCCAGCGTCTCCGCGGCGAGCAGGCTCTCCGCCTTCTCGTCCCAGAACGTGTCCGTCAGCGCGATCCGCGGCACGTCTTCTGGAACCGCCTCGTCGAACGCTTCCCAGGCCGCCGCCTGCTCCCCCTCGCCGAAACAGAACATGAGCGCGTGGGGCATCGTGCCGCCCGCCTCACGGCCGAGGATCTCTCCCGCTGCGACGTGCGAGAAGCCGTCTAGCCCTGCCAGGAGCGCCGCCCGCTCGACGACCGACGCGATCGACGGGTGGACGTGGCGCGCGCCGAAGGAGAGCACCTGCGAGTCGGGAGCCGCCCGGCGGGCCTCGAGTGCGGCCGTCGCGAACCCGCTCGCCTGGGAGAGAAAGCCCAGGAGAGAGGTTTCGAGTTCTGCGAACGCGAGGTAGTCGCCCTCGATCCGCAGGACGGGGCCGCCGTCGAACAGTCGGCCGTCGGCCAGCGCGTCGACGTCGACGTCGCGGCCTTCGAACAGCGTGGCGACGTCACGGATGCCGGTGAACACCTCGAAGGCGCCGGTCGAGAACTGGTCGGCGGTCACTTCGGCGACGACGTGGGGGTTCTTTCCCGCGTGCTCGAGGGTGGTCCGGGTGCGCTCGAAGTAGGCGTCGGTCGCGGTAGCGTCGAGAATCGCCTCGGCGGAGACGGTTCCGAACGGGTTCGACATACCGGTGGATTCCCGCGGCAGGCGTTAAAACTGCTCGATTCCGGGAAGTCACCCCGCGATAGCGAGGCCTGCGCCTCCGGGGGGTCCAGAACCGACCGCGAGGCGTAATGTCGCGGCCGTCGTTTCGGTCGGTCGCACCGCCTCGAGATCGTCGACCGTCGGCGCGCCGACGAGTTCCACGGTGTCGCCGTCGACGGTAACGCGATGGGCACCCGCGAACGGGCCGTCCTCGATCCGGTAGGTGTCCGTCTCGACCTGCGTCGCGTTCCGGTACTCGAGGACGTCGCGGTAGGCGTCGGCGAACTCGTCGGCGTCAGCCTCGGACTCCCAGGCGAGTCGCCAGACGTGGGCGCTCCGGTTGTCCGCGTCCTGGTAGGCGACGAAGCTGTCCCCGGTCCAGCCGTTCGTCACGGGGTGTGAGTAGTTGTACGGCGAGGAGCCCCTCGCCCCCTCGGTGAGCGGTCTGTTGACGGCGCCGTTCGCCCAGAGGGCGGCGAACAGCGTCGCCTCACCGACGGTTTCGGTCCGCAGTTCGTCGCCGTCGCCTCGAGTGAACGGCTCCCAGTCGTCGCTCGAGCGGTCCTTGAGGTCGACGTCGACCGGCTCCGTGGGGTAGCGCTCGGGGTGGATCAGCTCCGCGGTGCTCTGCGGTCGCTCCGCGAAGGCTTCGTCGACGGCCGCCCAGCCGCCGCTCTCGTGGCGGTGTTCGACGAACGCCAGCCCCTCCGCGTAGGGCGCGTACACCGAGAGGAACAATCCGGGGTTGAACGGTCTGGCCTCGAGGTCGCTCCCGTTCGCGGTGTCCTGGGTTTCGTTTCCATCCGCGCCTTCGGCGGCTTCGCCATCCACTGCGGTCGCCTCGCCGCGAGCGGGTAGGCACTCCCACTCCTCTCCGCAGCGCTCGGCGTACAGCAGCGGGACGTAGTTCGCCTCCCCCTCGAACAGCCCCGTCTCGGCCCGCTGCTCGTCGAGGGTCACCGCCTGCCGGTCGAGTCGGTCGTGCTGGTCCTGTAACGCGTGGACGAGTTCGTGGACGAGCGTGTCCCGGTCGATTCGCGTCCCCTCGCCGTCGGTCACGATCACGACGGTTCCCGAACTGTAGTAGCCCTGGACCGCCCCGCCGTACAGTTCGTCGAACGCCTCGTTGACGTCCGTGTCGCCGTCGACGACGAACGCGCCGCGCCACAGCTCGTTCGTGAACGGGTGGGCGGGCTCCGCCGCCCGGTCCGTCCGCTCGCGGTACTCCTTCCTGGTGATCACCTCGAACTCGACGTCCTCGGTGAACTGCTCGCCGCGAATGAGTTCGATCCGGGCCATCGAGCGGTACTTCACCGCCTCGAGGTCGGCCCGCGAGAGGTCGTTCGTGTCGACCTCGAGGCTGTCGTTCGCCGAGAACTCGCCGATCGTTCCCGGCTCCCGGTCGGCACCCACGTCGGCATCGGGGACGGCGGTCGGGGCGGCACAGCCCGAGAGGATCAGAACGAACACGACGGCAGCAGCCACCCTCACTCGCATTCGGCGGAGAAAGGGAGGGCGGCGGCAAAGCGTTTCCGCTTAGGCGCGTCGAGTCGCCAGCAGGGCCAGTCCGAGGGCGGCGACGACGGCAACGCCGGGGCCGAAACCGGACAGGCGGTCAGTCATGCCCTCGTTTTCGTCCGTCTCGTCGTCCTGGCCGCCTTCGTCGCCGTCGTCGCTTCCCTCGCCGACCTCGAGTGTGTCCTCGCCCTCCTCCCCGGTTCCAGCCCGAACCTCCGACAGGTCGTCGACGGTAGGGGCGCGAACGATCGTCACCGAGTCGCCGTCGGCATCGAGGGCGTACACACCGGGGAACGCCTCGTCGTCGATCACGTAGGTATCCGCGCGGTCGTCGACCGGTTCGGCGCCGTGGGACTCGAGGAGCGCGAGGTAGCCCGCGAGGAACTGCTCGGCGTGGTCCTCGTCGAGCCACTCGGTTTCCCAGACGTAGGCGCTCTCCTCGAGATCGCCTGCCGCCGTCGTGTAGACGACGAGTTCGTCGCCGGCCCAGCCGTCGGTCACCTCGTGATCGTAGACGTACGGCGAGGTGCTCCCGCCGTCGTAGACGTCTCCGGCCTCCACGGCAGTTTCCCCGTCGGCCTCGAGCGCCTGGTGCATGAACATCGCAGCCATTCCGGCCTCGCCGACGCGCTCGTGATCGTCGCGAGGCAGGGGTTCCCAGCGGTCGCTCGAGCGGTCCTCGTGGTCGATGTCGGCCGGCTCGCGGTCCTCGCCGGGGCGGATCACCTCGGCGCTGCTCGCCGGCGGCTCGTCGTAGGCGGCGTCGACGGCGTCCCAGCCGCCGCTTTCCCGGAGATGCTCGACGTATCCCGGGCCGTCGTTGTAGGGGTGATAGAGGGTGAGAAACAGCCCGGTGTTGAACGAGGGTCGGTCGGCCGTTCCGTCGTCACCGGGGAGGACACAGCTCCACTCGCCCTCACAGCGTTCGGCGTACGTCCGTTCGAGGACGACGGCGTCACCCTCGATCAGCCCGTCGGTCGCGTGAGCCTGGTCCCGGGTCGTCTTCTCGTAGCTCCCGAGATCGAACTGCTGGTCCTGCAGGGCGTGGAGCAGTTCGTGGCCGAGGATCACCTCGTCGACTTCGGGCGAGTCGGGCGAGTCGGAAACGAGCACGACCTGGTCGGTCCTCGGGTCGTAGTAGCCCGCGACGGCGCCGCTGTAGAGGGTTTCGTACTCCTCGAGCGCGTCGGTGTCCCGGTCGATCATGAACAGCGCCTCGTACTGGACGTTTCGGGTGAGGCGATCCGTTTCGCCGGCGTCGACGAACAGGCCACTGCGCTGTTCGTCGAACGTCTCCCTGGAGATGACCTCGACGTCAACCTCGTCCTCGAAGGTGAGCCCGCGGAGCTCCTCGACGCGGGCCATCGAGCGGTAGACGACCGCCTCGAGTTCCGCATCCGAGAGGGTGGCGTCCTCGCGCTCGTCGACCGCGAGTTCGTCGTCGGACCGGTAGCCCTCGACGTAGCCGACGGTTCCGTTCGTCGTTAGCTCGGCCTGGGCCGCCGCCTCGAGCGTGGTCGGCGCGGCGGAGACGGACTCGTGGTGGCTCGCTGCTCCGCCATCGTGGGCCGTCACCGCTGCGCTGCCTCCGGCGAGTGGAACCGCAAACAGCGCGGTTACGACGATCACAGTGAGGAGGGCCGTCCGTACTTCGGTCACGATACCGGTCGATTCGAACCGCTACCAGAAAAACCCGCCGCGGATCCTCACGGAGCGCTACCGCCGGTTTCGCCGCCCGACACCGATGCGGATCACGACCAGCGCGAGCACCAGCAGCGCACTAACGAGCCCGAAGCCGGGCGTTTCGTCCGCCTCGCCGGCGGTGCCACCGTCGTCGCCCGCCGCCGTCTCCTCGTCGTCGGTTTCGGGTTCCTCGATCGACGCGGATCCGTGGACGTCCTCGAGTTCCTCGACGGTCGGTGCGGTGACGATCCACAGCCGGTCGTCGGAGACGGTCAGCGTGACGGCCATGTCGAACTCGCTGTCGTCGCCGAACTCGTAGGTTCGGTTCGTCGCGTCGACCGCCTCGCCGCCGCGGTGGTCGATCAGCTGCTCGTAGGCGTCGGCGAAGCGTTCCGCCTCCTCGCCGTCTGTCCAGGCAATCTTCCAGACCGAAGCGGTTCGGTCCTCCTCGTCGTGGTAGACGTAGAGCCTGTCGCCGCGCCAGCCCTCGGTCTCCTCGAGGTCGTAGTTGAGCGGGTTCGTCTCGTCGATGTTACCGGCTGGATCGGTGTTCAGGAACCGCTGTGGGTCGACGATCGGGTTGCCGTCGTAGGCGGGGTCCATGAGGATCGCCGAGAGGCCGGCCTGACCGATCACCTGGTGGCCGGGGCCGCCGGCGTTGAGCCGCTCCCAGCCGTCGCCGCTCTCGTCGTCGACGGAGAGTTCCTCGGGCTCGATCTCGCCGTAGGTCTCGGGGTAGATGGTGTGCAGCGACGAGGTCGGCATGTCGTCGTACAGCGCGTTGACGGCCTCCCAGCCACCCTCCTCGTAGACGTGGTCGACGAACGACGGGCCGTCGCTGTAGGGCTGGAACTGCATGAAGTACAGTCCCCAACTCGGCGGCTCGCCGCCGCCCTCGGCCGCCTCGTCCTCGTCGGGATCGCCCTCGGTGATACACGGCTCGCTCCAGCGATCCTCCGCGCAGTACTCGAGGTACTGGTGTTCGACCCGGTGGACGTCGCCCTCGATGACACCGAGTTTGCCGTTGTCGAGGTCCTGTGTGTCCCGCTGGTAGCCCGCCAGGTCGAAGTGCTGGTCCTGCAGGGCGTGCCCGAGTTCGTGTGCCAGTATCGCCTCGTCGATCAGCAGCGTCTCCGGATCGTCGGAGACGACCACGATTCGCTCGTCCCGAAAGTCGTAGTAGCCCCCGACGGTCGCGCTGCGGTCCTCCTGGCGGACTTCGACGGCGTCTTCCTCGCTGCCGATCAACAACAGCGCCTCGAACTGGGCGTTGTCGTACAGCCGCGTCCGGTCGTCGACCGCCCCGTACTGCGCCTCGTTCTCCTCGGCGAACGCGTTTCGATCGACGATCTCGACCGGCGGTAGTTCCTCGAAGGTCAGACAGCGCATCGCCTCGAACCGAGCGGCGGTGCGAGCGCTCAGCGCCTCGAGTTCTTCCTCCGTGATCCCGTCGTTCGCGTCGATCTCGAGCGGTTCGTCGTACCAGTAGCCGTCGAACCAGCCGATCGTGTCGTTACCTTCGTCGGGCGCAGCGTGGTCGTCGTGTGGCGTCGCTGCACACTCTTCGACGAGTTCCGTATCGTCGTCGGCGGCGACCGGGGTCGCGAGCAGTGCCGTTCCGACGAGACAGAAACATAACAGAAGAAACAGGACACGGGCCGAACGGGTTTTCATCACATATAGTCAGGAGAACTGAAGTATAAAACTAGGTGTTCAGTCACCAGGCGGGGCACGCGCGCGCCTCCCGGACAAGAACTATGAACGCGCGCGCCTCCCGGACAAGAACTATCGGTAGCCCGTGCTTCCAGTCACGTATGGGAGCGACACCGCTCGATCCGGAGACCACCGCGGTCGTCGTCGTCGACATGCAAAACGGCTTCTGTCACCCCGACGGCTCGCTGTACGCCCCCGGCAGCGAGGCCGTCATCGACCCGATCGTCGACCTCGTCGACCGCGCTCGAGACGCCGGGGTGCGGATCGTCTACACCCGCGACGTCCACCCGCCCGAGCAGTTCGAGGACGCCCACTACTACGACGAGTTCGACCGCTGGGGCGAGCACGTCCTCGAGGGCTCCTGGGAGGCCGACCTCGTCGAGGACCTCGACGTGCGCGACGAGGACCTCGTCGTCGAGAAGCACACCTACGACGCCTTCTACAACACCGAACTCGAGGGCTGGCTGCAAGCCCGCGGCATCAGGAACCTGGTGCTCTGTGGCACGCTCGCGAACGTCTGCGTGCTCCACACGGGCGGCAGCGCGGGGCTGCGGGATTTCCGGCCGCTGCTGGTCGAAGACTGTATCGGGGCGATCGAGGATGACCACCACGAGTACGCCTTAGAGCACGCCGGCTGGCTGTTCGGCGAGGTCGTCAAGAGCGGGGGGCTCGAGTTCGCCTGACTCTGGGCCCGTCCGTCGCGCCGACTGCGTCGAGGCGCTCGTGTGCGGGTGCGTTTGCTCGATGGGCGCGCGTCTCGACACGGCCGCCGTCTCCGCCCGACCCGATACAGGCGCGGGCGGCGTACGGAGCGGAACGCGGAGACGATCGTGCAGGTGTACGCGGCTTTCGATTGGTGTGCGCGCAGGTGTTTTTACGATCGCGGTCGCGGTAGTTCGTTGCATGACTGAACCGAAAGTAGCGCTCGTGACGGCGGCTGGAAGCGGTATCGGAGCGGCCTGTGCCCGGCGGTTGGCCAAGGACGGATACACGCCGGTGCTGTTGTCCCGGTCGGGGGGCGCCGTCGAGGTCGCGAACGAACTCGGCGGGGACGGGTTCGAGGGCTCGGTGACTGATCCCGATGACCTGGCAGCCCTCGTCGAGACGACCGACGAACGCTATGGGCGCATCGACGCGGTGGTGAACAACACGGGTCACCCGCCCTCGGGCGACCTCCTCGAGATTTCAGACGAGGAGTGGTACGAGGGACTGGACCTCGTGCTGTTGAACACCGTCCGAATGTCGCGACTCGTCACCCCCTTCATGGAAGATCAGGGTCACGGGTCGATCGTCAACATCTCCACGTTCTCGGCGTTCGAACCCTCGAGCGAGTTTCCCGTCTCCTCGGTGCTCCGTGCTGGACTCGGGAGTTTCACTAAACTCTACGCCGATCGATACGCGGCGACCGGGATCCGGATGAACACCGTGCAACCAGGGTTCGTCGATAGTTACGACGTCGACGAGGAAACGAGAGCGCACATTCCGATGGGCCGGCCGGCGCGAACCGCAGAGATCGCGGACGCCGTCGCGTACCTGCTCTCACCCGCCTCGAGTTACATCACCGGACAGAACATCCGCGTCGACGGCGGTCTGACGGCGTCTATGTAGCCGCACAGGCTCTTCTACTGACTTGGGCACTGCGTTTGACTACGCCCACTGTTCTCACCACGCCAGTCGTGACAGCCACCGGGCAGTTCAGTTTACCCGCTGAATATAAAGTGCGGTCAGAGCGAACGGTTTGCTGTAGCTTTCACACATCGAGTTCTTCTTCGAACCAGACGACCCGTTCGTCACCTTCCACCCACGCGTCGTGTTCCGGCGGAATCGATGCAACATCGCCATCCTCGAGTGTCTCACGGGTACCGTCTTCCATCTCGACAGTCATCTGTCCAGAGAGCATGAACAGACGGTGTGGAAATGGACACATCTCGGTTCCCAGAGCAGGACCGTTATCTTTAGAGAACTTCCATCCCGGTTCGACAGTTGACAGCCAGAACTTCCTCTCTCCCAGCTGCACACATTCGCCCTTTCCGGCGTCAAACGCCATCGTTTCATCGGGTGACTCGAACGATTTCACTATCAACTCGTCATCCATGATATGCTATAACACAGCACACCAGGGGATAAGTGTGCCTGTAGAACGGACGCGAGACTGGCACTCCGTATTCCGCGGTATCAAAGTACACAACCTCGAGAGGGGCGTTACTCTGGTTTCATTCCCTTCTCCGCGAGTTCCTCGAGCGCCCTGTCGCTCTTATCGAGATCGAGCCCCATCCCCTCGAGGACGTGCTCCGCTTTCGTGAACTGAACCTCGCCGTACTCGACCAGCTGGAGGCGGTTCCCCCACGGATCGCGGACGTCGACGCCGCCGGTGTCGAGGCGGTCGACGCCCTGCTCCTCGATTCGCCGTGTTGCGGCCTCGAGGTCGTCGACGACCAGCCCGAAGTGGCGCTTCTCGTCGGCGCTATCGTGGTCCTCGACCGCCGAGAGCGCGATGAACTGATCGCCCATGTCGAGAAACGCCATCGACTCCCCGCGCCCGCGAAGCTCGAAGGCGAACAGCGACTCGTAGAATTCGAGGGCCGCGTCGATGTCGCCGACCTCGAGGGCGACGTGGTTGATCCCGACCAGCCGCGGTCGGTCGTCGCCGCTCTCGATAGCCGGTCCCTCGCCCGTCTCCGTCGCCTCGTCGGTGTCGGTCATGTCACTCGAGGGCACCACCTCGACCGCCAAAACGTTCCGGGCTGGGGTCGTTCGGCCCGCGTCCGTTTCACTCGGTGCGAAACAGGCGGTAGGCTCCCTGTCCCGTCGCTACCTCCACCGTCTCGCCGTCGGGGGTCGTCGTCTCGACGGTGATCTCGCTGACGCCGACGCTCGAGCCCGCGCGGACGACGTCGGCGGTCGCCGCGAGGTCGCCGGTCGCCGGCCGGAGGTAGTTCACGTTGAGGTTGATCGTGGCGACCCCGCCGTTCGTCGGCTCGTCGAACTCGGTTCGCAGCGCGAGGCCGCCGACGGTGTCGACGAGCGTGGCGGCGACGCCGCCGTGGATGTCCGGTCGCCGCCCGTCCCCGTTCGGGCGGGTGTTCGTCAGCTTGTCGTCGTAGGGGATCGACATCGTCATCGTTCCCCGCCCCACGTGGTCGACGGTGGTCCCGAGCCAGGAGAGAAACTCGTGGTTCTCGTCGATGTACCCCTGCAGGAGGGTGCGGTGGGCTTCGAACTCGTCTTCCGCAGTCATGTCCTCGAGTGTGCGAGCCAGGGGTTTGTGTGTGCCGTTTGTCGGATACGGCCCGTTGTCGGCCGTTTATTCGCCCGTGGCGGCTGCCTGGCGGGCGTTCATCCGACTCGAGGCCGTATGCACGTCACCGCAATGAGCGACGATCCGGAGTACGAGACGGACTTCCGCGAGCATCCCGGAGCCTACGAGATCGGCCGCGGTGAAGAAGGTGTATTTAAAGTCGAGCCGTACAAGAGCGAACTGCTGCCCCTCTGGTCGTACAAAGACGAGGCGGCGGCCCGGGAGGCCGCCGAAGCGATCTACGACCGCTACGAACAGTACCGGGACGACGACGAGTTTCCGGGGATGGACATGGCCCGCAAGTACCTCCAGATGGGGTACACGCGGGCGATGCGCTACGCGAAGTATCCGGGTGGAAAGAAATACGACGACGACGGGAACGAACGCGACCCGGAGCAGTGGGCCGACCAGGACAAGCGCGAGGCGGCACTCGTGTTCGAAGAATACTGGGAGCGCGTCCGGGAGGACGACGCCTACCGGCGAGCCAAAGAGCGACACCGCGAGCGCCACGGGTAGCCGGGTCCGGATCGATCTATCACGCAGAACGAACAACCGGCATACCGCTCCGCCTTCCCGCAGGCTGATACCCTCCGAGTGTGAACCACTCGCTAATGTCAACGGACGTGCCGCTCGAGGAACTCGCCAGCTTACCGAGCTTTTACCACCCCGCTGCCTCCCCGACCGGGGAATACGTTGCCGTCTACTACGACGGCACCGGCCGCAACGAACTCCACCTGATCGACGTCGAGACGGGCGAGATGCACCAACTATCGGACGGCGAGGTGCCTCGAAACGCCCGCTGGCCCTTCCGATGGGGTCCCGACGGCGAGACGATTTACTTCCACGACGACGACGGCGGCGACGAGCAGAACGACGTCTACGCCATCGACCTCGAGGGCGACGTCGAACCGGTGATCGAACGCGAGGGCCAGACGATCCTGCAGGACGTCAGCGAGGACGGCCGCTGGCTGCTGTTCGGCAGCGACAGCGGCGAGCAGATGAACGTCTATCGCTACGATCGCTACGAGGACACGGTCGAGCAACTGACGGCGTACGAGAAGCCAGCCGGGGGTGGTACGTTCAGCCCCGACGGGACACAGGTCGCCTACACGGCCAACGAAACCGAGGACCTCGAGAACACGGACGTCTACGTGATGGACGCCGACGGCTCGAACAAACGCAATCTCGAGATCGGTGACGTCGGCGCAGAGGTCACCGCTGCGGACTGGTCGCCCGACGGCGACGCACTCCTGGTGGGAGACAACACCGGGGACAGGAGCCGCGTCGGGATCTACGACCTCGAGCGTGAGGACCTCGAGTGGGTGAGTTCCGGTGAGTACGTCGAGAGCCCGGTCGCGTTCCTCCCGGACGGGAACGAGATTCTCGTGCGGCGCGTCCGAAACGCCGCCGTTGTTCCGCTCGTCTACGGCCGCGCGGACGGCGACGGTGCGGACGGCAGCGAGTGGGCGGCCCGCGAGTTCGATCTTCCGGAGGGGGTCGCGAACTTCCCCGGCCACGGCACGATCGTCGGGGAGGAGCGCGCAGTTATCATTTCCCAGGAGACGCCGACCCAGCGGTCGACGTTGCTGCACTACGAACTGGAGAGCGAGGCACATCGCGTCTCGGAACGTCGAACGGGGAGTGAAACGACCCGTGAGTCCGGCGACTCGAAACCCCTGCTCGAGCCCGAGTACGGCGATATCGATCCCGAGACGTTCGTCGACGGCGAGTACTTCCGTTTCGAGAGTCACGACGGGATGGAGATCGGCGGCATCCTCTACGACTCCGGCGAGCGGCCCTCGCCGGCGATCGTCAACCCTCACGGGGGGCCGGCGGCGCTCGACCTGCTGGGCTTTAGCTACCGCCTGCAGTACCTCCTCTCGAAGGGATACTCCGTGTTGCAGGTGAACTACCGCGGCTCCGTCGGCCGCGGCCGGGAGTTCAAGAACCTGCTGATCGAGGACTGGGGCGGCGGCGAGCAGGACGACATCGCCGCGGGCACCCGTTGGCTCGCAGACCGGGAGTGGATCGACGAGGACCGGATCGCCGTCTTTGGCGGCTCCTACGGGGGGTACAGCGCCTACTGGCAGATGGTCGCCTACCCCGAACTGTACGCCGCGGGCATCGCCTGGATCGGCGTCACCGACCTCGAGGCGATGTACGAGGAGTCGATGCCCCACTACCGCGTCGGCCTCATGGAGAAGTACCTCGGCACCCCCGAGGAGAACCCCGACCTCTACCGCGAGCGGAGCCCGGTCACCCACGCCGAGAACCTCGACGCCCCGCTGCTGATGGTCCACGGCGTCAACGACTCGCGGGTGCCGCTCTCGCAGGCCGAAATCTTCCGGGATCGACTCGAGGAACTCGGCTACGAAGAGGGTGAAGAGGGAGACTACGAGTACGAAGAACTGGGTGCAGAAGGCCACGGCTCGACCGACGTCGACCAGAAGATCCGGTCGCTGCGGCTGGTGGACGACTTCCTCGAGCGGCGACTGTAGCGATCACTGCCCGCGTCGGTACGCCGGTGGTCCGTCCGCTCTGAGTCCCTCGCGCTCAATCCGCCTTCGGGACGGCGTTCGGCTATCAGGTTCCTCGTTTAAATTCGCACGAGGCGTCTCTCCATACGAGATGATGACCGTCGTACCGTTATTTATGATGCCAGGTGGCCCCGAACTGCTGATCATCTTCTTCCTCGCCGTGTTGCTATTCGGCTCGGCGAAGCTCCCGGGGCTCGCTCGAGCCGCCGGCGAGTCGATGGGCGAGTTCCAGAAGGGACGCGAGAGCGTCGAGCGGGAACTACGCGAGTTGCGCGAGTCGACGCGGAAGATCGACCACATCGACGAATCAGAGAGTGACCCCGAGACGGAACCGGAGGTCGTCTAGCTGCTTCGGCTTCCGCCCGACCGCCGTTCGTCGCCGGCACTCGCTCACCACTCACACCGCTGGGTGGCCGCTCACACCGGTGGGTGGCCGAGAGTGTAGAGTGACTCGCAGAACAGGTGTGCGACCGAGAAGGAGGATTCGTGCACTACAGCCGCTGTCTTACCGCCACTCGTCCAGATCGGCGATCTCGTCGGTTTCGATCCAGCGGGTAGACGGGAACTCGACGCTACAGAGGACGTACGTACGCCCCTCCATCATGTAGAGTTCGTTCTCGGGCGGGGACCGTTCCTGACCGTCGGGGGCATCGTCGATGCTCGAGTCACCCATTCCTGTAACCTCCGACGGAGAATACGCCCGCGAACGGGTTAACACGGTGGCCTGACGGATAAGGGTCGGCCAGAGCTTACAGCCTCACGGAGGGTCTCGAGGCCAGCAACGTGTGTTCGGTGATGTTGGCGATCGCTCGTCGAAGGCGCTCGGTTACTGCCTGGGCCGAGATGCCGAGTTCGTCGGCCAGGTCCATCGTCGTACAGCCCCGCGGAATGTCGTAGTAGCCGCGCTCGACGGCGAGCACCAGCGCCTCGCGCTGGTGGTCGGTCAGTCCGAACCGCGGGTCGGCCGCGCGGTCGGAGTGGTGGTAGAGCTGGTCGACGACGAGGCTCAGGCCGGCCTCCTCACAGCTGCGTTTGAACGCCCCAAGCTGGTCGTGTTCGGCGAATCTGATAGTAATCTCCCAGCGGTCGTCCTGGCAGATCGCCCGCAGAACCGAGCCGTCGCAGTCGGTGATCGCGCGAAACAACCGATCGCCGTCGACGTCCCACTCGAGGGCGAGCAGGGTCGCGTCGCCGACCGTCTCGACGACGCTCGCGGCCCTGATCGACGGCAGCTCTCGAAGCGATCCCACGACCGCGTCGGGGTCGCGCGCGTACACCCAGAAGAACGGCACCGACGCCGTTCCGCTGGGAACCAGCGACTCGAGTTCGACGCTCGTGCCGGTGTGCGACTGCAGCGCCCGTCCTAACGCCGACTCCGTGATCGGGACGTGGAACCTGAGGATGACGACCATCGTCGAAGGGAGTCCTACGCGACCCGGCAACAAAATGGTATCATCGTGATAGCTCCGATTGCAGTCTCGAGGTCGTATCCGTCCCGCCTGCGTGGCCGGCCGGCTACGACGGCCGCACGCGGACCGAAACCGTCTCGCCGACGCGCAGGTCGTGGTCGGGACAGATGAGCTTCGCGCCGAAATTGCCGTCTCGAGCGCAGAAAAACGAGAGGCCGGTGATCGGCTCGCCGTCGGCCGTCACGGTCACCTCGTCCCACGAGACGGTCCGTCCGTTGGCGGCCCCGAGCGCGTCGCCGTTGAGCCGAACTACGCCGTCCGAACCGCAGAGAAGGCCGCCGCCGTCGTAGTGAGGGAGTCCGCCGTCGAGAACGCCGCCTCCGTCGGCGCTGACGCCGACAAACCCGGAACCGGGGGTCGGGTGTCGGGGCGCGTCGAGCACTGCGTACGTCTCGCCCGTCTCGACGACCGTGCCGCTGCCGTCCCACCTGAGGGGGCGCACTTCGACATCGAGTTCGATCGGAAGCGAGCCCGAGGCCCGGTGGAGGTTCTGCTCCGGTCGGCGAAAGCCGACGTGAAGGTGGTTGTCGACCCAGGGGGCGAAAAAGCCCGCCCGGACGAGCCGACCGAGAGAGTCGCCGATCCCGACGTGGTCGCCCGCCGAGACGACCGGCTCGACGTGGAGCACCCTGGCGACGAGTCCCGCGAGCGGCTCCGGCGAGGAGCACTCGAGGAGGATCAGGTGGTCGTGTTCGGGGGCGTACGGCTTCGGCGGCGCACGGACGGTCTTCGTCTCGAGAACCGTTCCGGCGACCGGACTCGGGGCGGCGGTGGTCCGTCCGTCGCGAAGCGTGCCCGGATAGAGGTCGATCGCACAGCCCGCGTCGTGGGCGGGATACGGCGAGTTGTACAGCGAAAACCGTTGGTACCGTTCCAGCACCCCCGCACCGAGCGTGACGGCCATCGCTCGCCAGTCGGTGACGGAGGCGGTTAGGTGCGTCGGCTCGAACCCTGACGAATGCGGGGTGTTTCGATGGTCACGTATCGTTTCTCTGCTCCCGTTCGCGTTCCGCTGTTCACCGGGTCACACAAAAATGGCTGCGAGAGTATCAGCTACAGCGATACCCGGTTACGGATAGAAGCACTCCCCGTCAGCGCCGCAGTTGGCTGCGGCGGGATCGACTGCGAAAGCGATCAGTGCGAGCGTTACGAGCAGCGCAATTCGTGCCTTCGTTACGGTCATCATTGTTAGCTAGCTCCAATGGAGCAACTGACACAAACGTTGAAAAGTGTTGTGTATAAATCCGTATGTGATTACAGGAAAATCGGTGGCTCGGACGAGTGAGGATGATCTATAGTGGCCACCAGAAGCCGGTGTACACCTGCTCGCGAACTAGCGGCCAGAACCGAAAGAACTCGCCTGTTATGGCTCTTCGCCGTGAGCAGTGTGTAACCCGTTTCAGTTGGTACTGTTGCTCAGGCTACGGTATTCGAGAGCAACACGTTTTCTCGACCATCGCCGGCGCGAGTTTCGTGGTCGTGACGGAAGCGGTTAGGTGCGTCGGCTCGAACCGTGAGGTATGCGCGTGTTCCGGGGTCGGGCGGCCACGATCGAGGCCGACCGCGAGGCCAGTGGACGGCTGCTCGAGACGACGACGGAAACCGGCGAGCCCGCAGTCCGCGTCTGGGCGCCCCACCGCCAGGTCGCGTTCGGTCGACGGGACGCTCGCCAGGACGGGTACGACCACGCCCGTGCTGCCGCCCGCGAGGCGAATTTTCCGCCCGTCGAGCGCAGCGTCGGCGGGCGAGCGGTCGCCTACGACGGGGAGACGACGCTCGCGTTCGCCCGAACAGAACCCGTCGCGGACTTCCGTCGGGGAACCGACGAACGCTACGACCGGCTCACCGCCGACGTCGCCGCCGCGCTCCGAGAGCTTGGGGTCGACCCCGACCGCGGCGAACCCGCCGACTCGTTCTGTCCCGGCGCACACTCGCTGTCCGCGATAGTCGACGGCGTCCCCGCGAAGCTCGTCGGTATCGCCCAGCGCGTGACGACCGACGCCGCGCTCGTGTCGGGGATTCTCATCGTCGACGATCGAACGGGGCTCACGGGGGTTCTCGAATCCGTCTACGACGCCCTCGACGTGCCGTTCGACCCCGACGCCGTCGGCAGCGTCGCCGCAGCCGGCGGTCCCGGGGAGCCCGACCGGGTCCGGGAGGCGCTCGAGGCCGCGCTCGTCGGCGACGCAACCCCCTCGATCGTTCCCGTCGAACGCTGAGCCGCCCCCGGAGGACAACGCTTTTGGCCCTGACGGTCCCGGTCTGGGGCATGCACTCGAGATCGGAACGGGACGGTGCGCCGGGCGCGGAGCCGCGAGCCGGGGGGAGCCGATGAGCGACGACGAGTCGCCGAGCAGTCCCGGCGCGAAACTCTGGGAGGACCTGCTGGCCGACACCGAGGCGATCGCCGAGGAGTACCGTGAGGCCGGCTGGGAGGTGTTCGCGGTCCAGCCCGGTGACGTCTCGCCGGCCGAGAAGGACGAGCGGTTCGGCTTCAGCGTCCTGGTCCCCGACAGCGAGTACGACGCCGTCGAGGAGATCGTCGAACGCGGAGACGTCTCCTTCGACGCGGCCGAGGTCTACCACCGACCGATGGGAGAGACGACGTTCGCGCTGGCGGTCGAACTCGACACCGACTCCGAGGTGGCGGTCCTCGTCCCGCTCGCGTACGGACTGTCGGAAATGAAGTCGGTACTCGAGACGGCGCTCGAGGAGGGGGAACTCCGAATCCACGTCCGGCCGCTGTCGATCGAAAACTGGGTGTCGTTCGCCCACGACGACCCGTCGCTGTTCGTCGACGAGGAGCGGCTGGCCGAGGTGTCGGCGAACGCCCCCGAAAGACGCTTTGCCGAACTGCTCGAGAACGACGGCGACGAGGAGTAACGACCTCGCTGGCGGACCACGATACGGTGGATGGCTGCTGCTCGGGATCCGTGCCGGGAACCTCGGATGGCTGCTGTGGACGTCTCAGTCGCCGGTGCGTCGTTCTCCGCTCCCGTCGGTCGCGACGGCTCGCTGCTGGCCGTCGACCGTGACCGACTCGACTCGCTCGGTGTCGCGTTCTGCCACCAGGAAGTAATCCGCGTTCCGCTCGTGGATGCGCTCGACGTCGAATCCGCGCTCCTCGAGCAGTTCGCGGACGGTTTCGCCGACGTTCGGTCGCAGCGTCGGATGCACCTCACAGTAGACGAGTCGGGTGTGCGTCTCGATCGTCTCTTCTAACCCTCGGAGGACTTCCGCTTCGTGACCCTCGACGTCGATTTTGAGCACTGACGGCGCCGGCAGATCGCCGGACGCGACGAGTGAATCGCCGGTCACGGTCGACACTCGCTCGCCCGCGGTCGGTTCGTCATCCATTCGACCCGCCCCGCCGACCGTCGCGTCGGTCGCGTGATCGGAAAGTGCCTGTCGTCGAACGGTCGCCTCGAGGCCGTTGTACGCCAGATTTGCCTCGATCCGGTCGGCTTTCTCCTCGCGTGGTTCGAAGCTCGCGACGTGATTCGGCGGGAGTACGTCCGAACTCAGACAGGCGTAGGAACCGACGTAGCCGCCGACGTCCCAGAACACGTCCTCCGGCTGGAGTCGGGAGAGCAGATCCTCGAGAACCCGCCCCTCGTCGACCAGCGTTCGGTAATGACGGTATTCGGCGCTCGAGGCGGCACGAACGGTGACACTCGCCGGACCGACCTCTCTCGTACAGACGCCACGCGACGTGACGGTACGCAGCGTCCAGTAGGTGGTTACGAGCGTCGGCTGCAGACCGAGACGGCGAATGAGAGCGTTCGTTCGTCCGGTTGCGAGTCGTCGGCGAGCGGCCCTGAGCCCGTTCGTTGCGAGCGACCGAACCGACTGCGATAGTCTGGATGAATGGTCAATTCCCATAGACATAGCTGTTGATATGTGTATAATACAATGAACGTGATAAGCTGCTCAGCAGGCGATTAAGAGCTCGGTAAACCAGCCTGGCGTTCGCCGTGTCCGTCCGTCACTCGTCGGCTCGTAACTCCTTGCTCGCCTCGCGAACCTCCCGCATCACCGTCGAGATCCGCTCTTCGGCCTCGAGTTCGTCCTCCACGGAGAGGTCGACGCCCTCGACCTCGAGCAGGAACTTCGCGACCTCGGTGGCCTCGTACATCACGTCGTCGAGTTCCTCGGCGGTAAAGAAGTCACACATCGCGCCGTAGAGGAAGGTGGCGCCGGACATCCGCACCTTCTCCTCGAAAGAAGAGCGCGCCTGGTTGACCGCCTGCGGGGTGTAGGTGTCGGTCATGAAGGGGACGAGCTCGGGGAGGTTCTCGCCGATCTTGGTCATCTCGACGCCGGTTTCGGTCCGGAAGTCCGAACAGAGCCGCGCGATGGCCCACTCGCGGGCCGTGATGTAGGTCCGATCGCGCAGGAACTCGTTGACCCGGTCGTACTGGGCACCGTCCATCTTCTGGAAGCGGGCGTACTTCTGGACGTCTTCAGGTATCTCGTCTTCCGCGTCCGAATCCGGGTCGGGGACGCCGGGCATCGGGCTCTCCGCCGCCGCTCCTTCCGTCTTGGGGCCAGCGGCCCCGTCGGCGGTGGTCGGTTCCTCGTCGTCCTTCGGTTTCCCGGGTGACGACCCGCCCGCGGGCGACCGTGATCGTTCCTCTTCCGTCTCGTCCACCGCCTTTTCGAGTCCATCACCCGCTCCGTCCTCGTTCATGGCCCCCTATTCCCAGACGGCCGGGATAAGAATTGTTCTCGAATGCGTAAACTCCACCCGCGTCACCCGCAGTTTGACGGCCATTTAAGTCCGTGAGGGACCTCCCTGCGAATATGACACAGACGCCAGTGATCGCGCAGGCCGTCCGCACGCCCCAGGGGAAAGAAGACGGCGTCTTCGCCGACGTCCGGAGCGAGGACCTCTCGATTCCGCTCGTAAACGAAATCCTCGCCGAAACCGGCCTCTCCGGCGAGGACGTCGACGACCTGATGTGGGGCTGTGCCCAGCAGCGCGGCGAGCAGGACAACAACATGGCGCGCGTGATCGCGCTGCTCTCGGATCTCGGCGAGTCCGTCCCGGCGACGACGATCAACCGCTGGTGTGCCTCCTCGATGCAGACGATCATCTCCGCCTCCGACGCGATTCGGGCGGGCCAGCGCGACTGTATCATCGCCGGCGGCGTCGAGAACATGTCCCGGAACCCGATGGGCGAAGGCCACGCCCACCTCCACCCCACGCTCGCCACCGAGTACAACGTCGGCGAACTCCAGATGGGGATGACCGCCGAGAAGGTCGCCGAGGTGTACGACGTCTCCCGGGAGACCCAGGACGAGTTCGCCCTTCGGAGCCACGAGCGCGCCGCCGCCGCCACCGACGAGGGCCGCCTCGAGGACCAGATCGTTCCGATCGAAACCGAAGACGGCACCATTACCGAGGACGAGGGTATCCGCCGCGACACCGACCTCGAGACCCTGGCCGGCCTCCCGACCGTCTTCAAGAGCGACGGGACGGTCACGCCCGGTAACGCCTCCCAGATCTCCGACGGGGCGGCGGGCGTCCTCGTCACGAGCGAGGCCTTCGCCGAGGAGCACGGCCTCGAAATCATGGCCGAAGTCGGGAGTAACAACGTCGCCGGCGTCGACCCGACCGTGATGGGAATCGGACCGGTGCCCGCGACCGAGGGACTGCTCGAGCGCACCGGCCGCGACATCGACGCCTACGATCTCGTGGAACTCAACGAGGCCTTCGCCAGCCAGGCGGTCTACAGCCGGGACGAACTCGGTATCGACCCCGAGAAGTTCAACGTCAACGGCGGCGCCATCGCCGTCGGCCACCCGCTCGGCGCCTCCGGCGCCCGCTTGCCGGTGACGCTGATCCACGAGTTGCTCGAGCGCGGCGGCGGTCGCGGCCTCGCCACGCTCTGTGTCGGCTTCGGCCAGGGTGCGGCGATCGAGTTCACGGTCGACTGAGGCGAATTCTGTGGCTTGTGGTCCAGATTTTGCGAGCGAGGAGAGCGCGGCTCGGAGCGAACGAAGCGAGTGAGAACGCGAACGGAGAGTGGAGCGATCCGTGAGCGGTACCGACGAGCGAGACAAAAGGCGGTCGCGCCAGAGTGCGGCGATCGAGGTCGGATCTCGGGGTCTCAGCTAGTCGGAGTGACCTCGTTCCGCTCGGACGACGCTGTGCGCGCACTGGGAATGTCGGCCCGCTCGCTGACTACCGATAACACCGGTAACGGAATTTCTTGCCGAGAATACTGCCTGTCATACAATTAATTCACACTGACAGTATACAAACTAAGTAAATGCAAACTCATAATTAAAAAGTAATTAATAGCTGTGGCCCACGTGAATCGCCACTGGCAACCGTGCCACAAACACTCATGACAGACGAACACATCAGACGCGGCGTATCGAGGAGGCGGGTGTTACAGGGGCTTGGAATCGCCGGGGCGGTCAACGTTCTGCCGACGGGGGCCGGTCTCGCGATGGCCGAGGGCTCGAGCGAGGTCATCGTTCGGGCGGACGAGGTCGACGTTCCGCTGATCGCGGGCGCGTCGGTCGTCGACGAACTCCAGGCCGAGGCGAGGGAGGCCCAGGAACCGATCGTCGATTACGTCGAAGAAGCCGAGGGGCTCACGGTCAAAAACCGGTTCTGGCTCGCGAACGCGATCCTGCTCGAGGTGGCGTGGGGACGTCGGGATCGCCCGCCAACGTCTACGACTCGGTCGCGATCGGCGCGACCGACGAGGACGAGGAGGTGGCGACCTTCTCGAGCGGCGAGACGATCAACACCGACGGTGCCTGGGGCCGCCTGGCGCCCGAGGAGTGGCCCGAAGAGTACGTCGTCCCGGACGTCTCTGCACCCGGTGTCGACGTGTTGAGTGCGTTCCCACTCGATCACAACGACGGCCCCTACGAGGCGATTTCGGGGACGTCGATGGCGGCCCCGCACGTTGCCGGCCTCGTCGGGTTGATCGAGGGAGTCGCGGTGGAGTCGCCCACGAACGAGCAGATCAAAGCGGCACTCTCGTCGACGGCACGGAACCCCGACGGCGAGACGGATATCCGCTACGGCGACGGGATCGTCGACGCGGTGGCGGCGATCGGCCGCGTCGCCGCCGAAAGCGGCGTTACCGGCACCGTCACCGACACCGACGGCGACCCGATCGCGGAGGCGACGGTGGATCTCGACGGCTTCCCCACCCAAACCGACGACGACGGCGCGTACACGCTCCGGGCGGGCCCCGGAACGTACGAGGTCACGGCCGAGGCGTTCGGCTACGCGACGGAGACGACCACCGTCGAGGTCGACGACGAGTTCGTCACCCGCGAGTTCGTGCTCGGCGACGCGCTCGCGGTCTCGATCACCGACGACCAGCCCGACGGCCTCGAGGCGGGCGAGACGCTGTCGCTCGAGCTTCACGCAGCGAACCTCGAGACGCTCACCGTCGAGCGGGTCGGCGACTACGCCGGCGGGGCCGACCTGCTGGTCGACGGCGAGGAGGCCGCCTTCGGCGAGCCCGTCGAGTTCGATTCGCGGGTTACCGGCACGGTCGAGGTCGCAGTCGAAACCGGCGAGGACGGAACCGGCGATCTCGAACTCGAGCACACGCTTACGGGTGCGGGCGAGGAAACGACCGTGACCACCGGCCCCACGTCGGTGTTCGACTCGCCGGTCCCGATCGGGATCGTCGACGACCAGGGCGCCTATGGCGCCGATCTCGAGGCGCTGCTCGGGGAGGCACTGCCGCCCCGCTACCAGTTCGAACTCCTCGAGGCGGTGGAGGCGATCGACGCCGCAGCCGACGGCGAGCACGAGGCGTACGTCGCCCAGAACCTCGGCGACGAAGCGGCCGACTTCGCCGAGGTCGCGAGCGACCCCGCGGTCGGCGTCGTCTACCTGGATCAGTTCGAGGCGGCGAGCGACGCGATCTCGCAGCTGTCGGCCGCGACCGGCGATCCGGCCGAGACGGTCGACATGATCGTCGAGAACCAGGCCCCTGACGTCGAGTACGCCGTCGGGCAGGGCCACCCGATCCTCGAGGGTGTGATCGACGAGGGCGAGAGCGCCCCCGTCACGCAGCCCGACCCCGTCGAGATCGGTATGGGCATGTTCGTCGGCGGGTTCCACACCTTCTTCGAGGAGTACACCGGCCAGGTCGCGGGTGTCACGCTCGCGGAGACGGCGGTCATGTTCACGGAGACGGGCGACGGGCTCGCCGTCGACGACCTGACGCGAACCGTTCTCGCCGCCTCGCTCGGCGTCGGGACGTTCGTCGACCGAGACGACGTCACCGCCACCGGCCGCCAGATTCTGGCGAACGCGGTCGAACACGTCGTCGAGGCCCCGCCGATCGAGGTGCTCGAGGCGCCCGCCGAACGGATCGAACCCGGCGAGTCGACGTCGCTCACGGTCGACGCCGAGGGCGTTGAGGAGCTTACCGTCGACGTTTCCGGTCTCCAGTTCATCGACCGCGGCGACCTCGAGCTGTCCGTCAACGGCGAGGAAACCGACTTCGGCGACCCCGTCGAGTTCGACGAGCCGTACGACGGCGAACTGACGATCGCGGTCGACACCCTCGGCGACGGCATCGGCGAGTTCGCGATCGAGACGACGTTCGCGACCGCGGACGACGAGACGTCGGTCACGTTCCGACCCACGACCGTCTACGCGTCGCCGATCCAGGTACCGGGAGCGATCGACGACCTCCAGACGGCCGTCGACTTCGTCAACCCCGGCGACGAGGTCGTCGTCGCCGACGGCACCTACGAGGTCGACGAACCCGACCGCGGCTTCCAGGCGGGTCTCTACGTCGGCACGCCGGAGATCACGATCCGTGGCGAGGACGGAGCGGAGCCGGTGATCCTCCACGAACGCGACGTTCCGGCACCGAACGTGATCAACGTCGACGCCGACGGCGTCACGCTCGAGAACCTCGCGGCGAACGTCGTCGACGACGCGGCCGATCCGAAGAATTCGATCGGTAACGGCGTTCGAATCGACGACGGCGTCAGCGGTGCGACGGTCAGAAACGTGACTGCAGCGGGGACCAGCGGCGTCTTCCTCGACGCGGACGTCTCCGACGTGACCGTCGAGGGTGGTCGAATGCTCGACGCCGGCATCGGCGTCGGAACCGACCTCTCCGGCGGCCCGGTCGCGGACGTGACGATCACCGGAGTTACCGTCGAGAACCCGACCGACCTCATCGGCTGGGGCGGGATCTACCTCCAGAACGCCGCCGACGTGACCGTCACCGACTGCGACGTCACCTACGGCGAGAACTTCAACGGCGGAATCGTCGTCGAGGGCGACTTCAGCGGGAGCGGCGAGAACACCATCGAGAACAACGAGATCACGGGTCCCGGCGACGACGAGCCGCTCAGTGACCGGGATAACGGCATCTTCGTCGACGACATCGACGGAACGATCGCAGGCAACCGAGTTACCGAGGCCGACGTCGGCGTTCGGGCTGGCGACTTCGGCCTCGGTGACGGCGAACTCCTCGTCGCGAACAACGACCTCGACGTCGCGACGGCCGGATTCCTGCAGACGGGTGAACTGGTAACGTTCGAGGACAACGTCGTCGACGCCGCGGTCGGGATGGAGTTCGAGGGCGGCTTCCTCGGCCTCGACGCCGACGCCGTCCTGGCCAGGTTCAACGACCTGTCGGCGACCGACGTCCCGTTCGTCGGCGAACCCAGCGACGGGTTCGCCGCCCCGGATGGGCCCTTCGACGTTCGCCAGAACTACCTCGGCGAACGTGACTACGACGACACGATCGCCGACGGCGACGCCGCGTACTCGCCGTTCCTGACGGCTCCGCCCGCGGCGGTCGACCGACCCGACCCGACGGCTCTCGCGGTCGATCTGACCCTCGAGCCCGGCGGCGAGTACGGGCTCGGAATCCCCGGTCCCACGGATCGAACGATCTGGGAGCTGCTGGGCGTGTCCGGTCCCGACGAGTTCGAGGGAACCGTCGAAACCTGGAACCGGGACGACCAGGTGTGGCAGGCCGTCACCGGATCGGGTGCGCTCCAGCACGTCGACACGCTGTCGGCGTTCAGGATCGGGCCCGAGGAGGGCGTCAGAGCCGTCGTCGACTTCCAGTACGACGACGACCTTCCGCCGGGACTGCGCGACGACCCCGACGGCACCGCCCTCGAGCCCGGCTGGAACGCCGTCGCCGCGCCGGTCTACGGCAGCGAAAGCGAGGCGTTCGACGCCGACGCGATCGAAGAGATCGACGACGATCTCCACGCGCCCGCCGGCCAGATCGGCGAGGCCGAGAAGAACGCCTTTACGGGGTACAAGGCCTCTGCTGACGCGGACGGCTGGCTCGAGGCCGGCCTCGACGACTACGCGCCGACGATGACCGAACTCTACGAGGGACTGGGCCTCGAGCCCGAAATCCACGACGAGCCCGGTGCCGCGGGAACGGCGACTGATGCGGAGGCGACGATCGAAGACGTCCTCGAGGCCGCCGCGGACGAGCGACGGGCGGTTTCGGGCGTGGCAGGCGTCGCCGGCCGCCGGTTCCACGAGGCGATCGACCCCGACGACGACTCCGACGAGGTCGTCGATTCGATCCAGGCGACTGCGACGGCGCTCGCCGAGGAGGCACCCGCCGGCGAGGACGAAATCGTCGAGGCGGGCCTCGAGCGAGCGATCGCGCTGCTGTTCGTCTCGCAGTTCGGTGCGGTCGCGCTCCCCGACGAGGACCACGACGCGCGAACGACCCAAATAGCGGCCGACGACGACGGCTCCGGAACTGGCGTTGTCGCCTCGCTCGCAGCGGCGCTCTGGGGCTAACGGCCGCGCTCGAGACACCGATTCTTTTCGGGCGCGATTTTTCGTTCGGAGGACGGCGAGTCGCGTGCATTTGGGCCGAACACAGCGGTACGGGTGAACGCCGCGGGCTCGGCTCGCCGGTTACTCCTCGCCCAGGCGCTTCGAGAGCCGGTCGAACCGCTCCTGTGCCCGCTCCCGTCGCTCCCGTTCCTCGTCCGGCCGGTAGGTCGCCTCGAGTCCGTCTTCGAGATCGACGTCGAAAACGGCTCCCTCGTGGCGTCCCTCTTCGGGCAGGTCCGTCACCTCGACGGTGCGCTCGTCGACGACTTTGCCGTCGGCCTCGAGCAACAACACCGCGCTCCCGTCGACGATCCGGTCGAGAACGGCGACGGCGGGTTCGGGTTCGGCGTCTCCCATTACCCGACCGTAGGCGCGCCAGTCACATCAACGGCCGGGTGAACCAGGGAAGCCGCGTCGTCGTCGGCAGGCTTCTCGTCGATGAGATCGTAGCCGTCGGTCGGCCCCTCGCTGGCGGGTTCAACCGTCACCGTTTCGCCGTCGGTCGTCACCACCACGTCGCCGTGAACGGCGGTCCAGTAGGTTTCGATCCCGCGGTCGCCGAAGGCGGCGAGCACCTCGTCGTGGGGGTGACCGTACTGGCTGTCGTACGCGCTCGAGATCACCGCCACCTCGGGGTTCACCACGTCGAGGAACGGATCGGTCGAACTCGTCGAGGAGCCGTGGTGGCCCGCCTGGTAGACGTCGGCGTCGAGGTCGTCGCCGTGTGCGTCGACCATGCGGCTCTCTGCACCGTCTTCGGCGTCGCCGGTCGTGAGGTAGGTCACCTCACCGAACTCGACCGTCAGTGCGACGCTGTTGTAGTGGAGGTCGGTGCCCGATTCCCCTGTCGGTGGATTGTAGAACTCGACGTGGGCGTCCCCGAACTCGAGGCTGTCGCCCTCTTCGACTTCGTAGAGCGGTACGTCGTGGGCCTCGATCGCATCGAGGTAGTTCTCGTACGTCTGTGAGGTGTGGACGACTCCGGAGTCGTAGGCCGCGCCGACGCCGTCGCCCTCGGTCTCGAGGTGTTCGATCACCGCGGCGTGGCCGCCGATGTGATCCGCGTGAGCGTGGGTCGCCACCAGGTGGTCGATTCGGTCGACGTCGTGGGTCTCGAGGGAGGAAATTACGCCGGAGCCGTCCTGTCGCCAGTCGCCCGTGTCGATCAGCATCGTCTCGCCGGAGGGTGCGATCAGCAGCGTGGCGTCGGCCTGCCCGACGTCGATGTGGTGGATCTCGAGGTCGCCCTCGACGGTGGTTTCCTGTGTTTCATCGGTGCTGTCGTCGGTTTCCTCACCCTCGGCTCCATCGGTCGCAGCTGTTCCATCGTCGTCGCTCTCCGACTCGCCGTTGCCATCGCTCTTGCCGCCTTCGTCATCGTCGTCGGACGCCGCCTGGGTCCCCTCGAGGTCGTCACCGTCTTCGGGCGGGGACGGCCCGTCGTCGGCGCCAGTTTCGCCGCCACAACCGGCAAGTACCACCATTGCGGCAACGAAGGCGATCAGTAACGCGCGTCGCATCGTCTCCACCAACGGGTCCGCGTCGTATGCCACTTGTTCTCCGCTGGTGGAACGAACTCCCTCGAAACCGACGCGAGCAGGCGGGTCGTTTAGGTCGCTCGAGGCCGTGACTCGAGTATGGATCTCGTCCTCCTGGCGATCATCGTCGGCATTCCGCTCGTCTGGCACCTCGGGCTGACGGCGTTCGCTCGCTGGGACGCCGGCCGGGTCGGGATGAACCAGCGAAAGTGGACGCTCATCGTCGGTGCGATCCCGCTGTTCGGCTTTTTCATGTACCTCTTCGAGCGCAGCGAACTGTTCTACGATCCCGAGGAGGACCCCTACCGGGGTCACGAGATCAACGTCCACCCCTCCCGGAAGGACGACGTTCGCCCGAACCGGCCGACCGAAGACGACGAGTGACGGGACCGTTCCCCGAAGCGGACGGCGAATCCGGCGACGGTGTCGCGACAGACACCGTTATTACTATCCCGAGAGAAAACCACGCAACGAATGTCTGACCTCGCTATCGAAACCAGAGAGCTCACCAAACGGTACGGCGAGGAAACCGCCGTCGACGGGCTCTCGATCGAAATCCCTCGAGGTCGCGTCTACGGCTTTCTCGGCCCCAACGGTGCGGGCAAGACGACGACGATGCGCATGCTGACGACGCTCACCCGCCCCACCGCCGGGGTCGCCCGCGTCGCCGGCCACGACGTCACCGACCGCGACGCCGTCACGCCCCACATCGGCTATCTCCCCGAGGAGCCGCCCATCTACGACGAACTCACGGGCCGCGAACAGCTCGAGTACGTCGCCGGCCTCCGGGATCTCCCCGCAGCAGCGGCCGACGAGCGCATCGAGGGCCTGCTCGAGCGCTTCGATCTGCTCGAGGACGCCGACAAGCGCATCGACGCCTACTCGAAGGGGATGCGCCAGAAGGTCGGCGTCATCCAGGCGGTGCTCCACGAGCCGACGGTCGCCTTCCTCGACGAACCCACGAGCGGCCTCGACCCGCGGGCTGCCCGCACCATGCGCGAGACGATCGCCGACCTCGCGGACCGGGAGATGACCATCTTTCTGTCGACGCACATCCTCTCGGTCGTCGACGATCTCGCAGACACGATCGGCGTCCTCCACGACGGTCGGCTGGTCGCCGAGGGGACGCCGGACGAACTCAAACGGCAGGCCGAACGCGGCGCCGACGCCGGCGCGGGCAGTCTGGAAGACGTCTTCCTCGAGGTGACGGGCGCGGACGACGACGCCTACCCCGCCCAGTCCTCATGAACCGCTCCCGGACGGTCGCGTTCGTCGCTGCCGTTCGCCACCGCGTCGAACTGCGCCGCCGCCGGAAACACCCCCAGCTGGGGCTCGCGGTCCTCCTCGGGGCGACCGTCGGCGTGCTGGTGATCGTCGGCTCGCTGCCGCTGCCGCTGTACGAGTCGTTCTGGCCCGAACCCGGCGCCTACCACTACGGGACGCTCGTGAGCGAGGAGCCCGCGGCCGTCTACGCGCTCACTCGCGAGATCGCCGCCATCGGCGTCGTCGTCGTCACGGTGCTCGCCTCGCTGGGCGCGACCACGAGCGAGGACTGGGAGGAGCCGCCGGTCGAACTCGTCACGGCGCTCTCGCTGCCAACGGCGATTTCGGGGGTGCTCGTGGACGAACTGCTCGAGAACGCGTGGTTCGTCGGGCCGGTCGCGGTCGCCGGCCCGCTGGCGTTCGCCGCAGGGACGGGGACGCCGGTGACGGCCGTCGGGACGCTGTTCGGCGGCCTCACGGTGGTTCTGACCGGCCTGCTCACCGGCACCGCCGCGGGGCTCGGCGTTCGGGCGGCGATCCGCCGGTCGCCGCGGCTGTACGCCGCCCGCTACGTCATCGGGATCGCCGTCGTCTTCGCGACGTTCATGGGGCTCGCACTCAGCCGAACCGCCGGCGGCGCGCTGGCGGCAACGCCACTGGGGTGGTACGGCGACCTCTTTTTGCTCACGACGCCCCGTAGCGGAGTCGATCCCGCGCTCGCCCTCGCGGCGCTCGCGGCGAGTCTCGCGGTTACGACGGCTGCGGCCGGTGTCGTCTTCGTGGCCGCACGCTCGCTCTGGTTCGCCGAAACCGTTCTCGACGACGGCACCGTCGACGACGACGCAGGCATCGCGGACTCGCTCGTCGCGCCCCTCGAGGGGGCAACGAACCGGCGGACGACGGCCGTCGTCCGGGCGACCTGGCGGCGGATTCGCCGATCGCCGCGGGCGATGATCTACGTCGTGTTGCCGTTCGCGCTGATCGGGCCGCTCACGGCCGAGATCTCGAGCGCGCGCCCGGCGCTCGTTCCGGTGCTGGCGGCGACGTACGCCGCCGCCGCGGTGGGGCTCGGAACGACGCTGAACCCGATCGGCAACGAGCGGATCGCGCTGCCGGTGGTGCTCACGACGCCGGGCGGGCGCGGGGCGGTCCTCCGCGGTCACGCCCTCGCGGCGCTCGTGCCGGGAGTTCCGCTGGTCGTCGCCGTCGCCGTCCTGATGGGGCTCGCCTGGGGATACGCTCCGATTCCGCTCGCTGCGCTCGTGACCGTCGGCGTCTCGCTCGCTGTCGCCGGCGTCGGCGTCTCACTGGGCCTCGGTTCGTTTTTACCCACGCTCGAGGGACCGATGGCCGCCTCGCTGACGCCGCCGGAGCTGTCGGCGATGGTGGCCTACCTCCTGGCGATCCTCCTCCTCGCGCTCCCCGCCCTCGTCGGCTTCGGGGTCGGCGGCACTGCCGGCCTCGGACCCCTCGCCGGGACCGCTCTGACCGCGCTCGGGGCGGCCGTCGCCGGTCTGCTCGGCTACCGATACGCCCGGGGCGCGCTCGAGCGCTACGAGACGGGTGACGCCATCGCAGACACCGCGTAGCGGTCCCCTCGCCGACGAGACCCGGAAGAGTTATTATATGAAATAGTCAATTATTTGTATGGTTTCCCGGGACACTGCCGTTCACGTGGCCGCCGTAATCGCGGCGGTCGTGATCCTCACTACCACGCGACAACTCGGCCTCTGGCCGGAGTCCGGCCCCGCGCCGATGTGGGTGTTTCTCCTGTACTACGGGCTGATCCTCGGCGGTGCCCACCTCTATCTGGCCCTCCGCGGCGAGGACGGACTGGTCCCCGTCGAAGCGCGCTGGCGCTACGTCGGGACCCTCGCCGTGTTGCTCGTCGCCGGCGCCGCGATCTTCTACGGTGGGGGGAGAGCCGTCGGTCCGGTCGCCCTCGAGACGCTCGGCATCGCCGTCGTCGTGATCACGGTGGCCGGCTATCTCATCGTCGAGTCGCTCGAGGGCTACCGCGCGTCGCGGTCGACGTAACCCGAGGCGGTCGAAAAATCGGCTGTCGGGGCTCCCGTTCGTCCGATCCGCTGTCCGTCATTTTCGCTGCAACCGCGACTCGTTTCCGCTGTAACCGCGAACCGTCTGCGGTTGCACCGGTAAACCTGCCCAGCAGACCGTCTCAGTCGTCGGCCGGTGCGGTTTCCGCGCTGCCGACGGTGCCGTCCGGCACCGTTCCGTCGTCGTTCCAACCGCGCTCGTCGTAGTAGCTCTCGAGGGCCTCGTCGAACCCCTCCAGGTCGTCGGCGTACGGCACCGTGTCGTCGGCCCGATCCATGCCGCGCTGGTTGTTGAAGTGGCGCTCGAGGCTCACGACTTCGCCACCGATCTCGAGCAGTTCCTCGTAGTCGGCGTCGAGCAAGGTCTCGAGTCGGTCCGGGGTGACGAAGTCACGGGAGAACTTACAGAGGACGGCGCTGTCCTTGATCGCGTTCAGGTTCTCCTTCTCGATCACCTTCGGCGGTTTGCCCTCGAGGCCCTCCTTGTCGAGCGCCTGGTCCTCGTCGACGAGGGGGTACTCGAGGGCGTAGAACTCCGCGTACATGTGGTCGGCGCCGCGGTTCGAGGTGGCGAAGGCGAGCCCCTGGCCGTTCAGGGTGCGTCCGTCGTGGGCGGGAAACTCCATTCCCTTCGCGGTCCAGTTGTCGACGCCCAGTTCGTCGTGGCAGCGCTCGACGCCCTCCGCGAGCGTGTCCCCGATCCCCTCCCGGTGGGCGATCTTCTCGACGATTTCGTGGATTAACTCGACGTTACCGAACTCGTCCTCGCTCGCGAGGTAGGCGGCGACGACGTCCCCCGCTGAGATGGTGTCCATCCCGAGCTCGTCACAGAGTTTGTTCGACTTCATCACGTCGACGATGTCGTCCACCCCGGAGTTCGAGCCAAAGGCCATCACGGTCTCGTACTCGGGACCCTCGGTCTCGAGGCCGCTCTCCTCGTCTCTCGTCGGCAGTTTGCACGCGAACGCACACGCCGAACAGGTCCCCTTCTTGTACTTCTTCTCCTCGACGCGGTCGCCGCTGATCCCCTGGGCGCCCTCGAAGGAGAGTTCGGAGAAGTAGTGGGTTGGAAGCGCGTTGACGGTGTTCGCGAACTCCGTCATCGAGGAGGTGCCCTGACGTTTCATGATGTGGTCGGACTGGGCGGCCTCGCTGTGAACGTCCATCTGGAGCGGTGGAATCTCGATTTCGCGGGTCGAGTCGCCGTCGAACGTGATCGCCTTCACGTTCTTCGCGCCGAGCACCGCGCCGAGGCCGCCGCGGCCGAACGCTCGCTCGCGGGAGGTCATCAGCGAGGCGAAGCGGACCTCGTTCTCGCCGGCGGGGCCGACGGTGGCGGTGTGGTCCTCCGCGAGGCCGTGTTCGTCTTCGATGTAGTCACAGATCTCGGAGGTTTCGGCGCCAGCTAGATCGGGAACGGCCTCGAACTCGACACCGTCGTCGGTGACGTGGACGATGACGAGGTCGTCGCTTTCGCCCGTGATTTCGACGGCGCCGTAGCCCGCCGCCGTGAAGTTCCGCGAGAGGAAGCCCCCGGCGTTCGACGACAGCAGCCCGTTCGTCAGCGGCGACACCGCCGTCGCCGACATCCGTCCGGTGAAGCTCATCTGGGAGTGCTGGAACGGCCCCGTCGCCAGATAGAGGCTGTTCTCCGGCCCCAGCGGATCGGCGTCGAACGGAATCCGCTCGTGGGCGAGTTTCGTGCCGACGGCGCGCCCGCCGACGTACGACTCGAGGACCTCGTCGATGTCCTCGGTGGTCGTCTCCTGACTGGTGAGGTCGATCGAGAGGAGCGGCCCCTTTGCGTGTTTCATATACACACACTGGCGCACGATTGCGCAAAACAGTGCCGGTTTTTTGCGCTTGACGCCCGCCGATATCGAGCCCCATTGCGAGTCGACGGCTTTTCGGACGCCGGCACGAGTCCCCTCGTATGTCACGCCAGTTGGATCGGCCGCCCGAGTCGTCGCCGGCGGAGCCGACGATCGACGACGTGTTGGCCCAACTCGAGAGTCTCGAGGAGACCGTCGACGCCCCGGAGGAGCAACGCGAGGTCCGGGAGACGATGAAGCTCGTCCGCCGCGTTCCAGGCAACGGCCTCTTCGACTCGGTGATCACGCAGTTCACCCGCAAGGACAAAGCCGAGGCGGGCGTCGGCAGCGTCGTCTTCGGCCTCCCGCTGCTCGTCGAGGACGGCGTCCACGAGATCGGCGCGTTCCTCGCGGCGACGCCCGCGTTCTTCGTGGGCAACCTCCTGTTGGCGACGGCGCTGGTCGTCGGAATCCTTTACGTCGCCGGCTTCCAGGAGGTTCAGATCCACGATCCGTACTTCGGCGTCGTCCCGCGCCGGCCGGTGTGGGTGCTCGCGATCGCCTTTTTCACGGCAGCGATGATGATGACGCTCTGGGGCCGGGTCACCTGGGCGGAGCCCTGGCTCCACCTCTGTCAGGTGTCGGTCGTCTTCACGGCGATGGCCGTCGGCGGTGCGCTCGGTGACATCCTCCCCGGCGAGGACTGACGCCGCTTCGGCGACGGATGTGTGCCGTTGGCGGTGTCGACCGGTCGGTTTCGGCTCCCGTTTTGCCGGTCCATGATCGATTTCGGCGCCCGTCCTTCGGTCGGTACGTCACACCGACGTAAGGTCGATCGTCCGGTGCGGCTCTGTCGTCGATACATCTGTAAAGCTCCTCGAGAAACACGTCTCACTAGATGCTAGGCTACGACTCCGCCTTCGACGTCTACCGCCAGGCGCTGCCGGTGATCCTCGTGAGCCTGGTCGCCGGCCTCTTCGCCGGAACGGTTCTCGGTACCGAGACGATGCGAAACGGTATCGAGAGCGTTCCCGGACTGCTCCTGTTGTTGCCGGCGTTTCTCGCGACCCGCGGCGGCGTCTACGGCTCGCTCGGCGCTCGGCTCTCGAGCGGTCTCCACAAGGGGCTGATCGAGCCGCGTTTCGAGTGGAACGACCGCCTGCGAAACGCCGTGATCGCCTCGTTTCTCAACGGGATCATCGTCTCGGTGTTCATCGCCGTCCTCGCCTGGGCCGTCCTGCTCGCGCTGGGTCGAAGCGGGAGCCTGCTCGAACTCGTGGTGATTCTGCTGGTCGCCGCGCTGTTGAGCGCGGTCGCGATGCTGGGGGTGCTCCTGACGGTGGTGTTCAAGGGCTACCAGCGCGGGCTCGACCCGGACAACGTCATCGGCCCGGTCGTCACGACCGTCGGCGACGTCTTCGGCGTCGCGTTCCTGCTCGTCGGCGTCTACGTTGCGGGGGTGGTACTGTGAGCGCCGACGACGAGCCGGATGCCGACTCCGGCCTCGAGTTGCTGGGCGTCGAGGAGTTTATCGACGAGTGGACCGTCGCGGGGATCGTCACGACGCTCGTGCCGCTGCTCGCCGTCCTCTCGGCGCTCCAGATGGGCTCCGGGGCGGTCCTCGAGACGTTCGAGGATCAACTGCTCGAGAACCCGTCGCTGCTCGTGCTCGTGCCGGTGATGATCGGCACCGCCGGCAACCTCGGCTCGATTATGTGCTCGCGGCTGTCGACGCAGTTGCACCTGGGCACCCTCGAGTTCTCGCCGCGCAATCCGAACGTTCGGGCGAACGTCGGCGCGGTGTTCGGGCTGGCGGCGACCGTTTTCGTCCTCCTCGGGATCGCCTCGTGGGCGATCGGCCGCGCCCTCGGGGGCACCCTGGGGCTCGGCATGCTCCTGTTTATCACGATGGTCAGCGGAATGCTGCTGGCGGCATGGGTCGTCGTCGTCAGCTCCGTCTCCGTCTACGCCTCGTTCCGACTGGGCTACGACCCCGACGACACGACGATCCCGGTCGTCACGAACGTCTGTGATATCACCGGCGTGCTCATCCTCTTCAGCGTGGTCTGGCTCGTCCTGTAGCCGATACCGCGGGCCCGTCCAAATGGCGCGTATCGGACGCGGCCGTCGACCGATCCGGCCTCGTCGTTACTCCTCGCCGTCGTCTTCGGCTGCTTCGGCGTCCCCCCTGAGAACCCAGCGGTCGATCCCGAACGGCTCGAGTTCGACGTCGTCGTCGACGACCCCCTCGAGTGACGCCTCGTAGGTGACCTCCTCGACCGGCTCGTCGATCGAGACGCCCATCTCCGCGATCGTCACCTGACCGGTCGCGTACTCGCTGTCCGGCGGAACGGCGAGTTCGACGGAAACCACGCCGTCGTCGACCGCGGCGTGCTCGACCGTTCCGCCCGCGAACGCGGCTCGATCGACGATCGTCTCCTCGAGCGAGCCGTACTCCTCGAGGGCGGTCACGTCGATGTCGATCGTGATCTCCTCCTCTGCGGGGCGGAGCCACTCGACGTCGATCCGTTGTCGTTGCGTCTCCCAGCCGGTACGTAGGTCTCTCGGAGAAACCGTCGGCGACTGGTTCTCGAGGTCGATGATATCGAACGGTCCCGCCGACCGCGTCTCCGCGTCGTGATTCCGAACCGTGAACTCGTACTCGAGGTCGGTCGCCGGCTCCGCGTTGCTCGTGTCGAGTCCGATCAGCGAGAAGACGGCGACGACGCGCTCGGCCTCGGGGGTCGTCAGAGTTAGCTCGAGTCGCTCCGCGTCGTGGCCCGTCACCGCGAGGTCGAGCCCATCCGCCGAAGTCGTCATTCCACGCTCGGCGTACTCGAGGTCGATTTCGGGCTCCTCGAGGGTGACGCCGTACGACACGAGGAGTTCGACATCGATCTCGAAGACGAGTTCGTCGGTTTCGGACGGAACCGACAGCACCTCGAGTGCGAGGTCGTGCCGGTTGCCGACCAGGTGGGATCGGGGGAACAGAGTCGCACGAAGTCCGCCCTCTGGCTCGTCCGACGGCTCGTCGTCGGGTTCGGGGTCGACGAACTCGTCGTCGTCGACGCCGTAGGGCTCCCGGTCAGCCCGATTACCGTCGAGGGACCCGAGGCCGTCACCACAGCCGGCAACGGTGGTTGTCGCGAGTGTCGCGAGGAGGGCGCGCCGCTGCATACGAGCGATCCGTCTCTCCACTGATATATATCTTCAGGTGCGCACCCGTGGGTCGCCGCCGGCCGGTTTCGACGCCTACTCGTCCTCGTCGTCTTCTGCGTCTTCGTCGTCGACGCCGACACCCTCGCCGTCTCTGATGTCGAACGGATCGACGTCGACCTCGGTCAGGACCGCTCCCTCGAGGCTGGCCTCGTAAACGATGTCCTCGACCGACTCCTCGGCCGTCACGTCGATCCCGACGAGCCAAAACTCACCGCTCACGATCCTGGTATCCGGGTCGGGAACCAGTTCGAGCGAGACGACGCTCTGCTCGAGGGTCGCCTCCTCGATAGCCCCACCCCGCAATCGTGTGCGGTCGACGGTGGCTTCCGCGAGCGAAGCGTGTTCTTCGAGCGCCGAAACGTTGATCTCGAGGTGGAGGGTGTCAGCGTCGGGCTGGATCCAGCCCATCCGCACCGCCTGCCGACGATGATCCGCCCACATCGACTCCGGCCCGAGCCTCGGCTGTCGTTCGTCGAGGTCGACGATTTCGAACGAGTTCAGTATCGCCGCGTCGGCCTCGCGGTCGGGCACCGCGAGTTCGTACTCGAGGCGCGTCGCGTCGTCGGCCTCGCTCGCGTCGAGTCCCGTCAGTGAGAAGGCGCCCCGGACGCCCCTTTCGTCGCCCGTCGTGACGGTCACCTCGAGAACGCTCTCCTCGTACCCCGTCAACTCGGCATCGAGGTCGTCCGACCCCGCTCGCCCCCGGACGAACCCGACGTCGAGTTCCGGGCTATCGACCTCGACGCCGTGGAGATGGGTGAGCATGCCGATATCGAACTCGAGGACGAGTTCGTCGTCCTCCTCGGGAATGTGATCCGCCTCGAACTGAAACTCCTGGACGTCCCCTAAGAGGGAGCCAACGAACACCTCGACGTGTAGCTGGCGATCCTCGTCGTCTCGTTCCTCACCCGCGTCGTCCGGATCGACGTACCCGTCGTCGTCGACGTCGTACGGTTCTCGATCCGAGCGGCCGGACTCGAGGGTGTCGAAACCGTCCGCACAGCCGGCGACGCTCGAGGCGGCGCTGGCGGCCAGCGTTGCGAGGAGGGCACGCCGGTTCATGCGGATTATCGGTAACTCCACTGATATATGTCTTCAGGTCCGCTCCCGTTGGCCGTCTCGTCCGGGACCGGCCTCAGAAGTCGTCGACGAGGTGGGCGTCCGCGGGGTCGAACCCCACCGTGATCTCCCCCGAGAGCGGGTCTCGCGTGCGCACCAGAAGTTCGCGGTCCTGCCACTCGAGGTGAACCCGACTCGTCTCGCCCAGGAACTCCGCGCTGGCGACCGTCGCGAGGAGTTCGTTCTCGGCCGCGCCGATGACGAAGTTCTCGGGGCGGACACAGAACGTGACCCGGTCGCCCGCCGAGAGCGTCCGATCGGTGGCGATCTCGAGTGTCTCGCCACGGACCCGGACGGTCGCTCGCTCCCCGTTGCCCGCCGCCCACGTGTCGACTACCTCGCCGTCGAACACGTTGTTGTCGCCGATGAACGAGGCGACAAAGGGCGTCTCGGGCCGTCGGTAGATCTCCTGTGGCGGGGCGACCTGATCCGGCCGTCCCTCTCGCATCACCGCGACGCGATCGGAGATAGCGAGCGCCTCCTCCTGGTCGTGGGTAACGTAGACGGTCGTGATCCCGAGTTCGCGCTGAATTTCTTTCACCTGTACGCGGAGGCGCTCGCGAAGCTGTGCGTCTAAGGCGCTCATCGGCTCGTCGAGCAGCAAGACGTCGGGGCCGGGCGCCAGCGCGCGGGCGATGGCGACGCGCTGCTGTTGGCCCCCCGAGAGCTGGTCCGGCTCGCGGTCTTGCATCCCCTCGAGGTCGACTAACTCGAGCAGTTCGCGCACTCGCTGGTCGTTCGACACCCCGTCCGGCGGGTCGGCGAATTTGAGTCCGTAGGCGACGTTCTCGCCGACGCTCATGTGGGGAAACAGCGCGTAGTTCTGGAAGACGACGCCGACGTCGCGGTCCTCGGGCGGGACGCCGGTGACGTCCGTTCCACGAAAGCGAACGATGCCCTCGGTGGGCGCCTCGAAGCCGGCGATCAGCCGCAGGGTGGTCGTTTTCCCGCAGCCGGAGGGGCCGACGAGGGTGAAGAACTCGCCCTCGCGCACCGCCAGGGAGACGTCGTCGACGGCGGTCGTTTCCGCGTACCGTTTGGTGACGCCCTCGAGCTCGAGGGCGATCGGCGCATCGGGACCGGGTGCGTCGGCGATCCGGTCGCCCTCCGTAGATGCAGGTGTGGGAGTGGAAACGCCACCCGAGCGATCGCTTCCCCGCTCGTCAGATCCCAAAGCTCTCACCTCCGAGCCGGTCGAGGACGACGAAACTGATGCTCGTGATCACGAGGAGGACGGCGCCCATTGCAGTTGCGGGTCCGAGCCGACGCCCGATGAACCGTTCGATCGCGACCGGCATCGTATACTGGTCGGTGCCCGTCGCGAGGACGACCGTCGAGGAGAACTCGCCCATCGAGATAGCGAAGGCGAAGGCGGCGCCGGCGACGACCCCCGGCCACACCAGCGGTAGTTCGACGTCGACGAGCGCCCGCCAGCGCGAGGCGCCCAGCGCCCGCGCGGACTCGATGAGCGAGCGGTCGATTCCCTCGAGCCCCGGCGCCACGGTCCGGACGACGAACGGGTAGCCCGACACCGCGTGGGCGGCGACGATGGCGACCGCGCCGCCGACGGCGAAGCGCCAGCCGGCGACCTCGATGCCGAAGACGGGGCCACGAAGGAGGCCCAGTCCGACGATGATCCCGGACACCGCGAGGGGAGCCATCGCCACCGCGTCGATCAGCTTTCGGCCGCGGTAGCGACGGGTCGTCAGCACCGAGACGACGACGCCCATCGGGAGCGCGATGGCGAGGGAGCCGGCGGCGAACAGCAGCGAGTTCCTGATCGCGGGCCAGGGACGCACCTGAAACGCAGCGCCGGTCGCCTGGCGCTCGGCGAGGAAGCGGTAGTGATCCAGCGTGAACCCGCCGGGCGTTGAGACGCTCGCGTAGAGCATGCTCGCGATGGGGAAGACGAAGACGAACAGCGCGATCACCGCGTAGACGGCCAGTCCCGCGCGGGGAAGGAGCTCTCGGACCGAGAGCGTCGGCGGCGCGAGCGACCGCCGTGGGAGCGGGCGGATGCCCCGCGAGCGGACGGCGTGGCTGGCCTCGTACCGGAGGTAGGCGTAGAGGATGCCGAGCGTGATCACGAGTTCGATGATCGCAAGCGCGGCCGCCTCGGCGTAGTTCAGGTCCCGAACCAGGCGGTAGACGAACACCTCGACGGTCGCCAGCTGGAAGCCCCCGAGCGCGAGCACGATCGGGAACGTCCCGAAGGTGAACACGAAGGTGAGCGCCGCCCCCATCATCACCGCGGGGTAGAGCTGCGGGGCGATCACGTCCCGGAACGCGCCCATCGGACTCGCCCCCAGACTGCGGGCGGTTTCGACGGCGCTCGCGTCGACTGACTCCCAGGCGGCGGTCGTCACCCGCGCCACGAGGGGGGCGTTGTAGAAGGCGTGGGCGATCAGGATCGCCTCGAGCGTGAACAGCAACTCGACCGGCCCCAGGCCGACGACGCCGAGGACGCCGTTTAACGTGCCGGTGCGGCCGAAGGTGGCGACGAACCCCACCGCGACCATGATCGACGGCAGCACGAACGGCAGGATCGTCAGCGACCGAAGCAGCCGCCGCCCGCGGAACTCGTAGCGCGCGAGCAGGTAGGCGGCGGGCACGCCGAGGGCGACGCTCAGCAGCGTCGAGAGGAAGGCCTGGTAGGCCGTAAAGCCGATGATCCCGATGCGGCGCTCGCCGGCCAGCCAGTCGCTCGCGACCGCGATCGGCGACTCGCCGGCGAACAACCGGGCGAGGTCGCCGAAATAAAACGGGTCGCGCAGGATCTCGAGAAAGATCGCGAGCGTCACCGTTCCCTCGACCAGCACCGACTCGACGAACACGGTCGCCACGGGGTAGTAAAACAGGAGGCAGAGCACGGCCGCGGTGACGACGGCGGCGACGGCGATCGCCCGGCGCTCGAGTCGGTCGCGAACGCGGTAGCCGCCCGCTTCGTCCCCGCCGTCGTCGCTCGCAGCCGGTTCGTTCGACGGCTCGGCCTCCGAGGGAACCGGCCGCGGATCGGCGGTCACGCGGCCACCCTCCGGAACGGTTCACCTGGTCTCCGCCCGCAGTCGGTTCGCGTCCGTCCCCTCGAGAGCGAAACCCCTATCCGGGATTCAGCCGAACCGCCGCCCATGACCGTCTTTGCCCTGCTGCGCGTGACGCCGATCACCGACGACGACGTTACCGAAGACGTCGCGGCCGCGATCGACGCCCTGGAGGACCACGACGTCTCGTACGAGACGACGCCGATGGCGACGACGATCGAGGCCGAAGACGTCAGAGAGCTGTTCGCCGCCTGCGCGTCGGCCCACGAGGCCGTCGACGCCGCCGAGGTCCAGACGCTCGTCCAGGTCGACGACAAGCGCGAGAAGACGATGGCCGCGAGCGAGAAGGTCGACTCCGTCGAGGCCGAACTCGGCCGCGAGGCGAAAAGCGACCGCGAATAGCTCGCCGCTCGAGGCCGGCGTCGAGCGCCGCCGCTCGCTCGAGGCGGCTGCCCGCTCGCTCTCCTCGTCTCGTCAGCGGCCACCGGCGATCTCCCGGCCCCACTCGTCGACCCAGTCGTCGAGATTCCCCGAGAGCTCTTCGTAGTCGAAGAAAACGATCTCCTCGGGCTCTTCGGCGTACTCCCGGTAGACCTCCGGCGGGGTCGCCTCCTGGTTGACGGGGCCGGTGACGTTCCGCTCGGCGATGCCGGCCTGGATGTCGGGCTCGAGGATGAAGTCCATGAACTCGTAGGCGAGCTCCTCGTTCGACGGGCCGGCGAAGGGAGCCATTCCGAGCATGTTGGCGTAGGCCTCACCGTTGAGGAAGCCGACCTGGTGTTTGTCGAGGTCGTTGCCCGCCCGCTTCGCGTACACCCGGTCGTTCGAGTAGGAGACGACGACCGGGATCTCGTCGTTCTGGAACTGCGGGTAGAGGTCGCTCCAGGAGTTGGTGATCCGCACGTCGTTCTCGAGGAGGTCGTTCCAGTACTCGAGGTAGCCGTCCTCGCCGAACTCGTTGATCGTCCACAGCAAGAACAGCAGGCCGGTCGTCCCCTCCTGGGGGTTCGGAACGCCGAACCGACCCTTGTACTGCTCGTCGAGCAGCGCCTCGAACGAGTCGGGGTTCTCGGCCTCGTGGCCGTTGTAGACGATGCTACAGAAGCTCCGATAGCAGGGGATCGCCCGCCCCTCGGGGTCGAAGTAGTACTCCTCGCCGATGTCTTCGGCGTTCTCGAGGCGATCCTCGTCGGTTTCGGCGAGCAGGCCGCCGTCGGTGCTCTCGTCGATCCGGACCAGGTCGTGGGGCCGAACGCCGAGGTAGACGTCGGCGTCGATCCCCGCATCCGCGTTGTGTCGCTCGATGAAGTAGTTAACCTCCTGTTCGGGGGCGCTCCATTCGAGAGTCGCGTCGAAGCGGTCGTCGAACTGCTCTTTGACCCACTCGCCCGCGCTGTCGCTGGGCGCGTCGATGAACGAGCCGTAGGTCGCGACGGTGAGCGTGTCGCCGCCGTCGTCTCCGGTTGCACCGTCGTCGGCGCTGTCGCTATCGGCGCTATCGTTGTCGCTGCCGTCGTCGTCGTTTCCACCCTCGTCGTCGACCTCGCTGATACAGCCGGCAAGGCCGAGCGCGGTCGTCGTCACACCACTCGCGAGAAACGTCCGTCGGTTCATTACTCCGTGGTCGTACCCGGTGATACGTAAGGGCCGCGATCCGCTTCGAAAGCGGTCATTTCTCTGTACTTTTCGCCGACAGCGAAGCGGCGACTCCCTCGAGGTCCGGCGTCGGGTTCGCCTCCATGAGTTCGAGTCGCCCCGTCGCCTCGAGGACCCGAAGCGCGTACAGGTTTCGAAACGCCGGTAGCTGTCTCCAGGCGTCGTCGCTCACGATGGCGTCCCAGGCCAGCGGGTGGTTCCCGCGTTCGGTCCACCCCGCGCGGGGAACCTGAAACGGCGGCGCCCAGTCGCCGCCGCGCTCGGTGAACTGCCTCGCGGGGGTATGTCGACAGAGCGAGAGCAGCCGGTCGGTGGGCGGCAGGCTCCGATCGGTGAGTCCGCTCCTGCCGGCCGGCACGTCCGCCGCTCGTCCGTAGTACTCGCGTGCGAGATCGGCGTGAGCTCCCTTCCCGCGGCGGGACTCGAGGCCGACGCGCTCCCACGCGCGGACGTAGACAGGGTCCCAGAGCGGCAGCCACCAGTCGACGCCGCAGTCCTCGTACACCCGCAGGTCGCCGGCGGTGAACGTCGCCATCCGGCCGCGCCACTCCCAGCGTTCGTAGGCCGCCGCGGCGGTAGCGGGATCTACGATCGCGGCCGGATCGCGACCCCCGAGCAACCCCCTGCGAATTCGGTCGCGAACCGCGGCGTCGAACGCCTCGTCCCCTTCCTCCCGATCCCAGAGTACGTAGTGGTTCTCGAGGACGTACTCCACGAGCCCCTCGAGCGACGGCTCGACCAATTCGCCCGACTCCGCCGCCACCACGTCTGCGTCGACGGCCTGTCCGCAGCCGACATCCCCCCGACTTCCGGTGGAACGCGCCTCGAGTTCGCTGGCGAAGGGCGGCAGTCGCTCACTCGGCGTTGCGACGGTGTGACCGGGACAGTAGAGGGCGTCTCGAGGGAGCCGCCCGGCCTCGAGCAGCCGCCGGAGCGCGGGCCACTCGGCGAGAAACGGGAGGGCGTCGCCGCCGAACGCCCGGTGGCGGTACCGTTTTCCCGGAGAGCCGTGATACAGTTCCCGCCACAGCTCTCGGTCGTACTCGTAGAACTCCCAGCGGATGCCGAGACGGGCGGCGACCTCGCGGCTCACCTCCACGTCGGGGTGGCCCGACCGGCCGAACGTGTAGGCGATCACCTCGCGCCCGCGGGCGACCAGCGCGGCCGCGAGCAGGCGCGAGTCGTAGCCGCCCGAGAGTGGGACGACCACCGGTCGGCCGCCGGCGACGGCCTCGAGACGGTCGAGAGCGGTTTCGAACGCGGCCTCGAGAGACGGCCGCTCGCCCCCCTCACGGGGGCCGGTCGGCCAGTACTCCCGGTACGTCCTCCGGACCGGTTCGGACCCCGACTCGAGCGCCACGACCTCGCCCGGATGAGTCGCGTACACGCCCCGCCAGATCGTCTCCGAGCCGGTCACGTAGCGCGTGAGGACGAACTCGCTCTCCGTGATCGGGTCGCGCTCGGCTCCGATCGCGTTGCGGACAACGCGCCCGCGATCGCTGACCACGGAGCCGGCCGCGTCGTAGTAGAGCGGGACCGACCGCGTGGCGTCCGCGATCAGGTACCGCGTTCCGTCGGCGTCGAGAACGGCTCCGTAAAACCCCTCGAGGTCGCTGGCGATGGCGGCGACGCGCTCGATTCCACCCGCCTCGAGCGCACTCGCGAACCGACCGGCGAGCGTTGGGCCCTCGAGAAGTCGATCGCCGTCGAACGCCCGGCCGCGGACCGCGGCCGCCGACACGCGGGTCCAGCCGTCGGCGCGGAGGGCCAGTTGCATACACGTCCGTGGCCGGAGCGAGTACTTATACTCCCCGCTGGCTCGAGGCGGCGGCGGGCCTCGCCATCCGTCTCGACCGGCTCAACCGGTCGCCTCGGCGGTATCGCCGGCAACCGGCTCATCGTAAATGTCCGCCACCTCTTCGGCGAACTTCTCGAGGATCACGCGGCGTTTCTTCTTCATCGTGGGGGTGAGCATCTCGTTTTCCTCGGTGAACTCCTCTGGCACCAGCTGGAACTGTTTGATCTGCTCGTAGGACTCGAAGCTCTCGTTGATGCGGTCGACCTCCGTCTGAACCAGCGCCTCGACCTCGGGGTGGTCGACGATGGGTTCGCCATCGTCGGCGTCGACGGCCTCCCTGAGATACTCGAAGTTCGGCACGATCAGTGCGCCGACGAACTTCTCGCCGTCGCCGATCACCATACACTGCTCGACGACCTGGCTGTCGGCGAAGGCGTCCTCGATGGGCGCAGGGGCGACGTTCTTCCCCGTCGAGAGCACCATGATCTGTTTGGCTCGCTCGCGGAACTCGATGTAGTCGTCCGGGCGGATCGTGACGACGTCGCCCGTGCGGAACCACCGTTCGCCGTCCTCTTCGAGGAACGCCTCGGCGGTCTTCTCGGGTTTGTTCCAGTACCCCCGGGCGACGTTCGGCCCTTTGACGAGCAGTTCGCCGGTCTCGCCGTTGGCGTCGAGACTCGCGTCTCCGCTCACGCTCGGATCGACTTTCACCTCGCAGTCGGGCACCGGGAGGCCGATGGTGCCGATCTTGGGCGCCTCGGGCGGGTTGGTCGTGACGACCGGCGAGGTTTCGGTGAGGCCGTAGCCCTCGAGGATGGGGAGCCCCATCCCGTGGTACAGCGTACAGAGTTCCGAGGAGAGCGTCCCGCCGCCGCTGACGAGGAACTCGACGTTGCCGCCGAGGGCCTCCTTGACCTGCGAGAAGACGAGTTTGTCGGCGATGCGCATCTTCGTCTCGAGGGCCGTTCCGGGATCGTCGGCGCGATAGTACTCCCGACTCACCTCGGTCGCCCACTCGAAGATGCGCTCTTTGATCGCCGACTCGCTGGCCTGCTCGCGGATGGCGTCGTAGATCTTCTCGTAGACGCGGGGGACGCTCGTCGCCGTCGTCGGTCCGACGAGCTGGAAGTCCTCCTTGAGCGTGTCCGAACTCTCGGCGTAGGCGACGCAGGCGCCGGAGGCGAACATCAGGAAGTGACCGGCGGTGCGCTCGAAGACGTGCGCCAGCGGCAGGAACGACACCGTCTGCGTGTCGGTGTCGATCGCCGGCATATCGTCGGGCTTGTCCGGCCGCGGGCCGTAGCGTCGATACACCTGGTTGACGTTCACGCGGAAGTTCCGGTGAGTGAGTTCGACCCCCTTGGGTTGGCCCGTGGTGCCGCTCGTGTAGATCAGGCTCGCGAGATCGTCCGGCTCCGGTTCGTCGAGCCAGCCCCGGTAGCGCTCCTCGTCGAACGTTTCGCGCCCGCGTTCGTAGACGTCCGCGAGCGTCAGCACGTCCTCCCGGTCGTCGTATCGTCCGTCGAGATCGTCCATCGAGACGACGAACTCGAGGTCGCTCTCGACGGACAGCACCCGTTCGGCGAGTTCGGCGTTCTCGACGACGACGCCGGTCGCGTTCGGATCGGAGAGCAGATACCGGACCTGATTCGGCGAAGAGCTCCGGTAAATCGTCGTCACGACCGCGCCGGCGGCGAGTAGCGCGAAGTCGGACTGGGCCCACTCCATGCGGGTGTCGGCGAACATGGCGACGCGGTCGCCTGCTCCGACGCCCAGGTCACGAAAGCCGGCGGCGAGGTGGCGAACGATCTCGCGCATCTCGGCGTAGGAGAGGACCACGAACTCGCCCTCGAGCGCCGGATCGAACGCCATCCCGGCGAGCGAGCGGTCGTAGATCCCGCCCTTGTACCGCTGGGCTGGCCGGTCGGCGTTGCGGTCGACGGTCTTCTCGAACATCTGCGCGAGCGTGTCGGTCTCGAGTACGTCGCTGTCGAACTCCCGCTCTGCGTCCCTCCAGTCCATGGTTTGTCGTACCAATGCCGCGATCTCTCATGAATTATTCGGCTATTTCCCCTTGCTCGCGGGGTTCGTGGCGCTCGAGGTCGCTCTGTCACCCCGGCTGCGAGGTGACCGCCGCTGTCGGGGTGTACGAGGCCGGTTTCGGCCTCAGTCCGCGTAGATGTCCGCGACGCGCTCGTCGAACGCCCGACGGATCACGCGGCGTTTCTTCTTCATCGTGGGGGTGAGCATCTCGTTTTCCTCGGTGAACTCTTCCGGGACGAGTCGGAACTCCTTAATCTGTTCGTGGCGCTCGAAGCCCTCGTTTATCCGCTCGACCTCTCTACTCACGTACGAGTGGACGCGGTCGTCGACACAGACCGCCTCCTCGTCGTCGGGCAAGTCGATCCCCTCCTCGGCGGCCCACTCGCGGACGCGCTCGACGTTCGGCACGATCAGTGCGCCGACGAACTTCTCGCCGTCGCCGATCACCATACACTGCTCGACGACCTCGCTTGCGGCGAAGGCGTCCTCGATGGGTGCGGGGGCGACGTTCTTCCCCGTCGAGAGCACCATGATCTGTTTGGCCCGTTCCCGGAACTCGACGTAGCCGTCGGGTCGGAGGTGGACGATGTCACCGGTTCGGAACCATCCGTCCTCGGTGAACGCCCGCTCGGTCTCGTCGGGCTTGTCCCAGTAGCCCGGCGTCACGTTCGGTCCCTGGACGAGGAGTTCGCCGACCTCGCCCGGATCACCCTCGAACACCGACTGGTCGACGACCGATTCGTCTACCTCGAGGTCGACGTCGACGAGCGCGGGGCCGATGGTGCCGATCTTGGGCTCCTCCGGCGGGTTGACGGTGACGACGGGGGCGGTCTCGGTGAGGCCGTACCCCTCGAAGATGGGCAGTCCCATCCCGTGATAGAGGGTACACAGCTCCGGCGAGAGGCTGCCGCCGCCGCTGATCAGCATCTCGACGTTACCGCCGAGGGCGTCTTTGACCTGCGAGAACACCAGTTTGTCCGCGAGCGCGTGTTTCCCCGAGAGGATCGGTCCCGGATCGTCGGCCTCCTGGTAGGTGCGGCCGACGTCGGTGGCCCACTCGAAGATGCGCTCCTTGGCCCCGGATTCGCTGGCCTGCTCGCGGATGGCGTCGTAGATCTTCTCGTAGACGCGGGGAACGCTCGTCGCGGCCGTCGGCCCGACCGCCCCGAAATCGTCTTTGAGGGTATCCGAACTCTCGGCGTAGGCGACGCAGGCGCCGGAGGCGAACATCAGGAAGTGACCGGCGGTGCGCTCGAAGACGTGCGCCAGCGGCAGAAAGGAGACGGTTTGTGTCGATTCGTCGATCACGGGGACGTCCTCGGCCTTGTCGGGTCGGGGGCCACAGCGCTTGCGAATGCCGTTGACGTTCGACCGGAAATTGCGGTGGGTGAGTTCGACGCCCTTGGGCTGGCCCGTGGTGCCGCTCGTGTAGATCAGACTCGCGAGATCGTCCATCGCGGGGGCGTCGACGCGCTGCTCGTAGGCCTCGAGGTCGAACGTCTCTTCACCGCGCGCGTAGACGTCCGCGAGCGTCAGCACGTCCTCGCGGTCGTCGTAGGCGCCGTCGAGGCGGTCCATCGAGACGACGAACTCGAGGTCCAGACCGTCCGACACCTCGAGTACCCGCTCGACGAGGTTGGCGTTCTCGACGACGACGCCGGTCGCGTTCGGATCGGAGAGCAGGTAGCGGACCTGCTCGGGCGAGGAACTCTCGTAGACGGTGGTGACGACCGCGCCGGCGGCGAGCAGCGCGAAGTCGGACTGGGCCCACTCCATGCGGGTGTCGGCGAACATGGCGACGCGGTCGCCGGTGTTCACGCCGAGGTCACGAAAGCCCGCGGAGAGCGTGCGGACGATCTCGCGCATCTCCGCGTAGGAGATCGCTCGAAACGTATCGGGAGCGGCGGCGGCGAGCGCCGTATCGGTGAGCGAGCGGTCGTAGATCCCGCCCTTGTATCGCTGGGCCGGCCGGTTCGCGTACCGCTCTGCGGCGTCCTCGAACAGCCGTCCCAGCGTCGTCTCCCCGATAACCGCGTCCGTGTACTCCCGTTCGGCGTCCCGCCAGTTCATATTCCCGTGACAGTACCTCCCGTGCGATAAAACGTGAGGGAACGCCTCGCCCGCGGGGTGGGGTTTATTCGCTTGCCGCTCGCGATCCGGTGAGAACTGCTGGCCGGGAGGGGCCCGATTTCAGGCCGTATTCAGCTGCCCGCCGTCGACGACGATCGATTCGGCGGTGACGTAGCTCGCCAGATCGCTCGCCAGAAACGTCGCGACGTTGGCGACGTCCTCGGGAGTCCCGAACCGCCGGAGCGGGATCGCCTCTCTCGTCTCCTCGCCCTCCTCGGTGCCGACGATGGGGAAGTCGCTGCGCGTCATCTCGGTTTCGATGACGCCCGGATGGATCACGTTCGCCCGGATGCCGTGCGGACCAAGTTCGGCCGCCAGGCCGTAAGTGAGCAGGCGAATGCCGCCTTTCGCCGCGTTGTACGGAGTGATGTTCGCGTAGCCGACCATCCCGGCGACGCTCGACATGTTGACGATGCTGCCGCCCTCGCCACGATCTATCAGCCGCTCGGCGGCGACCTGGCACCCCGTATACACTCCATCGAGGTTTATCGAACGGAGTCGTTCGTACTCCTCGAGGTCGACGTTCTGGATCGGCGCGACGGGGCCAACGATGCCCGCGTTGTTCACCATCACGTCCAGCCCGCCGAACTCCTCGGCGGCGTCGACGGCCGACTCGAGGTCCCCTCGCTCGGTCACGTCGCACTCGACGAACCGCGTGTCGGCGCCGGTCTCCGCCGCGACCCACTCGTGGGTCGGTGTGCCCTCCTCTCGAGGAGCCTCCTGGACGTCGGCGACGACGACGCTCGCCCCGTGGCGGGCGTAGGTGTGGGCGATTTCGCGGCCGATACCGCTGGCTGCGCCGGTGATGACGGCGGTTTTGCCGGAGAGCAGTTCTGGCATAGCCGCTGTACGGGACGTCGCCCCAAGATAGTTGTACGCCGTCTCCTGATCAGTCGGTCGCGGTAACTGATTGGTAGTCCGACCCTGTTTCACGCGATAGAAACGTACTTACTGGCAGACACGTACTCTGAGACGATGACTCACTCGCTCAGAACGTACGCCGTCCCGACCGCCGTCTACCTCGGTTCGGTCATCCTGGTCGGCGTGCCCGCGTTTCTGGTTCTCACCGGCGTTTTTATCGGCGGTCTCGAGGCCGTCGGTCTCGGTGCGGTCGCCGACGGAGCCGCCGGTCTCCTCGTCGTCGCCGCGGCGTTCCTGTGTGCGCTCCAGCTCGCCGTCGAGGCGGCAGCGGTTCGACTGCACGGTACCGCCGCCCTCAGGCGCGGTGGTCGCCTGACGACGGTGCTCCGATACGTGCTGTTCGGCACCGTCACGCTGGCGTTTCTCGGGGTCGGCGCCTGGTTCGGTCTCGGCGCGACGGGGTGGGCGCTCGAGCGAGCCGACGCGCCGACGCTCGTCATCGGCGTCGCAATCCTTCTGGCCGTTGGGGTCGCGCTCTACCGCGGGGGAACGGCGTTTCTCGCCGGCTATCGCTCGAACGAAACCTGACCCGGTTCGCTACTCCTCTCGGTCGCGGTAGTCGAGATAGCCGAGGACGCCCCGGACGTTCATCGCCGTCTCGGCGCGGGCCTTGCGCTCGCCCCAAACCGCGTCCGTCTCCGTCTCGCTCGAGAGTGTTTCGATCACCGCATCGTCGTCCTCGAGGTCGTCGCGCATCGCCTCGACCTCGTCGACCCACTGGGTGAGGACCCGCTTGTACTCGTCGAGGGCGTCCGCAACCTGGTCGCCGGCCTCCCGTGGACCGAAGTGGGGATAGAGCAAGACCTCGGGGTCGAGTTCCGTGATCGTCTCCACGTCCTCGAGACAGCCCTCCAGATCGAACTGCGAGGGCGGGGAGGTTTCCCTGATCCGCTCGAGGGAGGGAATCCAGATGCCGGCGGCGTCGGCGGTGAACACCGCGTCGTTTTCGGGATCCTCGAAGACGACCTGGTGGGGGGCGTGACCCGGGGCCTCGTGGACCCGGAGTTCGTGGGTTCCGAGGTCGAACGTATCGCCGTCGCCGATCTCGACGATCCGTTCTTCGGGCACCGGCTTCGGCTCGGCGTAGAACTCCCACTGGTCGCCAACCGCCGCTTTGGTTCCCTCGACGAGTCGTTCGGGGTCGACGAGGTGGGGTGCACCGACCGAGGTGACGTACACCTCGGCGTTCGGGCAGGCTTCGGCCAGGTAGCCCGCGCCGCCGGCGTGATCCAGGTGGATGTGCGTCACCGCGATCACCGCGAGCTCCTCCCGGTCGATGCCGACCGTCTCGAGCGCCTCGAGGATTCGGTCGTAGTGGGTGCCGATCCCGGTGTCGACGACGGCGGGGCGCTCGTCATCGAGGACGTAGACCGCGCCGTACTCGCTCGTCTCGTACATTCCCGTGTCGACGTAGTAGAGGTCAGAACAGTCGCCCGCGGTGACTTCCTGAACGTCTCCGATCTCCATACGCACACGGCGTCGGGGGAGCCGATAAAAGCTGGGCTCGCAGCGAGCTGGGAGCCGAACACGGTTACAACCGTCTCGTTCGGTGTCGTAACCCACAGCGATAGGGTAGCGGTTATGCTCACTGACAGCGTATCTGGCTCATCATGGCAACGATCGCAGAGTTTCGGCTGGGGACCGCCGACACCGCTCTCGGCTCGACGCTCGCTCAGTACCCCTCGGTCGACTGTGAGTTCGAACGCGTCGTCGAATCCGACGAACCGGCGATCTGGTTCACCAACACCACCCGCGACACCCTCGAGACTGCCCTCGAGGACGACCCTTCAGTCCGGCGATTCGAGCGGGTCGCCGGCGACGACGGGCGGTGGCTGTACGAAATCGAGGTCGCGGCGGAGTACTGGGACCTCGGCGAACTCTTCCTCTCCCACCGGGGAACGCTGCTCAGTGCGAAGGGGCGTTCCGACGGCTGGGTCCTGCGGGTGCGATACCCCGACCGAGATCACCTGCGACTCACTTACGACGACCTCCGGGAAACCGACGTCTCCGTCGACATCGGTCGAATCTACGATCTAACCGAGGAGTCGTCGCTCGAGATCGGCCTCACGCCCGAACAGTACGAATCGCTCGCGGCGGCGGTCGAACACGGCTACTTCGAGATTCCGCGGCGGGTCTCGATGCAGGATCTCGCGACCGAACTCGGCATCTCCCACCAGGCGCTCTCCGAACGCCTCCGCCGGGCCTACGGCACGCTCGCGAACGCCGAACTCACCACGGCACCCGACCTCGATCCGCCCGAGATGGACTGATCAGCGCGATCAACCCGCTCTCGGCGCGTCCGCTCGATCCGACGTTCGCTCGCGCCTGAGCGCCGAGACGCCGATCACCACGTAGCACAGCCCCAGCAGGCGCGTAACCGGCCTGACCCACGACCGCACCGCAATCTCCTCCGGGTTCCGGTAGGCGAGCCAGAGTGCGCCGTTCAGGAATCGCCGCGGGGCCACGACAGCGGCGACGCCGAGCGGGCCGATCAGTTTCTCGAGCGTCGACGACCGTCTCCCTCGCCGAACGAGCGCGAGCGCAGCCAGTCCCTCGAGACGCGCGATCGGAACGGTCGTCGTTCGAAGGTCGCCGGCGTCGGGGTTCTCGAATGCGAGCCGTTCGCCGGCCGCGATGATCCGTCTCGGGAACAGGAACTCGAGGATCGCGAGCAGGGTCAGGAGCCGTCGCATACCGAACTCGACGCCTGCAAGGGTGAAAAGCGCTTACCTGCGGTCGGAGACGTCCTTCCACTCGCCGATCCCGGACGGATCGAGGTGGACGTGGGCGTCGCCGACGTCCTCGAGGTCGCGAAGCGAATCCACGAGGTCGGTCTCGATGTCGTGGGCCTGCCGGAACGGCATGTCGCCGTCGACCTCGACGTGGACCTCGACCTCGAGCACCGTCCCGTCGTAGTACACCGCCAGATCGTGGACGCCCTCGACGTCGGGGTGCGAGCGGAGAATCTCGGTGATCTGGCCGCGCTTCTCGCTCGAGGGGGCGGCCCCGATGAGGTAGTCGACGTTCTCGCGCCCGATCTCGACGCCCTGGTAAATAACGAGAACGCTGACGAGTCCGCCCGCGATGGGGTCGAGCAGCGGGACTCCCAGCAGCACGCCGAGGACGCCGACGACGGCGGCACAGGAGGTGTAGATGTCGTTCAGGCAGTCCTTCGCGAGCGCGGCGAGCGCCGTCGAGCCGACCTCCTCGTTGACCGCTTCGGTGTAGCGGTAGACGAGGTACATCGTGGCGATCGCGAACGCGAGCGCGACGAGCAGGAGGTAACTCGGCTCGACATCGACCCCGAAGACGATTCCCTGCACCGATTCGTACAGCAGGTTGAGTCCCAGCAGCGCGATCACCGCGCCGACGAACAGCGCGGTCAGCGGTTCGATCCGGTCGTGGCCGTGGGGGTGGGTATCGTCGGGTTCCTCAAACGTGCTTCGGCCCCAGACGAGGACGACGACGCTGGCGACGAGGTCCGCGATCGAGTGGGCCGCGTCGGCGATCAGCGCGACGCTGCCGAAGGCGATGCCGACCGCTCCCTCGACGACGATCTTCGCCGCGTTTCCGAGGATGTTCGCCCACGAGGCGCGAGCGAATCGGTGGCGGTCCTCGGCTCCGTCCATGGCTGGTTTAGATGGAGTCTAAACTTGTGTCTTTTCCTTCAGGGACGAACCGACTTCCGCAACGCTCTTGAAAGTCTCTCGAGTACTCCGGCACAACCGGGCGATGGGACCCGCCTGATCCAACCGCCGGTGCTCGGCTGATACGGTCTGCTGTAACTGTTTACCGCTGTAACCGCAGGACGACTCGCAGTTGCAGCGGAAATGACTTACAGTAGACCGTATGACGGTCCCTGCACCGACCAGCCATGGCAGACGACCACCCCCTCGTTCGACTCGAGACGCTCGCGCTCGTCGGCATCGGCGGTTTCGCCGGCTCTAACCTACGGTTTTTCGCGCTGGGACAGCTTCCGGAGGTCTATGCGGTACTGCTCGTCAACGTCCTCGGGAGCCTCGCGCTCGGATTTCTGGTGTACGAAGCCCAGTACTCGGGGATCGTCGACCGGAAGGCGCGGCTCGTCTTCACCACCGGCTTTCTCTCCTCGCTGACGACCTACAGCACGTTCGCGGTGCAGACGGCGACCGCGGGCGGTCCGCTCCTGGTCATCGGGATCGTCGCCGCGAACTACGGCATCGGTTTCACGGGCGTCCTCGCTGGCCGCGGCCTCGCCCGGCGATTCCGGGGTGATCGGCGGTGATCCCGTTCGATCCGGAACCGGCGCACGTCGTTGGCACCGGCGGCGCGATCGGCGCGCTGTTGCGCCACTGGGTCTACCTCCGCGTCACCTGGGCGGACTTTCCGGCCGCGACGCTCGCCGTCAACGTCGTCGGGAGCTTCCTCTTCGGCGCGGCGGTGTTCGCGGGCGCGGGCGAAACGACGATCCAGTTCCTGGGGATCGGGATCTGTGGCTCCTTTACGACGTTCTCGTCCTTTTCGGTCGAAACCGTACAGCTATGGGAGCGCGGTGACCGTCGGCTCGCAGTGGTCAACGCGGGGGCGAACCTGCTCGTTTCGCTCGCGGCGATCGGTCTCGCCTGGTTGTTCGTGAGTCACGTCTAACCCTGTGGGCGAACTCATATCAGTTCTGCCAGCAAAACCGCCGCGACTCCGCAATAGATCGGGAGCACGGCGAGGGGGCGTCTCACCCGTATCGAATCGGTGGTGCGGTCTTCGGAGGTCGATAGCGCGCACAACGGCAAAGTGGGTCGATGGTGTCATGCTGGTATGACACGAGCACACCGACGACCAACCTCGCTCGTGCCGACTCTCCGTCGGCAGGCGAGAGCGCGAGACTGGAGCGCCGCGATCCGGACGAACACCCTGTATCGGTCCACCTCTGGCGTTCCGCGTGGCGGCCGTACCTCCCCCCCTCTTCGAACAGTATGAGCCGAGCTTTTCTGGCGGTCGGACTCATCGTGTTGCTGTCGGCGATCGTCGACATACTCTGGACGACGCTCTGGGTCGACGGCGGCTCCGGCCCGCTCTCCGCCCGGCTCGCCTCCGGCATCTGGGCCGGTTTGCGACGACTGAGTCAGCACCGCCCTCGAGTGCGTAGCCTCGCTGGGCCGACGATACTCACCGCGACGCTCGCGATGTGGATCGCGCTCATCTGGCTCGGCTGGACGTTTCTCTTCGCCGGCGGTCAGAACGCCTTACTCGACACCCGGACCGGCGAGCCGGCCTCGTGGGTCGGCCGGCTCTACTACGTCGCCTACACGATGTTCACGAACGGCAACGGCGACTACACGCCCAACGGCTCCACCTGGGAACTCGCCAGCTCGTTTACGACCGCGACTGGGATGCTGTTCGTCACGCTCGGCGTCTCCTACGTGCTCTCGGTGCTCGGGGCGGTGTCGGAGAAACGGGCGTTCGCCAACGGCGTCACCGGCCTCGGCGACCGGGGCGAGGCGTTCGTCCGGGCGAGCTGGTCGCGCGGAGACTTCGAGGGAATCGATCTCCCCCTCGAGAGCCTCGCCTCACAGCTCGACCTGCTCGCCGAACAGCACAAGTCCTACCCGATTTTGCACTACTACCACAGCGAGAGCGGCCAGCAAGCGTCGGCGATGGCCGTCCCGATCTTCGACGAGGCGCTGACGCTCTACCGCCACGGCGTCCCCGAAGAGCGCCAGCCGCCGGCGCCGCTGGTCGAGGCCGCCCGCTCGAGCGTCGACAGCTACCTCGACACCCTCGGCGGCGCGTTCATCGAATCCGCCGACGACGCCCCGCCGCAGCCGGACCTCGAGGGCCTGCGCGAGGAGGGAATTCCGACCGTCGGGGAAGCGGCGTTCGCGGACGACCTCGAGGAACTGAGCGAGCGCCGCCGGAAACTGCTCGGAATGATCGAGTCCGACGCGCGTCACTGGCCCCCGCTCGAGGAGGGGGAGTGACGGAGCCTGCCGCCGTGTGCATCGGTTGCAGACTTCCGACACGGTTTTGGCCGGGCGGCGGGAATCGACGGCCAATGCTCGACCGGACCTACCTGCGCGAGAACCCCGAGGCGGTCGGCGCGGCCCTCGAGGAGCGGGGCGCCGACGTCGACCTCGAGGCGGTGCTCACACTCGACGAGAAGTGGCGAAATCGCAAGAAACGCGGCGACAGTCTCCGCCACGAGCGAAACGAGATCAGCTCGCAGATCGGCGAGCTGAAACAGGCGGGCGACGAGGAGGCCGCCCAGGAGGCCATCGAGGAGTCCCAGTCGCTGAAAGCCGAGATCGAGAACGTCGAGGAGGAGGCCGCACGGTTCGAGGCCGAACTCGAGGAAGCGTTGCTCGAGTTCCCACAGCTCCCCGACGAGAGCGTCCCCGTCGGCGCCGACGAGACCGACAACGTCGAGCGCCGTCGCTGGGGGTTCGACGCCCTGCGGGAGCTTCCCGACGAAGTAACGCCCCACTACGATCTCGGGGAGGAACTGGACGTCATCGACGAGGCCCGCGGTGCGAAGACGACCGGCGCCGGCTTCTACTTCCTCAAGGGCGACGGCGCCCGCCTCGAGCACGCGCTGATCCAGTTCATGCTCGAGATCCACCGTGAGCAGGGGTACGTCGACGTGCTGCCGCCGGTGCCGGTCAAGAGCGCCGCGATGCGCGGGACCGGCCAGTTCCCCAAGTTCGTCGACGACGCCTACCGGCTGGGCGGGAGCAACGAGGAGGCGTACGACGACGAGGATCTCTGGCTCTGTCCGACCGCGGAGGTGTCAGTGACGAATATGTACGCCGACGAGATCCTGCTCGACGACGACCTCCCGCTGAAACACCAGGCCTACAGCCCGAACTTCCGCCGGGAGGCCGGCGAGCACGGCACCGAGACCCGGGGCATCGTTCGCGTCCACCAGTTCAACAAGGTCGAGTTAGTGAATTTCGTCCGCCCCGAGGAGAGCGCGGATCGCCTCGAGAGCCTCGTCGGCGAAGCCGAGGAGGTCCTTCGCCGGCTCGACCTGCCGTACCGCATCCTCGAACTCTGCACCGGCGACCTCGGCTTCGCCAGCGCGAAGACCTACGACATCGAGGTCTGGGCGCCCGGCGACGACATGGAGGACGGTCCCGAGGAAGGGGGGCGGTGGCTCGAGGTTTCGAGCGCCTCGAACTTCGAGGCGTTCCAGTCCCGGCGCGCCGGGCTTCGCTACCGACCGGAGCGCCACGAGAGCGCGGAGTATCTGCACACCCTGAACGCCTCGGGGCTGGCGCTGCCGCGGGTGATGGTCGCGATCCTCGAGTACTACCAGAACCCCGACGGAACCGTGACGATCCCCGAACCGCTGCGGCCGTACATGGGCGGCCAGGAGACCATCGAGGGCCACGAGAAGGTCGGCGAGAGTGCACTGGGCGCAGGCGACCGCGAGTAGCGATCTAGCTCACACCGTCGTTTCACCTTCCTGAAGACACTTGTCACGCGGTGCTGACCTGCCGGTATGCACAGACGGACCCTCCTCGCGGCGGTGGGCTCGAGTTCGGCCACGCTCGCCGGTTGTCTGGCCGACTCGCCGTCCGGCGGCTCCGAAACCGAGTCCGGAGACGATAGCGCTCCGACCGACGACGGCGAACCGCCCGTCGAGAACGGAGCCGACTGCGACCGCCAGGAGTCGCTCGAAGAGTGCGGTCGTCTCCTCATCAGCGACGACGACTTTCCCGAAGCCGTCCGGTGTGAGATCGACGCCGCGTTCGAGGACGGCGCCTACGAGGCGGGAGAACTGCTGCTCGAGCGGGCGATGGACGTCGAGAACGCCTACGTTCGCCGGGACGGCCTCGAGTACGAACCGGAAATCGACAACGACGGGGAAATCGTAACGCTTCGGTTCGCCGAGGCCGAGGAACTGACCCTCCGCGAGCCCTACGAGATGTCGATCTGGAACGACACGCCGGAGGAGCGAACGGTGGCCGTCTCGATCACCCGCGAGGGTGAGGCGGTCGTCGACCGGTCGGTTACGGTTCCCGGCGGCGATCGGGAGTCACTCGAGGTCTCGGACGCGCTCGACGACTACGAGATCGCCGTCGAAACCGATAGCTGGGGGACTGAGACGTTCGAGTCCCACCTCGGAGAGTACTTCCGGTTCGATCTGTCCGTTCGCGAGGACGAGATCCGACTCCTCGAGTCGACGGCCGACGTCATGCCCTGTCAGTGGGAGTGACGGGTGCGTATGCGACTGCCAACTGAGAGCGCTGGCAGTTCAGCGGCCGCCTTTACGGATTGTCGGACCCTACGGTTCTACATGGTCACCACACTCACCGCCGAGCGACTCGCCGAACTGCAGGACGAGGGCGAGGCGTTCGCGCTGGTCGACACGCGTCCCGAGGACAGCTACGAAGCCTGGCACGTCGCAGGTGCACGCAACTTCCCGTTCGGCCCGAACGAGGAGTTCGAGGACGACGGCCAACTCGAGGACCTCCGTGAACTCGTCGGCGACCACGACCGGGTCGTCACCATCTGCGCGAAGGGGCTCTCCTCGGGGAACCTCGCGACGCAACTTGCCTCGGCCACCGACGAGTTCGAGGTGCAGGCGGTCGACGGCGGAATGAAGGCGTGGAGCGGCGTCTACGATCACGTCGACATCGATCTCGGGGAGGGCGTGACGGTCGTCCAGATCCAGCGCCGGGCGAAGGGCTGTCTGGGCTACGTCGTCGGCTGTGCCGAAACTGGCGAGGCGGTCGTCGTCGACCCCACGGAAGACCTCGAGGCGTTCGAGACCGCCGCCACGGAACACGACCTGACCATCCAGGGCGTCATCGACACCCACGTCCACGCGGACCACCTCTCGGGGGGTCGACGGCTCGCCGACGACCTCGAGGCGCCCTACTACATGGGCGAACACGCCGCCGAACGCGGCCTCGAGTACGAGTACACGCCGCTCGCGAAAAACGAGGTGCTCGAGGTGGGCGACCTCGAGGTGAAGGCGCTGTACACGCCGGGGCATACGAGCGAGATGATCACCCTGCTTGTCGACGACCGGGCGCTGCTCACCGCGGATACCTTACACGTCGGCTCGACGGGGCGCACCGAACTCGAGTTCAGCGAAGACGAGGGCGAGGAAGGCGCCAGAATGCTCTACGAGACGCTTCACCGGACGATTCTCGCCGAACCGGAGGGACTGGTCGTGCTGCCGGGACACGTCGAGGTCACGAGCGAAGGCGAGTTCGGCCACGGCGCCCCGGGCGAGCCGATCGCGACGACGGTTCGCGACGCGCGCACGGGAATCGACCTGCTCTCGCTCGAGGAGGAGGCGTTCGTCGACCGGATGGCCGACGCGGGCGAGGAGCCGGCCAACTACGCGGCAATCCTCGAGATCAACCGCGGCGCCCGCGAGGAGCCGCCGGAGGACCGGGTAGAACTCGAGCTGGGGCCGAACAACTGCTCGGCGTAGTCCGGTGGTTTCGACTCGCGTCGGTCCGCGGGGTTAGCGCGTGTACGTCTCGAGGCGGCTGATTCGACCGCCCTCGAGCGCGAAGTGGTCGGAAAACGCGAACAGCGCTTCGTCGCCGTCGAGCAGCAGCCCTCGGACGACGGCGCAGTCGCCGTCGACGACCACGTCCTCGAGTTCGTGTGTCGTCTCCGTGTTGGGCCGCTCCTCGCGCATGAACCGGACGAACGCTTCGCGTCCCTCGAACGTCCGGTCGGGGCGGCGCTGGCGGAAGTCGGGCGCGAGCAGCGACTCGAGGTCCTCGTAGGCGTGCTCGTCGAGGGCGTCGTAGTACGCGTGTACAACGAATTCGGCTCCTCCGTCGGCGCGGTCGTCCGATCCGCCGGCCCCTGTCATGGGCGGCCGTTCGGCGCCGGGTGACAGAAACGCTCCGGTCTCTCGAGGGTCGTGTAAAATGCATTTCAAAAACTCGTTTCAGCGAACGGTTTTGGTTCCGGTTGCCGAACCCGTGTGTATGGTAACGACTGACGCGGACTTCGTCGAGGCGGCGACCCTCGAGAAACTCACAGATGAGGGCCGCAAACTCCTGTCGGTGAACGGCACCGCGATCGCGCTCTTTCACCACGAGGGCGAGGTGCGGGCGGTCGACAACCGGTGTCCGCACATGGGTTTTCCCCTCTCGGAGGGCACCGTCGACGACGGCATCCTGACCTGCCACTGGCACCACGCCCGGTTCGAACTCTCCTGCGGGGATACGTTCGACCCCTGGGCCGACGACGTCCAGACCTACCCGGTCGAGGTTCGGGACGACACGGTGTACGTGAATCCGACGCCCGAACGCGAGAAGCCGCCAGCCGAGCACTGGGCCGAGAGACTGGAAACGGGCCTCGAGGAGAACCTGCGACTCGTCGTCGCCAAGTCCACGATCGGGCTGCTCGACGCCGGCGTCGACTACGAGGAGCCGGTGGCGACGACGCTGGAGTTCGGCACCCGCTACCGGGAGATGGGCTGGTCCTCGGGGCTGACGATTCTGGGTTGTATGGCGAACCTGATGGACGACCTCGAGCCCGAGGACCGAAAACGGGCGCTGTACACCGGCGTCCGTCACGTCGCCAGCGACTGCGCGGGCGAACCGCCGAACTTCGACCAGCCCTCGTTCTCGACGGAGGAAGTCGCGTACGAGCGCCTCGAGCGCTGGTTCCGGGACTGCATCGAGGTTCGAGACAGCGACGGCGCCGAACGCTGTCTCCGCACCGCTATCGCGGCCGGCTACGACGAGCGCGAGGTCGCCGGAATTGTCTTCGCGGCCGCGACCGACCACCCGTACCTCTCGGCGGGCCACACCCTCGACTTCGCCAACAAGGCCTTCGAGTGCCTCGAGCACATCGGCTGGGAGTTCGCGGGGGACGCGCTTGGGAGTCTGGTCGATCAACTGACCGACGCGACCCGCAGCGACGAACTCTCCTCGTGGCGCCAGCCGGTCGACCTCGTGGCGCTGCTCGAGGACGTCTACGGCGGGGACGTCGGCGAGACGAGCGGGCTCGAGGAGCTCGCGGCCGAGGGGGCGGGCGAGCAGTGGACCGCTCCCGAGGAGTTTCAGGGGCTGTTGCTCTCGGACGATCCGGAAGCGATCGTCGACGGACTCGCCGACGCCGTTCGAGAGGGCGCGACGACCGAACAGCTAGCCGCCGAAGTCGTCCAGGCGGCAGCGAGGCGGGTCGCCCAGTTCGGGACGGCAAACGAGTTCTCCGACTGGAACACGGTCCACCACACGTTCACCTACGCTAACGCGGTCCACCAGGCGACGCGGCGGACCGACGCGGTGGCGCTCTACCGTGGCGTCTTCGACGGCGCGATGAGCGTCTACCTCGATCGGTTCCTCAACACGCCGCCAACGCCGATCCCCGAAGCGGGCGACAACGACACCGGTCGCGACCCTGACGCGATCCTCGAGAACCTGTTCGGGACGTTCGACGAGGAGGGCGCGGTCAACGAGGCGGGGCGCCTCGTCGCCGAGTTCTTCGACTGCGACGGCGATCCGGCCGCGCTCAAGCGGACCCTCGGTCGTGGCCTGCTTCGCGAAGATGCCGGCTTCCACACCCTCCAGAACGTCGAGGCGGCGTTCCGTCAGTTCGATCTCGCAACCAACGGTGACCGCTCGAGCGACCGTCGGATACCGATGATCGCCACGGCCCGCTACATGGCGGCTCACTTCCCAACCCGTCGGGAAGCTGAACAGACGTTCACGATCGCGGCCCGTCTCAACCGGGGTGAGTCGATTCACGAAGCCGACGACTGAATCGCGGGCGAGCAGTGCACATGTCCACGCTTTATTACACGCCGTCGCGGCTGGAGTCAGCGGCGACTGTTTTCTATCACGACAGTAATGCTTTCCTGAATTTCAGCCGAATTAACGACTCTTTATCTTCGTCTAAATCGCCCTAAAACGAGCAGTAGGGGCTCTCGAGGCGATGAAACCGGTCAAATTTCGTGGACGGTCGCTCGCTTTATGTCTACCCCCTGATCAGGCGGAATTGCATGCGAACAAATCTGACGCGCCGTGAGTGGCTCACGGCAGCCGGAAGCGCTTCGCTTCTGGGTCTTGCAGGGATTGCACAGGGACAGGGCCAGTCGACGTTTGCGAACGTACCGGTTCCCGACGACGCAGGGGCACGGAACCGGCCGACCATGGGGACCGACAGCGACAACCCGACCGCGACCGTCTACGGCAACATCAAGTGTCCGATCACGCAAGCGTTCGTGTTCGGAGAACTCGAGACGATCGTCGACGAGTACGTCAGGACGGGGCAGCTCAACATCGAGTTCGCGAACCTCGCGTACCAGCCAGGGAGTACCTCGACGTACTACATCTCGGGCAGCGACCCGCGAATGGCCGCGTTCGGACTCGGTGTCTGGGACGTCGATCCACAGAGCTACTGGGAGTACTTCGGTGCGGCGTTCGACGTCGCCCCGGGCGGTTACGTGACGTACGACGAGATGGCGGGAATCGCGAGAAATGTCGGCGTCTCGAACGTCGGAACGGCCGCCGACCGCGCCAGCAACGGCCAGTACGACAGTACGGTCGATCGCGCCGCCGGAACCGCACTCGACGTCGGCGTCTCCCAGATACCCCGACTCGCGCTAGGTGGCGACCTGATCGCACCCCACTGGAACATCCAGACGACGCGCACCTGGCTCGACGACCAGGTCGACGACGCGCCGGAGCCGGAACCAGAACCAGAGCCGGAACCAGAACCAGAGCCGGAACCGGAACCCGAGGAGCCGGAAGAGGACGACTCCGAGGAAGAGGAAGAATCCGACGAGCCCGAGCCAGAACCGGAGCCCGAGGAACCGGAAGAGGATGACTCCGAGGAAGAGGAGGAATCCGAAGAGCCTGAACCGGAGCCCGAGCCGGAACCGGAACCCGAGGAGCCGGAAGAGGACGACTCGGAGGAAGAAGACGAGGACGACGGCGCTCCGAACTGCCCGGTCTAACCCGCCACGACCGCCGTACCGACTCGTCTCGTAGTACAGCAGCTACCGTTGACGGGTGTCGAAAACACTCGTCGCCGATAGCACGATCGTTCACTGGAGTGTCGACGACGGCGAAGGGGAATACCGCCGTTTCGATTCTTGCGCGATCACGTTCCTCGAGTGACGCCTCTGGAGCGGCGGCGAATGTCCCGGAGTCCCAGTGTTCGAGGTCCCTCGAGGCGTCGTTCACCGGGATCGATACCGTCGAACGGTCGCTCGCATTCTGGAGAGCCCGTCGCGTGAGCAGCGCGACCCGGAAACCGCGGCGCTTTTCGTACCCGATAGCTACCCTCCGCTGTGGAGTGTCACGTCTACTACGAAGGCGACGACGACCCCGACAAGTGCACGGCTCGCCGTCTCGAACGCTTCGACAAGGCGATCCTCCACCGATCGATGCGTCAGGTTCCGTACGGGGTCGTGCTCAACCCCCACGCCGACCGGGCGCTGTCGCCCGCCGATACCGAGGCCGCCCTCGGAACGCTCGTCGCCCTCGACTGCTCGTGGGAGTCCGCCGAGGAGGCCGCCTTCTCCATGCCGGGCGAGCACCGGGCGCTCCCCTTCCTGGTCGCCGCGAACCCGGTCAACTACGGCCGGCCGTTCCGGTTGACCACCGTCGAAGCGCTCGCGGCGGCGCTGTGTATTTTCGACGAACAGGAGCGGGCGGAAAGCCTGCTCGAGCCGTTCCGCTGGGGCGACACCTTTCTCACCCTCAACGAGGAACCGCTCCGTCGCTACGCGGCGTGTGCGGACTCGAGCGAGGTCGTCGCCGTCCAGGAGGACTACCTGGCCGACGAGTGAGCTGCCGCTTCTCCCGGTCGACGAAAGACCGTTCTCAACCGGTGCGTCGTCGGTCGCTCGGACTCTACAACTCGGCTGTCGGTCGTCGCTGTGATTGGCGGCCAACGATCACGCCGCCGATTCCGACAAGGGCGAGCACGCCGACGACGAGCGGACTGGCCTCGCCGAGGGTCAGTAGGCCGGCGATGAGAAGCGAGAGGATGCCCACCCGGACCATCACGTCTCCGAACGCGGTCGGTCGAAATGCGACGACGAGCAGTCCCGACCCGACGGCGAGCGGGAACAGCGCGGCGACGTTACTGCCTGCGACGACGTATCCCCCAAGAGCGAGCCCGAACGCGGACGCGGCTAGGGCAAACCACAGGTACTGCTCCCGATCGAACTCCATACCTCCGTCTCAAACCTCGGCTACATAGGGACTTCGTCTCCGTACCGCTCTGCGTGCTCGAGACCGCCCAAGATGGGCCATCATCCGCGATTTTTCGTCCGACCGTCCGCCTCGGCCCGGGTGCCGGTAGCGGCGCCCCCCGTTTCGACGGGCGGACGGACCACAGCGGTTAAATGCGCCAGCGCGTAACGAGCGGTATGGCCAGTTTCGACGCCGCCGAGAAGCGGACCCTCGAACGGATGATCTGCATGCGCTGTAACGCTCGCAACTCCAAGGAAGCGAAACGCTGCCGCAAGTGCGGCTACAAGAAGCTTCGCCCCAAGGCGAAGGAAGCCCGCGCGGCCTGATTCCGCGGTTTCTTTCTGTCGACCTGCGGCGTGTCACCCGGCTCGCTCGAGCGCCCGGCTCACTCGTCCGGATACTTCGGCTCGCGGCGCTCCGCCCGCTCGAGCGCCGTCTCCACGATCTCACGGACGTCCCCGTGGAACACCTCCCCGTGACCGGAGTACATGTGTTCGACGGAGTCGGGGAAGCGCTCGAGCAGGCGTTCGATGCTCTCGATGAGCGTTTCGCGCGATTGGCCCGCCATATCCGTTCGGCCGAAGCTGCCGCCCTCGAAGGCGCCGTCGTCGTGGACCACGACATCCCCGCTGAACAGCGCCGACTCGGAGACGAACGAGACGTGGTCGTCGGCGTGGCCGGGCGTGTACACCACCTCGAACGTCTCGTCACCGACCTCGACGGTGTCACCGTCCTCGAGGGCGTGCGTTCGCTCCGGATGGTCCGCGTAGGCGTAGACGTCGGGGCCGAACGCCTCGCAGACGGCCTCGAGCTGGGCGACGTGATCGCCGTGCTGATGTGTGAGAACGATCGCGTCGAGATCGTCGACGTGGTTGCGGATCTCGTCGACGACACCCTCCATCGAGCCGGCGTCGACGAGCGTCGTTCGCTCGCCCTCTACGAGATAGGCGTTACAGGTGAACGTCTCCGCGTTTTCGGTCACGTGGTGCACGGGGTTCATGACTTTTCGCTCACCGCCCGCCGATAAAACGCTGGCGCCCACCCGGGCATAATTCACCTGAGCTGATAGACCGTACTTTTTTGCCTCCAACGCCCCTACGTGGTCCCGTATGGGATTCGGAAGCTACGACGAATCCGAACAGCAAGACATCGACGCCGATTTTGACGACGACGACGCCGTTCAGTCCGAAGAGCACGCACACATCGGCTCCGTCGAGTTCGAGAACGGCGCCTCGAGCGACGAACTGATCAACCGACTCCAGGAGATCAAAGACGACTCCGAGTCCTGACGGGATGAAACCCGGCGTCAGGGCACTGGGGATCGCGGAGTCCTACCGCGGGGACACGAGCACCCTCGCGGGGGCCGTCGTCCGTGCAGACCGCATCGTCGACGGATTCTCGTTTTCTTCGTGTACGGTCGGTGGCACCGACGCGACAGCCGCGGTTATCGATCTCATCGCCCGTCTCGACCGCCCGGATATCCGCTACGTCCTCCTGGGTGCCGTCGCCCCGGCGTGGTACAACGTCCTCGATCTGACCGCGATCCACGAGGCCGCAGACCGACCGGTACTTGCAGTAACGTTCGAGGCGAGCGACGGTCTCGAGGACGGGATCCGGGAGGCGTTTTCGGGGGCCGCCCTCGAGGAGCGTCTCGAGCGCTACCGGGCGCTGCCGCCGCGCCGCGAGCGACGGCTCGACGGCGAACGGCTGTACGTCAGGGCAGTCGGCCTCGAGGCCGAGGAGGCCGAAGCGGTCATCGGGGCGTTCACGCCGGAGGGCGGGCGACCGGAACCGCTTCGGGTGGCGCGACTGGCGGCGCGAGCTGGTGACGAGTACCGCTACGGCACCGGAACCGACGGGTAAGACCGACCCGACCGGCCGAGACCCGAAAGAGGTAGTAGCTGTCCGTCTGAGCCACGGGTATGGACGAGACAGACGCCGAGGACGAGATGGACGGGCTCTGTGTCACCGCCTGTACCCGCTGTCCGGCACTCGTCGACTCGCGGAGTCGGATCGTCAACGGAACCGGTCCCGAGGACGCCGACGTGCTGTTCGTCGGCGAGGGGCCGGGTGCGAACGAGGATCGGGAGGGTGAGCCGTTCGTCGGCCGCAGCGGCTCGGTGCTCGACGACCACCTCCGGGTGGTCGGTCTCGAGCGCGAGGCGGTCCGGATCACCAACTGCGTACGGTGTCGCCCGCCGGAGAACCGCGATCCGAACAAGACGGAACTCGAGAACTGCCGGGGCTGGCTCGAACGCGAAATCGACCTGGTTGACCCCGACGTGATCGTCACGCTCGGGAAGGTGCCGACCGAACACCTGCTGGGGCGGTCGGTCGCGGTGACGAAAGAAGCGGGCACCGTCGAGGAGGTGCGGATCGACGACACGTCACGACGGGTGCTGATCTGTCTCCACCCCGCGGCGACGCTGTACGACCGGAGCCAGGAGGAAACGCTCGAGGAAACGCTTCGGGAGGCCGCGTCGCTCGCGGGCGTGACGAACGACGACGAAAACGGTGCCGGCCAGTCGCGGCTCGGGGAGTTCGACTAGTTCTTCCCGCCGACCCACTTGTTCATGTCGCCGAGATCCCGCAACGACTCGAGAAAGCCCTTCGCCTCGTGCTCGCTCGGCCGCAACCGGGCGCGGATCCGCGAGGAAACCATCTCCACCGTCAGGACGATGAAGATCACCATGATGATTCCCGCGGCGACCTGGCTGAACTGCCGGAACGTCGTCTGGTCGTAGAGGTAGGTTCCGATCCCGCCGGCGCCGACGACGCCCAGGCTGATCGCGATTCGAACGTTGATCTCGAGGATGTACAGGGTCCAGGCGACGAACGACGTCGACACCTGGCTCAGCATCCCGAAGGTGACGACCTGGGGCTTCGTCGCCCCCGTCGAACCGATCGCCTCGATCGGGCCGTCGTTGATCTCCTCGAGTTCGTCGGTAAACAGTCGGCCGAGGTTCCCGACGGTGTCGGTCGCGACCGCGAGCAGCGCACCCGTCGGTGCGATCCCCGTCAGCGGGACGTAGATCAGGATCCAGACGAGTGCGGGAATCGCTCGGATCGTGCTCATCACGCCCCGGAAGATGAAGTTAAACGGGAACGGAACGACCCGTTCGGAGCCGAGGATTCCGAACATCAGCGCGAACGGGAAGCCGATAACGGTCCCGGTGAACCCGATGGCGACGGTCATCAGCGACATGCCGACGATCCCGTCTTGCTCGACCAGGCTCTCGACGATCGACCCCGGGTTCAGCAGGCTCATGAACAGCCCGTCCCAGCCGGTGAGACCCTCGTCGTTGGAGTAGGCGGTGAAGTCGACGAAGTTCGGCGTGAAGTACTCGCTCGTGTACGACCACCAGATGCCGAACTGACCTCTGAGCTCGCCGACGTCGACGCCGATGAATCGGGCGCCGACGTAGGTGAGAAGCAGTACCAGGACGAGCGCGCCGGCGGTCAGTGCTCGCCGGATCGCCAGCTGACGTTCGAGTTCGTCGAGTTTTTGGTCGACGTCGGTGCTCACGCGTCGGTCACCCCGTCGACGCTCGCGGAGCCAGGTTGGGAGTCGTTCGCCTCGCCACCGGCCTCGGTCCCGTTTCGCCCCCCTTCCCCGTAGTAGAGTTCGTCGACGACGTCCATCGTGAGCTCTTCGCTCGTGCCGTCGAAGACGACGCGACCGTCGCGGACGCCGATAAATCGGTCGCCGAACTCGCGAGCGATGTTCACCTGGTGGAGGCTCGCGATCGTCGTTAACTCACGCTCACGAGAGGCCTGTTTCATGTAGCCCATGACGTCTTTGGCCGCCTTCGGATCGAGGCTGGCGACGGGCTCGTCCGCGAGCAGGAGATTCGGGTTCTGGACGAGTGCACGAGCGATGCCGACGCGCTGTTTTTGTCCGCCGCTCATCGAGCCGGCGCGCTGATCCGCCTCTTCGAGCAGCCCGACAGTCTGGAGCGCCTCGAGTGCGGTTCGTTTGTCCTCGCGGTCGTACATCGTGAACAGGCTCTCGAGCAGGTTCGCCCGCGAGAGCGAGCCGGTCAGCGCGTTCCGGTAGGCGCTCATGCTCTCGATAAGATAGTGCATCTGAAAGACCATTCCGACGTCTTCGCGTTTTCCGGTGATGGTCTCATCACCGATCGTGACCGACCCTTCCGTCGGCGCGGTCAGCCCGTTCAGTACGCGAAGGAGCGTCGATTTCCCCGCTCCGGACGGACCGAGCACGACGACGAACTCGCCGGCGGGGATCGTCACATCGACGTCGTCGAGAGCGACGGTGTCCTCGCCGTATATCTTGGTTACGTTGTTCAGTGAAACTGCCGGCATCCTGTGTGAAACTATGAACGCGGTGGTTTACGATTGACGATTTGTTCGGCTAGCGACGACTGTCTCAGTCGTCGAGGTCTTCGTCGAGTAACTCGGCTTCGATGCCGAGATCTCGAGCGACGTCGACGACCATCTCGTAGTCCTCGGCGCTGGCCTCCCGAACGTCGCTGAACCAGAGGTCGTCGTCGGTGCCCTCCTCACCGCTTTCGCCCCAGTACATCTCTTCGGGTGCGTCGATGAGCGCCTGCTGGATCGCATCTTTCTCTTCCTGAGCCAGGTCGGGGCTGACTGCGATCGGCGCGCGCGGAATGCCTTCGACCTTCTCGACGAGTTCGATCCCGTCGAGGTACTCCTCGCGTTCCTCGTCTCCGTCGACGACGGCTGCGAACATGCCGACCGCCGCCGCATCGGCGGTGCCGGACTCGAGTTGCTGAATCGCGGCGGCGTGATCCGAGAACGACGCCTCGAAGTCGGCGCCGCTGCCGTCGCGCGGCAGATCGCCGACGTCGAGTCCCTCCTCCATGAGCATGTGCAGCGGGAACAGTGCGCCGCTCGCGCTCAGGCGGTCGGCGAAGGCGATCTCCGCCCCTTCGAGGTCCTCGATGGACTCGATGTCGGTGTCTTCACGGGTGACGATGACCGACGGGTAGTCCCAGCCACCGAAGGCGTAGCGCTGAAGGATGATCTCGACTTCCTCGGAGCGAACGCCGAGCGCGGCCGCGAACGGCCCCATCTCGCCGACGTCTGCGGTCCCGCTACCGAGTGCGGAGATCACAGCGCTGTAGTCGCGTGCGTACGTCGTCGAGGCGTCGACGTCGAGTTCCTCGGAGAGGTGGTCGGCGACGGGTGCGTACTGGGCGTCCATCGTCTCCTGCGGGTCACTCGGCGACATGATAAACTCGAGTTCGCCGTCGAGTTGGCGACCCTCCTCCTCACCGTTGCCGGCATCGTCACCGTTTCCGGCATCGTCACCGTTGCCCGCGTCGTCACCGTTACCACCGGTATCGTCGTCGTCGTCGCCATCGCCGAGACAGCCAGCGAGTCCAGCGAGCGTTGCAGTACCGATTGCGCCTGTCGACTGTAGAAACGTACGTCGGTCCACCATTGCGAATCAGTTTAGAATTCTTGAAGACCATGATAAACCTTCCTAATCGGTTCACGGTCCTCTCTATTGTGATACGTTGGCACTCTTCTCGACATTGTTTTTCGACGAACGGCAACAAAATAACCCACGCAGACTGGAGTGGTACCTGAGCTGATACGTGCGGCGGGATACATTACGGGGCGTTCGTACCCGGTGGCGGTGAGACGGACACGAACGGAAACGAACTTGCCGGTCGCCCACCGAGAGCGTGTATGAGCCAGCTGTCTCCTGTCGAGTCGACGCTCGCCTCCGTGGTCGTCGTCGATTACGGCCTCGGGAACCTCAGAAGCGTCACCCGCGGTCTCGAGCGTGCGGGTGCCGCGGTCGAGATCACCGACGACCCCGAAGCGTTCGCCGCGGCCGACGGCGTCGTCCTGCCCGGCGTCGGCGCGTTCCGCGAGGGGGTCGAGAACGCCGAACCGCTCCGGGAGGACCTCCTCGCGGTCGCCGAGCGCGGCCAACCGCTGTTCGGCATCTGTCTCGGAATGCAGATGCTCCTGACAACCAGCGAGGAGGGCGAAAACGAGGGGGAATCCGCCGTCGAGGGGCTGGATCTGATCCCCGGCACCAACGTCCGCTTTGCGGAAGGCCAGAAGGTACCCCACATGGGCTGGAACGAACTCTCGGTCGAACGGGACCACCCCCTCGTCACCGGCCTCGAGGACGCCTCGGAGACGGATCGAAGCGACGAGTCGGCCGGCGGCTCCGTCGACGGGCAGTACGCCTACTTCGTCCACTCTTACTACGCCGTTCCGGACGACGAGAACGCGACCGTGGCGAGCACGGAGTACGGCCGCCCCTTCCCGTCGATCGTCGCGAACGACGATGGAACCGTCTTCGGAACCCAGTTCCACCCCGAGAAGAGCGGGGAGACCGGCCTGCAGATCCTGCGTAACTTCGTCGAAATTTGCGCCGACGAGTAGGCTCGAGTGACAGTCAGCTCCTAGCGGTCAGTTAACACGCACCGTCGTGTCTCACGGTATACATAATTAGGATATTAACTATGTTATTGTGTAGGCGCAGTTTTATTATGGGTAACGATTATTACATAGCAATGCTCGATCCGGTTCCCATCTACGTCGAACTCGGCATCTACCTCTACTTCGTCGTCGTCGGGCTGATCGGTTTCGCCGTCTACAGCCGAACCTGGTGGCGACACCGCTCGCGGGGCACGCGGGAGTACGAGGGCGAACTCGAGGCCTGACTCCGGGCTCGAGTTCGAGCCGCTGCGATAACTCTCGCGCTCGGTGCATCGGGTTCTGTCGATAGCCGAACAGCTACCCGGCGCTTTATACGTGTGGACGGCTCGACTCAGCGCCGGCTGATGAGTTCTCTCGTAGCCCTCCCGTCGAGCGGATGACGGGGGGTCGTGGCCTCTCTACTCTCGCGCAAACAATGGTGTCGATCGAGTTACTTGCTCACTCCGGCCGAAACGTGGCGGTCTCGGTGGCGGTGGATCCGTTCCGGTCGGTGATCCGAAGCGCCACGGTGCTTGGCTCCTCGAGGCTCAGTCTGGTTCGCATACACACGCCGGTCGTATCGAACTCTCCGTCGCCCGTCGTGTCCCACTCGTAGCACTCGATTTCGGTCGGGGCGCTCGAGGACGAGCCGTCGAAACGGAGACAGGCACCCTTCTTCGGATCGATGTCTCTCGGTTCGAACTCGATGCGAGCAACGACGGCGTCCTCGTCGTCTTCATCTCTGTCGTCGGGACCGTCCTCGCCGTCGTCACGGTCGTCCTCATCCGGGTCGTCTTCGTCAGGATCGTCCTCGCGGCGTTCCGCCGATTCGACGAGCTGGAGTGCGCCCGCCTCCGTCCACGTGGTCTGGGTCTCGAGGTCGAGCTCTCGCCGCGTGACTTCGAACAGGAACGAGTGCGCTCCAAGCTCACTCGCGGCTTTGGTGACGAGCATTCCGGGCGTGTACTGGAGCGCCTGGGTGCCGAAGTCGTGCTCGGGCATCGAATCGGGGACGTAGTTCTCGTTCAGGTGTGCCACGGCCGCGTCTGCACGGGTTCCCTCGTCGTTCTCCGTCGAATAGAAGATCATCTGCCCGTAGGTGCCTTCGTCGACCCCGTAGATGCCCCATGAACTGTGCAGATCGAGGAGTGTATCCGGCTGGTGCTCCTCGACGACGTCCCAGATTGCACGCGCGATTTCGGTGGGTGGTTCGTCTCCGACGGGGAACTGCCGGTTCAGATCGGACTCTGCGGGACCGCCACGGGTTCCGTCCGCGAGTGCGGGTTCGTTCGCTCGTGGAATCACGACGAGGCGACCGGAGTCCGGGGTCCACCCGAGAAGGTTCTCCGCGGCGATTGCGCCGCTCGCTTCGTCCCCGTGTAGCCCACCGACGACCATCACGGTCGGCCCGCTCGTGGAGGCGTCGATCACGAACACCTCCGTTTCGTACTCGGTTCCCTCCATGATGGTGGTGGAGTCTCGTTGCGCGTCCTGGGCGGCCGTCGTGGTACTGACGACGCCGGCGAATGTCGCGACGCCCGTTAGCTCGATGAAGCCGCGTCGAGTTGTCTGATGAGTCGGCATGCATACTCTTCTGCTACTGTCACATCGATTAGTAATAGCAAAATCCCGACGTGAGTTGTCCTATTTATTAATACTGTGGTGAGAAACACGTGAACCTGGTTGTTAGCCGTTGTCTCTGCTAGAACCGACTCGATAGGATCCCGTGAACGCGTGGTAGCCGCGTCTTTCGAGGTCGACCAATCGACGAACGCTGTCCAGAGAACGTTACAGAAACTCCCGGACTTCCGAGTACCACATGTCGTGGTAGTCGACGTGGCCGACCCGGCGGGCGATGGCGACCGCCAGGGCGTGCCAGCAGAGGTCCGTCGGATCGTCCGAATCGAGGTTGTACTCGCTGTCCTTGCAGGTACAACCCCGCCCCTCGACGACGTACTCGTCGTCGTAGCCGACGACGATCGTAAAGTCGCGGTAGACCTTCACGCGGCCCTCGGCGACGGCCTCGATGGCGCGAACCCCGCGGTCGCCGTGCAGGCGGGAGATGCGGCCGACGATCTCGGGCGTGAGTTCGCCCGTCTCCTCGAGTCGGGCCTCCCACCGCTCGACGGGGTTCGTTTCGGGCACGATCCGTACTCTGTACCGAACTGTAAAGTCGGTTTGGTTGTCCGCGGACCGTGGCGCTTTTCGCAGTTCCCGCGCGAGTGATCGTATGCGCGTTACGGAGGGCGGCGTCAACCTCGAGGTGCCCGCCGAGTCGACCCAGGGCGTCGAGGCGTCGGTGTTCTACAACCCACGCCAGGAGTTGAACCGCGATCTGACGATCGTGACGCTGCGAGCCTACGAGGAGCGCAACCCCTACGCCGAGTCGTATCTCGACGCGATGACCGCGAGCGGGATTCGTGGAATCCGCGCAGCCGCGGACGGTTGGGATGTGACCTGCTGTGATCGCGACGAGGCAGCGGTCGACCTCGCCCGCAAGAACCTCGAGCGAAACGACCTCGAGGCCGACGTTCGCCACGCGGACGCGAACGTCGAACTCCACCGGAGTGCCTACGACGTGGTCGACCTCGACCCCTTCGGGACGCCGATGCCCTTTGCCGACGCCGCCTTCGCTCGCTGTCGGAACCTGCTCTGTGTCACCGCGACGGACACCGCCCCCCTCTGCGGGGCGCACTTCAACAGCGGGGTGCGATCCTACGGTGCCGTCCCGCGGAACACCGACTACCACCCCGAGATGGGCGTCCGAATCCTGCTGTCGGCGCTCGCTCGAAGCGGTGCCCGCTTCGACGTCGGCGTTACGCCCCTGCTGACCCACGCGAGCAGCCACTACGTCCGGACCTACCTCGAACTCGAGCGCAAGCCGACGGCCGCCGACGCCGCCCTCGAGCAACTCGGCTATCTCTCTCACTGCGAGGACTGCCTCTACCGCGAGCACCACGAGGGGCTGATCGCCGACCCCCTCGAGACGTGTCCGAACTGCGGGGGCGAGCGGCTGCTCGAGGCGGGGCCGGTCTGGCTGGGATCGACCTGCGAGCCCGCGTTCGTCGAGGCGGTTCGCGACCGGGTTCCCGACGAGTTCGGCACCGCGAAAAAGGGGCGGGCGCTGCTCGAGACGGTCGCGAGCGAACTCGAGCAGCCGACCCACTACGACCAGCACCGGCTGTGCAAGGAGTGGGGGCTGCCGGCGAACGCGATGGACGACTTTCTCGCGGATCTTCGGGAGGCGGGCTACGCCGCTTCTCGAGCCCACTACAGCGGCACGACGTTCAAGACGGACGCGACAGTCGGCGAAATCCGGGCGGCGACGGCCGACAGTCTCACCGACTGAATCACCCTTCCTGTTTCCGATCAGATTTCGGCGTCCTCGAGCGGCGCGTACAGCCGGACGAGCCCGCAGTCTGGACAGCAAACGGCCTCGAGTTCCACCGTGTCGCCGACGCCGAGTTTGCCGAGCACGCCCTCGCGGGGACCCGCATCGACCGTGAGCGTGAATCCGCCGTTCGATCGAACGGTCGTCGGCTCCATCTCGAGGCGACAGTCCGGACACTGTGGCGCTGTCATGGACGACCGTTCTTTCTGGGACCTCATATACACCCGTCACTCCCCGTTCCGTCTGTGATATTTAGGCACCGGTCCCGTAGCGGATGGTGTGATCGACCGAACGGAGGGATTCGAACTCGGCCGGCGCGCGGTCACCCTCGCGCGGACCGAACAGCTGACGCTGCTCGCGGCGGGGGTCGCCTACTACGCGTTCGTCTCGCTGGTGCCCCTGATGTTACTCGCGCTGGGTATCGCCGGCTCGATCGGCGGTGACGCACTGGCGCTGCGGGTCTCTGCGGCCGCCAGCGACGTTCTCACGCCGAGTGCACAGCAACTGCTGGTAAACTCCATCGCGGACGAGACTGGTCAGCGAAGCGCGACCGTCGTCGGTGCGCTGGGGCTGCTCTGGGGTGGCAGTCGCGTGCTTCGCGGACTCGACCGGGCGTTCTCGGAGGTGTACGGAACCGTCGCGACGAAGTCGCTCGTCGGGACGTTCTGGGACGCGCTGATCGTCGCGCTCGCGATCACGGCCGGACTGGTCGCCCTCGCCGTCCTCGAGTTCGCGGTCGTGTTCGTGCCGGTCGTCGGCCTCAGCGTCGTCGGGCCGCTGTTAGTTTTGCTCGGGTTGATCGTCGCGTTTCTCCCGCTGTACGTGATTTTTCCCGACGCAAACGTCGGCCTCCGGGAGGCGATGCCGGGGACGGTCGTATCGGCGATCGGCTGGCTCGCGCTCACCCGGCTGTTCACCGTCTACGCCACGGTCGCCGGCGACTACGCGTTTTACGGCGCGCTGGGTGCGGTGTTGCTCGTCCTGGCCTGGCTCTACATTGCGGCGATCCTCGTCGTCTTCGGGGCGGTCCTCAACGCGGTGCTCGCCGGCCGTGACGCGGACCGGCAGGTACAAAGTCCCGGCCCGCGACAGTTTTCGACAGAAGCGATGACCGACGACGCCACGGGGGCTGACGACGGGGTGACGGAACGCGACACCGAGACGGAAACCGCTTCCGGAACGGGTGGCCGCGTGAGCGCCCGGACCGCCGACCGTGCCCGGGACCCGGAAGCGCTCCGCGAGGAGATCGAGCGGCTTCGAGACCGCCTCGAGGAGTTCGAGGACGACGTCGAGCGCCGGACGGTTCAGAAGGAGTCGCTCGAGGCCGAACTCAAGCGCTACGTTCGCAGTCGGGCTCGCTCCGGCCACGCCCACGGCTGGGGCCCCTATCTCGTCTTGCTGTACGGCACCGCGATGGCCATCGCGGCGTTTTACTTCCTCAGCGGCGGCTGGGCCATTCTCGCGATGTTCGTCGTCTGGACCTCGACGCTCGGCGTCTACGTGCTGATGGTGCTGTTCGGTGCTGGGCTATCGGTGCTTGGGGTTCCGGGTCGCATCAGAAACGTGATCAGCGAGCGGCGGTCCTGATCACCCCCCGCCGAACCGACAGTTCTACCCGCTCTGACAGTGTACCGACCGGTCGATGTGGTTCGATCCAGCACACGTCGAAGCCGTCCGCGATAGCTTCCCGGAGTGGACGGCGTTCGTGTTCGCCTTTCTCTCGTATCTCGGGAGCGTCTGGGTCGTGCTCCCGACGGTCGTCCTGGCATACTGGTTCGTCGACCGCCGCCGGTTCGGCCCGTGGCTCGGAACCGTCATCGGCTGTTACGCTATCATGGCCGGGTTGAAGGGGCTGTTCGCCGTCACTCGCCCCGGCGTCGGTCCGGCAATCGCGCCCGCGGAGCTACCGGCCGTCGTCGCCCTCGTCTACGCCCCGGCGGTGAAGGTCACGACCGAGAGCTTCCCGAGCGGCCACGCGCTCGCCGCCGTCGTCCTCTGGGGGATGGTCGCTCTCGAGACCGACGTCGGAACCCGCCGGATGCGGTTCGTCGCCGCCGCCGTTATGGTCGCCCTCGTGAGTTTCTCGCGGATCGCCGTCGGCCTCCACTACGCTGCCGACGTCGTCGTCGGCGCGGCCGCTGGGATCGTCTACCTCGCAGCCGTGCTGGCGCTCCGACGGCGGGTCGCCTCGAGCGGCCGAGAGACGGAAACCGCCACCGTGCTCGCACTCGCGGCAGGATTATCGATCCTCGCGGTTCTCACCGCCGGCCGGCCGGATGCGGCCGTCCTCGTCGGCGCCTCGCTCGGCGCGCTGGCGGGCTGGCGGTACGCGTCGGCGACTCGAGAACCGTTCGGAAACGTGAACCGGTCGGTTCTCGGGGGTGGGCTCCTCGCACTGGCCGCTCCCCTGGCCGTCGTCGGCCCGACAGCGCTCCCCTGGTTGGCGACCGGCGTCCTCGTCGGCGTTCTCGTCATCGGGGTTCCGTGGCGGTTCGAAACCGTTTCTCTCGCTTCGAGTGCGAACACGGAGTAACCGCTCCCTCGCTTCGGGATCCGTCATCACTTCGTCATCCGGTGACTGCAGCCGTGACCCGGTGGCTGTAGCCGCCGCTCTCGGCTGTCTGTCGCGACGAAAGAACGTGCGTACCGGATTGCGACGCCGTTAGAACGTCTCGAGGTAGCGATCGAGCTCCCACTCGGAGACTTCGACGATGTACTCCTCGAACTCCTGGCGCTTGGCCTCGACGAACTTCGGCCCGATGTGGGGGCCGAGGGCGCTGTACATCGCCTCGTCCTCCTCCAGGGCGTCGACGGCCTCGCCCAGGTTCGCGGGCAGGGTTTCGATGCCGTACTCCTCGCGTTTCTCCCCGTCGAACTCGTAGATGTTCTCCCGGACGGGGTCCGGTGCCTCGAGCCCCTCCTCCATGCCATCGAGGCCGGCGTGGATCATCACCGCGAGCGCGAGGTAGGGGTTACAGGAGGGATCGGGCGAGCGCAGTTCGATCCGGGAGGCCGCGGGGACGCGGGCGGCGGGCCGGCGGATCAGCGCCGACCGGTTGCGGTCGGACCACGCCACGTAGACGGGCGCCTCGTAGCCGGGGACGAGACGCTTGTAGCTGTTGACGGTCGGGTTCGCGATGGCCGTGATCGCGGGGGCGTGTTCCAGAATCCCCGCGAGGAACGACTTCGCCTCGCCGCTCAGATTGAACTCGTCGTCGCCGTCGTGGAAGGCGTTCTCGCCGTCCTCGGTGAACAGCGAGATGTGGGTGTGCATTCCGGAGCCGTTGATGCGAGCGATCGGCTTGGGCATGAACGTCGCGTGATAGCCGTGCTGGGCGGCGATGGCGCGGACGACCGTGCGGAACGTGCCGACGTTGTCCGCCGTCGTGAGCGCGTCGTCGTACTCGAAGTTGATCTCGTGTTGGCCCTCGGCGACCTCGTGGTGGCTGGCCTCGACCTCGAAGCCCATGTCCTCGAGCCCGTAGATGATGTCCCGGCGGACGTCCTGTGCGAGGTCCTTCGGCGCGAGGTCGAAGTAGCCGCCGGCGTCGTTAGTTTCGGTCGTCGCGCGACCCTCCTCGTCCTCCTCGAACAGGAAGAACTCGGGTTCCGGCGCGGCGTTGATGGTGTATCCCATCTCGTTAGCGCGCTCTAAGGCCTGCTTGAGGACGTACCGGGGGTCGCCCTCGAACGGCTCGCCGGTCGAGGTGTTGATCACGTCACAGATCATCCGGGCGGCGGCACTCTCCTCGTTGTCCCGCCACGGCAACACCGCGAACGTGTCGGGATCGGGTTTGAGACGCATGTCCGACTCCTGGATCCGGACGAAGCCCTCGATCGAGGAGCCGTCGAAGTAGATCCCTTCGGTGAAGGCCTTCTCGGCCTGCCGAGCGGGAACCGAGACGTTCTTTACCGTCCCCAGGATGTCCGTAAACTGAAGTCGGAGGAAGTCCACTCCCTTCTCGTCGATCTCGTCCAGCACCGATTGTTCGACCGCAGTCAGATTTCCGCTTGTCATCTTCTGGTCGGTCTACCCAACTACCTCTACTACTAAAATCCTGCTGTTCTGAGCAAACCTTTCGCTCCTCGTCTGAAAGTGGATATTCGTAAAGTTCTAATGGGTGGGGTGAGTGGGTGAACGTGATGACGTACGAAAATCTTGATGCAAAGTTGGTGAATGCACTCCTCGGCGACGGCCGGGCGAGTCTGCGAAGTCTGGCGGAGGAACTCGACGTCTCCGTGACGACCATTTCGAACCACCTCTCGGACCTCGAGGAGGAGGGCGTTATCAACGGCTACACGCCGCGGGTCGACTACGACGCCCTCGGCTACGACGTGACCGCGGTCATCCAGCTCAAAGTCGAAGGAAACGCCCTCCCCGAGATCACGGACACGCTGCGCGATCACCGTCAGATGACGAGCGTCTACGAGGTCACCGGCGATTACGACGTCATCGCCATCGGGAAGTTCGAAGACACCGACGGGATGAACGACCAGATCAAGGCGCTACTCACCGATCCGGACATCAAGGAGTCGAATACGAGCGTCGTGTTGAATTCGGTTACCGAGAACGAACAGTTCGAACTCGAGATCGAAGACTAACCCTTTTCGACCTCTCTACGAGGTGTACTCGCCGCCGCCATCCGCGAGCGCGTCGAGCGCCTCGTCGACGTCGCCGGCCTGGACCCCCCACAGCGTCGCGTAGCGACCGCCGCGCTCGAGTAGCTCCTCGTGGCTGCCGCGCTCGACGATCCGGCCGCCCTCGAGGACGAGGATGGTGTCGGCGTCCTTCACCGTCGAGAGCCGGTGGGCGATCGCGAGCGTCGTCCGATCCTCGGTGAGGCGGTCGATCGACCGCTGGATCAGCAGTTCGGTTTTCGTATCGACGGCGCTGGTCGCCTCGTCCAGAATCAGGATCTCGGGGTCCTGGAGGACGGTCCGGGCGAGGGCAATCCGCTGGCGCTGGCCGCCCGAGAGTTTGACGCCGCGCTCGCCGACGCGGGTTTCGTACCCGCTCTCGAGGTCTTCGATGAACTCGTGGGCCTGGGCGGCCTCGGCGGCCTCGCGAACGGCCTCGTCGCTCGCCTCGAAGTGACCGTAGCGGATGTTGTCGGCGATCGTTCCGTCGAAGAGGAACGTCTCCTGGCTCACGTAGCCGACCGCGTCGCGGAGGTCGGCGAGGCGCACGTCACGGATGTCGTGGCCGTCGACCCGTATCTCCCCGTCGCTGACGTCGTACAGCCGCAACAGGAGTTTGAGCACCGTCGACTTGCCGGCGCCCGTCGGACCGACCAGTGCGACGGTATCTCCGGGTTCGGCGACGAACGAGAGCTCTTCGACGACGACTTCCTCCTGACCGTCCGCTTCGTCGCCGACCGCCCGGCGCTCGTCTGCGGTGTAGCTGAAGGAGACGTCGTTGTACTCGACCCGGCCGGTCACGGGCTCGAGTTCCCCCGGTTCCTCGGGGTCGGTGACGTAGATCGGAATGTCCATCAGCCCGAAGACGCGCTCGCTCGAGGCCTTGGCGTTCTCGTACTGGTCGACGATGTTCGACACCTCCGCGAGCGGCGAGACGATGAACTGGGTCAGAAAGAGGAAGGTGACGAACTCGCCGACCTGCAGCGTGCCAGTCATCGGTCCCGGCGCGGTGCCGGTGGCGATCCACCAGCCGCCGACGAGGAACGTCGCCGCGAAGGCGATCCCCGCCAGTAGTTCCATCCCTGGCCGGTAGATGTAGGAGAGCTTGAGCACGGCCATCGTGTCGTCGAACAGCCGCTTGGAGGCCTTGCGCACTCGGCCGACCTCGTACTCCTCGCTGCTGGTCGTCTTCGTCAGGTTCATCCCCGAGAGGCTGTTCTCGAGGCGGGTGTTGAGCCAACCCACTGCGGACCGCTGGCGGACGTAGCGGGGCTCGACGGTGACCATGAACCAGTAGGTGAAGGCGAACATGACCGGGACCGCGACGAGCGTGACGAACGCGAGCTGCCAGTTGATGAGAAACAGGATCGCCGTGATCCCGCCGACCATCACGAGCAGCCGAACCGAATTGATGAGCGCGTTGTCCAGGAACATCTCGAGGTTCTGGGTGTCGTTGTTCAGCACCGCCATGACCTCGCCGGTCTGCTTGTCGTCGAAGAACGTCATGTCGAGGTCCTGCATCTTCCGGAAGCAGTCGACGCGGACGGTGTGCATCACGTCGTGGGCGAACAGGTTGCCCGAGACGCCGTAGATCCAGGTGAAGACACCGACGAGAACGAACGCCCCCGCGATGGCGCTCACGGAGAACCAGAACTGGGCCATCTCCGTCGCCGGCAGCCAGGCGTCGGGAACCACCGGGAGGCTATACCCATCACCGCCCTCGGTGAAGATGGCGTCGATAGCCGCCCCGAGGATCAGCGGCGGCACGAGCGAGGACATCTGGGCGATGAAGTTCGCGGCCATGGCGATCGAAAACCAGTGCAGCCTGCCGGGACCGTACTCGCGGAACAGCCTCGTTAGCGGGCGGTCGACGTGCTCTCGATAGGCATCGAACGGCGTTTCGTCGTCTGTGGCACTCACTGGCAGGTCGCTACTGTTTCGGAACGTAAATGCTGTCCGATTTTCACGGAGCCGGATGGCTAGTAGCGGCCGCTGTCAACGGCACCGCTATCGAACGCCGTGCGTGCAACGAGCGTCTTGAGTCCGCACCAGTAAACAGTGACTTCATTTGTTTATTTTATCTTAATTGTGAAACTCATTCTCAGTACAAGGGATTTAGTGTGTATAGACCGCTGAAGTCGGACTATTTAGGACTGATTCGTGTACTATCCAATCCTCAAATGGATAAGGACGAAATTTGATTTCCGCGTCCCCGATCTCAATAGTGACAGAAAACCTGCGTGACACCGTTTACTCCGAGAGACGATTTTAGAACTCGGGGTACGAAAATCGCGCGACGGCGTACCGGTTTGTGTGAATGTAGTTCACCGAGCGCGGCGCGTGCGCCGCGCTCGGACCGACGACTGATGTAAGGCGTGCGTAGCACGCCGAACGGAAGGAGGAGGTTTTTGTACTAAATTTTGCCGAGGGCGCGGCTTCGCCGCGCCCGCAGAGCAAAATTTAGCTTTACATCATGCCGCCCATGCCACCCATGCCGCCGCCCATGCCGCCGGCACCGGGTGCACCGCCCTCGTCGTCGCCTTTGTCAGTCGACAGATCGCCGGCGGAGATGATGTCGTCGATCTTGAGCACGAGGTTCGCGGCTTCCGACGCACTGGTCACGGCCTGTTCTTTGGCGTGAGCCGGCTCGACGACGCCCGCTTCGAAGGTGTCCTCGATGTCGTTCGAGAAGACGTTCAGGCCGGCTCGGACCTGGCCGTCCTCGTGGGCCGCCCGCAGGTCGACCAGCGTGTCGATGGAGTCGAGACCGGCGTTCTCGGCGAGCACGCGCGGGACGAGCTCGAGGGAGTCCGCGAAGGCCTCGACGGCCAGCTGTTCGCGGCCGGAGACGCTGTCGGCGTAGTCACGCAGGCGCGAGGCGAGTTCGACCTCGATCGCGCCGCCGCCGGCCAGCACGCGGCCGTCGGAGACGGTCTGGGCGACGACGTCGAGCGCGTCGTTGACGCCACGTTCGAGTTCGTCGACGACGTGCTCGGTCGAGCCGCGGAGCAGGAGCGTGACGCCGTGGGCGTCCTCGCCCTCGACGTAGAAGTGACCGTCCTCCTCGTCGCGGGTGATCGTGCCGAAGCCGAGGTCGTCCTCGGTCGCGCTCTCGAGGTCGGAGACGATCGAGGCGCCGACGACCTCCGAGAGGAACTCGAGGTCGGACTTCTTCGAGCGACGGGTCGCCAGAATGCCCTCCTTGGCGAGGTAGTGCTGGGCGAGGTCGTCGATACCCTTCTGGCAGAAGACGACGTCGACGTCGAGGTCGGCGATGCGCTGGACCTTCTCCTTGAGCTGTTGTTCCTCGCGGTCGAGGAACTTCTGGAGCTGGTCGGGGTCCGTGACGGAGACCTCGGTGTCGACGTCGGTCTCCTCGACCTCGATCGGGTCGTTCAGCAGCAGGATGGAGGCGTCCTCGGCCTCGGTGGGCATGTCGTCGTGGACCGGGTCCTTGTCGATGATACCACCCTCGAGCAGTTCGGACTCGCCGACGGCGCGGCCGGTCTGGGTCTCGATGTTGAGGAACTCGAGGTCGACGACGTTCTCGCCCTCGTCGGTCTCGACGGTGACGCCGGAGACCGCGTCGACGATGAGCTGGGCGAGGTGCTCCTTGTTGACCTCGGCGCCCTTGCCGGTCATCGATGTCTCGGCGGTCTTCTTCAGCAGGTCCTCGTCCGTGGTGTCGATCTCGGTCGCGATGTCGTCGATCTCCTCGCGGGCCTGCTCTGCGGCCATGTGGAAGCCCTTGATGATGGCCGTCGGGTGAATGTCCTGCTCGAGGAGGTCCTCGGCGTTCTTGAGGAGTTCGCCCGCGATGGCGACGGCGGTCGTGGTGCCGTCGCCGGCCTCGTCCTCCTGGGTCTCGGCGACCTCGATGATCATCTCGGCCGTCGGGTTGTCGATGTCCATCTCCTTGAGGATGGTTACGCCGTCGTTGGTGATGGTGACCGATCCCATCGAGTCGACGAGCATCTTGTCCATCCCCTTCGGACCGAGCGTCGAGCGAACGGCCTCAGCGACCGCGCGAGCGGCGCTGATGTTGTAGTCCTGCGCGTCGCGGTCCTTGACGCGCTGGGAGTCCTCGCTCATAACGATCATCGGCTGCCCCTGTTGCATTCGCTGACTCATAGTCAGCCGATTCTATGATTGTCCTTCTACATAAGTGTGGTGGTATTCGATTCTCGCATACTCCGAGATTCGCTCCAGACAAGCTCGAGAAACCGCATGAAGGGATGCGGGTACGCCGTTACGCGTGCGGCTCGTTACCGTACTGCCCGCTCGAGTCGTTACCGGTCGCATCGCCAGCATTTATATACGCCTCCCGACTGCTAACTCTCACGATTCGATCGGTTCGATCAGCGACGGGCCGTCCCGTGCCGGACCGTTGACAGCCGTCGACACCGGATACGCTCGCATCTCGTCGGCCGAGTACGGCTCGAGCAGGTCGCTCGCCTCGCTTCCCTCGAGCCACTCCCGTTCGCGCTTGGGGTCGAGGATCACCGCCATCCGGTCGTGGAGGTCGGCGACCAGTTCGTTCGGCTCGGTCGTAACGACCGTTACGGTCTCGAGGACGGTGTTCTCACCCCCTTCCCCGCCAGCACCGAACGCGTCGAGGCCCGTCTGGGTCGTCTCCCGTTCCCACCGCTCCCAGAGTCCGGCCATCGCGTACGGCCGGTCGTCCTCGAAGGTGACCCGGTAGGGCCGCTTCCCATTCGCGGTTTCGACCCACTCGTAGAAACCGTTCGCGGGCACGAGACAGCGCCGATGGGCGTAGGCGTCCCGAAAGCTCGGCTTCTCCGCGAGGGTTTCCGCCCGCGCGTTGATCAGCCCGCCGGTGTCGTCGTCGGCCCACGAGGGGACGAGCCCCCACTCGAGACGCCGAATCGTCTCGGGGTCGTCGTTCGTGATGACGGGGACTCGCTGGCCCGGCGCGATGTTGTACCGCGGCTCGAACGAGTCCCGGAATCGCGCGTCGAAACGTTCCTCGAGTTCGTCCTGCTCGATGAAGAGGGTGTAGCGTCCGCACATACGGGTACCTCCGTCGCGCGTCGTCAAACCCGTGTCCCTGCGTGTCGCGATGAGCGGCGGTTCCCGGACCCGTAGGCGGTCCATACTCGGACTGTGGCGCTGGTATCTACCGATTACCGGTTCCCGCCGACGAAGTATGGCGGAATTTACCATACGGCTTCCGAGCGATTCACTAACTGGGGTCGACATGGACGATCGATACGAGATGGTGGTGTGTGAACGCGGACTCCTCGAGCTCAGAGATCGTGACGACCCCGACTGCTGGATCGCGACCGACGCCCCTGTCGAACTCGAGCCCTGATCGCGTCCTCGCTTTTTTCATCCGGTTTCAGCGTGCTTCCCGGACCCGGTAGTCACGCGTAGCCGCCAGAGGACGATCACGAGGACGACGGTGAGCCCGACCGGGATCCACATCGCCGCCTGAATCGTTGCCATTTCGGCGACGACGCCGACGACCGCCGGAACGACGGCGATCCCGACGTAGGTCGCGGCCGTCGCGAGCGCGCTCACCGGCCCGCTGTACTCGGGTGCCGCCTCGACGCCGTAGGCTGACAGTAGCGGAAACAGTGCGGAGACCAGGAGTCCGACCACGAAGGCGGTCGCAACGATCCACGCCCCCGGGAGACCGCTGACGGTGAGTGCGAGCGGCGCCACCGCGAGCGCCGTCGTCACCAGCGAGAGCCCGAGGTAGGACGCGGAATCGACGAGTCGCGCGTAAGCGAGGCGGCCGGGAACGTACGCCAGCAGGTACGCCGATAGCGTCGCGTTCGCGATCGGTCCGTCGAGAAACGTCCCCGCGTAGTAGGGCAGCCAGGTGAAGACGACGCCCTCGATCCCGCCGACCAGCGCCATCGCGACCAGCGTCCCCCTGATCGCCGGCTTTTCGAGCAGCACAGTGAGCGTTTCCCGGTCGAGGCTGTCCTCGTCCCAGGCGGCCGGCGACTCGAGCCACCAGACGACCGCGGCGACCGGCAGCAACCAGCCAGCGATCAACAGGAAGACCAGCGGCCACTCGGCCACCCGGAGGACGGCGCTCACGACGAGTGGGCCGGTGACCGCGCCGACCGCCCACGCGAGTCCGTAGAGGACGAACACCCGCCCGAGGCGACCGGGGTAGAGGTGGCTCAACAGCGGGCGGTCGACGGCTCGAAAGACCCCCGCCGCAGCGCCCTGAGCGAGCAGCGCGAGCAGGAACAGCCAGTACGTCGGTGCGACCGCGATCGCGAGCAGGGAGACGATTACGGCGGAGACGCCGGCCAGCAGGGTGGTCCTGGGCTCGAGTCGCCCCGCGAGCAGTCCGACGAGCAGGATCGCGGCGACGAAGCCGATCGTTCCCGCGGGCGCGACGAGTCCGAGGAGCGCCTCCGAGACCCCGAAGGTAGCCTCGAAACTCGAGAGCAGGGGGCCTCGAGACTGCATCGCCATCGCATCGCCCGCGACGAAACAGAAGGCGACCCCGAGCCACAGCGTCCGCCGGTTCACCGGGTATCGTTTTCCCGACGATGCCCTATAGTTCGCGGTTTCCTGCGATCGGCGCGCCTGCGTTCTGTCGGGTACGAACTGGACGGAGACCACGCTCGACGTGGTGCGAAGCGTTGGACGTGACTCTCACAGGGCTCGTTGACTGTCAGTGTACCCCCCCGTCGTGACCGGCCAGACGACCGGCTGCGACCGCTGGGAACCCCGTCTCACCGGTCACTCCGGTCCTCGGTCGTCGAGGAGAAGTCGTCCACGAGAGGGTAGGTCGCCAACTGCGCCGCCGAGAGCAGGACGCGATCCTTCTCGTAGCCGTGACTGATCGATTCGACCATCCCGTCGGCGTCGGTCAGCGGTACTGATCGGACGGTCGCTCCGCGGTCGTCGACCTCGAGCACCAGCAGGGCGTGGGGAAACGACGACACGGCGGGAACGGTGAGCTCCGTCACCCCGTCCGAGCGTTCGATCGCGGGAAAGTGGAGGTGGCCCGTGACGACCAGCGCCACCTCGTGGCTGACGAGCAGTTCGACCAGCGGTTGCGGGTTCGTGAACCCGGGGACCGCTCCCTCGACGGGTAGCTCCGATCCCCAGCGGTCGTAGCGCTCGCCGGTCGCCGGGAGGTTGTGGTGAACGGTGACGATCACCGACTCCGTGTTCGCGTCCTCGAGTGCAAGATCGAGCCACATCAGCTGTTCAGCGTCGACCCGCCCGTCCCAACTCTCGGCTGGCGACCCCGGAGCGGCGGCGTGGCTGTTGAGCCCGATCACCTCGACGTCCCCGAACCTGACCCGAAACGGAAGCCCGTTCGGCGTGTACCGGTCCTCGAAGGTTTCGACGGGGAGCGACTCGCGCTCGTCGAACTGCGTCGGGAGGTCGTGGTTGCCGGGGACCGCGACCATCGGCGGCTCGAAGTCGGCGATATCGTCGAACAGATCGAACTCGGCCGGGAGGCCGTTGCGCGTGAGATCCCCCGCGACGACGACGCCGTCGAGGCTCCGCTCGTTTACGTACTCGACGGCCGTGCGCAGGTGGCGTTCGGTCCGGTGAAACACCTTCCACGTCCCGGTCGCGTCCGCCGCGAGATGGACGTCCGAGAGGACGGCGACTCGCGTCGGCTCGACGGCCGTCGGCAACTCGAGGCGGGCGAGGATCTGTCCCTGATGGCTCTGTGCTGCCATTACGGGATCCACGGGAACGAACCCGATAACTCTGGGCCCGGCGCGGGTTCGATCGCGGATCGTTCGCGATGCACCCCATTGGGTATTTACCACTCGCGCGAGTGGCAAAATACGCCGCCCACAGGATTGTAGTACGAAAACGACAGGACTGGGATTTGAACAGGTGCAAGACGGTCGGCTCACTTCGTTCGCCGCTGCGACTTGCGTGTTCAAATCCAGTCACCGGGTATCTGCCGCTCACGAGTTGTTCGCGGCAGAATACGCCAGGACTGGGATTTGAACCCAGAATCCCGAAAGGGAACACGCTTTCCAGGCGTGCGCCTTACCGTTCGGCCATCCTGGCTCACCCGATGATAGCCGGGTCGGTCGTTTAACTGTTACGAGACTGGACTGGTAGCAGTCGCCTACTCGTCGTCGGCAGCCTCGAGCGCGCGTCGCGCCGACCACGCCGCCACCCGGTGCTCGAGTGCGTACGCGCCAGCTGCCGCCCCCAGACCCACGACAAAGGCGAGCAGCGCGCCCTGCCCGATCGACACCAGCGGCTCGTCGTAGAGGGCGTAGCCCTGGACCAGCACCAGGAAGCTCATGAAGCCGACGGCGCCCCACAGCAGGGCCGACTTCACCCGCGGGCGCACGTTACTCGAGGTCAGCGATCGCTTCGATCTCGACGCCGACGCCCTTCGGCAGGTTCGCCACCTCGACGGCGCTGCGGGCCGGCGGCTCATCGTCGAAGTAGTCGCTGTAGGTGTCGTTCATCTCCTCGAAGTCCTCGATGTCGCCGAGGAAGACGGTGACCTTCAGGATATCCTCGGGACTCGCGCCTTCCTCCTCGAGGATGGCGACGAGGTTGTCCAGCGACTGCGCGGTCTGGGTGGCAATCGACTCGCCGTCCAGCAGTTCGCCGTCGGGCGTCATCGGGATCTGACCCGCAGTGAAGAGCAGCGAGCCGTTGGTCGTCGCCTGGCTGTACGCGCCCACCGCGGCAGGGGCGTCGTCGGTGCTGATGATGCGCTTCATGGCGGTTCGATTCCCGCCCGGGGCCTTAACGACACCGGGATGCTGCCGGAAGCGGCGGGCACAAACGCCTCGCGTGCGAAGGCACCGATAGTGCACCCCGCTCGCCTCGTCGCTTCGATTACCGCCGTCGTCGCGACCACGGCGGCCGCCGCGTCCCTTCTCCGGCCGGTCGTCGAGCGCGTCCGTGCTCGAGTCACTACCGAAATCCCCTTTTCGTCGCTGTTCGGCGGGACGTACGTCGGGCCGGAGTGGGCGACTCGACGGGGTACCACGGCCGGGCGGGCCGTCGGCGAGGTGGACGAGTTCGCCGTCTACGACCGTGCGGGGTTCGACTCAAGTGCCGTTCACCCCGAAATCCGGCGGTTCTACGAGCGGACGACCGAATACGACCTCGTCTACGAGACGACCTGGCATCGTGGCTTTCGAACGGGAGCGTGGCTCGCGTCGTTTCTGACGAGTCGGCTCGAACAACTGAATCTCCCGGGCCGTTCCGACGGCAGAGTTCGTCGCCTCGAGAGCCGAATCGCCCGCGTCGACCCCGCCGTCGACGGACGGGAGGCCCGCGTCTGGACGCGGACGGATCCCGATACGGGTGAGGCGGTGTTCGTCGCGATCTACGCGACCCACGAGCGCGCTGGCGTCACCTACGCGAACGTCGCGGTGCCGCTGCCGGGCGGGAACCTCTCGACGGTGTTACGTCCCGAACTGCTCGAGGCTGGTACCGCGGACGGCGCGACAGGCGTGCAGTTCACGACCCGCGGTCGCGGCGATGGCGGGCTGTATCTGGTTACATCCCGTGGCGCACTCGAGTTGCCGATGGCACAGTCGTTTCGCGTCTGGCCGGCCGACGGCTCCGCCGGACCGAGTCCCCGGACCACGGGTGCGACGCTCGTCGCCACTCACGAGATGTGGCTCTGCGGTCGACAGTTCCTGACGATCCGGTACGGTATCGAACCCGAGAGGGAAACGTAGCGGTCCGACAGACGTGCGGTCATATAAATGACCTATGAATGTCTGCTGCTCTTTTATTTGGAAACGTTTTAGTGGTGCAATACGAAGACGGATCATGGCCACACTCGTCGACCTCCACGCGCCCGCAACGGAGACCGCGCTGGGAGCCACGTTCGAGGAGGTACCGTCGCTCGAGTGCGAACTGGAGCAGGCAGCGATCGCCGGCTTCCCCGGCGTCTGGTGTTCTGGTGCCCGTCGGTCCGAACTCGAAGACGCGTTCGAGAGCGATCCATCAATCGAAGGCTACGAACTGCTCAGGGATAGAGACGCTTCGACGTTCCTCTACAACCTCGAACTGGCGGACGAGCGCATCGGACTTCTGCGGATTCCGATCGACGAGGGCGGGACGATACTGAGCGCCTCGGCGATCGACGGCACGTGGCTGTTTCGCATGCGGTTTCCCGATCGGGAGACGCTCTCCCAGACGTTCGACCGCATTCGAGCACACGATGTCGACGTCGACATCGTCCGCCTCCAGGAGATGACAAGTGAGACCGCGACCGAAATCGGCCTCACGAACGAACAGTACGAGGCGCTACAGGCCGCGGTCGAGTACGGCTACTACGACATTCCCCGCGAGATTTCGATGGAGGAGCTGGCGACCGAACTCGACATTTCCCACCAGGCGCTCTCCGAACGGCTCCGTCGGGCGTATCGGACCCTGGTCACGACCGAACTCGAGGAGAACGTGGTCGGCGAGGTGCCGGGGATCGAGTTCGAGTAACGTCGTTCAGACGAGGACTTCGACCGTATACCCTCGCTCTTCCATCGCCTCGATGAGCTCTGCGACGTGGTCGTGGCCCCGCGTCTCGAGGTCGAGTTCGACTTCGGTGTCGCTCATGCCGATGTCCCGGGAGGTCCGGTCGTGCTGGATCGCGTAGATGTTCGCCCTGTGGGCCGAGATGATTCCCAGCAGTTCCTCGAGCGCCCCCGGCCGATCCTTGAGTACCGTCCGCACCTTCAGGTAGCGGCCGGTTTCGACCAGTCCCCGCATGACGACGGTGGTGAGCATGTTGAGGTCGATGTTCCCGCCCGAGAGGATCGGCACGATGCGCTCGCCCGCTTCGAAGTCGAAGCGCTCGAACAGCAACGCCGCGAGCGGCACCGCGCCGGCGCCCTCGACCAGCGTCTTCGACCGCTCGAGCAGGTAGACGACGGCCATCGCGATCTCCGAATCCGGGACGGTGACGACCTCGTCGACGTACTTCTCGATCAGCGGGAAGTTGCGCTCGCCAACGCTGCGGGTGGCGATCCCGTCGGCCATCGTGTCGACGCCGTCGATCGGGACGATTTCGCCCTTCTCGAGGGAGGTTGCGACGCTCGAGGCGCCGTCGGCTTCGACGCCGATAACGCGGGTTTCGGGCCGACTCTCCTTGATCGCGGTGGCGACCCCGCCGATCAGGCCGCCGCCGCCGATCGGGACGACGACGGTGTCGACCTCGGGGAGATCGTCGAGGATCTCGAGGCCGATGGTCCCCTGGCCGGCGATCACGTACTCGTCGTCGAAGGCGTGGAGGTACGTGCGGTTCTCCTCTCGCTCGAGTTCGTGGGCTCGTTCGGCGGCCTCGTTGTAGTCGACGCCCGAGAGAACGACCTCGGCTCCGTAGCTTCGAGTGGCCTTTACCTTCGAAATCGGGGCGTTCTCGGGCATGACGATCTTCGAGTCGACGCCGGTTCGGGTCGCGGCGAGTGCAACCCCCTGGGCGTGGTTGCCCGCGCTCGCGGTGACGACACCCGCGTCCTTCTCCGTCTCCGACAGCGTTGCGATCCGGTTCGTCGCACCGCGGATCTTGAACGACCCCGTCCGCTGGAAGTTCTCCAGTTTGAGATGAACGTCCGCCCCCGTCATATCTGAATAGGTATGAGAGTACTCGAGCGGTGTGTGTCGCGACGTCTCCTGCACCCGCTCGCGAGCCTCGAGAATAGCCGACAGTCCGAGCATACGGCGGAGTACTCGGCAAGTACTGTTAAGGTTGTTGTCGTCCCGCCGCTCGGCGGGTTTCGAAGGGTGCTGTCAGAATGACAGCACGACAGGGAATACAGGGATGCACGGCGTGTGACGTGCGAGTATACACGAGGCCCCGGACTATATAAATCTCATGCACGTAGCCCGAAAGTGAAACCGGGGGACGAGAGCGACGTGAAAGTGATGTCTGACGGGAGGCAGACGATCGTCATTCGTGTGAGTGTACCACGGTCCGTGATCCCGAACAGTACTCGCGAACGCGGGACTCGAAGGAGCCGTCGCCCGGCCACGACGCACCCTCGACGGCCAGCCGTTCGGGGTCGCCAACGTAGGTCCACACCGAGTCGTCTCCTCGAGCGTGAGGGATCGCTACCCGAACGTACAACCCCCGGTCGACGCTCTCGTACTCGTCGAGGCGTGCGAGTTCGCGGTCGCCGACCGCGAGTAGCCGCCCGGTCACGCTGTCACCCGGCACGAGCGTCGGATAGGCCCCCTCGACGCGCTCGAGGCCCTCGAGGGTCGCCTCGCCGACGACCGAGTAGGTCTCCGGGCCGAGCACCGAGTCGGCCCGCTCCGGTTCCGTGAGCGTCCCGTAGACGAACACCTGCATGCGACTGGCTTTCGGCTCGAGTGCCTTGCTCGTATCGCTAGGATAAACATCCCACGGGGTTTTCGATTCGTATGGCAGATGTCGGCGTCCGCACTCGCGTGCTCGCGGTCTGGAAGCGCGTGCTGGCGCTCGCGTGGCCGATCATGGCCGAACAGACCACGCGGACGCTGATGCGCACGGTCGACATCATCGTCACCGGACTATTCTCGCCGGCCGCTATCGCGGCGATCGGTCTCGCGGACCTCTACGCGCGCCTGCCGCTGCGGATCGGCCTCGGCCTCGGCGGCGGCGCGATCGCGCTCTCGAGTCAGGACACCGGCAGCGGCGCCACGCGCACGCGTGACGAAGCCATTACGCAGGCGATCCTGATCGGCGCGATCACGGGGCTCCCCTTCGTGGTCCTGGGCTTTCTCCTGAGCGAGTACGCCATCGAGATCCTCGGAGCCGAGGCGGACGTCGTCGCCTTCGGTGCGATCTACCTCATGATCATCATGGCGACGGCGCCCGCCCGCCACGTCGGACTCATCGCCGCTCGAGCGCTCCAGGGCACCGGTGACACCAAGTCGCCGATGGTCGTCAACGTGATCGCGAACGTGTTCAACGTGACCGGGTCGGCCGTGCTTGGACTCGGCTTGCTCGGTGCACCCCGTCTCGAGATCGTCGGCGTCGGGCTCGCGACGGCCGTCTCGAACGTCTTTACCGCCGTGGTGCTCGTCGGCGTCATCGCCGGCCCGTGGCGTCAGGGCTCGCTCGTCGCGCCGACCGACTGGGTGATCACGAAGCAACTCGTCGCCGTCAGCACGCCTCGCGTCGCCGAGGGGATGGTCGCGACCGCGATCGAATTCCCCTTCAACGCCCTGCTGTTGCTCCTCGGGACGGAGGTCAACGCGGCCTACCAGGTCGGTCGCCGGGTCTACCAGCAGATCACCAGCCCGCTCTCCCGGGGCTACAACGTCGCCGCCAGCGTCGTCATCGGCCAGCATCTGGGCGACGGCAGCCCCGAGGACGCCCGGTTCGACGGCTGGGCGATCGCCGGCCTCGGGCTGGCGACCGTCGGCGTCATCGGTATCGTGCTCGCGGCGTTCGCCGATCACTTCGTGGCGATCTTCACCGACGACCCCGCCACCGTCGAGCACGCGATCACCTTCGCGCAGGCGTACGGCATCGGCGCACCGTTCCTCGTCGCCTACATCGTGATCGCCGGCGCACTCCAGGGGGCCGGCGAAACCACGATTCCCTTCGTCGCTCGAGCCAGCGGCCTCTTTCTGTTCTATCTGTGCTTTTCGTACGTCGCGGCGGTCCCACTCGAGTACGGCGTTCTCGGGATCTGTGCGGGGATTATCCTCTACTACATCTGGTCGCTCGCGGTCGTCACCGCGGGCTACGTCTACGGCGACTGGGCGGGCAAGGCGGCGCGGATGATGGAGGAGCGGGGGACGCTGTCGGACGATTGAAACCGTGTCCACAGGATACATTACGGGGAGGACCATCTAGCCGCTGAGACGGTCATGCCACAGGACCAAGGGAAGGTGCAGTCGATGTCGAACTTCGTGACGGCCGTTCGGCGGGCACTCGTTCCCGCGACGAAGCGGACGGATCTCGTCGACGCCGTTTGCGGGGCGTTTCCGACCGACGCCGGCTGGCTCTGGGTCGGCGAGTACGACTCCGAGTCGAGCTCGCTGCGCTCGCAGGCGACGACGATCGCCGCCCTCGAGGATCGGGAGCCGATCCCACTCGACGGGGAGACGGCCCGCCGCCGGCTTCTCGAGCGCGCGCTGACGACGGGAGCCGTCGAGTTCGCGTGCGGCGACGACCTCGCCGCGGACGGGCACGACGTCGCCGCGTCCCATCGCGTCGCGGTCGTTCCGCTCGTTCCGGACGGGACATCCGTCGGTGCGATCGAACTCGCCGCCAGTCGGGGCAACGGATTCGACGCGGCCGATCGCGAGGCGCTCTCGTCGCTTCAGGCGTGTCTCGAGGACGGCCTCGAGGCGTTCGATCCCGACGAGGGGGGCCGACCCGCCGCGCTAACGGATCACCTCCTCGAGACGGTTCCGACCGGGGTGATGATGGTCGACGCCGACGGCAACTTCACACGGTTCAATCGGCGCGCCACCGACATGCTGGAGCTCTCGGATCCCGACCAGTCGGGCTCTCTTCGCGAGATGCTCGACTGGACGGTGACAGCGCCCGACGGCGAGCCGATCCCCGAATCCGAGTATCCACACCGCCGCGTCATCGAGACGGGCGAGCCGGTGTTCAACGAGGTGATCCGGCTCGAACACGCGGAGAAGGACTCGATCTGGCTGTCGATCAACGGCAAGCCGCTGCCGGATCCCATCGGCGAGACCGCCGCGATATTCGCGGTCGAGGACGTCACCGATCAGAAGGAGCGTGAACGCTATCTCGAAGACGCGAAGGCACAGCTGGAAGCGGCGACCGACGCCGGCGCGATCGGCACCTGGGAGTGGCACATCCCCGACGATCGGTTCGTTACCGGCGCCTCCTTCGCCCGCACGTTCGGCGTCGATCCCGAAGCTGCCCGAACCGGCGTGCCGCTCGAGAAACTCACGTCCTCGATTCACGTGGCCGACCGCGACCGGGTCACAGAACGAATCCAGGAGGCCGTCGAGACGTGCGGCGACTACGAGGAGGAGTACCGCGTCTGGAACGCCGACGGCGAACTGCGCTGGGTGGTCGCCCGCGGCCACGTCGAGTGCGACGAGAACGGCGACGCCCAGACGTTCCCCGGCGCTCTCGCGGACATCACCGACCGAAAGCGAGCCGAGGAGGCGCTGCGACGCCACAAGAATCAGCTCAGAACGCTGATCCGCCTGCTCCCGGTCGGCGTCGTGGTCGCGGAGGCGGACGGCCGTCTCGTCGAGGCAAACGAGGCCGCCCGGGAGATCTGGGGCGGCGCCGTCTTCGACGCCGAGAAGCCGGCGGATTACAGCAAATTTTCCGTGCAGTGGGCGGAAACCGGCGAGTCGCTCGAACTCGAGGAGCGCCCCATGGTCAGAGTGCTCGACGGCGAAGAGATCACCGACCCCGATATCCTCGAGATCGAGGCCGATGACGGGACACGCCGGGTCATCATGGTCCACGGAATGCCGGTTCACGATGCGACCGGCAACGTCAGCCGCGGCGTCGTCACCATCACTGACATCACCGAGCGAAAGCGGCGGGAACAGCAGTTACAGCGACAGAACAGCCGACTCGAGAGTTTCGCAAGCATGCTGGCTCACGAGCTCCGTAACCCCCTCTCGATCGCCGAGATCTACCTCCCGCAGGCGGCCGACGGCGACGCCGAGGCGGCCGCCGAGGTCGAGACCTCGCTCGACCGGATCGAGAAGACGATCGACATGCTGCTCGTGCTCACCCGCGGCACCGAACTCGCGGTCGATCCGCAGCCGGTCTCGCTCGAGGAGACGGCTCTCGAGGTCTGGTCGACCCTCGACGAACCGGCCGCGAGCCTCGAGGTCGGCACCGCCCACGTGCTCGACGTCGAGCCCGCACACCTCACGCACATCCTCGAGAACCTCTTTCGGAACGCGCTCCAGTACGGCGGCGACGACGTGACGATCCGCGTCGGCTCGCTGTCAGACGGGTTTTACGTCGAGGATTCGGGGCCGGGGATCCCCGCCGACGAGCGAGAGCAGGTGTTCGAGGCGGGGTACACCACCGGAACGACGGGACTCGGGCTCGGCCTGACGTTCATCGCCCAGCTGGCCGAAACCTACGGCTGGGAGTGTCGGCTCGTCGGCGGCGCCGACGGCGGCGCCCGCTTCGAGTTCATCGGCGTCGATTTCGCCGGGGATCACAACCGTCCCCGATAGCCGCACCCGTCCTCACTCGAGCACCGTCGCCATCGTCTCCGGGAGCTGTCGGGCGAACGACTCGACTTCGAAACAGCGGACGTAGTAACGGTTGATCGACCGCTGCCACTCCCGCTCGTCGGCGTCGTTGACGTCGTCGAGACCTCGCTCGAGGGTGCTGTCCGCTCGCTCGAGCGCCTCGAGAGGATCCAAGAGCAGCCACCGCACGAGCGGGTCGTCGCGGTGAGCCAGCGCGGTGTCGACTGCATCGACGGCGGCTCGCTTTCGCTCCGGGAGGTCGGCCGGGTCGACGGTCCAGTCGGACTTGTCCCAGTGCCGTCGCCGGGGGAATTCGGTGAACGCCTCCTGGCTCTCTGCGAAGGCGTGATGATGAACCGCGAGCCGTGCGGCGCTCGCGAGATGGCCGCGGTCCAGCCGCTGCTCCGCCGGCAGCTCCGAGGTGTAGAGTCGTTCTCCGTGGGGGCCGTACGAGAGCGAGCGATCGACAGCGTAGCTGTCGTACTCCTCGTCGTGTTCCCACTCGACGGTCTCGAGGGTCTCCTCGACGGTTTCGAGGGTGTCCGTCGCCAGCGACTCCAGCCGGTCGGCGTAGTCGGTTCCCGCCGGGTCGCGGACGTACCACTCGAGGTCGTGGTGGGTCGCGGCCGCGCGAGCGAGCCGTCGCCACACGGTGGCGTAGTTCCAGTCGTCGCTCGGCGGATTGTCGGCAACGTTCTCGAGATCGCTCCGCGCGCTGCTTCGGAGTTCGTCGCTCTCCGCGTTGGCGACGATCGCGCCGATGAGCGACTCGCCGCGGTAGGGCTGATCGACGCCCTCGAGCGCGTCCGCTTCGGCCCTTCGACGGTCGTCGATCTCGTCCTGGCCGAGTCGTCCCGCTTCGTGCCGGTGTTCGCCGATCACTCTCGCCACGCCCGTCACCTCACTGCGCAACGATCCGAGGGCGCTTCGGCGCTCGGACGCGCTTGCGTCGGCGAGCGCGTCGGGCTCGTACTCGGCGGGGACGCTCTCGGGAACGCCCTCCTCCTGGGGACGATCGAGCTCGGCGTTCGCCTCCTCGAGAATCCCCTGCGTTCGCTCGTAGCTGGCCTCGAGATGATCGTCGCTCACGTCGGGGCCGGTTTCGACGGTGGGGACCGCCACCTCGAGCGCCGGGCGCAGCTCCTCGACGTCGGGATAGCGGATGATTCGCCGGCGCTGCCAGTAGCCGCCGCCGCCGAAGACGGCGAGCCCGGAGCCGGCGAGGAAGGCCCGTCTGCTGGGGGGCATGTTCGCCACTAGGTCAGTTGATTGATAAATATCTTCTCCCACACCGCCACGACTCGAGCAACCCGGGGGTTACTCGAGCAGCGTCGCCAGCGTCTCGGGCACCTGTTCGGCGAACGTCTCGGCCGTGAGACAGGCGACGTGGTAGCCGTTGATCGAGCGCTGCCACCGATCGCCGTCGGCGTCGTTGACGTCGTCGATCCGGCGCTCGAGACTGTCGTCTGTCCGTTCGAGCCTGTCGGCGGGAGCTGCGAGCAGCCACCGACCGAGCGGATCGTCGCGGCGCTCGAGGGCCGATTCGATCGCAGTGACCGCGGCCTCCTTTTGCTCCGGAAGTCCGTCGGCGTCGACGGCCCAGCCGAACTCTCCCCAGAACGATCGCGCTGGTATCTCGTCGAACCTGTCGAAGATCTCGAACATCGTGTGCCGGTAGCTCGCCGCTCGAACCCCGCTGGCGAGGAAGCCACCCTCGAGTTTCGTCGCCGGACTCGCGGCTTCGGTCCCGCGACCCATGTTGTATCTGGCGAGTGTGGAAGCGTAGCTCGGCCAGCCGTCGTCGCTGGTGATCTCCTCGTCGCGATCCCGACCGTCGAGCAGGGAAACGGCGCCCTCGAGCGCGGTCCGTAACTCGTCTTCGTAGTCTTCGCCGTCGACGTCCCGTTCGTGCCAGTCGCCATCCTCGAGGTGGGCGTCTGCCGCGGCGAGGTCGCCCCACGAACTGGCGTAGTCTCGGCTCCCCGCGTGGGCGCTGTCGTCTACCTCGTCGGCGAGCCGTTCGGCGGCGAGCCGCCGGTCGTCGACGATCCCGTTGGCGATGACCGCGTCCGCGAGCGACTCGCCCCGGTAGGGCGTTTCGGCGGCCTCGAGCGCCGCCCGGACGTCGCCGACTCGCTCGTCGAGATCCGACTGCTCGAGATCGCCGTCCTCGTATCTGGCCGTGCCGATCATCCTGTACGAACTGCGAGTGTACTCCCGCAGCCGCATGAGTCCGTTTCGCCGTTCGTCTCGGCTCGCTCCCGCGAGTTCCTCGGGGGCAAAGCGCTCGAGTTCGCTCTGTGTGGGGCTGATCCCCTGGCCGTCGGGCGTCGCCTCGTGGGCGTCCTCGAGGGCCGTCTTCGCCCGGTCGTAGGCTGCCTCGAGGTGGTCGTCGGCGACGGGTGCCCCAGCCTCGATCGCCGGCACCGACCGCTCGGCGGCCTCTCGCATCGCTTCGATCTCGGAGTGGCGAATGATTCGTCGGCGCTGCCAGTAGCCGACGCCGCCGAAGGCGACCAGTCCCGAGCCGGCGAGGAAGGTTCGTCTGCTGGAGGGCATGTTCGACGCTAGATACGAGCGCGGATAAATATTTCTTACGCAGTGATACGTTACGATCCGCCGCGGCGTTACCGATCAGCGAGCGGGACGAACTCCTGACCCTCGGCCCCGACGTAGCGCGAGCGCGGGCGGATCAGCCGGTTATCGTCGTACTGCTCGAGCACGTGGGCGATCCAGCCGCCGGCGCGGGACATCGCGAAGATGGGCGTGTAGATGTCGATCGGGATCCCCATCTGGTAGTACGTCGACGCGGAGTAGAAGTCGACGTTGGGGGCGAGGCCCTTCTCCTCGCCGAGGTAGTCTTCGATGGTGGCGCTCATCTTGTACCACTTCGTGTCGCCCGCGGCCTCGCCGAGTTCCTCGGATTTCGCGCCGAGGATCTTCGCGCGCGGGTCCTTGACGTTGTAGACGCGGTGGCCGAAGCCGGGGACGCGCCGGCCCTCCTCGAGGGCGGTTTCGATCCACTCGAGGGGGTCCATCTCGGCGTCGTCGACCTCCTTGAGCATCTCCATAACGTCCTGGTTGGCGCCGCCGTGGAGGCTGCCGCTCAGGGTGCCGACGGCGCTCGTGATCGCCGCGTGCATGTCCGCGAGCGTGCTCGCGGTGACCATCGCGGAGAACGTCGAGGCGTTCAGTCCGTGGTCGGCGTGGAGCACGAGCGCCTGGTCGAACGTCTCGGCGAGCACCTCGTCGGGTTCCTCGCCGTTTATCATGTAGAGGAAGTTCGCGGCGTGGCTCAGGTCCTCCCGTGGCGGGACGAACTCCTGGCCCTGGCGGGCGCGCTCGAAGGCGGCCAGCGCGGTCGGGATCTTCGCCGTGATGCGCCGTCCCTTCCGCAGGTTCGCCGCCTCGTCGGTCGGATCGGCGTCGGCGTCGGCGTCGAACGCCGAGAGCTGTGAGACCAGCGTTCGCACGGCGGCCATCGGCTCCTCGTCAGCCTCGGCGAGGGTGCGGGCCGTCTCGAGGATGGCGTCGTCGACGGTCCGCTCGGCGGCCATCGCGTCGGCGAACTCGCTGAGTTCACCCTCGTCGGGAAGGTGGCCGTGCCAGAGAAGAAAGACGACCTCCTCGTAGCTGGCGTCGCGGGCGAGGTCGTCGATGGTGTAGCCGCGATAGATCAGCCGACCGGCGTCGCCGTCGATCGAGCTGAGTTCGGATTCTGCGACCAACACGCCCTCGAGCCCTTTCTTGAGATCCTCCGTCATAGTCAGAATTTTGTAGCCGACTGGAAAAGCATTATCCTTTCCGGGCTTTCGTCTGGGCTATCTCTGGCGGGAAAGACACCCGATCAGCGTCGCCGCTCGGTAACGCTTTTCTCACCCGCGAGTGAACGACGAGTATGGACGCTGCCCGCGACGTCGAATACCGCCCAGTGAGCGTCAAGGAGGTGCTCGCGGAGATGAAAGACACCGCAGAGCTGCTGATCGACCTGTCTTACTCCGCGGTGTTGTTCGGGAGCGAAGAGGTCGCAGAGGAGGTGCTCGCGCTCGAGGAGCGCATGGATATTCTCCAGTTGCAGGCGCGGATGAGCCTGCTGATGGCCGCCCGAACCACCGACGACGCAGAACAGCTTGCACCAGTGCTCGGCGTCGTCGGCGCCGCCGAGAAGATCTCGGATGCAGCGGGGGATATCGCCAAGATCGTCCTCGAGGAGATCGGCCTCCCGGACGCGATGCGGACCGCCCTCCCCGAGGCCGTCGAGTCGGTCGTCCGCGCGACCGTCGAGGCCGACTCCCGGTTTGCCGGCCGCAGCCTCGGCGACCTGAACCTCGAGACCGAGACCGGGGTCCGGGTGATCGCGATCCGTCGCTCCGGCGAGTGGCTGCTCAACCCCGATCTCGAAACGGCCCTCGAAGTGGGCGACGTCGTGCTCATGCGCGGCTCCGAGGACAACGTCGGGCCGGTGTACGAGACCGTCTCGGGGAACCAGTACGAAACGCCGACGCCGGCCGAGCAGGGGATCGAGGATCTCGAACGGGCCGTCGACGCCATCGTGTTGATGAAGAACATGAGCGAACTCGCCGTCGACCTGGCCTACGGCGCGGTGCTGTACGACAGTACGGATCTCGCCGAGGAGGTCGCCGCCCTCGAGGCCGAAGTCGACGCCCTCGAGTCCCGGTTCGAGGCCTGGACGCTCCAGGCGGCCGGTCGGGTCGACGACCCCGTCGGGCTGCGGGGGCTCGTCCACCTCGCAGGGAGTACGGAGGTTATCAGCGACGCCGCCCTCGAGATCAGCGAGGGCGTCCTGCGTGGGCTCGGCACCCACGCGGTCGTCGCGGAGGCGGTTTCGGAGAGCGACGAGGTGATCGTCCGCGATACGGTCCGCGAGGGAAGCGCCCTCGACGGCGCGACGATCGGCGAGCAGATGGTGCGAACCGAAACCGGGATGCGGATCATCGCGATCCGCCGTCCGCGGGGCAGTCCGGAACCCCACGACGACGAGTGGGAGATCCAGCCCGGCCCCGAGACCCAGCTCCACGCTGGCGACGTCATCCTCGCGAAGGGGACCCGCGCGGGGGCGGATCGTCTCGAGGAACTGATCGTCTGAGGCGGTCGCTCGGCACCGTCTCCTCATCTGGAGCCGGGTCGTGACTGCGATCCTGTACTCCCGGTTCGCCTGAGACAACCGTTATTCTGCTCGGAGCAATGGAGTGCTCGAAGAGCCATGAGAGCGCAGTTATCTCGCGAACTCCCCTCGATAGCCGTCCCGGGGTTCACACGGTGGTATGACAGTCAGTGACTCCAGCGGGACGCAGTCGCGGACGCGTCTGGAGGTGATCCGAACCGGACTCGTGTACGGACTCGCAGCGATCGGATTGATCGTCATCGTAGCGCTGGTCGCCGGTGTGGCGGTCGACGTCGCCAGCTTCGACCGGACCAGCGGCGGCTACGAGCCGCCGTACGACGAGTTCACCGGCGAGCCGATCGACTGGGACGCAGAGACGTACACGACGCAGACGGGGATGGTTCAGCCGGGGTACGTGATCGACAACCACCTCGACTGTACGACCGGGATGATCGAGTTCGACGTGCTCCGCGTGATCTCCTTCGAGTTCAGGGAGGTTTCGGATCGGGCGATCGCCGTCCATCACCCCAGGGAGGCCTGCCTCGGGCGCGGCTTCGATCCGCAGTTCTGAGGCGCGGTCACTCGGTTTCGGCGCCCTCGAGTTCGCGCGAGAGCGCGACTGCCGACCGGATCGTGAGCGCGATGGCGACGATCCCGGCGGTCGTCGTCGCGAGCGTGAACGCGAGCGCGAGGTAGTACGCCGACAGCACGTCGCCGACGTTCTGAGAGGACCAGGCCGGAACGACGATGAAAAACAGGTAGACGCCGAGGGTAAACCAGACGCCGGCGACGAGCCCGAGCCTGGCGTTGCGTCCGACGTCGAGGGCAGCCAGAAACTGGGCGGTCGGCGGTCGCTCGGGGCGGTCCTGTGACACACGCGACCGTTAGCGCCCCGGGCACAAATGTACGTCGGATCCGTGTCGGTTCCCGGCGCTCGAACGGACGAGCCGCCGCCGGCCAGTCGCGCCGGAATGTTGGATTATTTATCTGTGCGACTGAAACTGAGGGGCATGCGCCTCTCCGACGCGACGAACGCGGTTCACCGCGCACTTCGACGACGCCCCTCCGATCTGTTGCCGTTCTACGTCCTCGGCGCCGCCGTACCCGCCGTCGCCCGCGTTCTTCCGATGGCCGTCCTGCTGGCCGTCTACGTCGCCTTCGAGCTGACCGGTCGACTCGACGCCGTTCGGGCCGAACTCGCCCAGATCGACGAGCCGGCGCCCGGCCTCGATCCCGACTCCGAGGAGGCTCTCGGCGAGTGGGTGATCGAGGAACTCGGACCGGCCCTCGAGACGCTGTTCACGCCCGAACTCCTCTGGCCGCTCCTCTTGCTGTTTGCGGTCACGGGACTGCTCATGGTCTTCCTCATGATCGGGCTCACCGCGGTCATCTCGGCGGGCCAGTTGGCTGCCTGTGCCGCTCGGCTCCGCAACCGTCGGGGGCTGACGGCGGGGATCGCGGGTGTTCGACGGTACTGGCTGACGTTTCTCGCCCTCTACCTGCTCGAGCTCGTCCTCTGGTTCGTCGTCAGCGCCGCACTGCTCGTTCTCGCGGCCCTCGGCGCCGGGCTGTTCGGGCTCGCAACCGGCCTGCCGGAGGTCGGCGTCCTCCTCGCCTTCCTCGTCGTCCCGGTGTGGATCGCGGCTGTCGCCGTGATCCGGGCGCTCTTCGCGTTCGCCCCGGTCGCAGTCGTCGCCGACGATGTGGGCGTGTTTGCGTCGCTCAGACGCGCCGTCGGCTTCGTCCGCCGCGAGCCGGTTGCCGCGGCGTTCTACTACGTCGTGGCCGTCGGCGGACTGCTCGCGTTCGGGGTCGTCGCCGGCATCCTCTCACTGTTTGGCGCGGGCACCGCGCTCTCGCTCGCGAGTTCGGTCGTCTTGCTCCCCGTTCTCGAGCTACTGAAGACCGGCCTCTACCTCGGCTCGCAGGACCGTCTCTCCCCGCCGCCGCTTCCCGAAGCCGGCGTCCGTCGTCAGCTTCGCGCCGGCACCCGACGCGGCTGGGACGAGATGCTCCTGTTCGTCCGCCGGACGCCGGGGCTCCACGCGCTCTCGGTCGCCTCGATCGGCATCGGGTTCGGGATGGGGTGGCTCGCGGCCGACCCCCTCGTCGGCGTCGTCGAAACCTCGATCGCGGGCCGACTCGAGGGCCACCTCGCTCCGCGAGCCGCCCTCGAGTTCTTCGGTAACAACTGGATGGTAGCGCTGACGACCGCCTACTCGGGGGTCGCACTCGCCGTCCCGGCGCTCGTCTCGCTGTGGTTCAACGGCCTCGCCATCGGCGCCGTCGCCAGACTCGAGGCCGAACTCCTCGAACTGGTCGCGTTCGTCGTCCCCCACGGAATTTTCGAGATTCCGGCGATCATCGTCGCCGGCGCGGTCGGCATCCACCTGGGCGTTCGCTGGTGGGAGGCCCTCCGCGGCCGACTCGAGCGGTCGGCGTTCGCCGACAGTTTAGAGCGGGCGTTCTGGGTGCTGATCGGGGTCGGCATCCTGCTCGCCGTCGCCGCGTTCATCGAGGGATTCATCAGCCCCTACTACTGGCGGCCGTTCCTCTAGTCGGCCGTTTCGGTCGCCGCGTCGGTGTGTTCCTCGAGACACTCGATCGCCTCGCTTGCCCCCTGAATCCCTCGGCGTCGCCGCGTCGTCTTTCACGGCTCGAGTAGCCGATCCCGCCGGAAATCCGTGTCGTCGGACACCGCGGCGGCCTGGAAACCGGGGCGAGAGGTGTCGGTATACCGAACCAGTAAAGGCGGGTGCGCCCCTCGTCGGGCACATGACGACGACGCTCGGAACGGCGAGCGCGGCTCCCGGCGAGATCGATACGGGCCGTCTCGAGGTCGGCGAAACTCGAGACGGCAGCCCGTTCGGGCTTCCCGTCGCCGTGATCAACGGCGCGGAGCCGGGGAAGACGCTCTATCTGCAGGCTGCAAGCGACGGCGACGAACTCAACGGGGTGGGGGTTATCCAGCGGGTGGTTCCGCGTCTCGATCCCGCCGACATCTCGGGGACGATCCTGATCGTCGGCATCGTCAACTACCACGCGTTCCAGGTCGCGGAACACCGGAACCCGGTCGACGACACGAAGATGAACCGCGCCTATCCCGGCAAGGAAGCGGGCACCTCGAGCGAACGCATCGCCCACGCAACCTTCGAGGCGGCCACCCGGGCGGACCTGATACTCGACCTCCACCAGGGATCGACCAGCCGGATGATCGACGAGGTCCGGGTTCGCTGTGGCACCCGCCACCGGCTCCACGAGGAGTGTCTCGAGCTGGCGAAGGTATTCGACTGCGGCTACGTTCTGGATCAGAAGGGGCCGGACGGCCAGCTCGCCCGCGCGGCGCCCGACGAGGGGATTCCGACGGTCGATCCCGAACTCGGCGGTTGTGTCGGATGGGACGAAACGAGCATCGAGAAGGGCGTAACGGGCGTGTTCAACGTTCTTCGCTACTACGGCTTTCTGGCGGGTGATGGGACGGAGACGGAGCCCGACCCGCAGACTCGTGCGGCCGGTTTCGAGCAGTACGGCGCGCCCGCTGGCGGACTCGTCCGTTTTCACAAGGAACTCGGAGCTGAGGTCGGCGGGGGCGACCTGCTGTTCGAGGTGACGACCGCCTTCGGCGAGCCCAGGGCGGAAGTGACCGCCGACAGCGACGGGATCTTCTGGCGCAGCCGGCGACTGCCGCAGGTGGCTACCGGCGAGTACGTCTGTTCGGTCGGCACCGACGTCGACCGGTACTGATCATGGCGGCCGATCTCACCTGTCCGGACTGTGACGCCCAGTACGCCGCCGGACCCGACGAACCCTGGCGGTGTGCCTGCGGTCACGCCCTCGAGTTCACGGATCGTCCGCATCCGACCGGGAACCCGTTGCCCCTGTCGAAACTCGACACCAGCGACGGTCTCTGGACGTTCTTCGAGTTCATCCCGATCGAGAAACACGTCACGCTGGGGGAGGGGTTTACGCCGCTGGTCGACGCCCCCGACTGGGGAGCGCAGTTCAAACTCGAGTACGTCTTCCCGTCGGGTTCGTTCAAGGACCGCGGGGCGACGACGACGCTCTCGCGGGCCGTCGAACTCGGCGTCGAGACGGTGATCGAGGACTCCTCGGGGAACGCGGGCGCCGCCATCGCGATGTACGCGGCGCGAGCGGGCCTCGACGCCGAAATATACGTCCCCGCCGACGTCAAGCAGTCGAAGCTGATGGCGATCCAGCGCGCCGGGGCTCGACCGGTTCGAGTCGAGGGCTCCCGCGAGGACGTGACGGCGGCGTGTATCGACGCCGTCGAGGGCACTACGGGAAGTTCGAGCGGGGATGCTCCGCGACAGGAGGGCGATGGCTGGTACGCCTCCCACGCCTGGAACCCCGCGTTCTACGCGGGAACGATGACGTTCGCGTTCGAGGTGGCCGCCCAGCGCGGCTGGACCGTTCCCGACGCCCTCGTTCTCCCCATCGGCCACGGAACGCTCTTTCTGGGCGCCTACCGTGGCTTCTCGCTGCTCTACGAGGCCGGAATCGTCGACCGCCTCCCCCGGCTGCTCGGGGCGCAGGCCGCGGGCTACGCCCCCATAGTCGCCGCCACCGGCGGCGACACCGGCGACGGGCGAGCCGAGATCGCCGACGGCATCCAGATCGCCGAACCCGCCCGCGGCACGCAGATCCTCGAGGCCCTCGAGGCGACCGACGGCGACGTGGTCGCCCTCGGCGACGACCCCGTCGAAACGACGCTCGATCGCCTCCACCGGAGCGGCTTCTACGTCGAACCGACGTGTGCGGTCGCCCCCGCTGCACTCGAGCGCTACCGCGCCGATGGCGTGATCGACGACGGAGACGACGTGGTCGTTCCGCTAACGGGGAGCGGACTCAAGACCCTCTAACGCCGATGGTTAACTTCCCACCCGGCTTCTGTCCCTACTGCGGTACCGCACTCGACCCCATCCATTTCGACGGCCGCGACCGGCGGCACTGTGCCGACTGCGATCGGATCGTCTGGCACAACCCCGTTCCCTGTGCGAGCGTCGCGGTGGTCGACCGCCGGGAGGAAGCGAACGCGGTGCTGTGCATCGAACGGGCGGCACCACCGGGCGTCGGCGAGTGGTCCCTGCCGGGTGGCCACATGGAACTCGAGGAGCAACCAGCGCAAGCGGCCACGAGAGAACTGGCGGAGGAAACCGGCCTGACCGTCGACCCCGACGCGCTCCGGATCCACGATGCGATTTCCCTGCCGCCGCGGGACGGAAAGGGAGTCGTCTTGATCCTGTACACCGTCAACGCGGCGGCGACGTCGGGAGAGCCACGGGCCGGGACCGACGCCGCCGCGGCCAGGTTTTTCACCCCCGCCGCGTTCGACGCTTCCGGCGAAACGTTCCGGCCGGTACACGAGGAGCGGTTTCGGGAGGTCGCAGCACTCGAGTGATCGCCCGCCGACCGCGGGGTCGGAACCGAGGTGCGGGCGCCGCCGCCGTCGAAACCCGACATTCCTTTACTCGAGCCCCCAGAACGGAGGGGTATGTTCCTCTCCCTACGCGCGGAGGTCGAGGACGCCCTCGAGGGGGCGCTCGCCGCACTCGACCTGCCGACCGACGACCTCGGGATCGAAGAGCCGCCGGAAGACGTCCCCGCCGTTCTCGCCTCGAGCGTGGCCTTCCGACTCGCCGGCGAGCTCGGGATGGCCCCGCCGCAGGCGGCCGCCGAGGTGGCGGACGAGATCGACGTCGCCGCTCTCGAATACGTCTCCGCGATCGAAACGCAGGGGCCGTACCTGAACTTCCTGCCGAGTGCGGCCTACTACGCCGAGACGCTGTCGGCGGGGGTCGACGGCGACTACGGCCATCTCCCGGCCCGCGGCGAGTCCGTCGTCGTCGAGCACACGAGCGCGAACCCCACGGGGCCGGTCCACGTCGGTCGCGCCCGGAACCCGATCATCGGCGACGCGGTGGCGAACGTGCTCGACGCCGCGGGCTACAACGTTTCCCGACACTACTACGTCAACGACGCCGGTCGGCAGATGGCGGTCTTCACCTGGGCCTACGAGACGTTCGACGAGGACGACCTCGAGAGCGACCCCGAACGCGACCGCCCCGAGTACGACCTGGTCCGGTACTACCGGAAGGGCAACGCCTTCCTCGAGAACGCCGACCCCGCCGACGTCGCCGAGGCCGAAGCCGAGATCGAGGCGATCATGCAGGGGCTCGAGGCGGGCGACGAGGCCGCCTACGAGCGGGTCAGCGTCGTCGTCGATCAGGTGCTCGGCGGGATGAAGGAGTGTCTCGCCCGCCTGCCAGCGGAGTTCGATCGATTCGTCAAGGAAACGGAGTTTATGCGCGACGGCTCGACCGACGACGTCGTCGCTCGTCTCAAGGAACTCGACGGGGCGGTGTACGAGGACGACGCCTGGCAACTCGACCTCGAGGCCCAGGGGATCGACAAGAATCTCGTCTTCTTGCGTGCGGACGACACCTCGCTGTACCCCACCCGCGACCTGGCCCACCACGAGTGGAAGTTCGACAACTACGACCGGGCGGTGACGGTGCTCGGCGAGGACCACAAGCTCCAGGCTGAACAGCTCCGCACGACCCTCGAGTTGCTCGGCAACGACACCGACCAGCTTCGGCAGGTGATCTACTCCTACGTCAACCTGCCCGAGGGGAAGATGAGCACCCGGCGGGGCACCGGCGTCGACCTCGACGACCTGCTCGACGAGGCGATCGACCGCGCCCGCGCGGAGGTCGAGGATCGACTGGACGACCGCATCCGCGACGACGATCTGGAGGAGGAAGACATCAACCGAATCGCCCACCAGGTCGGCATCGGCGCGGTGCGCTACGACATCGTCTCGAAGCAGCCGACGAAGGCGATCACCTTCGAGTGGGACCGCGCGCTCGACTTCGAGGCCCAGTCGGCCCCGTACGTCCAGTACGTCCACGCGCGCTGTTGTGGTATCTTGGCGGAGGGCGGGTTCGATCTCGACGGCGATCTCACCGACCAGGGGCTGACGCTCGAGGACGGCGCCGCCGACCGGCTCGAGACCGACGCCGAGCGCGAGTTGCTCGAGACGATCGCCCGACTTCCCGCGGTGATCGACGAGGCGGCGGACGATTTGGAGCCACACCAGGTCGCCACCTACACCCGCGAGTTCGCCGAGCGGTTCAACGCCTTCTACCGGGAGTGCCCGGTGCTGGCCGACGACGTCGACGAGGAAACGAGGGCGGCGCGCCTCGCGCTGGTGGCGGCCTCGCGGCACACGGTCGCGAACGCGCTGTCGGTGCTGGGCGTATCGCCGCCGCGCTCGATGTAGAGCGGATCCGGTCACGGATCGGATTTCCTCTCGAACCGGAGAGAACGTGAAGATCTCCGGTTACCACACACTGGGTGGTTTACTTTGCCGTTTTGTAAACCAGCGCCGCGAGTTCGTCCTTGCTGATCTTGCCGTCGCGGTAGTCGATTAACCAGTCGACGCGGACATAGAAGGCCTGGACGACCTTCCCGTCGCGATCGTAGATAGTCCACTTGATCTTGTCTATCTCGTTCTTGAACTTCTTCGGACTGATGACCGCGTCCGAGCCGTCGTTCATCACCTGCTCGAGCATCTCGTACCGTTCCTGGTCGTTCTTCGGGACCCGTTTGACGGTAACTTCGAGGGAGAGCGTCCGCTTTTCGCGGACGACTTTGTCGATGACGGCGTCTTGCTTTCGCAACTCGAGTTTGTCCTTGTCGATTCCGGGGATGTCGTCGAGGTCGTCCGTCTTTCCGTCGTCGTCGCGGTCCTTTTCGCTGTCATCGTCCTTCTCATCGCCGTCGTCACGACTCGAATCGGTATCTCCGTTCGTATCGCTGCCACCGTCGTCGTCTCCACGCGAGGTGTCGTCGTCCGTTCCTGTGCCGGTACGGCCGTCGTCATCACCGTCTTCGCTCGCTGTTTCCGAACAGCCAGCAAGGGCGGTTGCGAGTACGGCACCGCTGCCGAGGAGGATCTGTCGTCGCTCCATACGAGCACAGCCACCTGCCTCCATGATTAGTAATTAGCTCGTACCGTCTCCGGTTCGTGACCGCCCCCTGAACGCCAGGACTGACGCCGTGGGGAGCGGTGTTTCGGGGTGACACTGTCACCGTTCCTGACCCTCAGGAGGCGGTTACTGCACCGCTTCGGTGACTGTGTCACTGTGAAGAAGTATTGACCTGCCTCGGGGTAGCCGGTGGGTACCCGGCTCGTTTCGGCGTCGACGGGCCGTCAGTTACTGATCGGATTCGGCTTCCGTGATCGCGCTCGAGACCTCGTCGTGAGATGCCGGCTGGTCGGCATCGTCGTCCTCGTTGGGTGGCGCACTGACGCCTATTTCTTCGGGGTCGACTCCGGCGAGCGTTGCGGCGAGACGTCTGTACGCGACCGCAGCGGGGCGGTCAGGTTCGTGGACGACCAGCGGTGTCCCGGCGTAAACGCTGTCGCGGACCGCTCGATCGTCCGGAATCGTTCCCAGCAGTGGGACGTCCAGGCTGGCTGCGATCTCCTCGTAGGAGACGTCGCCGTCCGGGCGAGTTCGCGTGACGAGCAGCCCCGAAACCTCGCCGCCGGCGCGGTCGGTGAGCTCGAGGGTCTTCCGGGAGTCGTGGACCGCCGCGGGTTCGGGTGTCGTGACGAGCACGACGGTGTCGGCGAGCCCGAGCGGGAGGACGGTCTCGTGGCTGACGCCGGCGCCGACGTCGAGGAAGACGTACTCGAACTCCTCGCGGAGCGTTTCGACGACCTCTCCCAGCCCCTCGGGGGCGGTTTCGGCGTACGCCTCGAGTTCGGTGCCGCTCGGGACGGCGACGATGTTGTCCGCGAGCTGGTACGTGGCGTCCTCGACGGTGGCGTTCCCTGAGAGCACGTCGTAGAGGGTGGCCGCATCGGGGTCCAGACTGACGAAGCCGGCGAGGTTCGCCATCCCGAGGTCGGTGTCGACGATGGCGACCCGGCGTCCCGCCTGAGCGAGCGCCGTTGCGAGGTTGACCGTCGTCGTCGTCTTTCCGACGCCGCCTTTGCCGCTTGCGACCGCATAGATAGTCTCGTGAGACATACTGGGTTACTAACCGGACAGTGTGGCGGGAGCACCTTAAATCGTAACCACACGTTCGGGGATCCGCCGAGCGAGCAAATATCGGATCGCTGATCGAATTGGTCTCCTCTCGTCGCGCCCGATCGGTTCGTCTTACACGCCCTCAAGGGCGGTCGGGATGTCAAAGGGTACTTACCCCCAGCACCGCTTTGTAGGGACAATGAGCCAGGAGGGTGAGCAAGAGCAATCCGACCGGAAGAAGTACGAGTTCCGGAAGGTTATCGAGGACCTCAAGAACTTCGAAGGGTCGGGGACCCAGCTCGTCACGATCTACATCCCCGAGGATCGCCAGATCAGTGACGTCGTTGCCCACGTCACCCAGGAACACTCCGAAGCCGCGAACATCAAGTCGAAACAGACCCGGACCAATGTCCAGGACGCGCTTACGAGCATCAAGGACCGCCTTCGGTACTACGACACTTTCCCGCCGGAGAACGGGATGGTGATCTTCTCGGGCGCCGTCGACTCCGGCGGCGGCCAGACCGAGATGGTCACACGCACCCTCGAGAGCCCGCCCCAGCCCGTCGAGTCGTTCCGGTATCATTGCGACTCCGATTTCCTCACGGAGCCCCTCGAGGAGATGCTCACCGACAAGGGCCTCTACGGCCTGATCGTCCTCGATCGGCGCGAGGCCAACGTCGGCTGGCTGAAGGGGAAACGCATCGAACCCGTCAAATCCGCCTCTTCGCTCGTCCCCGGCAAGCAGCGCAAAGGTGGCCAGTCCGCCCAGCGATTCGCCCGGCTTCGTCTCGAGGCCATCGACAACTTCTACCAGGAGGTTGCGGGGATGGCAAACGACCTCTTCGTCCCGAAGCGCCACGAACTCGACGGCGTTCTCGTCGGCGGCCCCTCGCCGACCAAAGACGAGTTCTTGGACGGCGACTACCTCCACCACGAGCTTCAGGACACGGTGATCGGCAAGTTCGACGTCGCCTACACCGACGAGTCCGGGCTCAAGGACCTCGTCGACAACGCCGAAGACGCGCTGGCCGACGCGGAGGTCGTCAAGGACAAACAGCAGATGGAGGAGTTCTTCAAGGAACTCAACGCGGGCGACCTCGCGACGTACGGCTTCGAACAGACCCGTCGGAACCTCGTGATGGGGTCGGTCGACCGACTGCTGATTAGCGAGGACCTCCGCAAGGACGTCGTCACCTACGACTGCCCCGAGTGCGATAACACGGACCGGACGATGATCGACCGGCGCAAGTCCACCCCCGGCCACGAGTGCTCCGAGTGCGGAACGGCTGTCGAAGCGGGCGAGGACGACCGCGAGGACGCCATCGAGCACCTGATCGGGATCGCCGAACAGCGCGGCACCGAGACGAAGTTCATCTCGACGGACTTCGAGAAGGGCGAACAGCTCTACAACGCCTTCGGCGGCGTCGCCGGTATCCTCCGGTACAGCACCGGCGTCTAACCTCCCTCGCTGACTCGCCGGCGCGACCCCCGTTTTCTGCGCTCTGTCACCGACCGCCGTCGCAGACGGACTCCGACTCGAGAGGAACCCGTCTCAGATGCCGGCGGATACTGGTCGCGGTAGTCAGAGTTTAGACGGTTCGGTGGCTCACCTCTGGTAGCCACGTCCCGGCGACTGACCCTCCATCGATTCGCTTGCCGACTCGAGGTCGCCCGCCGGGAGCTACACAACGATGAATCGACGCACGTTCCTTCAGGGTGTAACCGCGGGATCTACGACCGGCATCGCGCTCGTCGCTGGATGTACGGATTCGGAACCCGGCGCAGATGACGACTCGACCGCCGAGGCCGACGACGATTCGGTCGCGGACGACGAAACGATGCCGGCGTTTCCGGAGGTCGAGGACCCGCCGGACGCGGTGTACGTGCCGACCCACCGCGAGGCGATGCGGATGCTCGAGCCGATCGAAGCCGGCGACTACCTGCTCGCGCCGATGCTGTCGTACCCCCACCCGTTCTGGCTCGTCACGGGCCGGGACACAGAGCGGGTCGACCCCGATCCGGGCGCCGGCGTTCACCTGATGATCACCCTCTGGGACCGCGAAACGGAAACCGTACTCCCCGTCGACTCGGGCACGAGGGTCACGATCGAGAGAGACGGCGAGGAGATCGACGAACGGTCGCCGTGGACGATGATCTCCCAGGAGATGGGCTTTCACTTCGGCGACAACGTTCCTCTCGAGGACGACGGCGCCTACGAGGTCGAAGTGCGGATTCCGCCGCTCGACGTGCCCACGACCGGCGAACTCGAGGGGCAATTCACCGACACCGAGACCGCCTCCTTCGAGTTCGTCTACGACGATGATTTCCGCCAGGAAGTCGTCGGCGGCGTCGAGTATCTGGACGAGGAGTACTGGGGGGAGCCGGGAGCGCTCGAGCCGATGGATCACGGCGACCACGATCACGATGATCACGGGGACGATCATCACGGCGACGACAGTCACGCCGATCACGGGAACGACCACCACGACGACCATCACCAGGTCCCGTACTCGAGGGTTCCCGCAGCCGACGAGTTCCCCGGCGTCGTGCTCGGCGACCCCGAAAGCGGCGACGCGATCCTCCTCACCGCCGTCCTCGAGGACGCGGCACATCTCGTCGACGGGGAGGAGTATCTGGTCGTCTCGCCCAGAACGCCGTATAACCGGGTGCCGCTCGCGGATATGGCGCTTCGAGCGGCCGTAACGCGCGACGGCGACCTCGTCGCTGAAACCGATCTCCAGCAGGCGATCGACCACGAACTCGGCCTCCACTACGGCGCCGCGACTTCGGAGCTCCAGGCGGGTGACACGCTCGAGATCACGGTCGACTCCCCGCCCCAGGTCGCCCGCCACCAGGGGTACGAAACCGCGTTTCTCGAGATGCCGCCGGTCGAGATTTCGGTGGACCGATGAGTGTCGGAAGCCGACCGCTGTGTGGTCTTTTCGTCGTCTGCGTTCTCCTGGGAACGCTCGTTGCCCCCATCGGATCCGCCGGCGACAACATCGCGATCCTCTACTTCGAGGGAGGCGATATCGAGGTGGAGCCGGGTGAGACGGTCACCGTCGACGTCGTGTTGAGCAGCCACGGCGGCTACGGCGGTGACGGCGTCGGCGAGGTTACGTTCACCCTCGACTACGACGCGGACACCCTGTCGGTGGTCGATATCACCCATGGCGAGTGGCTCGCGGACGGGGACAGCGAGGTCCTCACGTCGGAGACATACGACGAAACCGGCGGGGCGCTCACCGTCAGTCACGAGCGCGACCCGCCGGGACCGGGCGCGACGGGCACTGACACCCTTCTCACGCTGACTCTCGAGGCCGAGGCCGATGCCGAGCCGAGCGAGTCGACACTCGAGTTCGCGGAGTCCTCGGTGGGCCTGGTAAACGGCTACCCCCAGAGTGTCGTCGACCGTGACGGAACGCTGGTCGTCGCCGGCGGTGTGGACGACGAGCCGTCGGACGCGAGCGGTGACGAGCCGGGGGTACCCCTCGCGGAGGCGGACGACGAGGGCGAACCCGATGCGGGGGCGACTGTGGACGAGTCCGAATCGGAGCCACGATCCGAAAACTCGACCGCGGCGGATGAGGACGACCGGAGCGACTCGACGCCGGGGTTCTCGGTCTTTGCCGGCCTCGTCGCCACGCTTGCCGTCGCCGTCGGCCTCGCACTGCTCGTTCGCGGGCCGTCCCAGCCGTGATATCGGGAGGCCTTTGGCAGTCGCTGGTGTAGGATCGGTGACGCCCCGATGAGCCCTCCACGAACCGATGTACCACTCCTGGACGCGGTTTCCCGTCGACAGGATTTCCTCTCCGTTCTCGAGTCGACGCCACTCGGTAAACGCGAACTCGCCGAGGCGCTCGACTGTTCCCGGTCGACGGTCGATCGGGCGATCCGTGAACTCGAACAGCGGTCGCTCGTCGACCGCCGGCCGGACGGCGTCGCTCTCACGGTGGCCGGTCGCCTCGCGCTCGCGGAGTATCGTCGGTCGCTCGAGCAGTTCGAGGCGATCGGCGAGACCAGTCACCTCCTCGCGTCGCTTCCGCCATCGGCGCCGATGTCCACCGCGATGCTCGAGGGGGCGACCGTCCACGAGCCGGCGACACACGCGCCGAACGAACCGCTCGAGGACATCGCCCAGCGACTCGACGGAGCGGACCGCTTTCGCGGCCTCGTGACGGCCGAACGCCTCCCGCAGTTTCGAACGCTGGTGTACGACGGGACGGTTGCGGGCGAACTCGACGTCGAGGCCGTCCTCACCGAGGACCTGCTCGCGTTTCTGTGTGCCAACCGCAGCGAGCAACTCCGGGAAGTCATGGCGACCGGTCAGTTCCGGATCCACGCTCTCCCGTCGGTTCCGTACGGGCTCGCTATTATCGACCGTCCCTCGAGAGCGCACGTCTTCGTCGTTCTCACGACCGAGACCGGCGATGTGACGACCGTCCTCGAGAACGACTCGCCGGCGGCGCTCGAGTGGGGCCTCGACGTCTACCGTCGCTACCGGGCGGCTGCAACCTCGATTCCGCCGCCGCCGTCGGCGAGCGATCGCGCCGAATAACGAGCCGGTCTCGCGGCAGAGTATTCGAAAACTGATAATTCAGACATCCGTACGTATTTGGGTGCGGGGCATCGAGTCGAACCCGTGCAGTCCGACTCGCTACTCGACGCGTTCGGCGCGGTTCACTCCCGGATCGAGTTGTTCGGCGCGCTGGAACACGGCCCGCTCGAGAAACCGGAACTCGAGACCGCACTCGGCTGTTCCCGCTCGACTGTCGACCGGGCGGTCCGCGAACTCGAGGACGCCGGCTTGCTCACCCGCACCGAGGAGGGGTACGCACCCACGCTGTACGGTCGGTTGCTCGTCGATCGGTATCTCGACTGCCTCGAGCGCGTCGCTGGCGTCGTCCCGGCCGGCCCCCTCCTCAGGTCGCTTCCGGCGGAGGCGCCGATGGCGTCCGAGTTTCTCGAGGGGGCGGTGGTCGTCCAGTCGACGCCGCCGGTCCCCCACCGACCGGTGAGCCAGTTCGAGCGCCTCCTCGAACGGGCCGACCGCCTTCGCGGCCTTTCGTGCTGTATCTCCCAGTCGACGACGCCGCAACTCGTCCGGGACCGCGTGCTCGATGGCGGCCTCGAGGTTGACCTCGTCGTCTGTGACAATCTCGCCGAGTACATCCTCGAGTCGCCGCCGGAACGGCAGTGCGTACGCGACCTGCTCGAGAGCGGCCGCTGTCGGATCCGTCGGGTCGAGTCGGTTCCGTACGGGCTCACGCTCCTCGAGACCGACGGCGACGACCACGCCGTTCTGTTCGTCTACGGCGAGGAAAACGACGTCGTCGGAACGATCCACAACGACGCAGCCGAGGGCGTCGCCTGGGCGGAATCGGTGTACGAGCGGTATCGGGCCGATGCAACCCCGCTCCCCGAGAACCGGTTCGAGTAGCTAGTACAGGAGCTGCTCGAGCTGGTGGCGACGGCGCTCGAGGTCGATCGCCGGTTCGACGGTCGGCTCCGCGAGCAGCCGATCGAGGACGAGCAGCGGGTCGACGCCGGCGCGTTCGGTCTCCTCGAGCAGCGTCGCGATGGCCTCTCTGTTCGTCGCGAGCGAGGAACAGAGCCCCAGCGCGAGCGCCAGCGGCACCGCGCGCTCCGAACGGGTGGGAAAGGAGTCACTGAGACGGTCGAACTCGGGCTCCGGGGCCGGTTCGTCGCCGGCGCTGACGGTGAGACACCGGGGACAGATCGACGCAGTCGCCGCACCCTCCGGTGCGTACTCGCGTTTGGTTTCGGGAACGGAAAAGACGACCCTGCGCTCGCCACACGGACAGCCCATCTCGTCTCAGTCGCCGCCGGGGAGGCCGCCGGCGGTCGCCTGCTCGAGTTCGTCGCCGGAGACGGCGTCCTCGTCGACCTGGCGGGCTTCCTTCTCCTCCTGTTCTTTCTTCTCCTTGATCTTCTTCAGGCGGAAGATCTCCTCTCGCTCCTGTTCTTCGAGTTTTTGCTCGATGAACTCCTTGTTCTCGTACAGTTCGGGGAGGAGTTTGAACTCGAGCGCGTTGACGCGCCGCTTGGTCGTCTCGATCTCCCGGAGCATCTTCTTCATCGCCGTCTCGACCTCGGCGGCGAGGATGATGCTCTCTAAGAGATCCTCGTAGGCCTCGGCGGCCTCGTCGATGCGGGCTGAGGTACCCATGATCCCGTACCCGCGCTGGTCGAGGCTCTTCGAGACTCTCGAGGACTCGATCTGGGGAACGACGACCCCCATGATGTTCTTCGATTCGGTGGTGATCTCGGGGTGTTCCTGCAGCGCCGCTGCCGCGCCGCGAACCGCGACGTCGCCCTCCATCGCACGGGCCATGTTGATCTTCTTCTGAGCGTCCTCGTAGTCATCCGAGAGCTCTCCGCGGACGTCCTGGGCCTTGTCGAGGATGTCCATGAACTCCATGATCAGCCCGTCCCGCTTCTTCTCTAGGGTGCCGTGACCTCGCTCGGAGAGATCGATGCGATCCTCGATCTGCATCAACTCCTTGCGGGTCGGTTTGACGTCCTTGGCCATGTTGAGCGGGTGTAGCGCTCCCAGTCGGATAACTGTTTACAGTTTCGCTCGCTCGAGTGAGCGGACACTGCGACGTGACGGCGTTCAGCTTCGGTTCGACTACCGACGGGGCCGTCCAGATCCAACCCTACCCAAGGAATAGATCCACCATATCGCTGGTCGACCCACCCTTGTAGAGCTCAGCGTAGCCACAGTTCGTACAGGAGACCACGTGGAACCGACGGTTCTGGATGTCGAAGAACTTCGACATCCCCGTTCCGGTCGTCGCGATATCGTCCACCTCTGTCTCCGTGTGCCCGCACTTCGGACACCCCTCGTCGGCGCTCGTCTGTCTGTCGGCCATACCGCTCGGACTATCTGTCAGTGACAAGTATTTTGTGTTCGTCATCCGAGTGTCGAACAGACAGTCGTGATACGAAATGCCTGAGGCCGTGCTCGTGTTCGGATTTCTACTGGTCGCCGTCGGAACGATGCTCGGACTCTATCTCGTGATCAGTGAGGAGACGACGAACCCCACTGTCCTCGACAGGGAGACCGCAGAGCGCGAGGCGAAGGCCCGCGGCGGTCGCGGCGAGGACACCGACCCCGAGCGGCCGGATCGGTAGCCGACCGGAGCGCCACCGCTCGAGCAACGCGAGAAAAACCGCAGAAGATCGCAGTTAGTCGGCCTGTACGGCTTCGGATTCCGTCTCGCGGTAGTGCTCCGCGATGAGGTCCTCGTCGATCCGGTTGAGTTCCTCCTTCGGAAGGTCCGACAGCAGGTCCCAGCCGAGTTCGATCGTCTCGTCGATCGATCGGTTGGTGTCGTACCCCTGCTGGACGAACTCCGCCTCGAAGCGGTCGGCGAAGTCGAGGTACTTGTTGTCACGCTCGGAGAGCGCCTCGCGGCCGACGATGTTCACGAGGTCGCGTAAGTCCTCACCCTCCGCGTACGCCGCGTACATCTGGTCGGAGACGTCGGCGTGGTCGCCGCGGGTCAGGCCCTCGCCGATCCCGTCGTCCATCAGCCGCGACAGGCTCGGCAGCACGTTGATCGGCGGCTCGATACCCTGGGAGTGGATGTCTCGGTCGACGTAGATCTGCCCCTCCGTGATGTACCCCGTCAGGTCGGGGATCGGGTGGGTGTCGTCGTCGCCGGGCATCGTGAGGATCGGAATCTGGGTGACCGATCCCTCGCGGCCCTCGATCCGACCCGCGCGCTCGTAGAGCTGGGCCAGGTCGGTGTACATGTAGCCGGGGTAGCCACGCCGTCCGGGCACCTCTTCGCGTGCGGCACCGATCTCGCGGAGCGCCTCACAGTAGTTCGTGATGTCCGTGAGGATGACCAGCACGTGGTAGCCCTTGTCGAAGGCGAGGTACTCCGCCGTGGTGAGCGCGAGTCGCGGCGTGACCGTCCGCTCGACTGCGGGGTCGTCCGCGAGGTTCATGAAGACGACCGAGCGCTCGAGTGCGCCCGTGCGCTCGAAGTCCTGCATGAACTCGTTTGCCTCCTCCTGGGTGATCCCCATCGCGCCGAAGATGACTGCGAACTCCGAGCCCTCTTCGCCGCCTTCTTCCTCCTCCGGCACGGTCGCCTGCCGGGCAATCTGGAGTGCCAGATCGTTGTGCGGCAGTCCCGAACCCGAGAAGATCGGCAGCTTCTGACCGCGAACGAGGGTGTTCATCCCGTCGATGGAACTCACACCCGTCTGGATGAACTCCTCGGGGTACTCCCGGGAGTAGGGATTGATCGCCGCGCCGACGATGTCGCGGCGCTCGTCGGGAACGATCTCGGGGCCGCCGTCGATCGGGTTCCCCGACCCGTCCATCACGCGACCGAGGAGGTCCTCGGTGACGGGCATCTTCATCGTCTCGCCCAGGAACCGAACCGAGGCGTTGCGGTCGATACCGCCCGTTCCCTCGAACACCTGGATGGAGACGAGTCCCTCGCTCGATTCCAGTACCTGTCCGCGCAGGGTTCTGCCGTCAGGCGTCTCGATCTCGACGATCTCGTCGTAGCCGACCGGTTCGTCGACTTCGGCGAACACCAGCGGACCGCTGATCTCCGTAATGGTTTGATACTCTTTCATGGTTAGTACAGATCCCTGAGTTGAGTTTCGAGGTCGTCCTCGAGTTCCTCGATGAACTCGTTCCACTCCTCGGCCGTGCCCATCCGGTTGAGCCGGGGTGCGGCGTCGATGTCGATGATCTCTTCGACCGGGACGCCCGCCTCGAGTGCGTTGAAGGCCTCGTCGTGGAACGTCCTGATCGCCTGCAGCATCCGGTAGGTCTTCTCGGGCGGACAGAACGTGTCCACGTCGTGGAAGGCGTTCTGCTGGAGCCACGCCTCACGGAGGTAGCGTGCGACCTCGAGGGTCAGCTGCTGGTCCTCCGGCAGCGCGTCCTTGCCGACGAGCTGAACGATCTCCTGGAGTTCGCCCTCTTCGTCGAGCACGTCGACGGCCCACTGGCGGATCTCCGGGTAGTCCTCGGCGACGTTCTCGCGGAACCAGGGGTCCAGCTGCTGGCGGTACAGCGAGTACGACTCGTTCCAGTTGATCGACGGGAAGTGTCGCCGCTCGGCTAAGTCCGCGTCGAGCGCCCAGAACGTCTTGACGATACGCAGGGTGTTCTGGGTGACCGGCTCGGAGAAGTCGCCGCCCGGCGGCGAGACCGCCCCGATGACCGACACCGATCCCTCGGTGCCGTTGATGTTCTCGAACAGGCCGGCCCGCTCGTAGAACTCCGACAGTGCCGCGGAGAGGTAGGCGGGATAGCCCTCCTCGCCGGGCATCTCCTCGAGTCGACTCGAGATCTCGCGCATGGCCTCTGCCCACCGGGAGGTGGAGTCGGCCATCAGCGCGACGTCGTACCCCATGTCGCGGAAGTACTCCGCGATGGTGATCCCCGTGTAAATGCAGGACTCGCGCGCTGCGACGGGCATGTTCGAGGTGTTCGCGATGAGGCACGTCCGGGACATCAGCGGTTTACCCGTCTTCGGGTCCTCGAGTTCCGGGAAGTCCTCGATCACTTCGGTCATCTCGTTGCCACGCTCGCCACAGCCGACGTAGACGACGATGTCCGCGTCGGACCACTTCGCGAGCTGGTGCTGAGTGACGGTCTTTCCGGAGCCGAAGGGTCCTGGAATCGCGGCCGTCCCACCCTTCGCGATGGGGAACAGGCCGTCCTGGATGCGCTGCCCGGAGACGAGCGGCACCGTCGGCGTCTGCTTCTCGCTGGCCGGTCGCGCCCGGCGGACGGGCCACTCCTGGTGCATCGTGATCTCCTCGCCGGAGTCGAGTGTGGCGACGGGCTCTTCGACGGTGAAGTTCCCGGCCTCGATCGAGTCGATCTCGCCGCCCTCGGAGTTCGGCGGGACCATCACCTTGTGGGTGATGCTCTCGGTTTCGGGAACCTCGCCGATGACGTCGCCGGCTTCGACGGTGTCGCCCTCGGCGACGGTGGGGGTGAACTCCCACTGCTTCTCGAGGTCGATCCCCGGCGCGTCGACACCACGATCGAGGAACGCCGAGCCCATCTTCCTCTCGAGTTCGTCGAGCGGGCGCTGAACGCCGTCGTAGATGGAGTCGAGCATTCCCGGTCCGAGGTCGACCGAAAGGGGCTCGCCCGTGTTCTCGACGGGTTCGCCCGGGCCGACGCCGGAGGTTTCCTCGTACACCTGAATCGTGGTCAGGTTCCCTTCGATTTCGATGACCTCGCCCATCAGCCCTTCGTCGCCGACGTAGACGACGTCGTTCATCCGGGCGTCGAGGTCCGCGGCGGTCACGACCGGACCGCTCACGCTGTTGATGATTCCGTCTTCTCTGACGGCTTCGGTGTTGTCTGCCTGACTCATGTTACTCTTGATCCTCTTCCATCAGGTCGATCCCGATGGCGCGTTTGATCTGTTCGCGAAGACCGCCGCCACCCGTACCGCTACCGATGGTGACGACGACCGGTTCGACGCTCGTTTCGACGTCCTGTCTCACGTTCCGCGAGAGGTACTCGAGGTCGTCGTCGTGCATGACGACGATGCCGACGCCTTCGTCACCGAGTGCATTGGTGACGGCGTCGTCTAAGTCCTCGGATTTCTCGTCGTCCGGGACGTTCTCGAACCGTCTCACGCCTGCGAGTCGAAAGCCCGTCGTAAACTCGGGGCTGCCGACGACTGCGATTTCCTGACTCATAGCACCACCAGCTCCTCTTCGATCTCGTTCTCGGTGAGGCCGACCTCGCGGCCGCGGGCGATCGCGCGGATGTTCTCGACCTCGCGCTCCTTGGCGAGGATGTAGGAGAACACCGCCGACACCGAGACGGGGTAGATGCTCGAGAGCTTGTCGGAGTACTCGAGCAAGGCGGCGTCGAGGGCGTGCTCGAACTGGATGAGGCTGTCGGCCTCGCGCAGTCGAGAGAGCGCCGTCGAGAGCCGGTCCCCGTAGCGGCGACTGTCCGCGATGTGGGAGACGAGTTCGTCGTAGTCGTTGACCAGCAGGCTCAGCTCCGACGCATCGAACAGCACGCCGCCTTCGATGTAGTACTCCGCGGGGTCGAGATCGGCGCCGCTGCGAGCGAGTCGCAGCGCGTTCCGGGCGTTCCGGAAGTCGATCTCGGCCTGCAGGAACTCGACGTACATCGCTTCGGGACCCTCCTTTGGCCGCCCGAGGTCCGCGAGAAGGTTCTCGAAGAACGCCCGGTCAAGGGCGTTCTCGAGCGGGACGAGCACGCCGGTCTCCTCGTAGACCTCGTAGGCTTCGGCGAGCGGTTCGTAGAAGATCGTGCCGTACAGGACGTCGATCACGTCTTCGATCTCGCTCAGCTCGAGCATCCGGTCGAGAGTCGCATCCTCGAGTTCGCCGGCGCGGATGAGGTCCGTCTGGATCTCCTCGGCGGGGGTGTCGGTGTAGATCCCGCGGATGATCGTCTTGATGTTCCAGACGTCGAACTTCCTGAGGTAGCGGGCGATCAGGTCGTAGATCCGACCCTGGGACCACTTCAGCAGGTCGTCGAAGTGCTTCGCGAGGTTCCGGTTCAGCGCGTACTCGATCAGGTCGACGCCGGAAAACCGCGTCCCGAGCGCGTTGATCTCGCGCTCGTACTCCGTCTCCTCCATGAACCGTGCGATCTCGCTCGGCCCCATCCGGATCAGCTTCCGGTAGTCCTCGTCCGCGAACAGCGCCGCTCGGCGGGACCGAACGCGGGCGTTCACGTACTCCGGATTAGAGGCTTCGGCGTTCACGCGGACCACCTCTGGTTCGCGTGCGCAGGGAGTGGCAGACGAGCCATGCGAGTGGGAACGACCGTGTTCATTGCTCGAAGAGCCGGTTGCTGATCTCCCGGAGGTTGTCCTCCCAGACGTCCTCGAGGATCGAGTCGAACGTGTTGTTGACCCGAACTCGGGAGCCCTCGCTCTCGACGACGACGCCGCCGAGACAGTCGTACTCGCCGGCGTACTCGTAGCCGTCGTAGTCGGTGAGGATCGCCGTCAGCAGGTCGGCGTCGCTGGCACGACCGTAGACGTGAACCTCGTCACCTGCGTCGAACTCGACGCTCGCGGCGTCGAGCAGTTCGCGGGTGAGCTCCTCGCGGGTATCGCCCTCGAGAGCGGCGATCTCGGCTTCGACCCCGTCGCGGACCTCGCCGAGAACGTCCCGACGCGCCTCCAGGCGCTGTTGTTTCGCCTCCAGTTTCGCACTGGAGAGTCGCTGTTCGCGCAGCTGCTCGATCTCGCGTTCGACCTCGCGCTCTGCGGACTCGAGGATCTCGTCTGCGTCCTCCTCGGCCGCCGCCTCGATCTCCTCGGCGCGGGTCTCCCCCTCGGCGCGTATCTCTTCCGCACGCGCGTGGGCCTCTTCTCTAATGTCCTCGACGACTGTGTCCAAACTCATTGTAAGAGGGGTGGTCGCTTATTGGACCAGGAAAATGGCGACGATCGCGAAAATGACGAGCGTTTCCGGAAGCACCGTCATGACGATACCCGGAACGAACATGTCGTCGTCCTCTGCGATCGCGCCGACTGCGGCGGCACCGATACCGCGCTCTGCGTATCCTGCCGCGAGCGACGCGAGGCCGACTGCGAGCGCAGCGGCACCGACGTCGGTCAGGAATGGGGAGTCGGCGGCTTCTCCGTTCTGCAGTACAACGTTTCCGGTTTCTGCTAGGATTTCGAACATGGGTGGAATGATACTCGCTGTGAGTTCGATTGCTCCGAACAGCCGTATCTGTCTCTGCGCTCCCCATAAAACTCTCGAAACGATTCGACATAGCTAACTCCTCTCACCGGATTTCCAGCCGGTATGGCAACTAATGCCACTCTATTTCTGACGCTCGTCATTCCCGCCGATCTACCGGCGCAGTTCGACGAAGACGAAAAGAAAACGGGAGTTCAGTCGGCCTGCGGGTGCGCTGGCGCCGACTCCTCGTGGCCGAACGGCTCGTACTCCTCGCCGCCGCCCTCGTAGAACTTCTGGAAGAACTCCACGTACTCGAGACGCAGCATCTGGATGCCCGCCGCGGTGATACCCAGCAGGAGCACCAGGATGTGCCCGAGCACGAAGACGACGATGCCGGCGAGGATCCCGATCGCCGACACCAGCGCGGTGTCGCCGACGTGGACCAGCCCGACGAAGTTCTGTTCGTACCCCGTGACGTCGTACGTCGGGAGGTTGAACACGGTGTAGCCGTCCTGGGTGTAACCACCGAAGACGAGCAGGTTCACCGCGAACGCCATCCCACCCTTCGCGAGCAGGACGGCGACCATCCGCAGGTACGAGAGGACGTGACCGAACGCCCACGCCGGCACTTCGAAGACGCCGGCGATCCCTTCGCCGACAGCGACGAGGACGACACCGACGGCCAGGAAGCCGAGGGCGACGAGCCCAACGACCTCTGGGAAGACGACGTACTCAACGACGAAGTCCGGCTTTTCGCCGGTCAGATGGTCGCTGAATATCCAGATGAACAGACCGTTCATCGCGAAGATCCACGAGAGTCGCTCGTAAACCGCCGCCTTGATGCCGTGGCTCAGTTCGTTGATGAAGCCCAGGATGAGCCCCATGTTCAGGTGGATCAGACCGAAGACGAGGCTGAAGACGATCCAGAACAGGGCCCAGTCAGTCGCCTGCAGCCCCTTGTCGAGACTCGCGACGAACAGGTACTCCTGCATCGCGCCGTGGATGCCCTCGGGGACGAAGTACTCCATGTGGACCCCGAAGATGTCGTCGTACAGCCAGCCGAACAGGATCGTGAAGGCGCCGGCCCAGATCCCGATCGTTCCGAGCGCCTTGCCGGCGTCGGAGTCGAAGATCTTCCAGCAGCCCCACCCCATCAGCATGTAGAGGATCCCGTAGCCGATGTCCCCGATCATAAAGCCGAACGCGAACGGGTAGGTCAGGAACACGAGCAGGGTGGGATCGAGTTCGCTGTACTTGGGCTGGCTCACCATCTTCACCAGCAGTTCGAACGGTTTCGCCGGCGTCAGGTTGTTGAGGATCACCGGCGGCTCGTCGTCCATCGTCACGGCGCCGCTGCCGTGGCCGCTTCCCTGGCGCGTGCCGCCGTCGGTTGCGGCCTTCTGGGCCGGCTGGGCGGTCGCCTCGGACTCTTCGTCCTCGCCGTCGCCGTCGCTGCCCGTGTGAGCTTCCGCGCCGTGCTCGTGTTCCTCGTACTCTGCGACCTCGAGCTGTTCGATCTCGACGCTCTCGCCGACGGCGTCTCTGAGCGCGGCGACGAACTCGTCGTAGGTGTCGGCGGGGATCCACCCCTCCGCGATGAACGCCCGGTCAGTCGTCGCGAACTGCAGCGGCGCCTCCGCGCGCTGGACCTCGATCGTCAGCGTCTCTTCGAGACGGAGCAGGAACGCACCCTCCTCGCGTCTGATCTGCTCGAGTTCGGTGTCGATCTCCTCGAGCGACGCCTCGAGTCGACGGCGCTCCTCCTCGAGTTCCCTGACGTACGTCTCGGGCGCCTCGCTGGTTTCCGGGACGGGGTGTCGCGTGAACTCGATGCCGACGAGGGCGTCGTCGACGACGCCCTCGGGGGTGCCCTCGGCGGGCGCGGCGACGATCGCGATCACGTCACTGCCGGAGAACGTCTCGTAGGCTCGGACGTCGTCCGACTCGGCGAGTGCGGCTTCGACGGCCGTCTGCGGTCCCTCGCCGACGACGACCTCGACGGTGTCGTACCCCGACAGCAGGTCGAGGTCGATCCCGAGATCGGCGAACGGCGCGACCCGGTCGATTCGCTCGTCGACCTGCCGGCGCTCCTCGCGGATCTCGCTGCGGCGGTCGTCGAGTTCGTTCGCCCGCGTTCGAACGCGCTCGAGACGGCTCTCCCAGTCGTGTTCGAGCCCGCCGAAGTCGGTATCGTCGGCCTCGATGTCGAGCGTACTCTCGAGCGCGCGAACCGTTACCAGCTTCTCGGACGCCTCGTCGGCGCCCGCGATCGGGTTACCGTTGTCGAACCCCTCCCAGGAGCCGTCGTAGTCGGAGAGGTGGACGAGGTTGAGCCGGTGAACCGTCTCGATGACCGTGGGCATGACCCCACGGGAGCCGGTCACCGACACCTTGCTCATCCGTTCAGGTCTGAGCATACACGTCCTCCTGGAACAGGTCGACGACGTACTCCGTCACGTCGTCGACCCGGCGTTCGGCGCGCTCGGCGAGTGCCTCGCGCTCCTGTTCGCCTTCGCGGAGGACACGCTCGCACTCCATGTCGATCTCTTCGCGCGCCGCCTCGAGGCGGCGCTCTTTGAGATCCCGCGCCTCTTGTTCCGCGTCCGTGCGGATCTCCTCGGCACGTTCCCGGGCCTCGGCTATCCGCTCGTCGCGGTCTTGTTCTGCCTGTGCGACGATCTCGTCGGCCTCCGCTTCGGCCGACTGTATTCGTTCGAGAACCTCTGGCCTCGGCATACTCTAAGCAGGCGACGTTTGCCTGAGCGCGTATAAGGTAGTTGCGAAAGTGACTCGACTCGCGACCGCGTCTTCTATAGTAACAACTGAAACGATTTGCACACCGATCGCAGCGCTGTCGTGCGATCGGGTGCGCATTGACTGTCAGTGGCTACTATATTCGAACCGTCTCGTTTCGGCCCGCTTTTCAGCCCCATCTCTTCTGGATCCCACTCGCGTACGAACCACGGAGCCGACCGTCCGTCGCAGTCGAGAACAGTAGACATATTGTTACGGGCGGACAATCGGCCGGTAATGGGTATTCTCGAGAACAAGGCCCGCGCGCGGCTGTTCTACAAGTATCTCTCACGGGTGTACGACCGGATCAACCCGTTCATCTGGAACGAGGAGATGCGCACCGAGGCGCTGTCGCTCCTCGAGTTCCCCGAGGACGCGATGGTGCTCGACGTCGGCTGTGGCACCGGCTTTGGCACCGAGGGGCTGCTCGAGCACGCCGACACCGTGTACGCGCTCGATCAGAGCGAACACCAGCTCGAGAAGGCGTACGCGAAACTCGGCAAGACGGGTGGACCGGTCCACTTCCACCGGGGCGACGCCGAGCGGCTTCCGTTCGCGACGAACACGTTCGACGTCGTCTGGTCGTCCGGTTCGATCGAGTACTGGCCGGACCCCGTCCGCACCCTCCGGGAGTTCCGGCGCGTGCTCAAACCCGGCGGTCAGGTGCTCGTCGTCGGCCCGAACTCCCCCGACAACGTCGTCGCCCGAACGCTCGCCGACGCGATGATGCTGTTCTACGACGAGTACGAGGCCGACCGGATGTTCAAGGAAGCCGGGTTCGAGGCGGTCAAACACAAGTTCATGGGGCCGTCCTACGAGCCCGAAGTCGCGATCACGACGGTCGGTCGCGCACCCGAATAGCTCCTTCTCACCGCAGTCAGGCCGCCGTCGTCTCGAGCTCCGCGATCACGTGTCCGTCGATCGCCAGCGTCACGGCTACCTCGTCACCGGGCTCGATCTGTGGGTCGTTCGTCCCCGCGACGTGAACGCTCGTCCGCTCACCGGATTCCCAGGTCGAGTCGGACTGTGCGTTGAACGGCCCGCTCGGCGGCCACCTGAACCCCGTCGAACTGACGAACGGAACCGGTGGCTGATGATCCAGGGGCTCCCCGTTGACCGCGACGGTTACGGAGAGATCGTCGACGTCGATCGGATCGCCGCGCGTGTGCTCGAGGGTGATCCGCGAGTCGTCGCCGTCGACGTGGAGATCGAAGGCGACGACTGGGCCGGGTTCGGGGGGTGAGACGGAGCCGAACACGACGGCGATGCTTCCGGCGAGGATCACCGCCATCGCTACGAGGATGACGACGCCGACGACGGGGGCGACCGCTCGGGTAGGGTCCTCACGTCGCTGCCGGGACGGCTGACACACGCGACACAGTCGCCGCGTTCTCGTACTTAAACTCGGCCCGTCCTCAGTCGACGGTCGCGTTCACTGTTCTCCCCTCCGATTCGACGTCAACGGTGTAGCTGTCGCCGGTGGGGAGCACCCACAGTGAGCCGTCGAACCCGGTTTCATCGATCTCGGTACCGTCGACTATCACCGTCGCCTCGACCGGCTCTCCGGTGCCGGCTTCGGTCACGGTTAGCTTGACCGGACCGTCCGCCGGCGTTTGGTCGACCGAGAGCGTCAGGCCGTCGTTGGTCCACGATCGCTCAGAATCAAACGGCAGCGTCGACAGGGTGAGCTGGTGGCGCTCCTGATAGATTGCCGCAGTTCCGGCGTCGAGGTAGAGACTGAGGTCGCCCTGGTCGTGTGTCGCCTGGACCTGGTAGAGCTGTGCGGACGAAGAGATTCCTGCTCGTGCGGAATCTCGGTTCTCGAACACCCACGGGTATCGGTCTGTGGCGTAGTCATGGGCGTCGGAAATGTTGCCGCCGAACTGGTCCGGAGCGGACGTGTTCCGGTGGTCGAACCGCGTCGTCTCGCTCACGAACTGGTCGCCCTCGATCATCGACAGGCGGTAGCCGTCTGCTGCGGTCTCGAGAACGAGGGGTCCCGTGCCGGATCGCTCGAAGCCGTACACCGTCGCCTCGAGTCGGTCCCTGATCGGCGTCCGGTAGGTGTTCAGGACGTCGATTTCGCCATCGACCGAGATGAACACGCCCGAGACGGTGTTCGACTGCGCTTCGAGTTCGTCGAACGCGGTGGTGAGCCGTTCGGCCTCGACACTGTTTGCGAGCAGGGTTCGCATGACCTCTGTGTCGGAGACGTTGCCCGCGGCGTGCCCCCTGACGACCTCGCGCTCTCGTTGCTCGAGCGCCTCGAGCCGCTGCGTGAGTCGATCGTGGGTTCGCTCGAGTGCGGCACGTCGCTCCTCGACGGTAGTGGCGTTCTCGAGTTCTTCCTCGAGGGCGTGGAGTTCTCTATCGGTTCGCAACGCGTCGTCCGTCGAGGCGAGAACCGCGCCGATGTCCGTCCCGGTGTCAGTATACTCCGCCCGAACCTCGCCGTCCAGGGCGAGTCGGTTCGGCGTTTCTTCTGCCTCGACGACCGACGTCTGGCTGTCGATTTCGTCGGTCGTCTCGGCGGCGACGACCGTCATCGCCGGTATCGATGTAACCAGAAGTAACGCGAGAAGGAGGGGTGCCGCGTTCTTCATTACATCCGCCATGAGACCTCCAAGTACAAAAACTGGTCGGCATCCATTACACTCATTTTCTCCGGGGCGGATACCCTTTTAGACGGTTTATAGACTATCGTAACGTTTTATTTTCGGATGGAAAGGGTTTTTTCCCTCCAGTGTCCATCCGTTGATACGCATGCGGTTCTCCACCGCCCTGACACTCACCCTTGCCCTCCTCCTCGCGACTGCTGCCTTCGGGGTCGTCGCTGCTGTGCCGTCGGCGTCGCCGGCTCCGAGCGACGGCGGCGTTTCGTCTACCGTCGAGGCGACCGACCGCCCGCTCGAGGACGCCGAACCGCGACAGGTCATCCGGATCAGTATCGGCACCGACGGCGACGCCGAGTGGGCCATCGAGAGCCGATACGTCCTCGAGGACGAGGACGATATCGAGGCGTTCTCGAGCTACGCCGACGCCGTCGCCGACGGCGACCGGGACGTCGAGTACGATCTCGAGGCGTTCGAACGGGTCGCCGACGAAGCGGAAGAGTCGACCGACCGGGAGATGGAGATCACCGACGCCGGCTGGGACGAGCCACGGATCGAACGCGAGGACGAAAGCGAGAACGCGACGGCGATCGGAGAGGACGAGATCGCCGAGAACGCCTCCAAAACCGGTGTGGGCGTCATTACCTACTCGTTTACCTGGTCGAACTTCGCCGAGGTCGACGGCAGTTACATCCACGTCGGTGATACGTTCCAGGCCGGCGACGAGCGCTGGTTTCCGGGGCTGACGTCGGACCAGCAACTCGTCATCGAGTCGCCACCGAACCACGGCTTCCACAGCTTTCCACCCGTGAGCACGACCGACGACGGCTCGCTCGTCTGGGACGGCCCCCACGAGTTCTCCGAAAACGAACTCGAGGTCGTCTACCTCCGCGGGGCCGACAACGGGTCGACCCCGCCCCCGCCGCCGGACGACGGGTTTCTCGACTCACAGCTAGCCGCCGTCGGCGGCGTCGGTTTCGTGGCCGTCCTTCTCGTCGCCGCGTTCTTCCTGCGGCGACGCCCCGAACTGGAGGACGATCCGGAACCGGAGCCGGTGGCCGAGGAAGTACCGGAAGAGCCGCCGGCGCCACCTGCGGAGGGGGCGGCGGTCGCCGGGGCAGCCGCCGAAACCGATTCCGACACCACCGTCACGTTCGAGGAACCCGACGACGACGTCGATCTCGAACTGCTGAGCGACGAGGAACGCGTCGCCCGCCTGCTCCGCGAGAACGGCGGCCGGATGAAACAGGCCTCGATCGTCTCGGAGACGGGCTGGTCGAACGCGAAGGTTTCCCAACTGCTCTCGCAGATGGACGACGACGACGAGATCGAAAAGCTCCGGATCGGCCGCGAGAACCTCATCACGCTCCCGGAAATCGACCCGACCGAAACTGAGTGACGCGGCTCCCGGGGATTTCGATCGTTCGTCTCTCAACCTCCGTGACTACTCCTCCGACTCGAGTCAGTCGCCAACGAGACGCGTGCGGTCTACAGATACGCCGCCGCGATGCAGCCGATAACGAGCGTCAGATACAGACCCAGAACCGCCCGTGAAGAGGGGTAGATCTCGAGTCGGTCCTCGATCCGCCGACGAACGGCAGGAATCGCCGGAAGACCGGCGCCGGTCAGTGTGAACCCGATGATCCAACCGCGGGTGAGCAACCATCCCAGATACAGTCCAAAGACTCCCAGCAGTGATACTCCCGCTAACAACGTTACCGTCCCGGCGATGGTGACAAAGACGCCCATTCCTGTGATCTCCTGATTGGCGTCTCGCACGATTCGACAGGATTCGGTTTCGTCGATCTCCGTCGCCGGATTGGTGACGTTCTCGGCCGCCGTCAACTGCATCGACCCGCAGTCGTTACACGGCGGATTGTTCCGGTTGTGAACCCGCCCGCAGTCGTCACAGACGAACGAGACGGACGCTGCGCGCCCCGTCTCTTCCGAATCAGCGTACGTCTCGCTCATCGTTCGATTCGCTCGTCTGTCCACCGTCCGATATTGTTCATAAAGATATAAAATTCAAACATCTGTAAACAAGTTTTCGCTCTGCTCCCCGTTCGCATAATCGTGGCGCGAAGCGCCGCGCATCGCTCACCACCACTCCTCCAAAAATCTCGACCAAAAAAGTCTGCTCACTCGCTTCGCTCGCCCGCGGTCGTTACGCCAGCGGCGTCCGCTCGACGACTTGGCCGTCGTAGGTCGGATACTGCTCGACGATTTCGCCGTCCTCGAGGTCGCCCTCCTCGATCATCTCCTCGAGAAGCCACCAGGCGACCTCGACGTGCTCGGCCTTGACCGTGTAGAACTCCTCGGGAACGCCGAGCGCGTCGAACGTCGCGGGATCGGTGTAGGTTTTCCCGTAGACGAGAGTACCGTCGTCGGTGACGTCGTCGAACTCCCGGCGGACGTTGCGGGCGATCCGTTTGAGTCGGCGACGGTGCTGGGCGGCGTCTTTGAACACCGAGGTACAGAAGTAGACCTTCGGATGGTCGCCCATCACCTCGAGGATGCCGTCGCGGTCGTTGTCGACGGCACTCATGTGGCCCTCCTTGAGTTCGAATCCCTTCTCCTGCATTCGGCGGTAGTTCCCCTGGGACATCTCGAACTCGTTGACGTTACAGAAGTCGGCGGCCCCCTCGTCTAAAAAGTCGAGGAACTCCGTTTCAGCGCGAATGCCGGGGATTTCGAAGGCGGGCGTCAGTCCCTCCTCGCGGGCGATATAGAGGATCTCCTCCCACTCGGTGCCGTGCATCTCGCCCCACAGCTCGAGAGGCGGGTGGAAGCGAATCTCGTCGAGGCCGGCCTCCGAGAGCCGACGCATGTTTTCCCGGCCGCCGGGAATCCCGGTGTAGAGGTGGGTGTGGTGGTCGGCGCCGAACTCGTCTTTCAGGAGTTCGAGGTAGTGACAGGTTCGCTCGAGGGCTTCCTGGGGCTCGCCGCCCGTGATCGAGGTGCCAAGTGCGTCCATTCGGTGGGCTTCCTCGAGAACGTCCGCGTCGGACTCGACCTGTCGTTCGTTTGCGTAGACGTCGGTGACGTTCTTTCTGTTCTCGCCGAGCGGGCAGTAAAAGCAGTCGCGCTGGTCGCAGTAACCGTAAACGAACAGCACCATCTTGCCGCCTTTCGCACACTGCTCACAGCCCTTCGAGATCATTCAGTACATCGGGTTATCGGTCAGCGCCCAAAAACTGCACGAATCGGCTCGTCGCTTCGGTCACACCCACCGGGTCGCTCGAACGATATTGAACAGTGTACTGACCAGTAAACTGGAGTGTCCGAAAGAGTTACGCTCACGTATCGCCACTCGACGACGATGAGGTATGGTCGTCGACAACTGCTCGCCGCGGGAACCGCCGTGCTAGCGGGGAGCGTCTCCGGCTGTCTCGACGTCGTCACCGACGACCTCGAGTTCGCGTCGACGCCGGCGCGAGTGTCAGCCGACGCGCTCGAGTCGGCCGGCTTCTCGGAGGATCGAATCGAGGAGGAAGTCGTCGTCGAATCGGTGTCCGCCGCCGGTGTGAGCCGCGACGTTCGGGTCAGCAACTGGGTGAGCGAGTACTCCCGGTCGCTCTCGCTGCTCGGACAGGAGATCGCCGACATCGCCGTCTTCGCGGTCATCACGACACCGCAGGTGCGGGTGCTGGGGCGGGAGTTCAACTACGTCGGGGAGTTCTCGAGTGCGGACCTGGTCGAGGAACTGCAACGACACTACGACGACGTTCGAAACGTCGAACAGGTGGGGGAGTACGCGCTCCCGATCCTCGGTTCGGAGACGCCCGTCGGCCGCTTTCGCGCCGATGCGGAGTTTCTGCCGATGGGCCAAACGATCGAGGTCGTCCTTCACGTCACCGACCCCATCGAATACGGCGAGGAGTACGTCGCCTGCGTCGGCGTCCATCCGCGGCGTGTCTCCGGTGGAGCCGACCGCGTCGAGACGCTTATGACGGGCGTCGAGAACGACGCGTAGGTCCGAACACTACTCGAGTCCGGCAGCCTCGAGCACCGCGGCCGTCTCGAGTACCCTCGCGAACTCCCCGTGGAGATGGGCCAGCGCGAGGTCGTGGCTCGTCTGGGCGTCGTAGCGGGTACCGTCCGGCCCCTCGCGGTCGAAGGCGGCCGTCGCATCGGCGACGAGGATCGGGTCGAAGCCGCGGTTTTCGGCCATCCGCGTCGTCGTCGAGACGCAGTGGTCGGTCGTAAAGCCACAGAGAACCAGCGTTTCGGCGTTGTGCTCGCGGAGCCGGGGCTCGAGGTCGGTGCCGACGAACGCGCCGTTGACCTCCTTCTCGATCACGGGCTCGCCGGCCTCGGGTTCGCCTTCGGGTTTGAACGCGTTGCCGGGAGCGTCGGGCCGCAGGGGGGAGTCGGGTTCCGTCGAGCAGTGCTTTACGTGGACGATCGGTCGGCCGCTTTCGCGCCAGGCCGCCAGCAGATCGGCGATCCGCGCCTCGGCGTCGGGGTTGTTTCGCTCGCCCCAGGCGGGATCGTCGAAGCCCGCTTGCACGTCGATGAGGGCGAGGGTCGCGGTTTCCGGCAGGGGAGCAGTCGGGGCGGACTCGAGGCTCATACGTACTCCTACGCCTCGAGCGCGTTGAACGCTTCGTCCCGCACCGATGGGGCCACACGTCGCCACTCCCAGAAAAGGCATATACCGCGGCGACCAACGTCCATCCGATGCTGCTGGTCCTCTGTGTCGACCTCGACGACGACCTCGGCCGCAAGACCGGCTTTTCGACGCCGGTGATCGGCCGCGACCCCGTCGAGGAGGCGGCCGTTGCACTCGCGACCGCCGATCCCGAGGACAGCGACGTGAACGTCATCTTCCAGGGGTTGCACGTCTACGACGATCTGGCGAGTCGCGACGAGAGCGTCGAGGTTGCGGTCGTCACCGGTAACGAGGACGGGGAAGTCCAGGCCAACCGCGAAGTCGGCGACGAGGTCGACACGGTTCTCGCCAGTCTCTCGACCGGCGAGGACGTCACCGCGCTGGTGATCACCGACGGCGCACAGGACGAGTCCGTGGTACCGATCATCCGCTCGCGGGTGCCGATCGACGGCGTTCGCCGCGTCGTCGTCCGACAGTCCCAGAACCTGGAGTCGATGTACTACACGATCAAGCAGGTCCTCGACGACCCCGAAACCCGGGGAACGATCCTGATCCCGCTGGGGATCGTGCTGCTCATCTATCCGCTCGCGCTGGTGGGAACCTTCCTCGACTACCCCGGCATGGTTATCGGCGGAACGTCCGCCCTGCTCGGCCTCTACCTCATCTCGCGCGGACTGGGTCTCGGCGACCGTCTGGACGACGCCGTCGACCGGGGCCGCCGAATGCTGTACGCCGGTCGGACGACGCTGCTCGCCTACGTCGTCGCCGCCGCGTTACTCGTCCTCGGCGGCGTCAGCGGGATCAACGAACTCGAGGCGCTCCAGGAGTCGACCGCCGGCGAGGTCGGCATTCCGATGGTGCTCGCCGCGCTCGTCTACGGCTCGATCCAGTGGTTCGCCGCGGCCGGCGTCACGACCAGCCTGGGTCAGATCACCGACGAGTACATCGACGGCACGCTCGAGTGGCGCTACCTCAACGCGCCGTTCTACGTCGTCGCGATCGCGGTCGTCCTCTACGCCGTTAGCGCCTTCTTTCTGGACGAGGTCGGCATCGCGTATCTCGCGACTGCGCTGACGGCGGGCACGCTGCTGGGTATCGTGAGCACGCTCGCGTTCGCGGTCGCGGAGGATCGCTTCTCGGAGAGTGGACGCCGGGCCGAGCGCGTCTGAGTCAGGCCTCCCGTTCGACGACGAACTCCGCGAGGTCGAGCAGGTAGTCTCGAGAATCGGTGTCGGCGACGTCGACGGTCTCCAGGGCGTCGATGGCGCGGTCGGCCTCCTCGCGCGCGCGGTCGTTCGCTTCCTGCGGGGTGAGATCGGTTACCTGAACGACCGAGGGACGTTCCATCTCGGCGTCGTGGCCGGCCGGCTTGCCGAGATCGGCTGCGTCGGCCGTCGCGTCGAGGACGTCGTCGCGGATCTGGAAGGCGACCCCGACGCGTTCGGCGTACTCGCCGAGGGCTTCGACGGTGAACGGGTCGGAGTCGGCGGCGATCGCCCCGAGTTCGGCCGCCGCTCGGAACAGCGCTCCGGTTTTTCGGCGAGCCAGCAGCATGTATTCGGCCTCGTTTTCCGGCTGTGCGGCGAGCTCCGTCGCCTCGCCGACGCCGAGTTCGACCATGGCCTCGGCGACGACCTGGGTCGCCTTTGGATCGGCCGAAAAGAGCGCGAACGCCTCGCCGAGCAGGCCGTCGCTCGTGACGATCGCCGGCCCGTAGCCGTACTCCGCCCAGGCGCTGGCGGTTCCGCGGCGAAGCTCCGAGCGGTCGATGATGTCGTCGATGACGAGCGAGGCGCTGTGAACGAGTTCGATGCCGACGCCGAAGTCGACGGCGTCCTCGGCCTCGCCGCCGACGGTTTCGCAGGCGAGCACCGTCACCGTCGGTCTGACGCGTTTCCCCCCCGACAGCGCGACGTGACGGACCTCCTGGCTCAGGGTTTCGGGTTCGACGCCGTCGACGACCTCGACGAGGCGCTCTTCGAGTAGCGCCCGACGGCGCTCGAGCAGTTCCATTACTCCGGTTTAGGATGGGCCGAAAAAGTAGCTGACGATCCGTCTATTCGCAATCGGCCGGTGACTCGAGCCGAGGCCGCAAATACGGGCTGCGACAGACTGCACCAGTCCTATCCAGTTTTGCGAGTGTCTTCAGCCATGACCGATATCGGAAACCCGTTCGGCGTCGACCTCGCGACGATGATCTTCGGCGCCGGCGTCTCCTTGCTGCTCTCCGCCGGTGCGATGAGCTACGAAGACCAGATCGCGGACTGGACAGCACCCGAACTCCTCGGCGCGGCGGCGTCGGTTTCGTCGTCGCGGGCACCCTTCTCGGAATCGCACTGGCGATCGCGGGGCTTCGGTAATCCCGGTCTCGAGGCCCCGTCGAACGCGACCCCGTTTCGCCGACCGGGAGGTCGTGCACTCGAGCCGTCCGTTTTCGAGACTGCGCGCTGCGTGGGACGATCGCGAGCGACCGGGACGACGGCGAGTATCGGGTGCGTCGCGGGTGCATCCGTCCGATCGTTACATCTCCGCTACGGTGTCACCGTCGTCGCTGTAATCGTCCTCAGTAGCCGGTCCAGGGAGGGGTCGCCGCGGTACCTGACGCGCTGGTCGCGCGTTTCGTAGTCGATGTATCCGTCGTCGGCGAGGCTGGGGAGGGTCGCGTGGTGGAGGTGAATTCGTATCGACGTTCTCTCGGTGACCGACCGGGAGCCGAACGCGCACTCGACGAGTTCGTCGACCGTCGCGATGCCGTTCTTGACGTTGCGGAGGTGCTGGAGGACCCGCCGGCGGTGTTCGTCGGCGAGTACGGCAAACGCATCGGTGTTTCCCGTCATAAGGGAAGGGTTCTCAGCGACGGGGAATCATCTACTGCCGGAGTTCTCCGCCAGTTTATATGCTCTCGTCGCCTTCTTTCGGTTCGTTCGATAGGCAAACGGCATGATTATCGCAGAGTACACCCTCGACCATCCGATACTCAGAGACACGCTACAGCGCGCTTCTGGAGTTCGGATCACCTGGGAGGATTCGTACACCGACCCGGACGGCCGCATGCGCATGATCGCGTGGGTTGATGCCGACGATCTCGAGACGCTCGAGGCGGTGATTCGCGAGGACCCGACGGTAACCGATCCCACGCTCCTGATCGAGGCGGGTGGGCGGCGGTTGTACCGATTCGAACTGGCCGGCCACGGGGCAGAGTTGAGCATCATGCCCAGCGTCGTCGAGGCAGGCGGCATCCACCAGGAACTCGTCGGTGACCGGCACGGATGGCGGAATCGAACCCGGTTTCCCGATCGAGAAGGGCTGGAAACGGTCTACCGATTCTGCCAGGACAACGGAATCGGCTTTACGTTCGACCGAATCTACGAACTGTCGGACTGGGACGGCGCCGACTCGAGCGGGCTGTCCGAAGCTCAGCGGGAAACGCTGATCGAAGCCGTCGAAAGCGGCTATCTCGACATTCCTCGGCGCGCGTCGCTGGCCGAACTGGGCGACCGTCTCGGGATCTCCGAGAGCGCCGCCTCGGAACGATTCCGGCGGGGTGTAAAGAAACTCGTCGAGGACACGATCAGCGAATAACACCGGCACACCGGACCGGAACCCGCCATACGAACACCGCCTCGCACCCGCCAGTTTCGGTGTGTCGGCCTCGAGACGTCGGTCCTGCTACCGCGTTACTGGAACTGCTCGATCAACGCCGGCACCACGTCGAAGAGGTCGTCGTGGATCGCGTAGTCCGCGATGTCCATGATCGGCGCGTTCGGATCGGTGTTGATCGCGACGATCGTATCCGCGCCTTTCATCCCGGCGACGTGCTGGACGGCGCCGGAGATGCCGATAGCGATGTAGACGTCTGGCGTGACGACCTTCCCGGACTGGCCGACCTGGCGGTTCTTCGGCAGCCAGCCGGCGTCGACGATGGGTCGCGACGAGGAGACCGTCGCGTCGAGCGCGTCGGCGAGGTCGTGGATGATGTCGAGGTTCTCCTCCTCTTCGATCCCGCGGCCGACGCTCACGAGCACGTCGGCCTCGCTGATGTCGACGTCGCCGCCGCCGACCTCTTCGAAGCCGGTGACCGTCGAGCCGATCGCGCTCTCGTCGATCTCGGCGTCGAACGCCTCGATCGCGGCGTCGCCGGTGCCTTCGGCGGCGGACCACTCGGTGCCGCGGATCGTCGCGACGGCGGTTCCCTCGAGTTCGGTGGTCGTCTCGACTTTGCCGCCGTACATCTCGCGGGTGGCGACCAGCGTCTCGCCGTCGGCCTCGAGATCCACGGTGTCGGTCACGAGCGGCAGGTCCAGCCGGTTGGCGACGGCGGGCGCGTAGTCGAGGCCGTTGACGCTGTTGGGGGCCAGCAGGTACTGGGGCGAGACGGCGTCGTACAGCTGGGTGATCGCCTGCGTGTAGACGTCGTGGTTGAACTCCTCGCCGTGGGAGACGGTGTGGATGGTGTCGACGCCGTTGCGGTTGAGCTTCTCGGCGAACTCCTCGACGGGACCGCTGATGACGGTGACGTGGAGGTCGCCGCCGGTTTCGTCGGCGAGCTTGCGGCCGGCGGTGATGATCTCGTAGCTGACGTCGCGCAGTTCGCCGCGGCGGTGGTCCGTGATCGCGAGAACGTCCGTCATTGTGCCACCCCCTTCTCGCGGAGCAGTGCAGCTAACTCACTGGCGGTCTCGTCGGCACCGCCCTCGAAGATCGTCACGTCGCTCTCGGCTTCCGGCTCGTACATGTCGGTGAGCGTCAGATCCCCTTCGACCGCGCTCGCGTCGACGCCGATATCACCGAGCGTGAGCTGATCGAGCTCCTTGCGCTGGGCCATTCGGATGCCCCGGAGGCTGGCGTACCGGGGCTCGTTGATCCCCGTCTGGATCGTCAACACCGCTGGAAGGGAGACGTCAGTGAGTTCGTCGACGCCGCCCTCGAGTTCGCGGTGGACCGAGGCGACGCCCTCGTCGGCGTCGAGGTCGAGGGCGTTGACGACGGCGGCCCACTGGAAGTCGATGGCGTCGGCCAGCGAGACGCCGGTCGCGCCCCAGCTGTCGTCGCCGGACTGGACGCCGGTCAGGACGAGGTCGGGATCCTCCTGTTCGACGACCGCCTGCAGGATGGCGGTTTTCGCGCCGACGTCGAGCAGGGGAACGTCCTCGAGGGCGTCGTCCCAGACGCGCAGTGCGCGGTCGGCGCCCTTCGCGAGCGCCTGTCGAATCGTCTGTTCGCACTCTTCCGGGCCGATGGTGACCGTGACGACCTCGTCGGCGACGCCGTCCTCCTGGAGCTGGACGGCCTCCTCGATTGCGTAGTCGTCCCACTCGTTCAAGTCGGCGCCGAGGAACCGCTCGTCGATCTCGGTGCCGTCGATCTCGAACTCGTCTTCGACGGTCGCCACCTCTTTGACCGTAACGAGAATCTTCATCAGTGTCGATTGCGGTGTCCGTGCCGTAAACGTTTTCGAAACGCCGTGTCGCGTGTGAGCGGTTGATTCGGCGCCGGTGGACGCCCCGCCGGCCATCGTCTCTGCCTTCCGTTCGCCACTGGGGCTCTCAGGACCGTCCCGCTTCCCGAGGGGAGTCCGGTTCCTGGGGTGTCGGGAACCATCGCTCCCCTCCAATACGCAAGCGGTTTAACGATTCCACGGGTAGTAACGCACATGGCCGACTGTCCACTTGCCGACGACTGTCCGAGCTTTTCGGAACGAATCTCCGGGATGGGGTGTCAACACTACGGGGACCGAGGGGGGAAGGAGTGGTGTAACCACTACAACCAGCCGATTCAGGACCTGAAAACGCAGCCGGTCAAGCGAGGGGAGGAGGTCGTCGTCGACGTCGTCGACATGCACGAGAGCGGCGCCGGCGTCGGCCGCACCGAGGACGGGTTCGTCGTGATGATCGACGGCATCCTTCCGGAGGCCCGCGCCCGCGTCGAGATCACGCGCGTCCACAGCAACCACGCCCGCGCGGAGGAGATCGAGCGACTGCCGCTCGAGTCCGACGAGGACGAGGAACCGGACGCAGAAACCGACGCAGAGCCCGAGCCAGCGGACGACGAGGAAGACGAGAGACCGTCGGCGACTCGCGAGCGACTCGGCAGTCGAGACAACTTCTGGGGCTCGTAACCCGGCGCCGTCGAAACGCCATCGAGTGGACAGTACCGATCGTTATCGACGAGCCGAACGCGTCCGACTGCTCTTCGTTCCACAGCTCTACCGTTGGCCGGCGCGACGACGGTCAGGCCACTGACGGCGCCCTCGTCCCTTCGCTGATCGCAGACGCTTTGATCCTCCCGGCACCTATCGTGACGTATGCAACCGAGCGAGCGGACCGCCGTCGATGGCAGGTGGGCGTCGTGATCGACGAGGCCGACGCGCTGCTCGAGGAGATCGGGTTCGATCCGGCCGCGAGCATCCTCACGCGCCGGCAGGCGCAGGTGCTCGCGCTCCGCGAGCGCGACGTCTCACAGGCCGACATCGCCGAGGCCCTGGGAACCTCGCGGGCGAACGTGTCGTCGATCGAGGGGAGCGCCCGCGACAACCTCGCGAAAGCGCGCGAGACGGTCGCCTTCGCGGATGCGTTACGCGCACCGGTCCGGGTTCGGGTGCCGGCCGGCACCGACCTCTACGACGTTCCCCAGCAGGTGTACGACGCCTGTGACGAAGCGGGGGTCAAGGTCGGCCACACCGCCCCCGACCTGATGAAGGTAGTTAGCGACGCGGCCGGCGAGGCGGTGAGCGGTCGGCAGGTCGCCGACCCGCTCGTCGTCGGCGTCACGACCGAGGGGACGGTCCAGGTCCGCCGATCGGAGTGAGCGCGGTCGACGCTGCCGGCTACTGCGCTCGCCCGCCGTGTTGCCCCGGTCCGAGTTTCTTTGTCCGTCGCGCTCGTCGCTGTTCCTATGGCACTTCGACTGGACGGAAACGCGGCACTCGTCACGGCAAGCTCGAGCGGGCTCGGACTCGCCAGCGCAACGGTTCTCGCACGCGAGGGTGCGAACGTCGCCATCTGCGGCCGAGACGCGGATCGACTCGAGGCCGCCCGCGAACAGGTCGAGGAGGCGGCGGCCGACGGCGCCACGGTTCTGGCTCGACAGACCGATATCACCGACCCCGACGAGGTCGCCGACCTGGTCGCGACGACCGCCGAGGCGTTCGGCGGGATCGACCACCTCGTCACGAGCGCCGGCGGGCCGCCGAGCACGACGTTCCTCGAGACGAGCGAGCGCGACTGGTACCAGGCGTACGACACGCTCGTGATGAGCGTCGTCTGGACGGTGGAAGAGGCCTATCCGCATCTGCTCGAGAGCGACGAGGGATCGATCGTCTGCATCACCTCGCGGACCGTCCGGGAGGTCGCCGACGGCCTGTTGCTCTCGAACGCGGTCCGTCGCGGCGTGATCGGCCTCGTCAAGACGATCTCGCGGGAGTTCGCCCCCGAGATCCGGGCTAACACCGTGTTGCCGGGGACGATCGAAACCCCGCGGATCGAAGAGCTCATCGAGGCGCGGGTCGACCGCGGCGAGTACGACGACTACGAGGCGGGTCTCGCAGCGCTGGCGAGCGACATCCCGATGGATCGCATCGGCGACCCCGAAGAGCTCGGCGAGGTCGTCGCCTTCCTCTCGAGTCCGCGCTCGAGTTTCGTCACCGGCACGGAGGTGCCGATCGACGGCGGGCTCCTGCGGAGTTAGCGGACCCGACACTTATTTCGCGGGGCTGCCAATTTCGCGCATGGAACGGCGACCCGCGAGGGACACCCGCCCCGCGACCAGCCGTCGCCGCGGCGGCTGGTACGGCTACGGGAAGCGACTCACCACGGAGAAAAACGCCGTCGGCCGCGTGCTCCACGACACGGCGCACGTTTTCGCCGACGTCTCGTTCGCGAGTCTCCCCGTCCTGTTCGTGATCTATGCCGGTCAGGACGTCCGCCTGTTCGGGTTCGTGACGACCGGAATGGTCGCCTGGTTCGCGTTCATCGCCGCCGCGGTCGCAATCCGTGGCGGGTGGATCACCCCGCTCCGGACGGACGCTCCGGGCTGGGTGTCGCTGAAACTCTCGCTCGTCGCGCTGCGGATCGTCTACTACAACCTCGCACTCGCGTTGGGTACCTTCGGCGGCGTCGCGCTTGCGACCGCCGTCGGGATCGCGCCGCTCTCGCTCGCTGTCGGGGCTGCCGTTTCGGTACTCGCGGCGCTCGCGTTCCCGTCGCTGGCCGAATCGTTCTATCATCGGTTCGTCCACTGACTGCGGTACCGAAACCGAGTTACCAGGTTTCGATGCGTCCCTCTCGGACGTCCTCGGCGCAGCCCTCGCAGTCGGGATGACCGGCCTCGTAACACGCCGGTCGGTACTGCTCGTCTAACTTCGCCGCCCGCTGTTCGGCGTAGCGTCGACAGACGATCTTCGCCCGACCCGCGTCGTCGGTGGGAAGCCCTTTCGCGTTCTTCGCGGAGGCGTAGGCCTCGCGAGCCTCGTTGAGTTGCCCATCGGTCGACTGGCGGAGTTCCTCGTACTGCTCGCCCGCTCGTCTGAGTTGCTTTCGGAGTGTCCGCTCGAGCCGACGCCGATCTGTCATCTCTTACTTCCGCATTCGACCGCGGCCCACATATGCCCGTCGCCCGGTCGTTCACTTTCACCGCTCGTCGAAGCCCCGCGAAAACCCACTGACTGCGACGACCGATACCTGCCGCCAGTTCACTTTCACCCCGGTTACGGCAATTTAAATACGATCGAGAACGAACGTCGGTATGCCTCCCAGTGAAACCCAGGAGGAGGCGTGACACTATGAGCGACGTACGACAGCACGCGGACGACATACACGGCCAGTTTTCAGACCATCTCGACGTCTCGGTCGACGACGTCGAGGAGCGCCTGCGGACCCTCGTCGACGAGTACAAAGTGCCGATCGACGAGGCCCGCCGCAGCGTCACGAACCACTACCTCGAAGAGGCGGGCTTAGAGCGCGAGGATATCGCCGGCGGCGGCAGCGAGGCGGCCCAGGTCGAGGATATCGACGAACCCGAGCAGTGGGTCGACCTCACCGCCAAAGTGATCGAGCTCTGGGAGCCACGCAGCGACTCCATCGCACAGGTGGGCCTACTCGGCGATCCCACGGGCACGATCAAGTTCACCAAGTGGGCGAAGTCGGAGCTTCCGAGCCTCGAGGAGGGCGGCGTCTACGACCTCAAGAACGTCGTCACCGACGAGTACCAGGGGCGGTACTCGGTCAAACTCAACTCCACGACCCTCGTCGAGGAACTCGACGAGGAGATCGAGGTCGGCGACGACACCAGCGAGATCGAAGGCGCGCTCGTGGACATGCAAAGCGGCAGCGGGCTGATCAAGCGCTGTCCCAAAGAGGACTGCACGCGCGTGCTCCAGAACGGCCGCTGCAACGAACACGGCGAGGTCGAAGGCGAGTTCGACCTCCGGATCAAGGGCGTCGTCGACGACGGCATCAACGCCCACGAGGTAATCTTCGACGCCGAGGCGACGGAGGGGCTGACCGGGATCAGTCTCGAGGAAGCCAAGGACATGGCGATGGATGCACTCGACACGACGGTCGTCGCCGACGAGATCCGCGACGCCATCGTCGGCACCTACTACCGGATCGAGGGGCCGACGTTCGGCCGGTACGTGCTGGCCGACGACGTCGAGGAACTCGACGGACCGATCGATGCCGAACAGCTGCTGATCAAAGCGAGGTCGATGTAACATGTCCCAGGCAGAACTCACGCGCGAAGTCGCCCGCCGCGTCTTCGCCTCCGAATTCAACGACGCGACGTACACCTTCAAAGAGAGCGACGACGAGCGCGCGCCCAACTACGCGCTGCTCCCGACGGGCGACCGCGCCAACCGCGTCTTCGTGGTCGGCACGCTCACCGAAACCGAAGACGTCGGCGACGAGAGCGAGTACTGGCGCGGCCGCGTCGTCGATCCGACGGGGACGTTCTTCGTCTACGCCGGCCAGTACCAGCCCGAGGCGGCCTCCGTACTCCGGGACACGGAGCCGCCGGCGTACGTCGCCATCGTCGGCAAGCCGCGAACGTACGAGACCGACGACGGCACCGTCAACGTCTCGTTGCGACCCGAGTCGATCTCGGTCGTCGACGACGCCACCCGCGATCGGTGGGTCGTCGAAACCGCCGAGCGAACCCTCGACCGTGTCGAGGCGTTCGGCGAGTGGGAGTCCGAACAGGAGGCCCCCGAAAGCGGCTCGACGGCGCCGACGAACGAGTACGCCCAGATGGCTCGCGACCGGTACGACTCGCCGCCGGAGAACTATCGCCGCGACGTCATTCAGGCCCTCGAGAGCCTCGAGGAGACGGAAGCGACGGCCTGAACCGAACTCACACCGACACACCACCACACCGGTTTTTCGGTCGCGTTCGACGGTTCCCCTCCCTCGAGTCTCTCGACCGGTGGCCTCGCCCCCGTTCGTCTGACGAATTGTTAAGTGCGCCGGCGGTCCACTACGAACGAGATGGGCAACAAGAACAAGACGATCTCGTTTCGGGTGAACGAGGACGCCTTCGCGGCGCTACAGGACATCGCCGAGGAGCGTGACATCTCGTTGTCCGCGGTGTTCAGAGACTACGTCGACATGCTCGTCGAACACGACGGACAGGTCGCCGTCGTCCCCGAAGGTGAACTGGGCCCCGGGGCCGACGACGAGCAGTCGTTCCCGCCGACCGTCGAGGTGCCGAAGAGCTTCGTTCGGGAACACGAACGCCTCGAGCTCGAGGCCGAACACCTCCGGGAACAGCTCGAGGAGCACAAGGCCTACGTCACCGATCTTCGGGATCGACTCGACGAGGAGGCGGACGAGGTACTGTTGCTCGACGATTTAGACGAGTCGGACGAGCCGTACCAGGTCCGGTAGCGATCCGGGCCCGGTGATCACCTGGCGAGGTCGCGTTTTGCGTTCCGGATCTCGTCTGCTTTCTCAGTCGCTCCTTCGACCCGCGCCAGCCCTTCGGCTGCCTCGAGCGTCCGCACCCCGCTGTCGAGAAACGAGAGGACGTCACCGGAGTAGGCGTACAGCATGTAGTCGTCGCTCATCACGTCGACGATGGCGTCGGGGCCGAGCCCCTGGGCGCGCAACTCGAGGAGGTAGCGCATGAACTTGCGCTCGGGACAGCCGCAGTAGGGGTTGTTGTCGCAGGCACAATCGAGGAAGTCGCTCGCGAAGTCGAGCACCCGATCACGGGTCGCGTCGTCGAGTTTCTCGAGACCCGCTCCCTGGAACAGGACGTCGAGGGTCGCCCCTTTGAACGCGCCCTTCGGGATGTTCGTCTCGAGCTGGGAGCTGAGCTGGCGGTGGTTCTTGACGTAGATCTTGTCGGTGATGGCCACGCGTTGACCGGTGGTACGGCCGCGGGTGCCAAAAGGCGTACGGATATGTGCCGGTGCTGTGGGTGGTCGGTTTCGAGTGGTTCTGTGTCGCGTTGTCACGCGCTATGGGGCCACACGCCGGCGCCTCGAGTCGTAACGTATTTCAGGTACACGGCGGTAGATACTGATGCTAACGTGTCCGGGTTGGGGTAGTGGACTATCCTTCAGCCTTGTGGAGGCTGAGACGCGGGTTCGATTCTCGCACCTGGACCTTCTGTCGCGAGCAATTTCGCGAGCGACGGCAGTACAACGGAGAGAATGGAGGTAGACGAGACGCAGCGCGAGCGCAGCGAGCGACCGTCTCGGCGTGGTTCGATTCTCGCACCTGGACCGTCTGCCTCGAGCGACGCGGCATCTCAATCTTCTCGTTATCGCGGCCGTCCAGCTCGCCATTCCGGCGCTGATCGCCGTCGCAGTCTTCGAATACCTCGGTGGAAAGCACGGCTACGAGCGGGGATCGAAGCGCTCGAGGACCGGCTCGAGGCGCTCGAGACCGAACAGGGGTCGACCGAGAACGACCGGTAGCGGCTCAGTTCGCGCGGTAGGGCTGACTCGAGTGGTCGACCGAGCCGCTCTTCTGGACGATGTCGAAGGCGGTCATCACGTCGGTGCGGGAGATCAGGCCCACGAGGTCCTCCTCGGGATCGCTCCAGGAGGCGGCCGCACCGAAGTCGGCTGGTTCCGACGCCGCCCCGGATTCTCCACCCCCCCGTGGCGTCCCGTTGACGACCAGCAGGCGGCCGATGTTGTTCCGTTGCATCCGCTCGAGAGCCGTCATCGCGTCGGCGTCGGGGGTGATCGTCTCGAGGTCGGTGCTCATCACCTCCTCGACGGTGTAGGCGTCGCGCTCGACGGCGTCGACCGTACGGGCGTCCGAGAGGGTGACCAGCCCGACGAGGTGGCCGTTGTCGACGACCGGGTAGCCGGTGTGTCGCTCGCTGAACATCCGCTGGACGAGGTCGGCGACGCTCGTTTCGGGGGTGACCGTGTGCAGGTCCGTCTCTGGCGTCATGATGTCCCGGACGGTGACGCCCTCGAAGGCGGCTTTCATCGTCACCTGCTGGGCCTCGCTCGAGGCGGCGATGTAGACGAAGAAGGCGACGCCGATGAGGATGATGTTGAAGGCGACGAGCAGGCCGAACAGCCCCATCGCGATGGCGAACAGTTTGCCGATGCTCGCCGCCTGCTGGGTTGCCTGAGCGTAGGGCTGGCGTCGTGCGAGCAGCGCCCGCAGAACTCGCCCGCCGTCCATCGGGAACGCGGGCACCATGTTGAAGATTGCCAGGGCGACGTTCAGGACCGCGAGATAGCCGAGAACGAACCGGGCGCCGTCGAGACTCTCCGGGGTGAGCACGAACAGGCCGTAGGAGGCGATCCCCACGAGAACGCTGACGATCGGGCCGGCGATGGCGATGTTGAGTTCCTGGCGCCAGTCCTCGGGCATCTCCGAGAGGGCGGCGATGCCGCCGAACAGCCATAGCGTGATCGAGTCGATCGGAAACCCGTAGCGCTGGGCGGTCAGCGAGTGGCCGAGTTCGTGGAGGACGACGCCGACGAACAGCCCGATCGCGGCGATCAGTCCGACGAGATACGGGAGCCACCACTCGGTGGTGAGCGCCTCGCCGTCGATGTTCGCACCCACGCTCGCATTGAGGAGATCGACGACCGGTTCGATCTGGACGCCGATGAGGTAGGCGAACAGGGGCAACACCAGCAAGAACGTGAGATCGAGCTTGATCGGGATTCCAAAGAGCGTGCCGATCCTGAAACTCTTCATGCCAGTCGATACCGGGGGGACGGGCTTAAGTACGGCGGCGACCTTCTCGAGGGCGGAAGTTCGCCGTCAGATTCCCGACCGAACTGTTCTCATATAACGACACTCTGTCCACCACGATTTTTAAGTAGTAGAACACCATATTGTTCTGTATAGAATGTCTATCCTTCCATACAATACACCCACCATGACGACGGAGGGACTGGCGTGAGCGCGACGTGCCGTCAGCAGTCGGTCGTCGATGCTCTCGAACGCCTTGACGACCCCGTAACCGTCGACCAGCTCGTCGACGAGGTTAGCTCGCCGGAATCCGGATCACTCGAGCGCTGGTGTGACGTCCACGAGGAACTCCACGTCGTCGACCTGCCGGTGCTCGACGGACTCGGCGTCGTCGATTACGATACCGAAACCGGGCTGGTTTGCCTTCCGTCCGCGGAGACGGAGATGCAGACGACGATCGAAGCGCCGCTGGTCGTACAGTAACAGGGTGGTGTCCGGCGTTCGCGCCGCCTCAGTGGTGGGTCGAGTCGGCTCGGACCTTATATTGGTATGAACTTCCTAGTACGAACTATCCTCTGTATATTTCTCTACAGATAGCGTTATATGTCGGTCCAGCCTGCATCCTGCCGATGAATCAACAGCAACTCACCACGCCGCGAATCGACCCGCTCCCGTCGACGATCGATTCGCCGCGGGCGAAACTGGTCTACCTGTATCTCGAGGCGGCCGACGGTGCGACGGTCGACGATCTGAACCGAACGCTTGCGATGAAGAAAATCGCGATCCTCTGCGTACTGAACTCGCTCTCGGAGGACGGCCTCGTCGAGGCAACCGACGGCGAGTACGTCACGCGCCAGTAGTTGCCGCCGGGTTCGTCGCGGCCGCCCCGATAGCAACGCGATGTCGCGCTCGTCTCAGACGGTGCCAGTGGGAAGCCGACGACGTCAGCCGTCGGTAGCCGACCGTAACCGCGGTTCGAAGGCTTTATCCGCGCGGTGGGCCTCGATTTTCATAAGTAATCACAACCATGTCCGACAAACCCGCCTCAATGTACCGGAAGATCGACAAGCCGGCGTACACGCGTCGCGAATACATTACCGGCATTCCGGGCTCGAAGATCGCACAGCACAAGATGGGCGACGTGAGCGCCGACCCCGACGACTACCCGGTCCAGATCAGCCTCGTCCTCGATGAGGAGTGCCAGATCCGCCACGGGAGTCTCGAGGCTTCGCGCCTGTCGGCGAACCGCCACATGATCAAGAACGCCGGCGAGGGCAACTACAAGATGATCCTCCGGAAGTTCCCCCACCACGTCATCCGCGAGAACAAGCAGGCGACTGGTGCGGGTGCAGACCGTGTCTCCGACGGAATGCGCCAGTCCTTCGGGAAGATCGTCGGCACCGCCGCGCGCATCCAGAAGGGCGATCGCCTCTTCACGATCTGGTGTGACGTCGACGACGCCGAGTTCGCCAAGGACGCGTTCCGTCGCGCGTACAACAAGATCTCGCCGCCGTGCCGAATCGTCGTCGAGCGCGGCGAAGAGCAGCTCGTCGCGTAAGCGCGCCGAATTTTTCGGATACTACCGGGACAGCCGGTGCTATCGCCGTCTCACGACCGTCCACAGGTTCGTCCCTCGAGTCAGCGGTCTCGAGTCCTTTTTGCCCCCGTGCTCCCAGTCTCGAGTATGATCGACCTCGCGGTCGCCAATCGCAAGGAGACGTTCGAGCGGATGGCACCGGCACTCGCCGAACGGGGGATTCGGTGCCGGCACGTCGCCGTCCGCGAGCGGACGGTCCCCCTCGGCGGCGATCCGCCGTGGGAGGATGACGAGTTCGACGTCGGGTTCGTCTACCCCGGCCGACTGATGGAGGGCGGTGTCGCGGACGCGCTGCTCGAGGTGCCGTGGCTCAACGATCACGAGGCCGTCCTCACCTCGAGAAACAAAGCCGAGGTGATCGCGCGCCTCGGGCGGGCGGGACTCCCCGTTCCGGAGTCGGTGTTCGTCTCGAACGACGTCGATCGGGACGAACTGCGGGCGGTCTTCGAGCGCTTCGAGCCGCCGGTCGTCGTCAAGCCGAACTCGACGACCCGCGGCGTCGGCGTCGCGAAGGCCCACGACCTGGACTCGTTTCTCGGGATCTGTGACTACCTCTCGCTGGTCCACGACTACCGCGCGACCGGCGACAAGTCGTTTCTCGTCCAGGAGTTCCTCCCCGAAGCGACTGATTACCGGGTGATGGTGCTCGAGGGGGAGTACGTCGGTGCCGTCGAGCGCAGCCTTCCCGACGAGGCGGTTTCGGAGGGGCAGTGGAAACACAACGTCCACCGCGGGGCGACGGCGACCGGTGTCGAACTCCCGACGGAGTGGCGCGAACTCGCCGAGGAAGTTGCTCGAGAGCTCGAGATTCCGTTTCTGGGTGTCGACCTGCTCGTGAGCGGTGACCGGGTGGTCGTCAATGAGACGAACGCCCGGCCAACGATCGATGCGGCGACGAAGTACGAGCCGGGCTTTTACGACCGGCTGGCCGCTTCGATCAAAGAGGTCGCGGCGTCAGCGGTGTAGTCGACACCGTCCGCTTTCGAACGTGACGTTGAGTCCGGAAATGCGGTACTGCCCTGAATACGGCCAGCGAGACCCCACGTTGGCCGTAGTCCGCCCTCCCCGCGTTCGTGGCAGGGATGTGCCGCGATCGAACGTTTCGCCGTCAACGTCTCGTTTCTGTTCGGCACGTCCGTGAGACGATCGCCCCGTGATTTTGCCTGGACGGTTCTACACCGACCAATATGCTCACTGTCTCTGTTACGCCGGGCCGGAGGGGTGCGGCGTGACGGCGGTTCCCGCCGTCGTCCTCGCCGCGGGCGAGGGTGTCCGTCTTCGCCCGCTTACGACGCACCGTCCGAAACCGATGATACCCGTCGTCGGACGTCCGATCCTCGAGCACGTCCTCGACGAACTGATCGAGGCGGGGGTCACCGACATCACGATCGTCGTCGGCTACGGTCACAGCAGCGTTCAGTCACACTTCGGTTCGACCTACCGCGGCGCATCGCTCTCGTACGTGTTTCAGTCGAAACAGCTCGGAACCGGCCACGCCCTGCTGGCCGCAGAGCGAACCGTCGACGGGCCGTTTCTGGCCGTCTACGGGGACCAGATCGTCGATCGTCGAATCGCTCGCGACGTGGTGACTGCCCACGATGGCACCGAGTCCGCCGCGACGCTCGGGGTGATACGCCGAGCCGACGTCAGCGAGTACGGCGGCGTCATCGTCGACGGGACGTCCGCCTCCGAGATCGTCGAAAACCCCCCGAACGACCGCGGCCATCATCTTAATGCGGGCGTATACGCCTTCGAACCGTCGATATTCGACGCGGTTCGGAATACGACGCCTCGAGACGGCGAACAGTCTCTGATCGATGCGATCGCCCGACTGATCGAGCGGGGTGTCGGCGTTCGTGCGGTCGAGTCTGGCGGGCTCTGGGTCGATGCGACGTACCCGTGGGACCTGCTCGACATCACCGAGGAACTCATCGCCCACCGACTCGACGGGAACGCGATCGGTCCCGCGACGACGGTCCACGAGAGCGCGGTCATCCACGGCCCGGTCGTCGTCGGGGCCGATTGCGAGATCGGTCCCGGCGTCGTGATCGGTCCGAACGTCTGTCTCGGCGAGAACGTGACAGTTCGAGCCAACGCCGTGATCGAGCGAAGTATCGTCGACGCCGACGCTCGCGTCGATCATAACGCGACGCTCGTGGACTGCGTTACGGGGCGGGGCGTTCGCGTCGGCGGCGGGACGACGGTCCCCGGCGGCCCGGCGGACGTCTCCGTCGGCGACCGAATCCACCGCGATCAGCGTCTCGGCGCCGTCCTCGCCGACCACGTCCGCGACGCCGGCGGCGTCACCTACGCTCCGGGTGTCGTCGTCGGTTCGGACACCGTCGTCCGCGCGGGAGTAACCGTTAGCGGAACGGTTTCGGCCGACACGGAGGTGCTGTCCTGATGTGCGGCATCATCGGCTACACCGGGTCGGCCGAGGCGGCGGGCGTCCTCATGGATGGGCTTTCCGGCCTCGAGTACCGCGGCTACGACTCGGCGGGCATCGCTCTCGTCGGGTCGCCGCTACGCGTGTACAAGGAGGCGGGCGAGCTATCGGGGCTCGAGGAAACGGTCGCGGGCGTCTCGCTCGAGGGGAACGTCGGAATCGGTCACACTCGCTGGAGTACCCACGGACCGCCGACTGACAGAAACGCGCACCCGCACACGGCCTGTCGTGACAGCTGTGCGGTCGTCCACAATGGGATCGTCGAAAACCACGACGAGTTGCGCGCGATGCTCGCCGCGTCCGGCCACGAGTTCGACAGCGAGACCGATACGGAGGTCGTCCCGCATCTCATCGAGTCGGCTCTCGAAGAGGGAGCGACCCCCGGGGAAGCGTTCCGACGTGCTATCGACCGACTCGAGGGAAGCTACGCCATCGCCGCCATTTTCGAGGACGGGGAGTCGATTCACGCCGCCCGGCACCACTCGCCGCTGGTGGTTGGCCTCGGTGAGAACGGCCACTACCTCGCGAGCGACGCCCCCGCGTTCATCGAGTACACCGATCGGGTGATCTACCTCGAGGAGGGCGAGTTCGTCAGGCTCGACGCCGACGAGATCGTCGTCACGGACGCCGAGGGACGGCGACGCGAGCCACCGATCGAGCGAATCGAGTGGGAGCCGGAAGACGCTGGCAAGAGCGGATTCGACCACTACATGCTGAAGGAGATCCACGAGCAACCGGCGGCGATCCGCCAGTGTCTCCGCGGGCGCCTCAGTGAACTGGCTGGATCCGTGAACCTCGAGGCGGTGCCGGAACTCGAGATGCCGTCGACGATCCACCTCGTCGCCTGCGGGACGTCGTACCACGCGGGGCTGTACGGCGCACGCCTGCTCCGCGAGGTGGGGGTGCCGACGCAGACGTTTCTCGCGAGCGAGTACGACGCCGAGTCGATTCCGATAGACGGCGGGACGCTCGTCGTCGGCGTCACTCAGAGCGGGGAGACCGCAGACACGCTCGGCGCGCTTCGGGCGGCGAACCAGACCGACGCGACGACGCTCGCGGTGACCAACACGGTCGGTAGCTCGGCGGCCCGGGAGTGCGATCACACGGTCTTCATCCGCGCCGGGCCGGAGATCGGCGTCGCCGCCACCAAGACGTTCGCGTCCCAGCAAGTCACGCTCGCGCTGCTTACAGCCGGGCTCGCGTCGGATGCCTCGAGAGACCTCGAACGCGAACTCCTCGCCGGGTTGCGCGATCTGCCAAATCAGATCCAGACAGTTCTCGACACGTCCGCCGCTCGAGCCGTCGCCGACGCATACGTTGACGCAGATGCGTTCTTCTTCGTCGGTCGGGGCGGGCACGTGCCGGTCGCACTCGAGGGTGCGCTCAAGATGAAGGAGATCACGTACAGACACGCCGAGGGATTCGCAGCGGGTGAGTTGAAACACGGACCGCTGGCGCTTCTCACCGAGAACACGCCAACGATCGCCCTCGTAGCCGGGGCCGAGCAGATCGCCCTGAAGACGCTGAGCACCATCAGCGAGATCGACGCGAGGGGCGCACCCGTCATCGCGGTAACCGACGCACACCGGTCGGTCGAGCGCTACGCCGATCAGGTCCTCGAGGTGCCGACCACCCATCCGTGGCTAGCGCCTGTTCTGGTGAACGTTCAACTCCAGTTGCTCGCCTACTGGGTCGCCCATCGACTGGGACGATCGATCGACAAGCCCCGGCACCTGGCCAAGAGCGTGACCGTCGAGTGAGTCGATTCCCACACTTGGATACATTGCCCGTGTCGGGTTCAGCCGAACGCGGTCACTCACCGACCTTTACGTGTTGCAGTGGGTCTTGTCCTTGTCCTGTGACCTTTCCCCCTCGTTTTGCGCCAGCGACTCGGCGGTAACGTGGTGAACCTCCGTATTTTCAACCGTCACGGAGTGGATTTTAACGTCCTCGACTACGACGGTAGCTCCGCTGTAATCGGCCTTCTCAGGATCTTCTGGTTTCTCCGGCCTGTCGGCTTTCTCCGTTTTCTCAGCTTCCTCTGGTTTCTCCGCCTTCTCTTCCTGATCCACGATCGCGAACGAGTGTTCGTTCGACGTGTGAGCCGCCTCGAGTTCGTCGGACGGCCACGTATCCGCTGGCAGTTTGTCGGTCTCGCTGACGTCCTCGGTGATGATCTCGAGCTGGGCATCGTACTCATTGACGTCGAACGCCTTCGCGTCGAGCGTGATCGTGATCGTCGTTGGAGCGGGACGCTCGTCGCCGACGGATTCGTAACCGGCGCGTTCGTCGCCGACGGATTCGTAACCGGCGAGTTCGTCGCCGACGGATTCGTAACCGCGAGCGGCCGCCACGCGTTCAACGCCGAGTTTCGGGTCGAGCGTTCGATCGTCGATTTTCTCGGAATCAGTTACCGTCGCGACCGGCGTTCCGTTAGCCGCGAACACCTGCTCCAGGGTACCGCCGTCCTGATCGGTGATCGTCAGCAGGTAACCACCGGCGCGGACGGGGTCGTCGTCTTCGTGCTCCACCGTCGCCTCGAGGGTCACGACGTCGCTTCGGTCGACGTCCTCGTCCCCGGTGAGCGTGATCACGACCCCGCCAGCGGATGTGCTGACGAGCATCAGCCCGAGTACGACTGTGACGGTGATCGCCAACGCGATCGCCCTCGTCCGGATATCTCCACGGTTAAACGACTCACTGACTGGACGTATCGCGTCCGCTTTCAGTCCGTTCAGTATCGGTTCAGCGCGACGGGCCAGTCTCGACTGGGATGAGTCGTTCTCCGAAACCATAGGGATCGCTCGTAAAAGATACACCAACTGCCGGGCTCTTGAAAAGAGGGAAACGTATCTATGGGTAAAATCCTATTATCGGTACGCAGAGGCCCTCGTTCCGGGGCCGAAATTATGTTACAATGCGCGCTAATACGGCGTGTCGTCTTGGCTCGAGTTTTCAAGCCCGTCTATTCTGGAACGCTTCTATCACCGCTATTGCCGTTTACACCCTTTTTCTCACTATTAACCGACGAAACGTTCTGCTGTTTATCTGTGCGCTTGTCTGGATTACTGCAAGTATGGCTGTCTCGGTTGTGTTACCAGTTTATAATGAACGGGAAAATATACGGAACGTGTATGAGGAAACCCGAGACGTGTTTGAGGATTTACCACGGTCGTGGGAACTGATTTTCGTCGACGACGGCTCGAGTGACGGGAGCTACGACGTCCTGCAATCGATACACGATAGTGATCACCGCGTTACGGTAGTACGACTCGGAACGAACTTTGGACAGAGCGCGGCGCTCGATGCGGGGCTGCGCTACGCGCAGGGTGATGTCGTCGTCACGATGGACTCCGACGGACAGAACGATCCGGCCGACATTCCGCGACTCGTCTCGGAACTCGAGCGAACGGGCCTCGACTGTGTCGTCGGTTGGCGCCGCGACAGGAAGGACCCGTTCGGGAAGAGCCTCGCGTCGAAGGTGGCGCGGGTGATGCGCCGAACGCTGCTTGAGACGGAGCTCCACGACTTCGGCTGTACGCTGAAGGCCTTTAACCGGGACGCGGCCGACGCCGTCCGGCTCAGCGGCGAGATGCACCGATACATCCCGTCGCTTCTGACTTGGCGGGGGTTCAACGTCGGTGAACTCGAGGTCAACCACCGCGAGCGCAAGAACGGCGAGACGAACTACGGGTGGACTCGACTCCCGAAGGGGTTCCTCGATATGTTGAACGTGTGGTTCTGGCAGAAGTACTCCGCACGGCCGTTGCACGTGTTCGGCGGACTCGGAATTCTCGCGGGCACGGTCGGGGTCTTCGGTGGATTTTACTCGACGTATCTCTGGGCGATCCACGGGGTGAATCTCTCCGATACCGCACTGCCGCTGTTCGCCGTGTTCATGTGTTTGCTCGGCGTTCAGTTTTTCATCTCCGGGATCCTAGCCGATATCGGTGTCAAGAACTACTTTTCGGTTCGCAAGGAGGACCCGTACCGGGTCGTGTCAGTACTAAGTACGGGGGGCACTACCGACATGAACCGGATCGAAATCGACGACCACCCCTCCCCAACTCAGGGAGGACAAAATAATCCGATAGCCGTGGACGACGAGGACGACTAGTTGTGGCACCACGATGAGTACCAACGATACAACCTGGCTGGACGGAACTCGAGTAACGCTGGTCATCGATCATTACAATGAACTCGGCGGACTGAAGTGGAATATCGACCAGTACGCGACACAACTGATCGAAGACGGCTGTTCTGTCACCATCATTACGTTCGACGGTAACCGGCGACGGGAATATCACGATGGAGCGGTTCGAATCGTTACCGTTCCACCGCCAAGGTTTCATCCTCCGAGTACAGCACTCCTCAACTACAAAGTCTATACGGCGCTGAATCGGCTGGCGGAGGAAACAGACGTCTTCCACGTTTTTAATACCCTCTGTTCACCGGGAGCCGGTCTCTACCGAATACTGGGCGGGATGACACCGGTGGTAAGCACGCTGAACAACTGGGCACTGGTATGTGCGTCTTACCGACTCAGTGACACAAGCCCGTTTACGAAACACCGTCCCTGGACCCGCGTCGCGTGTAGCGTCGCCGCCGCTCGAACACCGCTCGAGGCGGCTCTCGCCGTTCCGTACTCTCAGTTGTTCGTCCTTGAGCGGCGTATCCCGGGAAGGTATCTTGATGCCTATGGCGCGTTGAGTCCGTTTGTCGAACGCACCTACGTAGCTAACGGATATCCTGCTGAGCGGATTCGACTCGTCGGTAACCATCTCGACGGGGAGTTTCTCCGGGCGCTCGAGGTTGACGAAAGCGATGCTTCGAACCGATCCGATGATCTGTCCGTTCTCTATGTCGGAAGGCTTGTCGAAAGCAAAGGCATTTCCCTTCTCGTCCGGGCAGCCAAACGCGTCGAATCAGTGTCGTTGACGGTCGTCGGCGAGGGGGCTCTCTCGGGGTATGTGTCGCGGATGGCCGACGAACACGACTGGCTAACGTACCGGGGTTTCCTCGGTCGAAACGAGCTCCCACAGGTGTATCGGGCAGCGGACCTCTTTGTCCATCCGACGACCAGGCCAGAACCGTTCGGAAAGACTGTACTGGAGTCGTTGTACTGTGACCTCCCCGTACTCTGTTCGGACATCGGTGCGCCGCCCGCGATTGTGGGCGACGCCGGCATCACATTCGAGAGCGGTTCGGTCGATTCCCTTGCTTCACAGCTCAGGGCGGTGGCCGCCGGCCGACACGACCTCGATGAACTGTCGAGCAACTGTACGGCGGAGAGAGCGCCCTACACGTTCGATTCAGTATATCGTCGATCCGTCGGGATGTACCGAGACGTTCTCGAAGCCGACCGCATTGGCTCGTAAGCGAGTACCGGCCCGCGGAAACGACCGCCTCGCGGTGGGACCGCCAGTCGTTTCTCGATTCCACCAACAGCTACCCCTCGAGGACGCGCTCGTAGGCGTCTACCGTCTCTCTCGCCGTTCGCTCCCACGTGAACCGCTCGGCTCTCCGAAGCGAGTCACGTCGCATTCGGCGTCTGATCGAATCGTTTTCCAGCACCTCCTGTATGCAATCTCGCAAAACTACCGTCTGGTTCGGATCGACCGTCTTGCCGGCGTCGCCGACCACTTCCGGCAATGAAGACGTGTTCGACGTGACGACTGGCGTTCCACAGGCCATCGCCTCGAGCGGTGGGAGTCCGAATCCTTCACAGAACGACGGAAAGACGAAGACTTCAGCCAGGTTGTATAGATCGACCAGGTCGTCTTCGGAAACGTAACCCAGAAGACGAACGTCCGTTCCGCCGCGGTTGCGTTTGATCGTTCGGACAATCTCCGCACCACCGGGCCCCAGACCGCCCGCGATAACGAGTGCGTACCGATCCACCTTTTTGAGTCCGGCGACGGCCTCGGCGAGTCGAACCACGTTCTTTCTCGGGGTGATGACGCCGGCGAACAGCACGAACGGTACGTCAAGCCCGTACTTTCGTTTCGTTTCCTTCGTCGCTGCCGGCGACTTTTCCTCGAATTGCGGGCTCACTCCGAGCGGTGTAACGAACAGGTCAATTCCGTCGAGATCGTATGCTGCCTTGAGCTGGCGCTCCGTGCTCCGCGAGGGACAGACGATCGCGTCCGTCTGCTTGAGCGTTCGGTTTCGCACGAGTCGGTTGTAGAGTTTCGAAGGCAAGTCGGCTCGTCGCGAGTCCGTTTCGACCGAGCAGTGATCGTGAACTGTTCGTACGATCCTGAGATCGTCCCGCGGGCGATTGACTGGACCGGTCGACCGAGTCACGTGGAGCAGGTCGACGTCCGCCCCACGAAGGTACCCCGCAACCCTGACATTGTCCCGATAGGGAATCAGGTACTTGTGTCGAGGACCAATCACCGTCTCGTCGATTTCGAGTTCCAGTCGATCGGTTGCGGAGGGGTAGATGGCTGTGACGTCGGTTTCGAGTGCCGCCAGCCCCCGTAGGAGTCCGCGACTATATGTCCTGACGCCACCGTCGAGGGCCACGCTGTATGCATCGACCGCGACTGACATACCCATGGTTCTCCCCCGGGATACAACGTTCTTTTTCACCGATTCCGATGGGTGCCGGAACCTGAAGGCGGGTTGTGCCGTTGTTCGGCGCCGACCACGGTGCAGGTCGATTGTTCGTTAGCCGATCCGGTGGCAGTTGCCTCGCAATCCGCGGATAACCAAAGTCACGGACTGCTCGCCGGTAACAGCGTATTACTTGGGGTGTCGTTCGTTTCGCATTATTCCCGTCGTTGGCTCGTCCAGAAATGAACGGTTCGGAGAGGCGCGCCCTCGACAAACAGCTCGTTTCGACGGAGACGATACCCCGGTTTTTCACCCAGCCGTCGCTCAAGGTGGGGATATGACAGTGGTGACAGATCGATTTCTGACTGTGACGATACCCGATTCAAGCGGCGCCACACCCCCAATTACGCTCCGAAATGTACCTGGTGGGCCACCATGAATTGTAAACACGTCTTAATAACGGGGAGCAGTGGAACGATCGGAACGGCGCTTGCAAAGCGGTTGTTGTCGGAGGGCTACGAGGTTACCGGCGTCGACGTCACCCCGAACCGTTGGGACTCGATGGTCGACGAACTGACGACACTCGTCGATCTCTCCAAACCCGAGGCCGTCTCGACGCTTCCCGACGACATCGACATGATCGTCCACCTGGGGGCTCACGCGCGAGTTCACCAACTCGTCAAAGAACCACAGTACGCGATGCGAAACCTCGAGATGACTTTCAACATCCTTGAGTACGCGAGGCGTGCGTCGATTCCACGGTTCGTCTTCGCGAGTTCTCGAGAGGTGTACGGATACAACGAGAAGGTCGTCTTCTCCGAAACCGACACGAACGCAGATCGGAGCGAAAGTCCATACACCGCGAGTAAGGTCGGAGGTGAGGCGATGACCCAGTCGTACAACGCGTGTTACGGACTGTCGACGACCATCGTCCGCTTCTCGAACGTCTACGGTCGGTACGACTCCTCGGACCGGGTTATCCCGCTCTTCATCGCCCGAAGCGAGCAGGGGTTGCCGCTTACGGTGTACGGTTCCGGGAAAGTCCTCGACTTTACGTATCTCGACGATTGTGTAGAGGGCGTAACGCAGGTTGTCAGTAGATTCCCAAAAGTCGAGGGAACGACGCTCAACATCTCCTCCGGTCGAGGGACATCTCTGATCGAACTCGCACAAGCAGTGAACGAACGAACGCCGGGAGAGTCATCGATTGACGTCGAACCGATCCGCGAGGGGGAGATCGAGCGCTACATCGGCGACATCTCTCGAGCACGAAGCATCATCGACTACCGACCGCGTTACTCCTTTACCGAGGGGCTCGAGGAAACGATCGAGTGGTACCTGAATAACCCGTCCGTTCTCGAGGAAATCCGAGCGAACGCGCCCATGCAGGCATGACCCCTCGAACTCCTCAATCGCTCGTGGTGAATACTGACACGTCGACCATCTCCTGGCACCGATGGTGACTGTCGTCCTATGACGACCTTCACTGTCGCGGTGGTCACGCGCGACCGAGCCGACTCCCTCGACCGCCTTCTCGAGAGCCTCGCAGCACAGATCCGCCCGCCCGACGAGGTCGTGGTCGTCAACAACGGCGACGACGACGCGACGGCGACGACTGTTCGGCGACGTCGGCCAGCGCTCGAGTCCCACTCGGTGTCGCTTCGACACCTCGTCCGGCCGAACGGCTACGATCTACCAGGAGGAAGAAACGTCGCGCTTCGGCACGCACGCGGTGACGTACTCTGTTTCCTCGACGATGACACCGTCGCCCCCCCGTCGTGGCTCCGAGGGATCGAACGCGGCTACCGGATCGATGACGTTGCCGCCGTCGGCGGCCCCTCGATTGCGACCGACGAGTCGCTTCGGCCGGTGTACGAAATCACGAGAACTACCGAAAACATGAACTGTCTGAATCGGTACGGCGAAGACGTAGAGAACGTCGATCGGTGGATCCCGCCCAATCCCGTCAAAACCGACCGGCTACAGGGCTCTAACATGTCGTTTACGACGGCGGTGCTCGAGGAGATCGGCGGCTTCGACCCCGGCTACAAGGGGTATCCAATGTACGAGGATGCCGACGTCATGGCGAAACTCTGGAAACGCGGGGAGACGATCATCTACCATCCCGAAGCGCTGGTGTACCACCATATGGCATCCGACGGCGGCTACCCCAATCAGCGACTCGACCGAACTCATCGATACTGGTACGGTCGGAACAACGTCCGGTACCGAAAGAAGAACTTTCCGGAGACGTACCCGCTGTCGCTGCTTCGGCTTTTGCTGTACACACGGTATTACCCGTCGCCGGTGTGGCTGTTACTGGCGGGCGCTCTCGCGACCGGTCGAGTAGCGTACCTGTGGCAGATTCTCGGTTACCTTGACGGGGTTCGGAAGGAGCCGTAGCTCGACGGCTGAGTGGGAACAGCTCACATATCCGCGTGAAGAGAACGAACTGTCGACCGTGGGAACGCGTTAACAACTCGCCATTATTCGTCGTAGGTGATTCGTCATAGGTGGGTAGTCACGCGGATATCGGCTCACGCAAGTTTGTTTTGGACGAACCGCTTCGACCGCTTCGCGAATCCGCTGACACCCTCGTCACGGAGCACCTCAAAGGCGCGATCAACGGGATCCTGTGCCCATCGCTGCCCGCCATTGAACCAGTAGTAACCAATGGTCTCGAACGAATCGTACCCCCATTTTTCCTCAAGATACGCCGTCCCGTCCTTGCGGTCGTCCCATCGGTGGGAGAGGTACTCGTCGTCTCCGCCAGGGTAGTGTGGGAACACGACCTGCGGACAGACCGCAAACGACCAGTTGGTCTGCTTCCAGTGACCGAGGTAGAAATCTTGGTGGTCGCACTCCATCTCATAGCCGGGATCCCATGCGTATTCCTGGAGACACTCCCTCCGAAAGAGTCCGATGTTCGGCACGAAATCGAATTCGATCAGCGGATAGCCGTTGTCGAACTCGATCGCCTTCTCTTGCAGGAACGGGCTTAGCCGAAGTGTCTTCCCGCGCTCCTCGAAATCGGCACCGATCAGTACGATCCGGTTGTACGGTGGCTCGGCCAGACAGCCGGAGACGCCGCCGAGGTCGGGGCGGTGGCGGAGAACGTCGAGTAGCACCGCTACGTTATTCGGTACCCGCATGTCCGAATCAAGCATCAACAGATACTCCTCGTTACACTCCTCGACGATCCTGCGGCGACCGTAGCCAACCCCGGTGTCATACTCGAGAAGGAGAGAACGAACGGAAAACGAATACTCCTCCTCGTAGAGTCGTTTCCGCCGAAGCCGCTGTTGCTCGCTTGGACCGTCGTCGGCGATGTACACAGTGTCGACAAACGCCGGGACCGACGAGAGTAACGCTGCCAGCTGGTCCGTGCGGGTGAAAACCTTTACTCCGACTGCGATTTCTTCGACTGTCGACTCCCCGTTCATCGTCTCTTGTACGATTCTCCGCCGGTCTCCTTCAAGCTATCATACAGAACTCCGTACTCAATTGCCGGTCGGTGAGCGCTGCTGGAAGTCACTGGGGAACGTTGTCCGCCGCCGAGAGCCGGTCAGCGATCGCGTTGTCAAAGCGGTCGACAAATAGTTCGTCCAGGTAGCCGCGCAGGAACCAGCGGTACCGGCTGGTTCGATACAGGGCCGTAACCGCGAGCTGTCGCCAGATCGGCGGCGGCCACTCCCCATACCCCGTTGTGAAAAGTAGCCGGAACAGCGAGTGGCGGTACTCCTCTGGAAAGTTCTCCTTTCGGTACCGGATCCCGTTCCGGGCGAACCAGTAGTCGCCATAGGCGGTGTCGACGCGGTGAGCTCGGATGTGGTATACGAGCGCTTCGGGGTGGTACAAAACGGTGTGGCCTCGTTTCCAGAGTTTCGCCATGACGTCAGTGTCTTCGAACTGCGGGTGACCGTCGTAGATGGGGGTGAAACCGCCGATCTCCTCGAGCACCGCCGTCGTAAACGACATGTTCGAACCCATCAGATAGTCCGTCGGAACGGGCCGCGGGGGGATCCAACGTTCGACTGCGTGTTCGTGCTCCCCGTACCGGTTGAGTCGGTTCTGGTTTCGTGCCGTCCGAAGGAGTCGTTCTTGGACCTCGAGATTTTCGTCGACCGTAAGCGATGGGCCGCCGACGGCGACCACGCTCTCGTCCCACTCGTACCCGCGTTCGATGCCTTCGAGCCATGTCTCCTCCGGAACGACGTCGTCGTCGAGGAAACAGAGTACGTCGCCCGTCGCCAGATCGATCGCGTCGTTTCGGCCGGCCGGCAGACTCGTATCGTCAGGTCGGCTAAGGTGTCGAAGCACGATCGACCGCCGCTCGAACTCGTCGATGTACGATTCGACGACCGCCCTCGTTCGTTCGTCCGCACCGTTGTTGACGACGATTAGCTCCGTCAACCGATCACCAACGGTTGAGAGACGATCCAGAAACCGGTTGATGCGGTCGGGACGCCGGTACGTCACGACCGCGGCGGAAATCTCCATGGCGCACCTGGGTCTGGCGACGGTGACATACATGAAGGTTTTTCGCCCGAACGGGACTTTCACGGCGAAGCCGGTTCGGTGATCCGTCGCTTCCAGTCTGTGTGGCTTTATACCGATCGTCACTAGCGGTTGTCGGAGACGTACTTGACGTCCCACCAGAGGTGGACGATTGGACGCATCGCCGTGATCCAACTGATCTCGTATCGACCCTCGCGAAGGTCGTTTCGCAACCCCTTCGCGGTCGATTTGAGGTTATACGGATATCGATAGGCTACCTCCGACCACTTCGTGGGACGCTCGGAGAACCCGCCGTGGTGGTACTCCCACGCCCGGCGCAATGCCTCGATCCACGTGTCGGTTCGGAGGTGAACGGCGTTGGCCTCAGGCGTACAGTAGATCTCGTAGCCGGCGTCGAGTAACCGCTTCATCAGTTCGATATCGTCGTGAGATACTCGGTAGCCCTCGTTCCAGCCGCCAACCGACTCGAGAACTTCCCTTCGGGCGAGCATGTTGGAGCCGTTTATCGGGTAGTTCCGTACTGGTGCCTTGTGGAATCGCGGAAGAATGTGTGTCCGTCGCCACTGATCGCCGAGGGTGGTGATTTCATCCTCATAAACTCCCTGTACGAACGCAACGTCCTCCGCGAGACAGGTGTCGTACATCGTCTCGAGCCAGTCGGACGGCACGCAGATGTCGGCGTCTATCTTCGCCAGCCACGGCGTCTCGGTTTGGGCCAGCCCCGTGTTCAGTGCGGCCGAGATTCCCTCGATTCGGTCACGTTCGATCAGTTCGGCGCGGGCGTGTCGTTTGATGATCCCTTTCGTGCCGTCGGTGCTCGGATCGCAGACGCAAAGGATTCGATCCGGGGCTGGCGTCAACCGGTCGACGGAGTCTAGAGTCCTGGGAAGCGTGTCCGCATCGTTCAGACACGGGATGAGCAGCGTTACGTCTTCGTCAGGCATAGTCGTCTCACCACCGCGTCGGCCATAAATCAGGCAGGGTTATTGGGTTCTCACTTGAGGAGATTCGCATTCATCGACTTCCGGCTTCGGTGAGTCTCAGCCTCGCCGACTGGTAGGTAGTGGAATTACAGCCGTGAGGAGCGTAAGTACAGACACGCGTGACAACCGTCTCGATACTCATTCCGACATACTACCGTAACGACCTACTGGTCGAGGCGATCGAGAGTGCTCGAGCCCAGACCTACGAACCGACCGAGGTGATCGTCGTCGACGATTCCGGCTGTGGTCACGCCGAACCGGTCGTCTCTGAGTTCGACGACGTACGCTATATCCCCCTGGATCGAAATATCGGTGCAAATCCGGCTCGAGACATCGGACTCGATGTTGCGAGCGGCGAATACGTCCAGTTTCTCGACGACGACGACCTCCTGCGGGCAGACAAGCTCGCGAAACAAGTTCCGCTGCTTGACGACGCGACGGGTGTCGTCTACTCAGGCGTCGTCTACCGAGATACTGGCGACGTTCTCCGCCCGGATCCGGGCGTCAGGGACACCGTCCTGGCGGAGGCACTCGCCTTCGAGCTGTGGCCGCCCTGCTACACGTCTTCGGCTCTGATCGCTCACTCGCTCCTCGAACCGATTCGCCCCTTCGAGCACCACGGCGCGGGCGACACGGAAATCCTGATCGGGCTTGCGGCGCGAACGCGGTTTAACTTCGTCGACGAACCGCTCGTCGAAAAGCGGGTTACTGAGAACTCCGTCGGTTCCTCGCCCGAGAACGTCGCTCACAAGAAATACATTCTCGACGCATACGCGGATCTCTACGACCGGTATCCCGAGAGCCGTCGCACGGCGCTGGCTCACACTGCTCGCCACGAAGGGCGCGTACGGCTGAGCGAACGGCGGTGGGACCCGTACGCGACCACCGCATTCGCAGCCGCAACATATCACGCAACCAGCAGCGAACGGCGGGCCAAGTATTTCGCCGAAACCGTCGGTTCGATTTTCGGCCGGCCCGGGGTCGCCACGGTGACCGCTGCCGGAGCGCTCGGACTTGCGGTTCGGAGCGAGGGACTACGCCGAACGATCAGTCAACGAATTCAGCGCACCTGAGGTGAGCAGACCTCGAATGTATGGAATCGGGATTACAGCAGAGTACGGTCGTCTCCCTCGTTGTTAGCACTCTGTGGGTGGCCGGCAACGGACTCTTCTCGCCGGCACATTGTGACGGAATCGAACTCTCCTGCGGACACCGTGGGCTGCGTCGTCGGGGTTCACTCGTCTGTTCCCGCTACTTCGTCCCCTTCACGAAAAACTCGGGCCCGCGGTCGTGAATAGTCTCGATATCGAACCCTGCTGAGTGCAGGATTTCGATCACGTCATCGGGGGTATATCCGTAACATCCAACCCTCTCGCGGTGGATCTCGACGTACACGAGCCGGCACCGGTCGGCCTTGAGCGTTCGACCGAGTCCCTCGAGAACCCACCCTTCGGCACCTTCGACGTCGACTTTCAGTACGGTCGGTTCCGGAACGTCTCTCAAACCGATGAGGTCGTCCCCACGGATCGTTTCGACGGTGATGGTTCGTTCGCCGGAGCCAATTGCGTGTTCACCGGCTCCCGGCTCGTTCGCGTCGGTCATCAGCTCGAGTTCACCGCCCGTCGCGGACAGCGCGAGCTCGAGAACGGCGGCAGTCCGTTTGTTCGCCCGCAGGTTCTCCCGCAACCGAGCGACGTTCACGGGGTGGGGTTCGACGGCAACCACCGCTCCCTCGTCGACGACGGCAGCGACCGGGCAGGTGTAGGTGCCCACGTTCGCGCCGACGTCGAGGAAGACGTCCGAGGGGTCGATCGATCGGAGGACGTCCGTCAGCACCCGTCGTTCGTCGGTGCCCCAGCTGAGGCGGTAGTACTCGGCAGCCGTCTCGAGTCGATACTCGGTCGTGACGCCCGCGACGGTCCGGAAAACAGTCGGTCCCGACAATTGCGCTTGGAAGCGGCCGTACGCCAGCTTGAGGCGGTCGTGAACGCCGACGTGCTCGGAAACGAACCTGATGGGGCCGCGGTAGGCGGCCGCGGCCGCATCGCGCAGGAGCGACGACGTAGTCTGGCGGATATCCATTTCAGTGATCTCACCACGGAATCGCTAATGAGTCTGGGGGCGACAAACCGATCGGTCGACGGTCCCTTGGCGTTCTCGCGTGAACGTCGTCACCTGTCGCTTTCGACCGCGGACAACATCTCCATACAGATGGTTTCCGGCTCGAAATCGGCGACTTTCCGGCGGTTGCGCCGCGACATTGCCCGAACGTCGCCCGCCAGCACCCGGGTGATGGCGTCGCCTAACGCGGTCGGGGAATCGTCTGAGACGATGACCCCATTCGTCCCGTCGTCGACGAGATCGACGTGGCCGCCGCGATCGGTCGCGACGATCGGGAGACCCACTTGGAGCGCCTCCTGAACGACCACCCCGAACGGCTCGTATCGGGAGCTCAGTACGTACGCGTCGGAACAATCAAGGTATCTGAACTTGGTTTCCTCGTCTACGTATCCGGTGAACCGAACGCGATCTTCGACTCCCAGTTTCCGCGCGAGCGCCTCAAGTTTGCTCCGGCGTGGCCCTTCCCCCACGATGATCGCGTTGACGTCGTCAATCGCCGCGATTGCTGCGATCAGCCGATCGTATCCCTTGCGCTCTACGAGTCGCCCGATCGAGATGACGTAGGACGCCGTCGGGTCCAATCCGAGACGCGCTCGAGACACCGGCGTGAACTCGGTGGGCTCGTACGGAAGCGGTACCACGTCAACATTTTGACCGATATCGTAGTACCGGTTGACATTCCGTCGCATGTCGTTCGACTGGACGATGATTCGATCGGCGTTCCCGAGTACGTACTCGACCGCACGACGTAGGATCCAGCGACGATGTGGGGAGAGTGCTTTCGTGGGATCGTAGACGTCCCCACCGTGAATCGAAACCACGTGTTCGGCACCGATACGTCTCGAAACGGCGACCCCTAGCGGCCCCGATGGGACGGCAAAATGCGTGTTGACGAGGTCGTAGTCGTACTCCCGGCCCAATGCGAGACAGCGGGGGAACGCCGCGAGCGGATAGCTGAGCAGCGAGGAGAGCGATGCCGTCTCCGTACTCGTTCGACGTGCCACACGAATCCGATGGATCCGAACACCGTTTACGAGTTCTCGTCGATCCAGACCGGGATACCAGGTGGTAACGTAATCTACCTTGTGGCCCAAGTCAACGAATCCCTCGGCAATCGTCTTCGCCGCCACGCCGCCACCGCCTCCCAGCGGTGGATACTCGTAATTCAGTAGGAGGATCCTCATCGGCCGTCCACGACCCCGCGCGCGCTCGGCATTCTTCTGGTACTCTGTCGCGGTGTCGACATCATACGTCTTTCACACCCCGTATGCTCATCAACTCCCAGTGGCCTCGAAACCGAAGCGCACGGGGTCGAGAGACCATCAAAAACGCGAGCGGTACCTCCAGCCACCGATGCGTCTGACACATCCCGATCACTGCGTCGAGTACAGTCGTGCATACGTACCGTCGTTATCGATGAGCTCCTCGTGCGGTCCGGTTTCGACGACTCGGCCGTCCTGAAGGGTGTAGATTCGGTCGGCGTTAACGACCGTCGAGAGCCGGTGAGCGATCGCGATGATCGCGTACTCTCGATCCATTGACTCGATTCCCCGCTGCACCTCCCGTTCGATATGCGTATCAAGATCGCTCGTCGCCTCGTCCAAGACGAGGATGTCCGCGTCCTTGATCAGCGCCCGCGCCAGGGCGACCCGCTGGCGCTGCCCCCCCGAGAGGCGAACGCCGTCGTCTCCGAGGTGTGTGTCATACCCATCAGGGAGGTCGTCGACGAACTCGGTTATCTGTGCGATTTCGCAGGCGCGATGGAACGCCCGCTCGCTTGCTTCCTCGTTACCGACCCTGATGTTCTGGCGCAGGGTGTCATTGAAGATGAACGGGTTTTGCCGAACGACGGCGATCCGTTCACGCCAGGACTCGAGATCGAGTTCGTCGATCGGCACACCGTCGGCCTTGATCTCGCCGTCGTCGGGTCTGTACAGTCTGGCCAGGAGCGAGACGATCGTTGACTTGCCTGCACCGGACTGACCGACGAACGCGACGAACTCGTTTTGCCCGAGGGTGAAGGAGATATTTCGAAGCACCGTCTCGTCACGATTGGATCCGTACCGGAACGAAACGTCTTCGAAGGTAATCGGAGTCACCGGAGACGGCGGCCGCTTGTCGCCCGGATTGGGCTCTATCTGGTTTTCGAGTTCGCGGATGAACTGCTGGGTTCGAACGAGATGCGGTAGCGCCCCCTCGAACTTATAGAACTGATAGTTGATGGTGCTCGCAAGTGGCGCGAGTTTGAACATCACAAAGAGGAACACTCCGAGTTCGGCGATTGTGAGTCCGGTAAATTGCAGGGCGACGTAGATCAGTCCGAACACAACGAGCGCCGCCGATAAATTGTAGAAGTTGCTGATCGCGGCCTCGTTTCGACCCAGCTTGATCCGGGCGTCTGTGAACTGATGGATCGCCCGGGAGAACCCCTCGAAGACGTCGTCTGATCTGGTGTACAGCTTGATATCACGAATCCCCTGTGTGGCGGCCTGCACCGAGCGCTGAATGCGCTCGTTTGCGTCGGCTACTCGGTCACCGATCTCGTACCCAGGTTCGACGACGTTTCGAACGAGGTAGGTGAGCCCCCCCAGAAAGATCACCGAGAGAAGCGTGAGGACGGGTGCGAGGTAGATCGCGATCGCCAGGTAGACGATCGAGAGAACGACCTTTTCGAACAGTTGGAGGAAATCGCCCAGCACGCGTGCGGCGTACTCCGCCTGAGTGACGATCGCGTTGAGAACGTCGTCGGAACCGTGCTCGTCGAAGTACGCAACCTGTGCGTTGAGCGAGCACTCGAGCGCTTGCGTCTGTAGGTGGCGGAGGTAGTGGGTCTTGAACGAGACCACCAGCCACGCGACGAGGAAACTCACGGTGTACCGAACCAGCATCACGAAACTGACGCCGAGGATAATGAACCCGAGTGAGAACGGGACCCCGAAGGCGTCGTACACTCGGGCGAAGCCGCTGACGATCCCGCCCTCCGCAGTGGGGTCGCCTGGCGACTGAATGACCTCGATGATCGGAAGGATGAAGCTGATGCCAACCCCCTCGAGCAAGGCAGCGAAGACGCTCAGCGTAACGACCACTCCGATCATCGCTGGTCTGAATGCGATCACCCGCCACAGCGCCCGAAGTTTCTCCCGGACCGATAGATCACCGTCGTTCATCGAATCGTCTCCATCCCTACGACAAACTCCGACTTGAAGCTAACACGGTGAGCGCCCTTTCCCCGTTTTTATCGCGACCTCATTGAGTGGTCGACTCTAGACTTTCCTGCTCAACACGACGGCTTCGAGAACCCGCTCCAACCGATCCGGATCGACGAGGAGGTCGCCGTCGGCGTCCTCGCAGAGCAGGTATCCGTACTCGAACCCAAGATTGTTAGCCAGCATTGCGAACGTCGGTTTCGCCCACGAGAACAGTTCGATGACGGCGCAATCGTCGGCGTACAGCATATTGACGAGGCCGGCACCGTGTGGAGCGACGACGATCTCGGCGTTCGAAAAGAGCTGTACTTGCTCGCGGACGGACAACTCGCTCAGGACGTAGGTCCGAAACCCTTTCGGAGCCAACATCGATTCGACTTCCTCGAGGTTACGGATCCGTCGCTCGTCAGCGTCGCGTCGGGAGACAAGAACGTACGGGGAGTCCGCGACAGTCTCCGGCATCCCGGCGTTGGCGATTGCCCGTTCTCTGAGCCATTCGCAGGCTCGAGCGGACGTATCCTTGTACGAGGCGTCCAGCGAGTGCCGATACCGGTGGTAGGGTACCGTGTACTCCCGGCGGCGAACGGAGGGGACGACCAGCGTCCCCACCTTCGTCTGGGCGCCGGTCCACTCAACGAGTCGATCCGGCCCGTATCCCAGCAGTTCGAGGGACTCGCGCAACCACTCCGGCGGGTTCTGCGGAATAAGCACGTCGGGTTGGATCCCAGTTTCTGCGGCGAACACCTCGAGTCCCTCGAGCTGGGTCAACGAGTGCAGCCAGTGGTAGTACCCCCTCGCGTACCGTGAGACCAGCGAGCAGGCAACGTCGATGTACTCGTCGTGACCGGTGTCTCCTCCGATCGTGGCGTGTTGGACCCCGCGCACCATCGCCTGTGGTTTCTCCAGTAGATCCTGCTCGAGTACGTCCCGTCGGGAGAGCGTCGTCTCGAGGATCACATCCCGATCGGGGGTGAATCCGATCGCCGTCGGACAGGCAAGGGTCGCATCGCGAATCGCACACACGAACGGCTGTGCGAGCTCCCGGCGCCGTTCGATGGCCGCGAGTCCCGGCGGAAGCGGATCGCTTCCAATGGCGGAATCGAACTCGTTGCGCTCGGCCGCTGAGAAGCGCCAGATGTCGTGGGCGGGATCACACTCGGCGTACGATGCGAGCCCATCACGGTCGAGGACCGATACCTGATCGACGAACCGACTGACGAGCAGTGGGGGGACCGGATCGGCGGCCCGCAGGACCCCGTGGTACGTGGACAGCAGCGGTAGTTGGTTTCGCGTTCTGGCCGCCGCCGACCACGCTCTCTTGAACATGCCGCCCGTTTCCGGCAGACTATGTGTCCGTAGACCTTCGTCCCCTCGTTGCCGCATATCTTTCTTTATACGCCGTCTTCGGATATCACGGTTTGGGATACATACGTGCCATTGTCGTCATCGCTTCGCCAATATTCGAGTGGGGGCGCGGTCCACTACTGGTCGGAGCGGGCGAACACGTAGCTGTACACGTCTCGCGTGTTTGACGCGTCGATAAGGCGTTTCTGGTCCATTTCGAACCCGAACTCTCCCAACATCCTACGCAGTTCGGATTCGTCGTGGCTCGTAAGCGGCGACCCCCTTGGAGATCGTTTTCTGTCGATTTCGGTTCGAACTCGTGACTGTATTGCGCGTCCGAGTTCGACCGGCCCTTCGGTTCGCAAAATCGACACTGCTCTCCGCACCAGGTGGGTGACACCGTTTCCGGCCGCACCAATCCTGTCGACCGGTGTTTTCCGCCCGCGTGAGTGTGGCGGCGTCCTGTTTCGCAGAATGATGTACTTCGTTCCCGTCTGCGAGAGGTTTTCGACGGCTCTCGTCAGGTCGTCGAAGTCGATCCAGTTCGCAAACCTGAAACAGACGACCACGTCGGGACGAAACTCATGGCAGTCGAGTTCGAAGATATCGCCCTGCTCAAGTTCGACCCCTTCGTGGCCGATCGCGTTCTTCCGCGCTTCTTCGAGCATGTCTGCCGACACGTCGATTCCTACCACGTCGAGACCCAACTCCTCGTAAATCTCGAAAAAGCGGCCAGTTCCGACGGGGATGTCGAGGACCGCGTCGACATCCTGGTCGGCGGTGAGTTGGCGGAGTTGGTCTGCTACCGCCCGTTGTTCCCGCCGCCACTTTGGATACTCTGCTCTTTTATTTTCGTAATCCTTGGCTCTTGAACCTGTGTATTTATTACGCAAAGAATCTGGGTCCATATCACTGTTGCACCGACGAATCAGTTAGTGGTTGGCCTTACAGCTTCTGGTCGTGCCGATCGGTCCGTCGTTTCGCCGCTTTCAGTCCAGGAGAGCGTGGATATCCGGGTGGACGGCCTCAGTCACGCTGTCGGTGCTGAATTCGATCGAACCGGTGTAGATCGCATCTCGCTTCGCCTGCCACTCCTGGTGGCGGACGAGCACGCACACTGGCACCGACTCGAAGCCGAGAATACGGGTGAGAAACAGCCGATGTGCGCCGTCGACAAACAGGACGTCACCGTCCCGCGAGATGGCGACGAGCATCTCTCCGAACTCGGGTGGCCCATGGGGAGACGGCGTGCCGAGGGGCGCGTTCAGTTCCTCGAGTAGGCTCCGCTGGCTGCGGTAGCCGTTCCGTCGTATCGACTCGTAGAGCGCGTCAATTTCTTGACCGCGGTCCCGCAGGTCAGAAACGGTCGTACAATCGTGCCAGACCGCCTGTTTTCCCTCGGTTCGGTCGATGCGGTCGGCCATCGACCGAAAGAACTCGGTATCCGTCCAGGGGACGCCGTTCTCGAAGTGTGCGACAAACGCGTCGTGGTACGGGTGATCCTCGATCTGGATGCGCTCGGTATCCCACTCTCCCGGTACGACCGCACCCGGGAACTCGATGAGTGCGGTCATGAGGCTGGCGTTGGTGACGTGCTCGTCGATAGCCGTCGGATCGACCTCGATCAATCCGAGTGGTTCAACCGGCGCCTCGTAACCCCACTCACGACGGTAGATCCAGCCGATAGTTTTCACCTTCGAGAGGAGGCTCGAAGCGTACGAACGGACAGTCCGCGCCGGTTGGGTCGTGTGGAACATTGTAGCCGGTGCGATCGGTGTGACTCGAACGACGCCCCGTCGTCCGACACGACGTCGGTAACGCTCGAGACGTCCTACCCTTGTATCTCGCTGTCGCGATGGCACCTCCATCGAACGGCTACTTATAGCTGTCACGGTACCGCTCTCTCGTGGTCCTGTGCGTTCCGGCCGCCCTCGTTGTTCTCGAAAAGCCAGGTCACACGGTCACGGTGATCATGGTGGATGAAAGCTTTATTTCTCTGCTGCTGTTGATAACCCAGTGACATGGGCGTGATCGATCCGCCCGACCGGATACCAACGTGGTCGGTGCGAGCGGATGTCGGTTCGGTAGCCCGCTCGCTTTCGACCGCGACCCACAGTCGCGTCGCCGAGGCGACTGGGCGCCTGGAAGCCACGACGCGGGCGGCAAAACAGCGATTGGTGTACGGTTCCGCCGCACCGGAGTCGTATCGCCTCCGATACGTCGACCCGGCCGACATCGAACACATGGTGGTTCCGTACTTCGGAACCCGCTACTCGAGACGCGGCTCACACGTTCTCGGGGGCGAGTGGGATCGGACGGTGAGCGATGTCCCTGTGAGGGATTTTGCGAGACGGCACACCTGTACCGACCGCTCGACGCCGCTGCTCGGCTCGCTCGAGACGTATGGGTTGTTCGTCGCCGCGAGGGAGTACCTCGAGAGGGATGTCCCGTGGACGGAGACGAGCCACTACGAGTTCAACCGTACCCTACTGGTCGAAAACCGGGGATACGACGAGCACGACGCAGCGCGGGAACTCGAGGACCGTCGGTGGAGTCTCCAGTATCTGTACGAAACGATCGGCTCAGAGGGGTACAAAACGCAGCGGGAACTGCAATCGACCGACGAGCGGATCACGCGATCGTACGGTACGCCTGAGTTCGACGAGGTGCTGGTGAACATCGGACGAAACGGCGAGATCGTATTCGAACGCGGACGCCACCGGTTGTCAGTGTCGAAACTGCTCGGGGTCGATCGAATCCCGGTGCGGGTCTTCGTTCGACACCCCGAGTGGCAGGCGCTCAGAAACGAGATCGAACGCGAGGACTCGTTCGAGGAGCTACGCCCGGCGGCGAGGGCACACCTCGACCATCCGGACATGGAGGACGTTATACCAGAACGGTTACGGTGCGTATGAGACGCCTCGAGACGAATCGGTTCTGGGGGTTCGGCTTTGACTCCGCAGTTCGGCTGGAGGCGTCCGACCTACCACAGGTGCTCGCGGCGGGTCGGACTTGGGGAATCGCGTTCACCGAGTCGGTTTCAACGGAGCCGCCCACATGAGTCTCGTTCACCGAGCGTACGACGTTCTCACGGACGAGGGTGCGGAAAGGCTCGTTTCGGAGTCAGCCATCTACGTGCGACACCAACTCCTTTTTCGGAACGGCGTCCAGCGGGCACCCCCTCGTCTCGTTACCGCCTGGTTCGAGGCCCGGTCGCGGCTTCGCCCCGAGACGAGCGATGCGAACCCCGTTCGGCCTGTGTGGGTCGACCCGGACACCATCGAGTACTACCAGGGCCCCGGCCCGAAAGCATTCGGACTGGTCGCCGACGGCGACTGGGATACCCCAGCGTGCCGATTCGAGGAGCACATGCTCTATCGCTCCCTCGAACGTCGATACGTCGGCGGCGTTGAGTGGTCGAACACCGAACTGTATCGAACGTACCGCCACGCGCTCGAGACGGGTCAACCGTACTGGCGGTGTACTACCGCGGCCGAACTCGAGGCGTACTGCGAAGGGATCGACGAACTGTATCACAGGATACGTGAGAACGGATACAAGTCACAGCGAGAGCACCTCCGGGAGGAACCGAAGCGCGCCCGCGAATCGACGACCGATGCACCACACCCCCTGCTGGAGGAGATCGGCGTCAACGTGTTCAGAGACGGGTCGTTGGCCAAAAAGGGTGCTGGATTCCACCGACTCGCGATCGCTAAAATCGTCGGCGTCGAGGCGGTACCAATAACGGTCCGGGTCAGACACGCCGACTGGCAGGCAGTGCGGGACGATGTCAGGTGGTCTTCATCGCCGGGATCGCTGAACGAGAGGACGGTTCGACACCTCTATCATCCCGATCTGGAGGACATTGTTCCAGCGGAATGGAAACGAACTATTGGTGTTCGCCACTGAACACGAATCGCACCCCCTCTCATAAGAGTACTGTCTAAATGAGGGAAACCGCAAGACGAGAAAACGGTGAATGGTTGTCGAAATCAGCGGCTGAAGTGACATTTGGATTACATTAATAAATTCGACCGGCGAGTAGTGAAATTTGACTATTTCAGAACATGTGTCTTAATGGGCAAGTGTCTTGTTTTCCCCAGATGGTGTGACAGCCGCTGAAGGGTCGGTATTCGTCCGAAGCAGCTAACCAGGCGGCATCTGTAACTGGGAAGGCTAATTGAAAGTGAAGTCATCAGGAGTTATATTCAGCGACTATAGGGAAGACTGACGATCTAAAGACGTTTTCATTTACTTTTGCGCTCGGGGAACTGGTTTTGCTAAAAGTACTCGTGCGTGGAGAACTACTGGATAGGGAGGGCGCGGTCCGTACTGACCTGTCCCTGCTAGAGTTTCCTGTCCCTGCTAGAGTTTTATCCACAGTGTCGTGGTGGAGTACCCTAATGAGCGTGAGCGGATTCCTCCTTCGGATCGGTGAGGAGACGGCTCAGGCGATCGCCAATAGTCGGGTCTGGAGCGTCGCCCAGCGCACGGGAATCGATTCGGTGGTCAAGCCGATCTATCGCGATGCCACCTCTGCGTTGGTCCCCTCCGAACAGACGATTACCGTCAACGAGATCTCGCTACAGTTTCGAATCGAAAATAGATGCGAGTACAAGATGTTTCAGAAGTTCCCCGAGCGAGACCCGTCGTTCCCCGTCTTACCGAATATCGTCGAGCAGCTCTCTGCTGACGACGTGTTCTGGGATGTCGGCGCGAATATCGGGATTTACACCTGCTTTGCGGCCACACGCTGCGAGTCAGTCGTCAGCGTGGAACCCTCTCCGGCCAACGTCGTTCGTATCGAAACAAATCTCGAGCGAAACGATCTCGCGGCAGACACCTACCAGTGTGCGTTGCTGGATACGCCGAGAGAACTGTCGCTCTCGAAGACGACCGGATTCGATAGACACACCGCGGGAGCGTACTGGGGGAAGTCGGACGACTCGATCGAGACGATTTCGGTCGCGGGGATCACCGGCGATCAACTGCTCGAGCACGGCGCTCCCGTTCCGACCGTCATAAAAATCGACGTCCAGGGCGGCGAGATGGGTGTTCTCCACGGACTGAACGGAACTATTTCCCGGCCCTCCTGTGAGATCGTCTACTGCAATGCGTACGCGGCGAACGAATCGGTGTCTTCGGTCTACGACTGGCTTGAGGGCCACGGGTTCAACGTCGAACCGCTCTGGAACTGGTCGTACGGTGAGGACGGGGGCGTCTACTTCCGAGGTCAGCGGACGTAATCGACGAGCGGTGCAGCTTCGGGTGGACCCGTCGGGTTATCGAAAGTCGGAAAGTACCCGGTGAATCTCTCGGTCGGGACCGTCACCGAAGAAACGGGGAATTTGATACGGATCGGTGTTCGCCATAACGGTTCGCTCGTCGGTCGTGACCGCGAGTTCGTGTGATCGTTCGACAACCTCGCGCGTGGCCTCGTCATACTCGCCGAACGGATAACAAAACCGGTTGATTGACGCACCGAATCTATACTCGAGGGCCTCCTTTGCGCAGACGATCTCCCGCTGACGCGCTGCGTCGTCGTCGATAGTGGAGAGGTTCGGATGAGAAGACGTGTGATTGCCGACGTGGACTCGTTCGCACTTGACGAGCCGTTCGATCTGCCCCTCAGTCATGAGGGACTCCTCGGGGAACTCGTCGACGACTCCCTGGGACCCTCTTGGCTCGTCGTTGCGCTCGAGTGGCCTCGTCAGGACGAAGACGGTCGCCTCAACGTCGAACTCCCGAAGGACAGGAAGAACGCACTCGTAGAAGTTCCTATAGCCGTCGTCGAACGTAAGCGCAACCCGCCTCTCGTCACCAGGTTCGAGCACGTCCGGCAGGTCCACTACTCGAAAATGCTCCTCGAGAAATTTGAGATCCTGTCTGAGTCGGTCGATAGAGACGTTTCCATAATACTCTGGCTCACCGACCGAATGATAGGCAACTACCACGTTCTGGTTATTCGGACCGGTTTCGAAGAGGCCGGTGAACCTGTTAACGCGAGCCGACGCTTCCGTGATGAGACGATTGAGACTCATCGACGGTCGAGACGGTTTACAACGGCTCTCATCGATCGTACTGCCAGCGGAACCGCACCGTCCTCGGCGTAGACACGTCTGGCTTTATCGAATAGTGGCGGCGTGTTCGGGTTCACGCCGCCTTTGTACCAATTATAGCTGTCTACCTTCATCTCCTCGTAACCCCACTTTTCCAGGAAGTTCTTTTCATACTGTAGCAGTTTCCGCTCGTCCTGGCGGTGAGACTGGTACTCCTCGTCCCCTCCCGGAAAGTGTTCGAACAGTACTCGGGGACAGGCGGCGAACGACCAGTCGGTTCGCTTCCAGTGGCCGACGTAGAAATCGCCATGCTCGCCTCCGAGGACGAGTTCCGGGTCCCAGGCGTATTCGCGCAAACAGTCGCGTCGAAACAACGCCACGTTCGAGAGGAAATCGAAGCGGATGAACGGGTATCCGGCGGCGTACTCCACCTCCTTTTCGGTGAGAAACGGCGAGATCACCAACGTTCTTCCCGCGTCGTCGAAGTCAGCTCCCATCAGGAAAACCCTGTTCAGTTCTGGTTCGATCATACTTCCGGAGACCCCGCCGAGGTCTGGTCGAGCTTCAAGGAGTTCGGACAGGATAGAGACATTGCTCGGAACGCGAACGTCCGAGTCGAGCATCAACAGGTATTCCTCCGAGAGCGCCTCAACGATCGCGTTTCTCCCGAACCCGACTCCCGTGTCGTACTCGAGGTCCAATACTTGCAGCGAAAACGGGAAGTCCCGATCGTAAATTCGTTCACGACGTCCCTGCTTGTGTTTCTCTGATCCGTCGTCGGCGATGTACACTGTCGAGACCTTCCCTTGAGGGACTGACGCCAGCAGTTCTTCCAACCGCTCGGTACGGGTGAAAACTTTGACGCCAACGGCCACGTCCGGCGGGCTATTTCCTCCCTCCGACGTATCCGCTCGCTCTCGTATCGTACTCATGAGTACTCCAATCGTCGCACTACGACCGCTGCCGGTAAATAGCCGGAGGGGTAGGCAAAAAAGCAGGCTCACCGAACCCCATCCCCGGTGAGATGGCGCTGATACACAATCTCTTATCAAATGCTAGTGTTCCAGTGTCTTATATTTTCCCGCAGTCAGGTGTAGTACCTACCGACGGAAGGCGCTCTGGATAGACTGAATTCGGTTACCCGCTGGACTGCGGGAATGATTTTAAACCACTGGTCCCGATCTCCCGTGAATCCTCGTGCATGACAGTCGTCGATCCGTTTTCCTCGAGATCAGTTCCGAAGACGGGATATACCTCGAAGGACTGAACGAGTCCACCGTTGCCACCGTTCGGTGTGCCACCTGAAATACGGAGGTACACGTCCTCGCCAGCCAGCGATTGTGGTAGTTCGACAGTGCGTTCGTCCCACCCGTCCTCAGCGCTGTAGATCTCGGTCCATTCCGAGCCATCCGTCGAAACCGCGACCGTCGTATACCGGTCGCTGTCTCCAAACGCCGAGATTGCCATCTCAGTCGGATGGTCCGAGGATAGTGAGAGCGAATACGTCACCTCTCCGGTCGTCTCGCCAGTGTTTTCGCCGAAAGCGGTGGTCGTGGCCTCGGACTCGCTCAAGCGACCGAGGGCGAGCTGGTGGTTGTCGTGTTCGTCCGTGATGATTCGGACGTTCCCTGTAGCAGATTCGACATCTCGATTCCAACTCTCGTAAGCGAACCCGGGCGAAATCGCATCCGGTCCCCAATAGTAGATGTCCATCCCGCTCGTTTCGTCGCCATACTGGACCGTATTGTCCTGGACGTACTGAGTGGCCTCCGGGTCCACGAACAAAGACTGGTAGAACCGGCCGGAGGCCTCTACCCATCCCCTCGGTTCCGCTTCGAACATCGCCTCGATGTCGTCGATGTCCTCTAGGTAGACCGTTCCTGTTCGTTGGTGCATCGTCGCGTCACCCGTGTCGACCGTCCACTCGAGCTTGTGTTGTCTGAAGAAGTAGTCGGCGTCGCCAGCGTACCACATCGTGACTTCTGGACGCATCGAGACGATAGCGTGGGATTCGGAGCCGTGTTCGTCAAACCACTCCGCTGCGGCGTGGTGGTTAGCGCGGGGGTAGGTGTGTGATTGGATGTCGTCGTTCGTCATCCCGACCACCTGGGCGGGCGGAACGGTGATCCACATCGTACTCGCCGCGAGAATGACGAGAACGATCAGGACCCCCGTTCGCGCGTGGGGCCGCCAGTCGGACGCCACCCACGGAACCGAGTGTACCCGTTCGGAGTTGGCACGTGCGACCCACCTGTCCAAGTTCATCGAGAGCACCCACATCGCGATTTCGTACAGCAGCGCGAACGTAGCGAGCGCGATCAGGGCGAACACGGGGAGGAGGTGGAGGACGTATCGGGGGTGAGGATAGACATCCGAGAAACCGACGAGCGCGAACGGGACCAGAAACGAGAGGACGAGCACGTACGATTTCTGCCCCCTTGAGAGCACGTAGTACAGTCCGGGGACGAAGAGCCAGAACAGCGGGGAGTAGCTCTCTCGAAGAAGCGTGACGTAGTCGTCCGCGAACCCACTCTGCAACACGAGCTCCGCGGGAACGCCACGTCGCAACACCATCACGACACCGAGCACGGAAATCGCGGCGGTGAGAAGAGCGACTCGTTTCGTTCTGGCGTCGAGCGGCGCGCCGGAGACGAGCGTCCGGCGGATGGTCGGCGCGGCGGCGACGAGGAGCATCGCGAAGAAGAGCCAGAGCACGAGGCCGAATGACAGGTAAATCGTGTGCGTCTCGTATCCTACGCCGAGAACCACGCTAATCGGAACGATGTGTCTCGCTCGGAACTCGAAGCCGGACCGATACCACCGGCCGACTAGAAGGATCGACAACAGATAGAGCAACTGGAGGTGGGCGTACATCCGAACCTCGCGGGCCCACACGACCGACAGGGGGTCAATGGCGACGAACACTGCGAGCAACAGGCCGATCTCCCTGCTAACGAACTCCCGCCCCAAAAAGTAGGCGACGATGATCGTCGCGGTTCCGATCAGCACGGAGGGAAGCCGCGCGGCGAACTCCGTGTAGCCGAACAGGGAAAACGAGACCGCGACCGGGAGACTTGTTGTGAGCCATGCGCGAGTATACGGCGCTTCGGGGAGGGCGAAGCCGTTTCCTTCGAGGAAGTTGCGCGCGGCCCATGCGTGGAACACTTCGTCAATCCAGAACGGCAATGAGCCGAGATTCCGAAGACGGAGGAAAAGACCGACGGCCACTATAACGAGTATTATCGCCGCGTATCCGTACAAATTGATTGGCAAGGACTCGCCGTGTTTCACCCTCGTTCGAGCATCCGCGACACTAGGGGTGGGGAGGTATTTGCGAACCGATGAAGCGATGTCCCTCACCCGCTGGCTGAGAGCGACTGCAGTCAAGGATGTGTCACCATCGCCCACCCTTGTTCTAAGGTGAGAACCGGTCACGTGTATGGTGGCTGCAACGAGAAGAACGAGGACGGCTCCAATGACCCACGTCGGGTCGCCAGCACCGCTATCTGGAACGAGTGATCCGACCCTAGCCCCTTCCGTCGAGGTAGACAGACTGCAGGAATTCCAATTTTCACGCGCCGGTGACATCAGACACTACCACCTCGTATGGAAACTTAGAACCCGCCTGTCAACGTGTCCCAGGTTCGACACCCTCTCTGTTCGCGATTAATAACCGGTTGCTCCGACCAGCTAATGCCGCCCTCATCAAATGGGAACGCCAGTAGTCCACTGCCAGGTTGACCAGCTGGAATATTGTTAGGGGTTTATTGCTATCCCAATGGTTCTAATACTATCATGCTAAATAAACTCGTAGGGGAAGTTAGGTTGCTCGCCGCAAATGGCCCCACCTACTTCAGAAACCGATGGCCAGATCACTACCATAAATTTAAAGTAACCATTCTGAACGACCACACCGTTCTGTACAACGGCGTGAAGATAGATCTTTCATCCGCTGTTATCTCGGAGACCGTTCGGGATGCCATCATTCATGGATATTATGAGATAGAGGAAACAGAATTTATACCTAATCTTGAGAGCTCTGTCCCCGTAATTGAATTGGGAGGTGGTATAGGATATATTTCTGCTGTTATTCATCAACACACAGATCCAACCGCAGAGGTGATCTGCGTTGAAGCCAACTCTCAATTGATTCCCACCCTCAACGTCACAAAACAGGAAAATGATTGTGAGTTCGACATTATAAACCAAGCCTATTCGACTAGAACTGATGTGGTTAAGGTAGATCTTCACGACGACTTTTGGGAATCGACTACTGAATTTGTGGATGAAACTGGAGACGTAGCTCACGTTTCGACGGTTTCACTTGCTGAGCTAGTCGAGAAGTATGATTTCGAGTCGTTCCAATTAGTATGTGATATCGAAGGCGCAGAACGGGACCTGATAATGAACGAAATTGACATCTTATCGACTAGGTGCAAAACCCTCATTATTGAATTCCACGAAAAAAGATCCGAAGACGGAAAGCTTCGTGAGCGACTAAACGAAACTGGTTTTCAAGAAACCGCCTCCCAAAGCCACGTCTCCGTATTCCAGAACGAGAATTTGTGATCTGGCGCTCTTTCTTCAGTTATTAGCTGGGTGCATACCCTCATTCTCCCCCGCTTTGAGCCACAACTTATAATATATTAGACACATATACATGAGGTAGATTGATTAGATGGAAGTCTCTATCGATATCGCTTATCTGTCTCGGTTGGCTGGGATAGTGAACTGGGCTGTCGTATGCCTTTCCGATTATGGCCGTAAACTGGTGGTGGGCGAATGAAGCCCACTGACACCATGATAAACGTAAATGCAAATGGGTTTGATAACTTTCCCACCATCTCACTATCTAATGGGATCGCGTATCTGTGCGCATCGCTGGGATGCGATCTTCTGCCACAGTTGACATCTCCTGCATTGCTACGTCCACTAGTCAACACGGGCGGATATTGGAAGGGAGTTACCGTTTTCGGAGCGATTCCACGAGTAGACGAGTATCCCCCCATTCTCATACTCTAATTGACCCTCTTGAACAACGGCGTGAGTCTCACCGTCCTGTCTCGCCAACGCGATGTCGTCGACAACGATCCATCCGCGTTCGTGTTCTTCCATTACCGCCTCGAGTTCTTCGGCTCCCTGAATTGCCTCTGCACCGGTGTACCGGTCGAAACCGTTGACAGTGTCTCCGCCGCCGATTCCTACGTAGCCGTGGGAAAGCCAGTAGTCAACCTCGCCTGCGTAGTAATGGCCGGGTGCTGGCCACCCGGCGACGATCACGTCTTCGGATTCTCGATTCTCTTCGACGTGCTGGTAGGCTCCCTCAAAATCTGGCTGGGGTGCGTTCGCACCGAGTTCGTACGTCGACTGCGGTACGACCGTGAACCCGCCGCCAAGCGCTAGGATGGCCACCAGGCTGATCGTGGCGAGCGAAACGGCTATTCCGCGTCCCGGCGACGGACTGATTCGGTCTTTGACGGCCCGTTCCACGGTCCGCAGTCGACTGACTGACTGCCCCCGATCCATCGGGTGCGAAGCAACGAATTCGATCGTCAGCCCCGCCCACACGAACAACACTGGAAGTCCGAAGTAGAGATACCGAGTAGCGAATAGCTGTGTCCGAAAGCTGAGCACCAGGACTGCTGGAACGACCGCAAGGATGAGTAGCCCCCCTTTCCGATACCTACCGCGGTAGAACGGTAACGCGGCGCCGATCACACCGAGGTAGAAGAACGCGTGGAATTCGTCAGCAAGCCACGCGGCGTAGGCGTCCCAGTAAGCCGCCTCGGTCGTTACGACTACCTCGATCACATTCGAGAATCCTCGTCCGATTAGTTCGAAGAACAAAGCGAGGACGACAGCGCCTATAAAGAGATCGCCTATGGTTTGTCTAGAGAGATACCCCTTCTCAATACTCACCGCACCGAGGTACACAACGGCTATCGGGAGTAGAATATAGCCAACCTGATGTGTCAGCATGGCTATGATGCTGATTATTACGAGCCCGGCACCGGGGCGCCAATCTTCGAACCCTGTCCGCTCGACCTGTAGAAGCAACATGAGCGCGAGTATGTAGAGCAACTGAAACAGCTGGTACATTCGGGCCTGCCGACTCCAGGCGATCTCCCACGTGGCGAACGTCACCAGCACTGCCGCCAGCAGTCCGACGCGCCACCCGCCGACCTCGCGTCCGAGCCAGTAGGTCGCGCCGATCGTCGCGACGCCGAAGACGACCGACGGAAACCGTGCGGCCGCCTCGCCGGTTCCGAAGACCGACATCGACCCCGCGACCACGAGCGTGTGAGGAAACGCCCGCCAGTAGGTGTACCCCGAGGGAAACGTCGGGCGCCCGTCCTCGAGCAACGCGATCGCGGCGTTCGCCGAGATCGCCTCGTCGAACCAGAAACTCTGGTCGCCGAGGGCGTACATGCGGAGGACGCCGCCGGCGATACACAGCCCGAGGAGGATCGCTCCGACCATACGACTCGAGGGTGGTCGTACCGCTGGCGGTCGCTCGTCCGCTCCGGCAACGGTTTCGGAATCGAACCGCTCGAGGGCGGTGGCTAGTGCGAACGCTCCTGCGACGACGAGCGCCAGCCAACCGAGGGGGACGCGTGATCCAACGTCTACGACGAGGTTGAGTGCGAGCAGACCGACCGTCACGTAGAGGAGGTATTGAGCAACGGTCGCACTCACTGACCGGCGGTTCGGGCCCACACGGTCCATTCGTCGTACAGGAAGTAGTATCTCCCGTGGACCTCTCAGTCCACGAGAGTCTCTTCACTGACCGACTCATCACGACCCGTCATATTTCGGTACAGGTGCCACGAAGCTCTATTACGCGATTTCTGGTACCATCCCTATGTCGAGTGAGCGGATCCTCGTGACCGGTGGGGCAGGGTTCATCGGCTCTCACCTCGTGGAGCGACTGCTCGCCCGCGGAAACGACGTCGTCGTCGTCGACGACCTGTCGAACGGCCGCGAACCGTGTATTCCAAACGGGGCGACGTTCGTCTACGGCGATCTCACCGATCCGGAGACGCTCGAGGGAGTGCTATCCCCTGAAACCGACCTCGTCTATCACCTCGCGGCGTCGAAGGCGGTCAACACCGCTGATCCTCGCAACCAGTTTCGAACGAACACGGAAATGACGGTGAACGTGTTGCAGGCGATGGACGACGCGGAAGTGAGGGAGCTGGTGTACACGTCTTCTTCGACGGTGTACGGCGAGGCGCCCCGACCAACGCCCGAGGACTTCGCGCCGCTCGAGCCGATCAGCGTCTACGGCGCGAGCAAACTCGCGGACGAGGGCTTGCTCGCGACGTACGCCCACTCCCACGGGTTTTCGATCCGGAACGTCAGGTTCGCCAACGTCGTTGGGCGGCGACTTCGAGGTGCCGTCGTTTCCGACTTCGTCGAGAAGCTCAGGGACGATCCGGAGCGACTGGAAATCCTCGGTGACGGCCGCCAGCGCAAGTCTTACCTGCACGTCTCCGATTGCATCGACGCGCTGTTGACGGTGGTCGAGCGCGTCGACGGGCCGCTCCAGTCGTTCAATCTCGGAACGCGAACGACGACGTCGGTGACCCGGATCGCGGACATCGTGTCGGACGAGATGGGCGTCGATCCTGCCTACGAGTACACCGGTGGTGATCGGGGCTGGACCGGCGACGTTCCGAACATGCGGCTGTCGATAGAGAAACTCTCGGCGCTCGGTTGGGAGCCGGCCCTGGAAAGTGACGATGCCGTTCGAACGGCCGCTCGTGAACTGCTCGAGGAATTTCCGGCGCCCTGAGCGTGCACGCGGTTCAACAACTACGGGTGAAGTATGCGAGGTTCTTCGCCGCCGATTCCTGCGATAATACGAGAACGGTTGCGTGCCCGTCCGCTTCCTTCGGATGGATTCCCGTACGCGTCGTCGTCGTAGACGCTCTTGTGGAGCCTCGTGCCGTAGCGGTGGTCGTGACTGGGTGCGTGAAACGGCTCCAGCGGAACTACGAGCGTGTACGCCGGATTCTCAGTCGCAGATCGTTCGGTACCCATCACAGACGCCAGTTTCACCGTTCGAAACCCGATCTTTCCCGTCCCGTCAACTGCTCTTCGAGTGTGAAACCGTCTGTTGATGGCGATGCTGTTCGACACTATGAGTGCATGAATTCGATGAATAGGGTGCGGAAGGGAGCGAATTCGCCGTCACGAGTGACCGCAGCCGACGATCGCCATCCACTATTTTCGAGAAGACACTTTCGCGCCTCGTGGACTATCAGGGCAACAGCTTGTTTAGCGAGGAATCTTCGTACACACCGGGCGTAACCATCCAAACGTCTTTTTCACGGGAGGTCGCCCAGTAGGGCCATGAGATCTGTTGTACTTGCCGGGGGGGAGGGGACCCGGCTTCGGCCGCTCACGGAAGACAAACCGAAGGGGATGGTCGAGGTCGACGGTCGGCCGATTCTCACGCACTGCTTCGATCGCCTCCTCAAACTCGGGACGAACGAGTTCGTCGTCGTCGTGGGCTACCTGAAAGAACGGGTCATCGACCACTACGGTGATAGCTACGAGGGCGTCCCGATCACGTACTGCCACCAGCGCGAACAGAAGGGGCTCGCACACGCGCTCCTCACGGCCGAAGAGCACGTCGACGACGACTTCATGCTGATGCTGGGCGACAACATCTTCCAGGCGAACTTAGACAACGTTGTCCGCCGCCAGCAGGAGGATCGGGCGGACGCCGCGTTCCTCGTCGAGGAAGTGCCCTGGGAGGAAGCCTCGCGCTACGGCGTCTGCGATACGAACAAGTACGGCGAGATCACCGACGTCGTCGAGAAGCCACAGGAGCCGCCGTCGAACCTGGTGATGACCGGCTTCTACACGTTCACGCCCGCCATCTTCCACGCCTGCCATCTCGTCCAGCCGAGCAATCGCGGCGAGTACGAGATCAGCGAGGCGATCGACCTACTCATCCGCTCGGGGCGCACCATCGACGCGATCGGCCTCGACGGCTGGCGCATCGACGTCGGCTACCCGGAGGACCGAGACGAAGCCGAACAGCGCCTCCAGGAACGCGCACCCGCACCGCCAGATAATCAGTCGAGTCGATCGTCAGCCCTCCCGGCGAACTCGAAACACGTCATTCGAGACTGATGTCCGAGGACTGTTCGGCGGGTTCGAAGACGACCTCGAGAATCCCGTTGTTGTAGGTCGCGTTCGCGGTGTGTTCGTTCACGCGACGGGGAAGCGTGACGCGCTCGTCGTACTCGCGGTGGTCGCTGTGGGCGGAGATCGTGAGCGTTTTTCCGTCGCACTCGAGGTCGATGTTCTCCTTTGGCACCCCAGGAAGGTCGGCGACGACTCGCACTTCGTCGTCGGTTTCGTGGACATCGACGTGGGTGTCCGCGCCGAACCCGGTTTCCATGCTGCTGCTCGACTCGAAGTCGACGTCGGCGCCGCGCATCATGTCGTTCATCATCCGCTCGATCTCGCGAAACAGGTCGTCGAAGGGCTCGTCGCGGTCGTCTCGGCGCATACGTGAGCCTAGACGGTGCCACGGCAAAAACCTTCTGTCGGCTCTCATACTCGCCGCCGAACGCGGGTTTAGAACCCGATCCCGAGCGTCTCGTCGGTCGTCTCCATGCTGTCTTCGGCGTCGGCCGCGCCGGTGACCGCGCGGATCGCGTCGACGTTCTCGGGGACGACGTCGGACTCCTGGTGGATGCCCTGGAACAGATACAGATCGCGGCCGACCGTCGAGATCGACTCCTTCCAGATGCAGTTCTCCCAGAGGTCGCCACGCGGTCGACCGGCGTCGTGGGCGTACTCCTTGAGCTTGCCGCTGCCGTCGATGGCGGCCGTCTCGGGGATCAGGAACAGCCGCGACTCGTCGGCGAACAGGTCGCGGACGTCGTCGGCGTCGGCCTCCTCTTCGAGCGTGACGTTCAGGCTGTGCATGTGCATCAGCGTCGCCGGCACCTTCATCCCGAGCGTGTCGATCTCGAGGTCGGGGAAGATGGTGTTGACGTCGGGGCCGTGGTGGGAGGGAACCGTCACCGGGTTCGGCAGAATGTCGTTGATCGGGCCGCGGGAGGTCTGGCCGGGGTCGCCGCCGCGGCGAACCAGCGTCGCGCGGACCTTCTCGATCCCGTAGGCCTCCTCGAGAGGGGCGACCACACGGGAGAGGCCGGTGGTGTTACAGGAGACGACGCGCACGTGGTCCGCGTCGACGGATTCCGAAAAGTTCGAGCGGGCGTTGAAGCTAACGTCCGCCACCTCGGCGTCCTCGCCGCCCTGGTAGAGTGCGGGCGTCTCGTACTCCTCGTACAGCGCCTTGTTCTCGGCGCCGATCCCCGAGGGGGTGGCGTCGACGACGACGTCGGCGCGGTCGACGAGGTCGTCGACGGGGCCGGCGATCTCGAGGCCTGCCTCGGCGAACTGGTCGGCGCGATCCTCGATGGCGGCGTACAGCGGGTACCCCTTCTCGATGGCGGTTTCGGCTTCGAAGTTCGGACGGGTCTTCGCGACGCCCAGCACCTCCATATCGGGCTGTTCGCGGACGGCGTCCGCGACGCGTTTCCCGATCGTGCCGTAGCCATTGATGGCGACCTGTAGCATGTATCCGCCAGTCTACCACCGACGCGGATAATCGTTTCGAGCGTTCGCTGCTGATTTTTACTCGTTTGGGAGTTTCTATACCTCGTTTCAGTGTCGATCGTGTGCCCTTAAGACACCCCCAACGGCGCGCCGGCAGAGAGCAACACCTATCCGCCCACTACCGCCATACTCGAGTATGTCATCCCTGCGTGGACCAGCCGAGACGGCGGTTCGACAGTGTCTAAACCTCGCCGAAGACGAGTCGTGCGCGATCGTTACCGACGACAAGCGCGAACCGATCGGCCAGGCGCTCTACGACGTCGCGAGCGAGATCACGGACGACGCCGTGATCGTCCGCTACCCGCCGGGGCCGACCCACGGGAGCGAACCACCAGCACCCGTCGCCGCGGCGATGGCCGACGCGGACGTGGTGCTCGCGCCGACGACCAAGAGCCTGAGCCACACCCGCGCTCGCTCGGAGGCCAACGAGGCGGGCGCTCGCGTCGCCACCCTCCCCGGCATCACCGAGGAGGTGTTCACGACGGGCCTCGACGCGGATTACGAGCAGATCGCGGCCCACTGTGCGGACGTTCGCGAGCAGGTCGACGGCGCGAGCGAGGTCCGGGTGACGACGGAGGCGGGCACCGACATCACGTTCGACGTCGCGAACCGCGAGTTCCTCTCGGACACCGGCATCGTTCACGACGCAGGAGAGATGTCGAATCTCCCTGCAGGCGAGGTATTCGTCAGCCCCGAGAGCGCCGACGGCCGGTTCGTCGTCGACGGCACGATGCGCCCTCACGGGCTGCTCGAGGAGGAGCAGAAACTGACCTTCGACGTCGAGAACGGCCTCGTCACGCACATCTCGGACGACGAGATCCGCGAGACGGTCGAGACGGCCGCCGAAGACGTGGGCGACGCCGCCTACAACCTCGCGGAGCTCGGTATCGGGACGAACGTCGCGGTCACCGAACTCGTCGGCTCGGTGCTGCTCGACGAGAAAGCCGGCGGCACGGTCCACATCGCAATCGGCGACGACGCGGGGATCGGCGGCGACGTCGACGCGCCGATCCACCTCGACGGCATTTTGCGGGAGCCGACGGTGTATGCGGCTGGTGAGGAAGTGAAACTTCCTCGAGCCTAGTCGAGCGGTGAAACCGCGAGACGAGGAGATCGATCTTTCCGAACCTTGACCGCCTCGACGGCCGTTGACTTTGGCCGCTGTTCGGTCGCGCGCTACTCGAGGGATTCGCGAACCGACTCGGTCCCGTACGCGCCGTCTTCGGTCGCGACGACGGTTTCGGGTGGGGGACCGTCGAACCGAACGACGATTCGGTACGAGGTCGCCTGAAACACGTCTCCGCAGACGTCGCTGCCATCGTGCTCTCGCCCGATCGTCACTCGCAACTCGTCGGTATCCGGGTCGTATGTCGGTTCGTCGATCCGCTCGTCGTAGCAGTCGTTCCCGATCGGGAACGATCCGGTCACCCGGACCTCTCGGTCGTCGGGATCATAACTAACCGTGGGCGGGTCCTCCCACTCCGCCTCGGCGTCGTAGCCGGCCTCGGTGCTCGTCTCGAGAATCTCGGTCCGTTCCGACGATTCGTTCGACGAAGAGCCGTTCGCGGCTGGGTCGTCCCGGGAATCGTCGCCAGCGAGACAGCCGGCGACGCCGATACCGGTCCCGCCGGCTGCCAGGAGAACGGTCCGTCGCGCGAGATCCATAGCCGATACTACGTGTCGGTCAGTAAACTTCTTCTGGTCGGTTTCACGAGCGCGGTCCAGGATCGGAGCTCGAATGCGCGAGTCGGGAGCCGTCCCCGGTCCAATCGCCTTTTACGCCCGTAGCGTGTATCCCGGCGTATGAGCGAGATCCCGGATCGAATTCCGACACCCTGTCCCTCGTGTTCGCCCGACCTCGAGACGGTCCACGAGGTCCTCACGGAGGGCGGCGGCCACCTTACCGTCCGCTGCAGCGAGTGTGGTCACGTCCACAAGATCCAGCCAGAACGCGAACGCGAGGTCACGATCGACGTCGTCGTCTCCCAGGACGGCGAGTCCTTCACCGCGAACGTGACGACGCCCGCCGAAGAGACCCTCGAGACCGGCGACGAGTTCCTCCTCGAGACCGACGAGGTGCTCTCGACGGTGCAGATCACGAGCCTCGAGGTCGGCGACCAGCGCCGCAGCGAGTCCGCAGTCGCGGAGGACGTCGAAACCGTCTGGACCCGCGAGATCGACAACGTCTCCGTCGACGTCACGATCCACCCCCAGGACGGCTCGCGCGAGGATAGCCGCAGCGTCACCGTCTACGTCCCCGGCGACTACGAGTTCGAGGTCGGCGCCGTCGAGGAGTTCGGCGACGACGAGTTCGAGATCGACGCCTTCGTCGTCCGCGGGGACGCCGAAGGGTACCGCCGCGACCGCTTCGAGGTCGAGGGGGATCTCGGGTTCGCGAAGGACATCAAGCGCGTCTACGCCTTCGATCAGACCTCCACCGCCTGGTCGGCCTGGTGAGATGACCGGGGGCGGCGACCGCGAACCGACCGGCGACGACAGCCGCGAACCCGACAGGCGAGCCGATCGCGAACGGATGGTCGACGGACTCGCCACGAGCGGTCGCGTCACCGACGAGCGCGTGCTCGAGGCGCTCGCGACGGTTCCCCGTCACGCCTTCGTCCCGCCGGCCCAGCGAGACCGGGCCTACCGCGACCAGCCGCTTCCCATCGGTGACGACCAGACGATCAGCGCCCCCCACATGGTCGGCATTATGGCCGAACTGCTCGCCCTCGAGCCCGGCGACGAGGTGCTCGAGGTCGGCACCGGCTGTGGCTATCACGCCGCCGTCACCGCCGCAATCGTCGGCGACGGGAACGTCTCGAGCGTCGAATACAGCCCCGAACTCGCCGAGAGCGCCCGCGACAAACTCGCCGAGATCGGCTACGGCGACGTTGCGGTTCGCGTCGGCGACGGCCGCGAGGGGTGGTCCGAGCGCGCCCCCTTCGACGCGATCTACCTAACGTGTGCGACGGCCGCGGTTCCCGACGCGCTGCTCGAGCAGCTTCGGCCCGGCGGGCGGCTGCTTGCACCGGTCGGGACCGTCTCCCAGACGCTCGTCGCGATCGACAAACGTGAGGACGGCTCGCTCGAGCGGAGCGAGCACGGCGGCGTTCGGTTCGTTCGGATGCGCGGCTGAACCCCTCCCTGGCTCGCCTCGGGCCGAGCACGGCGCTTTTCTCTTCGCCGCGTGACCTCGGAGTATGACTCGACCGTCCCTCGACCCCGAGACGCTACTCGTGTTGCGGGCCGCTCGCGAAACCGGCGCGCTCGAGGCGCTGATGACCAGTGCGGACACGCCGGCCGATCTCGCGACTGAAACGGGGCTCCCCCGCCGAAGCGCCGAGGCCGTCGTCGCGATACTCGAGGACGAGGGCTTTCTCCGACGAGTGCCGTCGACGCGCGCCGAAACGGACGTCTACGAGCCGACCAACCGCGCACTCGGCTTTCTCGCGAAGACCGATATCCGCTCTATCGGTTCGATTCCGGTCGCCCTCGACAGGCTGGATCGGGGGGTCGAACTCTCCGAGACGCTCCGAACCGACGGGCCAGCCCCGCCCTCGGAACTCGAGGAGCGCCACCGGCTGGCCGCTCGCGCGACCGCGAACGAGGCCGAAATCAGGGCGACTGTGACCGCTGCCTGTCGGTTCGCGCCCGACTCGAGCCGCGTTCTCGACGTCGGTGGAGCGCCGGGCCGCCACGCCGTCGAGTTCGGTGCTCGGGGCTGTGCGACGACGCTGGTCGATCGTGCGCAGCGACTCGAGGCCTCGCGAGCGGTACTCGCCGGCTCGGACGTTTCGACGCTCGAGGCACCCAACAGCGAGGGTGCGGTCACCGCCCCGTCGCGGTCGCCCCCGGAGATCGATCTCGTCGTCTCGATCGACCGCACGCACAGACACGGTCCCGAGGAAAACCAAGCGCTGTTCGACTCGGCGTTCGAGACCCTTGAGCCGGGCGGTTGGTTCGTCGTCGTCGACCGGGTGCGCGGTCACTCGACCGGTGCGAGCCGGGCGACCGCGACCGCGCTGCTCGAAACCGCCGCCGGACGGGCGTACGACGAGTCGACCTATCGCGAGTGGTTCCGCCGCGCCGGCTTCGCGGACGTCCGGTTCGAGGACGTCCCGGGAACCGATCGGCAGGCAATCGGTGGGCGAACCCCCGCGAACTCGTAAGCGTCCTACCGCGGTGCGCGGTCTCCCGACCGGCTGGCTGCGCAAGCGCTCCTTTGATTACCGTCGGCTGGATACCCGCGGTATGGACCTGGCGGTACTGCGGGAGGACATGGTCGACGGCCTGCTCCACGAGTCCAAGGCCGTCCTCGCCGACGATGCGGTCGCGGTCGCCATGCGCGACGTGCCGCGCCACGTGTTCTTCGAGGACGAGAAACTCGCCTACGCCGACCGCGACAGCGAGCGCCTCGGAACCCGCGTGCTCTCGCCCAGCACCGCCGCTCGTCTGCTCGAGACGCTCGACGTCGGCAGGGGCGACTCCGTACTCGTCGTCGGTGCGGGCGTCGGCTACACGGTCGCCGTCGTCGCCGAACTCGTCGGAGAGACGAACGTCCACGCCGTCGACATCGCCCGTCCCGTGGTCTACGAGGCTCGAGGGAACCTCGAGCGGGCGGGCTACGGCGGCGTCCTCGTCGACTGCCGGGACGGCGCACGCGGCCTCCCCGAGTACGCACCGTTCGATCGGATCCTCGTCGAGGCGGCCGCCGTCGACCCGCCGAGAGCGCTGCTCGACCAGCTCGACGACGACGGGCGACTGGTGTTCCCACGCGGGAGCAGGCGCCAGCGCCTCGAGGCGGTCGCAGCCGACGGTACGTGCGAGCGATTCGATACCGTTTCGTTCGATCCGTTGCTCGTCGAGGGTGAACAATCCGGCTCGCTCGAGCGCAACCGCATGGCCAGAGAAGACGGTGAGTACGCGCGCAAACATGCGGCGTCACGTGCCGGCTGGGAACAGGAGTGGATCGACTGGAACTGATTCGTTCGGTGGGAATCCCCTACCGGTACTGACAGCAACCGCTTACCAGGAGACGAGACCGATCGCTCTCACCACCGCTACTATCGTCGTACGGAAAGGGGGGAAAAGTTGGGGGGGGGGGGGGTGGCGACAGTCAGTCTCAGATCGCCAACTACTGGTAAGAGCGGAGGGTAATTAAAGATACCGTCTATCTGTTTAGTGCTCACCCGACGAACATACTAATTAATTAGGTTTTCCTGACAAATGACTGATTATCGAGCGTCCGCTTGACCACCCGAGGAAAATCTGCGAAGAGACCTCGAGCGCCGCAGCTCGTCCCGGTTTCGACGACGAGACTTTCGCGCTCGCTCTCGAGCAGTGTCGCGGGCAGTTCGGCAACTCCGGGGGTTGTCAGCGACGGGGCAAGACGTCGGCTCCAGTATCCGTTTTGATCGGTGATCGAGCGCTCCGTGTTTCGTTCGAGCCATCTTTCCGATACCCGCGCTTCATTACCGCCCGCCGAGGGATCCCTTGGCAATAAATACAGCATGACTGGTTGCCGGTCTTGTATCGATTGTCTGCGTTGCGTTATTCGTTTGATGGAATCGTTCCATCGAACTCGTAATCCTCAGCCCAGTTGATCGACGGATGATCGATACTCGCCTCGAACCGTAGTTCCATTTTCTGTTCCGTTGCCTCGTCGACATCGATCCAGTACAGTTGGTCGGTGTTCGGATAGCGAACCAGAAACGCGTCGACCGCTCCACGATACGTCTGCTCGTGATAGTGTCCGTCTTTCGTCGTCTGAGAATGTGTATTGAACCGTATCGTCTGGGTCTGGTTCTGCCACGCTGTTTTACACTGTATCCGATACAATTCGCCCCCGTCGTCGATGATCAGATCGTACTTGTCGTTGTCCCCGAACGGAACTGCAACACTGTAGCCGCTCGAAACGATAGTAGCGAGAACTACTGCCTCTGTTTCATCTCCGATTTCCTTCAAATTGCCCATACCGCGTGTGGCTCGTTTTCGTATTTAAATCAGCGCAGGAACTAGTGGTGACACTCCCGTCTGTGGGTTCTCACAAGCAAACGTGGCGCAGGCTCCGTTTCTTTAGACCTGCCGTCGAAACGAGCTTGAGACGGGATCTGCGTGCGGTGGGATCTGAACCCTTTGAACTTCGCTCACTGCGTTCGCTGGTTCAATAGTTCAGATCTCTTGTGTTAGGTTTCGATATAGACACCAGTGACAGTACACTGACCGTTCGTAAAGTTACGATCGGAAAAGCGCCCGAGGCGGGATTTGAACCCGCGTCACAACCGTGACAGGGTTGTATGATAGGCCACTACACCACCCGGGCTTACTTCGCATCTCTTCGTTGCCGGGTCGGAGTATTAAGGCTTTCCAATCGATCGTCCTGTGGTAGGACGCACCTGCCCACGGTTCCGGCCGTTTCGACCGTTTCCGTGTCAGTGAGTCACAGTACCCACAAGGGATTTAACCGAGAACGGGGTACCTCCTGTGTGAACGGCTCCCCCGGTCAGGTTCGCCAGACCGGATAGCGGCGGCTTCGCTTCAGTTAGAAACCGTTAAATGCCTGCCGCCGATACGTCCCTGTAGTATCTCGTGACAGCCGCTTCTCTCCCGGTAGCCCACACCAACACATGGTAGACGTAAGCCAACACGAACTCGTTCCGGAGCACACCGTTCTCGAGGAAAACGTTCTCGAGGACGTGCTCTCAGAGTACGACATCGACCGCACAGACTTACCGAAGATCAAACGCAAGGACCCGGCGCTTCCCGACGAGGCGGACGTCGGCGACGTCATCAAAATCGTTCGAGACTCGCGCACGACCGATCAGGCAGTAGTATACCGACTCGTGGTGGACTAAATGGCAATAGAAACCGACCAAGACAAACGACGCGACATCTCCCGGGAGTACTTCTCGAGAGAACGACTCGCAGAGCACCACTACCGCTCGTTCAACGCCTTCCTGCTGCGGGGGATGCAGGAGGTCGTCGACGAGAAGGCGACGATCGACACGGACATCGGCGACAAGGAGGGCGAGGAACCGGTCCACGTCGAACTGGGCGACGTCCGCGTCGTGACGCCGCGGGTTCGCGAGGCCGACGGCTCCGAAGAACTGCTCTACCCACAGGAAGCGCGGCTTCGGAACATCACCTACTCCGCGCCGGTGTTCATGGAAATGAGCATCGTCAAGGGCGAGGAGGGTGACGAGCGAGTCGTCGACTCGACGGAGACGAAGATCGGCCGGATGCCGATCATGGTCGGCTCCGAGAAGTGTAACATCGCCGGCTTTTCCGACGAGGAACTCATCGAGATCGGCGAAGACCCCGCCGACCCCGGCGGCTACTTCATCGTCAACGGCTCCGAGCGCGTGCTGATGACCTCCGAGGACCTCGCGCCGAACAAGATCCTCGCGGAGTACGACACCAAGTACGGCGACGAGATCCAGGTCGCAAAGACGTTCAGCCAGCGTCGGGGCTACCGCGCGCTGGTGCTGTGTGAGCGAACCCGGAACGGGCTGCTCGAGGTCTCGTTCCCCTCGGTATCAGGCTCGATCAACTTCGTCACGCTCGTGCGTGCACTGGGGCTCGAGTCCGACGAGGAGATCGTCCACAAGGTGTCGAACGACCCCGAGGTCGTCAAGTACATGCTCGAGAACTTAGAGGAGGCCGAGGTCCAGACCGAGGAGGAGGCGATCGAAACCCTCGGAAAGCGCGTCGCCTCCGGCCAGGGCAAGAACTACCAGCTCAAGCGGGCGAACTACGTGATCGACCGGTACCTCCTGCCACACCTCCACGAGGAGGGCGTCGAGGAGGAGGACGTCCGCATCAACAAGGCACACTACCTCTGTCGGATGGCCGAGGCGTGTTTCGAACTCGCGCTGGGACGGCGCGAATCCGACGACAAGGACCACTACGCGAACAAGCGACTGAAGGTCTCGGGCGACCTGATGAAGGACCTGTTCCGGACCGCGTTGAATAAACTGGCTCGCGACGTGAAGTACCAGCTCGAGCGCGCCAACATGCGAAACCGGAACCTCTCGGTGAACACCGTCGTGCGTTCTGACGTGCTCACCGAGCGTTTAGAGCACCCGATCGCGACGGGCAACTGGGTGGGCGGCCGTTCGGGCGTCTCACAGCTCGTCGACCGTACGGATTTCATGGGGGTGCTCTCGCACTTGCGCCGGCTGCGCTCGCCGCTGTCGCGCAGCCAGCCTCACTTCGAGGCGCGTGACCTGCACGCGACCCAGTGGGGTCGCATCTGTCCCTCCGAGACGCCGGAGGGGCCGAACTGTGGACTGGTGAAGAACTTCGCCCAGGCGATGGAGCTCTCCCAGAACGTCGAGGACGAACAGGAACTCAAACGCGAACTGGCGTCGATGGGGGTCGAGGGCATTCCGGGCCTCGAGGGGACCGCTCGAACGCCGGCAGACGACTAACAATCCATGAGCAGTCAACAACGAGAAGCCAAGGTGTACGTCAACGGATCGCTGGTGGGGACACATCCGGATCCGCACGAACTGGCCGAACAGATCCGCGAAGCCCGCCGACTCGGCGACGTCAGCGAGATGGTCAACGTGTCGGTCAAAGACCGCACGCGCGAAGTGATCGTCAACGCCGACGCGGGCCGCGCCCGCAGACCGTTGCTCGTCGTCGAGGACGGCGAGCCCCGGCTCACCGGCCAGGAGATCGAGGCGTTCCAGAACGGCGACCTCGAGTTCGAGGATCTCGTCGACCACGGCTACATCGAATTTATCGACGCCGAGGAGGAAGAGGACATCTACGTTGCCGTCGACGAGGAGGAACTCGACGAGGATCACACGCACCTCGAGATCGATCCCCAGCTCATCTTCGGGATCGGTGCGGGGATGATTCCCTACCCCGAGCACAACGCCAGCCCCCGGATTACGATGGGGGCGGGGATGATCAAGCAGTCGCTGGGACTGCCGAGTGCGAACTACCGCATCCGGCCTGATACGCGCCAGCACCTGCTTCACTACCCCCAGCTCTCGATGGTCAAGACCCAGACGACCGAGCAGATCGGCTTCGACGACCGACCCGCCGCCCAGAACTTCGTCGTCGCCGTGATGAGCTACGAGGGGTTCAACATCGAGGACGCGCTGGTGATGAACAAGGCCAGCGTCGAGCGCGCGCTCGCGCGTTCGCACTTCTTCCGGACCTACGAGGGCGAGGAACGCCGGTACCCGGGCGGCCAGGAGGACCGCTTCGAGATTCCTTCCCAGGACGTCCGCGGCGCTCGCGGTGAGGAGGCGTACACCCACCTCGACGAGGACGGCCTCGTCAACCCCGAGACGACGGTCGACGAGAACTCCGTCCTGCTCGGGAAGACGAGCCCGCCCCGGTTCCTCGAGGAGCCGGACGACATGGGCGGTCTCTCGCCCCAGAAGCGCCGCGAAACCAGCGTGACGATGCGCTCGGGCGAGAGCGGCGTCGTCGACACCGTCACACTGATGGAGGGCGAGGACGGCTCGAAGCTCTCGAAAGTGTCGGTACGGGACGAGCGAATCCCCGAACTCGGGGACAAGTTCGCGTCTCGGCACGGCCAGAAGGGGGTCGTCGGTCACCTGGCGCCCCAGGAGGACATGCCGTTTACCGAGGAGGGCGTCGTGCCCGACCTCGTCGTCAACCCGCACGCGCTGCCCTCGCGGATGACCGTCGGTCACATCCTCGAGATGATCGGCGGCAAACTCGGTGCGATGGAGGGCCGTCGCGTCGACGGCACGCCGTTTTTGGGCGAGGACGAGGACGAACTGCGGGGCGGACTCGAGGAGAACGGGTTCAACTCGGCGGGCAAGGAAACCATGTACTCCGGGGTCACCGGGGAGAAGATCGAGGCCGAGATCTTCGTCGGGATCATCTTCTACCAGAAGCTCTATCACATGGTCTCGAACAAACTGCACGCCCGCTCGCGCGGGCCGGTACAGGTTCTCACCCGCCAGCCCACGGAGGGTCGCGCCCGGGAGGGTGGACTGCGTATCGGGGAGATGGAGCGCGACGTATTCATCGGTCACGGCGCGGCCATGACGCTCAAAGAACGGCTGCTCGACGAGTCCGACCGCGAGTTCATCCACGTCTGTGGCAACTGCGGGATGAGTGCGGTCGAGAACGTCGAACAGCGCCGAGTGTACTGTCCGAACTGCGAGGAGGAGACGGACATCCACGAGATCGAGATGAGCTACGCGTTCAAGCTCTTACTCGACGAGATGAAAGCGCTCGGCATCGCACCGCGACTGGAACTGGAGGACGCCGTCTAAATGATTCAATCGACACCAAAAGACATCGGATCGATCAACTTCGGGCTGATGGAGCCCGAGGAGTACCGAGAGATGAGCGCGACGAAGATCATCACCGCCGACACCTACGACGACGACGGCTTCCCCATCGACATGGGGCTGATGGACCCCCGTCTCGGCGTGATCGACCCCGGACTCGAGTGCAAGACCTGCGGCAAACACTCGGGGTCGTGTAACGGCCACTTCGGCCACATCGAACTCGCCGCGCCGGTGATCCACGTCGGGTTCACGAAGCTCATCCGGCGCCTGCTCCGGGGAACCTGCCGGGAGTGCTCGCGGTTGTTGCTCACGGAAGACGAGAAAGAGGAGTTCCGCGGCCAGATCGACAACCACCGCAAGCTGGGTCACGACCTGAACAACGTGACGAAGGCCGCAATCCGCCAGGCCCGAAAGAAGGATCGCTGTCCCCACTGCGGTGAGATCCAGTACGACATCGAACACGAGAAACCCACCACGTACTACGAGGTCCAGCAGGTGCTCTCGAGCGAGTACTCCCAGCGGATCGCGGGTGCGATGCAGGGAGACGAGGAGGCCGGCGTCGAGCGGACGACGCCCGACGAACTCGCCGCGAAGACCGAGATCGACCTCAGCCGGATCAACGAGATCCTCTCGGGGTCGTTCCGGCCGCGCGAGAGTCAACGAAAGGCGATCGAGAAGGCCCTGGACATCGACCTCACCGTCGAGGACACGAACAAACTGATGCCGAGCGACATCCGGGACTGGTTCGAGGCGATTCCGGACGAGGACATCGAGGTGCTCGGCATCAACGCCGAGCGCTCGCGTCCCGAGTGGATGATTCTCACCGTGCTTCCGGTGCCGCCGGTTACCGCACGGCCGTCGATCACGCTCGACAACGGCCAGCGCTCCGAGGACGACCTCACGCACAAGCTCGTGGACATCATCCGGATCAACCAGCGGTTCATGGAGAACCGCGAGGCGGGTGCGCCACAGCTGATCATCGAGGACCTCTGGGAGCTGCTGCAGTACCACGTGACGACGTTCATGGACAACGAGATTTCCGGGACGCCACCGGCCCGGCACCGCTCGGGCCGCCCCCTCAAGACCCTCTCCCAGCGACTCAAGGGCAAGGAGGGCCGATTCCGCGGCTCGCTGTCCGGGAAGCGCGTGAACTTCTCGGCCCGAACCGTCATCTCCCCGGACCCCACCCTCTCGCTGAACGAGGTCGGCGTTCCGGACCGCGTGGCGAAGGAGATGACCCAGACGATGCTCGTCACCGAGCGAAACGTCGAGGAGGCCAAACGCTACGTCGCGAACGGTCCGAACGGCCACCCCGGCGCGAACTACGTCCGCCGACCCGACGGTCGCCGCCTGAAGGTGACCGAGAAGAACTGCGAGGCGCTCGCGGGAGTCGGTGAGGACGCCGAGGAGTCGGAGATTCAGACGGTCGGCCCCGGTTGGGAGGTCAACCGTCACCTCATCGACGGCGACATCGTCATCTTCAACCGCCAGCCGTCGCTTCACCGGATGTCGATCATGGCTCACGAGGTCGTGGTCATGCCGTACAAGACGTTCCGACTCAACACCGTCGTCTGTCCGCCGTACAACGCCGACTTCGACGGCGACGAGATGAACATGCACGCGCTGCAGAACGAGGAGGCCCGCGCGGAGGCCCGCGTGCTGATGCGCGTCCAGGAGCAGATCCTGAGTCCGCGCTTCGGTGGGAACATCATCGGCGCCATCCAGGACCACATCAGCGGGACCTACCTGCTCACTCACGACAACCCGCGGTTCAACGAGACGCAGGCGCTCGATCTGCTTCGGGCGACCCGAATCGACGAACTGCCCGAGCCGAGCGGGATTGACGACGAGGACGAGCCGTTCTGGACCGGCCGGGACGTCTTTTCCGAACTCCTGCCCGACGACCTGAACCTCGAGTTCACCGGCACCGTCGGCGAGGACGTGATCGTTGAGGACGGCCAGCTCATCGAGGGCACCATCGCTGAGGACGAGGTCGGCGAGTTCGGCGGCGAAATCGTCGACACGATCACGAAGATGTACGGCAACACCCGCGCCCGGATCTTCATCAACGAGGTGTCGACGCTCGCGATGCGGGCGATCATGCACTTCGGGTTCTCGATCGGGATCGACGACGAGACGATCCCTGAGGAGGCCCAGTCTCGGATCGACGAGACGATCACCGACGCCAACGACCGGGTCGAGGAACTGATCGAGGCCTACGAGCGCGGCGAGCTCGAGAGTCTGCCCGGCCGAACGGTCGACGAGACCCTCGAGATGAAGATCATGCAGACGCTCTCGCGTGCGCGTGACAACGCCGGGAACATCGCCGAGGAGCACTTCACCGAGGATAACCCGGCGGTCGTCATGGCGAACTCCGGGGCGCGTGGTTCGATGCTCAACCTGACCCAGATGGCCGGCTGCGTCGGCCAGCAGGCGGTTCGGGGCGAGCGGATCAACCGCGGCTACGAGGACCGCACCCTCAGCCACTACAAGCCGAACGACCTCTCGGCGGAGGCACACGGTTTCGTCGAGAACTCCTACACGGCCGGCCTCACCCCGCGGGAGTTCTTCTTCCACGCGATGGGTGGCCGCGAGGGGCTGGTCGACACCGCAGTCCGGACCTCCAAGTCCGGCTACCTCCAGCGTCGGCTGATCAACGCGCTGTCGGAGCTCGAGGCCCAGTACGACGGCACCGTTCGGGACACGAGCGACACGATCGTCCAGTTCGAGTTCGGCGAGGACGGCACCTCGCCGGTCCAGGTCGGCTACGACGAGGAACACGACATCGACGTCGATCGAATCGCCGACCGCGTCCTCGACTCGGAGTTCGCCTCCGAGGACGAACGCGCCGAGTTCCTCGGCACCAAGCGGCGGCCAACGAACCTCTCGGAGCACGCCGACAGTCGGCGGGCCCCTTCGGGGACGGAGGTGAGCTCCGATGACTGAGGTCACCTTCGACGTCGACGACGACGTGATCGCGCTGGTCGAGGACACCGATCTCCCGCGACGGCTCAAAGACCGCGTCTACGAAACCGTCGAGTCCCGCGCGGGGATCACCACGGAGCAGGCCAACGAGATCGCACAGGCGGTCGAGAACCGCTACCTCGAGACGCGCGTCGACCCGCTCGACCCCGTCGGCACCGTCTCGGCCCAGTCGATCGGCGAACCCGGAACGCAGCTGACGATGAACACGTTCCACTACGCGGGGGTCGCGGAGATCGACGTCACCCAGGGGCTGCCGCGACTCATCGAACTGGTCGACGCCCGAAAGACGCCGGACACGCCGATGATGACGGTGTACCTCGAGGACGAGTACGCCACCGAGCGCGAGATGGCTCACGAGGTCGTCTGGAAGATCGAGGCGACCAAGATCCTCGCACTCGGTGACGTGTCGACGAACGTTGCGGATATGCGGGTACAGATCTCGCTCAACCGCGACACCCTGGAGGAGCGGATGATCACGCCCGAGGAGGTCGCCGAGATCATCGAGGACTCGCTGGGCGTGGACACCGTCCAGAACGGAACGGCCGTCGAGTTCGGACCCGAGGAGCCCTCCTATCGGGACCTGCTCCAGCTGGTCGAAGAGCTTCGTGACATCACGTTCAAGGGTATCGAGGACATCTCCCGGGTCGTCATCCGCCGAGAAGAGATGGAGGACGGCGACGAGCAGTTCGTCCTCTACACCGAGGGATCGGCGTTCGGTGACGTGCTCTCGATCGAGGGCGTCGACGCCTCCCGAACGACGTGTAACAACATCCACGAGATTCACCGCAACCTCGGTATCGAAGCCGCCCGCGAGGCGATCATCGAGGAGACGAACAACACCCTGAAAGAGCAGGGGCTGGAGAACGTCAACGTTCGTCACCTGATGCTGGTCTCGGACATGATGACCAACGAGGGGACCATCGAGTCGATCGGTCGCCACGGCATCTCGGGATCGAAGGACTCCGTCCTCGCCCGCGCGGCGTTCGAGGTGACGGTCAATCACCTGCTCAACGCCGCGATCCACGGCGAGATCGACGAACTCAACGGCGTCACCGAGAACGTCATCGTCGGCAAGCCGATCAAACTCGGCACCGGCGACGTCGACCTCCGGATGGGCTCGACCAGCCCGAAGGCCGACTAGATGGTCGTTACCCTCTCGGACGACGCCCGCCAGTACCTCGCGACTCTCGAGGAGATCACGGGGGCGACCGGCCGGGACTGCGTGATCGACGGGGATCGCCTCCTCGTCGTCGTCGCTCGAGGGGAGATGGGGGAGGCGATCGGACCGCGAGGCCAGCACGTCGAGCGATTCGAGGAGCGCGTCGGCAAGCCGGTGCGACTGATCGAACACGCCGAGACCCCCGCGGACTTCGTCGCGAACGCGTTCGCGCCAGCGGCGGTGTACAACGTCACGATCAGCGAGAACGAGGACACCGTCGCCTACGTCGAGATCGCCGAGGAGGACCGCGGTGTAGCCATCGGCACCGGTGGCCGGACGATCGACGCCGCCCGGACGCTCGCGCGGCGTCACTTCGAGATCGACGACGTGCAGTTGCTCTGAACGATGTTCCCGTTCCCGACCGACTCGGCTCGAGCGAGTGCCCTCCTGTCCTCGTCTCTCAGGGCGGCCGAGACCCGCTCGTCGTCGCTCGAGGCGTAACGTCGATCAGCGAGACGGCCTCAGATTCCTCGAGCGAGGTCGATAACCCGCTCTCGAGGCGTAATACGGAAATCGAAACGGGGCGCTTAAGTGCCTTCGTCGGATAGCGACGTGCATGGCAAACGGCAAATACGCCGCGCGCAAGCTCAAGAAGGACCGCCAGCAGCGGCGGTGGTCCGACTCCGACTACGCGCGCCGTGCACGGGGCCTTCGCGAGAAGTCCGACCCGCTCGAGGGCGCCCCGCAGGCTCGAGGTATCGTTCTGGAGAAGGTAGGCATCGAGGCAAAGCAGCCTAACTCGGCGATCCGAAAGTGCGTCCGGGTTCAGCTCATCAAGAACGGAAAGCAGGTCACCGCGTTCTGTCCCGGTGACGGTGCGATCTCCTTTATCGACGAGCACGACGAAGTCACCATCGCGGGTATCGGTGGGGCGAAGGGTCGTGCGATGGGTGACATCTCCGGCGTCAACTACAAAGTGGACAAGGTTAACGGCGTCGCGCTGCTCGAACTCGTTCGCGGTAACGCAGAGAAACCGGTGCGATAACCATGGCTGCAGAAGATCAACCCGAACCCGACGCCCCCGCCGGTGGCGGTGAGCTCACCGCGAAGCTGTTCGGCAAGTGGGACGTCTCCGAGATCGCGTACAACGACCCCTCGACGGAGCGGTATCTCGCCGTGACCCCCGTCGCCCACACCGCGGGTCGCCACGCGGGCAAGCAGTTCCAGAAGTCCGAAGTTTCGGTCGTCGAGCGCTTCATCAACCGGCTGATGCAGACCGAGGAGAACACGGGCAAGAAACAGCAGAACCTGAAACACGTCCGCGAGGCGTTCGACCTCATCCACGAGCGCACCGAGGAGAACCCGGCTCAGGTGCTCGTCACGGCCGTCGAGAACGCCGCGCCCCGCGAGGAGACCGTCCGCCTGAAGTACGGCGGAATCTCGGTCCCTAAAGCGGTCGACGTCGCCCCGCAGCGCCGGGTCGACCAGGCGCTGAAGTTCATCGCCGACGGCGTCCAGAGCGCATCGTTCAAGACGCCGACCTCCGTCCCCGAGGCCATCGCCAACCAGCTCACCGGCGCGGCCAACTACGACGTCAGCACCTACGCGATCAGCCAGAAAGAGGAGAAAGAGCGCGTCGCGGCCGCCGCCCGCTAACGGGATTTCCGTTTTTTCGCTCCCCTGTTTCGTTCCTCGAGCGATGGCGCTCACTCGCTGGCGGCACCGATCGGACGGCCGCTGGACGAACCGTCAGTCGGCTGCCTGCTGCCCCGAGCCGACGTACGCTCGCGTCGCATCTACGAGCACCTGCCGGTAGGAACTCGAGTCGGGCTCCCGGGAGAGCTCTCGGAACCGCTCGCGAAAGCCCTCGAAGTCGACGCCGGGGGCGTCCTCGCTGGCGGCGTGGGCGAGGTCGTACAGCCGGTGGTCGGCCTCGAGTAAGTCGTGGCGTTCGGCGAGTGCGAGCGCGAAGGCGGCGTTGACGGCCGTGATTTCGGGATCCGCACTCGGCGAGATGCGAGTGAAATCCGGACCGGGCGGCGTTCCCGGCCGATCTGCGAGCGCGGTCGCGAGCGAGGACTCGAGGAACGACAGCAGCTTCTCGCCGGGACCCACCGCGAGGGTGATGTCGTCGGCGTATATGTCCTTCATGTGATTTGCGATCTGGTAGCAGTGGGCGAGTTTGCGGCGTTCGACGGTCTTTCCGGCCAGCGCAAGGTAGAGCACCTCCTCGGTCGACTGGGTGTGTGAGGGGTGGCTCTCCTCGTGGCGGGCCATATGGGCGAACTCGTGGAGGGCGAGTTCGCGGGCGAGGGCGCTCGAGGCGGCTTGCCTCGAGATGTTCAGGACGTGGCGGTCGTCGTAGTGGGCGGCCCAGGTTCGTTCGTCCGGATCGGTCCTGAGGCGGACGTGGACGGGCAGCGAGAGGTCGTGTTCGGTTTCGAAGAGGTCCCGGGCCCCGAGAAAGGGCGCGGTCGGGCCCGGTCCCTGTACGCGGAGATCCATGTGTACCCGTATCAGGGTTTGCGGCGGTATGGCTCTTGCGCCCGTCTGTGCTGGGGTGCGGTGAGTTGTTTGGGCTATCACCGGTGGCTGCGGTGCGTGGCATTCACTCACGTAAAATTGACTTTCACCGGTCAGACGCGGTGTTCGCCGGGTTTCCGGCCGCGGCGAAACACCGTCGCACCTTTCAGGCGCGACGAGCTTCGCACCCGGCGAAATGACGTCGCCGGATGCGAAACACTACCCTTTTGACCCCGCTACCGATAGTAGGGGGTATATGGGCCGACGCAAGAAAATCGTCCAAGAGTGTGAACGGCTGATGGACGAACCGGAGAACATCCGGAACATCGCCATCGCCGCTCACGTCGATCACGGCAAAACGACACTTTCTGACAACCTCCTCGCTGGTGCGGGCATGATCTCCGACGAGACTGCCGGCGAACAGCTCGCGATGGACACCGAGGAAGACGAGCAGGAACGTGGGATCACCATCGACGCGGCGAACGTCTCGATGACCCACGAGTACGAGGACACGAACCACCTCATCAACCTCATCGACACGCCGGGCCACGTCGACTTCGGTGGCGACGTCACCCGTGCGATGCGTGCCGTCGACGGTGCGCTCGTCGTCGTCGACGCCGTCGAGGGAGCGATGCCCCAGACCGAGACGGTCCTCCGGCAGGCGCTCCGCGAGGGTGTCAAGCCCGCGCTGTTCATCAACAAGGTCGACCGCCTCATCAGTGAACTGCAGGAAGGGCCACAGGAGATGCAGGAGCGTCTCCTGAAGGTCATCGGCGACGTCAACGAACTCATCGAGGGGATGACCCAGGATATGGACGACGTCGACGACTGGACGGTCTCCGTCGAGGACGGCACCGTCGGCTTCGGGTCGGCGCTGTACAAGTGGGGTGTCTCGATGCCCTCGATGCAGCGCACCGGGATGGACTTCGGCGACATCATCGAACTCGAGCAGAACGACAAGCGCCAGGAGCTCCACGAGCGCACGCCCCTGTCGGACGTCGTTCTCGACATGGTCTGTGAGCACTTCCCGAACCCGCTCAACGCCCAGCCCCGTCGTATCCCGCGCATCTGGCGCGGCGACGACGAGTCCGAACTCGCCGAGACGATGCGTCTGGTCGACGAATCCGGCGAGGTCGTCTTCATGGTCACCGACATCGGGATGGACCCACACGCCGGCGAGATCGCCTCCGGCCGCGTCTTCTCGGGCACCCTCGAGAAGGGCCAGGAGCTGTACGTCTCCGGCACCGCCGGGAAGAACCGCGTTCAGTCCGTCGGCATCTACATGGGCGGCGAGCGCGAGGAAGTCGAGAACGTTCCCGCCGGGAACATCGCCGCGGTCACCGGTCTTCGCGACGCCATCGCCGGCTCGACCGTTTCGAGCATCGAGATGACGCCGTTCGAGTCGATCGAACACATCTCCGAGCCCGTGATCACCAAGAGCGTCGAGGCCCAGACGATGGACGACCTGCCGAAGCTCATCGAGACGCTGCGCCAGGTCTCCAAGGAGGACCCGACGATCCAGATCACGATCAACGAGGACACCGGCGAGCACCTCATTTCGGGGCAGGGTGAGCTTCACCTCGAAGTCATCACCCAGCGTATCGAGAAGAACCAGAAGATCCCGGTCAACACCGGTGAGCCGATCGTCGTCTACCGCGAGGCGGTCCAGCGCGCAAGCGACACGGTCGAGGGTATCTCGCCCAACCGCCACAACCGCTTCTACATCTCCGCGGAGCCGCTCTCCGAGGAGATCGTCGAGACGCTCAAGCTGGGCGAGGCGACGATGGACATGCCCGAGCAGGAGCGCCGCGAGGCCCTGCAGGACGCCGGCATGGACAAGGATGACTCCCAGGTCGTCGAGCATATCCACGGCACCAACATCCTGCTCGACGAGACGAAGGGTATCCAGCACCTGAACGAGACGATGGAGCTGTTCATCGAGGGGCTCGAGGAGGCCCTCGACAACGGCCCGCTCGCCAACGAGCCGGTCCAGGGAACGCTCATCCGCCTGCACGACGCCAAGCTCCACGAGGACACCATCCACCGTGGTCCGGCGCAGGTGATCCCCGCGACGCGGGAGGCCGTCCACAAGTCGCTGATCGACGGCCACATCAAGCTGCTCGAGCCGATGCAGGACTGTCGTATCGACGTGCCCAACGACCACATGGGCGCCGCCTCCGGCGAGATTCAGGGTCGCCGTGGCCGCGTCGACGACATGTACCAGGAGGGTGACCTCATGGTCGTCGAGGGTATCGCACCCGTCGAGGAGATGATCGGCTTCGCGAGCGACATCCGCTCCGCCACCGAGGGCCGTGCCTCCTGGAACACGGAGAACGCCGGCTTCGAGGTCATGTCCGACTCGCTGCAGACCGAGGAGATCATGAACATCCGCGAGCGCAAGGGAATGAAGCTCGAACTGCCGCCGTCGATCAACTACATCTAACGACTCACTCCCTCTTTCCGTTTTCTCGTCGTTTAGCGACGGCGCTGTTGGACGCTGGCTCGGTTTCGGGAGCGGCCCCGCTCGGTGGGGCGGCATTTGCATCGCGAAGTGGCTCCTGTCAGAACTTCTTACGGTGCGATCGACGGAACCTCGAGAAGCGGAAGTGATGTCGTCAGACGGGTCTACGCGTTTGTCGGCTGTTATCTGCCGAGTTTCTCCCGACTGATGCCGACGCCGGTCGGGGTGATGATGATCTGGTCGTCACCCTTGAGGACGATGTCGCCGTCGACTTCCTTTGCGACCTGGCGGAGTTCGTCGACGATGTGTTCGGTCGTGCTGTCTTTCGTGCGCAGACGGGTGATGTCCGCGATGACGATATCGCCATCGTAGACGGCGTCTTTGATGTCGATCGCGGCGGCTTGTCCGTCTATCTGGGCGGTATGGACGTTCATGCCGGCCTCCCCGGTCGATTGGGCGACGTCGTCCAGGTCGAGTTCGACGTACTCCTCCGTGCTCCGTGACCCGCCGCCACCGATGATCTTGTTCATCAATCCCATAGGGGAAAGCCACCGTCGCCGCCGGTATAGTTCTTGCGTCAGACGGCGCGATGGGGGCCCACCATCGATGGTGACACTCGGCTAATCACCGTAGGCCATCATACATTAGAACAGCCATATGTGTTTTCTATTGGTATCTTCCTAACGAGAATATCCCGATTTATTATATATCGCCTTCGCATGAGTGTAGCCGTGGTTTAACGTATCATGACGAATGACAACGTCTCACGACGGACGCTTCTGAAAGGAGTTGGAGCCGGTGTGGCGACATCGGCGCTTGCAGGACAGGTGGCCGGTGCCGACGCCGGCAGCTATATAGTTGGGGTCGAACCGGACAGCGGACTCGAGACCGCTCGTCAGGCGGCCGACGCCGTTCGAAAGGAACTCGACTTCGGCGGCATCGGGAAGGCCGTCTCCGGGCAGTTCTCGGCGGAGGCGGTCCGGGGCCTTCAGAACAATCCGAACGTTCGCTACGTCGAACCGAACGGTCGGATGCACGCACTCAGCCAGACGACGCCGTACGGTATCGAGACGGTAAACGCCGACCTCGCTATCGATGACGGTGAGACGGGCGACGGGGTCAGCGTCGCCGTCCTGGACACGGGAATCGACGCCGGCCACGAGACCCTCGCAGAGAACCTCGGCGAGGGGTACGCGACCGACGATGCCGCCTGTACGACCGGCTGTGGCGGCGGCCCGTTCGGCGGCGGTAACGACATCGAGGAGTGTCTCGAGGAGTGGGACGACGACAACGACCACGGCACCCACTGCGCCGGAACCGTCGGCGCGGCGGACAACGGGGTCGGGGTGCTCGGCGTCGCGCCGGACGTCACGCTCCACGCCGTAAAAGTACTCCAGTGTGACGGTGGCGGCACGTTCGACGACATCGCAGAGGGAATCGTCTGGTCGGCCGACCAGGGCCACGACGTCCAGAGCATGAGTCTCGGTGCGGACAGCGGCTCTTCGGCCGTCGAGGATGCGGTCGAGTACGCGTCGAATCAGGGCGTCGTCATCGTCGCTGCGGCCGGCAACTCCGGCCCGTGTTCTGACTGTGTGGGGTACCCCGCGGCCTACGACGAGGTCATCGCCGTGAGCGCGACCGACGAAAACGACGACCTCGCGGACTTCTCCTCGACGGGTCCCGAGGTCGAACTGGCCGCACCCGGCGTCGACACGCTCTCGACGATTCCGCGCGACGATTACGCCGAGTTCTCCGGAACTTCGATGGCGTGTCCCCACGTCGCCGGTGCCGCTGCAACCCTCATCTCGGCGGGAACGAACCCGTCGAACGTTCGCGACGACCTGAAAGCGGCCGCCGACGACATCGGTCTCGAGGACACCGAACAGGGTGCCGGCCGACTCAACGTCGCGGCTGCACTCGACATCGAGGATGACGGCGACGACGGCGACGACGACAACGGCGACGACGACAACGGCGACGACGATCCGGTCGAGTCCGAGCCGACGATCGATACGTTCTCGGTCGACTCCTCTGGAAACGGTCCCTGGTCGAACGCCGACGTCGACTGGGCGGTCTCCGACGACGACGGCGCACTCGACTCCGTGACCAGCGAACTGCTCGCCGGCTCGAGCGTCCTCGATTCCGAAAGCTCGTCGGTTAGTGGCTCGAGCGCCTCGGGGACACACGACCTCCGTACCCGGGACAGCCCCGACAGCGTCCGCTTGACGGTCACAGACGAGGCAGGCAACGAGGCGACAGAGACGGTGGACTACTGAGACGGTCTGCTGTAAGCCAATACCAGTGCAACTGCAGACGGGTCGCGGTTGCACCGGTAAACAGTTACAGCAGTCCGTATGAGGCGTCTGCCGCCAGCGGCCCTTTTTTGCGCACCGCGTTCGTGTCTCCGGCTATGACGTTCAGCATCTGCGTCCACGAGACATACGAGGGCGAGGACGGCGAGGCTCACGACCGATTCGGCGTCGCGGTCACGACCCGGCTGCCGGGCGTCGGAACGCTGTGTCCGTTCGCCAGCGAGAACGGCGCGGTGGCTACCCAGAGCCTGGTCAACGTCGACCTCGGCCGGCGCGGCATCGAGTACATCGACGACGGTCTCGCGGTCGAGGACGCCCTCGAGGCGCTGCTGGCGGCCGACGACGGCGCACCCCAGCGCCAGCTTCACGGGGTCGACCGCGAGGGGACGTTCGCCTTCTCCGGCGAGGAGTGCAAGGAGTGGTACGGCCACCGCGAGGGCGAGGGCTACACCGTCGCGGGCAACCTCCTCACCGGCGAAGCGGTGATCGAGGCGACCGCCGAGCGCTACGAGGGGAGCGACCCCGACGCACCGCTGGCCGAGCGATTGATCGACGCCCTCGAGGCGGGCCACGCGGAGGGCGGGGACAAACGCGAGGAGTTGCCGATCCAGAGCGCGGCGGTGCTCGTTCGGACGACCGAGGAGCGGGAGTTGGCGCCGTTTTCCAACGACCTGCGCGTCGACGCGACCGAGACGCCAATCGCGGACCTCCGTGAGACGTATTCGCTCGCCGAACAGGGCTACGAAGATGCGATGGCCAGATACGAAGAGGCCTACGAGGAGGATTCGATCGAGGCGACCGAGGACTGAGTCGGCCACCGTCGGATCGCCCGAACGTTCTACTCCTTCGTACTCTCTACGAACCCAGAAAAGGGACTATGTGTGAATCGTGTCAATACCCCTGACGATGGTGGGGCGCACGTGTCAGAAAACCGGAGACGAGGAGAACAGCGCGGCGGAACCGATCGACGCGCGAATCGACCAGCACCTCACTGACGCACTCGAGCAGAGCGAGGACGACGACGTGACGTACCACATCCGGGAGGCGCTCGGCCTGTTTCACCTCGAGTAGCCCGCGCGAGACCGATCCGTTTTCCGCAGTCAGTTCGCGTAGAGCAAGGCTTTGGGGTGGCTATCCGGTAAACTCGAACAGCTCGTCGCCGACGTGGTGAAGCGAGTCGATGACTTTCCCCTCGCCGCCGGTCATCTCGGAGCCGTGGACGCGAGCGCGGCCGATGGCGAGGATTTTGCCGTGGGATTCTTCCTCGATCACGACCAGATCGTCGGGTGAGATTTCGGCGTCAGCTCTCGTGATCCCCGGTCGCATCACGTCCGCGCCGTCGCTGACGAAGGAGACCGCGCCCGCGTCGACCACGACGTCGCGTCGGTCGGGCTCGTAGGCGTTCGCGCCGCGAACGGTGAGGAACGGCTCGCCGTCGAAATAGGTGACGTGGGGCTCGCCGTCGACGAGGACGACCTCGACGTCCGACTCTTCGAACTCGACGCGCTCGTAGGTGTCGCCGGAGAGCGTGACGCCCAGCTTCTCGGCGAGGGCCGTCTCGAGTTCCGAGACGGCGTCGCTTCGGAGGTGGTGTCGGGATTTCACCTGCATGCGCGATCCAACGGCGGGTCCGAGTATAAAACGCCCGTTCTCTCACTCCGGGACCGCGTGGTAATCGCTAAGTAGGAACACGTCCACAGCAGCAGTATGTGGCGCGTCGGTCGACGCGAGCAGTCGGTGACCTGTATCGCCTGCGACCGCGAGGTCCCCCGCGACCGGGCTCGAGAGTACGACAAGTACGGCGACCGGTGGGACCGGGAGGGAAAGACGTTCGAGCACCTCTGTAAGCCCTGCGACAACGAGCTCTGTCGACACTCGCGGCCTGGCCTCGAGGCGCTGCTCGTCGAGGTCGGTGCCGGCGAGCGCAGCCAGGCGGAGTTCCTCTCGTGGTATCTCTCGGTCGTCGAGGAACGGTACGGGCCGCTCGAGGAGTCCTGACCGACGGTCGGTTCCCGACTCGAGCGGTCGACACGTCTTTGACGCTCACCTTCGTAGGCGGGGGTATGAGCGACGACACCGCCGACGCCCAGGCGGCCGCCGGCACGGCCGAGGGGCAGGGCCCGGTCGAGATCAGCGAGGAGCTTGCACGCCACCTCGAGAACAAACGCGAGGAACTCTTCGAGAAACTCGAGATCCGCGACGGGTTTCCGCCCGAGGTGCTCGAGGAGGCCGAAGCGCGCACTGAAGACATCCAGTCGGAGATCAGCGAGGGAATCGACGACGACGAGCGGACGGATCTGCGCCACCTGACGACGTGGACGACCGACCCGATCGACGCCCAGGACTTCGACGACGCGCTCTCGATCGAAGAGCGCGACGACGAGTACGTTCTCTGGGTGCATATCGCAGACGTGACCCACTACGTCCACCCCGAGTCGGCGATGTGGGCCGAGGCCGTCGAGCGGGGCAACACCGTCTACCTGCCCGGCTACACCATCCACATGCTGCCGCCGGTGCTCGCGGAGTCGGTCTGCTCGCTCGTCCCCAACGAGGAGCGCTTCGCCCATACCGTCGAGATGCACCTCGACAAGGAGGAACTCTCCTACGAGTCCATCGACATCTACAAGTCCGTCATCGAGTCCGACGAGCGACTCACCTACGCCCAGGCCGAGAAGCGACTCGAGGACCCCGACGCACCGCTGCACGAGGAGAACGTGCTGGTCCACGAGGTCGCAGACCGGATGCACGAGCAGCGAAAGGAGGACGGCTCCCTGGTACTGAATCCGAGCCGGGACCGCGCCCACACCATCATCGAGGAGTGCATGCTGAAGGCGAACAAGGCGGTCACGCACGAACTGATGTGGTCCCGCGGGGTCGAGGCGATGTACCGGGTCCACCCACAGCCCAGCCCCGACGAGTGGTCGAAGGCCCTGCAGGAGATCCAGGAGTTAGACGGCGTCTCGATCCCCGGCGACACCTGGGACGACCCCCGGAAGGCGGTGAACGCGACGCTCGAGGACGCTCCCGGTCGCCAACTCGACAAGATCCAGTGGGCGGTGATGAAGGTGATGCCGCGGGCGAAGTACATGAACGACCCCTTCGGCGGCCACCACGCGCTGAACTTCGAGATCTACGGCCACTTCACCAGCCCGATTCGACGACTCTCGGACCTGATCAACCACTGGATCGTCTACCAGAACGACGTTCCCGAGAACCTCGTCGCCCTCTGTGACCGCGCGAGTGACAAGCAGAAGGCGGCCGAACAGTGCGAACGGGAGTACAAGGGGTTCCTCCAGGAAGTCGGCCTCGACCCCCAGGCGGTAAACAACCGCGGGATCGAGATCGTTTCCGAGGAGGAAGCCGAGAAGACGCTGTAACGGCGACCGAACGATTCGTCCGCTATCGGTCGCGTTCGCGGGCCGGTTCCGGAATCGAATCTCCTCGAGTTTCCGACAAAGGGCTTATACCCATTGGGAATAGCCATTGCTAACAGATGTCGGAATGAGTGCCGAATTTACGGAGTCGGCGAACGAGAGCGCGCGGACGCAGCGACACATCGACTACCACCTCGAGGAGGCGCTCGCGCGCAGCGAGGACCGGGAGGTGCGATACCACGTTCGAGAGGCTCTTCACCTGTTGCGAATCTGATCGGCGTCGGCCAGTTTCGGACGACTGTTACTCGCGTTTGCCGACGCTCCGCTCGTAAATCGCGACGTCGTAGCTCTCGCCCAGGAACTCCTCTTCGATCTCCTCGAGCCACTCGAAACCCCGCGACTCGTAGAAGCCGACGCCGACGTCGTTCTCGGTGAACACCTCGAGTCGCAGGCTGTCGTACCCCTCCGTTACGAGGGCGTCGTCGACGCGCTCGAGTAGCGCGCTCCCGATACCGTCACCCCAGAACGCGGGGTGGACGTAGAGACGAACCAGGTGAGCGACCCCCGGCTCTCCCTCCCAGGGGCCGGCGTGAACGAAGCCGGTGACCTCGCCGCCGCCGGCGACGAGGACGTGGTGGGTAGACACCCGGATCGCGTTCTGCAAGCGGTCGATCGCGTACCAGTCGTCGATGACGTCGTCGACGGTCTCGCGCCCGAGAAGGTCGTCGTAGGCGGCGTGCCAGCTCTCTCGGGCGATATCGTGGATGACCGATGCATCCGTCTGCTCCGCCCGGCGGATCTCTCGCGTGCGCGTCACGTCTCTCGAGTTCCACGACGGTCCCAAAAAGCGTTTCCGTCGTATCAGCCCTCTATGCTGGCGATATCGTGGGGTTGGTTGTCACGGAGGTCACGGACTACCAGCCGCTCCGCTCGAGCCGTCTCTCTCGCCGTGAGACGAAGAACCTCGCCGGGATCACCGCCGGAGTCGTCGTACTGCTCGCCCCGAACGGGTTCGACTTCTCGGATCGATCACGCTCCCGTCGCCGCGATCGCGTGATAGCGCTGGCGGAACCTGTAGAGCTGGACCTCGTTGTAGACGGCGTTCGTGAGTAGACAGGCGAACCGTCCGGCCTCGAAGTCGAGCCACAGCGACGTCCCGGTGAAGCCGGTGTGGCCGATCGACCGTCCGGACCACTGTGGAGCCGGGATCAACTCGGTGCTGACCCGCCAGCCGTAGCCCTGGGCGGCGGTTTCGGTTCCGCTCCGCCGAACCGGGAGGCAGCCGACGGTCGACGCCGACAGCAGCCGGTTCGCACCCTCCGCGTCGGCGAGGAGCGCTCGAGCGAACCGGGCGACGTCGAGTCCCGAGGCGAACAGCCCGGCGTTGCCGCTCTCGCCGCCCATCGCGTTCGCGATCGGGTCGTGGATCTCGTTCGTGATCTCGCCACGACCGTCGTACTCGCGGTCGTAGGTCGCGACGACCCCGGTCGTCGGGAGCGAATCGTAGGGACCGAGACTCGCCCCAGTCATCCCCGCGGGCTCGAGGACGTGCTCCTCGGCGAGGGTCGCGAGGTCGTCCCCGGTCACCCGCCTGAGCACCTCGGCGAGGTGGACGTAGTTCAGACAGCTGTAGACGAAGCCGTCGCCCATCCGCCGGTCGAACAGGCTGCGGGCGTACAGGTCCTCGAGGACCTCCTCACGACTCGACCACGCCTCGAAGAACGCGTAGGGCTGGAGGCCGGAGGTGTGAGTCAACAGTCGGTGTAGGGGGATCTCCCCGCGCCGACGGCGCTCGAGCGCCGGCACGTGATCGCCGATCGTATCCGTCAGGGTGAGATCGCCGCGCTCGAGCAGTCGGAAGAAGACGGTCGTCGTCACGATCGGTTTGGTGAGCGAGGCGACGTCGAAGGGGGTCTCGCCGCTCACAGGACGGTCGTCTGTCGGCGAAAGCTGACCTACCGCCTCGAGAGCCGGGGCCTCCTCGAGGCCGCCGGCGACCGCGACCGCGGCGGTGTAGCGCTCCCGTTCGAGACCCTCCTCGAGCAGCGCTCGGATTTCGGGTGCGGCGGTCGTCGCTCCCGCCTCGAGCGGGTCCGTCTCGTCGGCTCGCTCGCTCATCGGTCGGTGCCCTCGAGGCCAGCGAGCACGTCCTCGTCGGGGACGATACCGTGGCCGGGACCGTCGATGTCGAGCACCGGACCGCGGGGAACGTCCGTGAGTCGGTCGGCGTGCGAGAGGTTGCCGTCGAGGTCGACGTAGCCGAAGCCGCCCAGCCCCGCGACGAGGTGGGCGCTCGCGTGGAGGCCGAGGGCGGATTCGAGCATGCAGCCCACCATGCACTCGAGGTTCGCGCTCCGGGCGATCTCGGCGATCGCCGCGCCGTCGGTGAGCCCCGACTTGGCGAGCTTGATGTTGATGACGTCCGCCGCCCGCTCGCTCGCGATCCGCTGGGCGTCCGCGGGCGTGAACACCGCCTCGTCGGCCGCCACGGGAACGTCCACGGCGTGGGTGACTCGCTTCAGGCCCGCGATGTCGTCGCGGCGAACCGGCTGTTCGAGCAGTTCGAGGGCGAAGTCCCGCGCTCGCGCCCGGTCGGCGAAGCGGATCGCCTCCTTCGGCGTCCAGCCCTGGTTCGCGTCGACCTTGACGGCGGCGTCCGGAGCGACCTCCCTGACCGCCCCGACGCGTGCGAGGTCGTCCTCGAGGGCGCCGCCGACCTTGATCTTGAGTTCGTCGAAGCCGTCCTCGAGGGCCGCCTCGGCCTCCGCGGCTGCGGTCTCGGCGTCGACGATCGAGATCGTGACGTCGGTCCGCACTGGCGCCGGCTTCCCGCCGAAACACTCCGCCAGGGCGATCCCCCGCTCGCGGCAGTAGGCGTCGTAGAGCGCGGCCTCGAGCGCGAGGATCGCCGAAACGGAGCCGGGGAGGGCGGCCCGGAGTTCGGAGACGAGGCCGCGCCGGTCCCGGAGATCGCCGCCCTCGAGTACCACCGCACCCGCCCGGGCGGCGGCGACCGCGCTCGCCTGGGTTTCGCCGGCGATCGTCTCGAGGGGGGCGGCCTCGCCGTAGCCGACCGTCCCGGAGTCGGTCTCGAGGCGGACGAGAACGTTCGCGGCCCGCTCTTTGGTTCCCAGCGAGATCTCGAAGGCGTCGGTCAGCGCGAGATCCAGTTCGAAGACGTCGACGCTGTCCACGATCATCGGTGTAGCCCCCGTCGGCGTTCGCCCCGCGGTGCGCGTGTGTGCATGGCGGGCGATTCTCGGGGTCGGCTTATGAATCCCGCCCCAACAATGGACGACTTTCGGCGACTCGATCAGCACGTTGCCGCTTTCGCCGGGACTGATACTCCCCGGTTCCGTACGTTCTCGAAATGTCGTCGGAGACTGGCGAGTCGGTAGCGGCCGCGGTCGAGGGACTGGAGTGTACCGTCGCCTCCGGGGGATCGGAACTCACCCTCGACGACGGCGAGCGAACGGTCGCGTTTCGCTCCGAGGGCGGGGCGTTCTGGGCGGCCGCGTTCCGCGACGCGGACGGAGTAGCCGCGACACTGGACGGCGCCGACGCGGCGTTCGACGCCGACTGCACGCCAACGGAGGACGGTGCCGAACTGACTCTGCGGTGGCGCGAGGAACCGCTCGCGTTCGAAACCGAGTCGGGGACCGCCACGACGACGCTCCGCGGGCGACTCGAGGACGGTTCCGCCGCAGTTTCCTGGTCCGTCCGACTCGAGGTCGACGGGGTCGCGGCGAGCCTCGAGTCGTTCTCGCTGCCGGCGGTCGACGAGGTAGCCGTGGGAGACGGCGGCCTTCGGCCGGCGGAGCTACTGCTCCCGGACGGCTGGGGCCGGCGCGTACCGGACCCGCTCGAGAACCCCGACGTCGCGACCTACGAGGCGCAGTATCCGGGCGCCCACTACAACATGCAGTTCCTCTCGGCTCTCGGAGACGGTGGGGGTGCGTACGTCGCGGCGCACGATCCGCAGGGGCGGCCCAAGTCGTTCGCGACCGACTCCGACGACGGAGCGCTCGGCCTCGAGATCCGTCACCGGCCCGCGGGCGTCGGCGAGGTGACGACGGCGTTTTCGCTCCCGTATCCGGTCGTGACCGCGACGGTCGCCGGCGACTGGTACGACGCCGCTCGACGCTACCGGCGGTGGGCGACCGAGGGGGCCGAGTGGACGCAGGCGGGACCGCTCGGCGACCGCGAGGACGTCCCGGAGTGGTTTCTCGAGCGCCGCCTCTGGTGGCTGCTCGCGCCTCGAGAGACCGATATCGAGGGCGACCTCGACCTCATCGAGCGGCTCCGGGAGGCGTTTCCGGTCCCGACGGGCGTTCACTGGTACACCTGGCATCGGGGCCCCTTCGACGTCGACTACCCCGACTACTTTCCGCCCCGGGAGGGGTGGCTCGAGGCGGTCGCCGCCCTCGAGGCCGAGAACGTTCGGGTGATGCCGTATATCAACGCCCGGATCGCCGACCCCAACAGCGACGCCTGGGAGCGCCGCGGGCTCGAATCGGCGGGCGCTCGGGTCGCGAGCGCGCGGCTGGAGCCGGCCGACCGCGCGCTCTCCTACGAGACCTACGGCGGCCAGCGGATGGTCGCGATGTGTCCGGCCGTCTCCGAGTGGCGCGAGACGGTCCGGGACGTCGTCGCCCGGGTTAGAGAGGAGACGGACGCCAGTGCGATCTACCTCGATCAGCTCGGCGCCTACGCCCCGCCCGACTGCATCGCGACCGACCACGGCCACCCGCCGGGCGGCGGCAGCTACGGCGTCGACGGCTACCGCGACCTGCTCGGGGAGATTCGAGATGCTGCGGCGGCGGGACGCTCCGAGTTCGCCGTCACGACCGAGAACAACGCCGAACCGTACATGGACCGCCTCGCGGGCTACCTCATGTGGAACTCCGCGCGGGACGACCTCGTCCCGCTGTTTCCCGCGGTGTACGGCGACTACTGCGTCACGTTCGGCAGGCAGTTCTTCGAGTGCGACCTCGAGTCCGACGCGGCGTTTCGATCGAAGATCGCCCAGTGTTTCGCCTTCGGCGGCCAGCTCGGCTGGCTCAGCCACTACGTCGCTGAGGCGCTTCTCGAGGAGGAAAACGAGACCGCCAGGCGGTATCTCCGTCGTACCGTCGACGCGCTCGAGGGTCACGCCCACGCGATCACGCTGGCGGAGCGCCTTCGCGACCCCGTAGTGGCGGGCGTGCCGACGCACGCCGTCGAGTGGGAGATGTACCGCCACGGACGCCACGACGTCGACCTCGACGCGGTGTTGGCCGGCCACTGGCGCGTCTCCGACGACGAAACCCTTCTCGCGGCCACGAACTGGACGACCACCGACCACGAGTGTACCCTCGAGTTCGAGCACTCTGCCGACGGAGCGCTCGAACTCGAGTGCCCGGCTGGTGCCGAGAACGCGTCACTCGCAGCTTCCGGCGACACCGTCGCGGTCGACCTCGCGCTCGAGGCGTGTTCGACCGCGATTCTTTCCGTTCGATCGGCCTGAAAAATCGGGTCGGTCATCCGCCTTCGGGACGCTACTCGAGCAGTCGCTTCGTCGTCCGCAGGGAGTCGTCCAGCGTCTCGACGTAGCGGTCGTCGTCGGGGTCGAGGCTGTTGATCGTCACCCCGTCGGCGTCGCCGTAGGCGTGGACGTACTCGCTCCCGCCGAGGCTGATCGCGACGTGGCCGGGGAAAAAGAGGAGGTCGCCGGGGGCGAGTTCCTCGCGGTTGACGTCGGCGCCGATCTCCTCCTGCTGGTCGGCGTCCCGCGGCAGGATCACGCCGAGCGTGGCGTAGGACACCCAGACGAGCCCCGAGCAGTCGATGCCGTCGGCGCGCATTCCGCCCCACTCGTAGGGCGTCTCGAGGAATCCCGTCGCGACGTCGACGATGTCCTCACCCGTTCCGACGGATTCAGCGGGGGTCGCATCCACGAGGGATCGGACCGCACCGGCAGAAAGGCGGGCGGTCGCGCCGGTTCGAAACGACACCGTCGCGACCCCGTCGGCTTCGTCCTCGAGTCGACAAGCCGTCCCGGCCTGAAGCCGTTCGGGGAGACGGTCGTCTCCCTGGTTCTTGCCCCCATCACCGCCGAGCGGTTCCGCTGGAGTCGCGGCGATCACTGCGTCGGCCGACCAGGCGTCGTCCCGGTCGGTCGACGGAGCCTCGAGATGGTCGCTCTCGACCCAGCCGACGTAGCCGTCGGGAACGCGAACGCGCCGCCAGCCGTTTCGTTCGTCGTATCCCGTGACCGCGCCGCCGTACAGCGCCTGCGTGACCTGTTCGGCGTCGTCGTCCGGCGCACCCTGGACGGGGGCGGCGTCGCGGTTCACCGTCAGGGAGTCGCCGCCCTCGAGCACGGTCGTTTCGTCTCGAGACACGGTGATACCGGGCGTGCGGTCGAGTTCCCGACGGATCGATCGCCGAACGGATTCCGTTTCGACGACCCCCTCGAGAACGACGCCCTCCGGTTCGACGGCCGCCGCGAGGTCGAGAACCGCGACGCGCTCGTCGGGCGCGGCGACCGCGACGGCGCGCTCGAGGGCGAGTTCCGCGGGCGTCATTATTTCCCACCCTCAGTTTCCGGCGGGGCCGAGATCGACTCCGGGCCAGCCTCGAGGTCGTCCGGAACCCTCGCGTGGGAGATGACGTCGTCGTAGCTTTCGGGTTCGCGGATCACGTCGACGTCGCCGTTCGAGCGAGCCAGCAGGACCGGCGGCTTCGGCTGGGCGTTCGTGTGCGAGGCGCTGCCCAGCGAGTAGGCGCCGATCCGATCGACGGCGATCACGTCGCCGCGCTCGAGCGGCGGCAGGGCGACGTCCTCAGCGATCACGTCCCCGGAGTAACAGAGCGGGCCGGCGACGTGGTAGGACTCGGTGGCGTCGCCGTCGGCGAGCGCGTAGATCGGGTACGGCCAGTAGGAGGAGACGGCGTTCGTCCCCGCGTCGAGGACGGCGAACGTTCGGTAGGGGGTCTCCTTGACGACGCCGACGGCCGCGAGCAGGGTGCCGGCGTTGCCGACGAGGCGTCGGCCCGGCTCGAGGTAGAGCGTCGGCGCAGGAAGATCGGCGCCGGCCGTCGCCTCGTCGACGGTGTCGGCGATCCGCTCGACGATCTCTTCGGCGGCGGGGACGTCCTCGTCGTAAGGGACGGGAAAGCCGCCGCCGAGGTCGAGAACGTCGATCTCGACGCCCAGCTCGTCGCGGATCTCGGCGGCGAAGCCGCACATCGCCCGGGCGGCGACGCCGTACGGTTCGACGCCGCGGATCTGACTGCCGATGTGAAGCTGGACGCCCGCGAGGTCGACGGCGTCCGAGTCGGCGGCGCGCTCGGCGACCGCCATCGCTCGACCCGACTCGATGTCCAGGCCGAACTTGGTCTCGCGGGTCGCCGTCGCCACCTCCGGGTGCGTCGGTACCTCCATCGCGGGGTTGCCGCGGATCAGCACCCGCGGGCGGCTCTCGGGGTCGACCGCGGTCGTAATTTCGATCAGCCGCTCGAGTTCGGTCGCGTTGTCCACGAGAAACTGCTCGACGCCACAGTCGAGAGCCCGCTCGACATCGGCGGGTCGGCGGTTCATCCCCGTCAACAGGAGGTCGGCGGGGTCGAAGCCGGCCTCGAGCGCCGCCGTCAGCTCGCCGCCGGCGTACACCTCGGCCTCACAGCCCTCGTCGCGGAGGACCGAGAGGATGCCGGGGTTGTAGTTCGCCTTCACCGCGAAGTGGATCGTCGAGTCGGGGTAGTGGTCGTCGAGCGCGCCGCGCAGCCGTCGGTAGTTCTCTCTAATATCGTCCTCCCAGAAGACGTAGAGCGGCGTTCCGAACGGGGACCGGAGCGCGGAGTCGTGTTCGAGAAGCCGCGCTCGCCGTGCCTCGAGTTGCATACGTTTCCCACGAACACTCCACGTGAAAAAGCGGTCCCTAGCATGTGAGGTGGCGTCTTGGTGGAGGTTCGAACGCCGCGTCTGCGCGCGATCGGTGCTCGAGGGGACGGCGCTGCACCGGACGATAGTGCGGACGAAGCCGGTCGATCCCGGAGGCCCACCGCTCGAGGACGACTACCTGAACACCACCGCGCCGCTCGGCTGGGTGTTCGTTCGGCGACATTCATCAGCGCGAACGGCTGTCGGCGGCGTCCGATAGGATTGCGACGGCGCACGAGGAACGGACGCCGGTGCCGGGCTGGGCGGGGGCTCTACCGGCTGCCTGGACCGGTGACCGGACAGACGGGTCGGGTGCGATACGTTTTTAACCAATGTGTGTGATGAACTTGCATACTGACGAGTTATGAAAAAACGAATCGGTCTACGGCTCTGGCACGAAGGGTGTTGGATGCTAGCACTGACGCGACAGTTCCCGGGTGCGGAACTCGTCGTCACCGATATCTGCTCGGACGGGACCGATATCCTGGCGACGGTCGTGTTGACGTCGACGGGGGAGGCCGATATCGGCGAAATCGAAGCTGCAGCGGAAACCTACCGCGCGGTTCGCTCGACTGACGTCCTCACCTCTCGGGGTGACTCCCTACGAATTCACACCCGCTACAGCGCCAGCGCCTCGATCTATACCACGCTGGTCGACTCCTCGCTGACGCCGATCGGCGAGGTCCGGATCGCAAACGACCGCGAGCACTGGACGCTGCTCGCCGACGGCTCGGAGATCGGCCAGTCGGTTGCGGCCTTAGAGGAGGTCGCGGAGGTCGACGTTCGTCGCGTTATCGACTATGAACCCGAACAAGCCGGCGCTCACGATCTCGTCGACGAGATTCAGCGCGACGTCTCCTCGAGACAGCTCACCTACCTGCTGTCGGCGCTCGAGGAGGGGTACTACGGCTGGCCGCGGGACGTCTCCGCGACGGAACTCGCCGAGAAGAACGACGTCTCCGCGCCGACGGCACTCGAGCACCTGCGAAAGGGGGAGGCGGCGGTGCTCCAGCGCGTGCTCACGGAACTGCGGGATCGAGAACGGCGGCGGACGAACGCGCTGTAAGCTGCTGCCACCGGTCAGGTAGTTCGATTGACCACGACCCCGGCTGCCGTGACCAGGATAGCGGCGTACATGACGACCACTGCCATGCCCTCCGCGGCCGGAGCCGACTCCTGGATTACTGCCGTGATTCCCGCGGCGACGGTAAGTTGTAGACCCAAAATGCCGACGAGGATCGCATCTGTGTTCACGTCTCTGACCATTCCACACTGACAATAAACGTGCCGACCTCTGGCCCGCCAGACGTTCGGTGAGCACCTTCTCGACGGGTGGAAGCCGCGGAGGACCACCGCTCGCGATAGGCTCGAATCAGTCCTCGAGCCCGGCCTTGACGGCGAGTTCGCGGACGAACTCGTCGATCCGATCGGTGGCCGCTTCCTCGGCGTGTCCCGTCAGATTCGAGCGCAGACAGGAGAAGACGACGGCGGGCTCGTCGCCCTCGAGCAGGTATCCCGAAAGCGCCCGCGCGCCGGTGAGGGTTCCGGTTTTCGCGCGAACGGGCGCCGGAACTGCCTCGAGGCGGTTTTCGACCGTCCCCTCCTCACCACCGAGAGGGAGTGCGCCGACGAACTGCTCGTGCCAGGGCTGGTCGAGACACCACTCGAGGACGGCGACGAGACTCGAGGCCGACAGCAGGTTGTACCGCGAGAGTCCGGAGCCGTCCCGGAGCCGGACGGCCTCGGCACCGCGCTCCTCGAGGAAGCCGGTGACGTGTCGCTCCCAGGCGTTCCAGCTTCCCTGCCCCTCGAGTTCGAATGCGATGGTCCGGGCGAGCTGCTCGGCGGCGAAGTTATCGGAGTCGGTCAGCATACCATCGACGAGGGCCGCGAGGGGGGCAGAATCGACGGCAGCGATCGGTTCGTCCGCCGGCGCGATGGGTTCGTGCTCGATCCGGAGCCAGCCGTCGATCGAGATCCCTTTGCTCTCGAGGGCATCGCGGAAGACGCTCGCGGCGTGAAACATCGGATCGTCGACCGGACTCGCCTCGACGACCGTCGATCCCGGTGGGACGCGCCCCTCGACGCGGATCACCTCCGAGGCGCGCTTTTTGTACACCTCGAGCTCTCCCTCGGCGTCGTCTGCGACGTCGACGTCGACGTCGAGTCTCACGATCTCGGAGGTCGGCGAGGCGTCGACCTGCACCGAACCGTTCCCGTGGGTGAGCGTGATGTCGACGGTGTTGCGCTCCAGGGCGAGCGGCGTGCTCTTGGCACCGTACTCGAACTGGCCGTCGTCCCAGGTCCAGCCCGGCCCGAGCGCCTGGCGGTCGAACGCTGAGGCGTCGACGACGAGTTCGCCGGCGACCGTCTCGATGCCGCTCTCGGCGATCTCGGTCGCGAGCGTCATCAGGTCTCCCTGTGAGAGATCAGGAGCGCCGCGGCCGGTGACGACGAGATCACCGAGGAGGTGTCCGTTCCGCCGCTCGCCGGTCGCGTGGACGGTCGTCTCGAAGCGGTAGTCGGCGCCGAGTTCCGTGAAGCCGCGGGCAGCGGTGACGAGTTTGGCGTTCGAGGCGGGAAGCAGCGGAACTCCGGGGCTCGAGGCCGCGAGCACCTCGTCGGTTCGGAGGTCGCGGGCGAAGACGCTCGCGCTCGTCGACTCGAGGTCCGGAAAGGCCCGTTCGGCGACCTCGTCGCGCTCGTCGGCTTCAGGCTGCATCGTCGTCTTCCCCCTCGTCGAACGGAAGGTGACACGCCGCGGTGTGGTCGGGGAGTCCGACCGACTCCAGCGGGGGAACGGTCGCCTGGCAGGGGGACTCGTAGCTCTCGAGGGTTCCGACCGCGGCCTCCCAGTCGCCGTCGAGTGCCTCGCCAGCGGCAGCCTGGACGGTGTTCGCGGCTTCTCGGGGCATCCCGTCGGGGTCGTCGACGTAGGTCTCGAGGACGGCCTTTGGGGAGTCGCCGTCGAGGTCGCGGTCGCGGACGTCCTCGATCAGGGCGTCGTAGTCGTCGTAGGCCGCGCGGCTGAAGCCGTCGGGGAGGATGAACTCGGGACAACGGGTGTGGAACTTACAGCCCCGCGGCGGGTTCGACGCGCTCGGGACGGCCCCCGATATCTCCGACCGGACGCCGGGTTTGTCCGGGTCTGGGTTGGGAACCGCTCCCAGCAGCGCCCGCGCGTAGGGGTGGTACTGCTCGGCGAACAGCTGTTCGGTCGGCGAGACCTCGACGAAGTCGCCGAGGTACATCACCGCCACGCGGTCGGCGATGTACCGGACGACGCTCAGGTCGTGGCTGATCACCAGGTAGGTCAGACCGTACTCCGCCTGAAGGTCGTCCATCAGGTTCAGGATCTGGGCCTGGACGCTCACGTCGAGGCCGCTCACCGGCTCGTCCGCGACGACGAGGTCCGGGTTGATCGACAGCGCCCGCGCGAGGTTCACCCGCTGGCGCTGACCGCCGGAGAACTCGTGGGGGTACCGGTTGTAGTACTCGCGCTTGAGGCCGACCTGGTCGAGCAACTCCAGGGCGCGCTCGCGACGGCGCTCTTTCTCCCAGCCCGCGCCCTCGAGGGGGTCCTCGATGATCGGGCCGACCTTGCGCCGGCCGTTCAGACTCGAGTGGGGATCCTGAAACACCATCTGGCTCCGCTTTCGGAACTCCGACTCGGGAATCTCCGCCGTCTTGCGCCCGTCGAAGCGGATCTCACCGGCGGTCGGCTCCTCGAGGCCGAGGATCGTTCTGGCGAGCGTCGACTTCCCGCAACCCGACTCGCCGACGACGCCGAGCGTCTCGCCGGGGTGCAGCGCAAAGTCCACGCCATCGACGGCCTTGACGCTGGTGTCGTCGTACCGGAAGGGGAGTCCGTCGGACTCCCGGTCCAGTCGAACGGAGGCGAACAGCCCCGTGTTGACCGGAAAGTGTTTTTTCAGCCCCGATACCTCGAGCAACGGCTCCTCGGCGTCCTCGATCGACGCGCTGGCGGAGTCGGTCTGTGGGTTCGTACTCATGCGATCACCGTGGATGCGGTCGCCGGTTCGTCGACACCGTTCATTTCGTCGACACCTCCGTCTCGTGCAGTCGCGGCTCCTCCCGCGGATTCCCCTCCTCGTACAGCAGACACGCCGCGTCGTGGTCGACGCCGTCGGTGCCGACCTCGTAGCGATGCGGGGTGACCGTCGAGCACTCCTCGTAGGCAACCGGACACCGGGTGCGGAACCGACAGCCCGATGGCGGTGACACCGCCGACGGCATCGTGCCGCCGATCGGGTTGATCTCGTCCAAGGACTCGTCGGGGGTAACCACGGAGTTGAGCAGCGACTGCGTGTACGGGTGTTTCGGGTTGCGGTACAGTTCGTCGTAGGGGGCCGACTCGACGATCTTCCCGAGGTACATCACCGCCACCCGGTCACAGACTTCGCGGACGACGCCCAGGTCGTGGGTGACGTAGACGATGCTCGTGTCGTGTTTCGCCTGGATCTCGTCGAACAGTTCGAGGATCCCCGCCTGGATCGTCACGTCGAGCGCCGTGGTGGGTTCGTCGGCGATGATGAGCCGCGGGTCGCAGGCCAGCGCCATCGCGATCATCGCCCGCTGTTGCATCCCGCCAGAGTACTGGTGGGGGTACTCGTCGACGCGCTGGTCGGGATCGGGGATGCCGACGTCGTCGAGCAGTTCGACCGCCCGCTCGCGGGCTTCCGACTTGGTCCGGTCGGTGTTCTCGACGATCACCTCCTCGAGCTGGCTGCCGACCGTGAAGACGGGATTGAGCGCGGACATCGCGTCCTGGAAGACGATCGAGATCTCGTTGCCGCGGATCTCCCGTCTGAGTTCGCTCTCGGAGAGGTCGGTCAGCTCCCGGCCGTCGAACCGGATGCTACCGTCGACGACCCGGCCGGGCTCGCGGATGAGCCCCATGATACTCTTGACGGCGACGCTCTTTCCGGCGCCGCTCTCGCCCACGACGCCCAGGGACTCGCCGGCGCCGACCTCGAAGCTAACGCCGTCGACGGCCTGAACGATTCCGTCGGGGGTGAAGAAGTACGTTCGGAGATCCTCGACCTCGAGGAGGCTCACGAGCGATCACCTCCCTGCGGCGGACCGGCGCCGTCCGCCCGCGTGGCGGGGGAGTCGGGCGCGAGATCGGAGCCGGTCGTCTCTGCCTGCTGATCGGCTTTCCATTCCTCTAAGTTCCAGTCGTCGTACGGCGTCGGTTCGACAGTCATCTTTGGGTCCATAATATCGCGAAGGCCGTCGCCGAGCATGTTGAACCCCATCACCGTGATGAAGATCATGATGCCGGGGAACACCGCGACCCACCAGGCGACGACCATGGCGGTTCGGCCGTCACTGAGCATGCGCCCCCAGTCGGGCGTCGGCTCCTGGACGCCGAAGCCGAGAAACGAGAGCGCCGCCGCGCCGATGATGACGCTTCCCATCGACAGCGTCGCCTGCACGACGACCGGTGCGAGCCCGTTGGGGACGATCTCACGAAAGAGGATCGTTCGACGGGGAAGGCCGGCGAGCTTTGCAGCTTCGACGTACTGGCGGTCGCGCAGCGACAGCGCCTCCGAACGCATCACCCGGGCGTACGCCGGGATGCCGACGATACCGTAGGCGATGAACAGGTTCTCGATGCTCGGACCGAAGATGGCCATGAAGATCATCGCGAGAACGAGCCCCGGGATGGCGTACAGAATCTCGACCAGACGCATCAGCGTGTCGTCGACGTAGCCGCCGAAGTACGCGGAGACGGCGCCGGTGATGATTCCGCCGACGAAGCTGATGCCGACGGCCAGAATGCCGATGGTGAGCGCCGTTCGGCTCCCGTAGATGATCCGCACGAAGATGTCGCGACCGTAGCGGTCGGTCCCCATCGGATGTTCCCACGACGGTCCGGAGTAGCGCATACTCTGATCCATCGCGTGGGGGTCCGCGTGGAGCCACGTGATGACCGCCCGATCGAGCAGGAAGTTGTCGATGGCGCTGAACACCGCCATGACGACGAGCATCCCGATCAGGAAGACGCCGACGAGCGACGTCGGACTGTACTTGAGCTTCTTTAACGTCGCCACGAGGCCGCTCCCACTGTCGAAGTCCGTCTCCGAGATGCGGCTCTGTTCGGAACTCATCGGTCACCTCCGGGCGGCGTCGCCGTCGGCTCGGGCGGGCGCGAGACGTGCGGGTCGAGCGCGAGGTCTAGTGTCGTCTCAATCATACTTGATCCGTGGGTCGATGTACGCGTACGCGAGGTCGGTCAGCAACACGCCGATCAGGAACAGCACCGAGAAGAACAGCGTAACGCCGATCGCGACCGAGTAGTCGTGCTGAACGAGCGAGTCGAAGAACAGCCGTCCCATTCCCGGAATGGCGAAGATCTCCTCGACGATGACGCTCCCGCTGAGCAGGAACGAGATCTGCAGGCCGACGATGGTGATCAGCGGCAACAGCGCGTTCCGGAACGAGTGCCTGTAGAGCACCCGTCGCTCGGGGATCCCGTAGGCACGGGCGGTCTCGACGTACTCGGCGCGAAGCTCCTCGATCATACTCGAGCGCGTCATACGCATGAGCAGCGCCGTCTGTGCCGTCGCGAGCGTGATCACCGGCATGAGTAGCAGTTTCGCCGACTCGACCGGATCCTCGAGCGGCGAGACGTATCCCGACACCGGGAGCAGCTGGAACTCGTAGGCGATCAGGTAGATCAGCATCAGCGCCAGCCAGAAGTTCGGGGTCGAGATGCCGGCGAGACCGACGAGGCGAGAGATGTGATCACCGGCGCGGTTGTGACGAGCGGCGCCGTAGACACCCAGGGCGATGGCCGTCGGTAGCGCGATGAGGTACGACAGGGTCATCAGGACTGCCGTCGGCCCCAGCCGCTCGAGCATCAGATCCGACACCGACTGTCGGTAGGTGAACGAGTAGCCGAGATCACCCTGGAGGATCCGCAGGAGGTAGTCGAAGTACTGTTCGTACCACGGTCGGTCGAACCCGTAGTGTTCGATCAGGTCGTCTGCCATCTCCTGGCTCGGCTCGAGTCCGAGATAGATCCGGACCGGATCGCCCGGCAAGGCGTGCATCATGACGAAGGTGAGCGTCATGACACCGAACAGCACCGGAATCATCTGGAGGAGCCGCCGGAGCGTGTAGCGAAGCATTCCCATAGTTGCGTACGGTTTGTGGTTTCGAAAGGGGGGTTATGAGGTATATCCGAGCCGGCTACGTCAGCGGGTGGCTTACTCGTCGATCCACGCTTCCTGCCAGTAGTTGAACAGCTCCTGATCGCCGAACTCCGTCGGTTCGTAGCCCTGGAGTTCGCTTCGCCACCCCGTCGCGGTCTCGCCCGCGTACACCGGAATTCCGACGTAGTTGCTGTGGACGATCTCCGCCGCTTCGACGTAGTGATCGTAGCGCTCGTCCCGATCGAGCGTCGATCGCCCGTTCCGGATGTGTTCGTCGAGGCGCTGGAGTTCGTCTTCGGTGTCGGTGCCGCGGTAGGCCTCGTGGACGTAGCCCGCCGAGGCGTTGCCAAGGGTTCCCTCAGCCATGCCGCCCTCGTCGTTCTCGAGGTCGCGGAAGAAGTTGTAGAACATGCCGTCGGGGTCGTCGCCGACGCCGAAGCCGTACGTACAGATGTCGAAGGTACCCTCGTCGAGCGCGTCGAGCCACTCGCCGATGCCCACCTCGCGGATGGAGGCGTCGATGCCGATCTGTTCGAACTCGTTCTGGAGCACGACAGACATCCCGACCCAGTTCTCGCCGGAGATCGCCAGGATATCGACGTCGAGGGCGTCGGGATCCACTCCGGCGTCCTCGAGCATACTCAACGCTTCGTCCTGGTCCTGCTCGGGGTAGTACTCGTCCTCCCACTCGTCGGTCGGGAAGTCCCAGACCTCGGTGACCTCCTGGGGCATGTACCCGACGTTCCGGGCGCCGAACTGATCGACCGCCCCGAGCATCAGTTCGTCGTAGTCGACGAGGTAGTGCATCGCTTCCCGGACCTGCAGGTCGTCGAACGGCTCCTCGAGGCAGTTGAGGATGAACCCTCGGTAGTTGAACGCCGAGAAAATCTCGTAGTTGACGTCCTCGTTCTGGTCGGCTTCGTCGAGCATGAGCTCCGGCACGGAGGCCTGGTGGACGCCGCCGGTCCCGAGTTCGTAAAACGCGACCTCGTCCTCGGGAATGATGTCGTACTCGACGCCGTCCAGGCGCGGCGCGCCGAGGAAGTAGTCGTCGAAGCGCTCCAACGTGAGACTCGAGGCGGACTCGTGGTCGACGTACTGGAACGGCCCCGTTCCGATCGGTGCCTGTTCGAACTCCTCGTGACCCATCTCCTCGGCGGCCTCTCTCGGGACGACGGGCGCATACATCCCCGCCAGGATGTTCTCGAGCAGCGCGAACGGATACTCGAGGTGGAGCGTGATCTCGTAGTCGCCGGTCGCCTCGACCTCGTCAATGAAGTCGATGAACGACGCCCGCGGCGAGGCGTTGTCGGGATCGAGCACCCAGTTGTACGTGTACGCCACGTCCTCGGCGGTCATCTCCTCGCCGTTGTGGAACATGACCCCTTCCTCGAGTGTCCCCGTGTAGGTGACCTCGTCTTCCTCCTCCAGGTGGTCCTCGAGGAGGTGCGGGACGGTTCCCTCGCCGTCGGGCTCCATCATGAGCAGCGAGTCGAACATGTAGTGGGCGGCGGTGCTGAACCACGCGAGCGAGTTCATTCGCGGGTCGAGCGTTTCGATTTCGTTCGGCGTGGCCAGGATCGCCGTTCCACCTTCGCCGCCCCCGTTCGTGCCGTTGCCACCGTCGTCGTCGCCCTGATCGTCACCGACCGGCGGTTCGTCGTCGCCACCCGTACAGCCTGCGAACATCCCGGCAGCCCCAACTGCCGCCATCGATTTGACGAACCGGCGTCGGTCGAGATCGGATCGGTCGTGTGTATTGCTCATGGTGAACACTCCTCTGGTATGTGTTGTACTCCCATAGGTGGGGCAAATACCCGCCTCCTAGCATACTAGCCCCGGCCCGGCCGAAGCGTGAGTTCCGCGTCCGCGAACGTTCCGCGCCGCTGCCAGCCGTCGACTGCGACGTACGCCGTGAGCGTATACCTCCCCGACCCCGATACCCACCGGTCGCGTTTTTCGCCTGTCTCGAGAAATCGCCCGTCCCACCGGCCGGTGAAGGTTCGCCGCTCTCGCGGACCGAACGCGACCGTCGCCGTCGCCGCGGGCGGTTCGAACCGCCCCGTGCCGGCTTCGGGAACGTCGTCGACCGTCCACCCCCACGACCGACTCGAGGGACACTCGAGAGCGAGTCCGACCGGCGCCCGGTTTTTCACGTGGAAGGAGAAGGGAGTCGGCTCCCCGACGACGATCGTGTCGGGCGCCTCGAGAGAACACGAGAGCAGTCGAGCCGAGAGGCCGGTCGGTAGCCGGGACCCGACGAGGCCAACCCGTCGTCCCTCGCTCGAGCCGCGCTCGATCGCCTCGCCCGGTGCCCGTCGGTGCCCGTCGTCTCGCGTCATTCGTTAGGCGACCAGAGGGGCGAGTCCGGTTTGGTCCTTTCGACGCGGCCGGAGGGGTCGGAACAGCTAACTGCCCGTCGTCCCACCGCCGAGCCATGACACTCGAGCGCGCAGACCTGGACCGACTCGTCGCCGCCCGCGGCCCGCCGGGCGACGAGCACGCCGTCGCGGCCGTCTTCGAGGAACTGATCGAGCCCCACGTCGACGAGGTCCGCTGGGACGACCTGGGGAACGTGATCGCGACCAGCTACGGCGACGAGGACCGAGACGACGTCATGCTCGCCGCTCACACCGACGAACTGGCCCTGCTCGTCGACGGGATCACCGACGACGGCCTGCTCTCCTATTCGATGCTCGGCGGCCATTACAAGGGCTACCTCCTCGGCCAGCGGGTGCTCGTGGGTCCCGACGAGGTGCCGGGCGTCATCGCCGCGAAGCCCCGCCACTTCATGTCGAACGACGAAAAGGAGACTCTGCCGGAGACGACCCACATCGACATCGGTGCCAGTAACCCGGCGGAAGTCGCCGACGCGAACGTCGAGGCGGGCGACCACGCCACCTGGGACCGCGACCTCGTCGACCTCGTCGGCGGGCGACTCGCCGGCCGCGCGTTGGACGATCGGATCGCGCTGGCGATCCTGCTGGCGGTCGCTCGCGAGACCGAGACCGACCGCACGGTTCACTACGCCGCCACCGTCCAGGAGGAGGTCGGCCTCCGCGGGGCGCGGGCCGCGGTCCACGACGTCGACCCCGACATCGCCGTCGCCCTCGAGATCTTCCCCACCGACGACTACCCCGTCGACGGCGAGCGCTCGAGCACCGTCTCGCTGGGCGACGGACCGGTCGTCGAGTTCGCCGACGGCACCTCCGAGTACCTCTTCGGCGGCGTCCTGGTCGACCGCCAGACCCTCGAGTGGCTCCAAAATGCCGGCGAGACCGCCGACGTGAACCTCCAGCACGACGTGATGATCGGCGGCACCACCGACGCGACGGAGTTTCAGCGGGCGGGCGGCGCCCGCCACGCGGGGGCGATCGCGGTCCCCTGCCGGTACACCCACTCGCCCGTCGAGACGATCGAAATGAGCGACGCCGAGGAAACAGTTGAGGTCCTCGCGGCGGCGCTCGAGTCGCCGTTCCCCGGCCGGACCGACGTGCGGGGACGACGCGAGCGGTAGCGTCTGTGCGAGCGCCGGCGGGTGTGTCTATCTCTCCCAGACGGACAGAAGAGCTATCCTGACGCCCTCGAGAAGCCTCGATATGCCAGGCGCACGCGTCACCCGCGGCGACCGAGTCTCCCTCCGCACGCTCGAGACCGAGGACGTTCCGTTCTTCCAGCGCGGGTTTACGAACCCAGAAATTCGATACCCGATGGGGAATCCGATCGAGGGCCGAACGCAACTCGAGGACCGGATCGAAGAGGCGGAGGACCCGCCGCTGCTGGTCTGTCTCGAGGGCGACGACGCCGATCCCGGGAAACCCGACGATGGCGCCGTCGAGCGCATCGGCGTCGTTTCCGTCTCGGACGCCGACTGGCGCCGCCCCGATCTCGGCTACTGGCTCGTTCCCGAAGTCCACGGCGAGGGATTGGGGAGCGAGGCGGTGTCGCTGCTCGTCGACTACGTCTTTCGCACCCACGACCACCCCGCCGTCGGGGCCGTCGCGTACGAGTGGAACGACGCCTCGCGGGGGCTGCTCGAGTCGCTGGGCTTCGAGGAGGAAGGGCGAATCCATCGCGACCGGTTCGTCAACGGGGAGTACGTCGACACGATCCAGTACGTGCTCTTCCGGGAGGCGTGGCTCGAGTAGGGCTCTAAAGCGCGGGGAGGACTCTCGAACGCGGTGGTTCGTTACCGCTGATAACCGATACCGCGGCAGCGTCGGCTCCGCGACGACTTCATCTCGAAAAATACCGAGCAGCCCACCGTGGCCGAAACTGCCGCCTACTCGATGTCGATCCGGTGGCTCGTCTCCTCCTCGGCCTCGGGCTCGAGCATCGGGAGGTGAACCTCGAGGACGCCGTTGCGGTAGCTCGCCGAAATCTCATCGGCGACGATTTCGGCGGGAACCGTCACCTGCCGGGCTACCCGGCGTTCACGCATGAGTTGGCGGCCTTCGTCGCCGCTCTCGTGGCCACTGTGGGCACGAACCGAGAGCACCCCCTCCTCGAAGGTGAGCTCGATCTCCTCTCGCTCGAAGCCCGGCAGGTCCATCACGAAGACGTACGCCTCACCCTCTCGCTTGAGGCTCATCGCGGCCTCGCCGCGGGTGCCGACGAGCCGGGGCGAGTCCCCATCCTCGACCATCGGTCGGGACGGTGCCTCGAAGGTCGGCCGGGGTGGCGCCTCGACCGCAGGGGTCTCAAACTCGTCCCACCACGTGCGGCGCAGCTGGTCGAAGGTGCGGTCCATCTCGCGAAACATGCGGTTCATCTCGTCGAACGATCTCATCGTAATCGAGTATTATAAGACACGATTAATAATAAAGTTTCCTGGATACGAGATAGCACAGCGCTACAGGGCTAAATCGCGGGAATCGGTGTCGCCGACGCACTGCTGTTCGTCGCCAAGTTCGGCGCAGGCATCACGCAGGAGGCCGTCGAGGATTTCGGGCGTCGTCGGATGATACGCCCGGTTCGGGACCTCGCGGACGTCCAGACCCGTCGCGATGATCACCTGCATCGTCTTCGCCATCACGTCGGCGTGGTAGTGTAGCGCCTGGTAGCCGATCACGGTGCCGTCGGCCGCGTTGACGATCAGGGTCGACCGCCCCTCCGGGTGGTTCTTCGTCTTGAAGACGCCGTCGGAGGACGCCTCCCGGGTCACCACGATCGGCTCCATCTCTGTTTCCGCCGCCGTCTGCGGCGTGTGGCCGATCCTGGCGAAGGGGTAGGCGCTGAGCCCCGAGAAGATGACGTGGTGGGGGATGTTGGTGTAGGGCTCGAGGTCCTCCCCGCGGTGGTGGCGCAGGATGTTTTCACCCGTCGCGAACCCCTGCTCCTTCGCCACGTGGAGAATCGGCTCGCGGCCGTTCGCGTCGCCGACGACGAACACCCGCTCGTCGGCTTCCGCCTGGAGCGTCGAGCCGACCCACCCCGCTTTGGCCTCGAGTCGCGTCTCCTCGAAGCCCAGCCGGTCGACCGCGGGTCGCCGGCCCGTGAAACAAAAGAGCTGGTCCGCTTCGAGGATCTCCTCCTCGCCCTCCCGCTCGACGACCACCCGGACGCCGCCGTCAGCGGTCGGCTCGACGCGCTTTTCGTCGGTGTTCGTCAGGATCTCGAGGCCGAACTGCTCGCGGTAGAGTTCGAGGATCGTCTCGCCGTACTCCGGTTCCATCTCCTCCAGCGGGCGGTCGTCGTGCTCGATCACCGTGAGATCCATCCCCGCCTCGCTCAGATAGGGAGCGAGTTCCATGCCGATGTAGCCAAAACCCATCACGATCCCCGATTCGGGTAGCTCGGTCGCGTCGAGGACGTCTGCGCTGGTCGCGAATTCCACGTCGTCGATTCCCGGCAGGTCGGGGACGTTCACCGTCGATCCCGTGGCGATCACGGCGTAGTCCGGTTCGATCGTCCGGTCGCCGACGGCGAGCACCCGGTCGTCCACGAACCGGGCGGTCTCGTGGATGAACTCGACGTTCTCGCGCTCGTCGAGACTGTGGACGTGGCTCCGGCGGTGCTCGGCGAACCCCGAGACGTGCTCGTTCTTCCGGTCGATCACGGTCTCGAGGTCCATGTCGGGGATCGATCCCTCGAGGCGGTCGTCGTGGCGCACCTTGTAGCGACTCTCGGCCGCCGAGAGGACGTCCTTCGAGGGCATACAGCCCCGGAGAATACAGAGTCCGCCGCCGGGCTCGCCGTCGTCGATCAGCGTGAGTTCGAGGTCGTCGCCGGCCCGCTCGAGCAGTTCGTCGGCGACGGCGACCCCCGCGCTGCCATAGGCGCCGACGATTGCGACGTGAATCATACCCGTGCCAACCAGACGGGGAGCCAAAGGCGTTGTCGCGGCGGCCGTTTCCGCCGTTAGTCGGGTTTCGCGCGGGATAGCGCCCGCACGGAAGTGACGTCAACGGATCGCAACGCCCGGCCGTTCCCCCGTGTGCTCGCCGTTTCGCACGACGAACTCGCCGTTGACGAGGACGTGGTCGATCCCCTCGGCGTAGCTATCGGGTTCGACGAACGTGCCCCCCTGGGCGACCGTCTCCGGGTCGAACACGGTGAGGTCGGCGGCCGTCCCCTCCGTCAGCAGACCGCGACCGGAGAGCCCCAGGCGGGCCGCGGGCTGGCCGGTCATCTTGAATACGGCCTCCTCGAGCCCCAGCACGCCCTCCTCGCGGACGTAGTGGCCCAGCACTCGCGGGAAGGTCCCGTAGCTGCGCGGGTGCGGGACGCCCTCGCCCAGCGGCCCCTCGTTTCGCATCGAGTTGCCGTCGCTGCCGATCATCGTCAGCGGGTGGGCCATGACGGTCTCGACGTCCTCCTCGCTCAGACAGAAGTGGATGTGCTTGGTTCGACAGCGGTCCTCGATCAGGACGTCCATCGTGAGCTCCTCCGGACTCCGGGACTCGTCCTCACGGGCGGCGAGTTCGCCGATCGTCGATCCTTGCAGGTGCTCGAGGTCGTCGGTTCGGACGTTCGTCACGAGGATGTCGTCCCAGGAGTCGGTGCTCTCGGCGAGTTCGCGGCCGATTCGCTCGCGGGTCTCGGGGTCCTGCAGGCGCTCGAGCAGCGCCTCGGTGCCGCCGTCGCGCGCCCACGTCGGCACCCGGGCGCTCAGACTCGTCGAGGAGGCGACGTAGGGGTACTGTTCGCACTGGACGTCGACGCCCTCGCGCTCGCGAGCGAGTTCCATCCGGCGGAGGGTGTACTCGACTTTCCCCCAGTTGTCCCGACCGACGGCCTTGTGGTGGGACACCTGCACCGGAACACCGGCTCGCCGGCCGATCTCGATGGCCTCCTCGAGCCCCTCGAACAGCTCGTCGCCCTCGCTGCGCATGTGGGTGGCGTACAGTTTCCCGTGCTCGGCGACCACGGAGGCGAGCTCGACGATCTCGTCCGTAGCTGCGAAGGCGCCGGGGGTGTAGATGAGCCCCGTCGAGAGCCCTACGGCGCCGTCCGCGAGGGCCTCGTCGATGATCTCCTTCATCTCCTCGAGTTCGCCCTCGGTGGGCTCGCGGTCCTCGTAGCCGATCACCGCCTCGCGGGCGTTCTCGTGGCCGACGAGCGAGCCGACGTTGAGCGAGACGCCCTCGCCCTCGAGGTACTCGAGGTAGTCGGCCATCGTTACCCACTCCTCGGTGTCGACGACGTCGCCGACGCCGCGATAGGCGAAGCTCTCGGCGACAGATTCGGCGCACTCGCCGTAGGTCGGCGCGGCGCTCGTCCCGCAGTTGCCGACGATCTCCGTGGTCACGCCCTGGCGCACCTTGCTGTGGGCCTCCCGGTTGGCGGGCAGCGTGAAGTCGGAGTGGGTGTGGATGTCGATGAAGCCCGGCGAGAGGACGCGGCCCTCGAGGTCGATCTCAACGGCCGCATCGCCGACGTCGGGGCCGATTTCCGTTATTCGTCCCTCGGCGACCGCGAGTTCGCCGCGGGTCCACGGCGCGCCCGTCCCGTCGACGAGTCGCCCGTTTCGAAACGCAATGTCAGCGGTTGGCATGACTACGATGAATCGGGGTGAGTACTAAAATACCGGTCCTCGGTAGCTAGGGTGAGCCGATTCGAGCGGATCGGACCCGGCGTGTTCGCCATCCAACCAGCGGCTTCGATCAGACGTAGTCGCCCTCGCTCTCGTACACCGACGGGTCGTCCCTGAATCGCTCGGCGACGGTCTCGAGGGTGACGAACCGGGCGTTCTCGTGGCTCTTGACGTACCGAATGAACTCCTCGAACAGCGGGATCATGTGGGGGAGTCCGTGGATGTCCGGGTGGATCGTGAACGTGTAGACGCCCGCGCCGCGCCGGTTGTACAGGAAGTCGAACTGCCGTTTGTAGTACTGCTCGTACATCATCTCCGGGTCCTTGTACCCCGCGTGGTAGATCGGCTGCTTGATGAACAGCATCGGCGGGATGTCGTCGCGGTACCAGCTGATCGGAATCTCGACGATGTCGGTCTCCTCGCCGTACTGATAGGGTTCCATCCAGGTTTCGGGGTCCTTGTCGTAGTCGATCTTCTCCCAGCTGTCGCCCTTTCGCATCCAGCCCGGCTCGAACTGGCGCTCCATCAGACTGCTGTCGTAGTCGAAGCCGTGTTTCTCGACCAGCTCCGGCGTGTTGTCGCTGAACTCCCACCAGCTTGCGCGGTGGCCGGTCGGCGGCGAGCCGGTGACGTCTTCGATGAGGTCGATCGACGCCTCGAGGATCGCGTCCTCCTGCTCTCGAGAGAGGTCGGTCGGGTTCTCGTGGGAGTAGCCGTGGACGCCGAGTTCGTGGCCGGCGGCCGCGACCGCCTCGATCTCGTCGCGGAACGTCTCGATCGTGTGTCCCGGCACGTACCAGGAGGTCTCGACGTCCATCTCCTCGAAGAGCGCGAGCATCCGCGGGATGCCCTCGTTGCCGGCCGCCAGCCCTCGAGAGAGGTCCGCCGGGGAGTCCTCACCGCCGTACGAGCCGAGCCAGCCGGCGACGCAGTCCGCGTCGACGCCGATCGCAACATCAACGGTACTCATAGTGCACTCGAGTCTCCCACCGACCAGACCCAAAGAGGTGTGTTAGCCCCACAGTGACCGTACGGATCTCCGACCGGTTTCGCGGCGGTCGTGCGCCCGCCACTCGCGGGACCGGAGCCGTTCCCCGTCCGGCGGGAGACGGGGCGGCGCTTGCCGTCGCCCAACCGTTCATGTCCCGCGGCCGTAATCCTGACCCATGCTCACACCCGACGACGCGCTCGACCTCGAGTGGCCCGGCGCACCCGAGTGGTCTCCCGACTCGGCGTTCCTCGCGGCGCCGATCTACGAAGACGACGGGAACGCGCTGCTCGTCTCACGGCCGACCAACGAACCCGCCAGCGGTCGCTCGGAAGACGACGGCCCCCTGCGGGTTCGCCCAAATGCGGAACACGTCACCGAGTTCGCCTGGTCGCCGACCGACCCCGTCCTCGTCTGCGGGACCGACGGCGGGACGACGGCGCTCGTCGCCCCTCGCGAGGAGACGGTTACGGAACTCGCGCGAACCCCGGACGGCGACGCCGCGCTGACGTGGTCACTCGACGGCGACCGGATCGCGTTCTACCGCGACGGTCGTCCCCGAATTCGCTCGCTCGAGGACGGCACCGAACGCGGCTTCGACGTCCCCGAGCGCGGGCCGTACCTCGGCGAGTCACGGATGCTCGCCTGGCGCGAGGACGGCCTGCTCGCCTACCGGTTCGTCGAGCGAGAGGCGAAGTGCGTCGGGGTGGTCGATACCGACTCGGGGGAACTCGTCTGGCGAACCCGACCGAACGCCTCGTCGCACTCGCCGGTCTGGCTCGCGGACGGCCGCCTCCTGTTCGAACGAAACAGCGAGTACGGCACCGTCAGGGAGTTCGTCGCGACCGACCTCGAGGGCGGCGAAACCGCCCTCTTCCGCGAGGCCGACGACGAGGTAGGAACCCTCTCGCGGGGTTCGCCCCGCGTCTCGCCCGACGGTTCCCGCCTGGCCGCGGCGCTCCCTCTCGACGGCTACGAGCACATTTGCGTGATCGACGTCGCAACCGGGGAGCGAACGCAGCTCACCGAGGGGGAGTTCGAGGACAAGGGACTCGCGGACTCCGCGCCGCGGTGGCTCGACGACGACACGCTCGTCTTCGCTTCCAACCGCCACGATGCGGGACAACGACAGCTCTACACCGTGACGCTCGAGGGCGAGGTCTCCCCGCTGGTCGAGCGCGACGGGACGGCCGTCGACCCGCGCCCGTCGCCCGACGGCAGCCGACTGGCCTACCGCCACGCGAGCGCCGAGCGCTCGACGGAGCTCCGAGTTCTCGATGTGGAAGGGGACGAACCCGACACCGACCGCGACCGCCGGCTCACCCGTTCCGGCGTCGAGTCGTGGTCGACGCCGCCGATCGAACCCGAGCGGATCGCCTACGAGAGCGACGGCCTGACGATCGAGGGCTACCTGCTCGATCCCCGGAAGGGCGAGTCGGTTCCCGACGACGCGACCGACCTTCCCGGCGTGGTCTACGTCCACGGCGGCCCGATGCGCCAGATGCGCGACGGCTTCCACCCCGACCGGGGGTACGGCCTCCAGTACGCGATCCAGCAGTACCTCGCCGCGAAGGGGTACGTCGGTCTGCTGGTCAACTACCGCGGCGGCATCGGCTACGGCCGGGAGTTCCGGGCGGCGCTCGCCGGCGTCACCGGCCGCGCCGAGATGGACGACATCGCCCGCGGGGCCGACTTTCTCCGCGACCTCGAGTACACGAGCGACGCGGTCGGCCTCTGGGGGCTCTCCTACGGGGGGTACGCGGCGCTTCAGCTTCCCGGCATCCACCCGAAGGCGTTCGACGTGACGGTCAACCTCGCCGGGCTGGCCGACCGGCGAAACTACTACGAGTGGGCCACCGAGACGAAGTTCCCCGAAATCGCCTCCGCGGCGGCCGTTCGGATGGGCGGGACCCCCCTCGAGGCCGAAGAACGCTGGGCAGACGCCAGCCCCGTCACCCACATGGACCGCTACGAGACGCCGCTGTACAGCTTCCACGGCACCGGCGATCGGTACGTCAACGTCGAACAGCAGGACATCGTCGTCGACACCCTCATCGACTCCGACGTCGAGTTCGAGGCGGAGTACTACCCCGACGAGACCCACGTCTTCTCCCGGCGGGCGACCTGGGCGCGAACGATCGAGAAGCTCGAGGCGGCGTTCGAGACGCACCTCCGGTAGCCGTCGCTCACCGGTTGCCGCCGCTTCGATCGAAACGAACCGCGGTCTTACGGTCGGGCGCGAGCCGCAGCCGCGACGAGCAGGGCGAGCAGCGCGATACCGATCCCGAACCCGGAAGTTTCGTCGGCGTCGGACTCATCCCCGTCTGCCGCGGCGGACTGGACGGCGATCTCTCGCTCGGAGAAGTGGTTCACCGCGATGAGTACGTCGGCAGCCACCGCCGCGTCGGTCCCCTGGACGACCATGTACCGTGAGTCGTCACCGCCGATTCCACCCGCGAGTTCCGAGTACGACGACGCCTCGGCGGCGACCTCGCCGTCGACGGCCACCTCGAGGTCGTCTCCCGTCTCGAGGGCGGTCTCGGAGATGCTCGCGATGAGCACCGTCCCCTCACTCTCGGCGCGCTCCGCCGTCATCTCGAGGCGCTCGTGGTTCTCGCTCGCGACGTCGACAGCGACGTCCCCGCCGTAGTAGGCGACGTCCGCGACGCGTTCGCCGTCGCGCTCGTCGACGTACACCTCGGCGGTCGCCGTTCCCTCGGCGATCATCTCCTCTTGCTCCTGGGCGTCCTCGTCTCGCTCGCCGTCGGCGTAGGACCGGAAGACGAGCGTCGACTCGCTCTCGAGGTCGGCGACGACGTCGCCCTCGTCGTTGACGGTTACCTCGCCGTCGCCGGCGACGACGAACGCGCCGCTTCGGTTTTCGGTCTCGAGGACGACGCGGTCGCCGCTCTCGGTGGCGGCGGTGGCGTCACTCGAGAGGGCGAGTTCGACGTACTGGGACTCCTCGCCCGCCTCGACGGTGAGGATACCGCGCTCGCTGTCGTGGGCGGTCAGCGAGGCCGATCCCTCGCTCCGGACCGCCGCGCGGGTCTCGGTCTGCGCCTCGAGTTCGAGGCCGAGCCCCGAGAGGTCGGTCACGGCCGAGAGACCGATATCGGCACCGACGCCGGTCTCGCTCTCGTGGTTGCGCTGTGAGTCGACCGCGACGCTCTCGAACAACTGATCGCCACCGACGCGGTAGTCCGTCAGGGCGGTACCGGACGTCTCGAAGGCCACGTGCGTTCCCGCGTACGTTTCCGAGTCGGCCTCCTGGGAGGGCGATGCCGACCCCGCGACCCCACCGGCGACCGCGACGCCGAGCGTCGCCGTCGTCACGAGGAGCGCGAGGACGACCGCTGGTACTGGCTTCATTCCGTCCGCCGGTTTCGGACGGCATACAAAACGTCTTCTGACAGAACCGTCAAAATATGCTAGACTGTGGCGCGCTCGACCGTCGTGGGCTACCGCGAAATTTCGTCCGTCCGCTCGGAAACGACGGCGTCGACCTCCTCTTTCGTCACGAGCGCGACGTCGCCCGGAATGGTTCGCTTGAGCGCGGCCGTCGCGGCGGCGTACTCGAGCGCCTGCGGGACGTCCTCGCCGGCCAGTCGACGGGCGAGGAATGCGCCGGTGAATGCGTCGCCGGTGCCGATCGGATCGACGGTCTCGGTCTCGTAGGCGTCGTGGTCGTGGACGACGGTGTCGTGCCAGGCGAGCGCCCCTTGATCCCCGCGGGTGACGACGACGGTCGTGAAGTCGAACTGCGAGCCGAGGGTGTGGGCGAGCTGGCGCGGGTCGCCGTCGTAGCCGAGGACGGTCCGGGCGTCGCGGGCGGCGACGACGAGCACGTCGATACCCGGGAACAGCGAGGTAAGCGTCTCGCGGGCCTCCTCGGGCGACCAGAGCTTCGCGCGGTAGTTGAAGTCGAACGCCGTGGTCGTCCCGCCCTGTTTGGCGGCTTTGAGCATGTTTGCGGTCGTCTCGCGTAGCGTCGGCGACAGCGCGGGGGTGATCCCGGAGGTGAAGAAGACGCGGGCGTCCTGGATCAGGTCGAGATCGAACTCCTCGGCGCGGGCGGTCGTAATTGCGGCGTTCTCTCGATCGTAGACGACGTTCGTTCCCCGGGGTTTGCCGCCGTGTTCCAGGTAGTAAGTGCCCTGACGCCCCTCCTCGCTCCAGACGATTTCGGTGTCGATCCCGTAGCCCCGGAGTTCGCTGACGACGCGGCGCCCCAGTGGCGAGTTCGGTAGCTTCGAGGTCCAGGTCGACACCGCTCCCAGGCGCTCGGCGGCGATGGCAACGTTGCTCTCGGCGCCCGCGGCGCGAACCTCGAGTTCGCGCGTCGACTCGAGGCGTTCGTTCCCCGGCGGGGAGAGTCGGAGCATCGTCTCGCCGAAGGTGACGAGGTCGCTCACGGGAGCCACCTCCGTCCCACACTGACCGCAGTTGCGTCCATCATATCTCGCTAAACGAACGGACGTGGTATAAGTTGTCGCGTTAGTCGACTCTCGACGTCTCGGCCGCAACCACCGGGGTTCCGCTTCCGCCATCCTCGAGTCCGATCTCGAATCCGAACGCCGCGAGCAGGTCGAGACTCGCCGCGACGTGGTCGGTCGCCGCCGGAATCCGAACCCGCCCGCCGGCCAGCGCGAGGGGGACGAGCAACTGGTCGGCCGCATGCCGGTCGACCGGGGCGTCGCCCTCGAGAAACTCCAGCAGCGCGTCGGCGGCCTCTTCACCCACTCGTTCGGCGAGTTTCCCCTTCTCGCCGAGCGCGGAGAAGCCGGCGACGCCAGTTCCGTGCTCGAGCCGGAGCACGATCGCCGACCCCGGACAGTCGCTCTCCGCGGTCGTTTCGACGCGCTCTCTGGTCTCGAGGCCCGTGCCACGAAGGCGCTCGAGGGCGCCCTCGGCCTGTCGCTCGGCCACGTCGGCGTCGGTCAGGGCGGCGGCTTCGGTCGAGTACAGCCGAACCCCCGCGAGGTCGCCCCGGCGCTCGAGGGTGATCGGGTCGAGCGTCGACGGCTCGAGTTCCAGGGTCGCTCGACCGCCGCCGACGGGGTAGAACCCGCGTCGGTCGACCGCGAGGGTCGCCCGCAGGCCGTACCGACGAAGGAGCGGGAGGGAGACGTACCGGAGGTAGTCGAGCGGCGGCGACCAGGCCACGTCCGTCCCACCGGTCGCCGTCACCGACAGCGGGGCCTCGAGACGGGTTGCGAGGGGGAGCAGCGCGTCGAACAGCAGCGTGACGCTTCCGGCGGTGCCGATGTCGGCCGCGTAGCTGCCGCCCGCGATCTCGTCGGAGGGGTCGAACTCGACCGTCTCCGCGCCGAGTTCGGCTCCCGAACTCTCGGCGTCACAGATCTCGGCCATCGTCTCGAGGGTCGCGAGGTGCTGGTGGCCTAGCCCGGGTGTCGGCCGGTCGCCGCGGACGTTCTCGATGCGAACGGGCTCGTCACGGAGCGCCGCCAGCGCGAGCGCGCTCCGGAGGTACTGACCGCCCGCATCGCTGCCGTCGAGTTCGCGCATGGTCGTTCCTGTGCCCGGAGACGGGAAAACGGTTCGCGTCGCAGGGCCGCCCGGCTCACGTCTCGAGGCTCGTCTGGCCGGTTCGGGAACGCTTTCGGTGGTTCGGACTCGAGAGTGGGGCAGACGAATGCGCCTCCTCGCGAACCCCCTTCGACGCCGATGGCTGCTGTGGGGGACCCTCGGCGCGGTCTTCTTGTTGGTGAACGTCTACCGGCTCTCGACGGCGGTGCTCGCCGAGGACCTGATGGCGGCGTTCGGAACGACCGGCGCACAGTTGGGAACGCTCCACGCGACCTTCTTCTGGGTGTACGCGCTCATGCAGATACCAACGGGCGTGCTCGCCGATCGGGTCGGTCCGCGACGGACGGCCGCGGCCGGTGCGCTCACGATGAGTCTCGGCGGTATCTGGTTCGCCGTTGCGGACACCTACCTGGTGGCGCTCGTCGCCCGGGGCCTGGTCGGCCTCGGCGGGAGCGTGATTTTCGTCTGCATTCTGCGGTTCTGTGCGAACTGGTACCGCGGAGACGAGTTCGCGACGATGAGCGGCCTCTCCTTCGCCGTCTCGGGCGTCGGCGGCGTGTTCGCAACGACGCCGCTCGCGATCGCCGCCGACGCCGCCGGTTGGCGGGCGACGATCGGCTGGCTGGGTGTCCTGGGGCTCGTGTTCGCCGTCGCGGTCTACCTCTTCGTTCGGGACACGCCCGAACGGGCCGGGTTCGAGCCGATCGAGGGCGTTCCCGGCCAGCCGACGCTCACCGGGGACGAACTGCGAGCCGCAGCCAGCGACGTCTTCCGGGACCGGTGGACCTGGGTGGTCAGCGTTCTGCTGTTCTGTACGAGCGGCGTGAATCTCACGCTGTTCGGGCTGTGGGGCGTTCCCTACGTCCGCCAGACCTACGACGTCGACGTGACCACCGCCTCGCTGTTCACGCTTCTCGGCGGCATCGGGCTGATCGTCGGCCCGCCCGGGATCGGCTGGCTCTCCGATCGCCTCGAGTCCCGAACCGAACTCATGGTCGGCGGCGGCGTCTGCTACGTGCTCGCGCTCGGAGCGATCGCCCTCCTCGGCGCGCCGCCGCTGTGGGTGGTCGCCGTCGTCTACTTCCTGACCGGCGTCTTACTGGGGGCGTTCGTCCTCAGCTACGCCGTTATCAAGGACCGCCACCCCGCCAGCGCCAGCGGCGTCTCGACGGGAACGATAAACGGCGCGGCGTTCGTCGGCGCAGCGGTACTCCCCACCCTGATGGGCTGGGCGCTCGACGCCTACTGGACCGGCGAGATCGTCGGCGGCGTTCGCGTCTACACCGCGACGGGCTACCGCGTAGCGTTCGGTATCGCGACGGCCGCCGCGCTCGTGGCGCTTTGCTGTACGCTCTGGCTCCACCGGCGGACGTGAGCCACCGGTGTGAAAACGATCGCTCGAGGCTCACCCCGACCGCCGACGGGTCGCTGCGAGCACGATCAGCACGAGGGCCACCGCGAGCGCGGTGCTGCTGGCGGCGAAGCCCGGAAGCGCGTCGGAAACGCCGTCGGACTCGGTCCCGCTCTCGCCGTCGCTTTGCGTCTCGTCGCTCGAGTCGGGATCCGTCGCTTCTTCCCCACCCATCCGATCGTCCGCCGGCTGGTCGTCCGCCGACTGATCGCCCGACTGCTGGTCGCCGGACTTGCCTTCGCCGATTTCGACGGTGACGTCGCCGTCGTGGACCGGGACGGGCCACCCTCGCTCGAGTTCGACGCTGCTCTCGCCGAACGAAATCGTCGCCTCCGAGACCGACGCGTCCTCGGCGACGGTGACGGTGAGCGTCGCGACGACGTCGTTCCCCGTCGCGCCGCCGGAGGTTCGGGTCTGGTCGAGGGTCGCGGTGCCGTCCTCGTGGTCCAGCGACTCTTCGACCTGAACGTCGCCCCCGTCGCCCTCGAGCCACGGGCCTGCCTCGAGGTCGGTGATCTCGAGGTGGTCGGGGTCGTACTCGGCGACGAGCGCGACGGCGCCGACGCCCTCGCCGCCGTGGCCGCCCTGGCTGCGCATCACGACGTCGACCTCGACCGTCTCGCCCGGCGCGGCCTCGACGGTCGACTCCGCCGGCGAGATGACGGCGACCTGATCGCCTGCCCCGACGGTGCCGACGGCGGCGATCGCGAGCAGGGCGACGAGTCCGAGGACGGCGGCGGTCGTCGCCCTCTGGCGGTCGGTTCCGCTCATCGTGGCTCCTCCGCGACGGCCGGTGGCGGCTCGAGCCCGGCCGGAGCGGCCCCATCGGTAGCCGCCTCGAGCGGCGCTCGCGGGCGCTGATCGTCCTCGTTCATCTGGGATAGTCGTCGTTGCACGGGCACGGCCTTACCGCTTGCTCTCGAGCACGCGACGTGGCCGGCCGGGAGGTGGTTCGTTCGTCCCGTTTCGTTCGTCCGAGGGTCCGTCGAACGGCGCTTACCGTCCGCCGGGAACGCTGCTCGCGTCGACGCTCGCCTTGAGCTTGAAGTGGTCGTAGCCGTCGGAGGTCGGCACGTCGAAGTCGTACTCCCAGTGGTCCTGGTCGGGGTCGTAGCCGCCGAACACTCGAAGGACCGGCTCCTCGACGCCCGCGACTAGCTGGGCGAGCGCGTCGGTTCCGAACGTCGCGTAGATCGTGCCGCCGTCGACCTCGACCGACTCGGCGGCGAGGTCGTCGCCGGTCCGGATCACCGCGCGGAACGTGTCGGTGCGGATCTCCTCGGCGCCCTCTGGAACGGGCAGACAGATGGTGATTTCGCTGCCCTCGTGGGAGACGCGAGCCTCGCCGACGTCCTCGTCGACGCGGATCATCCGGTTCTCGCGCTCGGGGGCGACGGTTCCCCACTCCTCGAGGGTGTCGAGGACGAACGGCCCCTGGAACTGACCGGAGTCGATGACGATCTCTGCCTCGCTCAGCACCTCGTCGTTGCCGACGACGTAGTCGTTGTTCGCGAGGTAGTACGTCTCGTCGCTCTCGACGGGCTCGCCGTCGACGAACACGTTGTCGATCCACGTCTCGTCGCCGTGCCCCCACCACTCGTAGGAGACGCCGGAGACCTGGATCGCGGGCTGGGTACCGAAGGTCTCGTCGGGGTGCGGGCGCACCTCGCGCTCGAGATAGGCGACGAGCTGGTCGCCGGTCACCTCGACGACGACGATCTCGTTGGGGAACGGCAGGGTCTCCATCACGGCGGTGCCGGTGATCTCACCTGGGCCGTAGACGTCGCCGCGGATGCCACCGCCGTTCTGGACGGCGACGTCGACGTCGATGTCGCCCAGCTCGCCGACGGCTCGCATCGCGTCGGTGATGAGGTTCCCGAAGCCGGTCTCGATCGCGTAGTTGTCGAAGGTGCCGTTGAGCTCGGTCTCGCTCACGAAGTGGGGCTGGCCGAGCGTCTCCTCGAGGTCGGCGGTCCACTCCTCGGTCAGATCGGCGAGGAACTCGTCTTCCTCGACGTCGGCCGCCTCGAGGGCGGTGATCTCCTCGTACTCGTCGACCTCCGGGGCCGGGTCCCAGCCCTCGGCCAGCAGGTCGGTCCGCTGCCAGTCGACGAGCTCGCCGTCGGCGTCGAGGGTGATCGCGCCGACGTGGTCGAACTCGTCGCCGAACTCGCTGATGACCGTCCCGTCGACGATGTCGGGTTCGTCGAAGACGACGCCGGAGTGCGAGCCGACGATGGCGTCGAGGCCGTCGACCTCCTCGGCGATCAGGTAGTGGGTCGGACTCGAGACGTGGGAGGCGCAGACGACGACGTCCGCACCCTCCTCGCGCAGTGCGTCGACGGCCTCCTGGGACCCCTCGACGTAGCCGAGGACCTCCCACTCCTCGGGATAGTCCGTCAGCGAGTGGAAGTTCTCGGAGACGAGACCGAAGACGCCGATCGTCAGGTCGCCCTCCTCGAGGGTGATCCAGCGCTCGGTGCCTGGAACCGCCTCGCCCTGGTCGTCGAGGAGGTTGGCGACGACCCACGGGAACTCGCTCTCCTCGAAGCGCTCGAGCGCAACGTCGGCGCCGAAGTCGTACTCGTGGTTGCCGACGCCGTCGACGTCGATCTCCATGTAGTTGAGCGCCTCGATCATGTGTTCGCCCTCGTACTCGAGGCCGAGCATCGACGGCGCGATATCGTCGCCGTTGCCGACGAACATCGAGTTCTCGTTCGCCGACAGGATCTCCTGGACGATAGTGTAGTATCGGGCGATGTTCAGTTCGTCCTCGCCGGCGTCCTCGAATCGGCCGTGAAAGTGGGTGTCGTGGACGAGCGTTACGGTTTCTTCGCCCGCGGTGACGCTCGCACTCCCCGGGACGAGCGCGGCGAGCGACGCGCCCGCGGTCGCGCCGAGGAACCGGCGCCGATCGATCGTCGGCTGCGTCCACGTGTCGGTGGCCTCCGCGCTCTCCTCACTGCCCTGTTGTGGCATACCTTGATCTGCGAGAGTGAGCGGAAATAACTTTCCAATTTCCGAACTGATCGCTTACTACGACTATAGAGAACTCTGAAGAGCGCCTCCTCTCTCTCCAAAACCACACGATAATGGAATTACTGAATCAGTGATTACTTTCCGACATAGTCTCGGCCTCGTCGGCGGTTACCCACCGTGGCCGGGGTAATCCCGCTCGAACCGCTCCTCGATCTCGGCGTCGTCGATCGAGACGATCACCGGGCGGCCGTGGGGACAGGCGTAGGGGTTCTCGCAGTCGTCGAGCGCCGCGAGCAGGTCGACGACCGAGCCTTCCGTCAGCGAGGTGTTCCCCGTGATCGAGGGGTGACAGGCCAGGTCGCCGAGGAACTCGTCGGCCAGCGCGTCGATCGTCTCCGATCCCGCCTCGCGGTCGCCCTCGACGAACGCCGAGAGGACGTCCCGCAGGCGGTCTGGCTCGAGGGTCTTCTCGAGAACTGCGGGAACGGTCGTCACCGCGACGGTCCGATCGTCCACCTTCTCGGCGGTGAAGCCGAGTCGCGCGAGCGCCTTCTTGTAGTGCCCGAAGGCCTCCGCTTCGGCGGCCGTTAGCTCGAGTTCGACCGGCGAGGCCAGCGCCTGGGTCGTCGAGTCGTCGGCGAACGCCTCGCGCAGGCGCTCGTAGTTCACCCGCTCGTCGGCGGCGTGCTGGTCGATCAGGAGCAGTCCGTCGGGGCTCTCACAGACCAGGTAGGTGTCCCGGAACTGGCCGAGCACCGAGAGCGACGGCAGCGAGTCGAACTCGCTCTCGGCGGCCGCCGACGTCCCCTCGAGGGTTCGCTGGTCGGTCAGTCGGTCGAACGACCGCTCATCGCCGACTCGCGTGTCGTCGTGGTCGGCGGATCCGCCGGCCGGTTTCGAGGTCCCGTCGGTCGCACCCGAGTTCGGCCGGCTCGGAACGGGTTCGAACTCATCTCGGACCGCCCCGCCCGGCGACGAGTCGGGGCCACTCGAGGCGCCGGCGCTCGAGGGCGTTTCGGAGGCTTCCGGGCCCGGATCGTTCGACGCTGACCGATCGGGGCGCTCCCCCGTCGGCGGTGCGGTTCGCTCGCGCGCCGATCCGCCCTCGGCCGGCTCGGACCCGCTCGATGCGCGGCGCTCGCCCCCCGCGCTCGAGCCCTCGCCCGCAGGTTCGGCGTCGGCCCGACCCGAGCCAGCCGCACTCGTCTGGCCGTCATTGGAGTCCGTGGCCGCTGCCCATCGGCTCGGTTCGACCTGCGTCTCGGCGGGCGCGGACCGCCCGCGGGGGGCGCTCGAGCGCAACAGACCGGCCTCGAGCAGCGCCGACTCGACGGCGGCGTCGACCTGGCGGCGGACCGCGTCGTCGTCGTCGAAGCGAACCTCTCGTTTCCGGGGATGGACGTTAACGTCGACGGCGCCGCCGGGCACCTCGAGAAAGAGCGCGACGAACGGGTAGCGGTCGCCGCCGAGTTGAGTGCCGTAGGCGCCCATGATCCCCTCGCGGATGGCGTCGCTCGTGACCGCGCGGCCGTTGACGTAGGTGGCGAGATACTCCCGGCTCGAGCGGTTCGTCTCGGGGTGTGAGACCAGCCCGGAGACCGACTCGAGCGGCCCCACGGGGAGTTCGTCGCCGTCGACCTCGACGGGGTGCATCGCTTTCGCGACCTCGCGGCCGTACACCGAGAGCACCGCGGCCTGCAGGTCGCCCTGGCCGGTCGTCGCGAACACCTCACGGCCGTCGTGGGAGAGCGAGACGGCGACCTCGGGGTTCGCCAGCGCGTAGCGGGTGACGACCCGGTTGACGTGGGCGAACTCCGTCGCCGTCGTCTTCAGGAACTTCCGGCGGGCGGGCGTGTTGGCGAAGAGGTCGGTGACGCAGACGACGGTTCCCTCGGGACAGCCCGCGGGTTCGACGGTCTCGACGGTGCCCGCCTCGTAAACGAGTTTCGTGCCGCTCGCGGCCGTCGCTCGCGCGGCTGCCTCGGCCCCGTTCTCTCCTCCGTCCGCACGCGGTCGGGTCCGGATCTCCAGGCGCGACACCGATCCGATGGTGTGCAGCGCCTCGCCCCGGAAGCCGAGGGTGGCGACGCCGGACTCGAGGTCCGAGAGTCCCTCGAGTTTGCTCGTGGTGTGCTGTCGGACCGCCGCTCGGACGTCGGTCTCGGTCATCCCCCGGCCGTCGTCTGCCACGCGGATCAGCTCCGTTCCGCCCTCCTCGACGGCCACGTCGAGTCGGCTGGCGTCGGCGTCGAGGCTGTTCTCGACCAGTTCCTTGACGGCGCTTGCCGGTCGCTCGACGACCTCGCCGGCGGCGATCCGGGCGACGGTGTCCTCGTCCAGCCGGCGGATCGCCGTCCCGTCCATCACGAACGCACCCCTTGTTGCGGTTGCTCGCCGTTCCTGCGGTCGAAACCGGCGTGAGATCCGGGCATACCCGTTGTCTGGGTCTCACGGGCAAAAAAGCTCTCTGGACCCCGTCCATGCGGCCGGAGAGGTGCCCGTCCCTCTCGAAGATCCATGCCGACACACCACCAGTGTCCCGAACACGCGTCTTCGTCGCCTCGCAACTGCGGTTCACCTCTTCACAGGGATGTAGCTTATAGGTAATTGCGACTGGAAAATACTATATCGTCGTCGACACCCGGATCGCACAGATCGTCGGGCGGGCCGAATCGCCAGCGCCGGGGAAAGAGAGAGCACGCTGGCCCGCGAACGACTCCCTATGCATCCCGCGCCCGGCGCGTCCGCGCTCGCCGACTCGCTCCTCGCGGCGGCGCTCGTGCTCGCGGTCGCGGCCGTTCACCTGCTGCCCGACGAGGTGCCGATCTCGAGCGGGCTCTCGCGGCACAGTCTGCTCTCGACGGCCGGGGGCGTCTCGATCGTCTACGCCTTCCTCCACCTGTTTCCCGAACTCGACGAGCGGCGGGGGACCCTCGAGGGGATCGACGTCCTCGTCGGTACCCTCGCCGCCCACCACATCTACGCGCTCGCGTTCGTCGGGCTGGCGCTGTTCTACGGCCTCGAGCGGCTGGCGACGCTCTCGAAGGCCCACGAGTTCGAGCACGAACTCCCGCCCTTTACCGACGAGCCGGTGTTCTGGCTCCACGTCGGCAGCTTCGTCGTCTACAACGCCTTCATCGGTTACGTACTCGTTCAGGGGGAGACGGGCACCGACAGCACCGCACTGTTCGCCGTCGCGATGGGGTTGCACCTGCTCGGCAACGACGCGGCGCTCGAGGATCACCACCGCGAGAGCTATCGGCGCATCGGCCGCTGGCTGCTCGCCGCCGCCGTCCTCGCCGGCGCGGGGATCGGCGCCGTCTACACGCTCAGCCAGGGGACGTTCACGGTTCTCCTCGGCCTGCTGACCGGCGGGGTCGTGTTCAACGCGATCAAGGACGAACTCCCGAGGACCGAACAGAGCCGCTTCTGGGCGTTCGCGGCGGGTGCAGCCGGCTACGCGGCGGTACTACTCGTCCTGTAGCGCTAGTCCTCGAGGCGGCGCTGCCACTCCTGGACCTTCGAGATCAGTTCGACGGGCGGCGTCTCGTTGACCTCCACGCCCTCGAGTTCCTCGAGCACCCGCTTCGTCTCCGGGTCGATTGCCTCGCTCGGCTCACTCCCGTCGAAGGCCCCCTCCGACGAGGATCGCCTCGCCGCGCTCGGCTCACCACCGTCCGCATTGGCCGGCCCCCGAAAGCCGCCGCTCGAGACGTCGAACACCGTCTGGACCGGCTCCGTCGACCCGCCGCCCTTCGCCTCGATCGCCTTCTCCTCGCGCAGGCGTTCGAGGACGTCCCGTGATCGCTCGAGGACTGGATCGGGAACCCCCGCGAGTTCGGCCACGTGGATGCCGTAGGAGCGGTTCGTCGGCCCGTCCCGCACGGTCCTGAGGAAGGTGACGTCGCCGTCGCGTTCGTCGACGGCGACGTGGACGTTCGCCACCCGCGGGAGGTGTTCGGCCAGCCCCGTGAGTTCGTGGTAGTGGGTCGCAAAGAGCGTCTTCGCCCGGACCTCGTTGTGCAGGTACTCCGTGGCCGCCCAGGCGATCGAGATGCCGTCGTAGGTCGCCGTTCCCCGGCCGACCTCGTCCAGAATGACGAGGGAGTCCTCTGTTGCACTGTGGAGGATATTCGAGAGCTCGTTCATCTCGACCATGAACGTCGATCGGCCCTGGGCGAGTTCGTCGAGGGCACCGACGCGCGTGAAGATCCCGTCGACGATCCCCACCGTCGCCTCGCGCGCGGGAACGAAACTACCGATCTGGGCCAGCAGGACGATACAGGCGGCCTGGCGCATGTACGTCGACTTCCCCGACATGTTGGGGCCGGTGACGACGAGAAACCCACGATCGTTGGTCATCCGAACGTCGTTGGGGACGAACTCGGTCGTTCCCTCGACGACCGGGTGGCGACCCTGGTCGATCTCGAGACCGCCCTCCCGGCGCACCGTTGGGCGCACCCAGCCGTTCGCGGCGGCGTGGGTCGCCAGGCTCGAGAGCGCGTCGACGGTTGCGAGCGTCCGGCCGACGTCCTGGAGCAGTTCCGCCCGCGCGGTGACTTCGTCACGGAGTTCCTCGAACAGTTCGTACTCGAGTTCGCCGCGTCGTTCCTCGAGACGCAACACTTCGCGTTCCTTCTCGGCTAACTCCTCGGTCGTGAACCGTTTGGAGTTCTTGAGCGTCTTGATCTCGGTGTAGTGGTCGGGGACGCCGCCCGCCGCTGATTTCCCCACCTGGATGTAGTAGCCGTCGGTCTTGTTCCGGTCGACGGAGACGTGTGCGAGCCCGTATTGGCGTTTCTCCCGGTCGGCGAGGGTGTCGAACCACTCCCGAAGCTCCTCGTGACGGTCGATCACCTCGTCGAGTTCCGCGTCGTAGCCCCGCGTGAGCAGCCCGCCCTGGGTCACCGTCGACGGCGGATCCGCGGCGAGGGCGCTCGAGAGCGTCTCGCGCAGGTCGGCTGCGGCCTCGCGATCCGGTCGGTCGACGATCGATGCGAGCGGCGAGTCGGCTAGTTCGGGGTTCGATGCGACGAGATCGGCGACCCGCGGCAGGGTGGCGAGGGTATCCACGACGGCGAGCAGGTCGCGAGCGTCGGCGCTGCCGTGGGTCGCCCGCGAGGCCAGCCGCTCGAGGTCGGAGACCTCGCCGAGCACCTCGCGGAGTTCGTCGCGGGCCAGCGCCGCGGAGGCGAGGGCGGCGACGCTCGCCTGGCGTTCCGTGATACCTTCGAGATCGCGTCTCGGCCGCCCGAGCCACTCCTTCAGCAGCCGTCCGCCCGCGCTGGTTCCGGTGTGGTCGATCGTCGCGAACAGCGACCCCTCGCGGTCGCCGTGCATCGTCTCGGTGAGTTCCAGGTTGCGCTGGGTGGTTGCGTCGAGTGTGACGTGGTCGTCGCCGCGGTGGGTCTGCAATCGCGTCATCGACGCCAGCACGCCGGTGCCGGTTTCTTCGACGTAGGTGAGCGCCCCGCCGGCGGCTGCGACGGCCGCCTCGCCGATGTCGAGGCGCTCGAGGGGTTCTCTTCCGAACTGCTCGCGGACGGCGTGGGCGGCCCGTTTGGGCGCGAACGCCTCGGCGTCGTACAGCGTCAGGGCTGCGGCCGTTCGTTCGCGGATTCGCCCCAGGAGGTCGTCGTCGTTTCGCACCTCGGGACCGGGAAGCACCTCCGCGGGCGAGAAGCGGTACAGCTCCGTCAGCACCTCCTCGGGATCGTCGGCCTCGGCCACGAGAAACCGACCGGTGGTCACGTCGGCGAAGGCGAGGCCGTAGCCGCTTCCGGCGGCGACCACCGTCGTGAGATACTGGGCGTCGGCGTCGCTGGTCTCGAGCAGGGTCCCGGGTGTGACGACCCGGACGATCTCGCGGGCGTGGCCGCCGTCGGTTTCGTACTGGTCGGCGACGGCGACCCGGTAGCCGCGTTCGACGAGCGCCTTGAGATACGGCGTGAGCTCCGAGAGCGGGACGCCGGCCATCGGATACGACGAACCGTGTGAGGATTTCTGGGAGACCTTCAGATCGAGTTCCTCGCCGACGGTCTCCGCATCCTCGGCGAAGAACTCGTAGAAGTCGCCGCACTGCATCGCCAGCAACTCCGCGTCCGTCTCCTCCTTCAGCGAGAGGAACTCCCCCACGATGCCCGTCGCCTCTGTCATAGTCGGCCAGTACGCGTCCACCGGTAAAATCCTGCGGGTTGTGCGGAGACGAATCAGCAATGCTGACTCTCATCTTCTCGCGGTGATCAGCAAGATTGATACGTGACCGCCCGAAACGGTTGGCTCGAGAGAGGGGTGTTAGTTTTTACCATGCCCATTATTATCATACTTAACAACAGTTCATTCTGATATAATCGGATTTTTTAGTTGGATGTTACAGTATAATTTGTGTATTTCTGGATAAATGTTTAACTGGCAAGCGTGTGACGACCCCATCGGCGGAGCGAACGTAACACGTCACGGACGGGTTCCGCCGACTCGGAGGTCCGTGACACACCTCAAATAATGAGTGGAGGACATCAACCTGCAGACAGTCGTACAGACGAACAGACGTCACGGATGGGGCCATCCCGACGCACGTGTCTCAAGGGGATCGCGGCGACGGGCGTTGGACTCGCATACGCATCATCAGGGGCAGCGGCGAGTTCTGACGGCGGCAACTCCTCGATTCCGTACGCCGACGAGTATGGCAGCGTCGTCAACGTCGTCGAAGACTACGGAGCGGCCAACGACGCCAGCGAGTCGATCGTTCCGGTGCTCGAGCGAATCTACGCCGAGCACGGCGACGACACGCTGTTTTACTTCCCAGCGGGGAGGTACTACATCGACCGTGAGTTCGAAGTAACCGGCTTCAACAATCTCGGCTTCGTCGGCGAGCAGGCGGAAGTAACGCCTGAGGGGACCGCCGACGTCGACGATTCGGACGATGACGAGGAGTCGGACGATACCGAGGAGTCGGCCAGCGAAGAAGCCGAGGAGAAGTCCGACGACGAACCTGAAGTCGAGGAGGCCGACGACGTCCCGGACTTCTGTCGCATCGATCCCGACGCTCGCGAAACGGGAGACGAGGCCGACGACTCCAACGACAACTCGGACAACGGTAACTCGAGTAACGACAACCCGGGCAACGGAAACTCGGATAACTCCGAGGACGAGGAACCCGCCGAACACAAGACCGAAAACACCGTCGAGTTCGTCCACCCGGACTACCACGGCTTCCACGGGAGCGGACACCTTCACCGGCTGTTCCGCTTCGGAAAGCCGGAAGACTGGGGGCGACCGGGCCGGAACCTCCGGTTCGAAGGATTCGATATCGACTGGCGGTCCCCGCAGACGGGCCTGCGCGTAATCGAGGCCGACGTTTACGACGGTCTCGTCGTCCGGAACATCAACGTCCACGGCCGTCACGATTCGGGCGCCCTCGGTCCGGTACGACTGGCGATCACGAACCCGGACGGAACCGGCCTCGTCGAGGGCCTCCGGGTCCCCGACGGCGGTGAGTTCACGTCGGACGTCAACACGGGCTCGATCCAGAGTGTCGGCCCGATCGGCTTCCTGTCGAACGATTACCACTACGGCACGCTCACCTACAAGGACTGCCTGCTCGTGGGATACCCGAACAACGGGTTGTACTCGTCGACCGGACCCGGAGCGGTTCGCGTCATCGGTGGCCGCTACGTGAACAACAACGTCGCACAGCTTCGACTCGGCGGGCAGAACAACTACGTCGACGGCGCGACGTTGGTCACCGATGCAAACATGACCTCGGACGGCCACGAGGTCCGCCAGCGCGCGATCCGCCTCGAGAACGGTTCCCAGAACACCCTTATCGAGAACGTCGACATCAACATGACCGACGGCCGCGCGGCGGAGGCAATCGTGTTGCGCCGCGACGTCACCGACGTGACGTTCCGCAACCTCTCGCTCCACATCGACGTCGACCGATCGATCAACGGGATCCGCGTTCGCGGACATCCCAGTGCCTCGGTCAACCCGGGCCAGTTCACTATCGAGAACTCGACGCTCGACCACAACGCACCCGGCGGCTCGACCCTGCTGTTCGACGACGTCGGTTCCGATGCGGACCCGGCGACCGTCGAGGACGTGACGATCACTGGAACGATGGGGATCAACGGGAACCGCCCGGCGATCTTCAACTTCCGCGACAACGTGACCTTCCGTAACATCACGATCGACCAGGACGGTCACTCGCTGCGGCGCGGCCTCGACAACCGCGGCGACAACGTTACGACCCAAAACATCGACGACTAATCGGCTATGGGGCACCGTGGTGGGGACCACGGAACTAAGACAGGATCGACGACGTGGGGCTTACGCGTATTTTTCGATAACCGAACATCCGAGAGCCGCTGGCGTCTCGAGTCCGTGCTTGTAGAGTCGACGCTCAGTACAGCGGACCGCCCAGCGGAACGTCCTCCGCCGGCGTCACGAGCACCGGATGGCCGTCCTCGTCGGGGACGCCGACCGTCAGCGCCTCGGATTTGAACCCCGCAATTCGGACCGTGCCGAGCCCGGTCGCGCACAGCACCTGCCGACCCGGAAGCTCCTCCGGATCGTGATGGTAGCCGAGCTGGGCGGCCGACTGCACCGTCTCCTCGCCCAGATCGACCCGGAGTTTCACCATCTTCGGCTTGTTCGTCTCCGGAAACGCTTCCGCACTGAGCACCTCACCGACGCGGATCTCCGCGTCGAACGGGGATTCGACCATACGCTTCCGACACGCCGCTGGTGCAAAAACCTCCGTGCCGAGGCACCTATTCGGGACGCTCGTTCCCGCCGGTCTCGGGTGAGCGCGAGCCGGGGGTCTCGGTTCGACGATCGACGGCGTGATTGACCGCGCCCGCGCCCTGACCCACGTCGTAGTAGTGACGGACCGCTCGAGCCAGGGTATCCGTCGCCGCCGGGACGGCGGCCTCGAGTTCCTCTCCGGCGGCCAGCCGGGCGGTGATCGCCGCCGAGAGCGTACAGCCGGAGCCGTGGGTCGCCGCGCCCTCGATCCGGGGATGTGTGAACGTCTGCGCTCCATCGGCAGTCACGAGCACGTCCCGGACCGCCTCGCCGGGGAGGTGGCCGCCGGTGATCAGCGCCGCGTCGGCCCCCATCTCTACCAGCGCCTCGCCGGCCGTACGGACGCTCGTCTCGTCTTCGACGGTGATGTCCGTCAGGACGGCCGCCTCGTCGATGTTCGGGGTCACGAGCGCCGCCTCCGCGACGAGGTCTTGGTAGGCGGCCTCCGCCGCGGGCTCGAGCAGCCGATCGCCGGCGGTGGCGATCATCACAGGATCGACGACCAACGGGAACGCGAAGTCGGCGGCCCGCTCGGCGACCGTTTCCACGATTTCGGCCGTCGCGAGCATCCCCGTCTTGGCGGCACCGACGGCGAAATCGTCGGTGACCGCCGACAGCTGTGCATCGACCTCGCTGGCGGGGAGGGCGAACGATCGGGTGACCCCGCGGCTGTGCTGGGCCGTCACCGCCGTCACGACGCTCGTCCCGTAGACGTCGTGTGCGACCATCGTCGCGAGATCCGCCTGGATGCCGGCGCCGCCGCCGGAGTCGCTGCCCGCGATCGTCAGCGCAACGGGCGGGGTTTCGGGTGCGGCCGATCGCATACGTGTGCGTATTCGTTGGTTGTATAAATCAGTGGTGATCGGCGAAACGGACTCGGTCGGCCAGCCGGTCAGTTGGCCTCCCCGCTCGAGGCCGAATCACCGTTCCGGGCCTCGCCCGATGCCGGCGTTTCTGGGGCCGCCGCCGATCGGATTGGTTCACCTCGGACGAGTTGCGGGAACACGTCGGCCAGGAATCGCCGACAGACGACGACGACGACGGGGGCGAGGAAGACGCCGTACCAGCCGAACAGCACCCCGCCGACCAGATACGCGACGAGCATCACGCTCGAGGGCGTGCCGTGGCTCGAGAGGGAGGGACGGACTCCGTACCGGATGAGCGAATCGAGGACGAGCCAGCCGCCGACGGCGATCGCGAGGGGAACCCAGAGCAGTTCGGAGCCGACCTGGAGAGCGCGGATCACGAGGTAGGCGACCAGCGGGACGTAGACCAGTGAGCGGCCGATGACGGGAATGAACGAGGCGATGCCGGTAAGAAGTGCGAGCAGCACGGGAAACGGCACCGCGATCGCGGCGGGCGCGAGCAGGTCCACGCCGGCGTACAGCAACCACGAGAGAACGACGACGACGAACACGGTGAGCAACTGCCCGACGTACACTCGGCTCAGTTCGCGGTCGACCGCCCGGAGATACCGTTCGCCGGGTGACTCCGCCTCGAAAGAGAACCCGCGGAGCCAGCGCGTGATCCGCCGGTCGTCGCACAACAGCACGTAGACGAACGCGAACAGCAGGGTGAGCGTCACCACGACGCCGGCCAGTTGGGCGAGAACGTCGCCGCTAACGCCGAGGAGAGTCGTCGCCTCTTCGAGTTGCAGCCGGGTGGCCACTACCTCGAGGAGTTCGATGGGCGACTCCGGCATCTCCTCTACCCGCACCGTCGCGCCGACGACCTCGAGCGCACGGTCGACGTCGGCGTCGGTTAGGCGGAGTAACTGGCCGACCGCGACCGCGACGACCGCGGCGAGGACGACGACCAGCGGGAGGAGCAGCGCGACGATCGTGAGCGCGGCCGCACGCCCGGCGGTTCCGACGACCGGCTCGAGGCGTCGGGTTACCGGCCGCGCGACGTAGTAGAGAAAGAGACCGAAGGAGACGATACCGATGAACCGCGTAAGTACGACCGCGAGGATGGCGGCGACGACGACCGCCAGCAGCCACCACGCGAGCCGTGATCGGTCGGGAAGGGTCTCGAGCGAACCGCCCGGCATAGGTGACGGACCACGAACGCGACCATAATGGTTGAGCGTCGATTATCGCGCCCGACGCCGGATCCGCGCCGGTTACCTCCGCACGGACCGCTCGTACTGCGCCTCGCTGATCGTGTACCGGTGACAGTCGAAGACCTCGCCTTCGACGGCTAGCCAGTTCCGGAGTAGTCCGTCGTACTGGCCGCCGAACCGCTCGACGTACTTCTCGATCGCACGTTTCGACCGCTCGTTTCCGTCGATGTACGTTACGGCCACGAGCTCGAGGTCGAGCCGTTCGAAGGCGACCTCGAGAAACAGCGCTGCCCGCTCGCCAGAGTACCCCCGGCCCCAGAACCGCGTGTCGAGGACGATTCCGAGGGTCGCGAACCGGCGATCCCACTTCGGATACAGGCCCGCGATGCCCGCGATCTGGCCGCCGCCGTCCTCGGTCGGCTTCGGACGCACCACGTACTTCGCGGCCTCGCCGTCGTCGAACCGCTCTTCCGCGCTTCGCACCCGGTCAAACGTCTCCTTGACCGTCCGGTGGGGGTCGGAATCAACGTACTCGTAGATCTCCTGGGCGTCGGGATTCGCGCCCAGAGCGTCGTACAGCGCGCGCACATCGACGTGCTCGCGTGATAGCCGTTCGAAGCGCAGCCGGTCGGACTCGAGTGCCTCCGGGAACATGACTCGAGGACGCCTCGCACCGCAAAACCGCTTCGGGAGGTGTGTCGACCGATGGCACACTGCTCTCCGCGGGGAGGGAGCCGCGCTCCGGGCGCTCAGGCGTCCTCAGCGAGCCTGGCGTACGCCGCCCAGGAGGGGTCGACCTCCGGATGTTCGAGACGCTCGCCGTCGACGAACACGCCCTCGCCCGCCTCTACCCGCCCCGCGTCAGCGGCGACGGTGCCGCGGGACTCGAGCGCCGCGAGTACGTCGTCGACGCCCTCGGGATCGCAGGCGAGTACCAGCGAGCCACAGCTCGTGATCGACCAGGGATCGATCTCGAGGGCGTCACAGACGGCCTCGACCCCGGGACGCACCGGAACCCGCTCGCGCTCGAGGGAAAAACGCGCGTCGGCGCCGGCGGCCATCTCGTTCAGCGCACCCGCGAGTCCGCCCTCGGTGACGTCGTGCATCGCGGTGACGGGTCCCGCCGCGGCCGCGGTCAGCGCGTCGCGGACGCAGTGGACGTCCTCGAGGCGCTCCCGGGCGGTTTCGACGGTTTCGTCGGGAAGCTCGAGCTGGTCCCCGAACAGCGTGCTCAGGAGGCCGACGGCTTCGGCGCCGGGGCCGGTCGCCACGACCAGCCGGTCGCCGACGCGGGCGCCGTCGGGGCGGACGATCGTTTCGGGGTCGCCGACGCCGAGGGCCGTCCCCGCGCCGACCCAGGGGTACGAGCAGTCCGAGTAGCGAGCCGTGTGGCCCGTGACGACGCCGACGCCGAGATCGGTACACTCCCGGTGGATCGTCTCCCAGACGGTCGCGAACTCGTCGTCGGTCATCTTCGGGGGGAGGGTGAAACAGATCGAGAGATGCGAGGGCGGAACCCCGCTGACCGCGACGTCCGCGAGCAGCACGTCGAGTGCGAAGCGGGCGGCGCGCTCGAGGCCCAGGCCGGGAAGGATCGAGAGGGGATCGGTCGCGGTCACGACCGCTTCCCCGCCGACCTCGAGGACGCCGAAGTCGACGCCGTGACGCGGGCCGAGGGTAACGTCGTCGCGGTCGGCACCCAGACTCGAGGCGATCCGCTCGTCGAAGAACGTCCGATCGATCTTGCCGAGGTCGCTCACGCCTACACCGAGTCGCGACGGGCTCTTAGCCGTACTGATCGCCACTCCGTGCCAAACGGTACCGCGACCCTCGAGGCTTTATCCCTCCTGTTCGTACCGGCGGTCATGCACGGCACTGGCGTCCCGATCGTAACGCCGTTCGACGAGACTGGCGCGGTCGATCACGAGGCACTCGCCGCCCTCGTCGGCTGGGTCGAGCGAGCAGGCGTCGACTTTCTGGTTCCCTGCGGGTCGACCGGCGAGGCACCGCTACTGACGGCCGACGAGCGCGCACGAGTCGTCGAGACGGTCTGCGACGCGACCGACCTCCCGGTGCTCGCGGGCACCGGACTCGAGGGATACGGGCCGACGCTCGAGGCGACCGAACGCGCCGCGGCAGCCGGCGCCGACGCCGCCCTCGTACTCACCCCCTCGTACTACAACTCCGATGACGGCGAACTCGCGCGATACTACCGCGACGTGGCCGAAGCGTCGCCGCTCCCGGTCTACCTCTACAGCGTCCCCCCGTTTACGGACCACGCGCTCTCGGCACGCACCGTCGAGTCGCTGGCCGACCACGAGAATATCGTCGGCGTCAAGGACTCGAGCGGGAACATCACGGAACTCCAGCGGATGATCCGCTTTACCGCCGACGAGTCGTTCGACGTGCTGGTCGGCAGCGGAAGCGTCTACGCGTCGGCGCTCGACGTCGGCGCCGAGGGCGGCATACTCGCACTCGCGAACGCCGTCCCCGAACAGTGCGCTCGCGTCTACCAGTACAACAGCGAGGGCGAGGACGACGCCGCCCGCTCGCTGAACACGGCGCTGGTCGAACTCAATCACACGATCACCAGCCGGTACGGGATTCCGGCGGTAAAAGCCGCGCTGCAGCAACGCGGCCAGCCGGCCGGGCGGCCGCGGCGCCCGCTTACACCGGTCGACGCCGACGTCGAGGACGAGGTCGGGGCGGTGCTCGAGGCCGCACTCGACGCCTGAGTGGGAGTAACCGAATTTGGGTACGAATGCCCTCGGACGTGGCCGCCGACAGTTACTGGATACGCTCAAGGTTCACTGGGGCATAGGGCCGTCAGATGGCGTTTTCCGCCGATTGGCCCGACGGTCGCGGCCTCGAGTTCGCCAGGGGCGAACTGACGGGGGCGATAGGAGATTCGATTACGGTGCTCCCGCTGGTCGTGGCCCTCGCGCTGCTGACCGAGATCTCGCTTCCGCACGTCCTGCTTGCCTTCGGCGTCTTCCAGATCGTCTGGGGAATCCGGTACGGGCTCCCGGTCTCCGTCGAGCCGATGAAGGCGCTCGCAGCCCTCGGCATCGCCGGCGTGCTGTCGTACGCGGAGCTGGCGCTCGCCGGACTCGTGCTCGGCGTCGTCCTCCTGGCGATCGGTCTGACGGGAACGCTCGCGAGAGTCGAACGCTGGATCGGCGAGCCGGTCATCCGCGGGGTTCAGTTCGCCGTCGGGCTGCTCCTCCTCGAGACGGGTCTCGGACTGGCGCTCGCGGACCTCCTCCTGGCAGGTCTCTCCCTGGCGATCGCTCTGGCGGTGATCCTGGCCGGCTACAAGGCCTCGAGCGCCCTCGCCGTGCTGGCCGTCGGCGTCGTCATTGCGGTGACAACGGCGGGGTTCCCGTCGCCGCAGTGGCCCGGCCCGCCGCCGGTGGCGCCGTTCGCCGACGCGGCGCTGGGTCGGACGGCCGACGGCGTGTTCGCCCAGCTCGCGATGACGATCGGCAACGCGGCGCTCGCGACCTCGCTTTTGTTCTCGGATCTGTTCGACGAGGAGGTCTCGCCCGACGAACTTTCGACGAGCATGGGGGCGACGAACCTCCTCGCGGTTCCTGCCGGCGGGATTCCGATGTGCCACGGTTGCGACGGCGTCGCGGGTAAGCACGAGTTCGGCGCCCGAACCGGCGGCGCGAACGTGATCCTGGGCGTCTTCTATCTGGGAGCCGCGTTCGTCGCGACGACGGCGCTGCTGGGCGCGTTTCCGCTCGCGATGCTCGGCGTGTTGCTCGCGATCATCGCCGTCGCGCTCGGAAAGAGCGTCCACAAATCGTCGAATCTTCCGCTCTCGATCGGCATCGGTCTGTTGACCCTGCTCACGAACCTCGGAATCGCGTTTCTCGTCGGGATCGCCGTCCACCTGGCACTGCGTCGCAGTGCTCGAGGCGCGTGAGCGCTGTGTCAGTTAGCGATAACCGGACCCGCTCACGGACTCGAACGACGGCCCCTATCAAATTTCCAAAAGTAATCTCCCTAGGATATAAGTACGTTTGACAGTCATGGGGTACGCTCATTCAACTTCGGTTGTCACTCTGTAGCGCACCATGGAACGACGACGCTTCCTGCAGGCAACCGGCGCAACCGCTGGCGCGGGTGGGCTGTACGCGAGCGGTATCGACACGGCTCGAGCACACCATACACAGACGAACGCGGCGGACCGGTTCGTCGCGGCGGACTCAAGCAATTACAGCGCATCCTCTCGGGGGACGAACGACATCAACTGGATCGTCGTTCACTGTACCGTCGGCAGCTACTCGGGGGCGATCAGCTGGTTCCAGAACTCCGGGTCGAACGTCTCGGCGCACTACGTCGTGAGCAACTACGATCACACGAACTACGCTCCGGGACACGTCACCCAGATGGTCCACCACGAGGACGTCGCCTGGCACGCCTCGGGGACGAACAGCCCCTCGATCGGGATCGAACACGAGTGGCACGAGGACTACGGCCGGTACTTCACCGAGGAGTGTTACCAGGCGTCGGCGGCGATCGTCCGCGAGGTCGCAGACCAGTACAACATCCCGCTCGAGTACTACACCTACGACGAGGCACGGTGTCACCAGAGCGGCGGGATCATCGGTCACCGCCACGCGCCGACCAGCAGCACCAGCTGTGATCACACGTCGACGAAGTCTTGTCCCGGCCCGGACTGGGACCCGGACACGTTCATGCACTACGTCCGGAACGGCGACGGTGGCGGCGGCGACAAGTTCCAGGATGGCGACCAGATCGTGACGACGGCGAACCTCAACGGACGGGAGGGGCCGGGGCTTCACTACGACGTCGTCGACACCTACCCCGAGGGCACCCAGGGCGAGATCATGAACGGTCCCGAGACGAGCGACGGCTACACCTGGTGGGGCGTCCACTACCCGAGCTACGGCGACTGGGTCTGGTGCGTCGAGGATCACATGACCCACGCCTGAGCGTTGCGTCCACTCTCGTTCACACACGTTTTTTCGCTGGGCGACGAAACACGGTCGATGACCGCTTCGAGCACCACCTGGCGTGAACTATTCGATCGAGCCGACGAGTACGACGTCTCTCTCGAGTCGGTCCGCGAGGAACTCACCCGCCGACGGGCGACCGGGGAGGACGATGCCTGAGCGACCGACCGGGAACCCCAACCCCGCTCGCGTGGTGGCCGACGCGGACGTGCTCGCAGCGGATCTGCTCGCCGACGGCGACGCCCGCGAGGCCCTCGATCACGTCCGGAGCCACTCGTGGGTCGCCCTCGTCGCGAGCGAACCGCTGCTCGCCGATGTCGAAGCGCTCGTCGCCTCGCTCGCCGACCCCGACCTCGCCGCCGACCACCGGGTGCGCCTCGAGGCCGACTGCACCCTCGTCTCTCACCCCGAGGACGACCACCCGGCGCTCGCCTCCGCGTATCGGGGGAACGCAGCCCACCTGCTCTCGTTCGACGACCGGCTCACGTCGGCGAAGGCCGGACTGACGCTCCAGCCCCGCGTCTCCGTGAGCGTCCGCCCGCCGGGCGCGTTCGCCGCGCTGTTCGACCCCGAGAGTCTCTACGAGGCCGTCGAGGGCGGCGCGTATCCCGGCCCGGACGTCGATCCGCGGGCGTAGCTCGCCGCCACCCCCGCTCTCACTGGAGCGGCTCGCCCCGGTCGATAATCAGCCGGGCCAGCCGCCTTGAGAGCGGCCGCGGCAGCAACCGGCTCACCCACGGGAGCAGCCGAAACCGAAGGCCGGGGACGACGACGGTCTTCCCCGCTCGAATCCCCTCGTAGCTGTCGGCCGCGACCGCCTCCGGCGAGCGCATGAATCGGCGCTCGAGCCACCGCGACCCGCGCCCGCTACGCTCGTGAATCCCCGTGAGGACGGGCCCCGGACAGACGACGGTCGCCTCGACGCTGGTTCCCCGAAGTTCCTCACTGAGCCCCTCCGAATAGGAGATGAGGTACGCCTTGCTCGCGTGATAGCCCGACAGAAACGGCCCCGGTCGCATCCCGGCCGTCGAGGCCACGGTGACGATGTTCCCCGACCCCCGCTCGAGCATCGCCGGGAGAAACCGCTTCGTCAACTCGACCGGCGCGGCCACGTTCAGCCGGATCTGGGCGCGCTCGGCCTCGAGATCCGTCTCGGCGACGGGGCCGTAGACCGCGATGGCGGCGTTGTTCACCAGCACGTCGATCCGCCCCTCTTCTGTCGCTCGCTCGGACACCCGCTCGAGTCCGTCGGGGTCGGTCAGGTCGGCCGAAATCGTCGCGACGGCCACCCCGTGCTCGCGCTCGAGTTCTCGGGCGGCGGTCTCGAGTCTCGCCTCGTCTCTCGCAACGAGCACCAGGTCGTAGCCGTCGGCGGCGAACTCCGCTGCGAGCGCGCGGCCGATACCGCGACTGCCGCCGGTGATCAGCGCCCGCGGGCTCGAATCTTCGGTCACGGACGACGGTACGTCCGTCCCGGTCAAAAGTGACCCTGAAACGGGTGGTGTCGTGAGGGGTACCGTATCAATCGTCTCGAGTCGCGTACCACTCCGCGAACGTCGCGAGCGCCCGACCGCGGTGGGAGATGGCGTTCTTCTCTTCCGTCCCCATCTCCGCGAGCGTCCGCCCGTTGTACTCGAAGATCGGATCGTAGCCGAAACCGCCCTCGCCGCGGGGGGCCACGAGCGTGCCGCCGACGGCGCCGGTGAACGTTTCGACGCCCTCGTCGTCGCAGTAGGCGACGACGGTGCGAAACTGCGCTCGGTGGTTCTCTTCTTCCTCCGCCAGCCGCCACAGCCGCTCGACCCCGACGGTGTGCTCGACGTAGGCGGAGTAGGGGCCGGGGAAGCCGCCCAGCGCCTCGACGAACAGCCCGGTGTCGTCGACCAGCACGCCCGCACCGCCGAGTTCCGCGAACGCCTCGCGCGCGCCGGAGGCGGCGATCTCGGCGAGATCGTCCGACTGGATCTCGGTGTAGTCGAAGTCGACCTGCTCGACGGCCTCGAGCCCCTCGAGGTAGCTCCGCGCCTCCGTCACTTTCCCCTCGTTGCCCGTCACGAACTGGATGGCCATACTCGAGGTGGTCGTCTCGAGGGGTTAATCCCCGTCGGTTTCCGCGTCGGTCGCGGTCGACGGGGGCGCACTCGCCGCAATGATCACACCTTTGGTGGCCGACAGTGGGTACTCGCGTATGAGTACTCTCCCCGACCCGGTTCGACTCGGCGTCGTCGGCCTCGGATTTATGGGCCAGACACACGCGACGAACTTCGAGGAACTCGGCCACGAGGTCGTCGCCGGAACCGACGTCAACGAGGAGGCCCGCGAGTCGTTCGCGGCCGCCTACGGGGCGGCCACCTACGCCGATGCCGAGGCGATGTACCGCGAGGAAGAACTCGACGCCGTGGCGGTCTCGACGCCGAACGCCTTCCACGAGGAGGCCGTCGTGAGGGCGCTCGAGGCCGGCTACGACGTGTTCTGTGAGAAACCGCTGGCGAACGACCTCGAGAGCGCCGAACGGATCGCCGCGGCGGCCCGCGACGCCGACGGCTTCTGCATGGTCAACTTCCACAACCGCGTGACGACGCCCGTCGCGGTGTTCAAAGACTACCAGGCGGAGGGCCACTTCGGCGAGATTACCCACGTCGACGCGAACTACGTCCGCCGCCGTGGAATCCCCGGCGTCGGCTCGTGGTTTACCAGCAAGGAACTGGCCGGCGGCGGCGCGGTCATCGACGTCGGCGTCCACGCGATCGACCTCGCGCTCTACCTGCTCGAGTTCCCGCCCGTCGAGGACGTCTTCGCGGTCACCCGCACCGAGTTCGGCCACCGCGAGGACTACGTCGATCCGGGCGACTGGTACGACGAGACCGAGGAGGCCGTCTTCGACGTCGAGGACTCGGCGACCGCGATGATCCGGTGTGCGGACGATCGGACGATCAGCCTCGAGGTCACCTGGGCGGCCAACCAGGCCGACACGAGCGAGTTCGTCGCCCGCGGCACCGAGGCCGGCGCGAGCCTGGACATGGGCGGCGAGGAGCTAACGCTGTACGGCGCGGGCAAGCAGGGAACCGACCACCTGGTCGACTCGACGATCACCGAGGGATCGCTCGATCACACCGGCTGGCTCGGGAGCGACGAACGGTTCGCCGACGCGGTCCGCCGCGGCGAACCAGCCGAACTGAACACCGCGGAGCACGCGCTCACCGTCCAGCGGGTGATCGACGCCATCTACCGCTCCGGGAAGAGCGGTCGCTGCATCTCGCTCTCGGAGAGCCGCTAACGCCCGCAGAAACCGAACCGCGTCGACTGCTTACTCGTCTTCGTCGACGATGACCTCGACCGGTTCGTCGGCCTCCTCCTCGGCGGCCGCGGCGGCGTTCTTGCTCTGTTCTTGCTGCCAGAGCAGGACGCCGGCGACCAGGACGACGACCCACGAGCGCCAGTTCGCCATGTTCAGCGTGTAGCCGACGCCGAACGGCTTCTCGACCAGCATCCCTTCGCCGGGTTTCCAGTACGACGAGAGCATTCGCCCCATGCTCGGTCGCTCGAAATTGTACGGTACTCCGAAGATCTCACCGGAACTCGGCTTGTCTGCCATGGGCGGGCCTACAACGTCCCCTGATAAGAGTATTGTGTGCTCGCGCTCTCAGTGTGGCTCCTCGAAACCGCGTCAGTCGACGGCCAGGACGGACTCGAGTTCCCCCCGGTCGACACGGTCTGTTGTCGGTACGTCGCCACCGCCACCGTAGCCGCGTCCGGTGAGCACGCACGCGACCCGCTCGCCCGACTCGATTTCCCCTGCGTCGGTCAGCCGTCGAACGCCGGCGAGCGTCGTCGCAGAGGCGGGCTCGGCCCGCACGCCCGCGGTCCGGGCGAGCCGGCCCTGTGCCTCGAGTATCGCCTCCTCGGAAACGGAGACGACCGCACCGCCGGTGTCTCTGGCGGCCGTGAGCGCCCGCGTGCCGCTCGGCGGATCGGCGTTGGCGATCGAGTAGGCGACCGTCTCCGCGACGTCCGTCGCGGGTTCGACCCGCTCCGCTCCCCGTCGAAACGCCGCCGCGATCGGATCGCAGGCCGCAGCCTGGGTGAGGTAGAGCCGGGGAAGCGTGTCGATCCGGCCGCTCGAGCGAGCCTCGAGCAACCCCTTCCACACCGCGCTCGCGTTGCCGCCGCTGCTGACCGGGAGCACGACCGCGTCGAGAGCGGGTTCGCTATCGATCAGTTCGTACGCCAGCGTCTTCTGGCCGGCTACTCGCAGCGGGACATCGGAGTTGAGGAACCTGATCCCGTGTTCAGCACCCAGCGCGAGCGCGTCGTGGTAGAGGCGTCCGTAGTCACCCTGCACCCGCACGATCTGCGGGTCGAACCGGCCGATCGCCCGCAGCCGTGAGTCGGCGATGTCGTCGGGGACGAGGACGACGCACTCGAGGCCCGCCGCAGCGGCGTGGGCGGCGGTGGACAGCGCCATGTTGCCGTGGGAGACGGTGCCGACGCGGTCGGCCCCGGCCTCGAGGACCGCGGCGACGCCGACGGCGCTCCCGCGATCCTTGAACGACCCCGTCGGGTTCCGACCCTCGTCCTTGAGCCAGAGGCGAGCACCCGCGTGCTCGTCGAGTCTCGTCCGCCTGAACAACGGGGTTTCCCCGGGGGTCAGATCAGCACCGGTCGGTGGCCCGGGAACGGGCAGGAGCGGCTCGTACCGCCAGATTCCGCCGGGTTCGACCGGGGCCGCCGTCGGCCAGTCCGTGATCGTCCGCGGGGGCAGCCAGAGCGGTTCGCCACACTCACAACGGGCCTGGGGCTCGTCGTACTCGCGCTCACAGGCGTAACAGCGGCGTGATTGCATCACTCGAGGGGAGCGCCGCCAGGGTCAAATAACACACACACGCCGTGTCGCTTCCGAGACACCGCACGGCTCGACGCGTTCCGCACTGGCGCACAATTGGGCGCTATCATAGACTATCTAATGCTGAAATTCTTTTATTGTGTGGCAGACCGTACCATCTCTTGACGGGGGAAGTCACCGAACAGTCTCACACGCACCCCTGTCGTTGCCTGTCTACAGTGGTGTGCTCTCATCCAGGTTTTGCTGACGACGAAGTACACGTAGCGGAGCGCTTACTCAGTGATGACGCTCCGAGTTCACCGACAGTACCGGACGAAACTCGAGCGGGCGCAGCGGTCGATCCGCTGCTTATCCTTCGAGCGCCGCCTCGAAGCCTACCCGCAGCCCGCGGGCCATCGTCTCGAGGCTCAGACTCGGCTCCCCGTTTCCGCGGGCCGCGGCCCCCTCGTGGCTGAACGGAACGTGGACGAATCCCGATCGAAACTCGTAGCCCTCGGTTTCGTCGAGATGGCGGGTCGCGTACAGAATATCGTTACAGAGGTGGGTTCCCGCGGCGGTCGACAGCGTCGTGGGGACCCCCGCTGTACGCATCGCGGACTGCATCTCGCGCACCGGCAGATTCGTGAAGTAGGCGTCCGGCCCCTCGGGAGCGACCGGTTCGTCGACCACCTCCCGGTCGTCGTTGTCCGGAACCTCGCCCGTGTCTCGGAGGTTGATCCCGATCCGCTCGAGCGAGAGCGCGTTCCGGCCGCCGGCAAGGCCGAGCGAGACGACGAGTTGCGGGTCGTGATCGTCGATGTACTCGCGAAGCGTTGGCAGGGCTCGATCGAAGGCGACGGGGAGCTCGCGGCCGACGATCGGCGTCCCGGAAATCTCCTCGCCGTCGAGGCGGGTCGCCAGCCGACGGGCGGGGTTGGTTTCGAACTCGCCGAACGGCTCATAGCCGGTGAGTAGGATGGGCTGCATGGCTCGAGGTTCGTTCAGGCTCACGTAAACGCCCCGATTCGACGGCATTCGTCGATTTGCGACTCACTCGCCGCCGCCGTACCGGCCCCGCCCCTCGACGTCGCGCAGCCGCTCGAGGACCGCCTCGTCGCCGACTTCGCGGTACCCCTCGAGAACGGCCTCTCGAAGCGGCTCGGGGTCGTCGGCGGTGCCGACGAGGCTCTGATCGAAGACGTGGAGGTCCATCGCGTAGTCCTCGACGTGGTCGGTGTGGTAGCCGAGGCCGAAGTCGATGAGGGAGGTGCGATCCGAACTTCCCTCCACACCGCCGGCCGTTCGATCGTTCGTCGGCGCGTCGCGCCGCCCGACGCGGACGTTTCTGGTGGTCGGATCGCCGTGAACGAACCCCGCCCGGTGAAGGCACGCGAGGTGGCGACCCACGTCGCGAACCCGGTCGGCGGTGAGCCCGGCCTGCAGGTCGGTCGCCCCGACGTACTCGAACTCGAGGGTCGACTCGCGCGTGTCGATATCGTAAACGAGCGGCGCCGGCACCCCTTCGCGGCGGGCCAGACTCGTCAGGCGTGCCTCGAGGGTCGTCCGTTCGCGTCTGAGTCTGGCGTCGAGTTCGGGGTGGCGGTAGGATTTTGGAACGCGACGTTTGACGACGCGGCCGGCCGCGGGCTCGAGGCTCACCGTCGCCTCCGCGCCGCGAACCTCGTCTTCGTCGCCCGCACGGCGCATCGAGACGTCCTCGCCGTCGCGCCAGGTCACCGGCACCTGGTCGGGCCGGAAGTTCGGGTCCACCCGCGACTCCTCGATGGCCAGGGTGTCGCCCGCCTCGTACATTTTTGCACCGAGGACGGCGATCATCCCTGCGTTGTCCCGGAGGAATCGGGGCTCGGGCGCGTGAAACGACGCCCCGCGCTGGTCGCACATCTCGGAGAGCATCTCCCGGAGGCGGGCGTTCTGTCCGACGCCGCCGCCGAGGACGAGTTCGTCGCTGCCGGTCAGCGAGAGGGCGCGTTCCGAAACTTCGGTGAGCATCCCGAAGACGTTCTCCTGCAGGGAGTAACAGACGTCTTCGACGGGGGTCCCGTCGTCGTACGCCGCCTTGGCGGCGCTCATGATCCCCGAAAACGAGAAGTCCATCCCCTTGACGACGTAGGGGAGATCGACGTACTCGCCTTCGGCCGCGGCCTCCTCGACCTTCGGCCCGCCCGGATGGCTCCAGCCGACGTGGCGGGTGAACTTGTCGATGGCGTTGCCGACGCCGGTGTCCATCGTCTCCCCTAAGATCCGATAGCGGCCGTTTCTGTACCCGAGCAGGTGGGCGTTCGCCCCGCTCGCGTTCAGACAGACCGGCGACGAAAAGCCGGAGCTGTGGCGACCGATCTCGAGGTGGGCGACCATGTGGTTGACGCCGACGAGGGGTACCTCGAGCGTCTGCGCCAGCGCCCGAGCCGCGGTACCGACGATCCGAAGACACGGGCCGAGTCCGGGTCCTCTGGAAAAGGCGACAGCGTCCACTGGCGACTCGATTGCCGGCCCGTCGTGCGTCTCGCGAGCGTGCTCGAGCGCCGTCTCGACGACTCGAGGGATCGCCTCGTGCATGTGTTCGGCGGCCTCTCGAGGGTGGATGCCGCCGCTTTCGGGCTGGTAGGCGTCGCTCTCGATGAACACGTCTTCCGTTTCGGAATCGTACACCGCGGCGCTGGCCGCCCAGGCGGTGCCCTCGATGCCGAGGATACGAATTTCGGTCACGGTAGCCTCCTGGTGCTCATCGTGTCTGTCGGATGTGGAACCGCCTCTCGAGTCCGATACGGCGGCAAAACGTTGTCCGCTGCTCGCGGGTCACTTCGTTCCCCGCTTGCCTTCTCGAGACCCCTCACTGCGTTCGGCGTCTCGTCACTCCCACTCGGTGTACCCGCACTTCCCACAGTGCTGTCGGTCACCGTGGTCCGCGAGGAATACGTCGCCACAGCGCGGGCAGTTCTCGCGTTCTGCCTCGCCGTCGTCGTTGTAGATCTCGTAGTGTGCCATCTCAGGCCTCCTCCGCTTCCGGCTCCGCCTCGTCGACACCGATCTTGTTGCGCTCGAGCATGTGCTCCTGCTCGACGTCGCGGGCGTGGTCGGCCGTCTCGTAGACCTTCGCGTAGCCGACGGTCTTGCGCATCCCGAACTTGGTGTCGAGTTTGCGGATGACGACCTCGTCGGCGTCCTTGTTCAGCTTCGCGGCGAGGCTGTCACGGACCTGCAGGCGGGAGGGCGTGGCGTCCTCGTGGACCAGTTCGAACGTAACGTCCGTGCGGTGCAACATGGGGTTCTCCTCCTCGGAGATGATGTCGACGTCCATGATATCACTCAGTTACTCTACTATCCCCGTGTAGCGCCTAAAAGGATTTCGAACCCGTTACCGCGGCGGAGACGGGCGCTCGAGGCCCACCGCAGGGCCAGCCGGCGTCGTTGCTCCCCCTCTACGTGTGCTCGAGCACCGCCAGTCCGCGTGGGGTCTGGGTCTCGAGCCCCTCGCCCCACTCCACGTCCAGTCGCGTCCACGAGTCGCCGAAATCCTCGGTGCGGAACAGCCCTCGGTTGTTCACGCCGTAAACGACCCCCGCGTCGCCGGTCGTCGCAAACACCGCGCGAACCACGTTCTCGCCCATCGGGAGCCCGCGGTCGTCCAGGCGCTCCCAGGGCTCGTCCCCCGCTTTCCGGTAGACATACGATTCCGCCCGCTCGGCGGTGTGGGCCTTCGAGGCCCCGCTGGCGCTCGAGACGAGCACCCACTCGGGATCGTCGGAGTCGGGGACGACCGACCAGCAGTAGGTGTGCTCGAGGCCGGCCTGTGGATTGTCCCAGCTCTCGGCGCCGTCGTCCGAAATCGCGTAGCCGTCGCCGGCCGCCGAGTAGACCCGCCCCTCGCGGTCGGGGTGGGTCGCCAGGCTGTGGTTGTCCCGCCGAGAGCCCGGCGGGCGCTCCTGCCACGTCTCGCCGCCGTCGGCGCTCAGGACGAACGCGCCGGCCTCGATGCCCACATAGAGGCGGTCGGGGTCGAACGGGTCGACCGCGAGCCAGCGCACGTGGTGGGTGTGCGGCCGCGGCGGGAAGTACCACTCCGACTCGGAGGGGAGCTCGGTGAGTCCCTCGAGGCGCTCCCAGGAATCGCCGCCGTCGGGAGAGCGGTAGATCCGGCTCGGCTCGGTGCCCGCGTAGATCACGTCGGAGTCGTGGGGACTGATCGCGAGCGACATCACCGCCTCGCTCTCGAAGTCGGTCTCGAGGCCCTCGAAGGAGTCGCCGCCGTCGGTCGACCGAAAGAGGCCGTCCTCGAAGGTGCCGACGAACACCCGTTCGGGGTTCTTGGGGGAGGCGACGACGCACTCGAGGTCGCGGCCCTCGAGTCGCGTCTCCGTCGTCCAGCCGTTGTCGTCCTCGCCCTCCGCACACACGAGCAGTCGATTGCGCATCGCAGCGTAGATCGTCGTCATAGCTCGTCATACGTCGTCGACCGTGAGAAGTGTTGTCCTGGCGGACGATCAGTCGGCCGCGAACAGCGCTCGATCCATGTACCGGCCGCCGACCAGCACTCGAGGACGAACGGGCCGGTTCCTGCCGTCATCGCGAGCCCACCGGCGGCCAGACCGTGCCTGAACGTCTCGTGGCGTTCACCCGTTCTCGGGCGATCGTACAGCGGACTGACCGGTACCTGTTTCGCCGGTCGCCTGTCGCTCAGAGAACGAACCAGTAGAGGGCGACCCCCGCCAGCGCGAGCGCCAGTGGCACCGCGAACAGGACGACGTATCTGAGATACCGGTTCCGGCGGTAGTGAACGCGACAGACGTCGATATCCTCGTGGCGCCGGAACGACATCGTCTCCGTCGCCTCGCGGCGACAGCCCTTCATCTGGCACTGCTCGTCTGCGCTCGCAGGCATTCGAATCGTCGCGAAATCAGGTGCGAGCGATCAAATCGCTTTCCGTCCACACTGGCTCCATCGGATATCGCCTCTGAACGGTAGCGCCCCCCGTGGGTGTCGCTGTCACTGTTTTTCGCCAGAAAGTCAACAACCTTCATATAGGGCAGGTCGTATCACAGGTTATGCGCGACAGCTTTGACGTGGTCATCGCTGGTGCCGGCCCCGCCGGCGCACAGTGTGCACGCGATCTGGCTGCGAGGGGGTACGACGTGGTTGTTCTCGAGACGGAACCGGAAGACGAGTTCCCGCGTCAGAGCAACAAATCGACCGGCGGGACGTTTCCGTCGATGATGTCCTCGTTCGGCATTCCGGACGACGTCGTCATGCAGTTCACCGACACCGTCGTCATCGAATCGCCGAACGACCACTTCGTTCAGGAACAGGCCGGTGCCGTCCTCGAGTTTGCGGATTTCAAGCGATTTCTCGTCGAGGACGCCGAGGACCGGGGTGCGGAGTTCTGGTTCGACGCCCGCGTCTCGAAACCGATCACCGAGGGGAGCGAGATCGTCGGCGTCCAGTACAGCGGCTCCGAAAAGGTGTACGGCGACGTCATCATCGACGCCACCGGGCCGGCGGCGCCGCTGGCGAAGGGCCTCGGCGTGAGCACCCTGGAGCGAAAGAACCAGGCGATCGGCCTCGAGTACGAACTCGAGGGCGTCGAACTCGACGGGGGCGCGCCGCGGTACGCGGACCTGCACGACGCCATGATGTTGCGCCTGGATCACGAGTTCGCTCCCGGCGGCTACTCCTGGATCTTCCACACCGGCGATGACACCGCGAAGGTCGGCGTCTGTTACATCCAGAACGAGAGCTACCAGCAGTACGGCACCGACCGGACCGTCGACGGCTACCTCCAGCACTGGATGGACACCGACCCGCGCTTCGAGGGCGCCGAACGACTCGAGGGCAAGCAACACCGCGGCTCGGCACACATCCAGCCGCCCGGGCAGTTGAGCACGGACAACTTCATGGCGATCGGCGACACCGTGCCGACGATCGACCCGCTGTGGGGGGAGGGGATCAACAAGGGGATGAAGTCCGCCCGCGCGGCCGCGATCGCCGTCGATCACTGTCTCACACCCGAGACGCCGGACACCAGCGCCGAGAACATCTCGCTGTACGACACGCTCTGGCACCGCGACGTCGCCCCGCGGATGGACGCGCGGCTGTTCATCACTCAGCTGATGTACCTCGCGCCGAACGACCGCTACGACACCTTACTCGAGGACCTCAAACAGCTCGAACCGGACACGCTGAGTAAGGCCAACCGGGGCCACAAGCGAGCGATCAGAAAGCTGCTTCACGTGAACGATATCCCACTGCTCGCGAAGTTCGCAAAACAGCGACTCCGGAACTGATTCTCACCTGGCCCACGGGGGGTCGCCCGCTCAGTCGTCGGTCGGTGCCGTTACGGGTTCGACGCGTTCGCCGCGCGGCCCCTCGAGATCCACGCTCGGCAACAGATCCCGCAGGTAGCGACCGGTGTGGGAGTCCTCGAGCCGTGCCACGTCCTCGGGCGTCCCCGTCGCGACGAGTTGCCCGCCGTGTTCGCCGCCCTCGGGGCCGAGGTCGATGACGTGGTCGGCGTTTTTCACGAGGTCGAGTTCGTGTTCGATGACGACGACGGTGTTGCCGTTGTCGGTGAGTCGGTGGAGGACGTCGATCAGCTTGCGCTCGTCCTCGTGGTGGAGCCCCGTGGTGGGTTCGTCGAGCAGGTACAGCGTCTCGCCGGTGTCTTTCTTCCCTAACTCCTCGGCGAGTTTGATCCGCTGGGCCTCCCCGCCCGAGAGCGTGGTCGAGGGCTGGCCCAGCGTCATGTAGCCGAGGCCGACGTCCTTCAGCAGCTGGAGCCGTCGGCGGATCTGCGAGTTCGACTCGAAGAACTCGTAGGCCTCCTCGACTTCCATCTCGAGGACGTCCGCGATGGTCGCTCCCTTGTAGGTCACGTCGAGGGTCGCGTCGTTGTAGCGAGCTCCCTCGCACTCCTCGCAGGGGACGTAGACGTCCGAGAGGAAGTTCATCTCGATCTTTACGGTACCCTGGCCGCCACACTCCTCGCAGCGCCCGCCCTTGACGTTGAAGGAGAACCGTCCCACCTCGTAGCCGCGCTGCTTGGCGAGTTTCGTCTCCGCGAACAGCTCGCGGACGTAGTCGAAGACGTTGGTGTACGTCGCCGGGTTCGACCGGGGGGTACGCCCGATCGGGCTCTGGTCGATCAGTCGCACCGTTTCGATCTCCTCGAGCCCCTCGAGGCTGTCGTGGTCGCCCGGAATGACGCTCGTGTTGTCGTTCATCTCGCGGGCAAGCCCCTTGTAGAGGACGTCGTGCATCAGGGTGGACTTTCCGGAGCCGGAGACGCCCGTAATCGCCGTGAAGTTGCCCAGCGGGATGTCGACGTCGAGGTCGTCGAGGTTGTGCTGGCGAGCGCCGAGGATCGTCAGCGCGCCGTCGGGGTTGCGGCGCTCCTCGGGCACCGGAATCTGCTTCCGTCCCGAGAGGTAGTCGCCGGTGAGCGACTCCTCGCAGGCCTTCAGCTCCTCGACGGGGCCGTTGACGACGACCTCGCCGCCGCGCTTGCCGGGACCGGGGCCCATGTCGATGACGTTGTCCGCCCGGCGCATCGTCTCCTCGTCGTGCTCGACGACGAGCAGGGTGTTGCCGAGGTCGCGTAGCTCTTCTAAGGTGTCCAGCAGCCGGTCGTTGTCCCGCTGGTGGAGCCCGATCGAGGGCTCGTCGAGGACGTACAGCACCCCGACGAGCCCGGAGCCGATCTGCGTGGCGAGGCGGATGCGCTGGCTCTCTCCACCCGACAGCGTCGAGGCCTCCCGATCGAGGGTGAGGTACTCGAGACCCACCTCGCACATGAATCCGAGACGGGCGCGGATCTCCTTCAGGATCTCCTCGGCGATCACCTTCTCGCGCTCGGTGAGATCCGCTTCCATCGACTCGAAGTGCGCGAGGGCGTCGCCGATGCTCGCGGCGTTGATCTCCGTTATGGCGGTGCCGTCGACCAGCACCGCGCGGCTGGCGGGCCGCAGTCGGGTGCCGTCGCAGGCCGGGCACTCCGTGACGGACATGTAGTCCTCGATGTGCTCGCGAGTCGAATCGGAGTCGGTCTCGAGGTACCGGCGCTCTAGGTTCGGAATGATACCTTCGAAGCGTTTGCGCTTCCGCCGGGTGCCGTTTTTCGTTCGGCGCTTGAACAGCACCTGATCGCTCGTCCCGTAGAGGAACGCCTCCCGAATGTCGTCGTCGACATCCTCGAGCGGGGTCGACAGCGAGACGTCGAAGTGGTCGGCGACGGCGTCCAGCCGGGTCTGGTAGTACGAGCGGTTGTAGCTCCAGGGCTCGAAGACGTGCTTCAGCGGCTTCGAGGGGTCCTGGACCACGAGACCCTCGTCGACCTCCTTCGTCTCGCCGAGGCCCTCGCACTCGGGGCAGGCGCCGTGGGGCGAGTTGAACGAAAAGGAGCGCGTCTCGATCTCGGGGACGTCGATGCCGCAGTGCGTGCAGGCGAGGTCCTTCGAGAACTCGACGACGAACCGGTCGTCGGCCTCGGTCTCGTCCCCCAGCGCACCCGTCCGGCGGGACTCCTCGCCCAGGTCGGCGGCGACCTCCTCGGGCGCGTCTGGGAGGATCACCTTCAGGACGCCTTCGGCCTCCTCGAGCGCCGTCTCGACGCTATCGATGATCCGCGGGCGGGCTTCGGTGGAGACCTTCACGCGGTCGACGACCACGTCGATCGTGTGGTCGTAGTTCTCGTCGAGGTCGGGCCGATCCATGGTGAGGTCGTGCTCCTCGCCGTCGACTTCCACCCGCGAGTAGCCCTCGGACACCAGTTCGTCGAACAGGTCCTCGAAGGCGCCCTTCTGGTCGCGGACGACCGGCGCGGCGAGTTTGGCTCTGGTTCCCTCGGGTAACTCGAGGATACGCTCGACCATGTTCTGGGCCGACTGCTCGCCGACCTCGCGGCCGCAGTCGGGACAGTGTGGCGTTCCGACGCGGGCGTACAGCAGGCGGAGGTAGTCGTGGAGTTCGGTGACCGTCCCCACCGTCGAACGAGGGTTGTTGGCGGCGTTCTTCTGATCGATTGAGATCGCGGGGGAGAGGCCTTCGACCGTCTCGACCTGGGGTTTGTCCATTTGGCCCAGGAAGTTCCGGGCGTACGCCGAGAGGCTCTCGATGTAGCGTCGCTGCCCCTCCGCGTACACCGTCTCGAACGCGAGCGAGGACTTCCCCGACCCCGAGAGGCCGGTGACGACGGTGAACGACTCGCGCGGGATCGAGACGTCGAGGTCTTTCAGGTTGTGCTCCTCTGCACCCCGCACCTCGATGTACTCCTTGCTCATCTAGCCCGAGTCAACCGCCGAACAAATGAAGGGTTGTCGGTTGCGGAACCCTCCGGAGTGAAAGTGAAACGGGCGGCGGATCGCTCGAGAGTGCTTCCGGCGTGATCACTCACACCGCTTCTCGGCGTTCTGGAGAGCGTGACTGCGCTGTGAGTGCAGTTCGGGATGACCGACGCTACCGGTTTCGCTCACCCGGGCGCGCCGAACCCGTCGGAAAAACGCGTCTCGAGAACCCGATCAGTCTCAGAGGTCGCCCTGCAGGACGACCTCGTCGTCGACGCGGTTGATCATGTCTGTGGTGACGACGTAGTCCTCCTCGTCTTCACCCTCCCAGCCGACTTTCGCCATGATGTGCTCTGCGACGCTCGGGTTCGGATCGACGTAGGCGGTGCTGCCGTCGATCTTCGCGATGATGCCGAGTTCCTTTCCTTCCGCGTCGACCACTTTCTTGCCAACCTCGTCGTCGGTGAGCGTAGTTACCATGCAGGCGGGGCTACCACGAACCAGCGTATAAATTCGTGTGCCGTTCTGTCGACCAAGAACGTCAGGAGTGGTGGTCGCTCTCGGCGCTGTCGTCGGCGTCGGTGTTCGGAACGAGAACGATCGGAATCGGAGAGAGTCGGACGAGCCGATCGGCCGTGCTGCCGAGAAGCGCCCGCTGGAGCCCGGTCGTCCCCCGGCGGCCGACGACGAGCAGCGAGGCGTCGATCTCGCCGGCGTAGGCGAGAATCTCGTCGTGGGGCCGCCCGCGACGAACCTCGGCCTGAAGCTCGACGGGATAACTCGCGTAGGCGTCGGCGACGTGCTCTGCCAGGGCGGACGCCGCGGTGTTGAGGTCGTCCACCTCCTCGATACCAAACGCCAGCCGGTTGCCCCGCGGCTCGACGACCGTGAGTACGTGCAGCGGACTGTCGGTCGCAGCTGCGAGCGAAATCGCCCGCTCGAGGACCGCACTCGCCGAATCACTGTCGTCGACGGCGGCAAGGATCGGTTCGTCCATCGTGTGTGGTCAGCTACGTGGTGGTACCACTCGAACCCGCTTAAGCGTGGTCTGGGGTCCGACGAACCCGGCCGGAGCCCCGCGGAGCGAATTCGATCGCGGCCGATGGCGCTCGCCCTTTTTGACCGTGTTCGTCGTACGACCCCTGCATGACCGACCGAATCCTCGTTCCGGTCGACGGCTCGCCGCTGTCGCGCCGGGCACTCGAGACGGCGCTCGAGGAACACCCCGACAGCGAGATCGTTGCGCTCCACGTGATCGACCCCAGCGAACCGGGCTACAGCGTCTCCGGCGCGGAGTACGACCACACGGTCGAACCGCGTCACGGCTCCGAGGCGTGGTACGACCGGGCCAACGAACTGGTGGCCGACCTGTTCGACGAACTCACGGCGACGGCCGTCGATCACGACGGCTCGATCGTGACCGAGCGCGCGATCGGTCGCGCCGACCGGGAGATCATCGAGTACGCAACCCACAACGACGTCGACCGGATCATCCTCGGGAGCCATGGTCGCGAAACCGGCGCTCATCCCCTCGTCGGGAGTGTCACCGAGGCGGTCGCGTTTCGCGCCCCGATGCGGGTGACGCTGATCCGCTAGGCGGGTGTCCACAGCCTGCGCTCCGTCGGCCGCCCTCACTCGAGGACGTCGACCACCGGCCGCTCCTCGAGCAGTCGCGTGAGCACGACGCGGGTTCCCTCGCGGCGTCGACGGATCTCCGCGGCGATCTCGCGGGCCGTTTGCTCGAGGTCGGGCGTGTCGACCATGTTGAGCAGCGGGACGACCGCTGCCTCGTCGGGAACGCCCTTCCAGCCACCCCGGTCGCTCGTCAGCACGGTCGCGACGGCCTCGGCGGTGATTTCGTCTCCGACCTCGAGGCCGGTCACCGCCGCGACGCGCTCGGGCCGGTGGACGAGCGTGTCGTCCAGGGTCTCGCCGACGACGCGGGCGCTCGCGATCGGGATCACGGTGTCCGCCGCGGCGGGAAGCTGTGGCTCCCGGTCGTTCGGCGCCTTGAGCCACCGGGTGCGGGCTCCGTCGGCCTTGACCAGGATCGGGACGTCGACCGCCGCGGCGAGATCGTCGATAACGGCCGGCTCGTACCCCCGGTACCGATCGGTGCGCTCCCGGGCGGCGACCAGCCCCAGCGGCCACCTCCCGTCCGCTGTCGGGTCCGCGTCGCCGGTCGCGGCCATCGTTTCGCAGGCGGTGGCGACCGGATCGGCGGTCACCTCGAGGGTGGCGACGTGTTCCTCGAACGGCGGAATGCGAACCGTCGCGGTAACGATCGCCCGCTCGAGGCGATCGGCGAGGGCGTACAGCGTCGACTTCTTGCCCCCGGCGCCGACGACGCAGGTCACGCCGCGGTCGCGGTCGATTCCGAGGGCGTCGACGAGATTCCGTGCGGTCATAGCAGCCAGTCGAACCCCTCGAGCACCGCGCGTTTGCCGCCCGTTTCGACGATCTCGCCGTGCCCGGGGATCACGCGGTCGAACTCCCAGCCGAGGATCTCCTGAATCGACCGGCGGAAGCTCGCCTCGTTGGTTACCGTCAACCGGTAGTCCCTCGGCGGCCCGACCCGCCCGTACATTCCCAGAACGCGGGCCATGAGTCGTGTTTTCAGCGGGCTGTTCGAGCCGATGTGGTAGCCCACGTCGCCGAGGACCAGGGTTCGACTCCGCCGGTGGAAGAAGGCGATCTCGGTCAGCAGCCGGTTGCCGAGGACGGCGACCTGATCGAGGTCGGGCGCCCACCGGGGGTCCGGCGCGTCGCCGAGCAGGCTGTCGAACCGGAGGTCGTTCCGCCGGCCGTCGAGCCCCGGAGCGGCGAGCAGGTCGGCATCGGGAAACGCCTCGCGGTACTGTTCCATGTACAGGTGGCCGTGAAGCTTGCTCGCCGGGGCGACGAACCGCACCCCGCCAAGCTCCCTGAGATCTGCTTCGAGCGCCGGCGTCAGTTCGGCGGGCGACTGGACGAACAGCCCGCCGCTCGAGAGCCGGATGACCGTCATGATCCGGCCGATCTCGAACCCGTAGAAGCGAAGCGGTTCCTCGTGGGTGTACAGTTGGTCGCCGCGGGGCTCGAGAACCGACGTCATCGCCGTTCACCCGACGTTCGCGGGTCGCCGCTCCCGGCGTCCGCGCCGTCACAGTCCGGTCCGTGCAAGCGCCGGTCGGTGCAAGTCATGTCGGTTGCAACGAGGGCTCGAGTTATGAGTGTCCCTCCCGAGGCGTCGGTACGGCCGACAGAATCGACACCGGCGGTCGGCCAGCTCGAGTCGGATACGTGAGGAGACCGGACGGAAAGCCGGATCCGACGCGGCTCACTCCCCGTCGTCGGGGTCGCCGACGACGATCGTGCTCTCGACGAGGGACTCGTGGGCACGGCGCAGGCGTTCGGAAAGCGCCTGGTGGCTGATTCCGAACTCCGCGGCGAGTTCCTCCGCCGTTATCTCCCGCGGAATCCGGTAGTAGCCGTGCTCGTACGCGGCCTGTAGGACGTCCTGCTGGCCGTCGGTGAGCCCGAACCGTCCCTGTCGCCCGCTGTCGATATCGTAGATACTCCGGATCTCGAGCGAGAGGTCGTTCGACTGGCAGAACTCGTACGTTCGCGAGAGCGACGCCCGTTCGGGAAAGAGGATCCGCAGCGTCCACCCCTCGGTGTTCCCCTGCGCCGAGAGAATCGTCCCTTCCTCCTCGACGAGGATCTGGACGAGCGTTCTGATCTGGCCGACCCACCCCATCTGGTAGAGTCGTTCGCCGTCAACGTCGGCCATCAACTCGAAGCGGTCGACGCTCTCGTCGGCCTCGAGACGGCCGTCCAGCCCATCGAAGTCGTCGCCGCTGATCCAGACGTACGGCATTACGCGGTCGGGTTCGTGGGCGATGATCCGCTCGATTTCGAACCGCAGATCGTCGTACGCAGCCATGGTCTCCGCTAACGCGAACTCGTCGATCGGTATCCTGACCTCGGCGACAGTCCCACTCATGCCTTCGAGAGGAAAGTCGCGTATAATACCCTGCCGTCTCGAGGTCGCCTGTCGAAGGAATTCTCGGGCAGCCGCTGGCGGGTCATTACCGCTCGTGGGGCCACGTTCTGATTTCCTCGTCGTCACCCGGCGGCACCGGCCCGTCGAGCAGCGGGTCGTCGGTGTCGGTCATCCACTCGTGGAGCCGCTCCGAGAGGTCGACCCGGATCTCCTTGTATCGTGGCTCGAACGCGACGTTTTCCGCCTCCTGTGGGTCCTCGTGGAGGTCGTACAGCTCCTCGTAGGCTCGCGGCGGCGTCCCGTAGGACTCCCGGACCTCCCGCCCGGACTCGCTCGCGAAGATGTCCTTCGTGAGGTACACCTCGGGGAGGTGCCAGAAGTTTCGGATGTACTTGTACCGCTCCGTGCGGATCGCTCGGACGGGGTTGTACATGTCGTGCCAGGTCATCTCGGCGAACAGGTGCTCGTGTTCCTCGTAGGTGTTCTCCCCGTCGTCCGCGCCGGCTAACAACGACGCGAAACTGCGCCCGTTGAGGTTGTCCGGCACCTCGAGGCCGGCGTACTCGAGCAGCGTCGGCAACACGTCGACGTTGGTGATGAGTTCGTCGTAGCGCACACCTGCCGGGATTTCCGGCCCGGACATCAGGAGCGCGCCTTCGATGCCGGCGTCGTAACAGCTCCCTTTCGCGCGAGGGAAGGCGATTCCGTGTTCGGTCGTGAAGATCACGAGGGTCTCCTCGTCGAGGCCGGTCTCCGCGAGGGTCTCGAGGATCGACGCCATCGCGTCGTCGACGGCGGTCACCATCCCGCGCATCTCCGCCAGGTCGTGGCGGATTCCCCGCCGATCGGGCAGGTACGGTAGCGGTCGAATCTCGTCCGGATCGTCGTCGTCGTAGTGGTCGGCGTCGAAGCCGAACCGGCCGTTCTCCTCCTCGACCCGGTGGAGTTCGAAGAAGCCGACGCTCGCGAAAAAGGGTGCGTCGAACGATCCTCTCTCGAGAAACGTCGAGACGACCTCGGCGACGTTACGCGCCCGGTTGGCCTGGTGGACGGCGGGGGAGACGCCGGGGTAGAGATTTCCCTCGGAGTGGACGAAGTCGTACTCGAGGCGATCCGTGTCCTGGGAGATGTGCTGGAGGCCGAACAGGTGCGTTTCGTAACCGTCGTTGCCGAGGAGTTGGGGCATGATTTTCTCGTCCTCGTGGAGTTCCCAGTCGCCGTGGGCGAGCCCCATCAGGCCGTTGACGTGCGGATACCGGCCCGTCATGAGACTGCCGCGACTGGGCGAGCACTGGGGCGCGGTCACGTAGTGGTTCTCGAACAGCGCGCCGTCGTCGGCGAGGGCGTCGATCGCTGGCGTCTCGATATCGACGCCGTAACAGCCCAGATACTGTCCGAGATCGTGACAGTGAATCAGGAGGACGTGTGGCTCGTCCTGTCGAGAGTCCGCCATAGACACCGGCTACCACAACCTGTCGGATAACTGTTTACCCGGCTTGGTCGGTCGAGTACCGATCCGACACGGCGTCGGGCTCGCATCGGAACCGACCGGTCCCGGCGGCGGATCACCGAACGACGACGACCGGTACCGTCGATCGTTTGACCACCGCTTCGGCGACGCTGCCCAGCAGCGCCCGCGAGAGTCCGCTCCGGCCGTGGCTCCCGATGACGATCGTCTCGAATCCCTCTTCGGCTGCGGTTTCGACGATCTCCTGGTGTGGCTTCCCCGTCAACACCTCGGTTGTCACGCTCACGCCCCGGTCGGCGCCGATCTCGACCGCCTCCTCGAGGGTTTCGTCGGCGTGTGCTCGAGCCCGGTCGTAGTTCGGGACCGCCTCCTCCGGCTCGCTAAACGCCGCCCAGTACCCCTCCGGGACGGGGATAACGTAGGCCGCGGTTAGCTCCGGATCGGCGAACGTTTCGATCGCGTACGTCAGCGCGTCGGCCGCCGGCTCGGAACCGTCGTACGGAACGAGAATTCGAGTTCCCATACGCGTCGTTTCGACGACAGCGACTATAATCCCCTATCGCCCGATTCGCCCTCCCACTCGTCCGGTCTGCGGTCAGTATGGGGCTCGCTGTGCTCGGATAACTCCCGCGAGCTCCTGGTGTTCGTCGGCGAGCAGTTCGGTCAGGTCGTCGGCCGTGATGATTCCGGCGAGCTCGCCGTCAGTGCCGGTGACGGGAAGTCGGCGGACACCGTGGCTGTTCATTCGCTCGGTCGCCTCGTAGAACCCGGCATCGTGATCGATCGTGTGGAGTTCCTCGGTCATCACGTCGGCTGCTGTGAGTCCAGACGGATCGGCACCTTCTGCGAGGATCTTCATCGCGAGGTCTCGATCGGTGACGATTCCGACCGGCTCGTCACCGTCTACGACGACGACGCTACCGACGCTGTCGTCCCGCATGGTCGTCGCGAGTTCCTGGATCGATGCGTCCGTCGACACAGTGGTGACGTCACTCCGTGCGAGGTTTTCGACTGGCATCATCGTTCATCCCCACGCCGAGATGCATAGTAGCCGTTTACCGTCCGGGCGACTCTCCGCTCGAGTGAGAGGATTTCTCACGTTTTCCGTGACCGTCCCCGGAATCGAAACGAACGACTATTGCCGCGGGAGGTGTAGACGAAAAGACTGGTATGGGAGACGATACGTCGAACGCAGACAGGACCGTGCTCGTCCCGCTCGCAAACCCCGAAACGGCGGACCGCCAGCTGGACACGGCGATCGATCTCGCGGCGGATCGGTCGGCCGGGCTCCTCCTCGTCTACGTACTCGACGTTCCGCCGCAGCTGTCGCTCGCGGACGGCCGACGCTACCTCCTCGAGGACGAACACGAGGAGTTGCTCGAGTCGGCCACGGCGGTTGCCGAGGAGGCTGGAATTCCCGTCGACAGCCGCATCAGGATGGCACGCGGTGTCGCGCGGGGGATCGTCGGCGCGGCCGCCGAGTACGACGTCGACACGATCTTGATGGGGTGGCGGGGTCGGCCGCCCCGACCGCACGTCGTACTCGGCGATCACCTCGACAGGGTCCTCCGCGACGCCGAGTGCGACGTCCTCGTCAAGCGGATCAAGACGCCGTCGCCGGCCGATCTCGACTCGCTGCTGGTTCCGGTCGCGGGCGGTCCACACGACGAGTGTGCGCTCGAGGCGGCCGGTTCGATCGCCCGCAGACACGACGCCACGGTCCACCTCCTGCACGTCGTCGACGAGTCGGGCCCCGAGTACAGCGAGTCCGAGGCGACCGTCCTGCTCGGTGAACTGCGCGCCTCGCTCGAGGACGTGACGACCACGGTAGAACTCGTCACCGCCGAGAACGTCGCGGGCACGATCACGGACCGAACGGCCGATTACGACGCGACGTTCCTCGGCGTTTCGCGGGGTGGGCTCCTCGAGCGCCGCCTTCTCGGATCGGTTTCGCAGGGGGTCGGACGACACGCCGCGGGAACGGTGTTCCTCGCGAAACGGTACGAACCGGCACCGTCGAAGCTCCGCCGCCTGCTCTCCCGGCGGTAGGTCGCCGGTCGTTCCGGCGTCGGGGCCGCCGATGCGCGGACGGCCCCGGTCAACTCCCGGTCTTCCGGCCCGTAACCGTCTCGATGACGAGTTCGTAGATCTCGACGTCGACCGCCTCGACGTCCTCGTCGAAGACCCGGAGCCGGTGAAAGCGCTCGTTGATCGCCGCCTCGTCGAACGCTGCCCGCTCGGAACCGGTGAGTTTCCGAAGCGGCCCCGTTGCAACGATGCTCCAGGAGTCCGTCGCCGAGTCGACGCCATACAGCAGGAAACACGCCTCGGTCGTCGCCTCGAGGAATTTCATCTTCCTGCTCGAGGCGTCACGAGTGAGCCGGACGAACAACCCGTCATCGTAATCGTAGGCGACGGGGATCGCGTAGGCCGCTCCCTCGTTCGCGAGCGCGAGGACGCCGACGTCGCCGGCCTCGAGGTAGTCGGCGATCGTCGCCTCGTCCATCCCGAACGTGTAGGTGTACTCGATGGTGTCCATCGCGGACGGTACGGCGGCAAGAAGCATGAACCCGTACGAGCGCGCGCGATTCGACTGCCTTCCGCCTTGTCCGCGAACGGTGCGCGCGTCCGATCGGCGAACGGTGCGACGCGGGACGACTGACTGGCGACCCGCTCACACCGCCTCCGGCAGCCAGCCGCCGTCGACCTCGATGTTCTCCCCGCTCACGTACCCACTGTCGGGGTCCAGGAAGAACAACACCGGGGCGACGACGTCCTCGAAACTCGCCGGGCGGTCCCGCGGTAGCTCCTCGGGGAACTCCTCGGAGTTCTCGACGACGTACGGCGAGACGGCGTTGACCGTGATCCCGTCGTCGCTCGTGTCGGCGGCGAGCATCCGGGTGAACATCAACACGCCGGCCTTGGCGACGAAGTACGGGAAGTTCTTCGGGCTGACCAGTCCCTTCTCGCTCGAGGCGTAGCCGACGTTGACGATCCGGCCGTACCCGTTTTCGCGCATGGTGGGCAACGCGCGTTTCGAACAGAGGTAGGTGCCGTTTACGTTCGTCTCGAGCACCCGGTTCCAGGTGTCGAACTCGATTTCCGTCCAGTGGGCGGGCGCGAAGTCGCCGACGTTGTTCACCAGCACGTCCACGCTTCCGAGTTCGGACTCGACCGCGGAAAAGAGGCCGTCGACCGAGTCGGGGTCGGTAACGTCACCCTGAACGGTCATCGTCGCCTCGGCACCGCCGTCGGTGGCGGCGGCCGCGACCTCGCGGGCCGCGTCCGCGCTCGTGTGGTAGTGGACGGCGGTCTTCGCCCCGCAGTCGGCCGTCGCCAGCAACAGTTCCCGACCGACACCCGCTGCGCTGCCGGTGACGAGCACCGTCCGTCCCGAGAGATCCGGTGTCTGCATACGAGCGGTTCCCGCACCCGCTGAGTTAGCTCTGTTGGCTACGCCGGCCGCCTGCCGCCCCGACGACTGACTCTCGACGACTGTGAAAAAGAAACTCGAACCCGAGTAAACTGTTAATAGTTAAGTGAGTGCGTGCGTGTATATCGGGTATGACGCTGGAAACGATCCTGCTCGCGGTCGGCCCCGGCGATGCCGACCGAACGGACGAACTGGCAGCGGCAGTCGTCGAGGTGGCGGAACCGGCGGGCTCGACCGTCGTTCTGGGCCACGTCTTCACCCAGTCGGAGTACGACGAGGTGCTCGAGCGCCTTTCCTTCGACACCGAACTCGAGGCGGCCGACCCCGACGAGGTGGCGTCTCGGCACGCGACGATCCGGGATCTCCGGTCGACGCTCGAGGCGGACGGCGTCGACTACGAGGTTCGCGGCGCGGTCGGGGACCACGGTCCGACGATCGTCGATCTCGCGGAGAGCGTCGACGCCGACCGCGTCGTCGTCGGGGGGCGCAGACGCTCGCCGACGGGGAAGGCAGTGTTCGGGTCGACGGCCCAGGAGGTCCTGCTGTCGGCACCCTGCCCGGTCACGTTCGTTCGGGGCAGCGACTAGACGCCGTCCCTCGCGGCTTTGAGCGCCCCGCCAGCGAGCGCGTCGTGGCGAATCGAACGCACGCCGCTGGTACCTGCAGCGTTCTACGATTCTGAACTGTTACGTGGTCCCGAGTAAAGATGTGTGTAGTTAAGTGGGGTGGGCGTTGTTCCCTACAACAGGAATGGCCTACTATGCGGGCGTCGATCTCGGCGCGACCAACGTTCGTGCCGTCGTCTCCGAGGGCGATGGTGCGATTATCGGTGTCAGCCGGAACGGAACGCCACGCGGCCCGACGGGAATCGACGTCACGGAACGGGTACTGGGGACTCTGCGGGAGGCCTGTGTCGACGCCGGGATCGACCCGGAGCGTCTCGCGGCCGTCGGAATCGGCTCGATCGGTCCGTTCGACCTCGCAGAGGGGGCGGTGATCGACCCGGCGAACCTGCCGGACACGATCGACCGGATTCCGCTGACGGGACCGATCGAAAAACTCGCCGTCACGGACGACGTCTACCTCCACAACGACACGAACGCGGGGGTCATCGGCGAGCGGTTTCACTCCGATCGCAACCCCGACGACATGGTGTACGTCACCATCTCCTCGGGGATCGGTGCGGGGGTCTGCTGTGACGGCGACATTCTCGACGGCTGGGACGGCAACGCCGGCGAGGTCGGCCACTGCGTCGTCGACCCCCAGGGGATGATGACCTGTGGCTGTGGCCACGACGGCCACTGGGAGGCCTACTGCTCGGGCAACAGCATCCCCGAGTACGCCCGCTCGCTGGCCGACGACGACCCCTCGATCGACACCGCACTGCCGCTCGAAGACCCCGAGTTCACGGCGAAGACCGTCTTCGAGTTCGCCGGCGAGGACGAACTCGCCGACCACGTAATCGAGCAACTCGCCCACTGGAACGCCATCGGCGTGACGAACGTCGTCCACTCCTTTGCCCCCATCGTCGTCTCCTTTGGCGGCGCGGTCGCTCTGCACAACGAGGAGCTGGTCGTCGACCCCCTCCGCGAGCGAGTCACCGAGATGGTGATGACGAACGTTCCCGAGATTACCGTGACCGGTCTCGGCGACGACGTCGTCGTCGAGGGCGCGCTCGCGAGCGCGCTGACGGAGGGGACCGGCGACCGGCGACGGCTCCGACACTGATCCTCTCGCTCGCCAATCCCACACTATTTCATCGCTCGAGCCGACGTCATCGTATGCGTCGCAGAACGTTCCTTCGGGCCGGAGCCTGTGCGACCCTCGGAGCGGGAGTCGCGTCGACGGCGGGCTATGGCGGGGTGGTCCAGGCCGGAACGAACGGGGTGGCACTCGGGGAAACCGACGCCTACGAGCCGCTGGGTCGCGTCGACGTCCACGGCGCCGCCGAGGCCGTCGTCGGCGACGGCGGTGAGACGGCGTATCTGGCCGCGACGGACGGCTTCGCGACCGTCGACGTCAGCGATCCCGCAGACCCAACTCTGCTCGCGGAGCGACGGCGGCTGCTCGAGGAGGAAGACGGCGGCCCGCTCACCGAGATTCTGGACGTGAAAGTCGACGGCGACCGGCTGGCGGTCGTCGGCCCGGCGAATCGGGTGGCAGACGACGAGTTCCACGGGTTCGTGCTGTACGACGTGAGCGACCCCGCCGAGCCGGTCGCCGCGGGCGAGCCGGTCGAGACCGACTACCACATTCACAACTGCTACCTCGGCGACGACCGGCTCTACCTCGTCGCCAACGACGGCGAGACGAACCCGCTCGTGATCTTCGACGTGGCCGACGACGAACCGGAGGAGGTCGGCCGCTGGTCGATCACGGCGACCGAACCGGAGTGGGAGGACGCCTTCTGGATGCTGTACTACCTCCACGACATCTACGTCCACGACGAACTCGCGTATCTCGCCTACTGGAACGCGGGCACCGTCCTGCTCGACGTGAGCGATCCGGCGGAGCCCGCGTACCGCTCGCACGTCAGCGAGGTGGATCCCGCAGAACAGCGCGACCTCACGGAGTCGGAGATCGAGGCGGCACGGCTCACGTTGCCGGGGAACGACCACTACTCGGCGGTCGACGACACAGGTACCTTACTGGGAATCGGTCGGGAGAGCTGGGCGACCGAGGCGGGCGATCCGGCGGGTGCCGGCGGGATCGACCTCTACGACGTGAGCGATCCCGACGAGCCCGCGTTCCGGGCGACGATCGACGCCCCGGAGGGGTACGACGCCTCCTACTACGGCGGCCAGTGGACCACGGCCCACAACTTCGAACTCCGGGACGGCTTCCTGTTCTCCTCGTGGTACCAGGGCGGGGTGAAGATCCACGACGTCTCCGACCCCGAAAACCCCGAGGAACTCGCCCAGTGGCGCGACCCCGAGACGGCCGCGTTCTGGACCGCTCGGGTCGCGACCGAGGACGTATTCGTCGCGAGCAGCACCGCCCTCGTTCCGAACGCCTCGACGGAGGGCGCACTCTACACGTTCCCGATTGCGGCGGGCGAACAGCCGGAGCCGCCGTCGCTGACCGAACCGCCAACCGGTCGGGCGGATGATGCCGAGACGGGCGATAACGGGGCGACTGACGACGGCGAATCCGCCGGCGACGGGTCGACGAACGCCACCGACACGAGTCCGGACGGCGACGTCGATTCACTCCCCGGGTTCACGGGGGGTGCTGGACTCGCGGGGCTCGCCGGCGGCGCGCTCGGACTCGAGTACCTGCGCCGTCGGGACGACCGGTAGCCGCGGGGTTCGAGGCCCTGTAAACTCGCTGCGAACCAAACACTATTCCCCGCTCGAGGCCCTACACCCGATAATGACCGACCCCGACGCCGACGACCCCCTCAAAGACCGCGTCGAGCGCTGGCTCGCACGCGAGATGCCCATCATTCAGATGCACGGCGGGACGAGCGCGGTTCGCGAGGCTGACCCCGAGACGGGCGAGGTCGTGATCGAACTCGGCGGTGGCTGCAGCGGCTGTTCGATAAGCGACGTCACCACCGGCAACATCGAGGCGGCGCTGATCCAGTGGCCCGAGGTCGACGAGGTCACGGTTCGCGTCCCCGACCCCCGTGACAGCCTCGGCGGGCCGGAGCAGGCCGAATCGATCATGGGGATCGACCGGACCGAGGGCGGCCGCGGCGACTGGGGATCGTCGAACCCCGGCGAGGATCACTTCTGAGGGGTGGCCCCCCCTCCACAGAGCTGGTCAGTTTTGGGAACGCCTATACGCTTTTACGCGCCCGTTGCACAGTCGTAGTACATGACGACGTCTGGTGTTTCGCCGGTCGGAGGTGGTGTCGATGACTGATCGCGACGGACACGCGGAGCCCACACCACCGACGGATTCCGACCCGGACGCAGACCTCGAGGCCGACGGCGGCGTCCAGGCTCACACCGTCCGCCTCGAGCTCGTCGACGAACCCGGCGAGTTGCTCCGGGCGCTGTCGCCCATCGCCGACAACGGCGGGAACCTCCTGAGCATCCACCACGAGCGCGGTAACATTACCCCGCGCGGGCACATTCCGGTGGAAGTCGACCTCGAGTGTCCGCCCGAGCGATTCGACGACGTGGTCGAGGGGCTCCGCGAGGCCGGCATCAACGTCATCCAGGCGGGTGCGGAACGCTACGGCGAGGAACACAGCCTCGTGCTCGTCGGCGACCTCGTCGAGACTGATCTCTCCGATACGCTCTCGGCGATCGACGGCGAGGCGAGCGCCGCAGTGATCGACCTCTCGCTCGCCGCACCCGACGGGATGGACGCCGTCTCGAGCGCGCGAATCCGCCTCGCGGTCGACTCGGGACGAGCCGAGGCGGTGTTCACGACGATCCGAGAGATCGCCGCCGAGAAGGACCTCCGTGTGGTCGAACCGCTTCCGGGAGGTGATGCCTGATGCGACTGGCGATCATCGGCTCCGGCGCCGTCGGGGGTGCCGTCGCGGAACTCGCAGGCGAGTACGGTCACGAGGTCGTCGCGCTCGCCGACTCGCGAACCGCCGTCGTCGCCGACGGCGTCGGTATCGACATCGAGAGCGCCCTCGAGCGCAAAGCCGGCGGTGACTCCGTCGGCTCGGCCGCCCCCGAAGCCGTCTTCGAAACCGACTACGACGCCCTCGTCGAGGCGACGCCGACGACCCTCGGTGACGCCGAACCCGGCTTCTCACACGTCCGACGGGCGCTCGAGGCCGACCGCCACGTCGTGCTCGCGAACAAGGGTCCCGTGGCCGAACGCTACGAGGAGCTGCGGGGCCTCGAGGCCGACAGCGCGGGCTCGGTCCGGTTCGAGGCAACCGTCGCGGGTGCGATTCCGGTGCTGTCGACGATCGAGGACTGTACCCCCGAGGCCGTGACGGCAGTTCGCGGGGTCCTCAACGGGACGGCGAACTTCATCCTGACGCGGATGGCGGCCGAAGGGCTCGGCTACGACCACGTCCTGGGGGAGGCCCAGGACCTGGGCGTCGCCGAGGCGGACCCGACGTTCGACGTCGACGGCACCGACGCCGCGCTCAAGTGCGTGATCCTCGCCAACGTCCTCGCCGACGGCGGCTTCTCGCTGACCGACGCCGAGGTCGACGGGATCGAGGACATTCCGCCGAGCGCGCTCGAGGTCGCCGCCGAGGACGGCCGAACGATTCGGCTGGTCGGCGAGGCGACCCGCGACGGCGTCCGAGTCGGCCCTCGTCTGGTTCCTGAGAACGGTGCAATGGCGGTCTCGGGCACCCGAAACATCGTCCAGATCGAGACGCGCCACGCGGGGTCGCTGCACTCGAGCGGGCGCGGCGCGGGCGGGCCGGAGACGGCGACGGCGGTGCTCTCCGACGTGGGGCGATTGCCACCGCGGTAGATGGGTGGGCCGGTTGCTCGCCCGCGCTCTCGACCGTGCGACACAGACACAAACCGCAAGAAGGCGGCGGGGTCGGCCGAGCACGGTTTCGAAATGGTTTTAACCGCAACGGGCAAAAGAGACCGATATAAGCGCCTCTGCGCGTGAGCTACAACAATGAGCGAAGACAAACCCCACCAGAACCTGGCCATCATCGGTCACGTTGACCACGGGAAAAGCACGCTCGTGGGCCGACTCCTCTTCGAGACAGGGAGCGTCCCCGAGCACGTCATCGAACAGCACCGCGAAGAAGCAGAAGAGAAGGGCAAGGGCGGCTTCGAGTTCGCCTACGTGATGGACAACCTCGCAGAGGAGCGAGAGCGTGGTGTCACCATCGACATCGCCCACCAGGAGTTCGACACGGACAAGTACTACTTCACCATCGTCGACTGTCCTGGTCACCGCGACTTCGTCAAGAACATGATCACCGGCGCGAGCCAGGCCGACAACGCCGTGCTCGTCGTCGCCGCCGACGACGGTGTCGCGCCCCAGACCCAGGAGCACGTCTTCCTGGCCCGCACGCTGGGTATCAACGAGATGCTCATCGGCGTCAACAAGATGGACGTCGTCGACTACAAGGAGGACGCGTTCAACGACGTCGTCGACGAGGTCAACCAGCTGCTCAACCAGGTCCAGTTCCAGGTTGACGACGCCTCGTTCATCCCGATCTCGGCGTTCGAGGGCGACAACATCGCCGAGCACTCCGACAACACCTCGTGGTACGACGGCCGTACCCTGCTCGAGGCCCTGAACGACCTGCCGGAGACGGAGCCGCCGACGGACGCGCCGCTTCGCCTGCCGATCCAGGACGTGTACACCATCTCCGGTATCGGGACCGTCCCCGTCGGACGCCTCGAGACCGGAACGATGAACATCGGCGACAACGTCTCCTTCCAGCCCAGCGACGTGGGCGGCGAAGTGAAGACGATCGAGATGCACCACGAGGAGGTTCCCTCCGCGGGCCCCGGTGACAACGTCGGATTCAACGTCCGCGGCATCGGCAAGGACGACATCCGCCGCGGTGACGTCTGTGGCCCCGCCGACGACCCGCCGAGCGTCGCCGAGACGTTCCAGGCCCAGATCGTCGTCATGCAGCACCCCTCGGTCGTCACCGCCGGCTACACGCCGGTCTTCCACGCCCACACGGCACAGGTCGCGTGTACGATCGAGTCCATCGACAAGAAGATGGACCCATCCAGCGGTGAGGTCGCAGAGGAGAATCCCGACTTCATCCAGGCCGGTGACGCCGCTGTCGTCACCATCCGTCCACAGAAGCCGCTCAGCATCGAGCCATCCAGCGAGATCCCCGAACTCGGGAGCTTCGCCATCCGCGACATGGGTCAGACCATCGCGGCCGGCAAGGTCCTGAGCGTCGACGAGAAATAAATGCAGCAGGCACGCGTTCGACTCGCGGGCACGAGTCCAGACGACCTCGACAACATCTGCGACGACGTCCGCGAGATTGCGAACAACACCGGCGTCAACCTCAGCGGCCCGATCCCGCTGCCGACGAAGACGCTCGAGATCCCGACGCGGAAGTCCCCCGACGGCGAGGGCACCGCCACGTGGGAGCACTGGGAGATGCGCGTCCACAAGCGCCTGATCGATCTGGACGCCGACGAACGCGCACTCCGCCAGCTCATGCGCATCCAGGTGCCAAACGACGTCTCGATCGAGATCGTCCTCGAGGACTGATCTCGACCGATTTCTCACCTGTTTTCGTCTCCGGTAGCGGCCGCGCCGGACAGCGCTTTTGTAGTCCCCCGTCGTACCCCCGGTCATGTCAGACTCCGGGGGAAATCCCATTCTGGAGACGCTCGGCCTCTTCGTCCTCGTCTTCGTCCTGCAGGGGGTCGCGTACCTCATCGGCGCCGCGGCGTTGATGGGCGGGCTGTTCGTGCTCGCGCCGCCGCTCGAGCACAACCCGTGGACGATCATCACGAGCGTCTACGCCCACGCCGGCCTCGGTCACCTGATCTCGAACAGCATTGGACTGATAATCTTCGGCTGGCCGATCGCGCGAGCGACGACCAGGCTCCGGTTTCACACGTTCTTTATTCTCACCGGCGCGTTCGCGGGCGTCACGCACGTCCTCGTCACGGAGTTCCTGATTACCCTCTCCGGCGGCGGCCAGACTTCCGGCGTACTCGGCGCCAGCGGCGCCGTCTTCGCACTGATGGGGTACCTGATCGCCGGCAACCGCCTCTCGGATGGGATCGCCGCCCGGATCGAGGTCCCCTGGTGGGTGACGCTGCTCGTCTTCCTGCTCCTGGCCGCGGTGGTCACTATCGCAACCGGTGCGCCCGGTGTGGCGCTGATCGCCCACTTCGCCGGCTTCCTCGTCGGCCTGCTCGCCGGCCGAACGGGAATCCTCGAGCCTCGAGGCCGTCGCCGGACCGAGCGCGAGCCGATGCGATAGCACGCGACGCACTTTGGGGTGCGACGGTGCCACAGGCTTCCCGCGAAACACAAGCTACAAGTAGAAACCAGGGATAAGAAATCTCGAGGGCTCGTAGATCAGTGGTAGATCGCTTCCTTCGCAAGGAAGAGGCCCTGGGTTCAAATCCCAGCGAGTCCATAACTCTGCGTCGCTCACGAGTTGTTCGCGACGCAGATTATCGTCAATGCTGGATTTGAAGTCCTAGCAGTCGCAGCGCCGAGCGGTGCGCGGTTCGGAACGCAGTGAGAACCGCGAGTGTGAACGGCGAAGCCGTGAACGAAGCGAGGCGACCGTCTGGTTTTGGGTTCAAATCCCAGCGTCTTTGCGAGCGCTGCGAGTGAAGGCTCGGGAGACTCCGTCTCCCGTTGAGTCCACTATTCTTGCGCAACTCACATGCGATGGGCGGTAAGTATCAGATGGGGGTTAAGTCTGCTGACGGGGTAAGGCGGACCGATTACCCGCTACTTCGATTCCGAACGGGTTTTGCAGAAACTGAGAACTCTACCCGAAGCAAGGGGGTTGCTTTCGAGCCTCATGACGGATCGCAACCGCGCGCGTCGGCTGTACAACGCCCCGAACTGGACGCCCATCGCTCACCCGTCAACGCAAGCCGACGACCCGGACCGCGAACATTTCTCGAGGATGGCAGCGTCGCTCGCAGGAATCGACGTTCGGTTCGCGAAAACGAACAGGGGGTGGGGGGCGGGGAGTGCCCGAATGCTGATAGCGCCGTGAACTGTGTGCGATAGGGGGGAACAGCGCACACGGACTGACGCCATCCAAATACTCAGCGTAATTTGTATTAAACTCGAGTGTTCCGGTGGAAATAGCCGTTAGTGAACACGCCAACTTTCGGGAACCTTCCCGCTGCGTCGAGAAATCTCACGCATCCGACTCATCGAGAACCCGTATCTCCGCGTGAGCGACGGTGGATCCGCTCCCGGCGGGATCCGTGAGCGGGTCGGTGGGCGCCTCGAGCAACAGCCAGCAAACGGTCCGGTCGTTCTGGATCGATTCGCCGCCGACGTACTGTGCGGGGTGGTAGAATCCGGTTTCGATCCCCGGTTCCTCGAGACGGCGCTGGACTGGAATCTCCCGCGGGCCACGGCTGGCGACGACGGCTTCCATCCCCTCCTCGAGGGGAATTTCGACGACTTCCGCACCGTCCTCGCCGGTAAATCGGACGGCGGTTCCCGGCTCGCCCACCTGGTAGAACTCCTCCTCTTGGACGACCCACTCGTCCCCCTCGGAGAGTTCGACCGTCGCGGCGGTTTCGCCACCAGGCGTGATCTCCATGGCGAACGACGCGATGGCGCGCTCGACGGAGTCATCGTACTCAGTTTCGAATCCGGGACCGTGTCGTTTCCAGACCGGAACCACCACCCCGTCCGCCCAGAACTCGTAGGTGATCTCGTGGTTGGTCTGTCCGAACCGCTGTCCGACGTAGTGATCCCGGGATTCGGGGTCGACGCTGCCGGTCCGATACTGGCTCGTGAGCGCGACCCCCTCCGGCAGCCCGTCGAGTTCGGGGTACTCGAGCGCCTCGAGCGGCTCGGGACCGCCGAACGTCGCGCTGTGGACGTCCCACCGAAGCAACTCGCCCCCGAAGACGGGATCGGCGTCCGGGAAGAACCACTCGAGCGTGGAGTCGTCGCCCCGGTCATCAAGCCCGTAGCCGACGAACGTGATCGGTGACTGGATGTTTTCGAACACCGTCTCCCCCTGGTAGGCGGCGGTGATCTCGACGCCGTGGTGGTCCGGCTCGTCCCACTCGACCGTCCAGTCTGCGGCTTCGATCGTTTCCGGCGGCGTTTCGCTCAGATACGTTCCACCCTCGGCCGTGTCCCGCGGGCGCTGTTCGCGGGGAACGCCCGGGACGTCCTCGAAGACGGTGTCGTCTGCGGGTTCGACGACCTCGGCCCGCTCGTGCAGCGGGGCCGTCACGAATCGCTCGACGTAGCTGACGTCGATCACTTCGTCCTCCTCGACCTGCAGATACGCAACGATCCCGGCCAGCGCGTCGCGCTCGACGACGGATAGCACGACGGGCACCACGTCGCCGTGCCCGACGCCCCTGGCGGACGTGATCAGTTCGGGATCGACCGTCGCGGGGAACCAGTCCTTATCGTCGAGATACTCCTGGACCTGGCTATCCTCGAGTACCCGCCGTAGTCGCGCTTCGTCGTACTCCTCCCCTTCGGTTACCGTCCAGGAGACGTTGGCGGGGCGGGTGAGCGTCAGCGCGATGAGTTCGTTCGCCTCTCGGTCGACGAGGCCGTGTGCGACCTCCATGTCCTCGAACGTCACGTCGAACCGTCCCTCCTCGAGGCCGCCGTCTACCTCGACGTCGGGGCTGCCCTGGACGCTCACCGCGTCGAGATCGTTGGTGTGGGGTTCGTACGCCTCGTAACTCACGATCATGTCCTCGACGATATCGTGTACCTCGGGGTCGCTCAGGAGGAGTTCCAGAGACCGGCGGCGCTGGTCGGCGTACAGGTGTTCGTAGTTTCCCGGCGGGAAATCCCTGACCGAGGCGGGTCGACTGCTGGGAAGTGTGGGGTCGTCCTCGGTGTCGTCCTGTCGGGCCAGCGAACGAGTACTCGCGCCTACGCTGACGCCGGTCGCTACGAACGCCTGCAGGAACCGTCGACGCCGCAGCCCACACAGCGGTTCACCCGTGCGGTCGTCTCTCGATCTCATGAGTTGTCTCCGTCGCGCGAGAGGACCAATAAGATCAGCTACTGTTGCACCGTATGGCTCGATTTCGCGGCGTTTCTCTCTTCTCGACTCTCCACAGCGACGAGCGGGTACGGAGGAAACCCCCGAGTTTGCGATCCGATCGGATCGGTCTCCCTTCGTGCTCGTCGCCGACGGTCAATCGCCGCGGGCGAGAGCATGCTCTCGCCATCCGTGACTGTCGTCGTCGCAATTGACACGGGGGGACAGCGTGTATTACCACACCGTTTCCCGGGAAGGTCTCTGTTATGAAACCCTTCTCGAGTGGCCGGCGAACGGGGTTGGTCTCTCTCGTGAGTGGACGGGATGGGATCTCCGTTCGTTCACGACACCGCGACCGTTACAGTCGATCTCTGCCGGTCAACACTGCGTTTGCTCCGACCACTGTCTACTACCGACAGTGCGGGTCGGTCGCGTTCACTTTTTCGCGTCCGCCGCGACTGGCGATTACTCCCTGCTGAAACCGATTCAATTTCGGTTTGTACCGATGGATATCCCACGGTCTCGAAACTCGACCGGGGCGGTCGCCCGGGGGCGGCGTTTCATCCGAGAAAGATGGCAACGCGGCTGTCGCTTTAGTTTCCGTGATCGAGTGCGGAGAACGGCGTTCAAAACGTATCATTCGCTGAATTTGATCGGCATATTTAATTAATTAATACCAGACGAAACGGTCGGCCGCGTTTATTCGATCTTCTGCGCAAGTATACTGCGCCCCAAGAGGGGCGTGAGACAATGAGCGATCAGGAAACTACAGGCGATTCGAGACGGACGTTTATGAAGAAAGGAGCGCTCGCGGCAACTGCCGTCGCACTCGGTGCTACCGCGACAGGTACCAGTACCGTTGGCGCACAGCAAGAAGGGCAGGCGCTGGTGTTCTCCTACGACTTCCACCCGGGACAGGACTTCGAGGTCGTTGCTCCGCTCGAGGCGAGCACGACGGTCAACGTCCTGCAGGTCGACGACGAGACCGTTCCGGAGATCTCCCAGCCAGACAACTACAACGGACACGTCATCCGCTACGATATGGGTGGGGAAGGAGCGGGCGTTACCACGTTCCTCTTCTCGCAGGACGTCTCCATGAGCAGCGGCGACACCGGCAACCTCGGCGAGGACGCCTCGATGTTCAGTTCGCAGCTGAACCTCCTCAGTACGTCACTCGACGGCGAAGCCGCCGACGACACGGACGATGACGAAGAGCCGGAAGAGGAGCCCGAAGAAGAGGAGCCCGAAGAAGAACCGGAAGAAGAACCGGAGGAAGAACCGGAAGAGGAGCCGGCAGATAACGAAAGTAACGGAGGTGACTAAAAATGGTTCAAGACGACGGTCAGGGACTTGTGTTCTCGTATGACTTCCACCCGGGCCAGAACTTCGAGGTCGTCGCCCAGCTCGAGGCGAGCACGACGGTCAACGTACTCCAGCTCGACGACGAGACCGTCCCGGAGATCTCTCAGCCCGACGACTACAACGGCCACGTCATCCGCTACGACACGGACGGCGAGAACGCTGGCGTTACCACGTTCCTCTTCTCGCAGGACGTCTCCCTGAGCAGCGACGACACCGGGAGCTTCGGCGAGGATGCGACGATGTTCAGTTCACAGCTGAACCTCCTCAGTGTGGACATCGAGTAACAGCGCACTGTATACCTTTTTCCGGTTTGATCGTGTTTTTTCCGGTTTGATCGTGTCGCAGTCCCCAATCACCGGTTGACCGGCGAAGCGTTATCGGCTTCGACGGAGTAGCGGTCATGACTTCCATGACAGCTGACAGCCACGAACACGAATCCGAGGAGTCGACGGAATCGGGAACCAGGGGGCGGACGATCACGGCGGGAACGATCGTCATCGGGACCTCCGGCTGTATCGAACTCTCCTCCGGCTCCGTGACGCGAGCGATCGCCGACGAAGACGAGACTGCGTACGAACCGGTGCTGGTCTCGATGGCGGACTACCGGCCGGGAATGACGGTCGAAGTCGTCAGTCGGCTTCCCGCACCCATCACGGTCGAACTGTTGCGGCTCCCCGATGGAGAGTTCACCCCGGTTCTCACGCAACCGGACCAGTACACGGGGTACGTCGTTCGTTCGACGACCGGGGAGCGACAGGTCGATACGACGACGAACGTGTTCACCGAGGAGTCACTCGACCCCGATACCAGCTACACGTTTACCACTGAGACGCAGGTGTTCGACACAGAGTTGAACCTGTTCGAGTCTCTCGTCCGATACGACACCTGACCTCTCTCTCTGCGGTGAGTTTTTCGTCCCAGGAGCGGCGTTCCCGTTCTCACAGGCCGGCTACACCGGCTATCGGGTGGGGCCACTGCGTTCCCAGCCGTCACGCTCCCGATTTCCGTGGTGAAACAACGTGTTTCCCACCGGTAGCGCCGAGTATGATAGCACGTTAACCGGATGGTATACTCGTACTAATCCGTGACTGTCACGCCACAGTCACGAGGGTTTGACGGTAGTTGGTGGTGGAAACGGCCGTATGGGAAAAAGAACCCGTATTACCCGACGAACGGCCGTAAAAGGTGCTGGAGCGCTTACCGTTGCGGCCCTGCTCGCCGGCTGCGCCGATGACGAGGAGCCGGAGGACGAGCCGGCGGACCCGGAGGACGAACCAGCCGATCCCGAGGACGAACCGGCCGATAACGAGACCGAGGACGAACCGGCCGATAACGAGACCGAGGATAACGAGACCGAGGACAACGAGACCGAGGACAACGAGACCGAGGACAACGAGACCGAGGATAACGACACGGACGACGGCGGTTCGTAACTACAGCCGACCGAACTGACTACAGATCACCTACCGTTGACGTCTCGACAGTGAGCGACCTCGATGACGGACGTCGGGGTACCAACCCACGGAGTCCCGTTCGAGTCGACCGTCGTTTCGGTCTCCTTCACCGGACGCGTGTCGGGGCCGACCGCCGGTTTGTTGCCCGCATTCGAGCGCCGAAATCCTCTTCTCGCCGAGCGAAGCGAGTGGCCGGGTGGAGATAGCCGTCACCGCACGGCCTCCGCGAGCCGTCGCCCCCACATCCGTGCGTGCGGGTCTGTTCTCCGACCGGGCAGCGAACCCTGCCCTCTGGACTCCGCCCATCTCGCTCTCGCTCCATTGACCGCCGTGGTTACCGATCGTCACGCGACGTCCCGCCGGTCGTTCGCGCCCACATATTTAAATACGAGACGGTCACTACTCCGTGACAGACCTGATGTCCGAGTCGCCGCCGCTCGAGGGAACCCTCAAACTCCGGTCCGACCTCCGTCCGGCCCTCCTCAGTCACGTCGCCGCGGAGTACGCCGGACTGGCTGACGAGCACGGGGCCAGAAACGTCCTCGTCGTAAAGCGCCACCCGGCGGGACTCGAGGCCGTCCGGGCCGCGCTCGCGGACGCCCCCACGCGGGACGCGGTGGCAACGCCCCGCCTCGAGTCGCTCCCCGAACACGCCTCGAAGGTGCTCGAGGAGCACGACTCGACGCTCGAGCGCCTCGAGTACGAAGAGCGGATCGAACTGATCTCGCTGGTGATCGACGGCGCGACGCGGGACCTGCCGCCGTACCTCGAGCGAGCCAGGCGCCACGAGTCGTTCGCCCGCGACGTGGGACAGCTGCTGCTCGAGGCGACTCGCCAGCGGCGCCGCCGCGACGACCTCGTGGACCCGCACCCCTGTCTCGACTACCTCTACGCGATCAACGACCGGTTTCACGCCGAACTCGCCGATCGCGGGTTCGTCGAACGGGCCGACGTGATCCCGCGGGCGATCGACCTGCTCGAGGCCGACGCGGACGGACTGCGGAACCGGGTGTGTTCGTCGTTCGATGCCGTCCTCGCCCTCGAGTTCGAGGAGTTTCGCGAACTCGACCGACGCTACCTCGCGGCGCTCACCCGTGGGGCTGACCTGGTCTGTCTCGGGGAGCGCCACGCGAGCGTCGAGCGGACGCGCGTCGAAGTCGGCCGGATCGAAACGCTCGCAGGCGACCTCACGCTCGAATTGATCGACGATCCCGTCACCGACGGACCGGCGGCGCAGCCGGATACCCGGTTTCTCGCCGCCGGCTCGGCCCCACCGCTCGAGGGGGGAGAACAAGGACGGCGAGCCTGCCGGCTCCGCGCCCGAACGGCTCGCGAACAGAGCCGGCGGGTGGCGACCGAGATCCAGGCGCTGCAGGACGAACACGCCGACTGGGGGTACGACGACATCGCGGTCGCGGTCCCGCGTCTCGAACGCGTTCCCGAGGTTCGCACGCGGTTGCGGGAGGCGGGGCTCCCGACGGCGACGGTCGGCACCGCTTCCCTCGCGGAGGATCCGGCGGTGAACGAACTCTATGCCTTCGTCGTCCGCAACTGTGACCGGGGAGACGGCGGGCGAGAGGGAGAACTCGCTCGGCGACGGCTCGAGGCCCGCGTCGAGAACTACACGCCCGCCCTGCGGGAGGACTGCGTGGATGCGAGCGTCTCGCGATCGCTCGAGCGCTGGATCGTCCGTACGGATCTGAAGGGGCGGATCGCAGCCGAGGCGGCCTGGGTCGACGCCCGCGAACAGTTCGAGAGTGTCCGCCGGATTCTCGAGATCGCCCGATTCGTCGAGCGGACGGACCTCGTCGCTCCCGACTGGGAGGGGCTGGCACGGATGCTCCGGAACACCATCGAGTACGACGCGCCCTACGTTCACGCGGTCGAAGCGGACGCCCCGGCGGGCGGGATCACCGTCTGCCCGGTCGCCGACCTGAAGTACGATTCGCGGGAGGCGGTGTTCCTGCTCGACCTGACCGACGGCACCTATCCGGGCGCACAACACCTCACTCAACTGTTTCCGACGGCGTGGTTGAAGTCGATGCCGGCCTATCCGGCCGTTACCGACCCCACGCCGAGCGAGGTAGCCGACACCTTCGCACCCGTCTCAGATCCCGAAGAGATCGGCGACCCCTTCGAGCAGTACCACGCCCAACGCTCTCGCCGCCGGCTCGCGATCGGCGCGCGTGCGGCGCGCACCGTCGTCTACTACTGTTCGTACGAACGGGGCTCCGGCGGACTGCGTCGCACCCACGAGGAGTCTCGGTATCTCCGGGCGCTCGAGTCGCGACCCGACGTGATGCTCGAGGACGTCGATGCGCACGACGAAACGGCGATCTACGGCGAGTCGAACGCCCTGGAGGCGGTGCTCGCGGAGCCACGGGGCGAACTCGAGCGAGTCCTCCGGGAGGCGAGCACCGGCGGGGAGGCGGATCTGGCCGAGACGGAAGCGCTGTTCGAGGAAATCGCCTGCGTGCTGGCCGAAGACGGCGTCGACGAGGATCTCACGGAAGCGGTCAGGTCACAGTTCGAGTTCGCCGCGGGCGAGGTGAGCCGACGTGAGTGAGCCCTCGCTCTCGATCGAGGGGATCCGCAGCTACCTGCACTGTCCGCGCCGGTACGAGTTCGCCCACGTCGACGGCCTCGAGGGCGACACCGACGACTCGCCAGCGACGGCTCGACTCGCGGTGCTCCGGCAGGCGCTCTGTGCGGGACTTCGAAGCGGTGTAACCGATCCCGAGGCGCTCGAGGCCGCGATACTCGATTCTCTTGGCGATCTGTGGGCCGACCACGACGAACGACTCCACTCGCGGGCACAGCACCGCCACGAGCGACGGGTGCTCGAGGCGACGGGGCGGGCGTACGTCGAGGCCGTCGGCGAGGCTCACGCGACGGGGGTCCGCGAACTGCAGCGGGCGGCACCCGACGGGGAGTTCCTCGGGCCGGACCTCCCCCTCTCGGCGTCGATCTCGCTCCCCGACCGCGACCGCCACGTCCCGGTCACCGCCCGTGTCGACAACGTGTACGGCGACGGCTCGTCGCTCGTCGGCGTCCGACTCGTTCCGAGCCTCCGGTCGCTCGGATTGCTTCGATACCGCGACAGCTGGGAGGGCGACGTCGCCGACCGGTTCGAGGCCCATTTCGATCCGGACACCGAGGCGTTCGAGCCGGAACTGGTCGGCGCGCTCTTCGAGACGTCCGTCGTCCTCGAGGGGCTGCGCGACCTTCGGGACCGGCTCGGGTTGACGGCGTACCGGACGTGTCGGTACGTCCGGGTTCCGGTGGCGGACCGATCGCGCGTCGACGTCAACTGGCTGCGCGACACCGTCGAGACGAGCCTCGAGGCGTGCGATCTCACCGACGCCTTCCTCGACCACCACACGTTCGGGATGACCCACCAGCACCGGAACCGGACCGTCGAGTCGCGCCTCGTCGACACGGTCGATGCGATCGTCGGCGACGCGTCCGACCCGACCCCCCGCTGGGAGCAGATACGCGAACACGCCTGTCCGGACTGTGCGTACACCGTCTGCTGTGAGGCGTACATCGCCCAGGAGGTGCGGTTCGATGGCTGAGGGGCCGCCGCTGTTCGACTCGACGGGCGCCGACGCGCCGCGAGCGGACGACCGACTCGAGCCGGAGGGGAACCAGCGGGCGGTCATCGAGGGGCGGGCGGCCTGTACGTCCGTCGACGCGGGTGCGGGGACGGGGAAGACGACGACGATGCTCATGCGGATCGAACACGCCATCGAACGCGGCGAAGTCGATCCCGAGAACGTGCTCGTGCTGACGTTCGCCAACGAGGCGGCCGCGAGCATCCGCGAGGCCGTCGCAGACCGTCTCGATCCACAGGTCGCGGCCGAGATCGACGTCTACACCTACCACTCGTTTTGCTACGGGCTGGTCCGGGAGTACGCCTACTATCTCGGCCTGTCGCCCGAACTCGACGTCCTCACCGAGGGGGGACGGCGTCGGCTCATCGGCCGCCTGCTCGCCGATCGTGAGTACGAGTTCGCCGACGAGATGACCCACGGCGAGGGAGTGGCGGAACTCGGCGACGCGATCGATCGGTTCGTCGCGGGGATGAGCCGGGAGAATATCGATCCCGAGACGCTCGCGGCCGGACTCCCGGACGTTCGGACCCTCGAGTTCCTCGACGAGTTCGTCCTCTGGCTCGAGGGCGAGGCCGAGCGCGAACTCTCCTTCGACAACGAGGCATTGCGGTACTTTAACCGGGAGGAACACCTCGAGGCCGCCCGCGAATCGCTGATCGACTACGGCAAACTGCTTACCTACTGCCGCGAGAAGATCGCCGAAGCGCCCGCCGCCGTCCGGGAGGACGCGGTCGTGCAGGACGTCGAAACGTACCTCCGCGTGCTTCAGGAGTGCGTAACGAACACGATCGAGGCGCTCTCGCTCGATGAGCCGACGACGAAACAGCTTCCGCGGGCGCTGTTCGGCAACGAGATCTGGCGGGATGCCACGAGCCGGATCGAACAGACGCCGATCGGTCGGCTGCGCCACTACGTCAGGTTCCTCCGGCAGGCCCGCCACTACACCGACGTCTATGCCGACTACCGGGCACACCTCGAGGCCGAGGGAACGCTCGACTTCGACGAACTCGTGCGCGCGGCGACCGACCTGCTCGCTGCCGACGGAGACGGCACCGAACCGGTCGGCGGCTCCGATATGGGTGTCGCAGACGAGATCGCGAGTCGGTGGTCCCAGGTCTACTGCGACGAGTTCCAGGACACGGACGAGACGCAGTTCTCTCTCATCACCGAACTCACGGCCGGCGAGGACCGACCGGAACTGCTCGCGATCGGCGACAAGGATCAGGCGATCTACGGCTGGCGGGGCACCGACCGGGAGGGGCTCGACAGGCTCGCTCGCGTCTACGACGACCACGAGGCGGTCGAACTCGGGCTCAACTTCCGTTCGCGCCAGGAGATCCTCGACGTGACGAACCACTGTACGTACGGCTCACACTCCTCGAAGACGCTTCGAGAGCACGGCCGGACGTCCGGCGAGTACGACGAGCGACGCCCGCCACACCGGCTGCTGACGATCGAGAGCGACGAGCTGTCCCGATCGACGGCAGAACAGGTCGCGACGACCGTCTCGAGGCTTCTCAACGGCGAGTTCGAGAACGTTCCGCGCCGGGAGCTGAGCGACATCGCGGTCATCGTCCGCACCAACCGCCACGCCCGGGCGGTCGCGGACGAACTCCGTGCGCTCCAGATCCCCCACGAGATCTCGGGCTCCCCGCGGGGTGAGATCTCGCCGGGGATCCAGACGCTCGTCTCGTATCTCCGCGTCCTGGTCGATCCGCCCGCCGACGCCCATCTCCGGCGCGTACTGCTGTACCGCTACCGGCTTCCCGATGCCGACCTCGAGCGGTTACACGCCCACGACGGCTCCCTCGCGGACGCACTCGCGGTGATCGACCCGGCGACGGCCACCGCTCCCGACCGACTCGTACAGGCACGCGAGCACCTCCAGGAACTCAGGCGGTTGCGGGACGTGCTCCCGCGCGGCGCGTTCATCCGCCGACTCCGCGAACTGACCCGCCTCGAGTGGTTTCTCACCGGCGAGGAGCGGGCCGAACTCGACAGGATCGATCGCTTCGTCGACGCCTACGACGACGGGACCGTGCTGGGGGCGGTCACCGAGGGATTCGTCGACGCTCTCGAGCGCACGCTCCGAGGGAGTGAGTCGGGGATCGGACGAGGATCGAGCTCCGCCGATCGGGTGGACGTCATGACGGTCCACCAGGCGAAGGGGCTGCAGTTCGATACGGTGCTCGCCCCGTATCTCTCCGACGAGGAGTGGTGTGTCGAGCGCGATTACGCCGAACGCGCACGCTACCGCCTGCTGTCGGCAACCCTCGACGAGGATGTGGACTCGCCACTGCTGGCGGACCTGGCCACCGAAACCGTCGGCGAGGAGTGGCGCGTGCTCCACGTCGCGCTCACGCGAGCCGAGAACCACCTGTTCCTGTTCGGCTCGAGCTACGACTACGACGGCGGCGAGACCGAACTCGCGGCCTCGACGGCGCAGAACTGTCTCGCCGAGGCGATCGACTGGTCGGTCGCCGGCGAGCGCATGGACCTCTGGGACGCGCTTACGGAGAGCGTCGAACGGGTCCGGGAGACCTACCCCGAGACAGTCGCCGATCTCACCGACGAGATCGCGGTGGCGGCCGACACCACACCCGGCACGATCACCTACTACGCGAACGACGACCGCCCGCTCGAGCCACTCGAAACCCGCGAGGCGATCGAGGCGGTCCATCGACTCGGCCGATTGCTCCGCCGGGAAAAGCTGCTTCCCGCGGCCGACGCTGCCGACGCTCTCGAGGCGAGCGGCGAGGGTCTGGAGATCCCAGCCACTCGACACGCCAGTGCACTGACCGCCGAAACGACTCGCTTCCCGGTCGGCGCGCTCTCGAGCGCCACGGAGCTCCCGGTTGCGCTCCGGCACAGCTACTCCGCGATGCGGACCCACGAGACGTGTACCCGCAAACACTATCTCGACCACGTCGTTCGCGCGATCGACGATCCGGCCGGTGGCAGCGAGAGCGGGGGCGGGGCACGGATCGTCGGCACCGTCTTCCACGACGTCGCCGAAGAGGCGTTCTACCGCGGGTATCAGACGCCGGCGGCCTGGCACCAGGCCGCCCGCCGCCAGCTCACTGCCCGCGGACTGCTCGCGCACCACGAGTCGGTCGCGGCGTGTATCGACCGGTATTTCGAGGCGCGTGCGACTGGTATCGACGAGCCAGTCGCTGCGTGGGAGTCACTCGCCGCGGAGTTCCCGTTCGCCCTCGAGGACGTTCCCGGCGTCGACGGCACCGTCGTCGGCTCGGTCGATTCGATTCGGCGGACGCCCGACGGCGACCTCGTCGTCCTCGATTACAAGACGACGACCGAGCGGATCGACCTGGAGGAGGCGACACAACTGCGGCTGTACGCCCGCGCCTGCGAACGCCAGTTCGACGCGCCCGTCGAGGCGGTCGGATACGTCTACGTGGGTTCGGCCGGCCCGGAGACGTCGCTGTACTCACCCGCGGAGCTACCGTCGTGGGACTCAGTTCGGACGACGCTCGAGGCGGTCGACGACCCCTCGTTCGCCGAGACGACGCCAGGAGATCACTGCCGGTTCTGCCCGCATCGCTCGCTCGGCTGCGGGCCGGACGAGTTCGATATCGAGGACGTCGTGAATACGGAGTGACCGCGAGAGTGGGCAGCGTGACGGCAGCCGCCGGCCCCTCGGGTTTTATAGTTGCGTTGAGACGGTTTCCACCCGGTCAGACCTGAGCGGCCAGCCTCGGCCGCCGCGACGAGGCTGGCCGCCGATGATCGTGACCGGGCGTGCACTGACTTTCAACGCCTACTATATTCGCAGGCATCCGAACCCCCGTGTATGCAGGAGGCAACGCTGTGCTTCGTCGTTCGTGAGGAGGAAGTCCTGTTGATCGAGAAGCGCCGCGGGCTCGGCGAGGGGTGGTACAACGGCCCCGGCGGAAAACTCGAGGGTGACGAAACCCCGCGGGAATGTGCGATTCGAGAGGTCCGCGAGGAGGTGGGTATCGAGGTTCGGGACCTCGAGAAGGCCGGCGAACTGACGTTCACCCTCGATGGGGAGGGCCACACGTTCTGCCACGTCTACCGGACCGCGTCGTTCGAGGGCGAACCGACCGCGTCGCCGGAGGCCAGACCGGAGTGGGTCGCGTTCGAGGACGTTCCCTACGACCGAATGTGGGACGACGACTCGCTCTGGTTGCCGGGCGTGCTCGAGGGCCGGACGGTTCGCGGCGAGTTCCGGTTCGAGGGTGGTCGCCCCCTCGACGAGGCGGAGTTCGTCGACTACGACCTCGAATGGGGAGTGGCGCTCGATTCGAGCCAGGCGAGCCAATAGGTCGGTATCACAAGCTCCTTATCCCCCCTCGTGTGAGGGTTATCTAGAATCATGTCGGATCATACTACACGAAGACGTACGTTTCTCGGAACGGTCGCGGGAGTGTCGGTCGCCGCCGTCGCCGGCTGTACCGGCGACAACGGCGATGACGACGACGGTGGTACCGACGACAACGGTGACAACGACACCGACGACGCTGGTAACGACACCGACGATACCGCCGATAACGACACTGACGACACCGAAGACGAGGATCTCGAGGCGACCTTCATCGACGAGGATACCGACGAAGACATCGACTTCGACGGCGACGTCGAGGTTGCAGACGGCGTCGAAGTCGACGGTAGCATCGACGCCAGCGGGTTCGTCTCGCTCGGAATCGGCGCCACCGTCACCGGAGACGTGACCGCCGGCGACCGCGTCACGACCCAGAGTGACGTCACCGTCGACGGCGATATCGAGGCCGAGGGTGACGTCGATCTCGGCGAGAACAACTCGATCGGTGGCGACGTCACCGGCGCGACGGTCACCGAAGGCGAGGAGACGGAGATCGACGGCGAGGTCGAAGAGACCGACGCCGATGCCGAGGACGAAGACGACGGCGAAGACGACGAGTAACTCCCCGGTTCAGCGCCCGCCCACTTTTTTCGGCACCGGTTCGTGTCCGCGTTCGCGAGCAGGTATCGTAACAACTGAAACGATTTACACACTGATCGCACAGTCGTCGTGCAGTCAGGTATGCATTGACTTTCAGTGGCCTACTATGGCCGACGGCACGGGTACGCTGAGCCGTCTTGCCGGTGGGTCGAGCCCCGTGCGGGTCGTCGTCGCACCTTCGCATCGTTTAAGAGCGCGCTGGCTGCATATCGATGTATGAGCGAGGAGAGTCAGGAGCTCGGGATCACCGAGTCCAAATCGCACAAACCCGGCGAGTGGTACGCCGAGGTCGTACAGAAGGCAGGACTGGCCGACTACGCGCCCATGGGCGGCTTTATCGTCACGAAACCCCGGGGGTACGCGCTCTGGGAGCGCATCCAGGACGCCCTCGACGGCTGGTTCAAGGAGACCGGCGTCGACAACGTCTACTTCCCCATGTTCATCCCCGAGTCCTACCTCGAGCGCGAGAAGGACATCGTCGAGGGGTTCGACCCCGAGGTCGCCTGGGTGACCCACGGCGGCCACGAGGAACTCGAGGAGCGACTCGCCGTGCGGCCGACCAGCGAGTCGATCATCGCGCCCTTTATGGCCGAGTGGACGCGGAGCCACCGCGACCTGCCGCTGCGAACCAACCAGTGGTGTTCGGTCGTGCGCTGGGAGGCCACCGAGACGAAGCCGTTCTTCCGCACGAAGGAGTTCCTCTGGCAGGAGGGTCACACCGCCCACGCGAGCGACGAGGGGGCGTGGGAGGAGGTCTGGACCCGACTGAGCCAGTACGAGCGCGTCTACGAGGAGGTGCTCGCGATCCCGGTGCTGCGCGGGAAGAAACCCGACCACGACAAGTTCCCCGGTGCGGACACGACGACCACCGTCGAGGCGCTGATGCCCGACGGCAAGTCCGTCCAGGGGGGCACGAGCCACCACCTCGGTCAGTCGTTCGCGACGGCGTTCGACATCACCTTCGCCGACGAGGACGAAGAGGAGCAGACCGCATACACGACCTCCTGGGGGCTCTCCTGGCGGGCGCTCGGCGCGCTCATCATGACCCACTCCGACGATCAGGGACTCGTCCTGCCGCCCACCGTCGCACCTACCCAGGTCGTCATCGTCCCCATCTGGCAGGCCGACACCAAAGAGAAGGTGCTCCAGTACTCGGCGGAGATCGCCGCGGAGCTCGAGGAGGCGGGCGTCCGCGTCGACCTGGACGACCGTGACGAGCGCAATCCCGGCTTCAAGTTCAACGAACACGAACTCAACGGCATCCCGCTGCGCCTCGAGATCGGCCCCAACGAGGTCGACGACGAGGAGGTCACGCTGGTCCACCGCCCGGACAACGAGAAGTCCTTCGAGGAGCGGTCGGGTATCGTCGACACCGTCGACGACCACCTCGAGGCGATCTTCGACAAACTGTACGACACCGCCGAGGAACGCCTCGAGGAGAACGTCCGCACCGCCGACAGCCCCGAGGAGATCATGGGTACCATCGGCAAACACGGCGGCTACGTGCGGGTGCCGTGGTGTGGCGACCAGGCCTGCGAGGAGGCGATCAAGGAGAAAGTCGCCGCCGAGATCGTCATGCAACCCCTCGAGGAGCAGGGCGGACGGACCGCGGGGAAACCGGAACGGCCCGACGAGGACGCCGACTGTTCGGTCTGTGGCGAGGCGGCCGACCAGATCGCGTACTTCGCGAAGTCGTACTGATCGCTCCGTGCGGTCGCACCGTCCCCGCTTCGTCGATCACGACTGGTAAATCGCCGTTCTCGGGGCCCGAACCGCCGCGTACTCACGCGAAACTGTCGTCGTTCGTCGGCTTCGAAATCGTGTGTGTCTCGATCGCATACCTAATTGAATAGCCCATCAGTGCTTACCGATGGACGCCCGTGTATACAGTGTGGTGTTCGTCTCGCCGGCGAGCACTACGTGCCTCTGACACTTCTGGCACCGACGTTCGACAGTGAACGCGCCGTTTCTACACCTGCAATGTCATTATATGTGCTTATAATACATTTAGTCATTATGGGGTAACCTCTTATCTCAGATGGACCCACGTCGAGGCATGTCACAGCCACACAGGGGGCCCACTCCCGAGCGCCGGCGAGGGCTCGCCGCCCCCACCGACGCTCGATCGAACTGCGGCGTCGGGGTCGTCATGGACCTCGACGGGAACGGCGGCCACGACGTCGTCGCCGACGGTCTCGAACTACTCGAGAACCTCGAACATCGCGGGACGACCGGCGCCGAGGAAAACACCGGTGACGGTGCGGGAATTATGTTACAGACGCCGGATGCGTTCTTCCGCGACGTTCTCGAGGTGTCACTACCCGATCTGTACGCCGTCGGTTCGCTGTTTTTCCCGCAGGACGACGAGACGCGCGAGACGCTCGTCGACGTCGTCGAGAGCGTTCTGGCCGAGTACGATCTGGAGGTTCGCACCTGGCGATCCGTACCGACGAACAACGACGGTCTGGGGGCGACCGCGCTCGAGTCCGAACCGGACGTTCGGCAGTGTGTCGTCACCCCGGCCGACGACGTCTCGCGGGAGCGATTCGACCGACGGCTGTACGTCGCCCGTCGCGCGCTCGAGACGGCGGTCGAGGACGCCGACCTCGACACCGAGCGGTTTTACGTCTGTTCGCTCGACTCGCGGACGATCGTCTACAAGGGACTGCTCAAGGGCGAACAGCTTCCGACGTACTACCCCGATCTGACCGACGATCGGATCGAATCGACGTTCGTCATGGTCCACGAGCGATTCTCGACGAACACGCTCGGTGCGTGGCACCTCGCCCACCCTCACCAGAAGGTGATCCACAACGGCGAGTTCAACACCATCCGGGGGAACGTCAACTGGATGCGCGCCCGGGAGACGGACCTCGAGAGCGAGACGATCGACGATCTCGAGGCGATCAAACCGGTGATCGACGACCCGGACCAGTCCGACACCGCGAGCGTCGACGACGCGCTCGACCTGCTCGTCCAGGACGGCCGCGACCTCGCACACGCCCTTCGGATGCTCGTTCCCGAGGCCTGGCGAACCGACGAATCGATGCCCCGGCCGCGCCGGGAGTTCTACGACTTCCACGCGTCGTTGATCGAACCCTGGGACGGCCCCGCGCTCGTTGCGGCCACCGACGGCGAACGCGTCGGCGCCGTACTCGATCGCAACGGCCTGCGCCCCTGTCGCTACGACGTGACGACCGACGACCGACTCGTGCTGGCCAGCGAGGCCGGGGCGCTCGAGACGCCACCCGAGAAAATCGCCGAGCGCGGCCGGCTCAGGCCGGGAGAGCTGTTTCTGGCGGACCCCGCGGAGGGTCGGGTGGTGCCCGACGACGAGGTGTTCGACGACCTCGTCGACGACCGCTACGGCGAGTGGGTCGCCACGGAGCAGGTCCGACTCGCGGACGTCACGCCCCCGACTGCAACGGTTCCCGCCGCCACACACGGAGAGGCGACCGACCTGCGAACCAGACAGGCCGCCTTCGGCTACACTCACGACGAACTCGAGAACCTCCTCGAGCCGATGATCAGGAAAGGGAAAGACCCCGTCGGGTCGATGGGCGACGACACGCCGCTGTCCGTGCTCGCCGAGTACAACCGCCCGCTGTTCTCCTACTTCAAGCAGCTGTTCGCCCAGGTAACCAACCCGCCGCTGGATTACATCCGCGAGGAGTTGGTGACGAGCCTCGAGTCTCGGCTGGGTCACCAGCGAAACCTGCTCGCGGAATCGCCGGCCCACGCCCGCCAACTGGTCTGTGACTCGCCGATCCTCACCGACGCGGAACTCGCCGGAATCCGCGACTGCGAGGCCAACGGGATCACCGCGACCACGGTCGACATCACCTACGAGACCGACCGCGAGGAACGTACCGGGGAGTCCGGTGTGGCGCTCCAGGCCGCCATCGACCGGGTCCGCGAGGACACCGTCGCCGCCATCGAGGGCGGCCACGACGTCGTGATCCTCTCCGACCGCGGCGTCGACGGCGGGCGCCTGGCGATTCCGAGCCTGCTCGCGACGGGGGCGGTCCACCACCACCTCGTCCGCAACGGGCTTCGCAACCACGCGGGGCTCGTCCTCGAGTCGGCGGATCCGCGCACCGTCCACCACGTGGCGACGCTGGTCGGTTACGGCGCCGACGCAGTCGATCCCTACCTCGCCTACGAAACCATCGCGGATCTCACCGCCGGTCCCGACGGCGTCGAGGCCGAGACGGCGATCGACGCCTACGTCGGCGCTCTCGAGGACGGTCTGCTGAAGATCATGGCCAAGATGGGGATCTCGACGGTCGAGAGCTACCAGGGAGCCCAGATCTTCGAGGCGGTCGGCCTCGACTCCGGCCTCGTCGCCGAGTACTTCGAGGGCACCGAGAACCGCACGGGGGGGATCGGGCTCGCCGAGATCGAGGCGGATCTGCGCGAGCGCCACGCGGCGGCGTTCGGCGGGGGGGAAGCGAGCCTCGAGCGCCAGGGCGAGTTCGAACACCGTTCCGGGGGGCTCTCCCACCAGTGGAACCCGCAGACGGTCGGCACCCTTCAGCAGGCGGTGCGGTCGGGCGATTACGAGCGCTACGGGGAGTTCGCCGAGTTGATCAACGACCAGAGCCGGGAGCTGCGGACCCTTCGGGGGCTCCTCGAGTTCGATTTCGACCGGGAGCCGATCCCGCTCGAGGACGTCGAACCGGTCGAAGAGATCGTAACGCGCTTTTCGACCGCGGCGATGAGTCTCGGCTCGCTGTCGCCGGAGGCCCACGAGAACAACTCCATCGCAATGAACCGCATCGGCGGCAAGTCCAACTCCGGCGAGGGCGGCGAGCCGCCGGAGCGGTTCGACACCGAGCGCGAGTGCACCGTCAAACAGGTCGCCTCCGGGAGATTCGGCGTCACGAGCACCTACCTCTCGAGTGCGGACGAACTGCAGATCAAGATGGCCCAGGGGTCAAAGCCCGGCGAGGGCGGCCATCTGCCGGGCGAGAAAGTAAACGAGATGATCGCTCGCGTCCGCAAGTCCACTCCAGGGGTCGGGCTAATCTCGCCACCGCCGCTACACGACATCTACTCGATCGAGGATCTCAAGCAGCTGATCTTTGACCTGAAGGCGGCCAACGAGGACGCCGACATCAACGTCAAGCTGGTCAGCGAAGCCGGCATCGGTACCATCGCGGCCGGCGTCGCGAAGGCCAACGCCGACGTAGTCCATATCTCGGGCCACTCCGGTGGTACCGGCGCCTCGCCCCGCACCTCGATCAAGAACGCCGGCCTCCCGTGGGAACTCGGCCTGGCGGAGGCGAACCAGCTGCTCTGTGAGACGGGACTTCGGGACCGCATCCGCGTCTCCGCCGACGGCGGCCTGAAGACTGGGCGCGACGTCGCTGTCGCCGCCGCGCTGGGTGCCGAGGAGTACGTCTTTGGCACCGCCTCGCTGGTCACGAGCGGCTGCGTGATGGCCCGCCAGTGTCACAAGAACACCTGTCCCGTCGGCGTTGCAACCCAGCGCGAGGACCTGCGCAAACGGTTCCCCGGCGAGCCCGAGCACGTGATCAACTACATGACGTTCATCGCCCAGGAGCTACGCGAACTCATGGCCGAACTCGGCTTCGAAACCGTCGAGGACCTCGTCGGGCGGGTCGACGTTCTCTCCCAGCGTGATGACGTCGATCACCCGAAAGCTCGGAGCGTCGACCTCTCGGGAGTGCTCGCAGAGCCCGTGGGTGACGCGAGGACGAAGAGTCGGGAGCAAGCGCACGGCCTCGAGGATCACCTCGACAAGAAACTGCTTCGAGCAGCCGCCGCCGCGATCGAGAACCGGTCCCCGAAGACGCTCTCGACGACCGTCTCGAACGTCGACCGCGCGGTCGGCACCATGCTCTCGAACCGGGTGACGAGCCGCTACGGCGAGCCCGGGTTACCCGACGATACGCTCACGATCGACCTCGAGGGAACCGCCGGCCAGAGCTTCGGCGCGTTCCTCGCGAGCGGCCTCACCTTGCACCTGGAGGGAGCCGCGAACGACCACCTCGGCAAGGGGCTCTCGGGCGGGAAGATCACCGTCCGAACGCCTGAGACGGCCGCCTACGAGCCCACCGAGAGCGTTGCAATCGGAAACGTCGCCCTCTACGGCGCCACCGGCGGCGAGTGCTACGTCAACGGCGTCGCCGGCGAGCGCTTCGCCGTCCGCAACTCCGGTGCGAAAGCCGTCGTCGAGGGCGTCGGCGATCACGGCTGTGAGTACATGACCGGCGGCGTCGTCGCCGTCCTCGGCGAGACGGGCAAAAACTTCGCCGCGGGGATGTCCGGCGGTGTCGCCTACGTCTTCGACCCCGACGCCGAATTCGCCGACCGCGTAAACACCGGCATGGTCACGCTGCACGACGAACTCGAAGAACGCGATGTCGAGATGCTTCGTCGCCTCGTCGAGAACCACGTCGCTTACACCGGCTCCGAGCGCGGTGCGAACCTGCTCGAGAACTGGGAGGGTGCTCTCGAGTCGTTCGTGAAGCTGATGCCGGAGGCCTATCACCGCGCGATTTCCGAGGACGGCGGGAACGACGTCCGCAGCGAGCTACCGGGAACGCCCGAAACCGAGGTCGAAGCCGAGTCACCAGGTTTCGCCGCAAGCGACGACTGACCCGCGATCCGCACCTCGCTCTTCGCTCTCAGTCGTCGCCGTTCACGTACGACGCTCCGTAGACGATCAACGCGCAGTTGAGACCGATCAGGGCGACCAGCAGTGCTCGTAAATCCTCCGTGACTCCGGTCGCGACGGCCGCCAGCGACCCGATACCGAGAAGTGCTAGTCCAACCGCCAGCAGGCGGTCGAACCGCGGATCGTATTCGATCGAGACGAGTTCCTCGACCCGTTCGCCCGTTCGCTGCCGCCGCTCGCGGTACCGCTCGGCGCCGGGATCATTCTCGGGGACCTCGCGAACCCCGAACGCCAGCAGCTCCCGGTACCCGACGCGGGCGTTCGCGATCGTTCCACAGGTGAACGCGACGAACAGCAGCACGACGACGGCGACCCCGGAGCCGAGCGCAGCTGCCGGCACTGCCAACAGGCCGGCGAGGATCGCGCCGACCGCCGCAAGTCGTTCGAATCGAGTCGGGACGGAGTCCACGTTGCCCGCCCCTCTCGTATCACAGTAGAAGGAGTTTCCGTTCTCGAGCCGACTCGGCCGATGGCAGATCCCGGCTCGGGTACCGGGTCGCCGGCAACGAACTCTGGTCCCGTCGGTGATCGCTACCTGTGCACGTCTTCGATCCCCTTTCGGCCGTAACGGCTCCCCGCGCCGTTTTGGAATCGCTTCCGAACTGGCTGGCGGCGGTCGTCGTCCTCCTCGTCGCCTAGTACGGTTCGAACCATGGGGCGGGCGAAGTATCCCGCACAACCCAGGGCGTTCATCGAGTCGTCGCCGACCACGGCTTCCTGCTGGATCTCAACTCTGAGTCGAACGCCCCTACCTGCCGCGAGTGATGTGCTCTGCTATTCACGAAGCGGTCTGGGGAACGCTCGAGGACGCGAACGTCGAGATCGCCTCCCCCCCGCATACGCACCTGATGTTCGACGAGACGAGCGGCACCGCACGAGTCGCGTCGACCGCGCCCACACGGACCTCCGAGGTGAGAGCCGAGTCCAGCGACCACGCAGATTGAGCGCCGTCAGCGCTCGAAGACGCCGCCAGCCGTCTCGATCGCCCGCCTGAGCGAGTTGGGGTCGGAAACGGCGAGCAGGTGCGCCTCACAGTCGCAGTCGGAGGCGCCGACCCCCGGGACGGGATCGCCGGGGAGGTCGGTTGCGAGGGGGCACTCGCAGTCGGCACCGGGGAACAGGACGACCGCCTCGAGAGCCGTCTCGGAGTGACCGAGCAGGTAGTCGACGTGCCAGTGGCGGACGTCTCGGTCCCCGCCTGCGAGTTCGCGGTGGCGCTCGACGCGGGCGAAGCCGCCGGGCCCGAGCGCGCTACCGACGTAGACGTAGGTTCCCTCGAGAGAGAACTCCCCGAGTGCGCCGATCTCGAGGGAGAGCGGACGAGGAACATCGAGACAGAGGACGTACGTGCCGCAGGCCATAGTGGGGGTACGATGCCCCGGGAAGAAACCTACCGGATTCGAGTCGGCTCAGGCGAGAATATCGAGCAGGGCGACGGCGCCGACTCCCACCCGGACCGCCGTCGCGACGGCGCCGTGTCGGTCGATCCACTCCCTGCCCGTCGGCGAGAGGGTTTTCAGCAGCGAGAAGACCATCAGCACGAGGCAGGCGACGGCGGCGACCGCGTACCCCTGCACGAACACCACGACCGCCGCGAGTGCGGCCGCACCGGCCCCGAGAGCCCCAGAGAGGTCGTTGTCGGTCATCGTCGACAGCTTTCGATCGACGATAGTTAGCTGTTGTGCGCCGTGGCCGTCGCGGATCGCCGTCACTCGGGGCTTTTTCACCCCCGCGGACCCACTCTCGAGCGATGAGCGACACCGCCCTGGTGATCGGCGGCACCCGATTCATCGGCCGACACACCGTTTCGGAGCTGCTGGCCCACGACTACGACGTCACGATATTCAACCGCGGGAACCACGAGAACCCGTTTTCCGACGACGAGCGGGTCGCCCATATCGAAGGCGACCGGACGAACGACTCCGCCCTGGAGGCCGCCGCGAGCGAGACCGACCCCGATATCGTCATCGACTGCGTGGCGTACTACCCGCGGGACGTCCGCGCCGCGACGGAAATCTTCGCCGATTGTGAGGGGTACGTCTACATCTCGAGCGGCGACGCCTACGGCCGCGAGGAGATCCCCAAACGGGAAGGGGAGACGCCGATGCGCCCCTGCAGCGCCGAGCAGGCGACGGACGACTCGAGCGACACCTACGGCAACCGCAAGGCCGAGGGCGACCGCGCCGTCTTCGCGGCGGCCGAGAGCGGGGTCAACGCCTGCTCTGTCCGCCCTTGCATCGTGTATGGCCCCCACGACTACACCGAGCGGCTTGACTTCTGGATCGACCGCGTCCTCGAGTACGACCGCGTGATCGTTCCCGGCGACGGCACCAACGTCTGGCACCGCGCCTACGTCGAGGACGTCGCGAGCGCGCTCCGGATCGTCGCCGAGGAAGGCGCGGCGGGCGAGGTGTACAACGTCGGCGACCGCCGCCTCGTGACGCTCGAGGAGATGGTGAACCTGATCGCCGACGTCGCCGGAACGACCGTCGACGTGGTCCACGCCGGCCCGCGGGAACTCGAGGCCGTCGATCTCTCCGCGGAGGACTACGTCCTCTACCGCGACTACCCGCACGTCCTTTCGACTGCGAAACTTGCGGATCTGGGGTGGGAGTCGACGCCACTTGAGGAGGCGATGGAACGGACCGTCGCGGAACACAGAGAAAGCGACCGCGACGGGAGCGAACACGACCCCGGCCGGGAGGCGGAGGAGCGCGTGCTCGGGATTCTGGACACGCTCTGACTGGATGCCACGCAGCCCGGTTATTTTCCCCAGAATTGTGAAAAGCCAGTCGGGTGTTGGAAACGCTCCAGGCTGCTCGACGTTACGCCGACGAGTCTTCGAAATACCGATCCTGCGGGGAGAGCGACACCTCGTAGACTTCGTACTGCGTTTCGCCGTACTCGTCGACGTGGCTGATCGAATACTCTCTCGGGATTTCCTCGCTGAATTCGATGGACAATCGATAATGAAAACCGGGCGTATACACCGCTAAGACGGTATCGCTGTCCCGTTTCGTAATTCGCATCTCCACGTCGAGTTCGTAGCTCGACTCAGACGGCTCGAGGTCGAGTTCACCGACCGACAGCGAGTGTCTTCGATCCCCGTTCGTCACGTATCCCATGATGACGATCCGGTTTCGGCCTGCCGCGAAATCGACCGACGACCACTCCGCGGGCTCCGGATAGACGGTCTTCTCCAGGTGCGTGTACTCCGTTCGGAGAATATCGTTATCGTGACCCATACCCAGAATTGGGTGTTCGATTGACAAAATCATGTAGCTCTCGAAATTTATCAGGGATGAGGCGGCCACCCCCGGTATGCAGTAACGTCAACCCCGGCGGCGGGCCGAGCGGTCGCGCGGCCGCCCGCGTCGGGACCCGAAGCCGGCCGCCAGTTCGCCTTCATCCGTCCGTAGCAGACTCGTCGCCGTCCGGCTCGTAGCCGTACGCCTCTCTGGCCGCCTCGAGCGACAGCTTCCCCAACTCCAGATCCCGTTCGATCGCCGTGCGGTCGCGCGCCGCGGGATCGCCGTAGCCGCCACCGCCCGGCGTCCGGATGCTCACGACGTCATCGGGTTCGAGGGTCCGGGCCGTCTTCGCGTCGATCGACTCCTCCTCGCCGTTTCGGAGCAGTTTGTCGTCACCGGGCGCCCCGTCGGAACCGCCCTCGATCCCGTAGGGGCCGCGTTTCCGGCGATCGGCGAGCAGGCTAAAGGCCGCCTCGTGGTCGCGCACGCGGATGTCCCGCCGGAGGCCGAGACCGCCGCGGAACTCGCCCGCGCCGCCGGTGTCGGGGCGGTACTCGTAGCGCTCGACCGAGAGCGGGTAGGCCGTCTCGAGCACCTCCGCCGGCGTGTTCATCGTGTTGCTCATGTGGACGTGGACGCCGTCCATCCCGTCGCCGCCCGCCCGTCCGCCGAAGCCGCCGCCCTGGGTCTCGTAGAAGGCATACGGCGTGTCGTCTCGGGGATCGATGCCGCCGAAGGTGACGTTGTTCATCGTCCCCTGGCAGGCCCCGATCGCCCGCTCGGGGACGACTTCGGCGAGCGCGCCGAGGACGACGTCGGTCACCCGCTGGGAGACCTCGAGGTTGCCGCCGACGACGGCGGCGGGCGGGCTGGCGTTGACCACGGTACCCTCGGGGGCGTCGATCTCGATCGGGCGGTAACAGCCCTCGTTCGGCGGGATGTCCGGATCGGTGAGACAGCGCACCGCGTAGTAGGTCGCCGACGCGGTGACGGCGAAGACGGCGTTGACCGCCCCCGCGACCTGGTCTGCGGTGCCGCCGAAGTCGACGGTGATCTCCTCGCCGTCGATCGCCACCGCCGCCCGAATCTCGATGTCGCGGGCTCCCTGCCCGTCGTCGTCGAGGGTATCGGAAAACTCGTAGGTCCCGTCGGGAAGCTCGGAAATCGCCGCGCGCATCCGTCGCTCGGAGTAGTCCTGGATCTCCCCCACGGCGTCGGTGAGCGTCTCGAGACCGTACGTCTCGGCGAGGTCTCCCAGGCGCTCGCGGGCGGTCTCGTTGGCCGCCTGCTGGGCGCGCAGGTCGCCGCGGCGCTCGTCGGGCGTGCGGACGTTCGCGAGGACGAGGTCCATCACGTCCGCGTCGACCTCGCCGCCTTCGAACAGCTTCACCGGCGGGATGCGGATTCCTTCCTGGTAGATCTCCGTCGAGTCAGCCGCGACGCTGCCGGCCCGCGAGCCGCCGACGTCGGCGTGGTGGGCGCGGTTGGCCGCGATGGCGATCAGTTCGCTGTCTCGCGGTTCATCACCGCTCGAATTTTTCGAGGCGCGTTGCGCCTCGCGTTCGTAGTAGACGGGCGTCACGAGCGTCAGGTCCGGCAGGTGCGCCCCGCCGCGGAACGGGTCGTTGACCAGCACGGCGTCGCCGGGCGAGAGGGCTTCCGGTGGGTAACGCTCGAGCGCCGCCGCCACCGAAAACGGCATCGCCCCGAGGTGGACCGGCATGTTCTCGGCCTGACTGATCATGTCGCCGTCGGCGTCGAAGACGGCACAGGAGCAGTCCCGACGCTCCTTGATGTTCGGCGAGTACCCGGTCCGAATGAGGTTCGCGTTCATCTCCTCTGCGATCGCCGCACACGCGTTGCGGATCACCTCGAGGGTGACCGGATCGACGCCCCCGGCATCAGCGCTGCCGGCGTTTCGGCCGTCGGAGTCGCTCACCGCGCCACCTCCGTGTCGATGGCGATCGTGCCGTACTCGTCGACGCTCGCCGTCTGCTCGGGGCGGATGACGACGGTGCTTTCTGCGCCCTCGACGATCGCCGGCCCCTTGAGTTCGGCATCGATGGGGAGTTGCTCCCGGTCGTAGATCCGCGTTGCGTGGGGGGTGCCGCCGTAGACGACCGTGCGTTCGCCACTGATCGCGTCGTCCGGCTCATCCGTTCTCACGGCGGCAGCGGCGAGATCCGGCGTTTCGACCAGCCCGCGTGCACGCAGGCGGACGGTGACCAGTTCGAGGGGTTCCTCGGGCGAGGCGTGGCCGTACCGGCGCTCGTGTTCGGCGTGAAACCGGGCGGCAGCACTCTCGAGCGTTTCTTCGTCGAGTTCCGCGTCGGGAAGGTCGATCGTGAGTTCGAACGACTGGCCGACGTAGCGCAGATCGATCGCGCGTTCGATCTCGATTTCCGCGTGCTCGAGTCGGTCTCGTCCTTCCCGCTCGAAACGCTCGAAGGCGTCCGCAAGCTCCTCGAGCGAAATCTCCTCCCGGCGGCGCACCATCGAGGTGCTGAAGTCGTGGACCAGGTCGGTGATGAGCAAGCCGAGCGCCGACAGCACGCCCGCGCTCGCCGGGACGAGCACGCGAGGAACGTCGAGAGAGTCGGCGAGGGCGGGCGCGTGCAGCGGGCCGGCGCCGCCGAAGGCGACCAGCCCGAACTCGCGGGGGTCGTGGCCCCGCTCGACGCTGACGACCCGGAGCGCCCGCTCCATGTTCGCGTTCGCAACGTCGAGGATTCCCTGGGCGGCCTCCTCCGTGCTCATCCCCAGGGGATCGGCGATCCGCTCGCGGACGGCGCGCTCGACGGCGTCGACGTCGGCCTCGAGTTCCGCCGCGAGGAAGGCGTCGGGGTCGAGTCGCCCCAGCAGGAGCTGTGCGTCGGTTACGGTTGGCTTCTCGCCGCCGCGGCCGTAGCAGACGGGGCCGGGAACCGCACCCGCCGAGCGGGGGCCGACGCGGAGCGCGCCGCCCGCGTCGATCCAGGCGATCGATCCCCCGCCGGCGCCGATGGTGTGGACGGCGATCATCGGGACCCCGACGGGGTAGTCGCCGACCTCGACGTCCGTCGAGACGACCGGTTCGCCGCCCCTGACGAGCGAAACGTCACAGGAGGTGCCGCCCATGTCCATCGTGAGCACGTCCTCGGCGCCGGCGAGTCCGGCGACGTGGGCCGCACCCTGGACGCCCGCCGCCGGTCCCGAGAGCAGGGTGTTGATCGGGCGCTCTCGAGCCCGTCCGGCGTCGATGATCCCCCCGTTCGACTGCATGATCTGCATCGCCGCCGGCACGCCGAGGGCCTCGACGCTCGTCTCGAGGCGGCCGATGTAGGCGTCCATCACCGGCTTGAGCGCCGCGTTGAGCGCCGTCGCCAGCGTTCGCTCGTACTCGCGGATCTCGGGGAGCACTGCGCTCGAGCGGGAGTAGGAGACATCGATGCCGGCCGCTCGGAGGAGTTCTTCGACGCGGCGTTCGTGGTGGTCGTTCTCGAAGGAAAACAGGAGGGAGATGGCGACGCTGTCGACGTCCGCGGCGGCGATCTCGTCGGCGACCGTCCTGACGCTTTCCTCGTCCAGGGGCGTCCGCGCGGCGCCGCGCTCGTCGAGTCGCTCAGTCACCTCGTACCGGCGGTCGCGCTCGACGATCGGCGTCGGCTTCGCCGCATCGAAGTCGTAGATGTCGGGGCGGGCCTGGCGGCCGATCTCGAGGGCGTCCCCGAATCCCTCGGTGGTCACCAGCGCGGTGTCTGCCCACTCGCGCTCTAAGACGGCGTTGGTCGCGACGGTCGTCCCGTGGGCGAAAAAGTCGACGGCCTCGAAGGCGAGGGCGCTCCGGTCGCGGCTCTTCTCGAGACCGTCGACGACGCCTTCGTCGGGGGCGTCGGGGGTCGACGGTGTCTTGACGACCTCGAGGGTGCCGTCCCGAAGGGTGACGACGTCGGTGAACGTCCCGCCGACGTCGACCCCGATCCGACTACTGGGGGGTGTCTCGTTCATGGCCGTTCGGTAGGTGGCGACGGTCTAAAAGCTCCGGTTGGCGGTGACGCCGGTCGGACCGTTTCGTTTCGACGGCTACCACCGGAGAGCCGGCGACATGTGTGTGAAATACACCCATGGATATTCGTCCTCTCCCCTCCAACGGAGGGTATGACGCAGCCAACCGACGGACGACCGGTACTGGTCGCCGTCGCGAGTCCCGCCCACGTCGAACAACTGGTTCGAACGGCAGGCGACCTCGCCCGTATCGGCGACGGCATCGTCAGGGTCGTCACCGTCGTCGTCAAATCGCACGAATCGCCGTTTTCGGTGTACGCTGACGAGACGATCGTCGAGCAGTTCTCGGGCGACAGCGAACGGATACTCGAGTCGGCGGCGGCAGTCGCGCCCGAGGACGTTCGGATCGAACGCGACATCGTCGTCGGCCGAACGGTCGCCGACGGTGTGCTGAGCGCGGTCGCGGCCGCCGACGCGAGTGCGCTCGTCGTCGGCTGGGAGCGACGGCGCGGACGGACCGACGCCGTCCTCGGAACGACGGTCGACCGCCTCATCGAGCGTGCGCCGTGTGATCTCTACGTCGAGCGAATCGGCCAGGAGGCAAACGGCGTCGATTCGATCCTGCTGCCGGTCGCGGGGGGACCGCACGTCAGACCGGCTGCGACCGTTGCGAAGGCGATCGCGGCGCGAAACGAAGCGCGCGTCAACCCGCTCTCGGTCGTCGCCACCGACGTCGACGAGGCTGCCGCCCATGAGTTCCTCGAGGAGGCTCGGAGGGCCCTCGAGGAGCTCCCCGGTCCGGACATCCCGATCGAAACGGAGTTTCGGGAGGGCGCGATCCGCGAAACGATCGTCGACGCCACGGATGACCACGATATCGTGGTTCTGGGGGCGACGCGCCAGGGGGCGCTCCACCGCCGGCTGGTCGGCTCAATCGCTCGAGACGTCGTCCACCGGACCGACGGAACGGTAATCCTCGCCCGCGCCGGGGACGCCGTCGGCGGATCGATGCTGGATCGGCTGCGCCAGCGACTCGTCGAGCCGTGACCTCGGCGGCCGCCGACGCGGCCGTGCGTTTCGCCAGCAGCCGCCCCGGTGCCCACCGGCGCGGAGGGAACGTCTTTATGCCTCGTCTGCCTCCGTGGAGACATGTTCGAGAAGACGACGTGGATCCGCCTGCCGCGGAACGTCCTCGTCGGACACGGCGTTCTCTCGCAGGCCGTCGACGCCATCGACGACCTGCACCTCGAGGGACGGCCGCTGTTCGTCACGAGTCCGACGCCGAAGGAACTCGCCGCCGAACCGATCGCCGCCGACCTGGAAGCGCGGGGGATCGACCCCGTCACCGTCACCGTCGAGACGGCGAGTTTCGACGCCGTCGAGGAGGTGATCGACGAGGCGGAGGCCGCGAACGTCTCCTACCTCGTCGGGGTCGGCGGCGGGAAGGCGATCGACATCGCGAAGATGGCGAGCGACCACCTCGGGATCGGCTTTCTCTCCGTGCCGACGGCGGCGAGTCACGACGGGATCGTCAGCAACCGCGGCTCGGTACCGGAGGGGGATACCCGCCACAGCGTCGCCGCGGAACCGCCGCTTGCGGTGATCGCCGACACCGAAATCCTCGCGAACGCACCCTGGGAGCTGACCACGGCGGGCTGTGCCGACATCATCAGCAACTACACCGCGGTGATGGACTGGCGGCTCGCCCACCGGCTCAAAAACGTCGAGTACTCCGAGTACGCCGCGGCGCTCTCGGAGATGACCGCCGAAATCCTCGTCGACAACGCCGACCTGATCCGCCCCGGCGTCGAGGAGTCCGCCTGGATCGTCACCAAGGCGCTCGTCTCCTCGGGCGTCGCGATGTCGATCGCCAGCTCCTCGCGGCCGGCCAGCGGCGCCGAACACCTCTTCTCGCACCAGTTAGACCGTCTGGCGCCCGGCGCGGCCCTCCACGGCCATCAGGTCGGCGTCGGCTCGATTATGACCGCCTACCTTCACGGCGGCGACCGCGGAATCTGGCAGGACATCCGCGCCGCCCTCGAGAGCATCGACGCGCCGACGACGGCGGACGAACTCGGCATCGACGACGACACCGTGATCGAGGCACTTTCGACCTGTCACGCGATTCGCGACCGATATACGATCCTCGGCGACGGGATGGACGAACGGGCGGCTCGAGAGGTTGCGACGCGAACGGGCGTCATCGACTGACCGGCGTCAGCCGAGATCGACCCGCTGGAACCGCCAGAGGCCGGCCAGGAGGGGGAGGACGAGCCACGCGGCCATGATCACCAGCATGACCTCGCCCTCGAGATACCAGGTGTCCCCCGGCATTCCGACATTGGGGAAGGCGAGTGACATCGAATAGGTGTAGGCGATCGTCGGACTCAGCACCGCCTGGACGAAGGCGATGCCCTCGCGGGTAACTTCGAGGCCGAGGAGGTCGGTCAGGACGTAGCTGATCGCGTTCCCGAACACCGGCAGCAGCGTCAGGACGTTCGTAGCGAAGAAAAAACCGATCGCCCGGCCATCGCGCGCGACCGCGATCCCGTCGCGGCGGAGATGCCGATCGCCACGGCGACGTACGTCAGCGCGTAGAGCACCGTCAGCGCGGCGACCCTGGCGAACAGTTCGGCCTCGAGGGAGGGGTACCACGCCAGCGCCATCGCGACGCCGAGGACGAACGCCAGGAGGATCGCCGCCGTGACGATCGCCGCGCGGCTCAGAAACTTGCCGAGGACGACGTCACGGCGGTTGTTCGGGATCGACAGCAGATACTTGATGCTGCCGGACTCGCGTTCGCCGGCGATCGCCAGGTAGGCCGCGACGAGCGCGATGAGGGGGATGATCAGCGCACCGATTCCCATCATCGCGCCGAGCTGGTCCTCGACGCGCGGGGTCGAGATGTTCGTCTGCCCGAAGTAGAACAGCAGGGCCATGAACAGCGCGTAGATTCCGCCAACGAACCAGACCATCTTCGCGCGTCTGGCGTCGAGGAAGTCCTTTCGCGCGACCGCGATGGTGCTCACGGCCCCACCTCCACGGCGGGCGGCTCCTCGGCGGCCGTTCGTCTCTCACCCGTGTAGCTGTTGAACAGCTGCTCGAGCGAGGCGTCCTCGGAGACGATGTCGACGACGCGAGCCGCACGCGCCACGCGCTCGGCCACCTCGATCTTCACGGTCGGATCGGCGCAGGTGACGGTGATGCGGGTTCCGTCGACCGCGACGGCCCGGACCCCCGCGAGGGACTCGAGTTCGAGGCGTTCCGGCACCGCGTCGACCTCGAGGCTGATTGTTGCGCCGAGATCGAGCCCCTCTCTGAGTTCGTCGATGGCCCCCGTCGCCACGAGGCGGCCGCCGTTCATGATCCCGATGCGGTCGCAGACGGCCTCGACCTCCCCCAGGGTGTGACTCGAGAAGAAGACGGTCGTCCCCCGCTCTGCCTCCGTGGCGATGACCTCGCGCATCTCCTGCATTCCCGTCGGATCGAGCCCGGAGGAGGGTTCGTCGAGCACGAGCAGATCGGGGTTCCCCACGAGCGCCATCCCGAAACCGAGTCGCTGGGTCATCCCCTTCGAGTAGCCGCCTGCGGGGCGGTCGGCCTCCTCGGGAGCGAGTCCGACGCGCTCGAGGAGTTCGGCGGGATCGTCGTCGCTGCCCTTGGTTTCGATGACCCACTCGAGGTGTTCGCGCCCGCTGAGGCGGTCGTAGACACTCGCGCCCTCGGGGAGGACGCCGATGCGCTCGCGGATCGCGTCGGTTTCGGCCTGCGCGTCGTAGCCCAGAACCGTTGCGCTGCCGCTGGAGGGGCGAGCGAAGTCGAGGAGCATGTTGATCGTCGTCGACTTGCCGGCGCCGTTCGGACCCAGGAACCCGAACACCTCGCCGTCCTCGATCCGGATGTCGAGGTCGTCGACGGCGAGGACATCCTCGCCGAAGCGTTTCGTCAGGGCGGTCGTCTGGATGGCTGTCACGGGAGTCTGTTTAAACCGCTGATATTTATTTCTGGCTGATGAGTACCCCCGGCTCAGACGGTGACGGTTCGCTGGCCGGCCATCGAGAGGTAGACCGCACCCGTCCCGCCCAGAACGAGGTGGGGCCAGTAGGTCGTGAGGCGGTAGAGCAGTGCGGTCGCGGTCGCGACATCCGCCGTGAGCCCCGCCATCGCGACCAGCAATCCCGCCAGGACGACTTCGATTCCGCCGGTACCGCCGGGGAGCGGGAGGATGCCACCGAACGAGGCCAGCGGCGCACAGGCGAGTGCCAGCACGAGCGGCGCATCGACACCGAGTGCGAGCAGGCTGAAGTACAGCGGGAGGGCATTGACCAGCCAGCTCGTGAGCGCGATCCCGAAGGCGAGGACGAGCGTCTCACGGGCCGCTTTCACGGTCTCGAGGGTGTCGAAGAACCCGGAAACGCGAGCGGTCGCACCCCCATGGTCGCCGGGTAGTCGTGGAACCCTGGCGGCGACTCGTTCCCATCGCCCCGCGAGGCCGAACAGGGCCGTCCGGGCCCACCCCTGGTAGGCGACTGCGGCGACCGTTCCGGCGACGAGGAGTCCTGCGCCGCCCGCGAGCGCGAGACTCGAGAGGAGATCTGCCGGGGTTTCCCCGATCGCGGTGTAGGCCGCCAGTCCGACCAGCGCGACGACGACGCTCGCCAGAAAGCCGAACACCTCCGCGGTGGCGACGACGGCCAGGTTGTCCTCGAACTCCGAGTCTGAGTTGGCCGCGAGCAGGTAGGCCGTGATCGGCGTCCCCGTCGAGCGCCCCCACGGGAGCGCGCTGCGGGCGAAGTACCCGGAGAGAAACGCGGCGACGAGGGCGACGCCGCGGGCGCTGCCGTCTATCGGGACGAGCAACCGCTCGACGAGCAACCCACGCAGAGCGAGAATGCCGAGGCCGGCGACGAGCGCGACCGCGAGCCAGCCGGTGTTCGCGCGGCGGACGTGCTCGAGGACCTGTTCCCAGCCGACGCCGTAAACGAGCAGGCCGACGACCGCGAGCGCGAGGGTGAGGCCGAGCGCTGCTCGTCGGTACTGCATACACGCTCCACGCGCTCACCCCTCTTGAACACCACAGAAACGGAGACTGATGCCGCGGGGCCCGCCGCCGCCGAGGCTCAGACGTGCTCGTCTAAGAATTCCGCGACCGCCGAGTAGGCCTCGATGCGGTTCTCGAGCTTCGAGAAGCCGTGACCCTCGTCGTCGAAGATCAGCTTGCGGACGGGGACGCCCTGCTCGCGGGCCTTCTCGACGATCTGTTCGGCCTCGCCGACGGGAACCCGCGGATCGTTCTCGCCGTGGAGGACGAACAGCGGAGCCTCGAGGCTCTCGATGTTGTTGATCGGCGAAATCTCTTCCAGGAACTCCCGGTCCTCGGCGAGGCTCCCGTACTCGGCCTCGCGGAGCTTTCGGCGCCAGTCGCCGGTGTTCTCGAGGAAGGTAACGAAGTTGGCGATGCCGACGACGTCGACGCCCGCCGCCCAGAGGTCCGGATACTCGGTGAGCGAGGCGAGCACCATAAAGCCGCCGTAGGAGCCGCCCATGCAGGCGATTCGGTCGGGGTCGACGGCCTCGTGATCCTCGAGCCAGTCGACGCAGGCGGCGATATCCGCGACGGAGTCCATCCGCTTTTCGACGTCGTCCAGGCTCTTGTACTCGGCGCCGTAGCCCGAGGAACCCCGGACGTTCGGCTCGAAGTAGGCGTAGCCGCGGTTGACGAGGTACTGCTTGACCGAGGAAAACGAAGGGCGACGCTGGCTCTCGGGACCGCCGTGGATGTCGACCACGACCGGCGTCTCGCCGGCCTCGTACTCCTCGGGGAGGGTGAAAAAGCCGGGGACTGAGAGTCCATCGAAGCTCTCGACGTGGACGAGTTTCGATTCCTGGAACGTCTCCGGGGGAATCCCGGCGGTCGGGGCGTTCGTCCAGCGGGTCGTCTCGCCGGTTTCGATTTCGGCGACGACGACGTTCGTGTTCGTTCGATCGCCGGTGATCGTACACGCGAAGCGTTCGCCGTCCGGGTCGAAACTCACGCCGCCCGCGACGGTGCCCGACGCCGAATCGCCGGCTCCGCCGGGGAGATCAGGTTCGGGAAACGTCTCGAAGGAGGTCGGATCGTCTCTATCGAACTCGCCGACGGTCAGGTCCGTGTATCCCTCGACGTTTCGCGAGTAGACGAAGCGACGACTGTCCTCGTCGAGCGCGATGCCGCCGATGTTCCAGCCGTCCCCGTCGGTGACGGACTCGAACTCGAGGCTGTCCAGATCGAGATAGACGAGTTCGAGGGTGTCGCTCTCGCGGTCGGTGACCAGATACATCCCCTCGCCGTCGGGTGCCCAGACGGGGCTTCGGTGACGGACGTCACCTTCGTGGGGGGTGAGGTGGCGGAACTCGCCGCTCTCGAGGTCGAGGCTATACAGGTCCTGATCGGCGTTGGAGTACGCCTTCGCGACGAGGAGCGTCGAATCGTCGGGGCTGAACCCGGCGACGGTGAGCCAGCCGTCGCCCTCGTGGACGAGTTCGGCCTCCGACCCCGTCTCCTCGCGACCCTGGACGTAGACGTCGAAGACGGCCTCGTCGCGACGGTTCGAGGTGAACGCGAACTGTTCGCCGTCGTGACTCCAGCCGCCCCAGCGGTGTTTGGCGTCGGGCATCGACGTGAGGTTCTCGATCGTTCCGGTACCGGCGTCGAGGCGGAACAGTTGGGCGCGTTCGTTACCGCCTTCGTCCATGCCGAAGGCGAGTTCCGACCGTTCGGGCGACCACGAGGCGAACGTGACGCGTTCCTCGTAGAAGGTTCGCTGTTCGGGCCACCCCCGTGGCTTCTCGAGCGTCCAGATCTGTGAAACACCGGTCGTGTTCATCAGAAACGAGAGTCGGTCGCCGTCGGGGCCGAACGAGGCTCCATTAGCGCTTCTGATGTTGAGATAGCGTTCGATGTCGTACGTTGCCATGGCTCGCCTATATCGATTCGAAACAGTAATAGTTTCGTTCGAGGCTGTTTCTCGAGGGGGCACGTAACTCCCTACTGCCGTCGCTCCGACGCGGTAACATTCGATGTCGCGTTCGTTTCGCCTGATCTGTTCGTCCGTGAATCTCCCTGTAGAGTGGTTTTGTCGCTGGTTTCGAGGGTGACCGAATGTATACCACCGGGTACCGGTGCAACGATCACCGGCCGATGCAAGGCGGAATTCATCGGCCGCAAGAGGTTATATTTCTCATCGTTTTATTCAACCGTTTTTTCTCCGATCAGATCCCTTCTAACGGCGCTGTGGGCGGTCGCTGTCCGTTGTGCATAACAAAGGCTGGGCTGCACGTTGGCTCTCATTGGCGGTAGACATGAGAGACAAATCACGACCCGGGGAGCGGGTAGCGGACTCAAAACGAGGGAAGCCGTGGTTGACCGTTCTCCTCACGATACTCGTCGTCGTGGGGATGACGGTCAGCGTGGGTGCATTCGGACTGGCGACCACCGAGGAGACCGACCTCGAGGCACTGCAGGTCACGTACGACTGTGCTGACGACGGCGGTGAGATCACGGTCACGAATCCGAACGACGTCGCCGTAAACGTAACGCTCAACGAGAGCGTCGACGACGAAATGGCGGATGACGTCGAGGAGGACGAACTCGTGGACGAGGATGTGGTGTACGAACTCGAGATCGAGATCGACTGCGACGACGAGGAACGCGACGACGCCGAGGAGCCAGTGAACGTCACCGAAGTCGTCGAGGCGAACGACGAGTTCGCGTTCTCCGAACTGGCGGACGGAGCGTACCACCTTACGGCCGAACACGAGGACCGTCCCGTCGCACTCGAGTTCGTGGTCGACAAGCCAGCGGAAGCATCGACCGAGAAACCCGCAGCGGAACCAGTCGAGAAGGAAGAGCCGGTGGAGAAGGAGCCAATGGAGGAACCGGTCGAGAAGGAAGAGCGGGTTGAGAAAGTCGAGAAGGAAGAGCGGGTTGAGAAAGAAGAACCGACCGAGAAACCCGCAGCGGAGCCAGTCGAGAAAGAAGAACCGAGAGAGGAGCCAGTCGACAAAAAGGAACCAGTCGAGAAAGAAGAACGAGTTGAGAAAGTCGAGAAAGAACCGGTGGAGAAGGAGCCAAAGGAGGAACCGGTCGAGAAAGAAGAGCCGAGAGAGGAGCCGGTTGAGAAGGAAGAGCCGGTCGAGAAGGAGCCAAAGGAAAAACCAATCGAGAAAGAAGAGCCCAAAGAGAGGCCTGACAAAGACGAGAAGGAGGAGAAAACGACCGGGCTGAAAGACAAACTCGAGGAGAAGAAAGACGAGATGAAGATCAAGATGGCGACCGTGTGAGCGGCTCCGCCGCGATGATCGATCTGGGGCGCTGACGGGGCACATACTGCTCCGTTCGAGCGATCTGGACCAATTCTCTGATCCCAATCAGGTGCGCGTTTTTGAGCGAACGGACAGGGAAAGTCAGTCGACCTATCCCCCCGAAAAATCCCATTGCTCGCCGACTCGAGCGAGCAGACGATAGCGCCTCCTGTCGTCGCAGTTCCGACTTCTCGAGGCGGCCGCATCACCGATGGAAACAGATAGAATTTTTGTACTTCCACTAAGAGTGACGGACTAGATGCGCCTCGCGTTCGTCTCTCTCGATACGGTCCACCACCGACGGACGGAGACGAACGAGCGATTCCAGACGGTCCTCGAGATCCTCCGGGACCGTGGCCACGAGATTCACCTTTTCTGTGCGCGGTTCTGGTCCGGCGACCACCGAACGTTCGAGCGCGACGGCATCGTCTACCACGGCCTCTCGGCGAGCCCCGAGGCTCGCCGGGCGTTTCTGTGGCGGCTTCCGATCGCGGTTCGGTCGGTCGGTCCGGACGTGGTCCACGCACGCGCCGAGCCGCCGGCGCAGGTGGTCGCCGCTCGTGCGGGTGCAACGTTCGCCCGCGTTCCGCTGGTCGTCGAGTGGTACGGCGACAGCGGGATTCCGGACGACCGCTGGCACCGACTCGCGGCCGGTCGCCCCGAGCGGATCGTTACTCCCTCGAGGCTCGTCGCCACCTGGGTCCGCGAACGGGGAGCGAGCGAGGAGCAGGTCGCCGTCGTTCCGACCCCGATCGACCTCGAGCGGATTCGGGGGATCGATCCCGGGGAGGCTACCGAGGTCGTCTACGCCAGACGCCTCGACGAAGAGGCGAACCTCGAGAGCCTGCTGCTCGCACTGGCCGAACTCCGCCGACGCGACTGGAGCGCGCGGATCATCGGTGACGGTCCCGAGCGGGACACCTACGAGGGGCTGGCGCGTGATCTCCGGATCGACGACCGGATCACCTTTACCGGCGAGGCTACCCTCGAGGAGCGGATCGCCAGCTATCGGGGTGCACACGTTTTCGCCCAGACGGCGACCCGGTGTGTGTTTCCCAACGAGTTGTTACGGGCGCTGGCCTGTGGCTGTGTCGGAATCGTCGAGTACCACGCCGACTCGAGCGCCCACGAACTCGTCGAGGGACGCGAGCGCGGCTTTCGAACCACCAGCGAGGCGGAGCTAACGAACGCGATCGTCGAGGCCGGCGGGCTGGAGGGGCGCGACTACGACCCCGACTTCGAGCCGTTCGATCGGCGGTCGGTGAGCGAGCGATACCTCGAGACGTACAGGGGGCTCCGCGCCGAGTACGGGCTGCTGTAGGCGACCCGACCGGTCACGCGGCCCGCTCTGCAGAGTACTCACTCAGCGCTACGCCGAGCGCGCCGCCGATTCCGACACCCATCGCGATTCCGGCCCCGAGAGTACCCGTGGCGGCGCCGAACACGATTCCGAGGCCGACACCGATCGCGACCCCTAGCCCGAGCTCCGATACGTGTTCCATGATAGCACATCACCGCTTTGCCTAATCATAGTATCCTCTAGTTGTGGCTCCGAACTGCTGGAAAGAACCGCTATCGGAGAGCGCGCTACTTTTCGAACCGTTCCGGCCGCCGCGTCGCGAGTGCCGTTCGGACGGCCGCCACGTTTTCGGGAACGTCGTGAACTCGAACGATGTCCGCGCCGCGATCGGCTGCCAGCGCCGAGGCGGCCACCGTCGGCGCGAGCCGGTCGCCCGGATCGGCGCCGACGCGGTCGAACATCGACTTCTGGGAGTGGCCGACGAGTATCGGGCAGCCGAGTGCACGCAGTTCGCCGAGTCGGTCGAGCAGTTCGAAGCTCTCTCGAGGCCTCTTTCCGAATCCGAGACCGGGATCGACGACGATCCGGTTGCGGTCGATTCCCGCCTTTTCGGCCAGCAGCACCCGCTCCGTGAGTTCGTCGATGACGTCAGTGACCACGTCGTCGTACTCGATTTCCTTTCCCGGAACGACGGGTGCGTCGATACTGTGCATCAGGATCAGCGGGGCGTCGGAGGCGGCGACGACGAACCGCATCTCGGGATCCTCGAGTCCGGAGACGTCGTTGACGATGTCCGCGCCGGCCTCGAGCGCCGCCTCGGCGACGGCGGCCTTCCGGGTGTCGACGGAGACGAGTACGTCGCGGTCGGCGAGCCCGTCGATGACCGGCACGACGCGTTCGATCTCCGCCTCGACGGGAACCGGGTCGGCGCCCGGTCTGGTCGACTCCCCGCCGACGTCGACGATGTCGACGCCGGCCGCGAGCATCGATTTGGCGCGCTCGAGGGCATCGTCTGTGGCAGCGTACTGTCCGCCGTCGTGGAAGCTGTCAGGGGTGACGTTCAGAATGCCCATGACGGCAGTCCCGTCCTCCCACGGGTAGGTCGCCGCGGCGGGCGTCGGCTCGAGGCCGAGCGTCTCCCGTAGCTCGTCGGCGACGTCGGCGAGTCCGTTCGGAGCGCGCTCGAGTCGACCGACGAGCGCCTCGAACTGTGCCACTGTTCCCATCATGATGGCGTCGACGCGCTCGTCGTCGCGGTCGAGTCCCGATCGCACGCAGTCGCCGCCGACTCCCACCAGCTCCCGCTCGAGGCGGATCGCCTGCCGGCGCTGGAGGCTCGTCTGGATCACGCGGTGGACGGCCTCACGTCCGGTTCGGGGCACCGCCTCGGGTTCGACACCGATGTCCGCGAGCGCCGCCGCCGCGTCCTCGAGATCCCTGACCTCCCTCGGGATCGACGTTCGGGTCCATCGGCTGCGGGCCTCGGCGACGGCGAACAGCGAGCCGGTGACGAGCACGCAGTCGTCGGGACCGGCGTTTTCGAGGGCGCTCGCCAACGCGTCTTGTACCGCTGACTCCGTCCGGACGTTGTCGGCGCCGGCCCGCTCGAACACCTGTGCCAGCACCGCCGGCTCCTCGCTGCGCTCGAGGTCGGGTTCGCAGGCGACGACCGCATCGGGCGTCGGCAGCGCGGCGGCCATCTCGCGGTGGTCCTTGTCGTGCATGGCGCCGACGACGAGCGTGAGATCCGAGTACGAAAAGGACGCGAGCGTCTCGGAGAGCCGTTCGCAGGCGCCGGGGTTGTGCGCGCCGTCGAGGACGACCAGCGGTTCGGTCTCCATCACCTCGAAGCGACCCGGCCAGTGGGCGTTTCGGAGCCCTCGCTCGAGGTCGGTGCCCGAGACGTCCGTAACCTGGCGGGCGAGGGTCGCGGCGATCCCCGCGTTCTCGGCCTGGTGCTCTCCGAGCAGGGGGATCCGTGCCTCGAGGTCCCAGTTGCCGCCGTGAACGGAAACGGCGGCCTCGGTGTGATTCGTCCGGCCCTCGTAGGCGACCGTGACGTCCGCGTCCGTACTCGAGCCGACGGTGACGACCTCGCCGGCGACCTCGCGGGCGGCCTCGAGCGCGGGTCCGGATACCCCCGTCACGAGCGGCGCGTCGGTGGGGGCGACGTGGGCCTTGTCGCGGGCGATCTCCTCGACGGTGTCGCCGATGATCCCCGTGTGTTCTAAGGTGACGCTCGTGACGGCGCTCGCGATCGGATCGACGACGCTCGTCGCGTCGAACTTACCGCCGATGCCGACCTCGAGGACGGCGACGTCGACGTTCTCCCGGTCGAACTGCCACAGGGCGAGGGTGGTCATCGCCTCGAAGAACGTGGGAGACTCGCCGTCGGCAGCCCGCTCGGTCACGTACTCGTGTGAGCGGTCGACGAACGCCGCAAGCGCCGACCGCGGGATCTTGCGGCCGTCGACTCGGATCCGCTCGCGGACGTCCTCGAGATGCGGCGAGGTGTAGAGGCCGACGGAGAGGCCGGCCTCTCGCAGGGTGGACTCGAGCATCCGCGCCGTACTCCCCTTGCCGTTCGAGCCAGCGATCTGCACGACGTCGAGGTCCTCGTGTGGGTTCCCCAGGTGGTCGAGGAACTCCGCGGTCGACTCGGTGCCCGGTTTCGGCCGGAACCGGCGGAGGCCGAAGAGGGTGTCGGCCGCCTCGTGATACTCCATATCCGAACCACTGAGTCCGACCGCTTTAGGGTGTCGGAGGCGCCCCGGATGCGGCCCGTCATAATTCTACTGTCAGATTCCGATTTTATACGTGAGTAGGATTTTGCAGAAGACGGTTTTTGTGGGTTGCAATACCCGATGTCGTAACTTTCGTGATTTCCAACTGGTGACAACTAGGAAACATTTATGCACCCCTGGTCGAATCGTAGTCACTGTATGGCACACGAACTGGCAATCGGTAGCCGCGGACAACTCTCGAGTTTCGAAATCACGGTCGACGGTGCATTGGGTGTCGTTTCCGACGATCCGGCTGCGGAGACGCTGACGACGTCCGGCACGACGATCGAAGGAACGATCAACGGCACGGATCTCCGCGTCGAGTTCTCCGGTCGGGTGACCGACATCACGGTGTTCGACGGCGAGACAGCCGTCGAAATCGACGGCGAAGCGGTCGATCCCGTCAACTACTGCAGCTAGCGGAACGACTCGAGAGCCTGGGAAGGGTTCTGTCGGCGTCTCTCGGCGCCGCACTCGAGACGACGATTTTTTGCAGTGCGTGCGCCCGCCAGCGACGACCGCAAGAGGCGGCTACCGCTCGACCTCGAGTTCGTCGCGCCACGGCCACGGCCGCTCGTCGCCCCACGGCCAGTTGTCGACCGCTTTCATCCCGACGTCGAAGCCGCCTGCCTCGGTCGCCTCGCGGATCTCCGACTCGTCGACGGGGTCGACCGTTCGACCGGCTTCGGCGAGACGGGCTAGCCCCGCCGCACAGGAGATCGCGAGTTCGCGCAGGTCCCGGGGGTCGAGTTTGTCGAGGGTGTCGCCGTGGGTGTGCCCCCAGCCGCGTCCGTCGTCGTCGCGGACTGAGACGCCCTGGGCGGCCGGAACGCCGCGCTGGGCGAACGGCCAGTGGTCGCTGTGGGGGCGAATCGTCTCCGAGACGGGGATCTCGAGGTTGTATTCGTCGGCGACCTCGGCGAACGCGTCGCCGATCTCCTGGAAGCCGTGGTGGTAGACTTTCAGGTCCCGGGAGTAGCCCACGCCGTCGACGTTCACCACGCACTTCACTCGCTCGAGGTCGTGGGTGTGCGACCAGTAGTACGAGCCGTAGAGGCCCGTCTCCTCGGCACCGAAGACGACGAACCGCACCCGGGTCTCGAGATCGTCCTCGATCGCCTTCAGGATACGAGCGGCCTCGACCGCAATGGCGGTGCCGGCACCGTTGTCGTTCGCGGCGGTGCCGACGTCGTGGCCGTCGACGTGAGCGGTAAACAGCACCTCCTCGTCAGTGTCGGGGCCAACGACGCCCTCGACGTTTCGCGAGGTGGCGGGTTCGGTGCGGCAGACGACGGAGAGCGTCGCTTCGACGTCCCCGCGCTCGCAGTAGCGAAGCAGGCGGTCGCCGACCTCCTTGCTGACGCCGACGGCGGGAATTTCCGCCTCGCGGTCGATTTTCCCGACGTCGCCCGTCGGCGGCAGACACCCCTCGACGTGGTTCCGAAAGAGGAACGCCTCGGCGCCAGACTCGGCGGCGTAGCCGTACTTCTCGCCCCGGTGGACCCAGCGGCCGTAGTCCTCGGGCGTGAGGCTGTAGGCCATCGCGATCTTGCCGGTGAGGTCGAGGCCCTCGAAGTCCTCCGGGACACCGTAGCCGACGTCGACGATCTCACCCGTCACTTCGCCCGCGGGCGTGCCGGGCAGTTCGACGAGTTCGTGGGAGCGCTCGAAGCGCTGTGAGGGATCGCGGGCGTGCAACTCGAGTGAGCACTCGCCGCGCCACCACCCCGGAATCGGGAACTCGGTGTCGGTGACGTCCGCCAGGCCGCTCTCTTCGAAACGCTCGCGGACGTACTCGGCGCCGCGGCGTTCGCCCTCCTGGCCGGGCATGCGGTTGTTCAGGTCGACGAGATCCTCGAGCAGTCGCCAGCCGACGTCGCTGCGGTAGGCCTCGCCGACGACGTCGTTCGGAAGTCGGGTCATGGCTCTCGCAATTCGAGCGCCACGTGTTGACTATTCGGATACCCGGAACGCCTCGCCGGCTCTCGGTCGATGGCCGCAAAAACGTGAGCCCTATTCGATTCCTCTCAGCCGCCCCACCGCGCCGTGCGGGTCGGCCGATCCGTCACCGCCGCGATCTCGAGGTCTCCCCCTGCTGCTTCGAGCCCCTCGAGGTACGCCTCTGCGCTCGCTTCCGTCGAGAGGTAGGGGATATCCTCCTCGACGGCCGTCTCCAGCGCGTCCCGGTCGCGGCTGACGACGAAGTCGACCTTCCCCTCGCGGATCGCCTGGGGCACGTCCTCGAACTCGGCGAGGTCGAAGAACTCCGCGAAGCCGTCGACCTCGAGGTCGACCACCGCGGTTCCCTCGCCCGCGGCGTTGGACGCCGCCTGCTGGGCCTTCCAGTAGGCCGTGCCGAAGGAACTCGCGGTGCCCATCACCTCGCCGGTCGATTTCATTTCGGGACCGAGGCGCGGGTCGCTTCCGGGGAGGCGATCGAACGGCAGCACGACCTCCTTGATCGAGGTGTGCTCGGGGATCTGCTCTTCGATATCGAGGTCCGCCAGCGACTCGCCGGCCATCACCGTCGCGGCGAGTTTGGCGATCGGAACGCCCGTGGCCTTCGAGACGAACGGCACCGTACGCGAGGAGCGGGGGTTTGCCTCGAGCACGTAGACGTCACCGTCTTTCACTGCAAGCTGGACGTTGAGCAGGCCGACGGTCTCGAGCGCCCGTGCGATGTCCTCCGTGACCTCGCGCACCCGGCCCAGCGTCTCCTCGTCGAGCGAGCGCGGCGGGATCGCACACGCCGAGTCGCCGGAGTGAACCCCCGCGCTCTCGACGTGCTCCATGATCCCGCCGATGAGGACGTCCTCGCCGTCCGATACCGCGTCGACGTCCAGTTCGACCGCACCGTCGAGGAACTCATCGACGAGGATCGGTTTGTCGGGGCTCACGCGCACCGCCTCCTCGATGTAGCGCTCGAGTTCGCTGTCGTCGTAGACGACCTCCATCGCGCGCCCGCCCAGCACGTAGGAGGGGCGGACGAGCACGGGGTAGCCGATCTCGTGGGCCAACTCGAGGGCCTCCTCGCGGCTGTAGGCCGCCCCGCCGTCGGGCTGGGCGATCCCCAGGTCGCTCATCAGGTTGTTGAACCGGTCGCGATCCTCTGCCAGGTCCATCGCCTCGACGCTGGTGCCCATCACCGCGCAGTCGAGATTTCGACGACTGAGTTCGGCCTCGAGCGGTTCGCCGATGTCCACGGACGTTTGTCCGCCGAACTGAACCATCACGCCGTCGGCGCCGGTCGTCTCGACGATGTCGGCGACCTCCTCGGCGGTGATCGGCTCGAAGAACAATCCATCGGAGGTGTCGTAGTCCGTCGACACCGTCTCGGGGTTGTTGTTCACCACGTGGGCGTCGATCCCCATCTCGCGGAGCGCGCGCACCGCGTGGACCGCACAGTAGTCGAACTCGACGCCCTGGCCGATCCGAATCGGGCCGCCGCCGACGACCACGACGCTCTCGACGTCGCGGTCGACCTGCACCTCGTCGTGGGCGATCGGCGAGGATCCGGACTCGAGGGCGTCCCGCGCGGAGTAGTAGTACGGCGTCGACGCCGCGAACTCGCCCGCGCAGGTGTCGACCTGCTTGAACGAACGCTCCGGGGCGGCGGACTCGACCGCTTCGACGGGCGTTCCCTCACCCTCTGCGCCCGCCATCGCCGCGACCTGCTGGTTCGTAAATCCGAGCTCCGCCGCTTCTGCAAAGTCGCCGTCAGCAGCCGCGACGGAGGCGTCCGCGACGTTCTCGAAGCGCTCGACGTACCACTCCTCGATCCCCGTGAGATCGATCACGTCGTCGACGGTGTAGCCGCGCTCGAACGCCTCGAAGATGGCGTACGGGCGGTCCGGCGTGGGTTTCTCGAGGTACTCGGCCTCGAGTTCGTCGTCGCTCACGTCGGCCCAGTCGACGCTCGGCTCGTACTCCGAGGAGCGAAGCGCCTTCAGCAGGCTCTCCTCGAAGGTGCGGCCGATCGCCATCGCCTCGCCTGTGGACTTCATCGCGGTGCCGAGTTCGAACTCGACGTCGTCGAACTTGTCCTTGGGCCAGCGCGGTACCTTCGTGACGACGTAGTCGATTGCGGGCTCGAACGCCGCCGTCGTCTCACCCGTAATTTCGTTCTCGATCTCGTGGAGGCGCTTGCCGAGGGCGACCTTCGCGGTAACGCGCGCGATGGGGTAGCCGGTCGCCTTCGAAGCCAGCGCGGAGGAACGCGAGACGCGCGGGTTGACCTCCACCACGCGGTACTCGCCGCCGGGGGTGCCGTCGTCTCGCCAGGCGAACTGGATGTTACAGCCGCCCTGAATGCCGAGTTCGCGGATGACGTCGAGCGCCGCGGTGCGCATCTCCTGATGGCCGTCGTCGGGGATGACCTGCGAGGGAGTGACGACCGTCGACTCCCCGGTGTGGATTCCCATCGGGTCGATGTTCTCCATGTTGCAGATGATGATACACGAGTCGTCGGCGTCGCGCATCACCTCGTACTCGAGTTCGACCCAGCCGGCGATCGACTCGGTGACGAGCACCTCGTTGTTCCGCGAGAGCCGCAGCCCCTTGCGGACGCGCTCGATGAGTTCGTCCATCTCCTCGACGACGCCCGACCCCGATCCCCCGAGGGTGTAGGTTGTCCGGGCGATGACCGGCAGGCCGCCCACTTCCGCGGCCGCCTTCTCGACGCGCGCCACGAGGTCGACTTCGGTGAGTTCGGAGACCGACTCGCCGTCCTCGAGCGAGATGGTCGTCGACCGGGGCACCGGCTGGCCGATCTTCTCCATGCGCTGGCGGAAGAGGTCCCGGTCCTCCGTCGCGTAGATGGTTTCCAGCGGGGTTCCCATGATGTCGACGTCGTACTCTTCGAGAACCCCCTCTTCGGCGAGTTCGGCGGTGACGTTCAGCCCGGTCTGACCCCCGAGACCGGCGATGACGCCGTCCGGGCGCTCCTTCCGGATGATCTCGGCGATGGCTTCGGTCGTGATCGGTTCGATGTAGACCCGGTCTGCCATCTCCGGGTCGGTCATGATCGTCGCGGGATTCGAGTTGACGAGCACGACTCGAGCGCCCTCCTCTGCGAGCGCCCGGCAGGCCTGTGCCCCGGAGTAGTCGAACTCCGCGGCCTGACCGATCTGAATCGGTCCGCTGCCGATCAGCAGTATCGTGCGTCCGTCCCCGGCTTCGGCCCCCGTCTCGGAGCCGGCGTGGTGGTCCGTACTCATTGGTCCTGTACGTCCGAAGTTCGTACATCGTAATAAGCCCCACGAACTATTACGATTCCCGAAGCGACGTTTCGAAATTCGAACTTCAGTGATGCCGAGCGCTCTCTACCGGCTGTCGCCCCCTGCGAGGTACGGCAAAACGAGTCGGTCACACCGCCCGGTCGTGTTCGCTCTCGAAGTCGCGCATCCGTCGGTACTCCTCGACGAACTCGCTCACGTCGAACTCGAGCATCTGCTCTTCGAACTCGGTCATCGTCGCGTCGTCGTCGGCGTGGCTCACCGCGTGTTCCATCAGCTCGACGATGAGTTCGACGACGATCTCGTGGAGCCGCCTCGAGTCGAAGTCGGTCATCCACAGCAGCGTGTAGCCGACGTTGCCGTCCTCTGCGGCGTCGTACACCGCGACCTGCTCGGGGAACTCCTCGAGAACGATCCCCATCAGGTGGGGCGTGCCGAACTCATCGAAGTCGTCGTCGGTTTCGACGGTCTCGCGGAGCACGTCGACGAGCGACTCGGGGACGAACCGCGAGGGCGGGTGGAGGTCCATCACAACGGCGTGGGTGTCTCCGCAGGAACAGCTGTACTCGCGCATCCCGAGGTCGATGTCTCTGGGGTCGACGCGGGTCCCACAGGGGAGTTCGAGGGTGGTGTCGTCGCCACCCGGAACGCGGGGCTCGGCCATTGAGCGCGCTTGGGTCGGGCCGGCCATAAGGGCGGCGACTCGACTCAGAGATCGGACGCGGTGAACCGCAGGTAGCCGACGGCGAGGGGAACGAGCAGCCACAGGACCAGAACCACGATCCCGATCTCGGGGCTCGCGTAGAGCGGTTCGGCCTCCGTCGCGTTCACCTCGACGCCGGCTCCCGCCTGTCCCGGATCGGCACCGACGGTGGCCGCGAGGTCGGGCAACAGCGCGACAATCGTCGAGAAGTACGCCGACGAGGGCGAGAGCTGGGTGACGGTGAACACCCAGTCGGGGATCGTCGACGGGAACGAAAACCCCTCGACGACGTAGAGAACCCCCATCGGAACGACGTCCCAGAGGAGTTCGAAGACGACGAAGAAACCGAGCGCCAGCGTCGTCGCCCGCGAGGTCGACCCCGTCGTCGCCGAGATGCCGACGACGATCGTCGCGTAGACGGCCGCGAACGCCAGCGTGACGAGCACGAACACCAGTACCGCGAGGGCGTCAATCTCGCCGAGCAGCGCGGCGCCGAAGCCGAGGCCGACGACGAGGCCGACACCGAGGCCGAACGCGAGGACGGCAGCCCTGCCAAGGACCTTCCCGGCGAACACCTGGCCGCGGGTGGTCGGCAGGGAGAGCAACAGCTTGATACTCCCGAGCTCGCGCTCACCGGCGAGGGATTTGTAGCAGACGACGATCGCCGCCAGCGGAACGAACAGCCCGACGAGCCCGACCGTGAAGAAGAGTAGCCCGCCGAAAGTCGCGCCCGCTGGCGAGCCGAACATCTCAGGCACCTCGACGTAGGCGTAGGTGGAGACGATCGAGAGCACGACGAAGACGGCCACGAGCGCCCACAGCGCCCGTGACTGGACGGCGTCCCGAAAGTCCTTCCTGGCGACGGTGAGCCAGGTCATGCCTCGACCTCCTGGACGTCGTTGGTGTAGCGAACGAACAGGTCCTCGAGCGAGGACTCGACCACCGAGAAGTCCTGGATCGGCGCGATTTCGTCAATCGCGTGCAGGACGGCGAACTTCGAGACGGAACCGACCGACACCCGCAGGCGGCCGTCGTCGATCGACGCGCTACCGACGCCGTCGAGTTCCCGTACGCGCTCGAGAACGCCCTCGTCGAGTTCCGTGACGTAGACGTACAGCGTCTCGCCGGTTTCCGTCGAGTCCCGGAGGCCGTCGATCGTGTCGACGGCGACGAGCTTCCCGCGGTTGATGATCGCTACGCGGTCACAGACGGCCTCGACTTGCTCCATGACGTGACTCGAGAAGAACACCGTCGTCCCGCGGTCGTTCTCCTCGCGGATGATCTCGCGCATCTCGCGGGCGCCGTTAGGGTCCAGTCCCGTCGAGGGCTCGTCGAGGACGAGCAGGTCGGGGTCGCCGACCAGCGCCATCGCTAGCACTAGCCGCTGGCGCATCCCCTTCGAGTAGCCGCCCGCCTTGCGGTCGGCCGCGTCGGCGATCCGAACGCGCTCGAGCAGCGCCACCGGGTCCTCGTCGACGCCTTTCATCTCGACGGCAAACTCGACGTGTTGACGACCCGTCAGGCGATCGTAGACGTGATAGCCGTCCGGGAGAACCCCGGTTCGACTGCGGACGGCCAGGCCGTCCGCCTGGGCGTCGTGACCCAGCACGGTCGCCGTACCGCCGGTCGGCCGGATGAAGTCGAGCAGGATGTCGATCGTCGTCGACTTGCCCGCCCCGTTCGGTCCGAGGAAGCCGAATATCTCGCCCTCCTCGACCGTGAGGTCGAGTCCGTCGACGGCGACGACGTCGCCGAACCGCTTAGTCAACCCCTCGAGTTCAATAGCTGCCATACACGACCCCCCAGAGTGCCGTCATCTCCCGCAGTCTCGGTGTAACGAAACGCATACCGGTTCATGCGCGCCAGCCGGGATAAGTATTGTTGTATGAATTACATATTGACAGCAGAGCTACTCAAAAATGTTTGAGTTCGGACGGCACACGGTGCGTTCGAGGTGGTCAGTGGTCGCTGGCCGACAGGGGGGTCACCCGCAGCGAGTCGTCGACCTCGAGTCGAAGCGTCTCGTCGCCGAGCGTGATTTCAGCGGTCACCTCGAAGGGGTCGACGGTGACGACGTCGAGGGTCACGGCCCCGGTGACGAGGAACTCGAAGAACTCCCAGAGCGGGAGTTCCGACAGCGCGATTCCGTGGTCCCAGAAGAAGCCGACGGCCGCGGGGTGGAACGCGATCAGTACCTCGAGGGGGACGTGAATCACGAGCCAACACTCGGGGCAGGTGTACTCGAGCGTGTAGAATGGCCGCCCCTCGTGGTGGTGCGTCTCCACGGCGGCGCCGACCTGTCCGTAGCACTGCGGGCAAACTGAGCCCCGGACCAGCGCTGCCGTTCCCCAGATCCGAGTGCCGACGCTGTCGACTATCTCTCTCACCGAGCGGTGTCGCGTCTGGCTTCGGGGTAGCAGGTCCCTCAGCAGGGACGATCCACATGAGCCACAGCGGACGACGAACTGCTCTTCGTCGACGCTCGCGACGAGCGAGCGATCCGCACAGAACACGCAGACGCCGTCTACGGCGACCTCGTCGAAGGTTTGTGTACTCTCGTACAGCCCGGAGAGGATCGTGCGGACAATCGTGTCGCCCCCGTAGGTCAGTCGATAGCCCTCCGGGGTTTCGGCGACGAACTGTCCGGTGAGCTTGTCGAGGTGGTAGGAGAACTGAGAGGAACTCCCGACGTCGACGGCGTCGTAGAGTTCCGTAAAGGTAAGTCGCAACCACTGCTCCTGGTGCTCCCGTTCCGCGTCTGCCAGCGCGAGCAGGATCTCGAGGCGCGTTCGGTTGCCGAGGGCGGCGATCGCATCGACGGTTTCACCGTCGATACGCGGTTCGTCTGCTGGATTCATCGGTAACTCCTCCTCGTGGTTCCGGTCCGGACACGGTGCGGATCCGACCCGGGGTGTTAGGGCCAGTCGTCCCGGACCGGCTCCGCCTCGTCGTCGGTCGGGTCCTCATCCGTCGCGAGCGACCACTCGGCGGCTTCGGCGGCGTCCTCGACGGCGAGATACTCCCAGCCGACCTCGTCGGCCAGCGTTTCGTCGTCGGCGGAGACGCCGATGAAGACGTGCCGCTCCGTGTCGAACTGCCCCTTGACGCTCTCGAGACTCTCCGCTTTCCCGCGGGGTCCCGAAAAGAAGTCCTGACGAATGCGGTTCTTGCGCGTGAAGTTCGTCACGACGTAGGTGGGCTCTTCGGAGACGACGCCGACGTACGTACTCCAGCTACGGGCGTCGTCGAAGACGGCCTCCGGCGTCGACAGCGCTTTCAGCGCCTCGAGTTCGAACGCGAGGGTCATGTCGCTATCGCCGTTCATGTGTGAGCGGTAACGCGCACGGGAGAAAACGGCTTCGATAGCGTGGACGGCGTTCCGTGAGCGTCTGCGAGTACGCTGGGGCCGTCAGGTGGCAGTCACGTGATAGTAGTCCGTATAGACGATCACGTCGTCGAGCGTGAACTCGCCGTCTTCGATCACGGGTGATCGACCGGCCTCGAGCAGTTCGGTAAACCGAACCAGTGTGTCCTCCTCGAGTTCGTCGACGTGTCGAACGCGCGTGTCGGCGGGGACCGTTTCGACCTGCCGCAGCGTCAGCGCAGCGCCAGCTGCGTCACTCGCTGTCATGGTTACCGATAGCAGACACCGTTCCCAGACTTAACTATTTGGTTCGGGGAAGAAATCAGAATCACGTATTTTCGCACGGAAGCCGGCTGGGGGTACGACCGGAGACCGGCGAGATTCGTCTAGCAGCTACTGTTCCTGTGTCGGTGCGAGATCGTCGAGATTGACGTTCTCCGCCAGGAGGACCTCCTTCTGGTCGGCGACGACCCGCTGTTCGCGCATGAGCTGCTTGAGTTTGCTCTGGGGAGCGAGATCGCCGATGAGGACGCCGCCGACGACCTTGCCGTCCTTGAAGGCGATGCGACGCCACTCGGTGTCCGAGTACTTGCGCTCTGCGTGGTCGTCGCCGAGGGTGGGATGACCGAACGAGAGGAAGGGGAAGTCGAAGTGCGTGATCGAGTACGAGGAGACCCACTCGAACTCCTCTTCTTCGCCGTCTGCGGCCATGTTGACGCCCGCGATGCGGCCCTGCTCCTTCGCGGAGCCCCAGGAGCCGTTCTGGGCCTGCTCGCCCAGCAGCACGTCGTAGAATCGAGTGAGGTCGCCCGCCGCGTAGACGTCCTCGAGGTTCGTCTGCATGTACTCGTCGACGAGGATCCCGCTGTCCATCTCGAGGTCGACGTCGTGGAGGAACTCGGTGTTGAAAGTGAGTCCGATGGCGACGCCCGCGAAGTCACAGGGGTAGCGCTCGCCGTTTGGGTCGACGGCGGCGGTGACGTGGCCGTCGTCGTCGGTTTCGAAGTGGTCGACGCCGCTGTCGAAGACGGGTTCGACGCCCTTCGAGCGCATTCCCTCGTGCATGATCTCTGCACCCTCTCCGGAGAGCGCGTAGCGCCACCAGCGGTCGCCGCGCATGAGGTACTTGCCCTCGACCTCCTGGGAGCCACAGACCGCGGCGAAGTCGATGCCGAGCAGACCGGCACCGACGATCACGGCGTTGTCGGCGTTCTCGGACGCTTCGCGGATCTTACGAGCGTCCTGGAACGTCCAGAAGTGGCGGATGCCGTCGGCATCACTGCCGGGAACCGGAAGCTGGGTCGGTGTGCCGCCGGTCGCGATCAGAAGCTTGTCGTAGGAGATATCGTCGCCCTCATGGATGCGGACCGTTTTCGCGTCGGTGTCGACCGTCGTAACGTGGGTGTTGAGCGAGAGGTCGATGTCGCGCTCGTCGTACCACTCCTCGTCGTGGATCGAGATCGGCGCTTCGGGGAGTTTCCCCTTCGCGTGTTCTTTGATCAGGATACGATTGTACAGCGGCTCCCCCTCATCGGTGATGACGGTAATCTCCGCGTCCGGGTCTTCCTCCCGGAGGGTCTCGGCAGCCGAACTGCCAGAGATCCCGTCACCGATGATGACGTACTCAGTCATGACGGGAACGTTCGTAACGGGGGTTAAAGTGGGTTGCTATCTCGTCCATTCTCCGGGAGTCCATATGGGTTTCTCCCTCCGAATCGCTCTTTAGGTTCGCGTTCGCATATGCACCTATGAAGATCCGCCAGAACGCCCGTCACTTCGCCTCCCGGAAGGCACTCGAGACCCCCGTCGTCCGCTCGGTCGCCGTCTCCGGACTGGTTCGGCTGCACACGAAAATCTTCACCAAGAAGGCAGACCCCGCCCACGCCGCAGAGCGCAAAGACCACCTCGACGGCTTCTTCGAGGCGACGATGGACACGTACCTCGAGGCCCTGCGCGCGGGCTACTCCGAGGCCGAGGCCCGCGAGATCACCCACATCCAGGCCAACTTCGACTTCTACAACCACGGCTGGACCGAGATGATGGAGTTTCCCGCCGACGAACTCGAGGACCACTACGAGCGCTACGCCGACTTCTTCGGCACCTGGGGGATCACCATCGCCGACCCGCTCGGCGAGTTCGAACCCGAGGGCGGCGTTCCCGAGGCCCCCTCGACGCCGGAGCGCCTCGAAGATCCCGAACACCCCCACGCCGAGGGCGGGTTCGCGGACGACGTCTACGTCGAGAACGACGACGGCGAACTGGTCGTTGGTGGCCAGGAGGAGCCCGAGGACGTCGACGTCTCGCAGGCGGTCGGGGTTAGCGAGGACCTCGAGGGCGAGTGAAACCCCGCGGTCGGTCCGCTTGCGTTCGGTACCGATCTCCCCGGTAATGCGTCAGGGTTTGGCTGATAAGTGACCCTCCCGAGACGATCTCTCTCTCGACTATCATCATAACGTAGCCGCATTCCAAGCCGCTAAATACGACCGCGGTCGGTGTTCGAGCAAGAGCACTCGAGCATGGCACTGAACGATAACGACAGATCGATCGCCGGCTTCACGATGGCCGGCCACTCCCTGGTTCACTGGTTCGAAACCTCGATTCCCATCTTTCTCGTGGTCTGGCTCGCGGAGTTCGACGTGAGCGTCTTCCTCATCGGGCTGATCGTCGCCCTGGGGTACGCACCGTTCGGTGCGGGCGCGCTTCCCGGCGGGATTCTCGCCGACAAGTACGGCCCGAAGCGGCTCATCCTGCTGTGTCTCGCCGGGATGAGCGGGGCGTTCGTCGTCCTCGCGGCGTCGGCCTACCTCGAGTCGATCTACGCGATCGCGGTCGGTCTCGTCCTCTGGGGGGTCGCCGCCAGTATCTACCACCCTGCGGGACTCGCGCTCATCTCCACGGGCGTCGAGGAACGCGGCACCGTCTTCGCCTGGCACGGAATTGCGGGCAACGTCGGCATCGCCCTCGGGCCGTTCGTCGCCGCCACGCTGTTGATCTTCCTCGAGTGGCAGTACGTTGCTGCCCTGCTCGCGATCCCCGGCTTCCTCGCGGCGATCTACGGCCTGCAGGCGAACTTCGACTCGACGGCAGCCGTCGCCGACGACGTCGACGCCGGCCCCAACGAGGCGCTTTCGCTCTCGGATCTCGTCTCGAATTCCCGCACCCTGTTCGCCAGCGCGTTCGCGCTCGTCTTCGTCATCGTCACTTTCGAGGGGCTGTTCTACCGGGGGATGCTTACGTTCCTCCCCAACATTCTCGAGGAACTTCCCGCGATCGACGGCCTCGTGATCGCGCCCGCGCTCGAGCAGTACGACATCCAGGCCGAGTTCTACATCTACGTCGGCCTCCTCGTGGTGGGGATGGCCGGCCAGTACGCCGGCGGCAAACTCACGGACCGACTGCCCCCCGCGAAGGGCCTGATCGCCCTCTTCGCGATCCTCGCAGCCTGCGCCCTCGCCTTCGTTCCGGTCACGGAGATGGGGCTCTGGGCGATCGTGACCCTCTGTGGCGTCTTCGGTTTCTTCCTCTTCGCGATCCAGCCCTTCTACCAGGACGCGGTCGCCGTCTACACGCCAGCCGATACGCGTGGGCTCTCCTACGGCTACACCTACCTCGGCGAGTTCGGCCTCGGCGCGGCCAGCATCGCGATCGGCGGCTACGTTCTCGGCGTGTTCGACGGCACCACCGCGTTCTTCGTGATGACGGCCTCCTTCGCCCTGATCGGCTCGTTGCTGTCGGTCGTTCTCCTCGTCGGTATCGACCGGTTTACCGCGGACGAGCCGACCGGAACCGGCGCCGATGCCGACGATTAACGCCGACTCGAGGACGTTCAGAGAGCCACTACTGACAGCTCCGATCACTGCAACGAGTGCATAACAATCCCCGAATCCGGACTGTCCTCGAGACGAATGAAACGCCGCGCATACCTCTCCACGGCCCTGGCGCTGGGGCTGGCCGGCTGTACCGAAACGGGAGCACTCGAGCGAACCGACGACTCGACAGGCCCCTCCGAACCGGCTGCGAACGACGATTCCACGAATCCGGACGACGATCCGCCGGACGCGGACGACTCCTCGAGCGACGACCCGGACGACGGACGCACGGCCGCGTCTCTCGAGATACTCGACGACTTCGAGGATCTCTCCCAGTGGACGGCGGCCGCGGGAGAGCTAACGGCAGACGCGGACAGATTCGACACCGGAACGCAGAGCGCGCGCCTCGAGGCGGGTGCTGACGACGGGGCGGTCGCGATCGCCCGCGCGTTCGACGAGCCGCGAGACTTCTCGAACGTCGTTCCGGGCCTGTCACTCACCTCACGAGAACTGGTGTCGCCGACCATTCAGCTGTTCGACGCGGACGGCGACCGGCTGGACTACCGCCGCGCCGCCAAGGGCGGGCTGCCGTTCATGCGGCTCAACTTCGGCGTCTCGAACGTCGTCGGCGACCCCGACCTCTCCGCGGTCACCGAACTCCGGATCACGGCCTGGAGCGGCGAGTCGACCCGCCGGTTCTGGTGTGACGAACTCCACCTGACGCCCCGCCCCGAGCGGGGGAAGGTGATGATCCAGTTCGACGACGGCTACGAGACCGACTACACCGAGGCGTTCCCGATCCTCGAGCGCTACGGCTACCCCGCGGTCACCTTCGTCAACCCCGGCCGCGTCGGGCAGCGCAGCGTCGGCGGCCGGCCGGTACTCGATCTCGAACAGATCGACGAGTTGGCGGAGGCCGGCTGGACGATCTCGAGTCACACCGAGAACCACCCCGCACTCTCCGAACTCGACGCGGCCGAACAGGAGGCCGAGATCCGCGACGCCAGAGACTGGCTCGTCGACCACGGCTTCGACCACGGCGCGCGGTACTTCGCCTACCCGTTCGGCGAGTACGATACGACGACGCTCGAACTCATCGAGGAGTACCACGAACTCGGCTTCGCTGGCGGCCCGCCCGCACAGGGATACGCGGTGAACGAACAGCTCTGCTCGCGGATCGGCGACCCCGACTTCGAGCGGGCGAGGGAGGCCTTCGACTGGGCGGCCTCGATGAACGGCATCTCCTCGGTGTTTTACCACGCGCTCGACGACGAGGACGACCTCGCCGATTTCGAGGCGACGATCGAGTATCTCCACGAACTCGAGTCCGCCGGCGAGGTCGACGTGATCCTGCCGCGGGATATCGAAGACCGGCTCTCCGTCTAGCGAAGTCGCAGCGGCTGGCAGAGCACCTATCAATCAGAACGTGTTACGGTGCCACCATGCCGAAAGATACTCCGCCGGAGGACACTCGAAGCACGACGATCGATCCCAGATCGACCGGAACCGGACCCGTCTACGACGACTGGCCGATCAGCGGCGACGAGGAGCACGCCGACGCGTCCTACATCGGGACGACCACCGGCGGCGTGCCGATCTTCCACAGCGGAGACGCCGTCTTCGAGGGGCAGCCGGACGAGGAGAACCGCGAGATCCGTCCGAAACCGGACACCGAGCGCGAACTCGAGCCGGGCGAGACGCTCGGGGAGGTGCTCGAGGACCTCGGCGACACCCTCGGCTGGGAGTCGCTGTCGGAGTACGGCGAGAAACACCAGTCGGACGGCGAGTAGCCGATCGCGGCCGACGCACAACCGATCGACCGACCGCACGGGAGGAACGCCTCCCCGTCCGCTACCTTTTTCTCCGCCCTGCGGATACGAAACGGTATGCCTACCGTGCGGGCGCCGGCGACCAGCGCGAACCTGGGGAGCGGCTTCGACGTGTTCGGGATCGCCCTCGAGTCGCCCGCGGACGTCGTCAGCGTCGAACGCGCCGACGAGACGACCATCTCGGTCACGGGAACCGGAAGCCAGTACATACCGGAGGACCCCGAAAAGAACACCGTCGGCGCGGTCGCCGAGGCGCTCGAGGCGCCCGCCCATATCCGGATCGACAAGGGCGTCCGCCCCTCCTCGGGGCTTGGCTCCTCCGCAGCGAGCGCCGCGGCCGCCGCCGTCGCGCTCAACGACCTCTACGACCGCGGCTACAGCCGCGAGGAACTCGTGCCGATCGCCGCCGAGGGTGAGGCGCTCGTCTCCGGAGCCGCACACGCCGACAACGTCGCGCCCTCCCTGCTCGGCGGCTTTACGATCGTTACGGCGGACGGGATCACGCAGGTCGACACCGATGTCTCGCTCGTGGCCTGCCTCCCAGAGATCACAGTTTCGACGCGCGATGCCCGCGGTGTCGTCCCCGAGTCGGCCGCGATGACCGACATCGTCGAGACGGTCGGCAACGCCGCGACCCTCGCCGTCGGAATGGCTCGCGGCGATCCCGAACTCGTCGGCCGCGGCATGGGCGACGGCATCGTCACCCCCGAGCGGGCCGCGCTCATCGACGGCTACGAGGGGGTGCGGTCTGCGGCTCTCGAGGCCGGCGCGGCCGGCGTCACCGTCAGCGGCGCGGGGCCGACGCTACTTGCAGTCTGTCGGCCCTCGAGTCGCCGCGCGGTCGCGAGCGCCATGATCGGCGCCTTCGAGGCGACCGGGATCGACAGCCGCGCCTACCAGACTCGAGTCGGCGAGGGCGCGACGCTGTACCGCGAGTGAGAAATGGATGATCGAGCGATGAGTCGGCTCACGGACGGGCTGCTGGCGGTGCTCGCGCTCGGGCTGTTCGCCGGCGCGCTCTTCACGGTCAGCGCGCCGTTCTCGGTCGCCTGGTTCCTGCTGGGCGCGCTCGGGACGATTGCGTTCGAGATAGCCGCGTTTCGCCACAGCGAGACCGTCTACCGCTACTGGGACCGGCCGTCGGTTCAGGCAGGGACGTTTACCCTCGCCGTCTGTCTCGTCGCGGTTGGTGTGTGGGGAGCGCCCTCGAGGCTCCTCTCTGCGGGAATCGGGTCGCTGGCGACGTATCTCGTCGTACTCGCGCTGGTCGTCGCTGGCGTACTCTCGTCGGGCCGCTGAAGCCCGGAAAACGGACTGCGGACGTTACCGCTTCGGGTTGCCGGAAATCTTCTTCGTCGCCCACTTCTTTGCGTCTCGTGCGAACAGTCGTACGCTCGATCGTTTACTCATACTCGAGTAGTAGTTTCCGACCGCCTAAGACTCTCACGGTTCGGCGGGTCGTTGCCACTCGTTCACACCGACAACTGCACGAAAACGAAGGGGGAGAACTCGGCGCTCGAGCCGTTCAGACGCCCCGGCCCTGCAGTTTCTCCTCCTCGGGGAGATCGACGTTCGCGTCGCCCTTCATGCTCTTTCCGAGGTTCTTCGAAATCTCGGCGAGCGTGTCGGGGTCGTCCCAGTTGTTCGTCGCCCGGACGATCGCATCGGCCATCTCCGGCGGGTTCTCCGCGCCGAAGATGCCGCTGCCGACGAAGATGCCGTCGCACTCGTGGTGCATCATCAAAGCGGCGTCGGCGGGGGTCGCGATGCCGCCCGCGGCGAAGTTCACGACCGGGAGTCGGCCCATCTCGGCGGTCTCGTGGACCAGCTCGGCGGGCGCCTCGATCTCGCGGGCGTAGGCCTCCCGTTCCTCGTGGCTCATCCCCTCGAGCCTGCGGATCGCGCCCTTGATCGTCCGCTGGTGGTGAACGGCCTGGTTCACGTCGCCGGTGCCGGCTTCGCCCTTGGTGCGGATCATCGCCGCACCCTCCTCGATCCGGCGCAGCGCCTCGCCGAGATTGCGCGCGCCGCAGACAAAGGGTGCCGTAAAGTCGCGCTTGTCGATGTGGTAGGCGTCGTCGGCGGGGGTGAGCACCTCACTCTCGTCGATCATGTCGACGCCGACGGACTCGAGAATCTGCGCTTCCTTCGTGTGACCGATCCGGGACTTGCCCATCACGGGAATCGAGACGGCGTTGACGATCTCTTCGACGTCTGCGGGGTCGGCCATTCGGGCGACGCCGCCCCGTTTGCGGATGTCCGCCGGGACGGCTTCGAGGGACATCACCGCGACTGCGCCGGCGTCCTCGGCGATTCGGGCCTGTTCGGGGTTGACGACGTCCATGATGACGCCGCCCTTCTGCATCTGTGCGAAGCCGCGCTTGACGAGGTCAGTTCCGCGCCGCAGTTCCTCGAGATCGGTCTCTTCAGCCATAGGAGTGGGTTAGGATCGATCCCACTTACACGTGTCCTTGTGGTTCCGTGTCGTCCCCCCGATAACGTTCGTGTCACCACCAGTGTTATGGTAATTCATGAGAATTAACCAATCCGGGGTCCTCCCGAACGGTAGGTGGTGGTTGCTGGCCGTGGGGTGCTACCCATTTCGTCGTCCTCCCGAACGGTAGGTGGTGGTTGCTGGCCGTGGGGTGCTACCCATTTCGTCGTCCTTTCGTACGCGACCTCGCAGACGGTGAGGCGACGCGCAATCGCTAGCGTTTTCTTGCCCCCATCCGTCGCGGTGAGATAATGACCGCGCGGCGTCGGTTGTCCGATAGCAACCCACTCTCACGTCTGCTCACACCCGTCCCGAGGCGACTCGAGGATCTGGGGCTGCGCTACGCCTGGCTCATCGTGGCGATCAACCTCGCCGGCACCGCCTTCGGCTTCTGGTACTACCGCCACCAGTTCGCCGACACCGCGATGGTGATGTGGCCGTGGGTGCCCGACAGCCCGCTCGCGACGCTCTTTATCGCCCTCGCCGTCGCGACCTGGAAACTCGGCCACGAACTCCCCTGGCTCACCGCGCTCGCCTTCTTCGGCAACATTATACTCGGCCTGTGGACGCCGTACACGCTGCTCGTCTTCTACGACACCTATGCCGCCCAGACCCACCCGCTGATGTACCAGTTCCTCTTCTGGAGCCACCTGGGAATGGTCGTCCAGGCGCTGGTGCTCCACCGGATCACCGACTTTTCAGTATCCGCCGTCGCCGTCGCTCTCCTCTGGTACTGGTCGAACCTCGTCGTCGACTACTTCGTGCCGGTCGTCGGCGAGCCACATCACACGATAATCCCGGTGGCTCGAGACACCGAGATGTTCCTCGGTGCCGACGCCCTCGGACTGGTCGCCGCCGGCGAGACCTCCTTCGTCCTGCTCGCGCTGTTCCTGGCGCTCGCGATCCGGGTGAAGAAACTCGAGTTCGAGTCTCCGAACGGAGCGCGCGCCTGAGCGCTACTCGAGTTCCCGCGTCGACACCCGGTAGTACTCCCCCCGGTGCTCGTAGACGCCGTCCGACCGACTTCCGAAGATCGGTCGGGTGGAGTCGTACTCCTCGAGTTGCACCCTGTCGGCGTCGTGTGCGAGCGCCAGCGCGATGGCATCTCGAAGCTGGGGCTGTCGGAACAGCTGTTCGGTGATCACGGGACGGGGGCCGTCCTCAGACGTGTCGCCGCCGTCGTCGGCCGCTTCGAGGTCGTCCACCCGCTCGAGTTCGAACGCACCCAGTCGCGAGTACTCGTCGTCCGAATCGCCGCGACTCGACTCCGCGACGAGGGTGTCGTCGTCCCACGAGGCGTCTTCGACGGCCGCGGAGGGTGCGAGTTCGAGCGGTTCGCCCTCGAGTTCGAACGTCGCCGAAAACGCGGTGGCGTCCTCGTGGCTCTCGCTCTCGAGCCAGCCGCGGGCGCGAAAGGCGTACCGGCCCGCACCAACGGCGGTGAGCGTGAGATCCTCGGTCCCGCCACCGGCGTACGCGGGGTCGCCGCTCTCGAGACCGTCGTTGCCGACGGTTACCGTCCAGGTGTGGCTCTCGCCGGGCTCGAGGGTCATCAGCGGCTGGTTGTGCCCCATCGGCGCGACGTGATGCCACTCGCCCTCGACGTACTTGTCGACCCGCCAGTTGTAGAAGTTGGTCTCGAGCGTCTCCCCGCTCCCGTTCTCGAGCGTGAACGAAATCGACTCGCCCTCGGCGACGGCGTCGGCGTCGGGCTCGAGGAACGTGTCGCTTCCGACGGCGTGGATGCCGTCGTAGCAGACGACGCGCTCGATGCGGTCGCCGTACTCGGGACACGCGTTGTATGGCGCCGCACACCACGGTTCGTCCGATCGCAAGTCGTCGTTGTCGTCGTCGTTATCATCACCGGAATCGGTCCCGTTCGACGGATCGGTCGTCCCATTGACCTCGCCGAGACAGCCGGCGACGGCGGCGGCGCTCGCGGCCGCGAGCAGCTGTCGTCGCGTGGGGGCGTCCATACCGGGGACATCGGTCACCGGACAAGTGTATCATTCCCAAGGTAAAAATTCGATTTTACCCTCGACAGTGACGCGACCGTCGGCTCACCGCTCGAGCGCGATCGTCTCGATCAGCGCCGTCCTCGACTCGCGGTCCTCGTCGCTCGACCAGCCGTCGACGCCGAACGCGTAGGTGCCGGCCTCGAGGTCGGCGAACCGTATGTCGGTGTAGCCGTCGGCCTCGAGCCACTCGTCGTCCGCCCCGGGCCGAACCGAGAGGGTCCACTCCGTCGTGCCGGTGGGACGGAGACCGTGTAGCGGCTGTGGCACCACCTCCGGCGCGACGTGCTCCCAGCCGCCGTCGACGGCGCGGTGCAGTCGCCAGCCGTAATAATTCGTCTTGAACGACCGGTGCGAGCGGTTTCGCAGCGTGAACGTGATCGCTCCCGGGGCGGAGAGGGTCGTCGCCGAGGGCTCGAGGGCCACGCCGAATCGCTGGTGGTCGTTACACCGGTGGTCGACGACGCGGTCGCCGTAGTCGGGACAGCCGACGGATGGCTGCTCGGAGCGATCGGGACCCGCTGTCGCGGTGAGGAAACCGTAGCTTCCGACGGCTCCGGTTCCGACCGCGGCGAGGAGGGCGCGACGCGAGCGGGGGCGGTCCATAGCCAGCACTATTCGCCGATCCGACATATATGGCCGGGTAGGTAAAACGTCGGTTGAACCCTCTCGCCGGCACTCGAGCATCGCGGACGTCCGAACGGGCTCACACCCGACCGCGTACCGGCAGGAGCGGTCGACACCTGTTCGCAGCCGACCGCCCGGGGGGAGGCTCCTCGAGCGAACCGGGCGCTCGGCAACACCGATGCTGTGCGGGGTGTCGCCGGCCGCGACGAACCCTGCGGCTGTGGCCGCGAACGTGTTCACCCGTTCACACAGTCTGCCGCCCGAAACAGTTTGTACCGGTGGTAACGCCATTTATGACCGTCGGCGGTGCTCGAGTAGGGTGTGGCGGTCGGGGTCGGCTCCGTTCTCGAAACAGGTGGTGACTCATGCGTACCCAGATCGACGACGTCGAAACCGAACCGGATCACGGGGCGGCGACGATCAGCTTAGAGGGCCTGACCAAACGGTACGGCGACGTCGCCGCGAACGACGGCGTCAGTTTCGACGTCAGGGCCGGCGAGATATTCGGCTACCTCGGACCGAACGGGGCGGGCAAGACGACGACGATTCGCCTCCTGCTCGGACTCATCAAACCGACCGCGGGGACCGCAAGCGTTCTCGGAGCGGACATCCGCGACCGGCGAGCGCTCACCGAGGTAAAAGCCGACCTCGGCTATCTGCCGGACACGCTCGGCTTCGAGGAGCGGCTCACCGGCCGACAGGTTCTCGATTACTTCGCCCGGATGCGGGGCGACGAGCGGCGCGAGGAGCTACTGGCGCTGTTTCGTCCGCCGCTCGAGAAGCCGGTCGAGACGTACTCGGCCGGAAACCGGCGGATGCTCGGGATCGTCCAGGCGTTCATGCACGATCCGGACCTCGTCATTCTGGACGAGCCGACGGCCGGACTCGACCCGCTCAAACAGGACCGGATGCACGCGTTTCTCGAGGCGGAACGCGACGCCGGGAAGACGATCTTCTTCTCGTCGCACGTCTTGAGCGAAGTACAACGGGTGTGCGATCGCGTCGGTATCATCCGGGACGGAAAACTGGCCGCCCTCGAAGAGATCGATGACCTGCTCGAGCGGGGCGGAAAGCACGTTCGGGTGCAACTGGCGGAGTCGGTCGACGAGGAGCGGTTCGTCACGCCGGCGATGATCGACGTCGAAACCGTCGACAGCACGGTTCGCTTCACCTACACCGGCGAACCCGCCGCGCTGCTCGAGCATCTCGTCGGGTTCGACGTCGAGGACGTCGACATCGGGGATCCACGGCTCGAGGACATCTTCAAACACTACTACGGTGACGACGCTCGCGGGGAACCGGGATGACGGCTATCCTCCGCAACGAGTCCAGAAAGCTGTTCCGCGGGACGCTCACCCTGACCGGACTGCTCGTCCTTCTCGCCGCGTTCTTTCTCGTCGTGTTTCCGAGCATCCAGGAGGAAGCCGCGCTGATCGAGGACGTCTACCCGGAGTACATCCTCGAACTGCTGGGGATCGAAGAACTCCACACGATCGAGGGGTTCGTCGGCGGCTACATTTTCCCGTTCATTTGGATCCTCATCGGCGGCATTTACTTCGCGTACGTCAGCGCGGGCATGATCTCGCGGGACATCCGCACGCGCCGGATGGATCTCACGCTCTCGAACCCGGTCTCCCGCGAGTCGGTCGTCCTCCAGAAGGTCGCCGCCCTGTGGGTCCCCCTGGTCGCGTTGAACGTGGCGTTCCTGGCCGTCCTGCTCGTCGGCGGGGCGCTCCTTGGGGAGTCGCTCGACCCCGTCTCGCTCGTGATGGTGCTCCTGCTCGGCGTCCCCTATCTGCTCGTCTGTGCCGGCATCGGCATCGTCCTCTCGGTCGTCGTCGAACGGGTCGAAAGCGCCCAGGCGACCGCGCTGGGGCTGGTGTTCGTTCTCTGGTTGGTCGACGGACTCTCCCACATGAACCCCGACTTCGAGTGGGTCGGCGAGTTCACGCCGAGTCGGTACTACGATCCGACGGCGATCCTCGTCCACGAGGAGTACGCGTTCCTCGACGCCGGACTCCTCCTCGTCGCGTTTTTCGTCCTCCTGGGCGTCGCCATCTTGCTTTTCACACGGAGGGATATCTGAGATGGCGTCCGTAGGCGGTAGGCTCGAGACGACAATCGGCCGCGTCGAACGCGGAATTGCCCGCTGGAAAATCGAACGCGGGACCGACCGCAGGGGCCACGACCCCGCGAGCGATCCACGGGAGGTGACCCCGTGACGGCCGTTCTCCGGATCGAGTCCAGAAAGCGCGTCCGGGGCTCGGTTCTCCTGATCGTCGTCTTCGCCCTGCTGTCGGCGCTTTACTTCTCGATGTTCCCCGGCGTTCAGGCGGAGATGGACGTGCTCGAGGAGGCGTTTCCGGGGTACATGTTCGACATGTTCCGGATCGAAGAATTGCACACGATCGAGGGCTTCATCGCCGCCGAGATCTACTCCTTCTTCTGGGCGCTGCTCGTCGCCATCTACTTTGCGTACGTCGCTGCCGGTCTGATCGCGAGCGACGTTCAGGACCGGAAGATGGACCTCACGCTGTCGAATCCGGTCTCGCGCGAGTCGGTCGTCCTCCAGAAGATCGCCGCGCTGTGGGTCCCCCTGGTCGCCCTGAACGTCGCGGTTCCGATCATCGTCTACGTCGGCGCGCTCGCCATCGGCGAGTCGTTCGACCCGGTCGCGCTCGCGATGGTCCATCTGCTCTCGATCCCTTACCTGCTGGTCTGTGCCGGAATCGGTCTCGTGCTGTCGGTGCTCGTCGACCACGTACGAACCGCCAGGGCGATTTCCCTGAGCCTGGTGTTTCTCCTGTGGCTCGTCGACGGCGTCTCGAGGGTCGACCCAGATTTCGAGTGGATCGGCCAGTTCACGCCGAGTCGATACTACGACCAGACGGCGATCCTCGTTCACGAGGAGTACGCGTTTCTCGACGCGGGGGTCCTCCTCGCCGCGTTTTTCGTCCTCCTGGGCGTCGCCGTCTTCGTTTTCTCGCGTAGAGACATCTGATCGTATCATCTGCCCCCGCCAACCGTCGTTTCGAGCGGACAGTCAAACCACGACGAACGAAGGCCCGTGCTATATCGAAATCGACCGCGTGCTACCCCGTCATGACGTCGAGTCGAAGGGAGGTGCTGAAACTCGCTGGGACGACGGCGACGGTCGCCACCGTCGGGTCCGTAGGCCCCGGCGCGGTCACCGCACAGGAGGAAGCCGACGACGAACTCCCGGCGTACAGTCGGTGGCTCACGTTCGACGACGGGAGCCTCGAGTTCGCCTACATCGACTGGGCGACCATCGACGAGTACGTCCAGGACGAACTCGAGGAGGCAGCGCCGGACGACGAGGTTCCGGCGGAGTACGAAGCCGACCCGATGGTCGCGCCGGTTTCGGAGGGGGCGCTTTCGACGTACTTCTTCGTCGGTCTGGATCTCGCCCGGTTCAGACTCGGACGGCTTCTCGACGACGACGAGACGTTCGAGTCGACCGTCGCGGACCTGCTGCAGACTCCCGAAGCGTTCGTCGTGACCGGGAGCATCGACCCCGCGGAGATCGACGCCCGGCTCACGGCCGAACCGGAAGCCGAGTTCATCGTCCAGGCGGAGCGGACGACCGAGATCGGCGGCTACGAGGTCTACACGCCGGTCGATGGCGACGACGAAACGGCGATCGCCGTCGACGGCGACGCGCTCGTGGTCGTCGACGGCGAGGCGGCCGACGACCCGGTGGCGCGACTCGAGACGATCATCGGCGCCGCGGCGGGCGACGTCGACCGGGCGACGGACGACTCCGAGGCGCTCGAGTGGACCCTCGCGACCGCGGGCGCTGGCGACGTCGCCGTGGGCCAGTACGGCCCCGAAACTGGGGACGAGAACGGTGGACTCGTCGACTTCGCGTTCGCGGAACTCGAGGACGCCGAGAGCATCGTCTCCTCGTTCACCGTCGAAGACGCGGAGACGTCCACCGGCGACTTCGCAGCGGTCGTCGAAGAGCCCGACGAGACCGCCCTCGAGGCGCTACTCGGCGCCTCCGGGGAGGAGCAGTCGGTCGACGTCGACGGGAACCGCGTTACCGCAACGGCTACCTGGCGGGAACGAGAGCTGACGGAAAACTAACCGGTGGACAGCAGTCGCGTTAGCCGGGAGTCGCTATCCCCGCAGCAGGGGTCGACGCGACGGCGCTACTCGACGATGACGACCGCCGACTCGGTCTCGAGCATCTCGCCGGCGCCCGAGTAGGTCCGCTCGAGTTCGACCTCGAACAGATCGTCCTCGAGTTCCTCGTCGGCGACTCGGAGCACGCCTGCATCGTCGTCGATCTCGTAGTCACCCGCCTCGATCCCCGAGTCGATCTCGCCGACCTTCGCGCCGTAGCGGGGTCCGAGCGTCGAGTAGTCGAGGTCGATCGAGGCCACCTCGGTGGTGATCTCCGGGGGCTCTGCGAGCGTCTCGAGATTCTGAACGTGCATCACGTTCTGGATCGCGTCCTCGAAGCCCTCGATCGGCCCGAAGACGGAGACGGACTCGAGTTCCTCGTTCAGGGGCAACTGGCGCTCGGACTTGTACCGGCGGAGCGCGGAGATGACCTCCATCGCCGTTTCGCCGGCCTCGAGATCGGCGTCGTACCCGCGTGGCGTAGGCCAGTCGCGGGTGTGGACGCTTTCGAAATCGTCGCTCGCGGCGTCGGTGCCCGCTGCGTACACCGACTGCCAGATCTCCTCCGTGGCGTGTGGGAGATACGGCGCCCACAGCTCGAGGAACGTTCTGTGAGCGGTTCGCAGCGCGTACTGCGTCGACGGATTGTCATCGCGTCCTTTGGCGATCTCGAGGTAGTCGTCACAGAACGTGTTCCAGAAGAACGTTCTGAGGCGGTTGCGGGCCTTCGCGAACTCGTAGCTCTCGAGGTGGTCCGTCAGCTCCTCGACGGTAGCGTCGAGTTCGGCGAGCAGCCAGCGGTCGATGGCCTCGAGTTCGGCTGGCTCGTCCGGGTTTGCGGGCGCGAGCGTGTCGACGAGCTTCGAGGCGTTCCAGAGCTTCCGGAGAAGCTTTTCGCCCGCGACGATGTCCTGGTCCTGGTACGGGAAGTCGTCGCCGACGGCGGCGCTGGCCGCCCAGAAGCGCACCGCGTCGACGGGGTACTCCGCGAGCACCGCGGCGGGTTCGACGACGTTGCCGCGGGACTTGGACATCTTCTCGCGGTTCTCGTCGAGCACGTGGCCGTTGATCAGCGTCGCGTCGAAGGGGACCTCGCCGGTGTGCTCGTAGCACTTGACGATGGTGTGGAACAGCCAGAACGAGATGATGTCGTGGCCCTGTGGACGCAGGTCGAACGGGTAGAGTTCGGGGTTCGACATCGTGAACTCCTCGCTCTCTTCGTCCCAGTCCCAGCCCGCATTGATCAGCGGGGTGAGCGAGGAAGTCGCCCAGGTGTCGAAGACGTCCTCCTCGGGTTCGAACGACTCACTACCGCACTCGGGACAGGCGTCGACCGGCGGCTCGTCGGAGAGCGGATCGACCGGGAGGTCCGCTCGCTCGGCCATCACCGGGTGGTCGCAGTCGGCGCAGTACCAGACCGGGAACGGGATGCCCGAATCGCGCTGGCGGGAGATCAGCCAGTCCCACTCGAGGCCCTCGATCCAGTGGCGGTACCTGGTAAACATCTTTTCGGGGTACCACTCCATCTCGGCGCCGGCCTCGAGGTACTCCTCCTTGTGATCCAGAATCTCGACGTACCACTGCTTCGACACCCGGTACTCGACGGGGGTGTCACAGCGCTCGTGGACGCCGACGTCGTGGACGATCTCGCGCCGATCCCGGAGGTAGCCGGCCTCCTCGAGGTCGTCAACGATGGCTTCGCGGGCCTCTTCCGTCGAGAGTCCCTCGTAGTCGCCCGCGAGGTCGGTCATCGTCGCGGTTTCGTCGATGGCGACCCGCAGCGGGAGGTCGTGAGCCTGGTACCACTCGATGTCGTTCTGGTCGCCGAAGGTACAGCACATCACGATCCCCGACCCCTTCTCCATATCGACGCGGTCGTCGGCGATGATCGGCACCTCGTGGCCGAAGATCGGGATTCTGGCGGTCTCGTCCACGAGGTCCTGGTTCTCCTCGTCGTCGGGGTGGACGAAGACGGAGACGCAGGCGGGGATGAGTTCGGGCCGGGTCGTGGAGATGACGAACTCCTCGCGGTCCGTTCCGTCGGTTGCTAGCTCGAACGCGATGTCGTTGAAGTGCGAATTCCGCTCGTCGTCCTCGGTTTCGACCTGTGAGATCGCCGTCTCACACTCGGGACACCAGATCGCGGGTGCCTTCTTTCTGTACTCCCGTCCCTTCTCGTAGAGATCGAGGAAGGAAAGCTGCGAGATGCGCTGGACGCGGGGCTCGATCGTCTTGTAGGTGTGGCCCCAGTCGATCGAGCAGCCGAGGGACTGCATCTTCTCGGTGAACTCCGCCTCGTACTCCGCACAGACCTCCCGACAGAGCTGCTGGAACTCCCGACGCTCGTAGTCCTGGTGACGGATGTCGAGGTCCTCCTCGGTCAGCCGTTCGGAGGCGATCCCGTTGTCGTCGTAGCCGAACGGAAAGAGGACGTCGCCGTCGGCCATCCGCTGGAAGCGGGCCGCGAAGTCCTGCAGGGTGTGGCCGTAGAGGTGGCCCATGTGCAGACTCCCGGACACGGTCGGCGGCGGGGTGTCGATGGCGTACGTCGTGTTCGGGTCGGCGTCGGGGTCGCCCTCGTAGGCGTAGGTTTCGGCGTCGACCCAGCGCTGTTGCCACTTCGGTTCGATCTCGGCGGGGTCGTAGCCGCCCTCGAGACCCTCCTTCTGTTCGGGGCTGTCCATACTCATGCTGTCACCGCCCGCTGGGGGCGCGTTCGTCGTCTCGAATGTGGGTGTCGATCTGCCATACTGGTCGTTGTTCGCTGAATGCTGGTCGGCTACAATACATCCGTCGAATCGCTGTGAGGAGGTGGGCCTAGGCGGCCCCTACGAAAACGGCGGCTTGAGGGCCGTCGGCGCGACCGATGAGGGTCGTGACGGACTCGTCCATACCCACCTGTTTCCGGGCGACCATGTTAGCTGTTTCGCGTCCACTCGCTACGGGGTGTCCTGTCTGATCACCGCCCGCGACTCCGTCGCGTGGTGGAGTTCACCCTCGAGGTACGTCGCCAGTCGCTCGAGAAACAGGTCGTCGACGCTCTCGTCGTCGACCCCGACGAGCGTGATCTCGTCGTGTGTTCCGGGGTCGTGATCCCCCTGCATGATCAGCGAAAATAGCTCCCGCGGGGTGACCGGTTCGCCGGCCTCGAGACGTCCGGCGATCCCCTCGAGGGTCGCTTCCACCGTCGTTTCGACCTCGAAGGTGACGTCGACGGCGGCGGTCGCATCGTGTTGCTTCGCCGCGTACGCCTCCTCGGAGCTACGAACCGCGGGAACGAGCACGTCCTCGAACTCCAGTCCCTGCTCTTTGGTGCCGACGTAGGCAAAGGCGACCATCGCCCGAAGCCCGTCGAGGAAGGCGTCGTCGGTCGCCACGTCGTCGAACACCTGCCGACGGTCCTTCGCCGAGAGCGTGTGCAACAGCACGTCGAAGTCGAGGACGGCGTGGCGCACCCGGCCGCGGATGCGCGCCTCTGCGTTTCGCTTTGACTGGTCGTGGCTCATTTCCCGCTCGCCGAACAGGTACGCCCGGTCGGCCGGACTGAGTATCCCGCGGTCGCGATCTGTGTCTGTGTTCATAATCGGTTTTGAATTATACGTCGTTTGATTCTATCCGAACTGGTATCAACGCTCGGGTTCGAGTGGGCACATGAGACGACTCGAGCGACGGGATTCTGTAGCGTTCTCGCGACGGATGGGGGCTGACCGGTGAGGGGACGACTCGCCGACCGCTACGCGGAAACGATCGTCGGACACAGCAAACTCGTGGTCGTCTGTCTGCTCGTACTCACCGCCGTCGTCGCCGCCGGTGCGGCCGTCGGCGAAACCGAGGACGGCGGGATCGGCCAGTTCGACGTCGACTCCGAGGAGACCCGCGCGCTCGAGGAGATCGAAGAGACCTACGACACGGACGACCGGGTGGTCACCCAGATCGTCGTCAGAGACGAAGGCGGCGACGTGCTCACGAGAGAATCGCTGCTCGAGAGCCTCGAGTTACAACAGGAGGTGCGGGACAACGAGACGCTGAACGCGACCCTGAGCGACGAGGGGTTCGTCGGCCTCGAGAACGTCGTCGCGACGGGGGCGGTGTTCGAGGATCGCGCGGCGGCGGCGAACGGGCCGCCCGACACCAGCCAGCCGACGATCGACGAGCAGGTCGAGGCGCTCGAGGACCGCTCGGACGAGGAGGTCGAAGAGCTCCTGGCGGAAGTGCTCGATCCCGATTCCGACATGCAGGGAGAGGACCCCTACGAGTTCCTCCCCGCCGACTACGAACCGGGCGAGACGACCGCCGACTCGCGGATCACGTTCCTCTTCCAGACCGATGACAGCGGCGAGGACGAGGACCCGCAGGCGGCCTACGACGCCCAGGTCGCGATCGACCAACTGGTCGAGGACCGCTTCGACGACGCGTTCGTCTTCGGCCAGGGGATCACCGACGCGGCGAGTTCGAGCGCCGTCGGCGACAGCTTCGCGATCATCACGCCCGTCGCGCTCGTCCTCGTGCTGGGCGTGCTCGCGATCACCTATCGGGACGTCGTCGACGTACTGATCGGGCTGTTCGGCATCGCGCTCGTGATGGCGTGGCTCGCCGGCATCCAGGGTTGGCTCGAGGTGCCCTCGAGTCAGCTCCTGATCGCGGTTCCGTTCCTCCTGATCGGGCTCTCGATCGACTACTCCCTGCACGTCGTGATGCGGTATCGGGAGGCGAGAAACGGGCTGCTCGAGGAGGAGCCCCCCGAGGGATCGGCGACCGACGGGCCGGTCGAGGACGGTGGCTATCTCGACGCCGGACGGGGAATGGCGTTGGGGCTCGCGGGGGTCGTCCTCGCGCTCGCCGCCGCCACCTTCTCGACGGGGGTCGGGTTCCTCTCGAACTACGTCAGCCCGCTGCCGGCGATCCAGGACTTCGCTCTGCTCAGCGCGGGGGGAATTCTCGCTACGTTCGTCGTCTTCGGCGCGCTCGTCCCCGCGCTGAAGGTCGAAGTGGATCGCGTACTCGAGTCCCGGTTCGGCCACGACCGGCGAAAACAGCCGTTCGGCGCTGGCGGCGGCGTCGCGAACCGCGTCCTCTCGCGGGGCGTCGTCGTCGCGCGGAAGGCACCCCTCGCCGTCGTCCTCGTCGCGCTCCTGCTCGCCGTCGGCGGCGCCTACGGCGCGACCGGGATCGACACGGAGTTCAACCAGGCGGACTTCCTGCCGGAGGACGCTCCCGAGTGGGCCAAGTCGCTTCCCGGCCCGTTCGCACCCGATACCTACACCATCAGCGACGACGCTACCTACCTCGGCGATAACTTCCGCGAGCGCGGGGAGGGCAGTCAGTCCCAGATCCTGTTACAGGAGGACGTCACCGACCCTGCGACGCTCGTCGCCGTCGAAAACGCGACGGGATCGCTCGAGGGGAACACCACGATCGCGGTTCGCTCCGACGGCACGGCGGCGGTCGAGAGCCCGGTGAGCGTCCTTCGCGAACTGGCGGGCGAGAACGAGACGGTCGCAACTGCACTCGAGGAGCGCGACACGACCGGCGACGGCCTCCCCGACGAGGACCTCGCCGGCTTCTACGACGTGCTGTACGAGGCCGACGAGGAGGCCGCGGCGGCAGTGCTCCACCGAAGCGACGAGGGCGAGTACGAGTCCGCGCGTCTGTTGCTCTCCGTTCGCGGCGATGCGGCCGCCCAGGATATCGCCGACGACACCCGCGACGTGGCGAGTCTCATCGAAAGCGACGCGCCGGTGACGGCGACCGCCGCGGGCGGGCCGGTGACGACGGCGGTGATCCAGGACGCCTTACTCGAGACGCTTGTCCAGGCGTTCGCGGTCACGTTGGCGGTGATCCTCGCGTTCCTCACGGTCCTCTACTGGGTGCGCCACCGGGCGCTCACGCTGGGTGCGATCACGCTCGCCCCGGTGGTGGCGGCGCTCGCCTGGCTGCTCGGAACGATGGCGCTGCTCGATCTGCCGTTCAACAGCGAGACGGCCGTCATCACGAGCCTCGCGATCGGTCTCGGCGTCGACTACAGCATCCACGTCGGGGAACGGTTCGTGGCTGAAAGGGAAGAACGTGAGTCGCTTGAGGCCGCGCTCACCGCTACCGTTACGGGCACCGGCGGCGCCCTGCTGGGAAGCGCGGCGACGACGGCGGCCGGCTTCGGTGTCCTCGCGCTCGCGCTCGCGCCGCCGCTCCAGCGCTTCGGACTCGTGACGGGTCTGAGCATTATCTTCGCATTCGTCGCCTGTCTGACTGTGCTCCCGTGTCTGCTCGTGCTCAGAGAGCGTGCGATCGCACGGCTGGCGTGATCAGGGACGGCCAATGAGTTATGCCCGTTGGCGTGGGCAACCCCGACATGGATACGGCACCGAACCTGGCCAACTACGAGGGGCTCTCGGAGGTATTCGAGTGGGACAGCATCTACGCGGACGCCGACTGGGACGCGCCCGACGAGATCAACGTCGCCCACGAGGTCTGCGACCGCTACCGGACCGACCGGGGGACCGTCGCGCTCTACTTCGTGGGGGCCGACGGTACCCGCGAGCGGATCACCTTCTGGGAGCTCTCCCAGTGGTCGAACGCGTTCGCGAACGTCCTCGAGGATCTCGGGATCGAGCGGGGCGACCGCGTCTTCGGCTACATGCCCCGGATCCCCGAACAGTACGTCGCGATGCTCGGCACGCTGAAAACCGGGGGCGTGTTCGGCGGTATCGACCCCCAGTACGGCCCCGACCGGGTCGCCTATCGGCTCGCGGACAGCGGGGCGCGGGTCGTCGTGACGACACCCGAGAACCGGGAGACGGTCGCGAGAGCGCTCGAAGACGACGATGTCGCCGTCGAACACGTGATCGTCGTCAGCGACGACGGCATCGGCATCCGCCAGGGCGACGTGAGCTACTACGAGGCCCTCGAGAACGCACCACTCGCGTACGACGTCGCCCGGACCGGTGGGTCGGACCCGGCCCTGCTCTACTACACGAGCGGAGCGACGGGGTCGGCGAAGGGAATCGTCCACGGCCACCGATGGGTCGTCGGCACCGCCGCGGCACAGCTGTACGGTGCCGACCTCCTCCAGCACGAGACGGACCTCTACTGGGCGACCGGCGACCGGGGGTGGCTCACCGCCCCCGTCAACGCTCTTGGCACCTGGTTCTGGGGCCACAGCCTCCTCGCGTACGACGGCGACTTCGATCCCGAGACGTGGATCTCGCTGCTCGAGGAGTTCCCGGTGACGGTGCTCTCGAGCGTTCCCGCCATCTACCGGGGTCTGCAGGACCACGAGGCCGACCTCGCCGACGCCGACCTCGACCTCCATCGGGCGATCAGCACCGGCGAACCGCTCGACGCCGACCTCATCGAATGGGGGGAGGAAGTCCTCGGGACGCCGATTCACGACAGCTACGGCCAGGCCGAGACGGGCAACATGATCGTCAACACCTACCCGTCGATCGAGACCCGGCCAGGTAGTATGGGAAAACCGCTCCCAGGCGTCGAGGTGGCAGTCGTTGACCCTGACTCCGGCGACCGTCTCGAAGCCGACGAGCTGGGACAGATCGCCGTCGGCGGGGAGTTTCCCTCCTTCTTCCTCGGCTACTGGGAGGATCCCGAGCGCACCGACGAGGCGTTCGTCGGCGACTGGTACCTGACGGGTGATCTCGGCAAGGAGGACGCGGACGGCTACCTCTGGTACGAGGGGCGGGCCGACGACGTCATCATCAGCGGCGGCTCCCGGATCGGTCCGGTCGACGTCGAACGTGCCCTGCGCGAGCACGAGGGAGTCGCCGAGGCCGCGGCCGTGCCCACGACGGTCGACGCCGACGGCAATCCGGTCGAGGACGACCGCGACGTCGACCTCGAGCAGGCCGTCAAGGCCGTCGTCGTCCGCGCCGACGGGGCGGAGACCGAGGACGAACTCGCGGCGTCCATTCGAGAGCACGCTGAAGCGACGCTCCCGACGCTCGCCGTGCCGGCGGCGATCGAGTTCCGCGAGGTGCTCCCGCGGACGGCGACGGGACAGCTCAAGCGCGGCGAACTCGCCGACTGAGCCGTCGCCGCGGGCGAGCTACGCTCGCGGATCCGGAACCGTATCCGAGTGAGCGCGAACCCACAGCTCCCCGATCCGCGAGAGGCGCGTCCGGTAGGACTTCCCGTGTTCCTCGCGCTCGATGTAGCCCTTGCCGCCCGGCCCCAGCCGGTCGACGTTGTAGATGACCTTCGAGCGGAAGCTGTCGGTGTACTCCTCGTTGAGCTCCCGCGAGAGGGCTTCCGCGAGTTCGGAGACGGAGTCGAACTCGCCGTCCTCGCCGAGTTTGTACAGGATCAGCTCCTCGAACGGCTTTACGTTCGAGAACGATGCGACGGGGAGTTCGACGATGTGGCCGCCGTCGATCTCCTTCGCACCGATGGTTGTCCCGCGCTCGTCGAACTCCGCGAGCAGGTCGCGAGCGCTCTCGAGGCGGTCGCGCACCCGTTCGCGCTGATCGCCGTCCCCGTCGATTCCCGCACCGTCCGCGAGCAGTTCCTCGAGCAGCGTCGCGCCCTCCCGAAGCTCCTCGGCGAGTTCGGTCTCGAGGTACTTCTCGGGCGCCGTGTAGTAGGTGTGGATCTGCTCGCGGTCCTCCTGTCGTTCGACCATCAGGGAGTGGGCAGCGGTGGCAAAGGCGAAGCTCACGGTTCTGGGCATCGCGGCGACGTTTACCCACACCTCGTTCCCGCGGTCGAGTTCGTCGTTGATCAGCTCGTAGGCCTGTTCGAACGCCTCGTCGTAGTCGTAGACGTCCTCGAGAACGAACCGCTCGGTCGCCGCTCCCAGCAGGTTCTCGAAGTCCTGCTCGAGTTTGCGCGAGAGGTGCCGAGAGTACTCGACGTTGGCCTCGCTGCCGACCGCGCCCTCCAGCAGAATGACGCGGTCGACGTCGCACTGATCGCGCACGAGGGGGGCGATCAGCCGGTCGTAGTCGAAGCCGACCGGGACGATGTGCGTTTGCATGTCTCTGCGTTCTCAGGTCAGGGCTAAAGGTCGTTCGACACGAACCGATCGTGGTCTCAGTCGCCGTCTTCGTCGGCGGCCTCATCGGCGGTTGCCTCGTCGCCGTCGTTCCCGCCGATTTCGAGCCTTCGAACGACGTCCAGCAGCCGCTGTTGATCTCGCTCGATGTCGGTCTCGAGCCCGGCAACTCCCTCGAGTGGCACCACCCCGCCGGCGACTGCGAAGCTCTCCGCGGTGGGCCACACCGCGACGTGGGTTTCGGCGGCCACGGTCGGTGGATCGTCAGCTTCGTCCTCACCGCACTCCGACGCAACGGGGTACGCCGTTTCGAGGACGTACCACCGCCCCTCGGTTCCGTCCTCGCGGCTGAGTTTTCCGACCCGTTTCTGGTCGCCGACCGCGAGCCCTTCCTCCTCGAGGGTGTCGACGAACTGTGACTTCGCCTTCGGGGCAGCCAGGTCGATCCCCGATGAGGGGGTGATTCCGACCGCAGAGAGCGACGGCGAGAACGTGAGCTCGATTGCAAAGAGGGATCGAAGCGGTACGTCGATCTCTCCGGGCTGAACCGCCTCGAGGTCGTCGGCGCTTGGAACGTGCTCGTAGAGAGTCGTCTCCGCGGTTACCGAGGCGAGGGCGATCCGGCTGCTGTCGGTTCGGGTGCCGACGACGCGCCAGTCGTCGTCGAACGGGGGCGGCAACTCCGTCGTCATCGGTTCGAAGTACGTCGAGGGGACTTTTCGGCGTGACGGTTCCGCCCATACGGTCTTCTGTAAGTCATTACCGGTGCACCCACGACCCGTCTGTGACTGCACCAGTAAACAGTTACAGCAGTCCGTATCAGTCCATGCTCGTCGCGCCGGTGGCAACGTCCGCCTGGGTGTTCCACAGCTCGGCGTAGGTGCCGCGGTCGCCGACGAGGTCGTCGTGGGTGCCGCGCTCGATGATTTCGCCGTCCTCCATGACGACGATCCGATCGGCGTTCCGGATGGTCGACAGCCGATGAGCGATGACGAAGGCGGTTCGGTCGGCGATCAGTCGATCCAGATTGCGCTGGATCAGCCGCTCGGTCTCGGTGTCGACGTCGCTGGTCGCTTCGTCCAGGATCACGACGGCGGGATCGTTCAGGATCGTCCTGGCGATCGAGATCCGCTGTCGCTGGCCGCCCGAGAGCTTCACGCCGCGCTCGCCCACCGCCGTGGCGTAGCCGTCGGGGAGGTCTTCGATGAACTCGTGGGCGCCGGCAGCGCGGGTCGCCTCCTCGATTCGCCGCTCGTCCTCGCGAGTGGTCTCGCCCGCCCGCAGCCGATCGAACAGCTCCCGGTCGCCGTAGGCGACGTTCTCGCGGATCGTCCCCGAGAACATGTACGGGTCCTGCTCGACGATGCCGACCTCCTCGCGCAGCGCCTGAACGTCGTACTCGCGGACGTCGACACCGTCGACGGTGACCCGGCCGCCGTTCACGTCGTAGAACCGCGAAACGAGTTTGAGCAGCGTCGACTTACCGGAGCCGCTGGTGCCCGCGAGTCCGACGGTAGTGCCGGCGGGGACGTCGAGCGAGACGCCCTCGAGGATGCGTTCCCCGTCCTCGGAGTAGCTGAACGTGACGTCCTCGAACTCGACCTCGCCGGCGAGGTCGTCGTCGGGGACGACCGCGTCTTCGGGGGACGTGATCGTGGGTTCGTGTCCCAGAACGCCGAACACCCGCTCGGCGCTCGACTTCGTCTTCTGGTACTTGTTGGCGGTCTTGCCGATGCGAGTCATCGGACCGTCGATGTAGCGGAGATACATGAAGAAGACGACGAGCGTGCCGGCGGTGAGCGTGCCTGCGACGACCTGTTGGCCGCCGAAGACGAGGATCGAGACGAACATCGCGCCGACGAGCAGCCGCAGCGAGGCGAAGAAGGCCTTCCGGATGCGGATTGCGTCGATCTTCTCGTCCCGGTACTCCGTGCTGTGGCCGTCGACGCGGTCCAGTTCGACGTCGTAGCGGTCGAAGGATTTGACGATGGTCGGCCCGCCCAGATTGTTCGACAGCCGGGTGTTGAGCGAGGCGACCAGTTCGCGGATGCGCTTGTACTTCGGCTCGATCCAGGTGATGAACTTCCCCGTCGAGAGGGCGATGATGAGCACCGGGACGAGGACGAACGGCGCGAGCATCGGCGCCTTGAGCAGCATGTAGCCGCCGACGAGCGTGAAGATGACGACCGCGCGGACGATTTGGCGGATCTCCGTGTTGAAGAACTCCTCGAGCCGGTTGACGTCGTTGTTCAGGATCGACATCATCCCGCCGGTTTCGTGGTCGTTGAAGAAGCCGAGCGAGAGCCGTTGCATGTGGTCGTAGGTGTCGTGGCGCAGGTCGTGTTGGATCTTCTGAGCGGTCGTCTGGAAGCAGTACCGCGAGAGGAAGTGAAAGATCGCCTGCGTGACGTACGCGCCGACGGCGACCAGCGCGAGGGTGTACAGCAGGCTCAGTCGCTGACCGGTCGCGTCGGCTGGAATCACCTGACTCGTGACGAGGCCGAACTGCGCGAGCTCCTGGGGGTCGCCCGGCGCCTGGATCACGCGGTCGAGGACGGCGGCGATCACGAGCGCCGGCAGCAGTTTAGCGGCCCGGTTGATTACGGCCGCGACGACGCCGACGGAGAGGCGCTTCCAGTAGGGGCGGGCGTACGCGAACAGGTTCATCATCGGGTGGCCGTCGGCCTCGTCGCGGACGTCCTCGAAGCCGCCGGTCGTCTCGGAGCTCGCCATTGCTAGTCGACTCGGACCAGTTACCGTCGGCTGCCTGAAAAAATCCACCCCGGCGGTAGCTGGTTCGCCGTCCAAAACCTTGATGCGGGGAGGGGTGGATGCTGCCAGTCGATGCGAGCGCCGCCGGCCTTCAGTCGGCGCGCAGTCCGTCGAAGTAGATCGCGCGCCGCTCGTCGGCTGCGGGAGTCGTCAACCAGGAGGCGCCGACAGTGAGGGCGAGCCCCAGGAGCATGCCGATGAGGCCCGCCGACCAGCCGGCGTAGGTTCCCGGAACGGGGGTGAACAGACTCGAGAGGTAGAACACTTGGCTGCCGACGATCCCGGCGGTGATCCCCGCACGGGTGGTCCGCCGCCAGTAGAGCGCGACCATCACGGGGAGGGCGAGCTGGGCGAATCCCGAAAACGCGGCCTCACCGATTTCGAACAGCGTCGCGGGGTTGTAGAGGCTCGCGACGAACGTAGCGACGGCGAAGACTACGACGCCGACGCGGGCGAGCAGATCTTCACGGCGAGCCGAGAGGTCGCGGTCGACGAACGGCCGGTACAGGTCCCGCGTGAAGTACGACGATCCCGAGAGCAGCATGGAGTCCGAGGAGGACATCATCGCGGCCATCGCGCCGGCGATGACGAGGGCGGCGAACCAGAGCGGCGTGTACTCGCCGAGAACGACGGGCAGGATGTTGCCGGTCTCTCCCATCTCGAGGCCCAGCCCCCGCGCCCAGACGCCGAGCATGAACGCCGGGAGGAACAGCGCGACGCAGAGCACGGGCCAGAGGGCGAACGATCGCTTGAGCACCGTCTTCGAGCCCGCGACGAAGAAGCGCTGGTTCACCTGCGGGAACATGGCGACGCCGAAGCCGATCACGATCGCCGTCGAGAGCATCCACTGCGGGGTATAGAACCCGCTGCCGAGGGCGAGGAACTCGTCGCCCGCGGGCGAGCTCTGGAGCGCGGCGGTCACCTCTCCGATCCCGCCGGCGGCGACGAGCACCCAGAGGGCGGCGACCCACGTCGTTGCGAGCATAAAGGCCCCCTGGAGGGTGTCGGTCCAGGCGATCCCCCGAAAACCCGCGACGACGACGTAGAGGATCATGAACAGTGTGATCAGCCCCGCCCCGAGCCCGTAGGAGACGGCGCCGTCGGTGAGCGCCTCGAGGGCGGTCCCCGCGCCGACCTGCTGGAGCATCACGTACGGAAACAGCCACAGCAGGCTGACACCGGCGACGAGCCCCCGCAGTCGGCGGGACCCGAAGCGGTCGCCGAGCATCTCGCCGAGGGTAACGTAGTCGTACCGCTGACCGAGCAGCCACTGCTTGTAGCCGATCACGTACCAGAGGATCGCGAAGATGATGCCGTCCATCAGCCCCATCACGAGGACGTACTCGGGTCCGTTTCGGTAGGCGACGTTCGGACCGGCGAAGAACGTGAACGCCGAGAGCAGGGTTGCGAAGGTGGTGAACAGCAGAACGACGGTTCCGACGGTCCGGCTCGCGAGGTAGAAGTCCTCGGCGGTGCGCTCGGTGACCCGGTAGGCGACCAGCCCGATCGCCAGCGCGAGCAGGAGGTAGCCGACGATGATGCCGAGCTGGAGCTCGAGGCTCACGAGTCATCGCCCCCGTGATCGGCTACCGTCGGAGTTGGTTTCGGCTCGATACCTAGCCCCCAGGCCCTGTCGGCGAACAGCCAGAACACCACCGAGGCGAGACACATCCAGCCGATGTGCCACCAGAGCCAGAGCGGGAGCCCCGCGAAAACGGTCTCGTTACCCCAGAGGAACCACGGGATCGACAGCGCGATCAACACGACCGCAACGGAACTCCACCCGGCGAGTTCGATTCGACGCATACGCGGTCTTCGTTGACCGATATGGGTAATTGTTTCTATTCGAACGCCAGTATCGAAGACATTTAGTCATCACTCTCGGTAGCTGCGAGCCCTCGGCTGATTTTCCAAGCTAAAATCGCTCTTTCACGTTGGGAAAGGAGTATATGTGTCGTCTGAGAAACGTGAACCGAGACTCTCATGGCCCGTCTGTTTCCCCTCCGATCGGAGACGCCTGCCCAGGAGGGACAGCCGCGGGTCGTCGATCTCGCAGACGAGGACGCCGACGCCGTGTTCGGCGCGCTCTCCTCGACGACGGCCCGCCGGATCTACGCGACGCTCGACGACGAACCCGGTACCCCCAGCGACATCGCCGACTCGATCGACTCCTCCATCCAGAACGTCCGCTATCACTTAGAGAAACTCGAGGACGCCGGTCTGGTCGAGGTCGTCGACACCTGGTACTCCTCGCGGGGCAACGAGATGAGCGTCTACGCCACCGCCGACGGCCCGCTGATCGTCACCAGCGACGAGTCGAAGGCGGCCCAGCTCAAAACCGCACTCTCCCGGTTTATCGGCGGCCTCGGCGCGCTCGCCGGCGGCAGTCTGCTCGTCCAGTACGGTCTCGAGCAGTTCTTCGCGCCGGCGGGCGAGTCGGTTGAAACCGAGAGGGCGCCGGGCGACGAGGCAAACGGTGCCGCCGCCACGAACGAGACGACGGGCGTCGACACCGCCGACCGGGACGACGAGGACGCCGCGGCGGAGCCGGCGGAGACACAGGACGAGGCAGACGGCGATGCGGCCGATGAGGACGCCGGCTTTACCACGCAGGACGAGACTGCGGAGGAAGATTCCACGGAAGGGGATATGGCCGCGGACGACGCCGGGGAAGCAGACGACGTCGAAGACGCGGACGGAACGGACGCCGCGGCGCCGTCTGACTCGGAGTACCACATGGATGAGCCCACGACCGTCAACGATACCGCGACGCCCGAGGCGACCACCGACGGTGGTCCGGAGGTGACGGAGGCGATCTTCGCGACGATCCCTCCAGGAGCGCTCTTCTTCCTCGGCGGATTGGTCGTCCTCGTCGCCGTCACCGTCTACTGGTACTGGGCAACCAGCTACTGACGGCATCCCGATCTCCGAGCAGGTGACACGAATCGAGTCGGGCGAGCGACCGGCTATCTGGGTTACTGATACGTCCGTCCCGAATCCTCGCGCGTGTCAACAGATATTTGCCCTCCACGGGCCAACGATACGGTATACAGGTACCATCCATCTCGTCCCCTCCCGGGACGGATCTCCCATGGAAGACACATCGAAATATCTCATTCACGCGACCGTTACGGCCAACGGGGTGGTCGAGCGTAGCGACGTCGTCGGCGCGATCTTCGGGCAAACCGAGGGACTCCTCGGTGACGACCTCGATCTTCGCGATCTCCGTCAGTCACAGAAGGTCGGCCGCATCGACGTCGAAATCACGAGCACGAACGGGAGCTCCAGCGGCCACCTGACCATCGCGACCAGCCTCGACAAGGTCGAAACCGCCACGCTCGCCGCCTCCCTCGAGACCATCACCCGCGTCGGCCCCTGCCGGGCGGACCTCGAGGTGACCGAGATCGAGGACGTCCGCGCCGCAAAGCGCAAGGAGGTCGTCGACCGGGCGAAGGAACTCCTTCGAACGGGGTTCGACGACAGCGTGATGTCCTCCGAGGAGATCTTAGCGGAGGTCCGCGAACACGTCCGCGTCGAGGATATCACCGAGTACGAGGGGCTCCCCGCGGGACCCCGGGTCACCGATAGCGACGCCATCATCGTCGTCGAGGGGCGTTCGGACGTGCTCACACTGCTCAAGTACGGCATCAAGAACGCTATCGCCGTCGAGGGGACGAACGTGCCCGACGCCGTCGCCGAACTCACGAACCACCGAACCGTGACGGCGTTTCTCGACGGCGACCGTGGCGGTGACCTCATCTTAGAGGAGCTCTCCCAGGTCGGCGACATCGACTACGTCGCGTTCGCGCCCGGCGGCTCGTCGGTGGAGGATCTCGATCACCACCAGGTGTTCGCCGCGCTTCGCAACAAGACGCCCTACGAGACGGTTTCCGGATCGGGAACGCCGCGCGACGCCGTCGCGATCACCGACGGGAGTACGGTGACGACGGACGCTTCGGGCGCCGACGCGACGCCCCCGAACGCCGCTACCGGGACGGAATCCGCCAGCCCCGAGCCGTCACCGGCGGCAACCGAGACGCCGGCGGTCACTCCCGACGACCCCGCAGACGAGGACGACACCGAGCCGGTGACGGTGTACGATCACGCGAACGACGTTATCCGCGCGGGAACCGACCGCGTTCGATTTCTCGCGGAGGGGGAGGTTCTGGCCGAGGAGAGCGTCGGCGCGGCCTACGATACGCTCGAGGCACTCGAGCCCGCCCCGACGACGGTGCTCCTCGACGGCATTCTGAGCCAGCGCCTGCTGGATCTGGCGGCCGATCGGGGCGTCGAGCGGATCGTCGCGCGGTCGCTCGGCCAGTTCACCAAGCGACCGACCGGGGTGCGCGTGTACGGGATCGACGACATCGCAGAGAGCGCCCCCCGTTAGCCCAGTACCGCCATCGAGAGCACGACGAGGGCGCCGAAGATCGCCCCCGACAGCGTCGCGAGGAAGTTCACTCCCTGATTGCCGAGCATCGATCCCTCGAGCGTCGCGCCCAGCAGACTGTCGACGGTCATACCGACGATGCCGGCGGTGACGATCACCGCACCGCCGCCGATCCCCACTGAATCGAAGAGGGCGACCGAGAGGGCGGCGACGACGAGCGCGCCGGCGGCGCCGGCGACCTCGCCCTGCCAGGTGACGCCGCCGTCGGTGCCGGGTTCGACGGGCTCGAAGGTCGTGATGAGCCGCGGCTGATCGAAGACGCCGCCGATCTCGCTCGAGAGGGTATCCGAGAGTGCGGTCGCGAGCGAGCCCGCGAAAGCGAACAGAAAGAGGTCCGGATCGACGGCGAGCAGCTGGCTCGAGCTGGCGGCGTAGCCGAGGACGGCGATGAGCGCGACGGCGGCGTTGCCGAGGACGTTGCCGGTTCCGCGGGCGCCGTCGTTGTCCTCGGCGATTCCGCGCTCGGCCTTCTCGTCGTAGCGGAACTTCGTCGAGAGGCTGCCGATGGCGAAGAAGGCGATCAGGACGACGAACCAGCTGTAGCCGCCGAGAACGATCGTCAGCAGGGCGAGCAAGACGCCGGTGAGCATCCCGGCGACGGAGGCGGCCGCCAGCGCGTAGGAGGCGTAGCCGATCGCGAGCGTGATCGCGAGTGCGACGGCGATTCCGGAGACGGTGAGCGCCGGCTCGAGTTCGGCGAGCAGCCACAACAGGAGCCCGACGAACAGCATGATGATCGGGTCGTCGTAGCTGATCAGCATATCCCGCAACAGCGCGGCCAGCAGGGCGCCGCTCACGGCGAGGAAGACGACCGCCGGAAACGCAGTGGTAGTCCCCGCGATCGCGTCCGCGAGTAGCTGTCCGGCGACGGCGGCGAGCGCACCGCCGGTGGCGAACGCCGCCGCCTGGATGGCTGGTCCGTCGACCCGGGCGCGAGCGAGTTGCTCGGTGAGGTTGCCGTAGCCGACCAGCAAGACGGCGCCGACGAACAGCGAGAGCGACATCGTGGAGTTGACGGCGACGAGTCCGAGCGCGATCCCGGCCAGGACGAACGTCAACAGCCCGTAGAGGCGCTGATCCTTGTAGTCGCCGGGGTAGGCGAAGAGATCGAACACCGGGCCGTCGGTGATGACGAACGCTCCCGCCAGCAGGACGGCGGCGATCGGCACCGCTGCGACCGGGCCGATCAGCGGAACGGCGAGCGAGAGGAGACAGAGCGCGGCAAACGCACCTGCTCGCCGAACGGGTGTGGTCACGATATCGTCTCCTTTCTGTGGTGATCACTTTAACGTTCTTGAACCCGCATCCCTGCCGCCGACTGGCGGTTCGACGGCTCGCTTCCGGGGCGAGGACAGTCACGACGGGACCGCCACCGAAACTCGTAACGGGTATGACGCCGGCTCCGGAACTCTCCTCCGTGGGTCTGTACGAACGCTATCTCGCCCTCCGAATTCGCCGCCACGACGGGACGCCGCCGGATCACGTCGCACTCGTCATCACCGAGCGCGACCTCCTGGAGCAGGGTGCATACGAGACGCTCACCGACTTTTTCGACTGGGCGTTCGAGCACGCCTCTCGGGTCACCGTCTACGTCAGCGTACTGGACACGGCGGCAGTGCCGACCCTGCGACGAGAGCTCGAGGAGCTCGACGCACCCCGTGCGGTGGTCGTCCGCAGTCCGGAGGACGTGACGCAGGCTGAGGGGCCGATCCAGATCGGTATCGGCCTCGGCGGGAAACACGAGTTCACCAGCGCCATCCGAACCCTCGCAGAGCGCGTCGAGGCCGGCGAACTCGCGCCGTCCGAGATCGACGACGACCGCGTCGAGCGCCACCTCGTCTTTCCCGCCGAACCGGATCTGGTGATCAAGACCGGCGCCGAGCGGCTCTCGGATTTCATGATCTGGCAGTCGGTGTACTCGGAACTCTACTTCACCGACGTCAACTGGCGGGACTTCCGCGAACGGGACTTTCTCCGGGCGGTCCTCGAGTTCTGTAACCGATCGCGGCGTTTCGGCGAGTGAGGACCGGCCGCCACAATCTGACCGTTCTCGGTCAGTCAGCCGCCTGACTTCCTGACTCGAGTTCGTCGTCGTCCGGGCGCTCGCCGGTCGGCAGCGAGTCGCGGAACCGGTCGACGATGGCCCGCGCCTCGGTGAGTTCGCGGTCGCGTACGGCACCAAGCAGCGCGATCGCCCGGCGGGCCCGGGTCCGGCGCCACGACGCCTCCCGTGACTCGTAGGTCCGGATTCCCCGCAGGAAGTCGGCCTTCGAGAACTCCGGCCAGTAGGGCGTACAGAAGAAGACGGCGGCCTCGTTGCCGTTTGCGTGCCAGGGCAGGAAGTTCGAGGTCCGCTCGTCGCCCCCGGTCCGGATGATCAGGTCGACGTCCCGCACCGGCTGGTCGTACAGCCGCTCTTCGACGGTTTCGACGTCGACCTCCTCGGGTTCGAGTTCGCCCGCCTCGACGTCGCGAGCAACGCTGCGGGCGGCACAGAGCAATTCCGACCGGCCGCCGTAGGCGAGGGCGACGTTGAGAACGAACCGATCGTAGTCGCGGGTGCGGTCCTCGGCGTACTCGATGACGTCCTGGACTCGCTCCGGGAGCCGGTCGATGTCGCCGATCACCCGAATACAGACCTCGTTGTCGTGAACCTTTTCGGCGTCGGCGAACTCCCGAAGCTTTCGACAGAGCAGGTCGAACAGCGCCTCGCGCTCCTCGGGCGGGCGGTTGAAGTTCTCCGTCGAGAACGCATAGAGGGTGAGCTCCTCGACGCCGATCTCCTGGCACCACTCGAGGACCTGCTCGGTCGTCTCGGCGCCGGCGTGGTGGCCATCGGTGGCCTCGGCACCGTTCTTCCGGGCGTAGCGCCTGTTTCCGTCCTGGATCACGGCGACGTGGGTCGGTGCACCGGCGACCTCTCGGGAGAGCAACTGCTCGTAAGCGTCTCCGACGCGCCGGCGGAACCACCCGGTCATCATCACAGCAGACTGTACCGAACACTATGTGTCTTGTGTGTTCGGACTGTCAGAGAATCGAGAGAGCCAACGAATCGTGACGGCTATCCGTCCGGGCGGCCTCGGTTCGAGCGATGGCAGACACGATCGACGACGACCTCTACCGGCGGACGAAGGCGCTGCTCGAGCCGGGCGAGATCGAACTCAACGGGGCGGTCGTCCACACCGAGTACGGGGGCAACGAGGACGTCCGGATGATGCAGGCGACGATCGACGTCGGCGACATCATCGCCGAGCACGCGGGTCACGACCCGCAGGACTGCTACGTCTACTCCGGCAACGACGACACCGACTTCTCCTCGAATCAGCACCAGGGACTCACGCTCGAGGACGAGGAGTTCGTCTGGGAGTGCCAGCAACTGCTCCGAGAGGGGAGCTTCGACATCGTGATCTACTACGAGGCGAACGCCGATCACGAGGCGATCCTCGAGGAGATCCGCGACCTCGGCTTCGACGTGACGGGCGTCGAAGGCTGAGTCCGCGCGGTCACGACGAGGTTGGCTCGAGCCGCTCGCTCGCGGCGTCCGACTCGAGGACGAACGCGCCGAGACGAGCGCCCAGCGGGGTCAGTACGTAGCGGCTCTCCCGTTTTTCGACGAGCGATCCCCGCAGGCGGCCGAGGTGGTAGTTGAACCGGCCGGTGTCGTCGACGCCGACGCGAGCGCCGAGCGCGGAGAACGATAGTCCCGGCTCGTCTGCACGCTCCTGGTCCTGGCGGTAGAGCTCCCGAAGGATCCGCAGGCGCGTCTCGTCGCTCAGCAGGTCGAACAGCGCCGCCGCGGCCGCGGGTTCAGTCGGCATCGAACCGGACCTCGTCGATCGTCACGTCGACGACCGTCGGCCGCCCGTCGCCGTCGCGACTCCAGGCGAGCGTCGGGACGACCGGGTAGGTTTCGGCGCCGGCGTCGAACTCGAGGGTCGAGACCTCGCCGGTCGCCAGTCCCTCGACGATCCGTCGGCGGGCGGCCGGATCGAACGTGTTCATCGCGGCGACGCCTTTCCCCTGGCGGACGGCGATCACCTCGGCCGCGAGCCCGTCCGCGCCGGCCTCGAGGGTGACGCGGAGCGGGATCTGTGTGGCCGTCTCGGCTGCGTCGTCGCCCAGAAAGTCGAAGACCAGCACGGCGTCCTCGGCGCTCTCGAGCGTGTCAACGTCGCGGCCGAGCGGGTCCGGGCTGTAGGGTTCCTCCCAGGTCGGCTCGAGGGAGGCGTGCAGCGAATCGCGGACCTGACCCTGGATCTGCCGTTTCAGGTCCTCCGCGAACGCACCGGGGGAGTTGATCGGGTCCGGTGGTGTCCGTCCGCGGCGGGGCTGCTCGTCGTAGCCTCCCCCTCTCCCGTCGCCCTCGCGGCGAAGCCCGCGGTGGAGCACTTCCTCCCAGGACAGGTCGAGTTCGCGCTTGCGGGCTTTCATCCGCTCGAACACCTCGTCGTCGTCGATGGAGATCCGGATCTCTCGAGCCATATGTGAGTACCTAGCTAAACTAGTACTTATAATTTTTGTCCAAAACTCACATTGAACTCACATTCGACCGGCCCGGTCGGCCCCGGCGGCCGGTGCGGCGGCGCCGGGACGCCGTCCCGCGTCCCTTATGTCGCGTCGGTCCCGAGCCTCGAGTATGCACACTGACGCCGCGCTCACCGAACGTGAGCGAGCCGTCGTCAACGCCTTTCAGGGTGGATTCCCCGTCGTCGACGAGCCGTTCGAGCCAGCCGCCGCGGCTATGCGCGATGCGGGTGTCGAGATCGGGAGCGAGGAACTGCTCGAGACGATCCGCGACCTGGACGAGCGGGGCGTCCTCTCCCGCTTCGGCGCGCTGGTCAACGCCCAGGAGATCGGCGGCGCGGCGACGCTCGTCGCGATGCACGCCCCCGAAGACCGGTTCGAGGCGGTCGTCGAGGCGGTTAACGCCCACCGCGAGGTGGCCCACAACTACGAGCGCGAACACCCCTACCTGAACGTCTGGTTCGTCGTGAGCGTTGCAGACGACGAGCGGGTCGAGGAGGTGCTCGCCGAGATCGAAGCCGAAACCGGCCAGGAGACGTACAACCTGCCCAAACGGCGGGAGTTCCGCGTCGAGGCCAAGTTCTACGTCGACGGCCCGCTCGAGGGCGGTCTCGACCTTTCCCATCTCGGGCCCGACGTTTCCCCCGACGGTGAGTCGACGCTCACTCCCGCCGAACGGGATCTGGTGCTCGAGATCCAGGACGGCTTTCCGCTCACGGCGACGCCGTACGCGGACATCGCTGACGCGATCGGCCAGGACCGCGAGTGGGTGCTCGAGACGATCGAGCGGTTCGATCTCGAGGGGAAGATCCGCCGGGTGGGCGTGATCCCCAACCACTACGCGCTGGGCTACACCGAGAACGGAATGACGGTCTGGAACGTCCCCGACGACCTCGTGAGCGAGGTCGGCCCGGAGGTCGCCTCGCTCCCGTTCGTCACCCACTGCTACGAGCGGCCACGCCACGAGGGGGTCTGGCCGTACAACGTCTTCGCGATGACCCACGGCCGCAGCGAGGCCGAGAGCGACCGCCGGGTCGAGCAGGTCCGCGAGACGATGGCCGAACACTGGGACGTCGGCGACGACGACTGGGACACGCTGTTCTCGAGCCAGATCCTGAAGAAGACCGGAATCCGACTGGCCGAACGCGCCGACGCCAACACCGAAGCGCGCTGACGCGATCCCACATCCCTCACCTCCATGATACCCCTGCTTCACGACTTCACGAACGCGACGGTGCTCGTCGTCGGCGGCGGCCCCGTCGGCGCTCGGAAGGCTCGGCGGTTCGCCCGAGAGGCCGAGGTCGTCGTCGTGAGTCCCGAGTTCGCGGACGACGAGTTCGGCGACGCCGACCTCGTCAGGGCCGCCCTCGAGGCCGACCCCGTCGCAGTCGGCGAGTGGCTCGAGCGCCTCGCCCCCACGCTGGTCGTCGCAGCGACGGACGACGAGGCGGTCAACGACGCGGTCGTCACCGCGGCGCGCGACCGCAGCGTGCTGGTCAACCGGGCGGATCGGGCCGGCGACCGCGAGCCGGGGAGCGTCGTCGTCCCGGCGACGGTTCGCGAGGAGCCCGTCGTCGTCTCGGTTTCGACCGGCGGGCAGGCGCCCGTTCTCAGCAAGCATCTCCGCCAGGAACTCGAGACCGACCTCGAGGGGGCCGGCGAGATGGCCGGCCTGCTGGCGGCGCTGCGGGCCGAACTCAAATCGCAGGCGGTGCCGCCGGCGCGTCGCCGCGAGATCGTCACCGAGGTGGTCAACGCCCCCGACATTTGGACAGGTTTACGTACGGGTACGGCCAATGCCCGACAAGTGATCGAGGACGTGCTCGCCGAAGAAGGCTCGACCGGCGGTGGTATGTCGTGATGCACGCCGGCATCGTCACCGGCGCACGAGTGACCCACGAGAGCGGCGGCGTCGACGATCTCGCCGCTGCGAGCCCCGACAGCCAGCGCACCGGCGTGTCGGCGCTGCTGGGACGGGGACCCGTCGAGGAGGCGTTCGTCCTCTCGACGTGCAACCGCGTCGAAGCGTACGTCGTCACCGCAGACCCGGCCGTCGGCCGGGCGATACTCGAGGAGTTCTTCGCCGGCGTCGACGACGACGCACTCGTCGAGACGGGCCACGATGAGAGCCTCAAGCACCTGCTTCGCGTGGCGACCGGCCTCGAATCGGTCGTTCTCGGCGAGGACCAGATCATCGGCCAGGTCCGCACCGCCTACGAAGACGCCCGCGGCGTCGGCGCCATCGGCCACCTGCTCGAGGCCGCCGTCACCAAGGCGATCCACGTGGGCGAACGCGCCCGCACCGAAACGGGGATCAACGACGGCGTCGTCTCGCTCGGCTCCGCGGCGACCAGGATGGTCGAGCGGGAGATCGATCTCGAGGGTGCCACCGCACTCGTCGTCGGCGCCGGCGAGATGGGGCGGCTCGCGGCTCGCAGCCTCGTCGACGCCGGCGTCACCGAACTGGTCGTCGCTAACCGAACGATCCCCCACGCCGACCACCTCGTCTCCGAGTTCGCAGTCGACGGCGACGCAGTCCCCCTCGGTGGGCTGCGGACCGTTACCCCCCGTGCGGACGTCGTGGTCGCGGCCACCGGCAGCGACGAACCGGTCGTCGACGCCTCCCACCTCGGCGAGCGCGAACAGGTCGTCGTCGACCTCGGCCAGCCACGGGACGTCTGTCCGACGGCCGCCTCACTGTCCGACGTCACCGTTTACGATCTCGACGACCTCGAGACGATCACCGCCGAAACCCGCGAGCAGCGCGCCGACGCCGCCCGAGAGGTCGAGGCGATGGTCGACCGCGAGTTCGACCTGCTCCGCGACCAGTACAAACGCGCCCGCGCCGACGAGGTGATCGCGGCGATGTACGAGTCCGCAGAGCGGGTGAAGGGCCGCGAACTCGAAACCGCCTTCTCCCGTCTCGAGGGCGCCGAGTTCTCGGCTGAACAGCGAGAGATCGTCCGGTCGATGGCCGACGCCCTCGTGGGACAGCTGCTCGCGCCGCCGACCAAGAGCCTGCGCGAGGCCGCCGCCGAGGACGACTGGGAGACGATCAACACGGCGTTACAGCTGTTCGATCCCGAGTTCGGACCGGAGTCGCTGGTCTCGCTCTCGGAGACGGGCGTCGACGACGTTCCGATCAGCGCCACCGACGACGATTAACGGTTCTCGAGTCAGTGTCGGTCGGTTGCACTCTCGAGTAGAACAGCAACGCGTCGAGACGGCACCCCGATGGTGGTGGTATAGTATAACAACTGAAACGATTCACACCTGATCGCACAGCCGTCGTGCGATCAGGTGCGCACTGACTTTCAGTGGCTACTATAGTTTCGACGCCTCGCGTGGCATCGAAACGGTGGTGACAGGGAATTCGAGGCGACAGCCAGCAGATACCGTCGGTACTCGAACGGGTGCGCGTCGCAACCCTGGGGCCGCATTCTCCCCCTTCTCGTCGCACGCATAAAGGGGCGAGCCGTCCTCGGAGTGAAAGTGAAAGTAGTGGCGTCGTGGATGCGGCCGCTCCGGTTCGATCCCGATTCCGGCCGGTTCGGCGTTCGGGGGACCGGCGACGACTCCGTCGGACACAATCGTTATTTCACTGGCTTGCGTTCGAGGCCACATGGCGGATCTACTTTCCAACGACGAGATCGAGACACAATTGCCCGAGGAGTGGGACCGAGACGGGGAGGAGATCGTCCGAGTCTACGAGTTCGACGACTACCTCCACGGCGTGAACTTCGCCCAGATGGTCGGCGAGATCGCCGAGGCGCAGTACCACCATCCCGAGATCGTCATCCGCTACGAGGAAGTCGAGATCCGGCTCACCAGCCACGAAGAGGGCGGGATCACGGACAAGGATATCGAGATGGCCGAACTGATCGAGGCCGAGCAGAACGCCTGACGTGCGCGCTCGATACGCTTTCTGGGTCGAACTCGGCCTCGAGGCCCGCGAGCCCGGCGTCTCCCTCGAGCCCTCCACCGTCGAGCGACGCTGTCTGCTCGAGGCGGCCGAGCCCGGCTCGGAGGGGTGGCGCTTCTTCCGGGACGCCCTCTGGCGGGGCGAGATCGGTGACGAGGCCCACGTTCGACGGCTCATCTCGGAGAAACTCGGCCCCGGGTTCGCGGTCGAAACCGTCGAGTTCCGCGGACTTCACACGGACGAGGAGTACCTCGAGGCGCTGAAAACCGAGATCGCGGCCGATCTGGGCGCGTTCAAGGCCGACAACGTCTCACAGGTGCTCTCGAAGTACCTCGCCTCGAGACTCGAGGTCGATCTCGACGAAGCGTGATCCGTCCGACCGATCCCGAGGCGGTAGCCGACGCTTCGGTCGTCCGAAAACCGGGTAGCTGTGTCGAGCGACTACGACGAACACTACCCCGATTCAGTATTTATTTGAATACATTCTGTTTAATTCTGGTAAATTCTGTGTAATTCGGCCGGAAGGGTCTGCACGGTTCAATACGTATCGGAGGTCACTCGTAGCCGCCGGAACGCTACCGCCCTCCCCCACACCACCTGAGCGCGGTAGCGAGTACGGCGCGTGACAGTCTCCTCACACCCGACTTTTGATCTGGTGCGCTACTGATCCCGATTCGACGTCGACGGCTCCCGCCCGAGCGTACCGTTCTGTAGTCGACAGACACTTACTCGAGAACGTCCTACTCGAGGGTCCCCAATGGTCTCCGAGTACGATTTCTGGCTGTTCGACCTCGACGGGACGCTGGTCGACGTCGAGTGGTCGTACACCCGCGAGGTGTTCGACCGGGTGGGCGACCGGCTCGGCTACCGCTTTACCGACCAGCAGGCGGACGTTCTCTGGAACGGACTCACCGGCTCCCGAAACCACCAGCTCCGCGAGTGGGGCCTCGAGCCGGAGCCGTTCTGGGATGCGTTTCACGCCGAGGAGGAGCCGCTCGTTCGCGCCGAGCAGACGTACCTGCACGAGGACGCCGCCTTCGTCGCCGACCTCGACGCTCCCGTGGGCCTCGTCACCCACTGCCAGCAGTTCCTCGCCGATCCGGTGCTCGACACCGTCGACATCCGCGACTGGTTCGACGTGATTCTCTGTTGTACCGACGAAACCGGCTGGAAACCCGACCCGACGCCCGTCGAGCAGGTGATGTCTGGACTCGGGGTCGCCGGAAACGGTCACCGGGGCGTCCTCGCCGGCGACGGCTCGAACGACGTGGGTGCGGCCTGGAACGCCGGCCTCGACGCCATCCACATCGAACGGGTCGGCCCCGAACGCCGCGGCCGCTGCGTGCTCGGTGACTACCGTATCACGTCGTTCGACGAACTCGCCGCCCTCGAGTCGTCACCGCCTGTCGACGCCCACTAACCGTCTGCAGGCTGTAGTTCCGCGTCGACGAGGGTCTCGTAGGCACGTCGCAGCCGCTCTGAGAGCGCCTGGTGGGAGATCCCCAGGTCGTGCGCCAACTCCTCCATCGAGATCCGTCTCGGAATTTCGAAGTACCCCTGCTCGAGCGCGGCTGCGAGCGCCTCCTGCTGTTCGGGCGTGAGCCGGGAGTTCGTAGTTGTGGTGGCCGTCACGTCGGTGACCCGCCGCAGGTCCGCGTTAATCCCCCGATCGACGAGGCGGTCGTGGGTCCGACAGAGCTGGTCGCGGTTTCGAAACCGCATCCTGATCTGCCAGTGGTTCTCCGCGCCGTGTACGTCGAGCAATGCTCCGCCGTCGGCGAGCAGTTCCTCGGAGAGTGACTCGCAGTCGACGAACTCGAGGTCGTACAGGAGCCGGTCGTCGGCGTCGACCAGTAACTCGTAGCCGTCCACCGACGGATCGGCGTCGAAGGCGGTTTCGGCCGCGTCGGCGTCGACGCCCGAAACCCACAGACAGGGAAGCGTTTTCGAGACGGACGACTCGAGTTCGAACGCCGCTTCCGGGAGGCGCTCGAACGTACGTGCCAGAACAGTGTCCGCCGCCGGAAGCCGGAACTCGGCCAATGTCGACATTACCGGACGTACACCGCGGAGACGTAAAATCGCTACTTCGGGGTTTCGGACTGTCTCCGACGGCTATACGTCATCTGAGAGCGACGGAACCTCCTCGAGTGCCGCCGCCAGTTCGCGGACGCTCTCCTTTCCGCTCCGGTCGGTGTTCGCGAGCACGCGCACCGATTCGGTTCCCAGCGGGACGAAGCCGAGATCGAGCGCGTCGGCCGTCGCGCGCAGCCCGAGCCCCGCGTCGACGGTGCCGTCGATTACCGCACGGGCGGGACTCTCGTGGGCGCGCCGCGCCAGTCCGAAGCCGTCGATCGACTCGACGATCTCGTGGCGGTCGACCCCCCGGCTGTCGGCGAGATCGGCGACGACGCCGCCGAGACTCGAGCGCAGTCCCGAGTCGGTCGTCCGGTTGCAGAACCGAAGCTCGCGATCGACCAGGTCCTCGAGTCCCTCGATTTCGGCCGGGTTGCCGGCGGGAACGACCAGCCCCCACTCCCGGGACCACTCGCCCAGAGTCGTCGCCTCCACCTCCGCCTCCAGTGGCCCTGCGACGACGGCCACGTCGGGAACGCCCTCGCGAAGTCGTCGGAGCGCGGGCCGGGAGCCGACCGAAAGGTAGCGCGGGTGCTCGAGGCGATCGAGCAGCCGCGAGAGGGTCGGATCGTCCTCGCCGACGCCGAGAAGCGTCGGCGGCCGGACATCCGGGGAGAACAGCGTCACCGTCACCGACTCGCCGGCCTCGAGGTAGTCTGTGTCGGGGTGAACCTCGACGACGCCGTCGGCGCGGGCGAGGCTGGTCGTCGCGCCACTGCCCTTGTCGACTGGGTAGACGAGCGTCTTGCCCGCGCCATCGATCGTGATCCCGACCGGCATGAGTCGGAGGCGGCCCTGCTCGGAGCGGCTCTGGACCGCCATCGCGCCCTCGACGGTCGCCGACGCGGGTTCCGGAACCCCGGCGGCCTCTCGGATCGCCGGCGCGACGAAGGTTCGAAACACCATCATCGCCGAGACGGGGTAGCCGGGGAGGCCAACGTACGCCGAGTTCGGGGAACTCGAGTCGCCCCCCTCGAGCCGGCCCACGAGCATCGGCTTGCCGGGTTTGACGCTCACTCCGTGGAGCAGCAGTTCGCCGCGCTCCTCGATCACCCGGTAGATGACGTCGACGGCGCTGGCGCTGGTCGACCCCGAGGAGAGCACGAGGTCGCACTCGTCGGCGGCCTCCCTGAGCACGCGTTCCATCTCGGCCTGGTCGTCGCCGGCGTGGGGGTAGAGCACCGCTTCGCCGCCGGCGTCCTCGACGCCCGCTGCGATCGTATAGCTGTTGACGTCGTAGATTTCGCCGCGGGCGTCGTCGATTTCGTTTCCGGGTCGAACCAGTTCGTCGCCCGTCGAGACGATGCCGACTCGAGGGCGCGCTCGAACGGGTACCTCCTCGACTCCGAGCGCCGAAAGCAGGCCGATCTCGCGGGGAGTGATACGGGTACCGGGGCCGAGGGCGCGCTCGCCCGCGGCCACGTCCGCACCGGCGAACATGACGTTGTCGCCGGGGGCGACGGCGGTTCTGATCAACACCTCGTCCCCGCTCGCGTCGGTTCGTTCGACGGGAACCATCGCGTCCGCGCCCGGCGGCATCACCGCGCCGGTCGAGATCTCGACGGCCTCGCCCTCGCCGACCTCGACTGCGGGCTCTTCGCCCGCGTGCACCTCTCCGGTCAACTCGAGGGTCGCGGGATCCGCCTCGTCGGCGCCGAACGTGTCCCGCGCCCGCAGCGCGTAGCCGTCGAGGCTGGCCCGGTCGAAGCCGGGAACGTCGCGCTCGGCGTCGATTCGCGTAACGAGTACCCTGCCGCGGGCCTCCGAAAGCGAGACGCGGTCGATACCGCCCTCGAGCGACAGCGACCGGATCGCCTCCCGTGCCTCCTCGGGGGTGGCGAGGTCGCGAAACTCCTTGCGGTCCATACGGTTCCTTCGGATAGGGATCGCAAAACGTCCACCGATCCGCTCGACTTACGGCCAGGATTCCCAGTCTTCCACTGCAACCGTCTCTCCCGCCGGCATCCCCTCGCGGGGCTCGTCGACGACGACCCAGCCGTCGGCGAGGGCGACGCTCGAGAGCACGCCCGACCCGCTGGCCCGGGTCGGAGTCGCCCGGTAGGCGGGCTCGCCGTCTTCGAGGCCGCCCTCGCGTTCCTCGAGGCGCACCCGCGCGAACGTCCGGGTGCCGGGCTCGCTCGGGATTTTGCGCTCGAGGCGGGCGTCGACTGCGGGGTGGTCGGTCGGCTCGGTCCCCTGGAGCCACGCGAGGACGGGCCGGAGGAACTGCACCGCGTTGATGATGCAGGCGACGGGGTAGCCCGGCAGGGCGATCACCGGCGTATCCTCGACGATCCCGAGCGCGACGGGGTGGCCGGGTTTGAGCGCGACGCCGTGGACGAGCACGTCTCCGAGGTCGTCGATCACCTCCGGCAGAAGGTCCCGCTGGCCGACCGAGGAGCCGCCGGTCGTCACGATCACGTCCTTTTCGAGGTCGCGCTCGAGGGCCGTCCGGAGCGCGTCGGGGTCGTCGGTAACGATCTCTCGGTGAACCGCGTCGGCGCCCCATCGCTCGACCAGCCGCGAGACGGTGAGGCCGTTGGTTTCGATCACCTGGCCCGGCTCGGGCTCGGCGTGAACCAGCTCCTCGCCGGTGGGGATCACGGCGACGTCGGGGCGGGCGGCGACGGCGACGTCCTCGAGGCCGACCGACCGCAACAGGCCGAGATCGGAGGGGCGCAGGCGGTGGCCCGCTTCGTACAGTTCCTGGCCGGCCTCGACGTCCTCGCCCACCGGTGCGACGTTCTCCCCTTCGGCGACAGCGTCTTCGACCTCGAGGTCGCCCCCGAACGTCTCGACGTGTTCGATCATGACGACGGCGTCGGCACCCGGTGGAAGATCGCTCCCGGTGTGGACCCGCACTGCGGTTTCGGGGACCACCTCCTCGCCGTCGGCTTCTCGCAACACGGCCGGCGAGCGTCCGGTCGCGCCGAACGTGTCCCGTGCCCGAACGGCGTAGCCGTCCATCGCCGCGCGCTCGTAGTGGGGGACGTTCCGCGTCGCGGTCACGTCCTCGGCGAGCACCCGCCCGTCGGCCTCGGCGACGGGAACTCGTTTCGTCGGTCGGTCCGACTCGAGGGCGGCGACCGCCTCGCGGAGCGTTTCGCGTGCGTCGTCGACCCGCGTTCGAGCTTTGAACCCGGCGTGCTTGCGGTCCCGATCGGCTCCGTCCATACATCGAATCCGGTCGGCGGCGCCTAAAAGCGGTCGGGTCCGTGCCGGTCGCTTGTTCGTCTCCCGGCCGAAGCTGTCGGTGCGTATATATCTCTCGAGCGAGCAACCGCCCGTATGGCCCTCGCCTTTCCGAACCCGTTCGTCCTCGGCGGGCTTGTTCTCGCCACGCTGGTCTGTCTGCTCGCGTTCGCCTACGGGGTTCGCGAACTCCAACTGGCGAACCACGTCCTCCGGTCGCGACCCGACGCCGTCCTCGACGCGCCAAACGGCGGCTCGATCGAACTTCGCGGCACCGTCTCCCCGGCCGGCGGCGTGCTCCGGTCGCCGTTCACCGAGACGCCGTGTGTCGCCTACGAGTACGCCGTCGAGGAGGAGCGAAACTCCAAACACGGCACCTCCTGGACGACCATTGCGTCGGGCGAACAGTCCGCTCCGTTCCGGCTCGCAGACGACAGCGGAAGCGTGCTGGTCGAACCCCCGGGGGCTGACTTTCGACTCACCTCGGAGGATCGAATCAAAGTCAACGGCGGAACGACGCCGCCGGCGACGATCCGGCGCTTTATCGACCACAACGAGGACGTCGACTGTCAGGACTCCTCGATCGACCTCCGGCTGTTCGAGCTTCGCACCGGGAAGGATCGACGGTTTCTCGAGCGACGGCTCGACGTCGAAGAGCCGGTCCACGTGCTCGGCACGGCCCGACACGACACGACCGTCTCGACGGAGACGGGGCAGGTGAACGCCACCGTCGGCGTCGGCGAGGCGGCGTTCGCGCCGGATCGGCTGGTTCGGCTTCGCCACCGTCTCTTCGGCTACCCGTTCGTGATCTCTGATCGGGACGAACGCGGCCTCGGTCTGCGGGCCGCGGCGCTCGGTATCGGCGCGATCATTGGCGGGGCGGTGTTCGCAGCGCTCGCCGCGCTGGTGGTGGTCTGACTCGAGGAGCGACCGACCGCTACCGCGGCCTTTTTCGTATCGGCGTTCGAACGTATACCTATGTCTGCGCTCCGTCACGCGTTGCGGGACCTTTCCGACTCCGTGTTCTTCGATTACCTCGAGAGCGACGAGGCGTATCTCCTCGTTCTCGACGTACCGGGCGTTTCCGCGGAGACGCTCGACGTCACCGTCGAGGGCGGCCAGATCTCCATCGAGGCGCGACGGGAGAAGGACCTCTCCCGCGAGTACCGCTATCTCGAGGAGAACCGCTCGCTGTTTCTCGACGCGGAGCTTCCGCTGCCGTCGGACGCAACCGAATCAGACGCCGAGGCGTCGGTCGACCGGGGTGTCCTCGAACTCCGGCTTCCGAAGCGGACGGCGGCCGAGGAGACGCCGATCGAGATCGTCGACGAGGAAACCGACGGCGACCGGGGGAGCGCGATCGACCCCGAGGACGTCTCCCCCGTGGCAGAGGACACGAGCCCCGAGCGAGCGAACGAGGGGCGCACAGAAGACACCGACGAGGCCGCCTAACTCGGGGTGACTACGTCTGGCACTTCTCCGCGCGTACCGGCGGTTTCTCGTCGTCGCGTGGCAGTTCCTGCCGCTGTTGTGGGCGTACGCGCGTGACCGGCGGCGGTTCCTGCTGTTCGGCCGGTCCCGTCGCGTCGACCCCGAAACTCACCGCCACCGCGCGGAGGTGTTACTCGAGTCGCTGCTGACGCTCGGGCCGACGTTCATCAAACTCGGCCAACTGCTCTCGACGCGGCCGGACATCCTCCCCCCGCAGTACGTCGAGGTGCTCTCGGCGCTTCAGGACGAGGTGCCGCCTGCGGACTGGGCGGACGCGAGGGAGGTTCTCGAGGAAGAGCTGGGCCCGCTCGAGGAGCGCTTCGAGCGGTTCGACGAGACGGCGATCAGCGGCGCGAGCCTGGGCCAGGTCTACCGGGCGACGGTCGCCGCTGGGGCGGCGGAGACGGCCCCGACAGCGTCCGAAGCGGGGGATCCGCTGGCCAACGGCAGCACCACCGAGGTCGCCGTCAAGATCCGCCGGCCGGGCATCGAGACGCTCGTCGAGGCCGATCTCCGGGTGATCCGGTGGTCGATGCCGATCCTGATGTGGTTCGTCGACGAATCCCGGTCGTTTTCGCTCGAGAACCTCGCCGACGAGTTCGCGAAGACGATCCGCGAGGAAATGGATTACGAGCGCGAGGCGACGATGCTCACGGAGATCCGGGCGAACTTCGCGGGCGACGACCGCTTTGCGATTCCGGCGGTGATCGACACCCACTCGAGCGAGCGAGTGCTCACGATGGAGTACCTCGGCGGGACGAAGATCAACCAGGTCGACGAACTCGACCGGAAGGATATCGACCGCGAGCGAGTCGCCGAGAACCTCCAGCGGTCGTACCTCCAGATGATCATTGATGACGGCGTCTTCCACGCCGATCCCCACCCCGGAAACCTGGCGGTGGCCGACGACGGGACGATCATCTTCTACGACTTCGGGATGTCCGGGCGGGTCGATTCGTTCGTCCAGGACAAGATCGTCGAGTTCTACGTGGCGGTCGCGAACCAGGATATCGACGCGATCCTCGACGCCCTGATCGAGATCGGCACCCTGAGCCCCGAGGCCGACCGGGCGGTGATGTCCGACGTGATGGAACTCGCGATCCAGGACGCCCGCGGCGAGGATATCGAACAGTACCGGGTCCAGCAGATCGTCGGTCAGATCGAGGACTCGATCTACGAGTTCCCGTTCCGACTGCCCGCGAACCTCGCGCTCGTCCTGCGGGTCGCGACCGTCGTCGAGGGGGTCTGTGTCACCCTCGATCCCGACTTCGACTTCATCGCGACCGCGACGGACTACCTCACCGAGCAGGGCTACCGCGAGGAGTCGATCCAGCGCTACATAGAGGAGACCGGCCAGCAGGTCCGCCACTCCGCGGAGTCGGCGGTTCGGCTTCCCGCGAAGGCCGAGCGCTCGCTGGATCGACTCGACCGCGACGACATGTTCGTCCGCATCGGCGTCGAGGACTCCGAAGACGTGTTCGCCAAACTCGCCAAACGGCTGGTGTACGGGATGTTGCTGACGATGTCGTTGTTCTCGATGGGCGTGCTGTACGCGCTCCAGGCACCCGAGGCGTCGGTCGTCGCCGCGGTGTTCTCGGCGGTGGTCACCGTCCAACTCTACCGGTCGTTCCGCAAGCCCCGCTCGATCCGAACGAAGCCCCAGTTCACCAGACAGAACCTCCGGCAGCGACGCGAGCAGAAGTGACCCCGGTCGACGCAGCGCGCTCTCGAGGCGCTGTGGCTCCGGTGTGCACAGGCAAGTGGAACTTTTCTGCGCGCGTCCGTGGTGGCTCCGTTCGATGTCACAGCTCGACACCGATCTCGAGGGCGTAACGGTCGGCCTCTTTCTCGCCCCGGAGGGCACCGAAGAGGTCGAGTTCACCGAACCGCGGGACGCCCTGACCGACGCCGGCGCCACCGTCGAGGTGCTCGGCAGCGAGACGGGCGAGGCACGGACTGTCAACAACGATCTCGAGTGGAGCGACGGGTACGAGATCGAGAAAACCTTCTCGGAGGTTTCGGCCGGCGAGTACGACGCGCTGGTGATTCCGGGCGGCACGGTCGGCGCGGACACGCTCCGGACCGACGAGGACGCGGTCGAACTCCTGCGCGAACACGTCGTCGACGGGATGCCGGCCGGCGCGATCTGTCATGGGCCGTGGCTGCTCGTCGAGGCGGACGTGATCGCCGGCCGCCGCCTGACCTCGTATCCGAGTTTGCGGACCGACATCGAGAACGCCGGCGGCGACTGGCACGACGACGAGGTGATCGTCGACGGCGAGATCATCACCAGCCGTACCCCGGACGACCTCTCCGCGTTCTGTGAGGCGCTGCTCGAGGAGTTTTCGACGACCGCGCGGTAGGGCTCACGGAGACGAACGCTTTTTCGGGTCGCCCGCGAGTGGGACGTATGGACCGGCTTCTGGAGTTGCCCGTCACGATCGACGCCGTTTCGACCGACTGCCTCGAGCGCGAGACCTCGAGCGGGTTCACCCGCGCGACGACCGAGATTTCGCTTTCCGGCCCCGCCGGAGAGGACAGTGGGACGGTCACCGGAATCGGCGAGGACGTCACCTACGACACCGAGGATCACGACGCGCTGGCCGAGACGGGACTGCCGGATCTCACGGGGGAGTACACGCTCGCTTCCTTCTCCGAACACGTCGGCTCGCTCGACTGTTTTCCGGGCGGCGCACCCGACCGCGAGGTGTTCCGGAACTACCGGCGCTGGGGGGTAGAGAGCGCCGCCCTCGACCTGGCGCTCCGGCAGGCGGGGACGGATCTGGCGAGCGCCCTCGAGACCGACTACGAACCCGTCCGATTCGTCGCTAGCACCCGCCTGGGCGAGCCGCCGACGACCGATCGACTCGAGGCGCTGCGGGAACAGGTGCCCGACCTCGAGTTCAAACTCGATCCGACTCCCGACTGGGACCGCGACCTGGTCGACGAACTCGCCGAAACTGACGCGGTTCGTATCCTCGATCTGAAGGGCCAGTACCACGGCACCGAAGTCGACGTGGAGGCCGACCCCGACCTCTACCGGCTGCTCGTCGCGCGGCTCCCCGACGCCGTTTTGGAGGATCCGGCGCTCGAGGACGAGACGGAGCCGGTGTTCGACGATCCGGACGCGCGGTCGCGTGTGTCGTGGGACGCCCCGATCCACGGCCTCGCGGACGTCGAGGACCTGCCGTGGGAGCCCCGCTGGCTCAACATCAAGCCCTCCCGGTTCGGTTCGCTCGAGTCCGTCCTCGAGACGATCGAGTACTGCCAGCAACGAGACATCCGGTTATACGGCGGCGGCCAGTTCGAACTCGGCGTCGGCCGGGGACAGCTCCAGGCGCTGGCGTCGCTGTTCTATCCGTCGGGGCCGAACGACGTCGCCCCGCGGCGGTACAACGATCCCGACGTGGGGGAGGGACTACCGGCGAGCCCGCTCGGGCCGCCGGCTGAGCCGGTCGGATTTCGGTGGTAACCCACGCCAGCAGCTGTCGTCGCGAGTCCCCGCTGGCGCTCGACTGCCGGTGTCGGCGGGTATTTCCTTGTCTGGCCGCCTACTGAGCGTATGCAGATCGAACCCTTCGGCCTCGAGCGCTGGTTCGCGGAGTACGAACACGAGGCGGATATCATGCTCGCGGAGAGCGGCATCAGGAGTCTGCCGGCGAGTCGGTTCGACACTGATCCCGGCGACTTCGGCTACGTGATTCCGACCAACGGCGACCCCGACTTTCGAGCTGCGGTGGGCGAGCGCTACGACCGGGACGCCGACGAGGTCCTCTTCACCTGTGGCACCCAGGAGGCGAACTTCCTGGCGTTTCTCTCGCTGCTCGGCGGGAACGGAACGGGCGGCGGCCACGCGGTCGTGATCACTCCCACCTATCAGGCGCTGCACTCGGTACCGGAAGCGTTCGGCGAGGTGACGCGGGTGTCGCTCGAGCCGCCCACCTGGGAACTCGACACCGACGCCGTTGCCGACGCGATCCGACCGGAAACCGACGTCATCGTGCTCAACAACCCGAACAACCCGACGGGGCGGTACCACCCCCAGGAGACCGTCGAGGCGCTGTACGACCTCGCGGCCGACAGCGACACCTATCTGCTCTGTGACGAGGTGTACCGCCTGCTAGCCGACGAACCTTTACCGCCGGTGGCGAGCCTCGGCCCCCGCGGGCTCTCGACGACCAGTCTGACGAAAGCCTACGGACTCGCCGGCCTGCGCTTCGGCTGGCTCGTCGGCGATCGAGAGGTGGTCGACGCCGCCTGGAACTGGAAGGACTACACGACGATCTCGCCGTCGCTGATGGGCCAGCACGTCGCCAAGCAGGCGCTGGGTGACCAGGAGGAGCCGATCCTCGAGGAAAACCGCGTGCTTGCAGCCGACCACAGCAATCGAGTGCGGGCGTTTCTCGACGACCACGGCCTCGAGTGGCACGATCCGGTCGGCGTCAACGGATTCGTGACGGTTCCGGAGGGGTTCGAGAACGCCACCGAATTCTGTCGGACCGTCGTCGAGGAAGAGAGCGTCGTTCTCGCGCCCGGGGACCTCTTTGGCTACCCCGACTACTTCCGCATCGGGTTCGGCCTCCCCACCGAGGAACTCGAGGAGGGCCTCGAACGTGTCGGGCGTCTGCTCGGGTAACGACTGGTGGCGTAAAAAGGACAGACCGAAACACAGTAGTTTTTTACAGTATGTTAAAGTACCAATAATTACCATAAGCAGGTGGTTCGTATGCTGGGTATATGGAACGAAGGCGTGTTCTGTCTGTCGCGGGAAGCGGTATTGCGCTCGGTCTGGCTGGCTGTCTCGAGGGTGGTCCGACCTCTGGGACGGGTGACACATCTGACGACGGAAGTGCGGACGACGAGAACTCCTCGGATGCGGTCGACGACGTCGGTGTCGCGGACGACGGTGCAGACGACCCGGTGGACGACGATACCGGAGACGACGAGACGACGAACGAGACCGATGACGCTGGCGACGAGGAATCTGACGGCAACGACGGGGGGCAGTCGGACGACGCTGGCGAGGAGAACGACACGGACGACAGCGACGACGATACCAGCGACGGTGACGACGGAGAACCACTGGACGACGATGACGAGGATACCGACGACGATGACGACGGGGAGCAACCGGACGACGACGAAGGGAACGGAGACGACGATAGCGACGAAGACGACGGAGACGAGGAGACGCACACGCTCACCGTCACTGTCGTCGACTCCACCGCGGAGGTGCCGCTCGAGGCGACTGTCGATATCGCCGGTGACACGCGCGAAACCGGCTCCGATGGGGAGGTAACCTACGATCTGCCGGCCGGCGAGTATCAGGTGACGGCCACCTCGGAGGTGTATCAGGATTCGGTCGTCACGGTCGCCCTCGAGGGCGAGGAGTCGGTTACGATAGGGCTCGTTCCCGCCGAGGCCGAACTGGAACTGCTCGAGACCGACCTCTCACGGGAGAACGTCGACGGCGACGAGGCGTACGTGCTCCGCGGAACGATCGCCAACAGCGGGAAGGTTCCCTCCGAGGAAGCCGTGGTCGAAGTGGTCCTGTACGACACGGAGGGAACGCGTGTCCACGAACGCTACTCCGCACCGTTCGAGGTGGCCGGGGAAAGCGAGCAGGAGTTCGAGTTCGTTGCGATGTACGACTACCATTCGGCGTTCGAGGAGATCGATGCGAACAACTACGAGGTCGGCGTCTTCTCGTACGTGGGCCACCGCCGGCTGGCGGGGGTCGACGAGAGGTCCACCGGCTCCTCGTTTCTGGGTGCACTGAGCGGACTGTTCGCCTGATCGTCCGGCATCGACGCGGACGGGTGGGCGGGGCGACCGCATCACACGGTTCCGATTCGGCCAGTTCGCGTCGCGCCGTCAGGTCGTCGCCCGCTCGTGAGCGACGCACTCGCCCCACAGCACGGGCGGGCTCTCGTCCCCGTCGTCTCGCCGCTCGACGTCCCGGCGGAGATCGAACGCCCGATAGTCGGGATTCTCGAGTCGCTCGACCAGCGAGGGGGTGACCGCGACGCGACGGCACGACCTGGTGACGAGGAGTCCGTCGGGGCCGAACCGAAACCGAACCTCGTAGTGGTGGACGCGTTCGTCCGCGAACACCGGAGCGATCGCCTCGAGAATTGAGGCGACGAATTCGAATATCATCGCCATCCCGGGTGCCTCACTGGTTCCCAGGTCGACCCGGACGACCGGAACGGACGACGCCCGTTCCTCCGTATCGGTGACGATGGCGACCTCCTCGAGGACGGGCGGCTGCTCGAGATGTGTTTCGACGCCCGGCGGGAGTGTCGCCGCGAGCCGCGCGCTCGCCCGTCGCTCGAGGTCGGCGGTCCGCTCGCCGGCGGTTGCTGGACGGGACCGCCCGCGGCGATACCAGCCGAGCACGAGTGCACCTACGAGGACGACACCGAGAACCCCCGCGAGGATCGCGGCTCGCTCCATGGTACGGTAGTCGGCCGACGACGACATATACTGTCGGTCGAGTATCGAGTCGGGTTCCCGGATCGTCCAGATGCCGTGAACCCGTCTCTCGAGCGGGCTCTCCCCGGAACCCGAGGTCGAGCGGTTTCAAACGGTTTATGGCGCTCGATTGAGTATCCCGAGGTATGGCGAAACAGCAGCAAGAAGTTCGCGACCTCCAGGAAGGAAGCTACGTCATTATCGACGACGCCGCGTGCAAGATCAACTCCTACTCGACGGCCAAACCCGGCAAACACGGCAGCGCCAAGGCCCGCGTCGAGGCCAGCGGCGTCTTCGACGGCAAGAAACGCTCGCTCTCCCAGCCTGTCGACGCGAAGATCTGGGTCCCGATCATCGAGCGCAAACAGGGCCAGGTCGTCTCGGTCGACGGCAACGACATGCAGGTGATGGACCTCGAAACCTACGAGACCATCACGATGCGGATGCCGGAGGACGTCGACGCCTCCCCCGACGACAACATCGAGTACCTCGAGATGGAAGATCAGCGAAAGATCGTCTGATGTTCCCCGGGGCGACCGCCGAAGGCGGAGACGCGAACTTCGTGGTCGTCGGTGCGCCCCTGGACGCCTCGACGACCTTTCAGCCGGGCACTCGATTCGGCCCCCGGCGCATCCGGACTTTTGCGGAAACCTACGACGACTACGACCACCGAACGGACCAGTTCTTCACCGACCTCGGCGTCCGCGACGACGGCGACGTCCGGGCCTGGGACGACGTTTCCGCCTACCTCGAGTACTTCGAGGGGACCCTCCGCGACGTCGTCTGGGAGGACGCGATCCCGCTCACGCTCGGGGGCGAACACACGATCTCGGCCGCCGGGACTCGGGCCGTTGATCCCGACGTGTTCGTCTGTCTCGACGCCCACCTCGACCTGCGCGAGGCGTACGACGGCAACCCGCTCAGCCACGCTTGCGTCACCCGCCGTATCCTCGAGGGCGACGTCGAGGAGGCGATCATCCTGGGCGCACGCACCGGCAGCGAGGAGGAGTGGGAGCGAGCGGCCGAAAACGACGTGACCGTCGTCGCCCCCGAGGACGTCGCCGACTTCGCGTTCGGTGACCGACTCGAGGACCGCGAGGTCTACCTGAGCGTCGATATCGACGGTGCGGACCCCGCCTACGCTCCAGGTACGGGAACGATGGAACCGTTCGGCCTCGAGCCCCGCGAGATGCGCGACGTTGTTCGCGAGGTCGCCCCGCACGCGACCGGCTTCGACGTGGTCGAGGTGAACGACCGCGACGACGGCCAGGCGGCCGCCCTCGCCGGGAAACTGGTGCGAGAGTTCGTCTACTCGAGCGCCGACGGGTCGGCGTAATCCCGCCTTTTCACCGGTCGGAAACCGCGTCTCGGAGCGCCGCAGTCGCCGCTTTCGGGTCCTCGGCGGCGGTGATCTCGCTGATGACCGCCACGCCCTGGGCACCCGCCTCGACCACCGGACCGGCGTTCTCGACGGTGATCCCGCCGATTCCTATCACGGGAATCGAGACGACGTCCGCGATTGCGGCGATGCGCTCCGTGCCGATCCCGTCCTTTCGCTCCGCTACCGTCTTCGAGGACGTGCCGTACACCGCGCCCACGCCGAGGTAGTCCGCGCCGTCGGCGTCCGCCCGTCGCGCCTCGGCGACCGTCGAGGCCGAACAGCCGACGATCGTCTCGGACTCGAGTAACTCTCTCGCGACGGCGACCGGGAGATCCGACTGTCCCAGGTGGACGCCGTCGGCGTCGATCGCTCGAGCGAGATCCACGCGGTCGTTGACGATGAGGTCGACACCCGTGTCGACAGTAAGTTCCCGCAACTCGCGGCCGAGTTCGTACCGGGAACGGGCGCTCGTCTCCTTTTCGCGGAGCTGAACCGCGTCGACGCCGCCGGCGACCGCCGCGCGAACGATCTCGGTGGTCTCGCGGCCTGCAGAGAGCGACGCCTGGGTGACGAGATAGGTTCGCCAGTCCGGCTGATTCATAGCGGATATCACTCGGTGGTTCACTAAGCGTCGTCGATTCATCCAGGGGGTCAGAACGCAGTCGCCTCCGGATGGACTCGAACCAGCCGGATACAAGAACGCGGCCGCCGAACCGCCGCGTATGCAACTCACGGAGTTCGTCGACCGACTCGACGAGAGACTCGAGACCGACGCCTACGCCGACCTCGACGCGAGCGCGAACGGACTGCAGGTCGGCCCCGACGAGGGGTCGGTTGAGCGCGTCGCGTTTGCGGTCGACGGCGTCGAACAGACCGTTCGGGCAGCGGCTGACGCCAATGCGAACGTCCTCGTCACTCACCACGGGATTTCCTGGGGCGGATTCGACCGCGTGACTGGGCGAACCTACGACCGCCTCGAGCCCCTCTTCGCGAACGACCTCGCGCTGTACGTCTCGCACCTCCCGCTCGACGGCCACCAGGAACTCGGCAACGCGGCCGGGGTCGCCGACCTGCTGGGGCTCGAGGACCGGAGCCCGTTCGGCGAACTCGGCCCGGCGCACATCGGGCAGCGGGGGACTGCCGCGGCGTCGTACACGGTCGACTCGCTTCGCGAGCGACTCGAGGGCGAACTCGATACCGGTGGACGGCCGGTGCGAACCCTCGAGTTCGGACCCGAAGAAATCGAGGAGATCGCTGTCGTCACCGGCAGCGGCACCGACTGGCTCGGGGAGGCCGAGGCGGTCGGCGCGGACGCGCTGGTCACCGGCGAGGGGAAACAGCAGGTCTACCACGAGGCGAAGGAGGCGGGGATTCACGTCGTGCTGGCCGGTCACTACGCGACGGAGACGTTCGGCGTCCGCGCGCTCGCGGACCTGGTCGAGGGGTGGGGCCTCGAGACGACCTACCACGACGTGCCGACGGGGTTGTAGCGCCTTCTCGTGAGGGAAGTGAGGATCGGCAGTGTGAGGCGTTCGTGCGGCGGTTTTGGCACACACCAACCGACTATTTCTCGAGACATAATGTTCAAATTGTCCATTCCGTAAGGATTACCACGGCCAACTTATCAGGAGAGTAGTCATTATGGATATCCTGATAGACTCGAGTAGCTCTCCGGTACCGGTGGGGGACGTCTCCGGTGGAGGGGAGATAGAGAAACTCAAATGACGAACCCAACACGACTCAGCACGAATCGATTCACGACCGCTTTCATGGCCGTACTGATGGTCCTCTCCGTCGTTGCGGTCGGCGCCGCGGGCGCGGACTGCCACTGCGAGGACGACGTCGACATCGACGCCGACAAGATCAGTCTCGTTGCGATCGACGTCAACTCGAACGCGGACGAGGCGACGTTCCGCATCGACAACGCCAACGAGGCAGACGTCGAGGTGGCGTGGAACGTTTACGGTGACGACGGGAACAACGGCACCGTCACCGCGGCCGCAAACGATAGCACGTACTTCACCGTCGACGCCGAGGACGGCGAGGCGACCGTTCAGCTCTTCTACGAGGGCGAGCAGCTCGAGGTCAAGGCCAGTCACACGGCGGACGACCGCGCGGACCAGATCGACACTGACGAGATCACGCTCGTCCCGATGCACTCGAACTCCGTCGAGGACTGGTCGCACTTCGAGATCCGTAACGCGAACGACCAGGACGTCTACCTCGACTTCGAGATCTACGGCGTGACGACCGTCGAAGACGTCGTCGCGCCCGCCAACGGCACGGCAACGTTCACGGCTGACGGCGCCGACATCACGACCGCGATCCACTTCCAGGGCGAACAGATCGACGTCAAACACAGCAACACCGTCGACGACCGCGCGGTCGACGACCTCCGACTCGTCGCGATCGACACCGACTCCGACGCCGACGAGGCCACCTTCCGCGTGGACAACATGAACGACGGCGAGGCGACCACGACCGTCTCCGTCTACGGCACCGACGTCGCGGAAGACGTCACCGTCGACGCAGAGAGTAGCGCCTCCGTCACCCTCGAGGCCGACAACGGCAGCGCGACGGCCCTCCTCGAGTACGACGGCGAGCAGATCGACCAGAAGGCGAGCAACACCGAGCGCGACTACGCTCACCTGGACCTCGTCGCAACCGGCGTCGACGAGGACGTCGACCTCGCGCAGTTCCGCATCGACAACCACAACGCCCAGGAGATGACCGTCGAGGTCAGCCCCTACGGCGACGACGCCACCAAGGAGATCACCATCGAGGGTAACTCCACGACCTACTTCACCGTCGACGCCGAAGACGGCGAAGTGACCCTGCAGATGTTCAACGGCGACGACGAACTCGAGACGACGGCCAGCAACACGCAGGTCGACCTCGACCTCGGCGACGACGAGGGTGAGGACGAAGCGGACTGCTAACCGCTTTCGGCTCGCTTCCGATCGATCGAATTCCGACTGCACTACGTCCCAGTTTTTCAGTACTCAACCGACGAGTGGCGACGCCGGCGACCGGCGCTGACGGCTTCGAACCGCGGCGTTCAAACGCCCGGCGTTCCCACTCGAGGGCATGACCGACGACTCCGAGAACGATCACGATCACCACCACGAACCCGAGCGGGAGACGTTTTCCCACGACCCGGTGGGCCACGCCGAAGCCCGCGCGGGGATGACCGTCGGCGAACTCGCCGAGGAGTACGGGAAGGCCGGCGTCGGCGCAGCCTCCATCCACGAGGCGGTCGACGTCACCGAGGCGATGTTCGCCGACGACGTCACCGTCTTCTTCGGCCTCGCGGGGGCGATGGTGCCCACCGGAATGCGCCGGATCGTTTCGGACCTAATTCGCGACGGTCACATCGACGCGCTCATCACAACGGGGGCGAACCTCACCCACGATTCAATCGAAGCCATCGGCGGCAAACATCACCATGGCTGTGCGCACTCCGAAGGGAAGACCGAACGCGAACACGACGAGAGCCTCCGCGACGAGGGGGTCGACCGGATCTACAACGTCTACCTCCCACAGGAGCACTTCGCGGAGTTCGAGTCTCACTTGCGCGAGGAGGTGTTTCCGGTGCTCGAGTCCGAAGCCGAAGAAAACGGACCGGTCTCTATCGAACGACTCACCCGCGAACTCGGGCAAGCTAATGCCGAGGTGAACGACCGCGACGAGGTCGAGGAGGACGCCGGAATCGCGGCGGCGGCTTACGAGAACGACGTGCCGATCTACTGTCCGGCGATCCAGGACTCGGTGCTGGGCCTGCAGGCCTGGATGTACTCCCAGACGGGCCCGTTCTCGCTCGACGCGCTCGCGGACATGACGCCGCTGACGGATCTCGCGTTCGAGGCCGAGAAATCGGGCGCGTTCGTCGTCGGCGGTGGGGTGCCGAAGAACTTCACGCTCCAGACGATGCTCGTCACACCCGGTGCCTACGACTACGCCGTCCAGTTGACGATGGACCCGCCCCAGACCGGCGGCCTCTCGGGCGCAACCTTGGACGAGGCCCGCTCGTGGGGCAAACTCGAGAAAGACGCCGAAAACGTCTCCGTCTACGCGGACGCGACGATCACCCTTCCCCTCGTCGTCGCGGCGGCGCGGGAGCGCCTCGGGGAGTGATCGCCTCGAGTCGATACCGGTCCGCTCACTCCGGATAGGTCCGGTAGGTCACCGACCCCACGTCAACGCGGACCAGCACGTTCTCGGCGTAGGCGTCCGCGCTCGCGCCGTACTTCTCGTTGATCCGGGCGATCGCCGTCCTCGCCTCCTCGTCGTCTCCGATGACCGTCGCGGTGCCGAGCAGCGACACCATCCAGCGGGCGTCGCCGCTCTCGTCTTTCTGGATCGAGAGCGCCACGCGGGGATTCTCGCGGACGTTCTCGAGCTTTCGGCCGCCCGTCGAGAGTTCGACGACGCCGTCCTCGTAGCGGTACCAGACGGGAGCGGCGTGCGGGCGGCCGTCGACGCAGGTCGCGAGGTGGGCCATCAGGGGTTCGCTCTCGAGCAGTCGCTCGGCTTCCGGCGGCACCTGGCTCATACGAATCGTAGGCCGACGACGGCCAAAACCGTTGGCCCGGCGGCTACTCGGGGAACAGCTCCTCGGTGCGTTCGATGCCGTCGATCCGCTCGATTTCCGTCGACTCGAGGTCGTCTGCCAGATCGATAGCCGCGAGGTTCGCCTCGAGGTGCTCCCGGCTGCTCGCCTTCGGGATCGGCACCACGCCCTCTTTCGCACAGAGCCAGGCGAGGCTCACCGCCTCGGGGGTCGTCTCGTGGTTGTCCGCGATGTCGACGAGTTCGTCGATCTGCCCGGCGCGGCCGCCGGAAAGCGGCGAGTAGGCGACCAGCGGGTAGCCGTGTTCGCGGGCGTCTGCGAGCAGGTCGTCGGGCTGGAACAGCGGATGGTACTCGACCTGGTGGGCCGCGATCGGGGACTCGAGGATCTCGCGGGCGGTCTCGAGTTCCGCGGGCGTAAAATTGCTCAGGCCGACGTGGTCGGTGAGCCCCTCCGCAACGAGGTCGTCGAACGCGGGCAGCGTCTGGGCGGGCTCGTAGGTCTCGATCGGCCGGTGAACGTACAACAGATCGACTGACTCGAGGCCCAGCCGCTCGAGGCTCTCTTCGGTCGTCCGACGGACGTCGGCGGGGGCGAGGCTGTCGGCCCACACCTTCGTCGCGACGACGATCTCTTCGCGTGGGACGTCGGCGCGCTCGAGCCCGTCACCGACGACGGCCTCGTTCCCGTAGATCTGGGCGGTGTCGAGGTGGCGGTAGCCGATATCGAGGGCGGTCGCGATGACGTCGGGGTCGTCGATCCCCATCGTACCGAGTCCGATTGTGGGTGACTCGAGCGGGTGCACGCCTCGCGGTACGCGACGGAACGGCAAAGAAGCGGGGGTGGCGGCGACTCAGTAGCCCGCCCGGAGCCGTCCTGCGTCGAGGGTGAGGTAGTGCCAGGCGGTGCCGGTCAGGCCGCTGGTGGCGATCCGCCGTCCGGAGTTCTCGACGAGGACGGCGGGGCAGTAGCCCGTCGGCACGTGGCGGGCGAGTTCGCGACTGAACGCGGTGTCCTCGTTGGGCACGTCCGGAAAGCCGCCAACGCTCTCGTAGGCGTTCCGGTGGACGAAGCAGTTAAAGCCCGGCAGAATCGGGCGCTCGAGGCGCGGAAAGACGTGATTGATCGTCCCCTCCATCACCTTCGCCCGCAGGGGACCGGTCAGCCGACAGCGTGAGGACGCGGCCGCTACCCCCGCCGACTCGACGTAGCCGAGTATGGCCGTCAGGTACTCCGCCCGGAGGACCGTGTCGGCATCGATGAAGGCGAGCCACTCGCCCCGCGCGTGACGGGCGCCGAGATGTCGGCCGGCGCCGATCCCGCCCTCGCGCTGGTGGTACACCGCCGCCCCGTACTCGCGGGCGATCTCGGGCGTGGCGTCGCTCGAGTCGCCGTCGACGACGATCACCTCGTACTCGTAAGCCGTGTCGAGAGCCGCGATGCTCGCGAGGGTACCCCGGAGGTAGTCGGCCTCGTCGGCCGCCGGCACGACGAAACTCACGTCCGGCCCGTCGCCACCAGTCGATGACATCGTATGGTGTCCGTCTCGCCCCCCGGGCTTAACTGTCACTCCGACTGACTCCGTTGCCGACAGTGAGCGGGCTTGCCCGCGCCGGCAGACGCCTCAAAACGCTGCTCCGTCTATCGTCGGAAGAATCCGATTTCTATGACGCGCTCCGAGTACGAACTCCACGCCCGACTCGACAGGCTCGCCTCAGCGTCCGCGGATCGCGACGTCCTCATCACGGTCACCGCGCCCCCCGAAGAGCCCATCGGCGAGGTTCGCCGGCCGATCGAGACCGACTACGCCGAGGCGACCGCGCTCGACGAGCAGGCGGCCCCCCGTCGCCTCATCGAGGCGCTCGACGAGCTCCGGAAGCGGCTGAAAGGGTACGACGAACTCCCCGCGAACGGTCTCGCCGCCTACGCGGGGGTCGTCGACGGCGACCTCGTCACCGCCGTCTTCGACGACCTGCCGATCCCGGTCGAGACCGCGGTCTACGAACACGCAAACGAGTTCGACCTCGAGCCCCTCGAGTCCGTGACCGACCCGCCGTCGACCCACGGCCTGCTGGTCGTCGAACGCGGCGGCGCCGCGCTGGGCCGGCTCGACGGCGAGGGCGTCGAAGTCCTCCAGACGTTCGACAGCGACGTCCCCGGGAAGTCGAGCGCCGGCGGCCAGTCGGCCGACCGCTTCGAGCGCGACCGCGAGCGACAGAAACGCGAGTTCTTCGACACCGTTGCCGAGCGGGCCGCCCGAGAGTTACTCGAGGACGAAATCGACGCCGTTCTCCTCGGCGGCACGACCGGCACCGTCGAGGCGTTCCGCGAGGAAGCTGAGCTGGACCACCGCCTCGAGGAGCGCCTGCTCGAGGAGACGTTCACCGTCGAGTACGCCACCGAACAGGGTGTACGCCAGCTCGCGACAAAGGGCGAGGCGACCCTCGAGGAACGCGAACGGGCGGACGCTCGCGAGTTCCTCGACACCTTCTTCGAGGGACTCGGCGACGGCGAGCCGCCGGTCACCTACGATCGGGAGGCGGTCGACGACGCCCTCGAGTACGACGCCGTCGACACGCTGGCGCTCTCGACGGCCGTATCGGGAGTGACGCTTCAGGAGTTCGGCGACCGGGCGACCGACCAGGGCGGTGAGTGTGTGATCGTCCCCGACGACTTCCCGGAGGGTGAGCGGTTCGCCGAGACGTTCGACGGGATCGGCGCAGTGCTTCGGTTTTCGATCGAGTAACGCCCGTCTCGAGTGCGAAGGCGGTCAGAAACCGATTTTGGGCTCGAGGATGTAGCCTCGAGCGGCCGATGACGATTCACTCGCTCCGAACCGGACTCGGCACCCGGTCGTGACGAGCCCTATGAGTGCCGAGGCCACACCGCGACCTATCGCTGCTCGAGCCACCACGTTGTGTTCCGCCCGAAACGACACGAACTCCTCTCCTTCGAACGTGTATGTTTATAGAGCGAATACCATTCCCTTCCTGATTTTTACAGCATAGTTTGAGAGATGTTTGATCTACTACTGTCGCTAAGTAAATCCTTTTGTCATGGCTCCCCATGCCACATCATGGCGTTCGCGGAGCACCCCAGTGCGGAAGAGATATGAGCACAACAGATCAGGCGGACGACCCAGTGAATATCGATCGCCGACGGCTCCTCCAGGGGCTTGCGGCGACCAGTATCGTCAGCGCGGCCGGCCCTGTCGGCGCCAGCGCACAGGAAGACGCCGACGAAGACGAGGAGATCGATCTCGTAGGCAACGTACGGCCGATCGGCCACCGAAACGTCGGCGTCGTCGGCTCCGAAGATCCTCGCGATCGTCGCGGTGTCGACGCCCTCCTCGCGGACCGTCTCGAGGCGACTGGCAGTTCGGGACGCGAACTCGTCGGTTAACCGGAGCTGCTCGGTTCCCTCCGAGGGGCGTATCGCCCCGACCTCGCGGAGAAACGTCTCGGGATCGACGGCGTTCTGGCGCCGGTACCGGATGCGATCTCTGACCGAGATGTCGGATATTTGTCGTTCCACGTACGCGGAACGCACGAATCAGCGTTTCCCCACTCATCAGCCGAGATAGTGGTTAACAGCTCGTTTCGCGGCGAATCTCGACCGAACGCTTTAGTCGGTCCGACGACTGCTGTATCCAATGCGCCGGATCTACGAGTCCGGTTCGCTGCACCGGGACGACGACGATCCGTTCACCCCGGGGACGCGGGAGGAAACGCCCCAGACGTTCCGCTCGATCCCCACGGCGACGCTCAGTCGACTCCTGCTCACCGGCTGACTCCGGGACCGGGCGATCTCGGTCCCCGTGTCGACCCCGCAGTCCGATTTCGTCGCCGGTACGCCCGTCCCGTTTCGGGTCACGATACGAAACGCGTTGCCGCTCCCGGTGTCGATCCCGACCCGATCACCGGTGACGTGGACGTGGTCGGTCGGCGGACTGACGGAGGCGTCGCGGGTTCCCCTTCGCGATCCGCCCGACGAACCGGGGCGTCTCGAGTTCGGCCGCGGCGAGCGAAAACGGTTCACGCGGCGATGGAACGGCATGATTCGCGTCTCCGACGCTGAGTGGGAGCCGGCCGCTCCCGGCGAGTACACGCTGGGCGTCGAACTGAACGTCGCGGACGCGGCCGAGCGCGGGCTGGCGACCGAGACGACCGTTCGCGTCGTTCCCTCCGCGGACTGACCGGCTCGAGACGGCCGTACTCGGTGCAACGCGCGGTCTCCTTTCCGACCCGTGACGGACGTGAAGGCGATATCCGAAACTCCTCAGATGTCGGTACCGTAATGCGGGATTGCGCGTCTCGCGATCCCGTCGTACCGGTGAACCACAATGCCGCCATCGCCAGCCCAGGGGTCGATCAGAACTCGGCGACTGTCGCGGTCGGTGCCGGTTCCGCATCTACTCACTGCGAGTCTCTGCCTGGTAGTAATATCACATTTCCATCAGCGACGAATCGGCCAACGTGGCGCTGTGAACGTTACAGCATGTAAGCTCTTTTGTGTATGAGGTCGTACGACCGTCGATGTCACACATCAGTAGACGGAGCGTACTGGCGGGAATCGGTGGCGCGGGAGCGCTCTCTCTCACGAGCGGGCTCGGCGCGGGACAGGAAGGACGAGAGATCCTGCTGGGGATCCTCCAGCCGGAGTCGGGCGACCTGGGCGAGCTCGGCGGTCCGATCGCCGACGGGGCCGAACTCCCGGCCAGACAGCTTGCAGCCGAAGGTAGCGCGTTCGACATACAGATACAGCGAGAGGACACGCAAACCCTTTCGGAGGCGGGGATCAGCGCCGCACAGTCGATCGTCGACGCCGGCTATCCGATGTTTACCGGCGCGGCAGCCTCCGACGTGACGATTCCGGTCGCCCAGGAGGTTTCGGTCCCGAACCAGGTCGTCCAGTGTTCGCCCGCGAGCACGAGTCCGGACATCACGGACATCCAGGACGACGATTTCGTCTTCCGGACCGCGCCGAGCGATGCGTTGCAGGGCGAGGTTATCGCGGAGCTCGCCTTCGAGGAACGGGGCTGGGAGAACGGCGCCTCCATGGCGCTGAACGACGCCTACGGGCAGGCGCTCTCGGCCGTGTTCGAGAACTCCTTCGAGGAACTCGGCGGGACGATCACGGGCGTCGAGGCGTTCGAGCCGGAGCAGCCGTCGTACACGTCGGTACTCCAGAGCGTGCTCGCGGACGACCCCGAGTTCCTGCTCCTGATCGCGTTCCCGGTCAGCGGCGTCCAGATCTTCCGGGACTTCTACGCGGAGTTCGATCCGGACCTGCCGATCATCGTCACCGACGGGCTGATCGACGAGGATCTCCCGGTGTCCGTCGACAATCCGATGGACAACGTGCTGGGAACCGCTCCAGCGGCAGACGGGCCGGACGTCGATACGTTCAACGAGCTGTATAACGACGAGTTCGGCCGGAGTCCGGGCGTCTTCAACAGCCACGCCTACGACGCCAGCGCCGTCATGATCCTGGCGAACGCCCGGGCGGGCGCGAACGAGGGACCGGCCATCCGCGACGAGATGCGCGCGGTCGCGAACCCCAACGGCGAGACGGTCGGCCCCTCGAACTTCACCGAGGCGGTCGAACTCGCCGCCGCCGGCGAGGAGATCACCTACCAGGGTGCCTCGAGCACCGTCGAGTTCGACGACAACGGTGACATGCAGGCGGTCACCTACGACATCTTCGAGTTCGGCGACTTCGAGTTCGAAGTCGTCGATCAGATCGAGTTCGAACAGGAGTAACTCGAGGGTGCGGGAACCGCGGCCGGTCACCCGGGGTTCGTTTTTTTCGACCGATCTACCCGCCCAGGAAGTCCTGTCGGACCTGTTCGTCGCCGAGCAGCGCCTCCCCGGTGTCCTCGTAGCGGTTCTCGCCCTGGACGAGGACGTAGCCGCGGTCGCACCGGCGAAGCGCCTCCGTCGCGTTCTGTTCGACGATCAACACCGCCGTTCCGGCGTCGTTGATCGCGTCGACCCGGTCGAACATATCCTCGACGAGGTCGGGGGCCAGCCCGGCCGACGGCTCGTCGAGCATCAGCAAATCGGGGTCGAGCATCAGCGCCCGTCCCATCGCGACCATCTGCTGTTGGCCACCGCTCATGGAGCCGACCTTCTGACTCCGGCGCTCCTCGAGAACCGGGAACCGGTCGAACACCCGCTCCATCGCGTCCTGGGGCACCTCGTCCAGGATGTACGCCCCCATCTCGAGGTTCTCGAGGACGGTGAGCGACGAAAACACGTTGTCCGTCTGTGGCACGTAGCCGATGCCGTAGGTGATGATCTCCTCGGGCGGCCGGCCGTCGATCCGCTCGCCCTGGAACTCGATCCGGCCGCCGAAGTGAGTGGTGAGTCCGAAAATCGACTTCATCACGGTGGATTTCCCCGCGCCGTTCGGACCGACGATCACGACGTACTCCCCGTCCGCGACCGCGAGGTCGATCCCCGTGAGGATCTGGAGGTCCCCGTAGCCGGCGTCGAGATCGTCGACGACGAGCATCAGACCCCACCTCCGAGATAGGCGTCGATGACGCGCTCGTCCTCCCGGATCACCTCGGGCGGCCCGCGCGAGAGCACCTTGCCCTGGTGCATCACGATCACCGTCTCGCAGTTGTTCATGATGACGTCCATGTCGTGCTCGACGAGGAGGAAGGTGTACCCCCGCTCTCGCAGTTCGTGGATGCGATCGAGAAGCTTCTTTTCGAGGGTCGGGTTGACGCCGGCCATCGGCTCGTCGAGCAGGAGCATCTCGGGTTCGGTAAGCAGCGCCCGGGCGAGTTCGAGCAGTTTGCGCTGGCCGCCCGAGAGGTTCGCCGCGTCCTCGTGGGCCAGGTGATCGATCTCGAACAGTTCGAGGGCCTCCCAGACCCGCTCGAGGAGTTCTCGCTCCTGGTCGAGGATCGACCGGCGAACGCCGGGGGTGACGGTGCGCCAGAGCGCCTCGCCGCGCTGGTCGCCGAACGCAAGCAGCATGTTCTCGAGGACGGTCATCCCGCTGAGCTCCCGGCTGATCTGGAAGGTGCGGACGAGCCCCCGGTCGACGAGTTGGTGGGGACGCAGCCCGGTGATCTCCTCGCCCTGGAAGTACACGCTCCCGGCATCGGGTTTGTAGACGCCGGTGATCAGGTTGAACGTCGTCGACTTGCCGGCCCCGTTCGGGCCGATGAGTCCCGTGATCGTTCCTCGTTCGATCTCGAAGCTGGCCCCGTCGACGGCGACGATACCGCCGAAGCGCTTCTCGAGGTTCGAGACGCGGAGCATGGCCGTCTCTTCGCGCTCGGCCTCGGTGAGTTCGGCTTCACTCATCGGCGTCACCCCCGTCGGCCACCGCCGACTCGCGCGCGCTCGGCGGGCGCTCTTTCGTCAGATCGATCGGCGACGCCGGCTCGTTGCGGTGACCGAGCATCCCGTCCGGTCGGTAGATCATCAGGACGACCAGCACCACCCCGAAGAGGACGAACCGGAGGTTCGGCAGCTCTCCGACGGCGTATCCGAACAGCGGCATCGGGTCGAGGTCGCCGAGGGCGACGACTCCGTCGTACACTGTCGGGGGCTGTGGCAGGTCGAAGGTGGCGTCGACGATGCGCTGGACGAACGGCGGTCCCTCGAACAGCAGCCCCGCGAACAGCAGCGCGCCGACGACGCTCCCGGTGTTCGAACCCGAACCGCCGATGATCAGGGCGATGAAGATGTAGAACGTGATGATCGGCAGGAACAGATTCGGATCGATGTAGCCCCGACGACCCTGCCAGACCATGCCGGCGAGCCCCATGAACGCACAGCCGAGCATGAACGCCTTGATCTTCACGCGATCGGTGTTCTTGCCCAGCGACTGTGCCGCGAGTTCGTCCTCCCTGATCGCCTTCAACACCCGGCCGAACGGCGAGTTACCGATCCGCGTGAGGACGACGAACACGAACGCGACGAGCACCACCAGGACGGCCGTGTACACCCAGCCCTCGACGACCGACGCGCTCAGTTCGAGCGTCTCCCCGACGGTCAGAAACGCCTGCCCGATAAGGGTGGGCTCTCCCGCCGGATCACCGTCGACGTACATGATCCCCCGCGAAACCGTGTTCCGCAGGTTCGGGAAGGACATTCCTTGCCCGCCGCCGGTGCCGAACTCGACGCCGAGGATGGTGAACTCCCGGAGCGCACTCGAGTTGTACACCAGCCGGATCACCTCGGCGGCGGCGAGGGTGACGATGGCGAAGTAGTCCGCCCGGAGGCGCAGTGCCGGCAGCGCGACGACGAAGCCGACGATCGCGGCAGCGACCAGACCCGCAAGCACACCGACCCACAGCGGCAGTCCGAGGCCGGGGAACGTCGCGTCCGGCGCGGCGGTCACCAGCGCCATCGTGTAGGCGCCGACGGCCATGAAGCCGGCGACCCCGATGTTGAACAGTCCGGTGTACCCCCAGTGGAGGTTAAGCGCCAGGACGACCAGCGCGAACGACGCCGCCAGCAGCGTCACCGACTGGAGCGTGCTGACGATCCCGTTGAAGTTCAGTCCCGCCGCGAGCCCGAAGACGATGAACAGTCCGTAGACGACGACCGTCGCCTTGACGATGATGAGGATATCCTCGAGCCACCGGGGACGACCGTCTGGGTCGGTTCCGTTCGCGGTCTCGGGCTCGACCGGCTCGGTCTCGTCCGGCGGGGGAGTCGAGTCGTGGCTCATGCCGTTTCCACCCCCCCGAAGATCCCCGAGGGTCTGAGAATCAGGATCAGTATCATGAGCGTGAACGCGGCGACCTCGGTCAGATCGCCCGGGATCCAGACCAGCGAGACGTTCGTCGCCACCCCGATGATCAGCCCGCCGGCGATCGCCCCGTAGATCGAGCCGATGCCGCCGAGGATCACCGCCGAGAAGATCAGGAGCAGCAGGAACCAGCCGGTGTTGAAGCTGAGCGTTTCCTGCTCCAGGACGATCAGGTAGCCCGCCATTCCGGTCAGCCCCGCGCCGATGATCCAGGTGAGCAGGATCACGCGCTCGGTGGGGATCCCGGTTATCAACGCGAGATCGCGGTTGTCGGCCATCGCCCGCATGGCCTTCCCGAGCGTGGTGTACTGCAACAGGAGGTGCAGGAGGACCACCAGGCTCAGTCCGACCACGACGAGCGTCGACTGGTGGACGTTCAGCGAGTCGGTCCAGAAGACGAGGTCGTGCTCGAGCATCGGTGCGCTCCTGGTCACGCCCCGGGTGTGCTCCCCGTAGAAGAACACGATGACGTACCGGAGCGTCAGCGCGATGCCGACGCTCGCGATCAACAGCGGGATTCCGCCGGCGTTTCGCATGCGCCGGTAGACGAGCCGATCGATCGCGAGCGCGATGAGAATCGTCCCGACGGCTGCGACAACCAGCCCGATGACGATCGCGAGCGGGGCCCCGAGCAGGTGCATATCGAGTTCGCGGGCGGAGGTTCCACGATCCGCGTTCAGGAGGATCGTCGACCCCAGCTCTGCCACCCCGAGTCCGCCGACGACGTAGGCGGCCGTCCAGCCCGTGAACGCGCCGGTGGTGACGAGATCGCCATGTGAGAAATTCGCGAACTTGAGGATGGCGTACGTCATCGACAGCCCGACGGCCGCCAGCGCGATAATGAGGCCGTCGACCAGCCCCCGCCAGAGAAACGTCGAGAACGTACTAAACCGAAGCTCGCCGAACACCAGCCGCCGAACGAGATCGATCAGTAGTAGACCGAGCACTGCCAGAAGCGCCACCCCGAACCACTGTTCTATAGTTAGCGTCGAAAGCCGACCGCGACCGTCTACAGTCCCCATGGCCATGGCTAGCATCCGAGGTAAAATATAACTCGCCTAGCACTTACTGAGTGACAGCTCTCCCTGACAGTGCGTCTCGGTCGGAGTTCGTCGGTGCTGATAGCTATAGTAACAACTGAAACGATTCACACACTGATCGCACGAGAGCTGTGCGATTAGGTGTGCATTGACTTTCAGTGGCTACTATACTCCGGCCGCCGCGAGTGCCGGTCGCAGCGAGGTCCCGCGCGTTCGCAGCCGTCCTGAGGATCTATCGGTCGTCTCGAGCCGCCACAGGCCGAATCTCTCGCGGATAATCCGTCAGATTCTCGTAGCCGTCGTCGGTGACGACCACCAGGTCCTCGAGTCGCACGCCGCCGATGTCGGGATCGTACGCTCCCGGTTCGACGGTGACCACGTGGCCGGTCTCGAGCGGCTCCGGGCTCGAGAGCGACGGCGCCTCGTGGAGGCTGACGCCGACGCCGTGACCGGTGCCGTGGTACATGCCGACGTCGACGTTTCCGGAGTCGAACCCGTACTCGGCGAGCGTTTCGGTCGCCGCCTCGTGGACGCGGGACGCCCGGGTGCCGGCGCCGCCGCGAAGTACTTCGAGGGCGGCGTCCTGGGCGGCCGCGACCGCCTCGTAGGCGCGGGACGCCCACTCGCCGGACTCGCCGACGACGAACGTTCGCGTGAGGTCGGCGTAGTAGCCCTCCGGCCCGCGCGGGGAGAGGTCGAGCAGCACCGTCTCGCCCGCTTCGATGTCGTCTCGACCGGTGAAGTGGAGGTCGGCGCAGGTCGGTCCGGCACCGATCACCGTGTTTCCGACGTCCGAAACGCCCGCACTCGAGAGCGCCGCGTTCACCTCGCGTCGCAGCCGCTCGGTCGTCAGCGCCTCGCCCCGCCAGCGGAGGTCGCCCCCGCCGCTCGAGTCGACCGTCGCCTCCGCGAGGACGGTTTCCGCCCTGGCCATCCCCCGCTGGGCCGCGCGCTGGACGAACGCGTGACGTTCTCGCTCGGCTGTGGTCTTCCGGGCTCGTCCGAGGTCGACGTCCTCGAGACGGGCCTCGTCGACGGCGTCCGCAAGGGTTCGAAACGCCGCAGCGGGAATCGACGGCAGGGCGAGAATCTGTGCGTCGACGAGCGATACCCGGTCCTCGAGCACCTCGAGTGCGCGGTCGGGAGCGCTCGTCGCCGCGGATTCGCCGGCGGGGACGACCTCGCCGGGAAACTCCCGCTCCGCCTGTTCGGCGAACAGTCCCGGCGCACAGAGGGTCGCCCGGCCGTCGGCGTAGACGAACGCGTAGTTCCGGTCGGGGCCGGCAAACCGGGTCAGATACCGCTGGTCGTCGTCGAATCGATCGCCGACGTGAACGAACGCGTCAGTTCCGGTCGCCTCGAGCGCATCGGCCAGTCGCTCGAACGCCGCATCCCCCTCCCGTCGCAGCCGCGTCGATGGCTGTTCTTCGGTCATGCCTGCAGTGGGCCGGTCCAGAAGAATCAAGGGTACAGTAGCGGTAACGCGTTCCGCTTCGATCGATCGCGCGGGCGTCTCGGCTATGTGCGCGCCGCGACGCCTCTGGTCGTGTAGGGATGTTCCGGCTCGGATCGTCGCACTGCGGGCGACGCCCGCCGATCACGTCCGAAGAATCCGCTCAGTCGATGTGGCCTTCGCGTCGGAGCTGTGCGGCGTCCTGCTCGGTGTAGCGCCACTCGATGTTGGCCTTCTCGTCCTGCCAGTCCCAGGGTTCGACGAGGACGACGTCGTCCTCGTTGATCCAGGTTCTGTACTTCATTCGGCCGGGGATTCGGCCCATTCGGTTCTTTCCGTCCTCACAGCGGACTCTGACGTGGTTGCCGCCGTTGTGTTCGGTTACGACCGCGAAGAGCTCGTCGCTCGAGGGCATCCGAAGATTCCGGCGTTGGGATTCTTCACTCACACGTTCGCTACGGGATAGCGACGGTTAAGTTATTGGTGAAGCGCGGTAGCGTACCACACCCTATCGCGTTCGACCGTCGAACAGTTCCCGATGCCACTCGTTCGCGAGCTGTTCGACGTGCTCCTCGGCGTCCGAGACGGCCATCGCCTCGCCGATCCCTTCGTGAGTGATCGCCAGCCGCGAGATCGGCGCCATCGCGAAGCCGCCGACGGTGACCGTCCCGGCCGCGGTGTGGATCGTCCACTCGGTTCGAAGTCCCGACTCGCGGGTGACGTCCTCGATGCGGGCGCCCGCGTCGATCCACTGGCCGACGAGCCGATCGGTCACGCGACGCAGGCGACGCTCGCCGAGGAGGTGGACCGCGACCCCACCACAGACGAGAACGGCGAAGGCGGTGAGCGCCGCGAGCGGGCCGCCGTAGGGGAGGTTCAGCGATGCGGCGAGCGCCCCGGCGACGACGACGACGCCGAGAACCTTCGCGTCGACGCCGCCCGGGACGGTTCCTGACCAGTTCGAGTGAGACGATGTCCGTTGCTCGAGTTCCATAGAGACTGTCGTCCGCCGCTGGCCACAGTCACCACATAATGCTTGGCCTGTCCAGATCCACGCTTTATATACAATTTCGACCATCTTATAAGTAAGATAACATGACTTTCAGCACAACCAGTCGGTCGGTGCCGAGGGGACTCGACCCGGCCGGGCCACGCCGCTGAGATAGACGTTTACGCCGCCGGAGTGTAGTCGCCGCCATGGCCGACGATTCGACCGCCGACGAACTCGAGATCACCGCCGACCGCCCCGACAGCCCGATTCACATGGCCGGCACCGACCACATCACGCTCATCGGCAGCAACACCGAGGACACCGTCGCCTTCTACCGGGACCTGCTCGGCATGCCGCTCGTGCTCAAGCAGCCGAACCTCGACGATCCGGAGTCGACGCACCTCTTCTTCGACACCGGCGACGGCCGCATCCTCACCTTCTTCGTGAACGACGACCGGCCGTCGAACCCGCGGCCGCTGCAGAACCAGATCGGCTCGGTTCACCACCTCTCCTTCCGGATCGAACCCGAACGCTTCGCCGACGTGAAAGCGGCCCTCGAGGACGCCGGCCGCGGCTACAACGAGTTCGACCGGGGCATCTTCCACTCGCTGTACACCCGCGATCACAACGGCCTCGTCATCGAGCTCTCGGCGGACAAGTTCGCCATCCCGGACGACCGGCGCGGCGAGGTACTCGCGACCGCCCAGCGCCTCCGCGAGGAAGACGGCGTGGATTTCGCCGAGGAACGGCATTTAGCGGCGGCCCTCGAGGAGATGGACATCGACGCCGAGAAGTTCGACCTGCCGGACGCGCCGACTGGCGCGGGCGTGTAGGTTGGGACTCGAGCAGTGCAGCATAACGGGTTCGTACGGACGGCTCTCGACCGGAACGAGGGCTCGGAACCGCGAGGTCATGGGGGCGTCAAGACGACCACTGCAAAACGACGCCGATGAATACGAAAAATCCGACGAGCAGTCCGATCTCCGGAGAGAGGACGAGCAATACGAGTGTCAGAAGTCCACCCAGTAACACCGACCAGAGACGACTGATCTCCATCGACTGGCTCTCCAGTTCGGCCTCTAGCTCCTCGATCTTGACCGCCACCGAATCGCGTTCCTCCTGCGGTGAGTCTTCGGGCATAATCTCTGTCGGACGCGTTCGGTTGTGAACCTGCGTTCGGACGCCAGGAATACTGTCTCTTTTGTTTACTATTCGCTACCGTCGTCGATTTTTCTGCCGTTTTGCGAATCCTGTCGCACCCGCAATGGGGTTCCGATCGCGCCAGCGAAATGTAGCCGCTATCCGGCTCGGGCGGACGATTGACCGATCGGATCGGTCAATCGGGGCTCGGTTCGGTCGAGTTCGCTCTCGTTCTCCGCCTCCGTCTCCTCGATCACGTACCGCTGGCCCACCATCGGATCGAGCAGGCTGTCGACGGGCGCGTTGTCGTCCTCGAGCACCGGCGCACCCGACGTGTCGACGTCGCCCTCGTAGTAGCCGACCGCCGTCTCGAGATCGATGCCGACGTCTCGCTCGGCGTTTCGCTCGAGGAGCGTCTCCTGGCTCACTCGCTCGTCGTCCTTCGTCGCGACGAGCTGGATGTTCTGGACCGCGCCGGTGTCGCTGGTGCGGAAGCTGTACACCTGCGGGAACACCGCCTCCATCGTCTTGTACTCCGCGCGGTAGAACTCCGAGGCCGGGCCGCTTGGCGCGGAGATGACGTTCGCGACGAGCACGCCGTCGTCGCTCAGGCGCTCCTCGGCGAGTTCCATGAACTCCCTCGTGGTCAGGTGAAACGGCACGTTGTCCTGCTTGTAGGCGTCGAGGACGATCACGTCGTACGTCTCGTCGGTTTCCTCGAGGAACTGCCGACCGTCGCCGGTGTGGGCCTCCAGACGCGGCCCCTCCTCTAAGCCGAAGTACGCCTTCGCGGCGTCGGTCACCTCTGGATCGATCTCGACGACGTCGACCGCGACGCTCTCGTCGCGCTCGACGAAGCTCTGCGGGCCGGTGTAGCCGCCGCCACCGACGAACAGCGCCCGGTCTATCTCGTCGGGGTCGTCCACGGTGAGGTAGGGCAGGTGGAAGTACGCGGTGTAGGCGAAGACGTGTCGGTCGGGATCCTCGAGATCCGTCGCGCTGTGGCGGGTGCCGTCTAAGAACATCGTCCTCTCGGAGCCGCGGTCGATCACCTCGAGCTCTTGGTAGGGGGTCTGGCTCTGGTGGACGACCTCGCCGTGGACGCTGTACCCCATCGACCCGCTGCCGACGGCGGCGAACAGCAACAGGGTGACGACCACGATCGAGGCGGTAGGCGCACGCGGCAGCGAGGGAAGCGCCATCGCGAGCGCGGTGCCGACCAGCAACAGCCCGAACAGCAGGCTCACGCCGTCGACGCTCATCGTCGGGATGAAGACGAACGTCGTGGCCGCGGAGCCCACGATGCTGCCGATCGTCCCGAGCGCGTAGACGTGACCGGAGGCCTCGCCGACGCCCGTCTTCCGCGAGAGCTGGGCGGCGTACGGGCTGACGAAGCCGAGGAAGTACGTCGGCGGACCGAACAGCAGGATCACCGCCGGCAGCGAGGCGTACCGCGCCGGAAGCGGGATCGTCGCCGTCGCGACGAGCAGCAGATCCCGCGCGAAGATGAGGACGGCGACGTAGACGGCCGTCAGCAGGAACAGCCAGAGCAGGCGGTCGGTCGAGGCGTGGCTCGCTGCCCGCTTGCCGCCCCGCCAGTAGCCCAGGCTCAGCGCCGCGAGAAACACCGTCAGGATGCCGCCGATCGTGTAGATGTGGCTGCCGAACTGCGGGGCGACGACGCGGACCGCGAGGATCTCGAGGCCCATGCTCACGATCCCGGAGACGAACACCGCGAGTTCGACCTTCGAAAAGCGGTACGATCGGAGACCAACGTCCATTGGAGGAGGTCACTCGTTCCGTCGGTGAGTACCTTCCGCAATGGCGCCGGCCGCCCGCGTCGCGGTCGCGAGCGAGGGCCGCCCGTCGGACGGCGAAGCAGTCCGAATCACGCCCGCAGATCGAACTCGAGCGAGCCGGCCACGGACGACACCGCGAGCCGATGGCTGCCCTCGCCGAGCGTCCCGGCTACCGTCGATCCGCCGATTCTCGAGGCCGACTCGCCGAACGCCGACGCCTCGATCCGCCCGACGGTCGTCTCGAGGGAGACCGCCGCGTCGAGTTCCGGCCCCGCGAGCAGGTCGATGCTGCCGTTGGTCGTGGTGATGATGGTCTCGTCGCGGATCGCGTCGATCTCGAGGTCGATCCTACCGTTGACGGTTTTCGCGCCGTCGATCCCCGCGACGTCCCGTGCGGTCAGCCGCCCGTTGGTGCTCCGCAGATCCACGTAACCGGCGACGTTCCGCGCCTCGACGCGCCCGTTTTTCGTCCGGAGACGTGGCTCGCCGCCGACGTCACGCACCTCGATCCGGCCGTTTAGCGTCTCGATCCGGTCGACCGGAAGCCGCGTGGGCACCCTGACGTCGAACTCGACCGCCGCCCCGTCGACCGGGTCCGGGAGCACCGCCTCGAGCCGGAGCGGTCGGCCGTCTGCCTCGCCGCCGATCGCTCGGACGTCGACGGCCTCGAGGGCGTCCTCGGTTTTGGCGCGCTTCGTGATCGTCACTGCCACGTCGTCGCGGTCCTCGCCGCGAACCTCGGCGCGGCCGTTTCGGGTGTGGACCTCGAGGGCTGACGGCTCGGGATATCGCAGCGTGTCGGTCGCTGAGACGCCCTCGCCGTGTCCGTTCGTAGTCGTCGCCGTGATTGTTTCGTCGACGACCGTCGAGATGAGTGAGCCGAGTTTTCCCATGCTCGACCGTCGACGGCGGGCCGCATAAGCGTCCGCAGAAACGATCTTCTGTCAGCAAATGTGAATTAACTCCGCCGATCTGAGTCGGCGAGCCTCGCCGTGGGTGGCCGCTCTCATGCTCAGCGAATGGAAGCAGGGTATTCGACGGTGGCGGTCGATCGATCCGTATGATCAGGACGGTCGGTGGTGAGGGGACGGAGCGGCTGGAGGCGTTGAGCGACGGCCTGTTCGCGATCGTGCTCACGCTGCTGGTCCTCCAGTTCGACGTGCCGGATGTCCCCGCCGACGATCTGCCGGCGGCGCTGGCCGACCAGGAGACGCTACTGATCAGCTACCTCCTGAGCTTCTTCGTCGTCGGCCTCTACTGGGTCGTCCACCACAACATCTTCCGTCTGCTCGCCGGCCATGACCGGGTACTGCTCTGGCTGAACCTCCTGTTCCTGCTCTCTATCTCCTTTCTCCCGTACCCGACGGAGCTGCTCGGCCTCTACGGAACGGCGTTCGCCTGGACGCTGTACGCGGTCAACTTCATGCTGGTCGGCGGTCTCATGACCGCCGTCTGGACGTACGCCGCTCGAGCGGGTCACGTCATCGATGCGATCGACGACCGGGCCGCCCGGCTGATCACGATTCGCGGCCTCATCTCGCCAGCGGTTTTCGCCCTCTCGATCGGCGTCGCGGCGATCGAGCTCTCGCTCGCGTTCTACGTCCCGTTGCTGATCGTTCCCCTGCAGATGGCGTGGGCCAGATACTACGAGCGCCGCTACGGCGAAACCGACTGATACCGACCGAACCGTGTATCGGGCGGAAAAGGCGGGGAAACCACTATCCCAACAGGGCTGGTAGAACGTCAGACTTCACCCGAATGGCAACCGAGTACGTGTTCATCAGCGACCTCCACATCGGCGGCGACGAGCAGCTCACGGCTCTCGACTTCGAAACCGAACTTCTCGCCTTTCTCGAGGAACTCCCGGAACGCGGCGGCGACGTCGAGTTGATCGTTAACGGCGACGCCTTCGGCCTCTGGGAGTACGCCGAGGCATCCGGCACGGACAAACTCGAGCGGGTGATCGAGGATCACCCGCGGGTGTTCGAACAGCTCCGGGCGACCGGCGAGGAGATCGACATCACCCTCATTCCGGGCAATCACGACTACGATCTCGCGTGTTACCCCTCCTACGTGGATCGGCTCGCGGCGTACAATATCACCTTAGAGCCCGAGATCGTCATCACCCGCGAGGTGGCCGACGGCACGGTCTGGATCGAACACGGCCAGCAACACGACGCGAACAACCGGATGCCCGACTGGGGGAATCCCGACGCCCTCCCCGTGGGGTACTTCGTCGTCCAGCGGATCGTCGCCGCCGCGGGGCGCTACTCCGGGCGGGCCAGAGGCGACTGGCTCCGGGACATCCAGTCGGTCGCGCCGATGGAGGAAATTCCCCGATGGTTGCTCTCGAACTACTTCTACCGCGAGATGAGTCCGTTCCTGCGGGCGGTCGTCGTCCCCCTCCTGCTGTTTTTCAACATCACGCTGCTCTACCTGTTCGGGTCCGTTCTCGAGGCGATCGGCCTCCTTCCGCCGCGCTATTTCACCGCCAATCCGCTGGTGCGCTCGCTCGGGGTCGGCGAGTATGTCCTCGAACTGCTCATTGCGATCAATCTCGTCGCCATGTTCGTGTTGCTCCTGCTCGCGGTTCCGTTCTGGCTGTTCAGGCGCGATTTCAGGCGCACCCTCGAGCGATTCGGCGTCATGCTTTCGGGGGTTCGCGTGGGCCAGGGCGACCAACCGTTTCTGAACGCGGCCAGGGAGACGTTCGAGTCCAACCCCGGCGTCGCGGTGTTCGTCTACGGTCACACCCACCGGGCGTCGCTCACGCGGTGGGGGGACCGCGCGGTCGTCAACACCGGTACCTGGCTGAAAAAACTCCAGCACGTCGAGGCGCGCCTCCCCCGACTGCCGGGGATCTACTACCCGTCGTTCCGGCTCAACTACTTTCGGATCTTCGCCGAGGGCGATCGGATCGTCGTCGAGTACGAGGAGATCGAGACGGACCAGCCGCGGGATCTCACCTGGTTCCAGTGGCTCGTCGCACACCGGCCGCCGGCGCCGCCGGCGATTCCCGAGCGCACGGTGATCGATCCCAGCGGGGAACTCGAGCTTCCAACCCCCGCCGCTTCGGACTCGACAGACGAGCAGCCAGCCGACTCCGCCCCGGTTCGCGAGTCGCACCCACCGAGCGAGCCCGACGCGGACGACGACTGATCAGTTCGTCGTGATGACCTCGATCACGTCCCGGGGCTCGACCTTGTAGGCCTTCCCGAGCTGGCGGTTCGACCGGCAGTCGATCGCGTGCAGGAAGCCGTCGCCGATGTCGGAGTGGAGGCTGTAGGCGAAGTCCTCAGCCGTCGATTCGGGCGGAATCAGGTAGCAGTCCGGCAGCACCTCCCCGCGCTCGTTCCCCAGCCCGTTCGCGCCGCCGGGGAACACCGGCACGACACCGAGCACGTCGAACAGCGCCGTCTCGAGGGCCGCCTGGACACCCGTCGCGCCGTAGCTCTCGAGGAAGCCGCGGATCTGTTCTAGGCCCTCCTCCTGTTCGGGCGAGACGTCGCCTACGATTTCGAAGTCGTCGTCCCCCGGGCGGTAGTCGACGACGCCGGCCTTGTCCGCGGACTTCAGCGCCTTCTCGGCGTGGGCGCTGCAGGGGACGATCGTCAGGTGCTCGTAGTCGGGATCGCTCGTGATCTCGTCGTAGTTCGCCTGCGCCTCGGGGGTGTCCATCTTGTTCGCCGCGATCACCATCGGCTTCGTCGCCTTGCGGATCTCGCGGGCTAACTCGAGTCGATCCTCCGGCTCCCACTCCAGGGGATCGAAGCCGATCCCGACCCGGCGGATCAACAGTTTGAGCTCGTCCTCGTTCGTCTTGAAGGCGCTCATCTGCTCGGCGAGGTCCTCCTCGATGGCGTCCTCTTCGGTGACGTAGCCCGAGGAGTAGCGCTCGATCCCCTTCTCCAGGATGCCGAGGTACCACTGGTCGAGTTCCTCCTCTAAGAACGCGATGTCGTCGCGGGGATCGTGGCCCTCGGTGGGTTCGCCCTCGAGGTCCGTCTCGCCGGAGAAGTCGACGACGTGGACGAGGACGTCGGTTTCGTTCAGGTCGGTGAGGAACTGGTTGCCCAGGCCGTTCCCCTCGTGGGCGCCCGGAATCAGGCCGGCGACGTCGACGAGTTTCGTCGGGACGAACCGCGTTCCGCAGTCGCAGTAGCCGACGTTCGGGGTACACTCCTCGTCGAACTCGGGGGCGGCACAGTCGACGCGGACGTAGGCCTCGCCGACGCTGGGGTCGATGGTCGTAAACGGGTAGGCGCCCTCGGGGACGTCGTTCATGGTGGCCGCGTTGAAGAAACTCGATTTGCCGACCGATGGTTTCCCCACCAGTCCGATCCGGTAACTCATTGACAGTGGTGGTCGGCCGGCGCCTAAACGGGTTTCCCTCTTCGGGCGTTGCGACACGCGATGACGTACCACTCGTCGATCGCATACACTCGACGCCTCCAGGGCGCTCAGTAGGGCCAGTCGTCGACCTCGTCGATCGCCCGCGAGAGCATCGGATGGATAGTCTCGGCGTCGCCCGTCCGCCGGTTGAACAGGGCGGCGACGTCGACGCCGTCGGTTCGCTGAGTGATCATCGCGAACGATCCCGGGAGCGATCCGAAGTACACCCACTCCCGATCCGTCGACTCTCGCGGGTCGCCGTTCAGCCAGTAGTCGTCCATGAACGCGAGCAGCGAGCCGGCCGAGGCGACGTGGCCGCACGCCCCCTCGAGCGCCTCGAGGACGATCCCGCCGTCAGCACAGGGAACGCGTTCGTCGGGGTCGAGTGCCAGCCCGTTCGGACACTGCTCGCTGTCGTCGTACGCGACCTCCCGGGAGTGGCGGTTGTCGAGTGCACTCCGTCCGGGATGGATATCGACGGCGCCCGCTGGCTCGAGGATCTCCGTCTCGAGGTACTCGTGATAGTCCTGGCCGGTAACGCCCTCGATGATCGACGCGAGCAGGCTGTAGCCGACGTTCGAGTACACCGCACTCGTTCCGGGATCGAACTGCAGCGGCTGCTCGAGGACGTATCGGACGATATCCGCTCGCCCCGGCGGCTCCGACAGGCCAAGCTCCTCGGCGACGCCGAGCGGATCGAACAGCGGATCGGTGACCTCACGCCGGTTCCAGCCACCCTGGTGGGCGAGCAGGTGGCCGACCGTTATCTCGTGAAACCGCGCGTCCGCGGGCGTTCCCGACGGGGGTTCGATCTCGAGGTGAGAGTAGATGTGATCGCGAGTGGCGAGCCGACCGGTGTGGACGAGTCGCCGGATCGCAGCATCGGTAACCGGCTTGCTCACGCTCCCGATCCGAAAGAGCGCGTCGGGCGACACCGGTTCCGACCGCTCGCGGTCGCTCCAGCCGAACCCGCGCTCGTAGACGACCGACCCGTATCGGGAGACAGCGAGCGCACCGGCCGTGATGTCCCGGTCGCGCATGTACTCGAGGGTCGCCTTCTCGAGCGGCCGAACCGCTGGAACCGGATCGCCCGTAACCGGCCACTGCCAGGAGTCGCTGCCGCCGGACGGCGGTGTGGTCGTCTCCTCTGCCGGCGTCGCGTTCGACCGCTCGGATCTGGAGTCCGCGTCGTCGTCCGCACAGCCAGCGACCACAGCGACGCCGGCCGCACCGACCGCTCGGAGCAGGTCCCGTCGATCGATGCGGTCCGGTGGTATCATGCGTACTGGGTCAGAAAGGGGCGTTCGAAAAGCGATTCGACGACCGGCCACCGCCCTACCGATCGGCGGCGAGCACCGCACGCCAGCCCCACGCAGCGAGTGCGAGGACGATCACGGCGAGGACGGCGAAAACACCCCATTGCCCCGCCTCGGTGTCGGCAAACGGTGCTAGCAGGTCTACGAGCCCCGTCCACTGCATGAGCCCGAGGGCGAGGAGTACCATAACGAGCACTGACACAACGGCGACGCCGACCCAGTTTCGAAGCATCCATCCGCCTTCCTGAGCAGCTTCTTCCCGACTGGTGGTGGGTTTTTCGGTCGGCTCCTCCTCTGGTTTCGACATGGTTCTATCGGTGCTACCACGCCACGCCGGGAAACGCTCCTCCCTGCAGGAGCCAGGTTTCAAGTCCCCCAGCGACCGGTCCCAGATTCGGCCTCCGGGTGCCCTCACTCGAGAACCGACTCCAGGGCGTCCATCGTCTCCTCGACGCGCTCGAGACGGGCGTTGTGGCCCATATGACCGATCCGGAGGATCTCGTCCTCGAGGTCGCCGAGCCCCGTCGCGAGCACGATGTCGTGTTCCTCGAGCACCGCCTCCTGGAGTTCGACCGCCCGGCCATCGACCGCGAGAGCGGTCACCGTCGGCGAACACAGCGACTCCTCGCTCGGGTAGACCTCGAGCCCTAATTCGGCGGCGCGCTCCCGGCACCGACCCGCCGCCCGCTCGTGGCGCTCGAAGACGGTCTCGAGACCCTCCTCGCACAGCAGGTCGACGGCGGCGTCGAGACCGTACAGGTTCGCGACGGAGTGAGTGTAGGGGAACCATCGCTCTTCGACTGCACCCCGCCAGGGCTCGAGGTCCGCGTAGAACGACCGCGTCTCGGTCGCCTCGATCCGCTCCCAGGCCCGATCGCTCACCGAGAGCACGCTCAACCCCGGCGGCGCGCTGAAACACTTCTGGGTCGCGCCGAGACAAACGTCGATCGTATCGGTTGGGACCGACGCCCCGCCGAGCGAGGAGACCGCGTCGACCACGCTCACAACGTCGTGCGCTGCCAGCAACTCGAGGACAGGCTCGAGGTCGTTCAGCACTCCCGTGGGCGTCTCGCAGTGAACCATCGTGGCGATATCGAACTCCCCCTCCTCGAGTTCGGCCTCGATCGCCTCGAGATCCAGCGACTCGTCCCACTCGCCGCCGACGGTGACCGCCTCGCCGCCGTACAGTTCGACGAAGTCGGCGAAGCCGTCGCCGTAGAGGCCATTGGAGATACAGAGCGCGCGATCCCCCGCCTCGAGCAGCGAGGCGGCCGCCGCCTCGAGCCCCAGGATCCCCTCGCCGCCGAGGATCACGACGTCGTCCTCGCCGTAGATCTCCTCGAGTTTCTCGGTAAGCGATCCATAGAACTCGAAGAACTCCGCCTCGACGTCGGGGTTCGGCGTGGATTCGGCCATCCGCTTGCGCACGCCCAGCGGTACCTCGGTCGGTCCGGGCGTCATCCGGAGTCGGTCGTCTGCCATGGGAGAACCGGTGGCTCGTGGGCGTATAATGGTTGCCAGTGGGTACGGGCTCGAGGAAGCCTGGGGACCGCGTGTTGATCGTCGGCTGTCGTATCGAACGTGATGGGTGTCCGCAGCGTCGTGCTGAATACACAGCGCGAAGTTTTTGCGGCGAGCGATTCGCCGCAAAAACTTCGATGAAAACGGCGGACGACTCGGCCTTCGGCCTCGCGTCCGGGAACCGCGCTCGCGTTGCTCGCGCGGAGACTTGTAACGCATTCACTCTCTGTCTGCAGCACCCCTCTCTTGACAGAATTTGGGTAGGACGCTCAGCTATCGCTGAATACAGGGCGCGAATGTGGCAAAAACCAGAGCGTGATTAACGCGGAGGGTCGAACGCTCAGTACAGACGAACAACATAGCATTGCGACCACTTGCAGACGTATTTGGAAGGAGGATGTACGCTACACTTCGATTTTGCGGGTGATTTAGTCACCCTCGATGAGATAATCCCGGCAGATAGGCAGTAACTTCTGGTCATCAGACAGATCAACGCGGTTCTGTTCCTGATCGTATGTTACGAGGCCGACCTCATCCAAATGAGGAAGGTGGTTGTGATGGAGTGAAACGTGTAGAGCGTTAATACTCTTCGAAGGTAATTCTGTATGTGGAGTCTCGTGTTCTGCTGTCGCGACTTCCCGAACGAGTTCGTCGAACGTGACCGGTGTCTCTTGGTTGAACAAGATATATAAGATGAATCGGCGCTGATGGTGTGAAAGTGCGTCGTATACGGTGTTAAACCGCTCACGCTCTTTCAGCTGATCAGGCAGCGAGTCTGTGTGGGATCTCGAGTCAGCCATTGCCCCTGCTATTCTACTGATAGGGATAAGCGTTATTGCTTTCTATACAATGTGGGCTGCGATTTAGTTCATTTTTACGATTATTGCTGCGATTTTCGTACGGATAGTAGTGCCGGGATAGTGGTGAGCGCTCACTCGTGAGTGAGCGACTGACCGAAGTGGTTGAACGGCTGGAGGTACTTATTTCGGAATATCTCGGACTGTCGGAGACGGAGTCCGGACTCCCTCAGTGAATCGTGGATAGAACCGAGTTGACTCGAGTCTGCGGCAACAGCCTCGACCAGAATATCCTGATCGCCGCCCACCAGTTCATCAACCTCGATAACACCATGCACATCGAGTATGTCTTTAGCGGAAAGCGCGGTACTGGGATCGAGAGACGTACAGAGAATGAGAAGGTGAAGCGGGTATCCCGCACGATCATAATCGATGTCTGGGTAGTAGCCTCGGATGATCCCGTTTTCTTCCATGTTCTGGATACGGTTTCGAACGGTACTTTGCGAAACGCCGACTCGCTCTCCGATCTCCTCGTTCGTAATATTCCGAGCGTTTTCCTGCAACATGTGTAGTATTCCTCTGTCTACACGGTCCAACTCCTCCGAACTCATAACGATTCAGTGAATTACGGCGAGACAAATAGTCCCACCCCCAGTGTGAGCAAGCCAAACTGGTGTCGCGTAACGAGATTAGAGGTACATCGTGCGTTTCCGACGCATGCTCCCGCCCGATGTTCAATTCGCACGTTCTGTACTGGACGACTCAGAACAAATCGTAAGAAAGAAACCGAAACAGTGTGCTGCGTACATCCGCTCTATTCAGCACGCCTTATTCACCATCGATTTACTGTTTGTCGCCAGATCTGGCTGGTGTCTCGAGACCGAATCACGACCCCTTACTCCCGCTTGCGCCGCTGCAACCGCCCACGGACGAACGGCGCGGCCGGGAATACCCCGACCCTGACCCGCTCGAGTTCCACGAGGTCGAAGGCGTCGTGGCCGGCGAACCGCTCGACCGTGTACCGGTTCAGCTGACAGCCGCCCGCGACCCGCTCCCAGGCGGGAGTCAGCAGGTCCTGGCCCCGCTCGCGCCAGCCGTCGGCGTGGACGTGCTCGAGAAAGCGCAGTTCCCCGCCGGGGTTCAGCACGCGGGCGACCTCCGAAAGCGCCGCGTCGGGGTCTTCGATCGTACAGAACACCATCCCCGCGATCACAAAATCGAAGCTGTCGTCGGGGTAGGGTAGCGACTCCGCGCGGGCGTCCCGGAGGTCGACGGCCAGGCCGGCCTCCCGCGCCGCTTCGCGGGCGCGCTGGCGCATGTGTGGGTCGGGTTCGACGGCGTGGTACTCGAGGTCGTCGCCGGCGACGTAGGAAAACATCGCGCCGCCGCCCGCCCCCAGGTCGAGGACGCGACCCGAGAGCTCCCGTGCGAGATACTCGCGGTGGGGTCGCAACAGCAGCGATTCGGGCAGGAGCCGGTCGTAGAGGGCGGCGAACACCGGATGGGCGATCTCGTCCTGGGTGGACATTGGTGCCAATTAACACGAGCGGCCGGGTAAGCGTTGGTCTCGGTTCGCGCACCGCCGGCCGGGGTCACGTTCTCGAAGCCGTGCTGTCCGGCGGGAACGTATACGGCGTGTTCGACGGGAAACCGAACGAGTGTCGGACGCACGGAACCCGATGTAAACAATCATTTACGGTGAACGATATCACTCCCGTATGACAGAGACGTTTTCGTGGCTGTCGCTCGACGACGACGAGGAGATCGTCTGGTCCGGCGGGCCGCGCCGTCACGTTGTGCTCTGGGTCGCCGTGCCCGCGCTCGTGATCCCGGCGCTGCTGCTGGCGGTTCGGTCGACGCTCCTCAGCGGACTCATCGGGTTGTTCGTCTGGGGTGCTCTCACCGCTCTCGGATACGTCTACGTGACGAACGTCGACTACGTCGTCTCGAGCAGATACCTCTATTCGAAGTGGGGAATGCTCGGACGATCGGTCACGCAGGTCGGCCTGCACAACGTGCAGGATACCACGCTCAGCCAGGGGATCCTCGGGACCCAGGGCGGCTACGGAACGGTCTCGTTCAGCACCGCCGGGGGAGAGGGAGCGGCCCTCGCGTTTTACGTCGTCGACGAGCCGGCAACGGCGAAATCGGCGGTCGATCGACAGGTTGCGGCAGTGAAACGGGGGCAGAAAGCTGACGCAGGGCGCTCGAGCGAGAGCGGTGTCGACGAGTTCCTCTCCGAACTTCGCGCGACGCGTAAAGCCGCACAGCGTATCGACCACCGTCTCGAACAGCGAGGGGAGCAGTCGTGAGTTCCCACGGGTACGACTGGTTGGAACTGGACGCCGAGGAGGAGATCGTCTGGTCAGGCGAACCGCACCTGCTGGGCTACGCCTGGCTGTTCGTTATCGGCGTCCTGACGATTCCGCTGTTCGGCGTCGGGGTGGTGGTCATCGTTTCGGCCTATCTGAACCTGAAGAACACCGCGTACGTGATCACGACCGACAGCGTGTTCAAAAAGACCGGTATCCTCTCCCGAAAAGTCGTCGATATCGGCCACGAGAACATCCAGGACACCGGATACACACAGAGTGTCGTTGGCCGGTACTACGGGTTCGGAACCGTCCAGATCAGCACCGCGGGGGGCAGCGGCGTCGAAATGTCTCTCGACTACGTCCCCGACCCGCTGGCAGTACAGTCACAACTCGATCGGATGGCGACCAGGAGGCCGTCTGCGGACGATCGCTCCGATCGAGACCGCCGGGAATCGGTCCGGATCGACGGTGCGACGCTCGAGGAACTCGTCGAGGAGATGCGAGCGACGAGAGCGGCGCTCGAATCGATCGACCGGCGTCTCGACGAGGAGTGAGTGCAGTCGGACAACCGTGACGGGTGGGCAGTAGTAGCTACGGGTTCACCAGGCGCTCGAGCTACACCAGCAGCAGTCCGACCCATACGGTGACCGCAACGACGTGGGCGAAGGCGTGGGCGAGTATCGCAGCCTCCAGGCTATAGCGCCAGAACAACCACCCGAAAGCGATTCCCCCGACGGCGTTCAGTCCGACGATGAAGGCGAGCACGTCCGGAGTGAGCGTGCCATAGACCGTCGCTGCCATGGGCAGGTGGAGCAGACCGAAGAGAACCGCGGCGAGAACGATCGAAGTCCACATGACGGCGTTAGATGGCTTTTCCGTCCCACGCCCGACGACTCGCCACAGGACGAACGCGATGAGCGCCATCGCACCCCATCGAAGGAGTATCTCTTCGGTGATCCCGCCGTAGAGAACGCGCAGCGGAATCGACTGGAGCAACGACTCGAACGTCATCTCGTAACCGTCCGTGTCGACCACTTCGGGCGCAAAGCGCTCCGCGACCACCAGGAGGCCGCCCACTCCCGCACCGAGTCCCAGGGCGGGTTTTGCAGTCTCCTTTGACCCCCTCGAGCAGCGGGCTTCCGTCGCTCACACGGTTTACGACGCGGGAGGTCAAGCCGATCCTGGGGGCGATGTACTGTCCGACGGCGACCGCGAGAGCGAGAATTACGCCGATCTGCACGGCGGACGCGACGACGATCGATTCCGGGGACATTCCGGCTTGCTCAGCGATTTCCTGGTACTGATCCGGACGGCGAACCCCGTCAGCGATTAGGGCGAGGATTCCGAGAGAGCCGAGGCCGAGGAGAGTCAGAAACCGGGTCAGTGATACATTGTGGAGATTCATCCGGAAGAAATCGTGTGCCGACGAGCATAGTTGCTCTGCAGAACCAGTCCGCTCCCGCTTGCGGGTTGACCCTCTCGAAACCGGGCGCGCGGTTGCCCGTCGACGCTACCACCCCACTCGAGTCCCTACCGAATCGTATCCGGGATCCGGTCGATGACGTCGGTCGCGACCACGCCGGGGCCGCGCTCGGCGGTGGCGAGTTCGCCGGCTTTCCCCAGCGTCCAGGCGCCGAGTTCGGTCGCCGTCTCTCGCTCCATCCCCTGGCCGAGCAGCGAGGCGACGATGCCGGCCAGCGTGTCGCCGGTGCCGGCGACGGTGAGCGCCTCGGTGCCCGTCTCGTTTACCGTCCGCTCGCCGTCGGCGACGATCTCGTCCTCGCTCCCGGTGAACACCACTACGGCGTCCGTCTCCATCGTGAACGACTCGAGGCTGCCGTAGGCGTCGACCAGTTCGTCGCGCTCCTCGCTGTTGGGCGTGAGGACGGCGTTCGAGAGATCGGCCTCGACGCCGGGTTCGATCGCGAGCGCGTCGATCACGACCGGGATCTCGACGGACGAGATCGTTCGCTGGATCGCCTCCGGATCGGCGTCGGCGAGACCGGGGCCGAGCACGAGCGCATCGAGGTCGGCCGCGCGTTCGATCGTCTCGTTCGCGGCCGCCTCCTCGAAGTGCGTTCCCGAATAGCGACTCACCAGCAGGTTCGGCGAGAAGCCGGCGACGATCGGGTAGATCTCCTCGGTGACCATCACCCGAACGTCGTCGGAACCGGTCCGTAGCGCGGCCATGCCGACGATCGCTGGCTGGCCGGGGTAGTCGATCCCACCGCCGACGACGCCGACCCGTCCGGCATCACCGCTCGAGGCGCCGGCGACCTCCGACAGCGTCCGCTGAAAGCGTGTCATCGCCCGGAGTTCGGCGTGAAAACGGGTAGATCTTGGCCGCTCGTGTGCCTGCTTCGGGCCGAGTCGGCGATCGCACACCAGGGGCCGGCCTTCACGGATAACAACAAAGAACGTGCGACCCGTGGTATTTTCCGCATGTTCGAAAACCGCACCGAGGCCGGCGAGCGCCTGGCTGACGCCCTCGTCGACCGGGGGATCGACGCGGACGTCGTCCTCGCGATTCCGCGGGGGGCGCTTCCCGTGGCGCGTCCGGTCGCCGACGCGCTGGACGCGCCGCTCGACGTGGTCGTCGCCTCGAAGATCGGCGCGCCGACGAACCCCGAACTCGCCCTCGGCGCCGTTGCGAGCGACGGCAGCGTCTGGTACAACGACGACGTCATCTCCCACCTTAACGTGACCGACACCTACCTCGAGCGGGCGCGCCGCGAGGAGGTCGAGGCGGCCCGCGAGAAACTCGAGCGCTACCGCGACGGCGACGACCCCCCTGATCTCGGGGGAAAGCGCGTCGTCGTCGTCGACGACGGGCTGGCGACCGGCGCGACGGCCCGGGCCTGCCTGCGCCAGGTCAGCGAGGCCGGCGCGAGCGACGTCGTGCTCGCGGTGCCGGTCGGCGCACCCGACTCGCTCGCGGCCATCGAGGCGGCGGTCGACGAGGTCGTCGCTCTCGAGCACCCACCACGGTTCGGCGCTGTCGGGCAGTTCTACCGGTCGTTCGGCCAGGTCAGCGACGAGGAGGCGATCGGTTACCTCGAGCGGTGAACCGCCGGTTTCGACGCCGTCGTTTCGGCGAGGCGACCGCGCTCTCGGACCGGCCGGTGGGCCCCGGTTGACTCTCGTCGGTTCAGTCCGCGGTTTCGCCCGTCTCCGGATCGAGTAGCGGTATCCAGCCGTCGTCGGCCTCCACGCGGTCGGCGAGGACGGCGTTCAGGACGGCTCCGGTGAGCACGCAGAGCCCGCCGAGATAGACCCAGGTGAGGACGATCAGGACGGCGCCGGCGACGCCAAACAGTTCGACGCTGTCGGACATCACGACGTAGAGGCGAAAACTCACGGCGAGGATGGTCCAGCTAACGGCCGTAAACATCGTTCCAGGAAGCACCTCGCGAACCGAGACGTCGGCCACGGGAAAGAGGTAGTACGTCGGCAGGAAGACGACGACGAGCAGCCCGAGGAGCAACAGCGGACTGATGAACCGCCACCAGGTTCCATCGATGACCAACGAGAGCGCGACGCCGACGATGGCGACGAGGACGACTGCGAGCGTCACCGTCAGCGTGAGTAAGGAGACGTTGATCACCGAGCTGAGGTACGACTGGCGCTTGCGCGAGCCGTAGACGCCGGTGAATGCGCTGTTGGTCGCCTGGAACATTCGGGCGGCGCTCCAGAGGAAGATGACCAGCGCGAGCGCCGCCGCGCCGAGCCGACCGTCGCCGCCGCCGATCACCCGTTCGAGGGTTTCCTGGGCTGTCGCCGTGTCGAGTCCCGTTGCTGTCTCGAACGTATCGAAGAGGATCTCGAGGGAGTCGGCGGCGGTGATGGCAACCAGCAGGAGGATCACCAGCGGGACGAGCGTGTTGAACGCGTGGTAGGCGAGGCCCGCGGACTTCACCGAGAGCTGGCACTCGCGAGAGACTGCGATCACGTCGTGTGCCAGCGAAACGAGACGAGCCCGATCCATTACCGGTAGCTTCGATGACCGGGCAGAAATACGCACTGTCTCGGCACTCGCGTCGGGCGCGGCGACGCCGATGGACGCCGAACCTCGCCCGAGCCGTGAGCGGAGGGGGCCGGCGTCACTCGTCGGTGACGACCGACTGGACGTGTCCGACCGCGCCGCTTTTGAGTTCGACTTTCGGCCCCTCTGGCGGGTCGCCGTCGTGGACGGTTGCGATTTCGCCGATCAGTGGCTCGGCCTCCGTCGAGTGGACGTCCTCGTCCTCCTGGACGATGCGGACGGTGATTCCCTGCCGCAGTTCGTCGGCTGACGGTGGATCGCCTGACATGGCTGGACGTGCACCATTCGCGTCGAAAAACGTGGTGCCTGCAGCCGCAGTCTGGTGGTTGCCGTCTCTCGAGGTCAACTCCTGGCTACCGGTCGTCCTCGAAGTCGAGAGCGGCGGAGTTGATACAGTAGCGCTTGCCGGTCGGCTCCGGACCGTCGTCAAAGACGTGGCCGAGGTGGCCGCCGCAGTTCCCACAGAGTACCTCGATACGGTCCATTCCGTGGCTCGTGTCCCGCCTGGTCTCGATGCGGTCGTCGTCGGTGTCGTAGAAGCTCGGCCACCCGCAGCCCGAATCGTACTTCGTCTCGGAGTCGAACAGTTCGGCGCCACAGCCCGCACAGGCGTAGCTGCCGTCCTCTTTGTGATCGACGTACTCGCCGCTGAATGGCGCTTCGGTGCCGGCCTCGCGGAGGATTCGGTACTCCTCGTCGTCGAGTCGCTCTCGCCACTCGGGGTCTGTAGTCGGAGTCTCGCCGGTCTGATCGCCCATACCTCGAGGGAGGGGCGCGCGGCGTAAGTGTCTGTCTCTGCCGGCACGCTCGTGGCCGGAAGACTGCGGGCTCGTTCTCGCCGGCGGGGGCTGTCACCCCGTCTCAGCGACCCGTGATGACGTTCGTGCTGTGACACTCGGGGCACTGGGTCATCCGACCGAGCTTCGGCACCTCGAGTCGGAGCCAGGCGTCGTCGCCGCCCGGTGCTTCGAAGCCGCAGTTGAGACAGCGCGAGCGCTCGAGCGTGCGATGTTCGCTTGCCATACGAGTTGGTATGCGGTAGCGTCGCATAGTAGTTTTCTCGCCCCGACGCGAGAGTCACGGACGCGAACACGCCAACGGATTTGGCGCTGGCTCCCATCCCTTTGAGCGATGACTCCAGCAGTCGCCGTCGTCGGTGCGGGCGTCGCCGGTGCGGCCGTCGCGTACGCGCTTCGCTCCAAACCGCTCGAGGTAACGCTGGTCGAACGCGCCCCCAGTCCCGGCGGTCGGACGGCGACCGAACGGCGCCACGACTGCCTCTACGACATCGGGGCGAACTACGTCACCGGCGACGAACCGGCCGTCGTCGACCTGCTCGAGCGCCTCGACGGGGGCGACCTGGTCGGCGTCGACTCACCGGTCTGGACGTTCGACGCAAGCGGCGATATCGGGCCGGGGGACGAGGGGCGTGGCGACGACCGGAAGTGGTCGTTCGAGGGCGGTCTCGCGACCCTCCCTCGCCGACTGTGCGACCTGTCCGACGCCGAGGTTCGCACGGGACGGACGGTGCGTGTGCTCGAAACCGACCCCGACGGTAGGTGGCGCCTCGAGACCGCGGCGACGGCTGCGACCGGGCGCCAGGAGCACCACACCGGGCCGTTCGACGCCGTCGTTCTCACGCCACCAGCGCCGGAAACAGCCGCGCTGCTCGAGGCCAGCACCGCTCCCGGGGTCGATCTCGCCGCCGTTGCCGGCGCTGCGGCCGCGGTTCCCTACCGGTCCGTCCACTCCTTCGCGCTTCACCACCCGTTTCCCCTCGAGCGGCCGTACTACGCGCTGGTGAACACGGACCGCGACCACCCGATCGGGTGGCTCGCCCGCGAGGGCGAAAAGCGCGGCCACGTGCCGGCCGACGAGACGCTGCTGATCGTCCAGATGGCTCCCGACTGGTCGGTCGACCACCGGGAGACGCCGCTCGAGACGGCGGCCGCGACGGCCGCGAGCGAGGTCGCGGCCCTGCTCGCGGACGACCGGCTTGCGGATCCGGACTGGGTCGACCGGCGGCGCTGGCGCTACGCGCTTCCCGACGAGGAAGCGAGCGTGGAAGTCGGCGCGGCGGAATCCGACGGACTGTTCGTCGCGGGCGACTGGGTGGCCGGCGAGGGCCGGGTCCACGCGGCGCTCTCGAGCGGACTCGAGGTGGCCGACCGGCTGACGGCCTCGACTCGGTAGCGACGACGCGACAGCAGCGGATGCCGGCCGGGAAGAACTTTGCTCGTCGCCGGTGTGGGGAACTTCCTATGACCGACCGGAGACACTACCCCTTCGACGGCACGGAGCCACAGATACACGAGGACGCCCACGTGAGCCGCGAATCGACGTTGATCGGCGATGTTACGGTCGCCGCCGACGCCAGCGTCTGGCCCGGCGTCGTCCTCCGGGGCGACGTCGACCCCGTTCGGATCGGGGAGTCGGCCCACGTCGGCGACAACGCGACGCTGCACGCCTCGAGTATCGGCGACCGGGTGCTGTGCGGCCACGGCGCGGTGTTGAACGACGCCGTCGTCGACGACGGCTCGCTCGTCGGCTTCAACGCGACGCTCAACTCCGCGGTTCACGTTGGCAGCGAGTGCATCGTCGCCTCCGGAACCGTCGTCCCGGACGGCTACGACATCCCCGCCCGGTCGTTCGTCAGGGGGGTTCCGGCCTCGGTGACGCCGCTCTCGGAGACGACGATCGACCCCGCCGAGATCTTCGAGGAGTACTCTTCGGGCGAGTACACGAACCTCGCCGAGCGCCACGGGGCGCTGTTCGAGTAGCCGTGGCTGGAACCTCCGTGGGCCTCGTGGCCGGCGACCGTTGCACCCACGCACAGATTGACGGTCGCCGGCCGCCTACAGCCGCCAATGACAGTCACTCGCACGGTCGAACTCGAGGGTCACATCATCGATTCGGGAACGATGGGGCGGTGTTTCGGGATCGTCATGGATCTGGGCGGGGAGTTCGACGTCGAGGCGTTCGAGGTCGGCAGGCACAAACACGCCGAATCGTACTGCCGGATGACGGTTTCGGCGGCCGACGAGGGCCAACTCCGGGAGATCCTCCACGAACTCAACCAGAACGGGGCGATGATCGAGGGGCCGCGGGACGCCGTCCTCGAGCCCGCGCCGGACGACCAGGTCGTCCCCGTCGACTTCTACTCGACGACGAACCACCCGACGGCGGTTCGGGTCGACGGCGAGTGGCTCGAGGTCCAGGGCCCGGAGATGGACTGCGCGCTCGTCGTCGAGGGTGAGGGCGACGACGCGGTCGTTCGGACACGAGTGTTGAACGCCATCGAGGCCGGCGACCGCGTCGTCACCGGCGACACCGGTATCCGGGTCGAACCACCCGAGCGACCGCGGTCGGCCGAGAGCTCATTCGGGTTCATGCAGGGCGGCGTCTCGAGCGAGCGACCCTCCGCATCGCTGATCGAGGAGATCGCCGCCGAGATGCGCGAGGTCCACGAGGCGGGCGGGACCACGCTCGCGGTCTGCGGGCCGGCGATCGTCCACTCGGGCGGGCGCGACGCGCTCGCCGACCTCGTCCGTGCGGGGTTCGTCGGCGCGATCAGCGCCGGCAACGGCTTCGCGGTCCACGACCTCGAGCGCGACCTGTACGGGACGTCTCTGGGCGTCGATACCGAAACCTTAGAACACCCACGAAAGGGCCACAAACACCACATCTACACGATCAGTGAGATCGGTCGTGCCGGAGGGATCGAGGCCGCCGTCGAGGACGGAATCGTCGACGAGGGCGTGATGTACGAGTGCGTACGGAACGACGTTCCCTACGTCCTCGCGGGGTCGATCCGCGACGACGGCCCGCTTCCGGACACGATCACGGACGCCGTCGAAGCCCAGGCCGCGATCCGCGAGCAGGCCCAGGAGGCCGACCTCGTGCTCATGCTCTCGACGCTGTTGCACTCCGTCGCCGTGGGTAACTGCCTCCCGTCGACGACGAAGACCGTCTGCGTCGACATCAACCCCGCTACCGTCACGCAACTGCTCGACCGCGGCAGCGCCCACGCAATCGGGATGGTGACCGACATCGGGACCTTCCTGCCGATGCTCGCCGAAGAGTTGCTCGAGTGATCGGGCAATCCGCCCGCTCCGCCTACTATCCCCCTTCGGCTTCCGCTTCGGGTTCTTCGACCTCTTCACCCTCGGCCTCGTCCGCATCGCCTTCGGTCTCGTCCGCATCGTCCTCGGCCTCGTCCGCCTCACCCTCCGCCTTCGCCTGTTCGAGCCACTCGGGTTCCGTGAGGTCGGGCTCCTCGAGGGTCTCGAGAGCCCACACGAGCTCGAGGAAGCGGTCACCGCCGCTCGTCGTCCCCTCGAGAGCGTAGCGCTCGATGTGACCGTCCTCGGCGAGAACGATTGTGTACGTCGCGTTCTCGAACAGGCGCTCGACTTCGACGTCGGTCGCCGTTAGCTCGATTCGCCCGTCGTCGGCCTGCTCGATGGTTTCTGCCGCATCGTACAGTCGATCCATCGGAAGGGCGGGATTCGGGGAGAGCGGTACTGTGCCCCGGTTTTCGTGATACGACACGACCCCCGATTCGTTTACGTTACGGGTGTGGGTCGTGCCGTCGGCTACCCAGACTGCGTGCCCGACCGTCTCGTTTTGAGACGTGGTCGCGTTTCTGTTCCCCTCGTTGATCTGTATCTCCCTGGTGATCGACGCGGTCGCTCTATCGGCGGAAACGGTCTGTTTGACACCCATCAACCGGAGGCGTGTCTCGTTGTCGTCGGGTCGGTCGCCCCGTTCGTACCGCATCGTTCGGATCGTGTAGGCCTGATCCTCGAGTGCGTCGAAGTGAGCGCTGGAGAGCGCCGTCGAGTCGGTCACCTCGTCGTCGGTGAGCCCCGGGAGGAGTTCGCCGTCAGTCGGGTCGACCGGCTCCTCGACACCGTACGGTTCGCGGTCGGTCTGCTCCGCAAACGCCCCACAGCCCGCGAGGACCACCACCACTACCACCGCGATCACGCGAACGGCACCCATCTTCTTTCCGTTTCGGGCGACAGTATATATATCTGATCGGTAGCTGGCTCGAGCGATTCCGTTCACGGCATCTGACCTGACGTTGAACCGCACAACGGCACTATACCCGCCGGCGGCGAACCGACCCCATGAATCGTGACGAGGAACACGCTGACAGCCCGCTCGAGCAGGTGGACCAGGAAATCGCCGCCGAGGTCGCCGACGATCCCGAAACGCTGCTCGCGGCGCTGCCTCACTACTACCGGGGGGAGGTCAGCCAGGCCAACAGCGCCCAGGACCGGATCGATCAGACGACCAACTGGGCGATCACGGTGATCGCCGCTCTGCTTTCGGTCGTCTTCTCGAGCCTGGATATGCCCGCCTACCTGCTCCTGGTCGGAATCGTCATCCTCTGTGTGTTTCTCTCGTACGAGGTTCGGCGCTACCGGTTTTTCGACATGTACCGGGCGCGGGTCCGCTTCTTCCAGGAGAACGTTTTCGCGAACGCACTCGAACCGGTCGGCGCCGAGCACCCGCGGTGGCGCGAGGAACTGAGCGACGACCTCCGGCATCCGACGTTCAAGGTGAGCGCGCAGGAGGCGCTGTCCCGCCGACTGTCTCGGATCTACGGCCTCCTGTTCGCGGTGCTGGGCGTCGCCTGGATCGCGAAAGTCACCCTTTTTACGCCCGAAACGCAGTGGACCGAGGCGGCCGAGCTTCCGGGCGTTCCGGGAGCGGTCGTCGCGGGTCTGCTCGGGGTATTCTATCTCTGCGTTCTCGTGTTGGCGGAGTGGCCGCAAAAGCGCCAGGCGAAGGGTGAAATCCACGGGGAGGAGCCGGGCGACTGGAAGGACGCGTAAACGCTGCGGTATGCCCGCCTTCCATCTGGGCCTGCCGTATCGGGTAGAACCGCTCGAGCACTCGTCCCGGCCCAACTTCGGGAGGGCGAGTTCTTTTATACTCTTCTATCGAAGAAAACGCATTGAACCGTTGTCAGACAGCACAGAGAGGGTGAGAATGCAACAGGAACACATCGCCGCCGGAAAGGAGATACAGAAACAAACCGGGAAGACATTCTACCTCGCAACGCGGTTCCTCCCGAAACGGGTCCGAAACGCGACACACGTGTTGTACGCGTTCTTCCGGATCGCAGACGAGGTCGTCGACGACGCCGCCGACGTTCCGGCCGACGAGCAGGCCGCACGTCTCGAGGAGCTACGCGCCCAGGCGCTCGGAACCGTCGAACCCGACGAACCCGTACTCGTCGCGTTTCAACAACTTCGGGAGCGCTACGGGATCGCCGACGAGGAGGTCGACGAGTTCATCGACGCGATGGCGACCGACATCCACACCAGCCGGTACGAAACGTACGCCGACCTCGAGGCGTACATGCGTGGCTCGGCGGCTGCCGTCGGCGTGATGATGACCGCGATCATGGAACCCAGAGACGAGGAGATCGCGCTCCCGCACGCGCTCACGCTCGGCGAGGCGTTCCAGATGACGAACTTCCTACGGGACGTCCGAGAGGACATCAGGGAGCGCGACCGGATCTACCTCCCACAGGAGACGCTCCGGCGACACGGGGTCACCGAGGAGCAGATCGAACGCCTCGAGATGGACGAGTCGTTCGCAGCGGTGATGGCCGAGGAACTCCAGCGGACGGAAACGCTGTACCGCGAGGGCGTCGCCGGCATTCGGTATCTGCCCGAGGACTGCCAGCTACCGGTGTTGCTCGCGGCGGTGCTGTACGCCGAACACCACGCTGTGATCCGAAACCAGGGGTACGACGTGCTCGCCGAGGAACCGTCGCTCTCGACGGCTCGAAAGCTCTGGTGTGTCGCAAAAACGCGCTGGCACTGGCACTGGAATCGTGATCCGGAGGCCGTGTTCGAACGGGTTTCGGCGGTCCCGAGCGTCGAAACCGGTTCGAGAGGGCCGGGCCACGGCGAGGGAGTTCCGACACGGTAGCCTGCCGGCCGCTTGTTTTACCCGCCTCGCTCAGCCGGTCGGTTTCGCCGTCTCGAGGAACTCGAGGTCGTACCGGCCGGTCCCGAGGAGTCCGAGACAGAAGCCGCCGGCGACGGCGGCGGCGATCCAGTTGCCGTACAGCAGGTTGACCGACCCCCACAGGAGGACGAAGCTCACCAGGTCGTCCAGGATGAACTCGCAGTTTCGCACCCGCTCGAGCAGCGCCGACCGGTCGAACGCGAGGTCGACGAGGACGACGGCGACGGTGCCCGAGATCACCCAGCCGACGTAGTTCGAGACGGGAACGCCGTAGTAGACGCCTTCCTCGAACGCCCAGAATCCGATGGCGACCGCGGCGGGATCGAGCACGAGGTCGATGGCGACGACCGCCGCGATGGCGGTAAGGAGTCGGACGACGGCGTTGTCGGCCCACGAGCCGAGCAACAGCAGGGTAAGCAGGTAGGCGTTGAGCACCAGCGGGATGAAAAACAGCGGGAGGGCGAGGGGGACCTCGCCGAAGAGCATCGGTCCCAGCTGGATCGTGTACTCGAAGGCGCCGTAGGGCCAGTCGGTTCGCACGCCGATCATCTCGATGGCGTAGGTGTAGATCGTTAGCACGACCAGACAGCCGAGCGCCCACCGGCCGACCCTGGGCAGCAGGCCGACGATCAGCGGCGAGCGCATCACCAGGGTCCCGAAGAGGATCAGAAGCGGGTTGTACTCGAGCGGTCCCGGCAACCACCCCTCCGCGCTGGCGACCAGCGTGAACGCGCCGATGGCAGGGAAGACGACGGCGATCGTAAAGCGGTTCTCGCGGACGATCGACTCGAGGCGGCGCTGCACCTCGGTCCGCCTCAGCCCGTCCCCGCTCGAGTCAGCCATAGAACACCCCCCAGAGCCCGCCCATCGTCAGGAGTGCGCCCACGACGGTGTTGATCGCGGGGAACCACCAGTAGGCCCGCGAGACGCCGACGCTCGAGGTCGCGACGCCGGCGACGAGCGCCGGGTAGACGAACATGAGCGCACCCAGCCGGAGGTCGAGGGCGGCGAACGCCCCCGCGGCGGCGAGCCAGCAGAGTCCGCAGTAGGCGTAGGTGTGGCGCTCGCCCAGCACCGTTGCGGTGGTCCGAATCCCCGCCTCCCGGTCGGGACCGATGTCGGGAATCGCGGAAAAGGTGTGCATCCCCATCGCCCACAGCCACCCGCCGGCGATCGCGAGCAGCGGCGGCTGGCTCCCGGCGACAGCGATGTAGGCGACGATTCCGGGGACGACGTAGAGGCCGTTCGAGAGCGAATCGAGCAGTGGCGTCGTCTTGAACCGCAGCGGCGGCGCGCTGTAGAACGCCCCGAGGAACAGGAACGCTCCGAACCAGGCCAGCGCGGTCGTCGGAAGAACAGGGGCGAACGCGAGCGCCAGCGCCGCCGAGAGCGCGACGGTGATGGGGACGAACCGCTGGCCCCGATAGCGCGCCTCCCGCTCCTCTTTCTTGGGGTTCTCGGCGTCGATCTCGCGGTCGTAGACGTCGTTGATCCCGTAGAGGAACACGTTCGCCGGCAGCAGAAAGTAGACGAACAGCGCGAGGGCGGTCGGCTCGAACAACTCTCCGACCGACGAGGCGGCGTAGGCGACCCCGACCAGAACAGGGCCGGCGAGGTAGAGCCAGAAGCGGGGCCGCGAGAGGGTCAACAGGTACGACAGTCGCTCGAGGAGCCCGCTGCCGACCATGGTGGTTCGGTTAGCGGCCACGCGGACACCTCCGCCGCCGCTGAGTGATTCGCTCGGTCATTCGGCGTGGTCCTCGAGCACCTTCTCGGCCGTCAGCTCGCCGCTGATGAGACACATCGGGACGCCGATTCCGGGCGTCGTGTACGACCCCGTAAAGTAGAGACCGTCGACCGCCTTCGAGCGGTGTGGCGGCCGGAACAGCGAGGTCTGGCGGAGCGTGTGGGCCATCCCGAGGGCGGTCCCCCGGAAGCTGTTGTAGCGGTCGGCGAAGTCCTCGACGCAGAAGCGCTCTTCGACGACGATCCGATCGCGCAGGTCGGCGCCCGTGTGCGTGGCGAGGTCCTCGAGCACCAGCTCTCGGTAGCTCTCTCGTCGTTCGGGGGTGTCCTCGAGCCCCGGCGCGATCGGAACCAGGATGAAGATGTTGCTGTGGCCCTCCGGAGCCACCGTGTCGTCGGTTTCGGAGGGGACACAGCAGTAGTAGGCGGGGTCCTCGGGCCACTCGGGGTCGTCGAAGATCTGGGCGAAGTGCTCCTCCCAGTCGGTCGGCAGGACGAGGGTGTGGTGGGCGAGTTCGGGCAGGTCGCCCTCGACGCCCAGATAGAGCAGGAAGGCGGAGGGGGCGTAGGTGCGGGACTCCCAGTAGGACTCGCTGTAGCCCCGCTTTTCGGGCGGCAGCAGTTCCTGTTCGGTGTGAGCGTAGTCGGCGTTGCTCACCACCAGATCGGCCGTCAGCGGACCGTCAGGCGTCTCGACGAGGAATCCGCCCTCGCGGCCCTTGATCTCGGTCGCGGGGCGGTCTGTGTCGTAGGTAACCCCGAGTTCGGTCCCGAGGTCGGCGATGCCGTCGATCACGCCGCCGAGACCGTTCTCGGGGTACCAGACGCCGAGGTTGAAGTCGACGTGGCTCATCAGGTTGTACAGCGCGGGGGTGTTCCGCGGGGACCCTCCCAGAAAGACCAGCGTGTACTGCATGATCTGCTGGAGCTTCGGGTGGTCGAAGTAGTCCTCGACGTGCCCCTGCATCGACCCCAGCAGCGAGAGGCCGCGGGCCTGGCGGGCGACGCTGGGGTCGACGTAATCCCGCAGGCGCTCGCGGTCCTCGTAGACGAAGTGTTCCATCCCCACCTCGTAGTTCTCACGGGACTTCTCGAGGTAGCGATCCAGCGCTTCGCCGGCGCCCGGCTCGTAGCTCTCGAAGATCCGCTTCGTTCGCTCCCTGTCGGGGGTGACGTCGACCTCGTCCCCGTCTTTGAAAAATAGTCGATAGTGTGGATCGAGATGGGTGAGCCCGTAGTACGCTTCGGGCTCCCGGCCGAACTCCGCGAAGAAGCGCTCGAAGACGTCGGGCATCAAGTACCACGAGGGGCCCATGTCGAAGTGGAAGCCGTCGACCTCGAGCCGGCTCGCCCGGCCGCCGAGCTGTTCGTTCTTTTCGATGACGTGAACGTCCGCACCCGCGTCGGCGAGATAGCAGGCCGTCGAGAGCCCGCCGACGCCGGCGCCGATCACGACGACCGACTCATCGGCCAGCGATTTCATGCTCGAGGGGAACATCGGCTGGATGATAAACGTATATCATACTCACGTCGGCTTCGGTCGATTCGAGGAGACCACCGCTGTCCGGTACCGTTATTTCGCTGTCACACGTTGGCCAGGCCACATATAGTATGTCCGTTTCGCTCCGAACGCTGGCGCTGGTCGCCCTCGTCGTTTTGCTCGCAGGCTGTGGCGCACTCGAGGGCGGCGACGACCGAGAGCCCTACGGCGTCGACGAACCGGTCGAGCCGACCGGCGGCGAACTCCTGCCCGGGCTCACCAGCGAGGGCGTCACGGACGAGTACAGACTGTACGGCGAGCACCGATCCGCACTCGAGGACGAGCCCTACCGCAGCGAGTGGAACCGGACGATCCGCGCCGAGAACGGAACGATCCTCGAGTTCGCCGAGGAAACCAGACGCGTCTCGGGGGAACGCGAGCCCGCCCGCGTTCGTCACGTCGTCGAGTCCGAAACCGACGCCCAGTCCGACGACGTCTGGTTCGTCGACGACACCGCGTACGTCCGCTGGACCGAGGGCTCCGACGGGCCGAACTACGCCGAAGATTCCGGACTATCGGGCGTGAGCGGGTTCGATCCGTCCGATCCGTACCCGCCTCAGTTCCTGGCCCTGGAGAAGCTGTACGCCGCCGTCGAAACGGTGGCGGTCGAAGACGGCGGTGAACGATACCGCCTCGAGGCGACCCTCGACGAGTTCGGTACTGACAAAAACGTCTCGGTCACGCTCCACGTAGACGAGACGGGATATCTGACGGCGTACACGTACACGGCCGAGCGGTCGACCGACGACGGCCGCCTGACCGTCGAGGAACGGTTCGACCTCGATTCCGAGCCCGACCGCCCGCTCGAGGAGCCAGAGTGGCTCGACGAGGCCAGAGCGGCCGCCGAGAACGACTCGGAGGAGTGAGCCGCTCCTCTCGGCTGCGACTCGTTCGTCGTCTCGACCGGTGGGTTCCTTGTGTGAGCGGGCGATACGAGTCGTATGGACGAGACGACAGTCGTCGTGACGGGTGGAACCGGCGGAATCGGTCGTGCAGTGACGGAGGCGTTCGCCGAGGAGGGTGCAGCCGTCGTCGTCGGCGCCCGAGACGCCGACGCGGTGTCCGAGGCCGTGACGGATCTCGAGGAGTCGGGCGCGACGGCGACCGGGCTTCGGACGGACGTCCGCGACGAGTTCGACGTCGAGCGACTGATGGAGACCGCCTCGAGAGCGGGCGACTCCGGCGGGATCGACGTCGTCGTCGCCGCGGCTGGGGTCTACCACGGCGAACCAGGGGAGACGCCGACCGACCGGGAGTCGTACACCGCCTTCGACGACCAGTGGCGGACGAACGCTCGCGGGGTGTTTACGACCATTACGGAGGCGCTCCCGCATCTGGGTGACGACGGGCGCGTGCTGGTCCCGACGGGGGCGGTCGCTCGAGAGGCGAAACCGGGCTACGGCGCCTACGCGGTGTCGAAAGCCGGCGCGGAGGCGGTCGTTCGCGGGTTCGCTGCCGACACTGACCACGTCGTCGGCTGTCTCGATCCGGGCCAGATCGCGACGGGTCTCACGGGCGGCCAGGGACGCGAGCCGGAGTCGGTCGCCGGAATGTTCGTCTGGGCGGCGACGGCGGCCGATCCCGAGACGATTGACGGCGCGGTGGTCGGCCTCCGGGAGTGGAAGCAGGCGAGCCGAGATCAGTCCTGAGCGCCGCTGTCGTCGCTCTCCTCTTTGACGTGCTCGCGGGCGAACTCCGAGAGCGACTCCATCTCGAGGCTGTCGCCGAGCGACTCGAGGGCGTCACCGACCGATTCGCGGGCGCCGAGTTCGCGTTCGGTTTCCTCGGAGTCGACGATGGTCTGGGTTTCGTCGTCGTACTCTCCCGTAAAGAAGCTCCGCTCGTTCTCGTCGAAGTACAGCGGCCGGCCCGACTGCATCGCGCCGACGAACCGAGAGTGATCTTCCTCGTGGTAGTCGAACGACTCCGTCGCCTCTCTGTGTCTGTTCGGATCGTGTTGCATGGCCCGGCGTACCACGATCCGGCGTACAAGCGTTTGGATTGCGACAGCCGGCATTGCCCTTTCGGCAGGACGCTACAGCGCCCGGTCGCTGTCGGGGTTCTCGAGCTCCCAGAGCAGTTCGGGCAGGAAGGCTTCGAGGTTCTCGATCACGCGCCGGTCGCTGACGTTCAGCCCCTCGCAGTGTTCGTGGGCGGACTCTCGGATGTCGACGTGGAGGCCGTCGGCCTCGCGCCAGACGCCGAGGGGGAACACCGAACACCGCGTCGGCTTCCAGTCCGCCTCTAAGTGGAGCGAACAGAGGCCGTCCTCCCGGAGAAAGGCGCAGGCGTGGCCGTCGTCGGCGACGTGTTCGTCGCGCGCCTTCTCCTCGCGAGTGACGAACTTCTCGCCGCGAAAGTCGGTCGTCGTCTCCGCGAGGTTCGCCCGCGCGGCGAGTTCGATCAGGTCCCGGTCGTACAGCAGGACGCCGTGGTGACAGCACCAGGTGCAGTCGTCGACGCACTCGAAGGTGAGGGCGGGGTCGAACTCGACGACCGCCTCGCGGCCGGGGTAGACCTCGACGCGGCGGGGCACATCCTGGGCTGGGTCGGTGCTCACGCCCACCGAAAGGCGGTCCGCGCGGAAGTGTCTTTCACTCCCGGTCGAGCCCTGCTCGAGCGGCGCGTTAGGACTGGCCGTCCCGGTTCGCAACCGTGTTCGCGAGCGTCCCGACGCCCTCGTAAGTAATCTCCACCGTGTCGCCGGCCTCGAGCAGCCCCGGATTCGCCGGGCTGCCGAAGGCGACCACGTCGCCCGGGCGGAACGTGAACCGCTTCGAGAGGTAGGAGACGACCTCGTAGGGGTCGAACAGCATTAGCTCGGTGTTCGCCTCCTGTCGGCGCTCGCCGGCGACGTCGGTCCGCATCTCGAGGCTCCGCGGATCGACGTCGGTCTCGAGCCACGGCCCGAGCGGCGCCGAGCCGTCGAACGCCTTTCTCGCCGTGCGGCCCTGCTGGTCCAGCGCGTCGACGTCGTTTAAGATCGTGTAGCCGCGAACCGCCCCGGGGACGTCGTCGGGTTCGAGGTTCCGACAGCGCCGATCGATCACGGCCGCGAGTTCGCCCGCGTAGGTCAACTCCTCGGTGAAGTCGGGGTAGGGGATCGCCTCCCCGTGGCCCAGTAGCGCGGCCGGCGGCTTGATGAAGAAGTCCGGTTCGTCGGGCCGTTCGTACTCCATCTGCTCGAGCGTCTCCGCATAGTTCCGCCCGACGCAGTACAGCGCCGAGGGCTCGCAGGGCGGGAGGAGCGGCCCGTCCCTGCCGACCTCGTAGCTGCCGTCGTCGGCGTACACAGTCCCGTCCTCGTACCGTCCGGAAACCGGTCCCGCCGGCGTCGCCAGTCGTGCGAGTCGCATACCACGTCTCGTCGGCCCCGACAGGTAGCCGTACCGGTTCGCCCTGCTGGCTGCGGCGTCGACGGCCGCTCGCGACGCCCCCGTGAGACGATGTCTGACACAGTTTATTTCCCGCCACACCTCGAAGTCGACCCATGGCCGTTGAGGAGTCCGATGCCCTCGAGGAGATGCCGACGCACGCCAGCAACGTCGCCGAGTACGCTGAACTCGCGAGAGCGCTGCGCGAGCGCGTCGACGGCGGCGTCGAGTTCAACGAGTACGCGCAGGTGCTGTACGCCACGGACGGGAGCATCTACCAGGCCCGGCCGGCGGGGGTCGTCTACCCGACCGGGGTCGAAGACGTGCAGGCCGCCACCGCGACGGCGGCCGAGTTCGACGTCCCGGTGCTGCCCCGCGGCGCCGGCTCCTCGCTCGCCGGTCAGGCCGTCGGTCCCGGCTGCGTGGTGCTCGACTGCTCGAGGCACATGAACGAGATCCGTGAGATCGACCCCGAGCGCCGGCTCGCGCGCGTCCAGCCCGGCGTCGTCCAGGACCACCTCGATGCCCGCCTCGCGGAATACGGCCTCAAGTTCGCACCCGATCCCGCTTCCTCGAACCGGGCGACGGTCGGCGGCGGCATCGGCAACAACTCGACGGGCGCCCACTCGGTCAGGTACGGGATCACGGACGCGTACGTGGAGGAGCTCGAGGTGGTGCTCGCCGACGGCTCGCTGATCCGCACCCGCGACGTCGTCGTCGACGGGCCGGAGTGGGAGGAGATCGTCTCGAGGGACGACTGCGAGGCGCACATCTACGAGACGGTTCGGGCGCTCGTCGAGGAGAACGCCGAGGAAATCGAGGCGCGTTACCCCGAACTAAAGCGCTCGGTCAGCGGCTACAACCTCCACAAGGTGATTCGGGAAACCGCGGCCGGCGAGCGCGTGATCAACCTCTCGAAACTCTTCGCCGGCAGCGAGGGCACGCTGGGGGTGGTCGTCGAGGCGACGCTCTCGCTCGTGACGGTACCCGAGGAGACCGCGCTCGCCGTCTACTGGTACGACGACTTACTCGAGGCCCTCGCCGCGGTGCCGGTCGCCCTCGAGGGTCCCGTCGGCGGCGTCGAGCTGATGGACGACGAGGTGTTCAGGCTCGCCCGCGAGTCGGAGGGCTACGCCGAGTACGCGGAACCGGTGCCCGAGGGAACCGAGGCGGCCCTGATGCTCGAGTTCGACTCCGAACTCGTCGACGACTTCGAGGCGGCTATCGCGGAGACAACCGAGCGGCTGGTCGGCGATCCGACGGACCGCGGCGCCGAAGCGGGCGACCCGGACGCTCGCGGCGGCGAGACCGACGGAACCGGCGCGTTCGGAGTTCTCGAGGCCTACGATCCCGACGAGCAGGCCGATCTCTGGAAGCTGCGGAAGGCGGCGATCCCGCTGCTGATGAGCATGGAGGGCGATCCGAAGCCGTACCCGTTCATCGAGGACGCCTCGGTGCCGCCCGCGGAACTCGCCGAGTACGTCGGGCGCTTCGAGGCAATCCTCGCGGACCACGACACCTCCGCGGCCTACTTCGCCCACGCGGGGTCGGGCACCCTCCACATCCGACCGATCCTCAACCTCAAAACCGAGGACGGCGTGGAGACGATGCACTCCATCACCGACGACGTCACCGACCTGGTCCTCGAGTACGGTGGCTCCTTCTCGGGCGAGCACGGCGACGGGATGGCCCGGACGGAATTCACGCCGAAGATGTACGGCCCCGAGCTCTGGGAGGCCTTCAAGGAGCTCAAGACGGCGTTCGATCCCGACTGGCAGATGCACCCTGGCAACGTTGTCTACCGCGATGGACCGGACGATCCGGGACCCGACTCGGCGCGCGGCGTCGGCGCCGACATGCGCGAGAACCTGCGGTACGGACCGGCGTACCAGTCGCTCGAGCCCCAGACCGCGCTCGATTTCAGCGACGAGGGCGGCTTCTCCCACCTCGTCGAACTCTGTAACGGCTGTGGCACCTGCCGCCAGACGGAGTCGGACGTGATGTGTCCGACCTACCGCGCCTCCGGGGAGGAGATCCAGACCACCCGCGGCCGGGCGAACATGCTCCGGGCGGCCATTTCGGGGGAACTGCCGGCCGACGAACTCACCTCCGAACGGTTCCAGTCGGAGGTGCTCGACCTCTGCGTCGGTTGCAAGGGCTGTGCGAGCGACTGTCCGACGGGGGTCGACCTGGCGAAGCTCAAGGCCGAGGTGAAACACCGGTATCACGAGGAGGAGGGCGCGGGTCTGCGCTCGCGGCTCTTCTCGGACGTCGACCGGCTGGCCGCCCTCGGCTCCGCGACGGCGCCGGTCTCGAACTGGCTGCCCCGGCTGCCCGGCGCCCGAGTCGCGATGGAGCGAGTGTTTGGTATCGCTCGAGAGCGCGAACTCCCGACCTTCCGGCGCCAGACGCTCCACGACTGGTTCGAGCAGCGGGGCGGACCCCGAGTACCCGAATCGACGGCCGATCGGCGGGCCCTACTGTATCCTGACACGTATGCGACGTACTCCAACCCGGCCCCCGCGAGGGCGGCCGTCGCGGTCCTCGAGGCCGCCGACGTTCACGTCCAGATTCCCACGGACCTCCGGGCGAGCGGCCGGGCGGCGTACTCGACCGGCTTCCTCGACGAGGCGCGGCTGCGAGCCCGCCACAACGTCGAGGCGCTTTCGCCGTTCGTCGCCGAGGGCTGGTCGGTGCTGTTCGTCGAGCCTTCCGACGCAGTGATGTTCCAGGACGAGTACCGCGACCTGTTGGTCGGCCCCGACACGCCGGAACTGTACGCCGACACCGTCGAGCGGGTCTGCGACGCGGCGTTCGGCGTCTGCGAGTACGTCGACCGGGAGTGCCTGGATGACGCCCTGTCGTTCGCCGCCCCCGCAGGGAGCCTCGCCTACCACGGCCACTGCAACCAGAAGGCCGTCGGCGCCGACCACCACGCCGTCGGCGTGTTGCGTCGGGCGGGCTACGAGGTCGAGCCCGTCGAGGCGAGCTGCTGCGGAATGGCCGGCAGCTTCGGCTACGAGGCCGAACATTACGAGCTCTCGCAGGCGATCGGCCGACTGCTGTTCGAGCAGGTGGACGCGAGCAACGGCGAGCCGGTGGCGCCGGGAACTTCCTGTCGCACCCAGCTCGGCGACCGACCCGGAGCGGGATCGCCGGCGCATCCGGTCGAGAAGCTCGCGGCCGCACTCGAGCGCTGACGAATCCGCGGACCCGCGGCCGCTCCGAGAGCCCGGCAGTCGTTGCCGCCGTCCCACGCGTGGCCGCTCGAGGCGACGCTCGCGGTCGAGGGAGGTAGCGACGCCGAGTCCGCCGTCTCTCCCGTTCTGCTGGACCGAAACGGCGGGTTTCGCCGTCCGAGACGCGGGGAATACGTACCTCGGCTGTTAGCCTTTTGGGCCTGCTCGTCGGAGTCACCACCGCATGAGCGAGTACGACAACGACGTGTTAGTGACGGCGGATTGGGTCGAGGATCACGTAGCGGAGTTCGAGGCGGATGATCCCGACTACCGGCTGATCGAGATCGAGAGCCCGGAGCCCCCGGACAGCGACTTTCCATCGAAATACGACGAGGGACACATCCCCGGCGCGATCGGCCTCAACTGGGCGGAGGACCTCTCCGACGAGACTCAGCGGGACATCCTCAAGAAGGACGACTTCGAGGAGCTGGTCGGGAGTCTCGGCATCGACGAGGAGTCGACGGTCGTCTTCTACGGCAACGGCCACATTCCCAACTGGTTCGCGGTCTTCGCCTACTGGGAGTTCAAATATTACGGCCACGAGGACACGCGGGTCCTCGACGGTGGAAAGGACTACTGGGTCAACAACGACTACCCGCTGACGGAGGAGGAACCTGAGTACCCCGCTGTCGAGTACACCGCTCGCGGCCCGTTCGAGAATATTCGATCCTATAAGGACGACGTGGACAAGGCCCGTGAGGCGGGGCTGCCGATGGTCGACGTCCGCTCGCCCGCGGAGTTCACCGGCGAGATCCTCGCCCCCGAGGGACTCGACGAAACCGCACAGCGAGGCGGCCACATCCCTGGCGCCTCGAACGTCCCCGTCGCGGAGAACCTGCGCGACGACGGGCGATTCAAGCCGCCGGAGGAGCTCGAGGCTCGATACCAGGAGGAGGGGATCGACGGTGACGAGACGGTCGTCACCTACTGCCGGGTCGGCGAGCGGTCGGCGATCGCCTGGTTCGCCCTCCACGAACTGCTCGAGTACGAAGACGTTCACAACTACGACGGCTCCTGGACCGAGTGGGGGAATTTGATCCGGGCGCCGATAGAGACAGGCGAGGGCGAGTGAACGAGCCCTCGAAAACTCGAGCGGGGAACGGAGTGACCCGCGAGACGGGCGAGGCTGAGTGAACGACGTGAGCGAAGCCTCGAGGTGAAGCGGTGAGCCGAAGGCGAACCGCGGAACGGAGGAGAACTGAGCGACGCGACCTTCTCCCGAAAGCGAACGGGGGTCGTGAGCAGCGTACGAACTGACCAGTCGCTCCTGCCATCGACCCTCGCGCTCGAGCGAACTACTGCTCGACCAGCAGGTACGTTCGTGCGCCCCGGTGCTCGAGCGAGACGCGGTCGGTGCCGACGCTCTCGCGGACGAAGTCGCGGACGCCGCCAGCGTCCAGTTCGGTGACATCGATGCGGCGGCGGCTCGGTTCCGGGGTCGTTCGGTCGGACTCTCCCTCGATACGGTCGACGATCAGGGTCATACGTTCGTATTATCTGTACAGTATGTAAATCGGACCCATCCGGAGTGAAAGTGAAAGTGGACGTGTCCCGCTTAGCCGAGGCGTTTTACCGCGACCTCGTGAGGGCCGGTCTCGGTTTCGAGGGCCACTCGGTCGACGATCGCATCGCGCGCCCGCTCGCGCCACTGCTCGACGGCGTCAGCGTAGCAGTCGCCCGGAGCGGTTTCCGTCGCGAATTCCTCGAGATCGGGATACGCCGCCGCGGTCTCGTCTCGCAGTAGCGTTCTCGGTGGAACGTGAACCGCGCCGGTCGCGTCGGTGTCGTCGGTGTGGTAGACGTGGATTCGGGCACGCATTCGGCCGTGAAAGGGCGGCGTGACGCGCAGCACGGCCGACCCGGGGTTCTCCCGGTCGTAGACGTAGGCGTCGACGACGTCCTCGGAAGACACCGCGAGCGATCGGATCACGGACGGATCGTCGGCTCCCATCGGGGGTCGTTGGACCCGCGGGGAGTTAGTTGCCGTGGCTCGAACGATCGACCACGGCGCCCGGTCGGCGGGGAGTCATCAGTTCTCGGGGCCGCCCGTCGTCGGGGCGAACACGACGTTTCCCGAGTCTCGAGTTCAGCGACACAGCCCCCCCAACCGGTCGGGAACCTGGGTGAGAGGGACGTTCTCGAGTAGAATCGATCGCCCGCCGACGGCCTCCACGCCGCCATCTGCGCCAGGGGTGTCGCCGACGTGGACGAGGTTCTCGGTAGCGACGCCCAGCCGATCGGCGGTGAGTTCGAAGATCTGCGGCGCGGGTTTGCGCCAGCCACAGCCGACGCTGGTGACGATTGCGTCGAAGTCGTCCCGTCGGACGTCCGCTCGGACGAGAGTCCGGCCGACGAGTTCCGGCACACTGCAGTTCGAGCACAGTCCGACCGGACCGTGCTCGCGGGCGGCGGAAACGGCGGCGCTCGCCCCCGCTCTGGTTTCGACGTCGGGGTCGAACGCGGCCACGACGGCCCGGCGGATCGCATTGCCGGGGGCGTCGACGTCCAGACTCGAGAGCGTCCGGCCGACGTGTGCCGGGAGCGGCACCTCCGCGCCCGCGGGGGCGTCGACGTGGGTCGTCGCGTACGCGTCCGACCAGCCGGCGGGAACGTCGACGCCTCGGGCCTCGAGTTCCGCGGCGATCGCCGCGGCGGGGTCGCCGGGCTTCTCGGCACGAACGAGGGTTCCAAAGAGGTCGAACGAGACTGCCATAGTCGTGTGACTACGTACAAACTGACTTTACTCCCGCGGTCCGAACGTGGGGCGGCCGACCGACGTTTGGACGACTTTGTGAACACCCCTTTTATCCACCCACTCGAGCGCTCAGCTATGCGCCGCCGACATCTCCCTCCAGTCGACGACGTGAAACGAACGCTCAGACGAACCGCGCTCCTCGCCGCCAGCGCCGGCACGCTGGCTGCGACCGTGGGCTGTCAGAGCGCAACGGGCCTCGCGACCCGCACCCGAAGCCGGTTCGGACGGGCCGTCGAAACCGTCGCTCGTAAACTCCACTCCCCCGCTTCCGTCTCGACGGAAACGCCGGCGGACGGCTCCGCCAACAGGGCCGTCTCCGCGGTCGACCGAGTCGACGGCCCGACGACCCGAGATCAACTCGCCGAGTACGGATTCGTGCCCAGGACGTACGTCTACGGCGTCCTCCGCGATCACGGCGGGCGAATGAAACAGCGCCGGTTCGTCGACGAGTACGGCTGGTCCGCGTCGACGATCAGTCGTCTCCTCTCGGACCTCGAGGACGAGGACGCGATCGATCGCTATCGCGTCGGCCGCGAGAAGGTCGTCTGTCTCCCCCGACACGGGCACTCTCCGGGTCGGGGTGACGCTACAGGCCCCGCGCCCCGAGCGGCCAGTCGTTGACCGCGGCCCTCACTCGAGCGGAACGACGTTCGACTCGAGATCCCGCGGATAGTAGGTGAGCCACTCGATCCCGTCCTCCGTGATCGCGATCGTGTCGGAGTGGCGGTAGCCGTAGGTATCGGTGTAGATGCCGGGTTCGATCGTCCAGACGTGTCCCGGCGCCATCACCGCGTCCTCGTCGTCGTAGCTCGTCTCCGCCGACTCGCAGTGGTCGCCCCAGCCGCGGTCGATGTACGGCGGTTCGTGGCCGTCCATTCCGATGTTGTGCCCGACGTGGTGCTGGGCGAGGTCGGTGATACCCTGCTCTTCGAAGTAGTCGTTCACCGCGTCGTCGACCGCCGAAATCGGGACGCCCGGTCCCAGCTCCTCGATGGCGATCGTCTGAGCCTCGAGCATCAGCTCGAAGTAGTGTTCCTGCTCGTCGGTCGGCTCCCCGACGAACATCGTCCGCTCGAGTTCGGAGTGGTAGCCGTCGACGTTCGCGGAGGCTCCCGTAACGAGGACGTCTCCGACCTCGAGCCGGCGGTTCGCGGTGTGGCCGTGGGGAAGCCTGGTCTGCTCGCCGGTGATGTAACCCGCCGAAACCGGACCCGTCCCTCGCGTCCGGGCGACGTACCGGTCTCCCAGCGCGTCGAGCATCGCTCTCGAGGCGTCGGTCGACGCCCGCTGGCTCGCGGTGGCCGGATGTTCGCCGGCTTCGGTGTACTCCGCCAGATAGCGGTGTGCGAGGTTCGCCCATTTTGCCGATTCGCGGATCAGGTCGATTTCGGCATCGGTCTTCTCCCAGCGCATCCGAGAGACCCAGTTCTGGGTGTCGACCGCGACGTCGCCAGCCTCCGAAAGTGCCGGCCCCTGATACCCCATCGTGCCGGGTGCGCCGTCCGTATCCGCGGCGACCGACTCAACGTCCAGTCCCTCGAGCATCGCCACGGCGACGCCGATGGGGCGGCCGCCGGGGTAGTCCGAATAGTGGTGAACCGCGTCGATTCGGGGATTCGCGCTCACGCGCTCGACCTCGAGGCGCGGCACAGTGATCTCGATGCGGTCGTCCGTCACGACGAGGACCACGGGGCGCTCGGTCTGGATGTGGTCGAAGCCGGTCAGGTACTCGATACTCGTCGCGCCGAACCAGACGGCGGCGTCGACGCCGGCATCGCCGATCCGGTCGCGGACGGCCTCGAGCCGGTCGTCGAACTCGCTCTCGGGGAGTCGTGTTGCCATACGGCAGGCTCGTCTGCCTGGTGCAAAAACGTTCAGGAGGCGGCACCGCGAGGGCGATCCGCCGCTCGTTACTCGCGCGCCCGATCGGCACCCGGTTCCGCCGGATCGTCCCCTCGTTCGATCGAAACCACGGCCAGGGTTTCGTCGACGACCAGCCGAAGTTCGTCGTCGTCCCGCCTGTGACGGATCCGGATTCTGAGCGGGTCGTCGCGTTCGACGGCCACCCCGATCGGCTCCCAGAACGCCGGCGACCAGTACGGCTCCGTCCGCATGTCGACGCCGTGATCGTAGTAGAACGAGACGACCGCCGGGTGACGAATCAGGACGGTTCCGAGCGGGAGTTCGAAGAACCCCCCGCACCGCTCACAGCGCGTTCGAACCTCCGTCTCCTCCCGGACCTCGTCGGCCTCGAGCGACCAGTTCAGCGAGCCGTAACACTGGGGGCAGATCCCCTCTCGAGCGAGTTCGAGGTCGTGTCGTGTCAGCAGCGTCATCAGCCGAACGACCGTCGCCAGCGGCCGGTCGGCGACCGCTCCCCGCGGCAGGAGGTTCCTGAACCGGTGATCGTTGGGGCAGGAGACCTCGAACATACTGTCCTCGTAGCTCGCGGACAGCCGCTCCTCACAGCGCGGACAGGGTTCGTCGAGATCGCCGGCGAGCGGTTCGTCGGCCCGATCGTAGGTGCCCGCGATGATCGCGGTAACGACGTTCAGGCCGCTGGCCGAGAGGCGGTACCCTTCGTCGGTCTCCACGACGTACCGTCCGAGAAGCTGCTGCAGGTGATAGTTGAAGTTCCCGGAGTCGCGACGGCCGACCGCCCGCCGCAGCTCCGAGAAGCCGAGCGCCGGCTCCTCCGGTCGCGCCCGGAGCCGTTCGGTCAACGCCTCGAGAATCCGCAGTCGCGTCTCGTCGGACAGCACGTCGAAGGCGTCGCCGACCGATTCGCCGAGAGCCGGTTCGTCTCCCCCCATACGAGTGCTACCGGCGCGGTGATCAAATCGGTTCGGGCCCCGCGGAACCCGTCAGATTCCCTACTGTAGGGCGTTGCTGGATCGAACTATTACCTGCCCCGTGTGATTCACTCACATGAGAACGGAACGACTGATCGACGGCTCGGAACCCGCACCCGGCGAACCGACTCGAGCGAGCCGCGTCGTCGGCTTCGCCGTCCTCGCCCTGACCCTCTCCTGGGGCTGGTGGTTCGGCGTCGACCGGATAGCCGGCGGCCTTTCGATGGTGACGATGAGCGTCGGCGCGTTCGGCCCGGCGGTCGCCGCCGCCCTCGTCGCAACGGTGGCCGGCGACCTCGAGGAACTCCGCGCCCGACTCCTGCGCTGGCACGTCGATCCTCGCTGGTACGCGCTCGCGCTTCTCGGTCCGCCGCTGTTGATCGTGGCGACCGTCGCCGGCTACGCCGCGGTCGGCGGCCGACTCGACGCGACGTACCTCATGCCGCTGTGGACGTACCCGATTCTACTCGTGATGACCTCGCTGATCGGCGGTGGTCAGGAGGAACTCGGCTGGCGCGGCTACGCGCTCCCGCACCTACAAGCGCGAGTCGGTCCGCTCGCGGCGAGCGTCGGGATCGGGCTGCTCTGGGCGGTCTGGCACTACCCGCTGTTCGCGCTCGGATTCGCCCGGACCGGCTCTGGGCTGTTCTCGGTGTACGTCGTCCTGGCGGTCGCCGTGTCGGTGGTCTTCACCTGGGCGTTCAACGGGAGCGGCGGGAGCGTTCCCCTGCTGGTCGTCTTTCACGGCGGGTTCAACGCCGCCAACTCCTACGTGCCGTTTCCGCCCGATCTCTCCGCCGAGTGGCTGGTCCGCGGAGAGGTCGTGCTCATCGGCGTGCTCTGTGCGAGCGCGCTACTGGTGGTGGTCGTCGTCGGTCCATCGCTCGGGCGCGACTCCGCACGCGACCGGGCGAACGAGCCAACGCAGTCACCGGCGACCGTCGACGACTGATCGGCTCCCGACGGCTCGTCTCACTCTCGCTCCTCGAGCGGCGTCCACGTTCGACCACGCTCGCCGACGTACCGCGAGCGCGGGCGGACGATCCGGTTGTCCGCAAGCTGCTCGAGGCAGTGGGCCGTCCAGCCGCCGACCCGTGAAACGGCAAAGGTGGCGCTGAAGAGATCCCGCGGGATGCCGACGCCGTTGAGCAGGACGGCGGTGTAGAACTCGACGTTGGCCGCCAGCGAGAGGTCGGGCTTTCGCTCGGCCAGCAACTTCTGGGCGGTCTCCTCGGTCTCGCGGGCGGATTCGAAGAACGCCTCGTCGCCGCCGTCCTCGGCTCGATAGAAGGTCTCCGCGGCGCTCGAGAGCACCGCCGCACGCGGGTCGCGCACGCGATAGACGCGGTGGCCGAAGCCCATCAGCCGCTCGCCTGAATCGAGTTTCCCGGCGAGGACCGCCTCGATATCGTCGGCCTCGTGGGTCTCCTCGAGCATGTCGAGAACCGGCCCCGGTGCGCCGCCGTGGAGCGGTCCCTTGAGCGCGCCGACGCCGCCCGTGACCGCAGAGATTACGTCGGATTCGGTCGACGCGATCGCTCTCGACGTGAAGGTCGAGGCGTTGAACCCGTGGTCGACCACGGTGTTCAGGTAGGTTTCGATTCCCTGTACATCGGCCTCGGTCGGCTCCTCGCCGGTGAGCATGTAGAGGTAGTTGCCGGCGTGACTCAGGTCCTCGCGAGGCTCTGGCGGCTCCCTACCCTGGCGAGCGCGCCAGTAGGTCGCGACGATCGTCGGCAGCTGGGCGACCGCCAGTCTGGCGTCCGTCTCGGCCCCCTCCTCACCGTCCCGTGTGAGGCTCGCGCTCGCGATTCCCATCCGAAGCGCGTCCATCGCGGACTGTTCGTTCTCGCCGGCCGCGACGACGACGTCGCGCGTAGCTGGGTCGAGCGCGCGATGCTCGCGGAGGTCGTCGGAAAACGCCTCGAGTTCGTCTCCCGTCGGGAGACAATCCTCGTATAGCAAAAACAGGGTTTCCTCGAATCGGGCGTTTTCGGCGAGTTCTGCCAGCGGAAAGCCACCGATGGTGAGTTCCCCTTTCTCGCCATCGATCGTGCTGAGCCGCGTTTCGTCGACGACGACGCCGTCGAGTCCCTTGTGGATGGATTCTTCGGACATACGCCACACGACGGGAGACAGCCCCTTCAGTACTGCTCAGTCGGCAGTCACCACAGGGTTTGTATGTCAGCCGCTGACAGCCACGGTCAGCGGAAGTCAGGCGGGCTCAGGCGAGGCGAGAGAACGCGAGGTTGCCCGAGATGTTCTCGATGTAGATCTCGACGACGTCGCCCTGGTTCGCGCCGGGGACGAAGATCGTGTACTTCCCCTTCTCGGCGACGCCGTCGCCCTTGCGGCCCGTGCCGGTGATCTCGACGGTGTAGGTTTTCCCCTCCTCGACGGCGTCTCGCTGCTGTTGTTGCTGGCTGCCGGTCGAGCGCTTGGTGACCGGTCGGAACGCCCCGCAGGCGTCACAGCGGAGCATCGGGGTGCGGTCCTCTCGGACCAGCCGCGTGTCCGGCAGTCCACACTCCGAACAGCGGACGTACTCGTCGACGTAGGCGTCGATGACGGCCGAGAAGTCCTGGCTCGAGAAGCTGCCGTTGTACCGGCCGCGGCCGCTCTCGAGTTTTCCGCTGGTCCCCATCTCCCGCTGAATGAACCGGTGGACGTGTTCGTCCTCCCGGGAGAGGACGTCCGCGATCTCCCCGAGGTTCGTCAGCCGGGTGAACGCGCCGTCCTTCTGGGCCTGCGGGTCCGGAATCTGCAGTCGCTGTTCGTCGCCGCCGATATCCGGGACGTTCTCCATCGCCCGGTCGAGACTCGACTCGTAATCCATACGCGAAACCAGACGGCGCTGACGTAAATCGGTTCTGCTATCGTAATCCGGGCCGCTGGCGGCGTTCAGCTGAGAACCGGCGGGCGGGTTCGGAGGGCTACAGCGCGTCGCCTCCCCGCTCGCTCGGCGACCCCTGCGCTTCGTCGTCCAGCGACTCGAGGTCGCGCTCCGGGTTGGCCTCGTTTTGCCCGCCAGCCTCGCCCGTGATTTCACCGTACACCGCCTCGCGGGCGGCCTCGGGCGAGTCGAACTCCTCGCCTGCCAGCCGGTCGAAGACGCTCCCGAGCGACTCCGTCTCGTTCGGGAGGTCGATCGGTTCGTTGGCGTACTCGGCGGCGAGTTCCTCGCTGGAGATCGGATACTCGTGGCCGCCGAGGTGGCGTTCGACGTCCTCGAGAACTGACTCGGTCCGGTCCGCTCGCTCGGACTTGCGCCGCTCGATGCGGTCCTGGGCGCGGTCGCGGTCGGGATCGTCACTCATATTCGACCTACCAACAGCTGCGGATAAAAGCGGCCGGCCGGCGACAGCGCGGTCGCATCCAGTGACCGAGACGGGGGTCAGTCCTCGCTGAGCAGCACCATCCGGTCGATCTCGGTAGGCCGGAGTCGCTCGTTCGCCCCCTCGCCGGTCTCGAGCGTGACGTGCTCCGGACTGATCTCGACGATCGTTCCCGTGAGCCGGTTTTCCTCCTCGAGGTTCATCACCTCGTGGTACAGCTCGACCTCGGCGCCAACGTCGGCGAACTGGCGCACGCGTTCTGCTGCCTCCTCGTTGTCGAGGGTCGCTGGCATAGTGAGTTCAGCCATCGCCGGATCGTACGACGCCAACCCCTCTTAAACCCGCGGGAGACGTCGGTTTCTGCTGTCTTCTCGCCGAGGTGGGCGCAGATCCGTCGGTGGGCAACGCCCAGTTCCGAAAGCGATAGCACCGAAACGGCCGGGTTTCGGCCGAAGATACCGTCGTGACGTGGACCGGGCGAACGTCCAGAAGCGTCCTACGCGAGACACGGTTCGCTACAGTAAACAGCTCGCACGATCACGAATCGTTCTTACGGATATTTCCACCGGTTCCCTCAGATTCAATACAAAATATGTTGAGGGGTTACCTGCCGTTGATGCGTGTGCGTTCCTTGCCCCACCCCTACCGCACACCTCCCCGGACGTGTCAGGGGATCACGCCCCACCCTTCACTCAAACTTTTCACACCTTTCGGAGCAAGACGGTGTCTCGTCGTTCGCCTCGAGACGACTCACACCGCTTCCTGCACGACAGACACGGAGACTCGAGTCTCTCGCCCGTGAGATGCATGCAAACGTGGTTTCCGGTGCCTGCTCCAGGGTCCGCTGCCCTAGTTTGAACACTGAGACGTGTTCCTTCGTTACGCACGACTCAAAGGTCAAATCGGCACGGTAGAGCGTGCTTCCCGCCCACGAAGTGTTCGCAGCAAAAGTCCGCCCTCCCCGATTTGAACGGGGGACAAGTCGATCTACAGTCGACTGCTCTACCAGTCTGAGCTAAGGGCGGTCACTTCTACGTAGCAGACGAAGCCGACATAAGGGTTATTATTCCCACCGACGGCGGTCGTACGACGATTGTCATACATGATGGAATGATTGATATAGTAGGCGTGATAACACTCGGCGTAACCGAATCGACTATGGGTAAGATCACGTTCCGAGCGGACGACGACCTCGTCGCCGAACTCGAGGCGCTCGAGGCTTCGAAGAGCGAGGTTATGCGTGAGGCACTCCGAACCTACCTCGCGTCCGCTCCACGCTCGAGCCAGCACTCACCGCCGCAGTCGGAACACGAGCAGAGCGTCGACAGCCTCATTCGTGAGCGCGTCGACGAGATGCTCGCACAGCGCCGGTCCGACGCGCGGGCTCGTCGCGATTCCCAGGATATCAACCTGACCGTCTCACTCGAGGGTGTCGACGGAGCCGTCGCCCGACCGGCTGTCGACGGCCAACCGCAGTCGACTCACACCGGTGGCCGTGATGAACCGGCGCGTCAGGCGGACGAACCCGCCGAAACCGATTCCTGTAACCAGTGTGGTGAACGAGTCGCGGGCGACCACGTCTACTGTCCGAACTGCGGCGAGAAGGCGTCCCGGCGACTGTTCTGTGAGTGCGGTGACGAGGTTCGGTCGGACTGGGCGTTCTGTCCCAGCTGCGGGCGCCGGACGCCCGCAGCTGACGTTCTAGAGTCATGACTCTCCAGTATTCGAGAACGTCGTAAGACAATAACTCTCACGTCCGACGAAAGTTTTATTACGTATGACAAGGTTGACTATACCGCGTAAGACGGTTGTCTTACACCCGCCGGAACGAACCGGAAAACCGGCCGACTGCGTTCGGTTTCGGGTGTAAGACGGGCCGCGTCTGACAGGGGCGCGCACCGTCTTACTCCACGGGGAATACAACAAATGGAGCGTGTGACACTGCGAATACCGAAACAGCAGATCGAGGAGGTCGAACAGCTTGTCGAAACCGGCGAGTACCCGAACCGGAGCGAAGCGATCCGGTCGGCCGTCCGGGAGATGATCAACGAACAGGACACCCGCCACGAACAGGCCGGCAAACGGACCTGGGCGAAGGTGTAAAATGCAGGATATCGTACAGGAAGCCCTCGAAAACGCCGAAGAAGAGGCCCGAGAGATGGATGCGTCGATGGACGGCGACGAGTTCGGTGACCCCCGAATCGTCATCATCGGTGCTGGCGGCGCCGGTAACAACACGATCAACCGGCTGTACAACATCGGCGTTGACGGTGCTGACACCATCGCGATCAACACCGACAAACAGCACCTCAAGATGATCGAGGCCGACACGAAGATCCTCGTGGGCAAGTCGCTCACGAACGGACTGGGTGCCGGTGGCGATCCGTCGATGGGCGAGCGCGCGACCGAGATGGCCCAGAGCACGATCAAGGAGGTCCTCGGCGAAGCGGACCTCGTCTTCGTGACTGCGGGGATGGGTGGTGGGACCGGTACCGGTGCCGCGCCCGTCGCCGCCAAGATCGCGAAAGAACAGGGTGCGATCGTCGTCGGCATGGTCTCGACGCCGTTCAACGTCGAGCGAGCCCGCACGGTGAAAGCGGAAGAGGGCCTCGAGAAACTGCGCGAGCAGGCCGACTCGATCATCGTGCTGGACAACAACCGGTTGCTGGATTACGTCCCGAACCTCCCGATCGGCAAAGCGTTCTCGGTGATGGACCAGATCATCGCCGAAACCGTCAAGGGAATCTCCGAGACGATCACCCAGCCGTCGCTGATCAACCTGGACTACGCGGACATGTCCACGATCATGAATCAGGGCGGTGTCGCGGTGATGCTCGTCGGGGAAACCCAGGACAAGAACAAGACCGAGGAGGTCGTCCGGGACGCGATGAACCACCCGCTACTCGACGTCGATTACCGGGGTGCCTCGGGTGGACTCGTCCACATCACCGGCGGTCCCGACCTCACCCTCAAAGAGGCCGAAGGGATCGCCGACAACATCACGGAGCGACTCGAGGCGAGTGCAAACGTGATCTGGGGTGCCCGCATTCAGGAGAACTACAAGGGGAAGGTCCGCGTCATGGCGATCATGACCGGCGTCCAGAGCGCCCAGGTGCTCGGCCCCTCGACCCAGAAGCAGGCCGACAAGTCCCGCGCCAGCCTCGAGGGCGTAAACGAGGCCGACTTCGACGCCAGCCAGAACGTTCAGCAGTCGAAATCGGCCTACGGCGCCCAGAGCGACGGCGGCCGCAACGAACTCGAGCGCCAGAACGGCGTCGACGTCATTCGCTAATCACGATCGACACACTGTCGCGAATCCGCACCTGACACACCACACACCACCGCGAATTCGCGACCGCGACTGACACACCGTCCGCGACCTCGACACACCACACACCGCGTCGCGGACACCCACGAAATCGCGACGACTGCGTCGGCGAGACCACGACACACCACACACCACCTCGCCGACGTCACTTCTCGCGATTTCCGTTCTTCAACCGACCAGCGGTCGCGCCGGTCGAATTCGGTCTCGAGCCGTGATACGAATGCCTTTGTGAGCGGCTGTACTCCGTGTCGGACATGGACGCGCTCGTTTTCGCCGCCGGCCGTGGCACGCGCTTGCGCCCGCACACCGACGAGACGCCGAAGCCGCTGCTCGAGGTCGGCGGCGAACCGCTGCTCGCTCACTGCTTACGCGCCGTCGTCGAGGCTGGCGTCGACCGAATCGGACTCGTCGTCGGCTACCGTCGCGAGCAGATCGTCGACGCGTTCGGTGACGCTTTCGAGGGCGTTCCGATCACTTACGCCCACCAGGACGACCGGAACGGACTCGCCCGCGCGGTGCTCCGGGGGGCCGACGCGCTCGACGCGGACGACCTCGAGTCGATTCTCACGGTAAACGGCGACAACGTCTTCGACTGCGACCTGTCGCCGCTGATCGAGCGCCACCGCGAACCGGCGGTCGACGGCACCGTCCTGCTCGATCGGATCTCGAGAAACGAGGCCGAGACGGCCGCCGTCTGCGATCTCACACCTGACGGGACGATCCGGGAACTCGAGTCAACCGCGGTCGACCAGCCCGAGACGGGATACGTCGCCGCAGGGGCGCAAACGCACGGTCCGGTGCTGCTCGAGGCCTGCCGCGCGGTCGACCGCGGGGAGAGCGGCGAGTACGAACTCGCCGACGCGCTGCAGTCGCTCGTCGACGACGGGAAGCGGTACGTCGGCGTCGAATCGCCGGGCTGGCACCTGAACGTCAACACGCCGGCGGACCTCGAGCGGGCACGGGAACACTTCGAGGGCCTGTAACCGAAAACCGGGCGTTTACGTCGGTGTTCGGTGTTCGACTCAGACCGCGTGGATCGACTCGAGCAGCGAGCACTTGCGACACGTTTCGCGGGTGGTGATCGAGCCACACTCGACGCATTCGCGGAGTTCTACCCCGTCCTCGTCGCCGCGGTAGCGCTCGGCGACGATCCCCGCCAGTTCCTCGTAGCCCGAGAGGATCGAGTGGCGGGTGCCGGGGTGGTTCTCCTCGAGGCCGTACAACAGCTGTTGGATTTCGCCCCTGTAGGCTTCACTCGAGTGGGGACACTCCGTGATGTGGGCCGGCAGATCCCGGAGGTGGGCGTAGAGGGCGACTTCTTTCTCGGGAATATCTCGCAGTGGCTTCGCGCGCGGGACGAACTCGTCCTGCTCTTCGCGTTCCGAAAGCGGTCCTAGGCTCGCGTCGAAGTGTTTGGCGACCTGGGCGACGTCGCCCTCGAGGAAGTTCATCAGCGCCGTCTGGGCCTCGTCGTCCAGGTTGTGGCCCGTGAGCATGAGATCCGCGCCCAGCTTCTCGGCGTAGTTCGAGAGCAGGTCCCGGCGGAAGACGCCGCAGTAGGCGCAGGCGGCCATGTTCTCGGGGTCGTCCTCGACTACCTCGTCCATCCGGATATCGAACTCCTCCTCGTAAGACACGACCTCGTGGCGGATCTCGAGTTCGGCGGCGAGGTCGACGCAGGCCTCGAGGCTCTTGTCGCGGTAGCCCTCGATTCCCTCGTGGATCGTCAGCCCGACGAGTTCGATCCGGGGGTCCTCGGCGAACGTCTCGTGGAGGATCTGGGTGAGGACGACGCTGTCCTTGCCGCCCGAGAGGCCGACGACCCAGGTCTGTGGGTTCTCCGGCGAGGCGTCCTTCGGAACGAGGTCGTCCCGTCGGACGCGCCGGCGCACCCGCTTCTCGACCGACTCGCGGAAGTGGTGTTCACAGAGGTGTGCCCCCGAGTAGGCGGCGTGCATCACCGCCTCGCTGTCACACCGGTTGCAGTCCATCGACTCGAGGTAGTGAACTCGCGGGGAAACCGGTTTCGCTCCGTCCCGGATGGCCGAACGGAGCGGTCGGTCAGCCGGAGCTGGCTACCGGGCCGGAACCGTCTCCCGCTCCTCGACGACGTCGGCACCCTCCTCGAGGGACTCGAGAAGGAGGTCGACGTAGCGATCGCGGGCGCGCGAGGAGAACAGCTCGTGGCCGCCGTCGTATAGAACCACGTGTTCAGCGGGGACGCGCTCGCCGATCGGGCGGAGGCTGACGACCGGATCGCGCAGCGAACAGAAGACGACGGCGTCGTGGTCGATCGTCAGCAGCTCTTGCTGGGCGCGGCGAGTCTCGCGGACGAACGCGGGTGACACCCACTGGGGCATCGTCGCCAACTGGTGGTCGGTCGCCAGCTGGCCCAGGTCCTCGCGCTCGAAGCCGCCGAAGGGAACGAACGGGAAGCTCGTGGGGATCTCTCCGAGCAGATCGAGCGCGGGTGCGGGGTAGGCGTCGCTGTACCCCCACCACGGGCTGAGGTAGACGTGGTTCTCCGCGCCGTCGAGCGCCTGGCCGATCAGCGCGCCGGCGCTGTGGCCCAGCAGCTGGTAGCCGTCGAGGTCGACGACGTACTCGGCGATCGGCTCGAGCCAGTCGGCTTTGAAGTCGTCGATGTTGGTAGGGAGTTCGAACGCGTGGACCCGGTAGCCGGCGTTTGCGAGCGTTCCGATGAGCCAGCTGACGTTCTCGTGGGTCCAGCGGTTACCCCAGCCCATGACGAAAACGAGGTCCTCTTCACCCTCCTCGTTGAAGATGCGATCTCTCATATCATTGCGTTCAGCGGGAAGCCACAAAAATGTAGTCGATAGACAACATCTCACACGCCGGGGTCGGTTCGCGGTCTCTCCGCTCTGCACGCCGGTTGGGAACGTCTTTCAGCCGTCCGGTCGGACACGGAGACATGTTCCCGTCGCTCTCGAGTCGGCTCTACCGGATCGGGTTCAACCTGTTTCCCGCCTACCGCGGCACTGGCGGCCGCGTCACGTACATCGCGCCCGACTGGCAGGAGATCCGCGTGAAACTGCCATTCTCCTGGCGGACGCGCAACTACGTCGGAACGATATTCGGCGGGAGCATCTACGGCGCCGTCGACCCGTTTTACATGATGATGCTGCTGAAGTCCCTCGGCGACGAGTACGTCGTCTGGGACAAGGAAGCCGAGATCCGGTTCAAGAAGCCCGGCCGAGAGGCGTTGTATGCGACGTTTACGATCTCCGACGAGGAACTCGCGGCGATCCGGGCGGCACTCGAGACACGGGAGTCGGTCGACCGCGTCTACACCGTCGACCTGGTCGATAGCCAGGGAGTCGTCCACGCGACGGTCCGCAAGACGGTGTACGTCACGACCGACCAGGGAAAGCGCGCCTGACCGACTGAGAAACCGCTTTGGGGCTCGGTGCCCAACGACGGACAATGAGTGGACTGGACCGAGACGCTGCCGTCGACCGCCTCGAGGAACTCGTCGACGTAGTCGAAACCGAGACGATGCCCGTTCCCGTCCGCGAGATCTGGGTATACGGCGACATCGCGCTGGGTCTCGATCCCGTCGAGCGCCTCGACGTCTATCTCACCAAGGACATCCTGATGCGCGACGACCCCGGCCGCGAGGCCGAGTTCCGCGAGTCACACGGCGTCCGCGGCGTCGGCAAGTCCGTTCGGGCGGCGTGGGCCGCCGAGTACCCCGACTTTGTGCGGGCGAACGCGAACGGCCACGCCGCCCCCGAGAAGTGCCTCGCCGCCCATCTCCTCGAAAGCGACGAACCGATCCACCTCGAGGTCTGTAACGCCTCCTTCGAGGACAACGTCACCCAGCGACTTCGTGGAGCGAAACTGCGCGAGGACTACACCCAGTTGCTCGACCCTCGCGGGGTCTGCCTGTGGGCCGACGGCACCAGGAGCGAGGAGGCGTTTCGCAAACTCCGCGAGAGCGAGTTCGCGATGCCGACGCTGTCGGCGGCTCTCGAGATGCTCGGGCTCGAGGAGGCGAAAGCCCAGGAGGCCGCTCGGGAGCTCCACGCCTGGCGGACGGACCAGGAGGGCGCGACCGTTCGCGGCGACGTGGTCTAACGCGTTCGGCCCTCGCGGCGGATCACAAACTACTTTCTCGCCACGGTTCCTTGCTCGAGTATGTCGCCGTCGTCCGTCACGAACCGGGTGTTTACGCCGCGTGCAGCCCTTCTGGCCAACCTCGGACTCGTGTTCTCCGGTTCGGTGCTCGCGCTTCTTGGACTGATCGACATGTTTTCGGGGATCCTCATCGTCGTCATCGGATTCGTCGGAATCGCCGTGACGTACTACGCGTAGCACCGGCTGCACTCCCGGAACCCGCGCAAACGACGGATTCAGCGCCCGACGGTGACGTAAAACGGAACCGTCTCTTCCCGCCTGTACGCTCGTGCCTGCATCTGCTCGATCACGTCCCGTCCCATCTCGCGCCACGCGGTTCGCAACTCGTCATACTCGCTCTCCGTCAGCGGTCCCTCGAGCATCGTCGGCCGGTCGTCGGCCAGTCCCGCGCCCGTCGCCTTCCGCCGAGCCACCGCCAGGGCGTGGTCGTCGTACGGCGGTTCGATGGTCCGGCTGTGGTCGTACCGCCGAGTCTCGAGGACCTCGAGTCCGGCTTCCTCGAACGCCTCGTTCGCGGCCGCCCCGAGGGTGACGTCCGTCTCGACGCCCGCGAGGTACGCGCTTCGGGCGCGGGACTCGAGACGGGACTCGGCGTCGACGGTCGACTCTACCCGTACCGCGCCGTTGTCGGGCTCGATGGCCGCGACGAGGTCACTCGAGACGCGGGCGAACTCGGAGACTGCGGCGGTCGGATCGGGAAGGTTGATCAGCAGCGCCTGACAGATCACGATGTCGAAGCTATCGTCGGAAAACGGCAGCCGGGTGGCGTCGCCCGTGACGACGGGAACCGACTCGCCTGCGTGCTCGAGGAGGGCGGTATCGACGTCACAACCGACGACCTCGGCGGACGATTCGTCGGCGAGCACGCGGCTCAACTCCCCCGTCCCGCAGCCAACGTCGAGGATCCGCTCGCGGGAACCGAGATGGAGGGGTTCGAGGGCCTCGAGAGAGTCCTCCCACATCCCCTCGCGGGTTCGCGTCAGATACTCCTCGGAGAACTCTCGCACGGGCCGGGGTTCGGTGTCTCGAGTGAAAAACGGGTCGGTTCATCGCAGGGTGAAAGACTGGCGGAAGCAGTCGACGCGACCTACGCCTCGGCTTCGGCTTCCGCCTCCCGCAACTCCTTGACCTTCGCGATGTTCCAGGCGAACCCTTTCCCGTCCTCGGTGGGCGTCTCGAGTGCGAACGGCAGATCCCGGAGGTGAGGGTGGTTGACGATGGCGCGGATGCCGTCCTCGCCGATGTAACCCTCGCCGATGAGCGCGTGTTCGTCCTTGTGAGTGCCGACGTCGTGTTTCGAGTCGTTCAGGTGGATGTATTTCAGGTGCTCTAGACCGACCTCCTCGTCGAACCGTTCCACCGTCTCGTCGACGGCCTCGGGCGTGGTGAGGTCGTTGCCCGCGACCAGGGTGTGGGCGGTGTCGATACAGACGCCGATCTCCTCGTCCGTGCGGTCGATGATCCCCGCGAGGTGTGAGAACTCACCGCCCAGCTTGGTGCCGCTACCGGCGTCGGACTCGACGAGGATCTGTACGTCTTCGGGGACGTCGAGGTCGTCGATGACGCTCGCGGCGTTGTCGAGACCGCCCTCGACGCCGGCACCCGTGTGGGCGCCGAGGTGGACGTTTACGTACGGGATTCCGAGCTTCTCGGCGGCGTCGAGTTCGGCCTGCATCGACTCCATCGACTTCCGCCGGAGGTCCTCCTTCGGCGTACAGAGGTTGACGAGGTACGCGGAGTGGATCACCCACGGCCCCTCGAGGTGTTCGTCGCTCTCTTCGCGAAACCCGGCGGCCGTCTCCTCGTCGATGTCGGCCGTCGCCCAGACCTGTGGCGAGGTGGTGAAGATCTGGCCGCAGTTGCCGCCGAACGCGAGCTGGCGGTGAACGGCGTTGCGAACGTCGCTGTACGGCGGCGTCTCCTCGTCGGAGGAAACCCGCGAGCCGGAGATCGACACGTGTGCGCCTACCTTCATGCCGATGTGTCCGTACCGACCCATGAAAGGTACTTCGAAGCCGGATGTTCAGCGGGGTTCGTTCGCCTCGAGCACCTCTCGCTCTCGAACCCAGGCGTCGGCGCCGAACTTCCGATCCGCGAGGTCGCTGGCGGCTTCGAGTTCCTCCTCTCGCCATCCGCCTTCAGCGGTGTCGCACCACTCTCCGAGCGAGTCGGCGAGGACCTCGACGGCCGTCTCGCGGTCGATTCCGGCTTCCGCGCGAATGCTCGTCACGCGATCGGTGAACGTCGACTCCGCGAGGTCGGCGTCGAAGACGCCCAGATGGTGGGTTGGCTCGAGGTCGAAACTCAGCGAGCCGTGCTGGATGACGACGTCGCGCTGGCGGTACTGGGCGTTGCCGCTGATCTTCTTCGCCGCCTCGCCCGCCTCGATTGGGGCGACCACGTCGTGGGCCGGATGAATGTCCCGCAGGTAACACGAGGGCTGGTAGATCGCCTCCTGTTTCGCACCGGCGAAGTCGGCGTCGACACCCATCCGCGAGAACGCCTCGAGGATCGGCTCGCAGAACAGCGCGTAGCAGTCCATCAGGTCGCCGGGAACCTCTGTGGCCGGCGCGACGATCGTGTAGGAGATGTCCGCGTGCGAGTCGTGGTAGATCCCGCCGCCACCGGTCTGGCGTCGCGTGACGTCGATTCCCTCGCGCTCACAGTAGTCCCAGTCGACGGTGTCGGTTTCCTGTCGGTAGCCCAGCGAAAGCGTGCTCGGTTCCCAGTCGTAGACGCGCACGGTTCGAAGGTCCTCCTCGAGGGCCGTTTTTGCGGCGACTTCCTCGAGTGCCATCTGTGTCGCCCCCTCTCGCGGCTCGTCCCGGATGAGTCGCCAGTTGCGGTCGGCGAGATCGGTCATACCTACCGAATCGGCCGGGGCCGGGATAGCGATTACGACGCCTCGTTTGGCGTGGACGTGTATTTCCTATCCTAGCATACGGTTTATCAGTCGGGGGGCCGGCTCGAGAGTCGACCGTTCAGCCGCCGTCAGGACGTTTTTACGTATCCGACGGATAGCAGGCCCATGGTGCGGAACGTCGCCGGTCTGTTGGCCGAACTCGAGGAGGAGGACTTCTATCTGCTCTCCGGCGTCGAGCAGGGGATGCGATTCTCCGAGTGGGTACAGCGAAACAAACTCTCGAAGTTCTCTGGACTCACCGACGAGGAGGTCGACTACCGCCTCGAGCGTGCGCTCAAGCGGGGGCTCGTCGAGAAGAAGACCATCCAGTACGAAGGGTACACCCTGCAGTTCGAGGGGTACGACGTGCTCGCACTGCGGGCGCTCGTCGAACGGGATACGATCTCGGAGTTCGGCTCTTCTCTGGGCGTCGGCAAGGAAAGCGACGTCTACGAGGTGAAATCGTACAAGCCGCTCGCGCTGAAGTACCACCGCGAGGGGTACACCAACTTCCGCGAGGTGAACAAGGAGCGCGATTACACCTCGGACAAACAGCACGTCTCCTGGATGTACACCGCCCGCAAGGCGGCCGAACGCGAGTACGAGATCCTCGAGGAACTGTACCCCGATGTCGCGGTTCCCCGGCCGATCGATCAGAACCGCCACGCCATCGTCATGGAGAAGATGGACGGCGTCGAACTCTCCCGGACGAAACTCGAGGACGACCAGGTGCTGGGCGTGCTCGAACTCCTCCTCCGGGAGATGGCTCGCGCGTACGAGCGGGGGTACGTGCACGCGGACATGAGCGAGTACAACGTCTTCCTCAGCGAGTCCGGACCGACGATCTTCGACTGGCCCCAGGCGGTGCCGACCGATCACGAGAACGCCGCGGCGTTCCTCCGCCGAGACGTCCGAAACGTCCTGGGATACTTCCGCAGAAAGTATCCGCGGCTCGTCCCCGACGACCTCGAGCACGAATCGCTGGCGGACGAGATAGAGGAAGGGACGTTCGAGCAACTCGCCCGGTAAACAGTTTCTGGTGAAACAGCCGATAGCGGTCGCTCCCCTTCCGCATAAACTTCATGCTGCGATATAAAATAGGGCGCAGTAGCACGAACGTGATCGTCTCCGAAGCAAGAATTGCCGGCAACACAATAGAAAATCGTTGCCTTGTGATGGAGCGTTCTATGGTCACCCGACGAACGGTGCTTGCCGGAGTGACGAGTACGATACCGCTCTCCGTTGCCGGCTGTCTCTCGGATCTCGGTATCGACTCCGACGACGCCGATTCGAACGACACCGATGACTCGAACGAAACCGAACCGACCGACGACGAACCGATCGAGGGATCGGAGAACGAATCAGAAGACGAACCGACCGGTGGCTCTGAAAACGACTCGGCCGATGAGTACGAACAGGTCGACGGTGCCTACGAACTGACCGTCGCCGAGATCGAAGACGGTGACTGGATCGGCGAGCGCGTCCGCGTCGAGGGGACGGTTTCCGAAGCCGTCGGCGGGGACACCGTCGAACGGTTCGCACTCGAGGACGATACCGGAACCCTCCGAATGGTGTATCCCGACGAGCCCCGATCGGACTACGGTGAGGGGTACGACGTGCGCGTGGAAGGAATCGTTACTGACGGCGAAGACGTCCCCTCGACGCCGCCGGTGATCGAGGAGGCGGTCGTCTACGTCCAGTAACTCCTCCCACGGGCCAAACTCGGTTCACGGTCCCACAGAACTATTCTCCTCGCCGTCGTGTGATTGTGTATGACTAGCACAGATCCGTCGATGCGAGAGCCAACCACTACGGCGAACGCACGCGTCTGGCAGGGTGGAATCGCCGGCGGCCTTCTCGGTGGTGTCGGAATGGGAATCGTCCTTCACGCCGGAGCCAACCAGATGGCGCTGTTCGGGGCCCTCGTCGGTTCACCGACTGTCGCCGTCGGCTGGCTCGTCCACCTGACGTTCAGCGTCCTGTTCGGGATGGCGTTTGCGGCGATTGTCTCGAGCGCACCGCTTCGCGAGTTTCGGGGAACCGCCTCGAGTTACGTCGGCCTCGGATTCGCCTACGGTGTGCTCCTGGGGCTGTTTTCCGGCGGCTTTCTGTTCCCCCTGTCGCTCAACCGCTTCGGAACGATCGCGTACCCGGTACCCTTTCTTCCGCTGCCGGGGGCCGCTGGCGAGTTGTTGTTCGCGCTGTTGCTAACGGGCGGCCACCTCGTCTACGGTGTCGTGCTCGGTGCGGTGTACGCGACGGTCGTGGGCACGACAGCCGGCGTGGAGGCGACAGAAGCGAGCGTCGACCAGTAGCCGGACAGAGAACCGCCGGCGAAGCGGGTCGCCCCGCGCCTTACTCGTGGCTGCTGGGCGCGACGTCGATCTCGTCGAACCCGGCCAGATCGCCGGCCTCGGCCCGTTCGACCGCACTCAGAGCGTCGACGTACCCCGCGCCGACCGATTCGGCGGTGTACGCGTCGTGGACGGTTTGGTCGGCCGTCGCCTCGAGCGTCGTCAGCACGTCCATCGGATCGGGATACGCGCCGTGGTTCTCGTAGTAGGCGTCGACGACCAGCGTGGCACAGCCCGCCGTGACCGGACAGGACATGCTCGTGCCGGACATAAGCCCGTAGTAGAGTTCGTCGTCCGGTTCGATCGCGTTCAACGGGTGAGCCGGGTTGAGCGTGCTCATCACGTCCCCGCCTTTCGCGGCGACCCCGTTGCGATAGATGCCGAGTGGGCCGTCGATTTCGTCCTCCGGAGTACCCGCGTACAGCGAAGTAAGGTTCTCGTAGGCCGCCCCGCGGTCGTAGTTGTCGTGGTCCCAGGAGCCGTCCCGGGGCCGACCGCGCGAGGAGAAGTCCGTCACGGTCTGATCGGCGTGTGTGGCAGCAACGCCGAGGACGTGTGGGGCCTTCGTGTACTGGCTCAGGGTCCCCTCTTCGGGGCCGCTGTTGCCCGCCGAGAACACCGGCAGGATACCGTCCTCGTGGGCGTGCCAGGTCGCCACGTTCAGCGGATCGTCGGGGACGAACGGCCGATCGTCGTCGAGCGGGCCGTAGGAGTTCGAGACGACCTGGACGTCGTGGTCGCCCTCTCGCTGGCGGCGGAGCATGTCGTCGTACGCCGCAACGGTGTAGACGATCAGGAGGCCGCCGGCACCACAGGAGTACACTGTGAGGTCGGCGTCGGGTGCCATCCCGGTGTACTCGCCGTCGCTGACCGAGCCGTCGCCGGCGACGCTTCCCGAACAGTGTGTGCCGTGGCCGCTCGCGTCGCTGTCGACGAGGCCGACGTCCTGCCACCACAGCGGGTCGGTGACGTCGGGAACGCCGACGTACTGCAGGTTCGCCTGGAGGTTGTCCTCGAGATCCGGATGGGCGCCGTCGACGCCGCTGTCGATGACGACGGTGTGGGCGTTCGAGCCGGTGTAGGCGCGCTCGAGGCCCGTCCCCGCCTGTACCTCATCCGCCGCGGTGTCCCCGCGGGCGTCGTCGTTGTGGTACTCGAGTTCGTAGTTCGACGAGACGAACCTGACTTCGTCCCAGCCGGCAACGCTCTCGATGAGCGGTCCCGGTAGCTCGGCGTAGCCGATCGGGAGCACGTCGAAGCCGACGGCCACCTCGACGTCGAGCGCCTCGAGGCGGACGAGATCGTCGTTTTCCTCGAAGACGATCAACACCTCCTGGAGGGCGTCGCTCTCGAGATCGAGGGCGTCGTCGACGAGGGTGTCTCCGACGCTGGTGAGTCCCTCGAGCGTGTCCCCGAGCAGGGCGCTCGCGCTCCCGCTGAGGGCGACGCTGCCGGTGACGCCGGCGCCAACTCCTTTGAGAACGGTTCGTCGCGATCGTGTCGTGGTGTGAGTGTCGTCGGTCATCGTTAGATGTCTGCTGCAAGTACGGTTACGTCCGCGTCAGTTTCCTCGAGTTCGATCCACTCGCGGTCGGTGAGCGTGCCGTCGCCGTCCGTCTCGCGCGAGACGGCGATCGGGCCGAACTCGTACGTGTCGCTGTCGAGCAGGCCGTCGGGTGCCTCGGCGAAGTGGGTGAGCGTCTCGTATCGTTCCCGAGGATCGTCCAGCCCGAAGTAGACGTGGGTGCCGCCGTTCATCGCGGGCGTCGTCGCCTCGAGGTCGCCGTGATCCTCGTCGACCTCCCAGCCCTCCGGGACCGTATCGCGAACCAGCACCGTCTCGTCGTCGGGCTCGAACACTTCGACGTCGAGTTCGGTGCGGTTGGTCTGACCGCCGGTGAAGACGGAACCGGAGTCGTCGCGGTCGCCGTCGGCGTCGAACGACGGTTCGGGCTCTTCGTTCTCGGTCGGTCCCTGCTCGGCGTCGCCGATCCGGGCCTGTTCCTCGCCGTCGACGATCCGGACCTGCTCGAAGCCGAGCGCGTTCGTGAACACGGTGTGGCCGAAGAAGGCGAGGACGTGATTCTTCAGGCCGAACGGGTGCAGTTCCGTCTGGTTGGCCGGCGGGAGGAGGCCGCCAACGACGTGAATCCCCTGCCAGGCCTCGTCGTCGGTGAAGATCGAACCGGCGCCGACCCGGTCGTCGGTCGTGCCGGCGACCGTCCCGCCCGACTCCTCGAAGGCGTCGGCGTCGAGCAGCGTCATCGGCGCGTCCTCGGCGTAGGGGTAGCCGAGCGGGGCGACCTTCCAGAGCATTCGCTGGATCGGCCGCGTGTCGGTCAGCAGCGGGTGATCCTCGTCTTTCTCCTCGAGGTGGGCGACGCCGAACGTCTCGGTCGTCACGTCGTCGTCGTCGATCCCCGGCGCGGTCGCCATCTCGGCGAGCAGGTGGAGGCCGGTATCGGTCACCACGAGGTTGCCGTCGTCCTCGACGAAGGCGTCGAGCGCCTCGACGTACGCCTCGGGGTCGTCGCCCGCGTCGTCGTGGATGACGACGAGGTGGTCGTAGTCGGTCGCCGCCCCGTCGGCGACCTCCACGGGGGTCAGTCCGACCGCGTCGACCAGATCGTTCGCCTCCTCGTAGTCCACGAAGAACTCGAGAGGCGTGACCTCGTACGCCTCCTGTTCGAAGCCCAGCGCGTCGCGCGGGTCGGGATGCTCGGTGTCCGACTGGAGCGTGCCGACGTGGACGTCCATGTGGACCGGCCGCTCTTCCATCAGACTCGCGACCTCGAGGGTCCACTCGCCCGCCTCGGGATCGCGGATCACGAACGGCTCGAAGTCGTGGTGTGCCTCGCCGCCCGTCTCGGAGGGACGGTAGGCGCGAACCTCCTCGCCCGCCGGATTCCGGAGGAGGACGTCCGCGAGGTCCTGCTCGGCGTGGGCGTGCACCGAGAGCGTGTGAAGCCCCTCCGCGACCTCGAGTGCCGTCGTCTCCGTCTCGTACGCCTCGACGACGAGTTCCTCCTGGGTCGTTTCTACGTCCGCGCTTCCGTCCTCCTCGAAGAAGCTGAGTTCCTCCGAAGAGCGGGTGAGTTCGTCGGTCGTAACGTAGGCGACCTCGGTCGTCTCCCCGCTGCGCGTCTCGACTGTCGAGTCGACGTCGCGCAGGGCGTAGTCGGTCATGGTCCGCATCGCCTCCATGTAGCCAGTGACCCACATGTCGCAGAGTTCCGGGTTGTAGACGTTGCCGCCGACCATGTGGCTGTAGGCCATCTCGAAGGCCATCGTCGTCATGTCGAGGCCGCCGCGGTCCTCGCTGGCGCCCATGAACCCGATCAATCCGCCGGTGATGGTGTAGCCGATCGTGTCCCAGATCGTCGAGTAGTCGTAGGCGGTTTCGGGGAGGACGGGAAACCCCATCGCGTCGGTGTTGAAGTCGCCCGTCGCCTCCTCCTGAACGTCGGCGAGCGTCTCCCAGGTGTCGAGTTTCTCCTCTAAGCTCTCCTCTAAAACGCGGTTCATCTCGTAGAGGTCGTGGAACTCGTTCTGGGTGTACTCGATCTGGTTGATCAGCCCCAGGATGAAGTCGGAGTTCCACAGCATCGCGTGGAGGTCGGCGCCGTGGGTGAGGTTCTCGTACCCTCTGAAATGTTCGACGGCACCCATCGCGTCCGGAACCGTGTTGACGATGTCGTGGGGGTTGTCCTCCGCCCAGCGATCCTCGTCCGGTTCACCGGGGTGGTGCGTCGGATCGATCCAGCCGACTGTCGGGTACTGACGGTTCGTGTCGAACACCTCCGCGTTGCCGCGCTCGTGCAGCGGCGCGCCAGGAACGCGCGGCGAACCCGTGCCGTCGCCACCGACCTGCCAGCCGCTGTCGTACTGCGGGCTGCGGGCGACCCAGCCGTCGGGGTTGACCGAGAGGACGATGAGCACGCAGTCGTCGAGCAGTTGCTCGAACTCCGTCTCACGGCCGGTCAGGATGCGCTCGATGAACCGGTAACAGGCCTCCGGTCCGGCGCGCTCTAAGCCGTGCATCGACGCCTCGAACAGCACCTTCTGGCGCTGCTCGAACTCCTCCGTTCCCCGGATATCGTCGATGTCGTTCGTGAGTTCGGCGACGTGGAGATCCTTGGGGTCCTCGCGGTCTGTGATGCGGTTGTGGTGACCGGGACTCCGCCCGAAGTCGACGTCGTCGCTGTGCGGATTATCGTCGTCGGCCAGTGCGTAGAAGTCGAGTCGGTCGGCGTGCTCGGACTCCAGGTGCTCCATTCCGTCGATCATCTGCTCGTAATCGATGAAGTCGACGGCGCGGTGGGGAGCGGGGAAGACGCCCAGCGGGTACTCGCCCAGCCGCCAGAACGGGTTCGATCCCGGAGAGTAACTCAGCTCCTCGGCCGACGGCAGGTCGACGACCTCCTCGACCTCGGGAGTCGTTAGCTGTGCGTATGCGACCGACTGCTCCTCGAGAAGCCAGTCGTCTTCCATCTCGAGGTCGAGTCCGAGCAGGTCTTCGAGGCCGCCGTCCGCGAACTGGATCAGCGTCGGAACCGGATACTCCTCGGGCGTGTGGTTGACCACGTACTCGTACTCGTCGGTCATCGCCGCGTCCTCGAGGTCGGCGAGGGCGTTGCCGGGGAGCGTGAGCGCCGCGCCGACGGCCGTCGCTAGCTTTCCGAACTGACGGCGGTTGATCGAAACGGCCTCGAACGCGCTCTCGTCGGGGAGGTCGCGGTCGTGATCGTGCCCGCGGCCGCGTTTCTGGTCGTGTTCGTTCTCCCGATCGCCGCGTCCTGTCTCGTGTTTGCTCATGATTTGGGGGTGGATTGACTCGGTTGCTCGCCGTTGCTACTGCTCCTCACCTGCCAGTGTCACGTCGTCGAACGTCGCCAGGTCGCCGTCCTCGGCCCGCTGGGTCGCCGCCAGGTCGTCAATGTACCCCGCGCCCGCGTTAGTCGTCGTGTACTCGCCCGTTCCGACCGGCTCGTCCGCGCCGGCCGCGCCGACGAGGCGAAGGAACTGTCGTCGGTTCGATTCGGTCCGTGGTGTGGTGTCTGTCATTCGTGGGGATCGTGTCGGATGCGTGCAGTTCACACGGCGTGAGCGAGCTCCCGTCGGTGGTGGTCAGTCAACGGAAAATTGGACGGGTCGTCTTCAGGTCTCCTCGGCGACGACGGTGACCGTGCTCTCCGTGCCGCTTACCGTGATCCACTCGCGGTCGGTGAGGGTGCCGTCGTCGTCGGTGTCGGTCGTGACAGCAACGGGACCGAACGTGTACCGTCCCGACTCGTCGATCTCGTCGGGCGCCTCGGCGAAGTGCGTCAGGTCTTCGTAGGCCGACTGGGCGTCGTCCACCCCGAAGTAGACGTGGGTGCCGCCGCCGAAGGCGGGCGTGGTCGCCTCGAGGTCGCCGTGCTCTTCGTCGACGTCCCAGCCCTCGGGGACGGTGTCGCGGACGATGACCTCCTCGCCCTCGGGGTGGCGGACCGCTGCGTCGAGCTCCGTTCGGTTGGTCTGGCCGCCGGTGAACACGGAGGCGTCGTCCTCGCGTGCGCCCTCGACGATGAGGCCGGCCTCGTCGAAGGCGGTCTCGAGACCGAGATGCGCACGACAGTCGAAGCCGTTGACCAGACCGGGGACGTTGACGAGCTTCGCGACCACGTAGAAGACGCGCTCGCCGCCGTTTGCCTCGAGGTCGGCCGGTGAGACGCAGGTCGAGACGTCGGCGTCGCCCTCGAGCCCCGCGTCCTTGTCGACGACCGTCGGCTCACCCGTCTGGTCGTCGGGGTTCTGGGCGTCGTAGAGGAAGAGGTCGACGTGCGGGTCGCCCCTCGTCGCGCTCGAGTTGCCGCCGCTGTAGTGGCTGAAGGCGACCGAGGCGTCGACCTCGCCGGGATCGGTGACGCGGACGTGGCCCGCGATGGCTCGCTCGTCCTCCGGGACGGCGAGGCCGACGGTTCCCGATACCGCCTCGTCCGTGAGATCCCGCGTGACGGCGTCGATAGCGGGTCCCACGTTCGCGCGGCCGTAGCCCTCGTACTGGTCGCGGCCGCCGAAGGTGTACCGCGGGGCCTTCGCGCGGTGGTACGGTGCGGCGGTGAGCGCCGACTCGCTCGCGGTCGCCAGCAGCACCTGCTTCAGCCGGAACACGTCGTCGCGGCTGGTGTCGGCGGGTTCGGGCAGCGCGATAGAATCGGGCGCGTCGAACTCCATCGCTTCGGCGACGAGGCCGGCCATGCCGGCCAACGACGGCGCGGCCATCGACGTGCCGGCCTTGCCGGTGTAGTCGCGGACGCCGTCGCTGCCGTCGCCCTCCGTGTTCGCGCCCGAAAGCGGCGACTCGAGCGAGGTATCGAGACTCACGTCCGACAGCGTGTCCAACACGGAGTCGGCGAGATCGAACTCGTACTCCGCCGGACCCGTAATCTCCTGGTCGAACGTCGTCCGCGGCTCGAGGTCGGACTCCTCGAGATCCTCGAACTCCTCGACGGGCTCGAGATCGGCGGTCGCGAGGTCGTCGTCGGGTTCGGTCTCGGTGACTTCCTCCTCGGGGTCGCCCTGAAGCGCGGCGAGGTCGGGGACGTTGATCGTCCCGCCGGGAGCCGTAACGTCCGGCTTCATGTACGGCTCGTCGTGCTCGTCGATGCCGCCGACCCCGCCGGAGGAGTACGCCGAGATGCCGTCTCGCGCGCCGGTCGCGACGACCGAGATCGCCTCGCGCACGACCGCGGGTGCGCCGTTTCCGGTGGCCGGTGTCGCGTCGTTACCCGCCGCGGCGACCGAGAGGATGCCGGCGTCCGCGAGGTTGCCGATCGCTTCGGGGATGTCGTCGAGTCGTCCCCCGAGGGCGCCCAGGGGAAGGCCGCCGACGTACCCCCAGGACATGTTCACCGCGCGGACGTTGAGTTCGTCGGCGAACGCCTCGGCGTGATCGCCCATCTCGAGGGTCGGGCCGCTGAGACCCGACAGTGACATAATCCCCGCGTTGGGGGCGATCCCGGCGTGCAGCGAGAGGTCGCCGTCGTCGGTTCGGTCGCCCGCGGTTTCCGCGGGATCGAGGAACGCCCCGGCGGCGACGCGCTCGACGGTTCCCGTCGTGAGGAGTTCCCCCTCCAGTGCACGGACGTAGACGGTGTAGGTCGCCTCGCCGTCGTCGTGAACCGTCGGCGTCTGGGCCACGATGTTCTCCTCGAGACTCGTTCCCACGAGATCGCTCGAGGTCGTCAGCTCCTCGCCGTCGGGGCCTTCGATGGCGATTTCGACCAGTTCGCCGTACACGCTGGCGAAGACGCCCGTTCCCGCGGCGGCCTCGACCTCGTAGCTGAGGGTGTCGCCCAGCAGCAGGGTCGTCCGCGGCTCGTCCTCCTGGTAGCGGTCGGTATCGATGGCGCTCGCCCGGCCGCTGCCGGCCATGATCGAGGCGACGTGGGTGCCGTGACCGTTCGAGTCCCGGGGACGAGAGTACTCCCCGTAGCGATCCTCGTCGTTGTGCCAGCCGACGAGTTTGGTCGTGTTCGAGGTGATCCTGCCACCGGTGTTGGCGAACGGGTTGCCGTCGATCTCGAATCCGTCCTCGGTGGAGACCGTCGCCCCGCTCCACGGGCCGAGGTCCGGATGGCGCGAGTCGGTTCCGCTGTCGGTCAGCGCGAGCGGCCGATCGGCCCGGCCGCGATAGCCGCGGTCCCAGGCGTGGATCGCCTCGCGAACCCGGACGTTCAGGTGTGTCGGGTCAATGCCGCTCTCCTCGACGGACAGCGCCGCTGCCGAACCGCTCGAGAGGCCGGTCCCTCCCAGCAGACCGGCTCCCGCAACCGCGCCGAGTTTCAGGACGCTACGTCGCGATACTGCGTCGTCGGCCGGAGTTTCACCCACGCTGTCGTTGTTTCTCATGAACCATGCTGACTTACGCCTCACTGCTAATAAATGATTTTGACAAAGTCATCCAATAGTACCGGTTAACTGCGTATATGGTCATAAACGACAGACAATGTGTAACTAGTTTCTTCCGCGTCGACAGGCACGCTGCTGTGGCAATAGTTGCGAGTAATTACAGGCTGCGGTTAATATTACCGCAGGATCCGAATATATTACTTGCCGGTGGCCGTGGGAGCGACTATGACCCGCGATCGCACCTTCGAGACGCTCGCCGTCACCGAAGGGGAAGCGCCGTTTACGACCGGGAGCGAGGCCGGCGACGTCACGTCGCCGATCCACCTGGCGTCCACTTACGCGCTCCCCGGATTGGACACCGAGATGAGCCTCGAGGATGTCGACCCCGACGCCGGCGAGTTCGTCTACTCCCGACTGTCGAACCCGACGCGACACGCCCTCGAGACGCGACTCGCCGCCCTCGAGGGCGGCGAGCACGCGATGGCCTTCTCCTCGGGGACCGCCGCCATCTTCACGACCGCGCTCTCCTGTGTCGAATCCGGCGACCACGTCGTCGCCTTCGACGACCTCTACGCCGGCACGCGACGGATGCTCGAGGACGTCTTCGAGGGGCGACTGGACGTCGAGGTGTCGTTCGTCGACGCGACCGAGACGGCCGCAGTCGAGGCTGCGATGCAATCTGATACCGAGTTCGTCTGGATGGAGACGCCGACGAACCCCACGCTCGCGCTGTGTGACGTCGCGGCGATCGCAGAAATTGCCGACAGCTACGACGCAACTCTCGGCGTCGACAACACCTTCGCGAGCCCGTTCTTCCAGCGCCCCCTCGAGTTGGGCGCCGACGTCGTCGCCCACAGCACCACGAAGTACCTCAACGGCCACTCGGACTCGATCGGCGGCGCGGTCGTGACCAACGACGACGACCTGGCCGAAGAGCTACGGTTCCAGCAGCAGGTCGGCGTCGGCGACATGCTCGCACCCTTCGACAGCTACCTCCTGCTTCGGGGGCTGAAGACTCTCCCTATGCGAATGCGCGAACACGAGCGAAACGCGACGGCCGTCGCCGAGTTCCTCGAGGCTCGCGAGGAGGTTTCCCGGGTGTACTACCCCGGCCTCGAGAGCCACCCCCAGCACGACCTCGCCCGCGAACAGATGGACGGCTTCGGCGGTATCCTTAGCTTCGAACTCGAGGGCGATATCGACGACGCAAAGCGGTTCCTCGAGGCGCTCTCGGAGTTCACCCTCGCCGTCTCCGTCGGCGGCGTCGAGAGCCTGATCGAACTCCCTGCCGGGATGACCCACGAACCACTCTCCCCCGAGCAGCGTGCGGAACTCGGCATCTCCGAGACGCTGATCCGGGTGTCGGTCGGCGTCGAAGGCCGCGAGGACCTGCTCGGGGACCTCGAGTGCGGGCTCGAGGCGATTGCTCACCGGACGGCGACGGCAGACGACGACTGAGCGGTTGGTGTTAGCTCCTCGCTGTCCCCGCCCGTGTCACGGACGTTAAGACCACCGCGTCCGTAGACGGGGTCGATGAAAGGACCGGGGATCCTCTGGATGCTCCAGACCGCCGCCGGGCTATCGATGGCCGGACCGATGTTCATCATCGGCCTCGAGTACGCCCGGGACGGCTTTCTCGTCGGCGGCGTCGGCTTTTTCGCACTGGGACTCGTCGCTCTCTACTTTCCGACGTGGCTCCTCGGCCGGATCGGCGGACCCCGGGCGTGGGTCCGCAGACGGCTCGAGCGGCGACGGCGCGATACCGACGATACCGAAGCGGAACGGTCGTCGAGCCGATTCGACCGCTTCCGAAGCGGTGAGGACGAAACCGAACCAGAGAATAACTCGAGTCGACTCGACCGCTTTCGAAGCAACTGACCGCTCAACCGGCCCGCTCGAGGGTATCGGCGACTGACCGGAGTCTGGCGATCCGCTCCTCGGTCGGCGGATGCGAGCGCGTTTCGACGTGAAAGCCGTCCGCACTGTCGTCGCTCCCGCGCTCGAAACCGTAGGGAAGCAGGCACATTCCATCGAGGCCGGCGTACGCCACCCGGGCGTCCGTTGTGGGCGTTCTCACGCTCTCGTCGAGCGTCTCCAGTGCGCTCACGAGCGCGACGGGGTCGCCGGTGAGGCGGGCGCCGTCCCGGTCCGCGACGAACTCGCGTTTTCGCGAGAGGTTGCGGCTGAGGAAGACGATCACCGTCGCGAACAGTCCCAGGACGATGCCGCCAACGACGACCGTGAGCGCGGCTGCGACGGCGAACTGCGCGAGCCCGGAGAGCGAGCCCAGCGGCGCGTCGATAAAGGCAGTACTCAGGAGGTAACAGCCCAGTAGAAGTCCACCCCAGACGAGCGGCCGCTGAGCTTCGGGGACGGTTTCCTCGAGCAGCGAGTACTCGTCGGAGACGAGCGCCGGCAGGAACGACGCCAGCGTCATTACGAGCGCGTCCCGGTTCTTCAGGTGGACGAGCTCGTGTGCGAGGACGGCGTCGAGTTCGTCTTCGGTGAGCGTCTCGAGGAGCCCCTCGCTGACGACCACTGTCTCCCCGCGGAGGCCGCCGACGGCGAAGCTGTTCGGCACGTCGGTGTCGGCGACGGCGACGGTGGGGACGCGCATGTCGGCCAGCGAGGCGAGACGGGTGACTCGAGCGTGGAGGTCGGGGTGGGTCGCGGCGTCGACGGGGGTCGCGCCGGCTTCGGCGAGCAGTTCCCGGCGCGTATACTGCAACTGTGCCCAGAGGAGCCCGCCCAGAACGAGCCCACCCAGGACGGTGTAGCGCGCCGCCGTCGACGCGAGGCCGAGCGAACTCAACACGCCGCCGAGCCACGGCTCGAGCAAGACGGCGACGACGAACGCGAACGCGAGATCGATCAGCACGACGAGCGCGAGGGTCACACCCATCCGTGCCGTGAGGTCGTCTCTGCCCATTCGTCTCTACCGTTCGAAGTGTTAGACGAAAACAGTTTCGCCGTGGGTAGTCCATCGAAACGAACCGTCGGTCCTATCGTGATGTAAGAGAAACACATTTGGTGCGACAGTATACAGTACACGTGTGGGATACAACCTCCGTTACGCTGCCCTGATCGTCTGTTGTGTCCTCGCGGTCGTCGTCGCCGCAGCGTTCTTCCCCGCGGCCGGCTACGGCGACGCCCCCGATCGAGAGGCCGTCGAGAGCGACTACTACGCCGATACAGAGAGCGACATCGGTTTCGGAATCGATCTCACGCCCGAGGCATCCGACGGTGCAGCCGACGACCCCGACGAATCGTCCGATGAAGAGCCCCCCGAAGCGGAAGAAGAAGACGACCGGTCGGACGAGGAGTCAGAGGAAGAAGACGAGGATGAGCCTCCGGCGAGTTCCGGCTCGAGTGACGCCTCGAGCGGTTCGCTGTTCGGCGGCGTCGCCGGCTGGCTCGTCTTGCTCGCGTTCTCCGTCGCCGGTCTGGCCCTCTGCTGGCGACTCACCGGTCCGCGGACGGGTGAGATACCCGAGGGGATTCTCCCGTCGATCCGGTTCCGTCTGCGACGCATCCCGCAGCTAACGATGGCCGCCACGATCGGTGCCTCGAGAACGCTGCCGACCCTCCTCGACGGCATCGGAAGTCTCTCCCGGGGCGTCGGCGCCGGGATCGGTGCCGTCACGCGCGACGTCGGCGGCGGGTTCGCCGGAGCGGCCGTGGCGCTGCCGACGGCGCTGTCGGTCACCTCTCGCGGGTTCGGCTCGCTGTTCTCGCTGTCGCCGTCCGCCGGACTCTCCTCGCTGCTCGGTAGCGTTCGAAACCGATCGAACCGATCGCGCTCGCGTTCGACACGTAACTCACGGCCGGTGGGCGACGACACCGATACCGAGGAGCCTGACTTCGGCCCCAGAACGATCGAGGAAGCCTGGGCCGAGATGACCGCAGCCGTCCCGGTTTCGCGTCGAACCGTCCGGACGCCGGGCGAGTACGCGCGGGCGGCCGTCGACGCCGGATTCCCGTCCGAACCCGTCGCACAGCTCACCGAGGCCTTCCGGGACGTTCGCTACGGGGATTTCCCCCCATCACCCGACAGAACCCGGCGGGCGCGGGAGGCGTTCGAACGGATCGACGGAACGCAGGACGAGGACGGCGGTGAGCGCCGATGAACCGCTCGTCCGTCGTCGTCGGTGGCCTGGGGTTGCTCGCCCTCCTCGCGGCAGTTGGCGTCGCGGTCCTCGAACCGTCGGTGCCACCGCTCGCCCTTCTCGGGACCGACTGGGCCGTCTTCGCCGTTGCGACTCTCGCGATCGCGGTCGGACTCGTCGGGCTTCTCCGGACGGGAACGCCGACGAGCGACAGGGTCGAAGCCGCGACCCTGCCCGACCGCTCTGGGACGCCGACGCGGGAACACAAGCGGGCCACAGAGGCGATCGACCGCGCCCTCGAGCGGCCGGAACTGGGGGAGACGACCGCCGACGCAGGCCGGCGGTCCTACCAGCGACGACAGGCACGAGCGGCGATCAACCAAAGCGCCGTTTCGCTCCTCGCGGACCGCCACGACGGTTCGACCGAGGAGGCCGCTCGACGGCTTGGCGACGGCTCCTGGACAGACGACCCCCGAGCGGCGTCCTACGCGGGCAACGTCTCGTTGCCGCTTCGACTCCGACTCGAGGACTGGGCCCACGGCGCGGGCTACCAGCGCGGGCTCCGGGCGGCCATCAAGGAGGTCGACGCCCTCGCCGAGGAGAGGTCGAAGCCGAGTCGAGAACTCGAGGCGGAGGGTCGCCGATGACCGCGACGCACCGCTGGACCGTCGGTCTGGCCGTCGCGCTGCTGGCGAGCGGGATCGGTATTCTCGCGGGCAACACCGCGGTTTTCCTCTCGTCGGTGGTCGGCCTCGGCTACGTCGCCTACGGCTACACGACCCGTTCGCCGCCGACCGAACTCTCGGTCGACCGGATTCTCGAGCCGAGCGAGCCGCTGCCGGGCGACGACGTCGACGTTGTCGTCCGGGTCACCAACGACGCGGACGAGGCGGTCGCCGACCTCCGGATCGCGGACGAGCCGCCGGCCGAGTTGCCAGTCACCGACGGCGAAACACACGGCGCGGCTACCCTCCAGCCCGGCGAGACGGCGACGGTCGCGTACAGCCTCCGTGCGCGTCGCGGGGAGCACGCCTTCGGCGACGTCGCAGTCGTCGCCCGGAACGTAAGCGGAAGCGAGATCGAACGCCAGCGGGTCGATCTCGAGGACGGGTTCGAGGTTGACGACGCCCTCGAGCGCCTCCCGCTCGCCGGTCAGACGATCCAGCACACGGGTCGCGTCGAAACCGACGTCGGCGGGGCCGGGACGGAGTTCTACTCGCTGCGGGAGTACCAGCCGACCGACCCGATGAATCGAGTCGACTGGAAGCGCCTCGCCCGCGACGGCAGTCTTACGACAGTCGAGTTCCGCGAGGAACGCGCCGCCAACGTCGTGGTCGTCGTCGACGTCCGGCGAGCGAACGAGGTCGTTCGTGAGACCGGCGAACTCGACGGCGTCTCGCTGTCGAAACACGCCGCCGGCTGGCTCGTCGAGGCGCTGTTGAACGAGAACAACCGGGTCGGGCTCGCGCTGTACGGCGGCAGCGGGGATTACCTGCTCCCCCGCAGCGGGCGCGACCAGCGGGCCAGAGCCGCGGCCCTGCTCGAGGGCGAGTGGAAGGGCTCGTTCGGCCGGTCAGCGTGGCTGGCCGCCGGCGACGACCACGTCGGTCGGTTCTGTCGACACCTCGCCGACGACACCCAGCTCGTGTTCGTCACTCCGGCGCTGGACGAGGCACCGCTCACCTCTGCTCGACGCTTTCGCGCCTACGGTCATCAGGTGACGGTCGTCTGCCCCACGGTCGCGGCCGTCGACTCCCCGGGCGGCCCGGTCGAGGTGATCGGCCACGAGCGCCGCCTCGGGACGCTCAGAGAACACGACGTGCGCGTCCTCGAGTGGGCGCCCGACGAATCGCTCCACGTTGCAACCGAACGCGCAACCCGGCTGTGGTCACGATGAACACGGAACGACGGACGACGGAGACAGGGGGTACCGATCTCGGAACGGCAACGATAGCTCTCGCGGCGCTCGTGACGATCGGCCTCGGTGCCGGCGTCAGCCTCGGCGTCGGTGGATGGTTGCTCGTCCCGGTCGTCGCGAGCGCGATGGCCGGCCTCGCCGTCGGTGTGAGTCTGACGTTGCTCCAGTCGTCGTCGCTCGCCCGACGAGCCGTGGGGAGCTGTGGGCTGCTCGGCGCGCTGGCGGTTCTGCCGCTGGCGATCGTCCAGGCTGGTCTCCTCGCCGTCACCGCGAGCGTCGCGACCGGGGCGACGGCGGTCGCACTCGCTCCGGGCTCGTCGTTTCGACAGCCGGTGGCGCACGCGATCCGGTCGTCGGCGGTGACGGCGACAGCAGTCGCCGGGCTCGGGCTGATCGTTCTCTCTGGTGGGATCGGCGTTTCGGTGGCGTTCCTGGCGGGGTTGTTCGCCGTCGCGACGAGCTCACCGTTCGTCGGCTTCGTCTCGCTTCAGCTGGTGCTGATCGCGGCGGTTCTGTTCGGAACCGGCGCGCTCTCCGTTCTCGAGCCCGTAATACCGGGTCGCCTCGGCGCTCCATCCACGGGCGAACTCCTCGAGCGCGCGACGACGCTCCCGCCCGTCGTTCACTACGCCTTCGGGGGCCAGGTGCTGTTGTGGTTTTTCCCCGGGACTGCCGGCGTCTTCGAGTCGACGCTCGTCGCGCTCGGACCGGTCGGTGCACTCGTCGCGTCGGCGCTCACGTCCGGGCTGCTCCACGTCCCGCTCGGCGTCGTCCTCTGTGGCGCAGCCGCAGTCTGGATGGGTGGTGCGCTCTCGCCGTTCGGTCAGCTCTGGCTCGAGCCCTACCCGCTGCGAACCCTGGCGTTCGCGGCGGGCGGCGCACTGGTCGCGCTCGCCGCGCTCGCCCTCGCTCCGACGATGGCCCTCGACACACTGACGCCGGTGTGGGCGCTGTTCGGCGTACTCGTCGCCGCGTACCTGGTCGTTGGGCTACTCGCCCGCACGGTAGCCGCTCGAGGCTGGGGCGACGCCTGGCGACACCGGAGCCTCGGTGTCGGCGCCGTCGGGCTGTTCGCGACGACGGTCGTCGCTGCACTCAGCGGCCTCGCAGCACCGCTCGTCTTCGTCGGCGTCGCCGCCTCGATCCTCGTCTGGGACGTCGGCGAGAACGCCCTCTCCATGCGCCGCGATCTCGGTGGGGGCGTCGACTCCCGCCAGACCGAACTCGTTCACGCGATGGGAAGTGGGTTGGTCGGTCTCGTCGGCGTCCTGATCGCGACTGGAGCGATGTACGGCCTCGGAACCGTCTCGCCGCCGACCTACCGCTGGCAGGCGGTCGTTCCGGTCGCCCTCGCGCTCGTGGCGGTCGTGAGCTTCGCTGCCGTCCTGCTCGGAGACGGGGGGATCGGCTCGAGTCGCCTGCGCCACCGGTTCGGCAGTCGAGGGCTCCGACGATCGGTTCGATCGGCACTCACCCATCCGATCGCGGTCCCAGTCTGTGTGAGCCTCGGGATCGCCGTCGTGATGATTCTCACCGGCGGCACCACGTACGCGCCGCTCGTGTTCTTCCTGCTGGTGATCGGCGTGCCGATCGGCGTCCTGGTGTGGCTCGAGCGGCGGGGGGATAACTCGCCCAGTAGCCTCTCACAGAACCCACCGCCGCGGATGTGATTCCGAGGCGCGGTTCGAAGCCCTTATACTCGCGAGTTGGATACTCTGAGACGACTCGCTGGGCTGCGGGCGACAGCGGGCACCTGTACGGCTTCGCCACAGGTCGGGATGTGGAACGCTCGAGGATCGTCGATCCTCGCGGTTCTGAACCAGGAAACGCCCGCGGATACACACAATGGCACGAAGCTTCTACTCCCATATCAAGGAGGCATGGAAGACCCCCGGCGACGGTAAGCTGGGAGAACTGCAGTGGCAGCGAAAACAGAAGTGGCGCAAACAGGGCGCCATCGAGCGCATCGAGCGCCCCACGCGGCTGGACAAGGCGCGCGAACTCGGCTACAAGGCAAAACAGGGGATCGTCGTCGCTCGCGTCTCGGTCCGCAAGGGGACCGCACGCAAGCAGCGACACAAGGCCGGTCGCCGCTCGAAGCGCCAGGGTGTCCGCCGCATCGGTCGGCGCAAGAACATCCAACGCATCGGCGAGGAGCGCGTCTCCCGGAAGTTCCCCAACCTGCGCGTGCTCAACAGCTACTGGGTCGGCGAGGACGGCTCCCAGAAGTGGTTCGAAGTGATCCTCGTGGATCCGAACCACCCCGCGATCCAGAACGACGACGACCTCAACTGGATCTGTGACGACGCCCACACCAACCGCGCGTTCCGCGGGCTCACCAACGCCGGCAAGGCAAACCGCGGCCTCAACACCCGCGGCAAGGGCGCAGAGAAGGTCCGTCCGTCGAACACCGGCGGCCAGGGCCGCGCGAAATAACGCCGTTCGCGGTGTCGTCTTTTTCGAACCAACCGCCCCTCGAGCGACGGCACTCACCTCGCGCTCGCGACGACCCGGACTAAGTCACTGCTCGACGTGGAAACTGCATGCCACGCTCGCAGGTTGCGACGTTCTCGATCGACCGCGTCGAGGTGCTCGATCCCGAGGGACGAGTCGATGAGGATCTCGAGCCGGCGCTCTCCGAGGAGCGACTACTCGAGTGGTACCGAACGATGAAGCGCTCGCGTCGACTCGACCGGCGCGCGATCGCGCTCCAGCGCCGGGGCGAACTCGGGACGTTCGCGCCGGCGATCGGCCAGGAGGCGGCCCAGGTGGGAAGCGCCGGCGCCCTCGCCGCCGAGGACTGGCTCGTCCCCTCCTTTCGCGAACACCCCGCGGGGCTCGTTCGCGGCCTGGCACCCCGGCAGGTGTTCGAGTACGCGATGGGGCTCGAGGAGGGCGGGACCCCGCCCGAGGACGCCCGGTCGCTGCCCCCATCGATCGCAGTCGGGACGCAGTCGCTACACGCCGCGGGGATCGGCTGGGCCGAGGCGATGCGAGGGAGCGACGCGGTCGCGCTGGCGTACTTCGGCGACGGGGCGACGAGCGAGGGTGAGGTGTACGAGGCGATGAACCTCGCCGGCGTCTACGAGGCCCAGGCGGTGTTTCTGTGTCAGAACAACCAGTACGCGATCTCGACGCCGCTCTCGAAGCAGACGCGGGCGGCGACGCTCGCCCAGAAGGCCGTCGCCGGCGGTATCGAGGGAGTGCAGGTCGACGGAAACGACGTCCTCGGCGTCTACCTCGTGACACGGGAGGCCCTCGAGCGCGCCCGTCGCGGCGTGCCGACGCTGATCGAGGCGGTCACCTACCGGCGGGAGATGCACACGACGGCGGACGATCCGTCGGTGTACCGGACGACGGCAGAAGAAGAGGAGTGGGAGCTGCTCGATCCGGTCCTGCGGTTCGAGACCTATCTCCGGGATCGGGGCGTGCTCGACGACGAAGTCGTCTCCGAGGTTGAGGCGGAGATCGAGGAAACGCTCGAGGAGGCGATCACAGCCGCCCGCGACACCGCCGAGGGTGCGGATCCCGCGGACATGTTCGAGTACGCGTACGGCGATCCGCCGCGGTACGTGGAGCGCCAGCGGGCGGCGTTCGAGGCGGGACAGCGCGAGGAACTCGCCGCTCTGGACCCGTCGTCGAACGACAGGACCGGTCTCGAGGCGGCCGCCGAGCCCGAGGATGAGGGGGCGGAGAGCCGGAACCTGGTCGAGGCGATCCGTCGCACGCTCCACGTCGAGGCCGAGCGCGACGAGCGAGTCCTCGTCTACGGACAGGACGTCGGCGTCGACGGCGGCGTGTTCAGGGCCACGCAGGGGCTGCTCGAGGCGTTCCCAGAGCAGGTACACGACGCGCCGGTCGCGGAAGCGGGGATCGTCGGTCTCGGCGTCGGGCTCGCCGCCGCGGGCTACCGGCCCGTGGCTGAGATTCAGTTCTCGGGGTTCGCCTTCCAGGCGTTCGACCAGATCCAGCAGCACGTCTCGCGGCTGCGAAGCCGGTCGCGGGGGCGGGTCACCTGCCCGCTGACGATCCGCGCGCCGTACGGACTCGGCGTGAAAGCCCTGGAGCACCACTCCGAGAGCTACGAGGCGGGGTACGCCCACATTCCGGGGCTGAAGATGGTCATCCCGTCGACGCCCGCGAACGCCGCCGGTCTGCTGCGATCGGCGATTCGGAACCCGGATCCGGTCTGCTTCTTCGAGCCGATGGTGCTGTACCGCGGGGCTCGCCGTCCGGTTCCGGACGGCCACACCGTCCCGCTCGGCGAAGCCCGAATCGTCGAGGAGGGAGCCGACGCGACCGTCGTCGCCTGGGGTTCGATGGTCAGGGAGGCCGAGCGAGCGATCGACGGGATCGAAGCCGACGTCGAACTGGTCGACCTCCAGACGATCAGCCCGATGGACGCCGAGAGGGTGCTGGCCTCGGTCCGGAAGACGGGCCGGTGCGTGGTCGTTCACGAGGCCCCGCGAACCGCGGGCTTCGGCGCGGAGGTCGCCGGCCGGATCGCGGAGGAGGCGCTGTGGTCGCTCGAGGCGCCGATCGAGCGCGTCGCGGGCTACGACGTCCCGATTCCGCTGTTTGCACGGGAGTCGGCGTACCGCCCGTCGGCCGATCGGATCGAAGCCGCCCTCGAGCGCGTGCTCTCGGCCTAACCCGCTGTCGTCGCCGGGCGGAAACTTATTTGCGGGGGCGATGTACCGGCGGTTATGGCGAACAACGTGCTCGTTCCAGTCGACGATTCGGACCGCGCGACCCAGGCGCTCGAGTTCGCACTCGAGGAGTACCCCGACGCGACGATCACGGCGCTGAACGTCATCGACCCCGGCGAGTTCTACGCGGCGACGGGCATCGAGGGCGGCGCGATGGCGAACTACGACCAGATACGGCAGAACCACGAGGATCGCGCGGAAAAGCTGCTCGAACAGGCGCGTGAACTGGGCAATACGCACGGCGTGACCGTCCAGACCGACCAGGTGCTGGGTGGCGTCTCGCGGTCGATCGTCCAGTACGCCGAAGAGAACGACGTCGACCACGTCGTCATCGGTAGCCACGGCCGAACCGGCGCCAGCCGGATTCTCCTGGGGAGCGTCGCCGAGAACGTCGCCCGCCGCTCACCCGTTCCGGTAACGATCGTTCGGTGAGCGTCCGGACAGGGGCGGCGAAGAACTCGTCGCGTGGGCCGGATTCTCCCCCGGTGCTCGATCGGCTGCCGACCGGCGGATCTTCGGCGGCGTGTGTCCCCCGCCTGACGGTCCGGTCGTAGCCGGTCTCAGACCGTCGTTAGCGCACCCACCGGCGCGTCGGTCCGCTCGCGAGCGCGCTCGATGCCGTCCTCGCCGGCCGCGATGAGCGCGAACACGCCCGCGACGTCGGCGTCGGCGGTGTCGACGATGTCCAGTAGCAGCTCCTGGGTCTCGCCCGAGCGGATGAGGTCGTCGACGACCAGCACCGAGTCGCCGTCGTCGATCGCCGCCGCGGGCAGGTAGTAGGTGAGTTCGATGCCGGACTCGAGGCGCTCTCTGGCCTCGATGAACTCCTCGACGGCGGTCTCCTTGCGCTTCTTCGCGTAGGCACAGCGGGTGCCGTAGTAGCTCGCGAGGGAGGCGGCGAGGGTAATCCCGTCGGTGGCAGCGGTGAGGACGAGATCCGGCCGGCCGAACTCGAAGGCGTCGGCGGCGATGGGCGCGACGAGGTCGAGAAACGGCTGGTCGAAGACGGCGCCCGAGTTGTCGACGTAGCCGTCGGCATCGACGCGGATCCGCTCGTCGAGTTCCACCCCGAGCGCGTCGTAGCCGACCTCCTCGACGACCGCTCGAGCGCGTTCGGCCCCCGGCAGGACGTGGCCGTTGACGTACCGGTTGAGATCGCCCGCCGGCAGCCCGGTCTCGGCGGCGAGTTCGTCGTAGGTCCGGGTCTGCTTCAGCATTCGCAAGACGTCGACCGCCCGCAACTGCAGGGCGGCCTTCTCGGCTCGGTTCATACAAATATGCACGATTCCACAAGTATGGCTATTTCGATCACCTCGGTGTGCGAGATCACCACGAACGTGGGCTGGCCGGCGGACCGAGGGCGGGTCGTCTCGCTACCGCCGGTAGCGCCCGATCAGCCGTCGGACCAGCCGTGCCTGGGCCTTCTGGAGGAGCAACGCGGCCGTACTCGAGGCACAGCCCAGTTCCCTGGCAACCGCCTCGACGCTACCCTCCCGCGGAACCTCGAAGTAGCCGACGGCCAGGCCGGCCTCGAGCGCCTCGAACTGGCGGTCGGTGAGCGCGTCCGCGACGGGCGCGTGTCTGCGGTCGTAGTCGCCGATCGCTTCGACAGTGACGTCGATCTCGTCGGGGAGCCCCTCGAGCAGCGCCCGCAGGTTCTCGCCAGTCCCGACGACCGTCATCGAGAAATCTGCGCGCTCGTCGTAGACGATCGGCGGGACGACGACGAGGTCGAGGGCCGTGAGCCCCGCGCGCCACTCTCGGTCCTCCTCGCGGGTTTCCTGACAGACGTAGAGGTAGAACGAGTCGTCGTCGATCGGCGTCAGATCGTACCACCGGATCGAGTCCACGCCCTCGAGCGCCCGCTCGTAGGGCCCGCGGTCGGCCTCGACGTAGAACAGTTCGTACTCGAGGTGGGGCGCTCGCGCGTCGACGTTCCAGGCCTGTAGCTCCTCGTACCGGACCGCCTCTTCCTCGCGGATGAACCGCTGCATCGGGTGGAGCATCCAGTCGGGCTGGGAGAGCCACACGCTGAGGTACTTCATCGGGGGCTCGAGTCGAGACAGCGGCCGTGACTATATAAAATCGCTAGTGTGTCCGCAGCAATTCCGAGGGCTCGGCCGCGACGACTGTCGAGTATGATCGGGATATCGCTCGAGTCCTCAACGCTCGCTCTCGCGGTCGCGGCCGTCGGTGCCGGTGCACTGCTCACGAATTTCGTCGGCGTTCTTGCCACGATGGCAGGTCGCGCGAGCTACTGGCCCCCTGGGGAACGGGGCTGGCGGTTCTACACCCAGTGGACGCTCGCCCAGACGTTCACCGTCGCGTTGCTCGTCGTCTCCTATCTGGACTGGGGCTCGCTTGGACTCTCGCGGCCCCCCACGCTCGCCGCCGGACTGGCGCTGTTCGTTTCGGGGTTCGTTGTCGCCCTCGCCGCGGGCTTCGACCTGGGCACCGAGGAGACGGCGGGGCTCTCCGGGGAGCTTCGGACGGAGGGCTGGTACCGCTACTCGAGGAATCCCCAGTACGTCGGCTATCTCGTCGCGAGCGTCGGTTTCGCGCTGCTGGCGAACTCGATACTGGTCGCGGTGCTCTGCGCGCTGTACGTCCTATGGTGGCTCCTCCTGCCCCTCGCCGAGGAGCCCTGGCTGCTCGAGGAATACGGGGCAGCCTACGAGCGGTACGCGGCGCGGACGCCGCGGTTCGTCGGCCGAAGAACTGTTCGGGAGTTGTTGGGAACGTGGGGCGAGCGCCCCGCGTGAGTGGAGACTGTCTACTGTACGTCGGTACCGGTGCAACCACCGCGGCTCTGTCGAACCTCCCTTACACGGTGATGCCACTTACACGGTGACGCGTTTCAGTAGTCTTGCTGAATACAGAACGCAAGAGTTCGGTGAAAAAGGCGGACGACGGGGCCGAAGGCTGAGTCGTCCGGGAACCGCGCTCGGTTCGCTCGTGCGGAAACTGGTGATCCGTTCATCCTTCTATTCGATTTGCGAGGGTGGTGAGCGTTGAGTGCAGGTGGGCGATGTAACGCAATAGCGCAGATCTGTACGTCTGCTGGAACACAGCGAACAACATCCAGAGGTTGCGTTCAGCGCCCGGAGTTTTCGCTGTCTCGTTGTCACTACTGGCTCTGCTGTTCGAAATATAAGGGGTGGTACGACAGTAACTGTTGTATCCCGGTAGAATATCTGTGGTATTCAAACTGCTCTACGAGTTATTAATCACCTCAACAGTAAAGGGTAAACTCAGGCGCTGGATCTCTATTTTATGGAGGAATGTTCTCGGGTTATCAATGGAAAAGAGAAAACATCTCAACAAGATGTTTCCAGTCAGGGAGAAACTCTTGAAGACGAACTCAGTAAGGAGCTTGCCGTCCTACATCGGGTAGTCAGGCACAATTTCCGGAACAGCCTGAACGTTATTCTTGGGCTAGCAGAACTAACAAGAGATGACGTCGATGATGAAGCAGTAGAAGAAAACCTGACTGACCTTCTTGAGGAGGTCGAGAACCTCATCGAGACGGTGGATCAAGTCACCTTAATTCAGACCCTCGCGTCGTCTGAGTATACGCCGGATGTAGTGGATGTTGCACCCACCCTCAAGGGGATAATTGCCGAGTACGACGACCAAAACGTAGCTACTTTCGAATCCAGCATTCCCGAATCGGTCTGGGTCTGGCTGAATCCCTCGTACGATGAAGCCTTTCGTGAACTCATCGAGAACGCGATTGTCCACAACGATTTCAGTAACCCTCGTGTTACCGTCAAAGTGAAACAGAAGGAGACGACTGAAGTGATCATCGCTGACAATGGGCCGGGAATGCCGTCGGGCACGAAGGCAAAGCTGGAATCGACAGAGATAGACCAGACGGATCATTTCACCTCGTTGAAGCTCTTGACGGCCTACTGGATTCTTACGCGATCCGGTGGGACGTTCACCATCGAGGAAAACGAGCCCCGTGGCTGTCGGATTATCGTCTCACTTCGGTCCGTCTCACCTCCAGAGTCCTGATCTCCGTGCCTGTTCATGGACTGATCCCACGTCGTCGAGTGCAGCCAACGTCTCAAAGTCCGTTACCCGATCAGAATCCATGAGAAGTTTCCTTAGAAGAACGTCTAAAAGCCTTCCACTGAAGCAACGGGCGGGGGACTGCGTGAAAGGTGACGGTAGCTAATGTTCCAGTACCGAGCACAGTACCGCCTCTCTATTCAGCAGTGGGGTGTGTCAATCATAGCGTGATTCAACAGAGTCACCACAAACCGGTCGCGGTTGCGGCGAAAATCGCTACAGCCAACCGTCTCAGTCGGCCAGGAAGTCCGGCTCGGCTCGCTTCTCGTCGCGTTCTTCCTCGAGGTGGCGCCGGAACGCCTCGATCTCGACGTCGTACTCCTGGTCTTCGAAGCGGTCGCGCACCGAGATGTTCCCGGCCTCCTCCTCGTTGTCGCCGACGATGATCTGGTAGGGGACCCGATCGTCGTGAGCCGCCCGAATCTTGCGCTCGAGGGTGCTGTCGCGGCCGTCGACCTCGACGCGGAACGCGTCGAACTCGTTTTTGACCCGGTGGGCGTACCCCAGGTTGGCGTCGGAGATTGGCAACACTCGCACCTGCTCGGGGGCGAGCCAGAACGGGAACTTCCCCTCGAAGTGCTCGATGAGCATCATGAAGAAGCGCTCGTAGGAGCCATACAGCGCGCGGTGGATCATCACCGGCCGGTGCTCCTCGTTGTCCTCGCCGACGTAGGAGAGGTCGAAGCGCTCGGGCATGTTGAAGTCCAACTGGACCGTGGGCCCGTCCCAGCTTCGACCGATGGCGTCCTTGAACGCAAAGTCGATCTTCGGCCCGTAGAACGCGCCGTCGCCCGGCTCTAAGTCGTAGTCGTAGTTTCGCTTCTCGAGGACGGACTCGAGTTGCTCCTCCGCGCGCTCCCAGATCTCGTCGCTGCCGACGGATTTCTCGGGACGGGTCGCCAGCGCCATCTCGTACTCGAGGTCGAACGTCTCCAGGACCTCGACGATGACGTCGATGATCGCCTCGACCTCGCGTTCGATCCCATCGGGTTTGATGAACAGGTGGCCGTCGTCGATCGTAAAGGCCCAGACGCGCGAGAGCCCCGACAGTTCGCCGCGCTGTTCCTTCCGATACACTTTGCCGTTCTCGGCGTACCGAATTGGCAGGTCGCGGTAGGACCAGGAGTGATCCTGGAAGATAGCGGCGTGGCCCGGGCAGTTCATCGGCTTCAGGCCGAACTCGTCGTCGCCGACGTCGAAGATGAACATGTCGTCGACGTAGTTCTCGTAGTGGCCCGAGCGGTGCCAGAGGTCCGTCTTGAACACGTGGGGCGTCTCGACGTAGTCGTAACCCGCGTCCTCGTTGAGTTCCTCGACGAAGCGCTCGAGTTCCCGCAGGATCGTCTTCCCCGGCGGGTGATAGAGGGGGAGGCCCGGCCCCGTGACGTCCTGGATCGAGAAGAGATCCATCTCGGTGCCGATCTTGCGGTGGTCACGTTCCTCGGCTTCTTCCATTCGTTCGAGGAACGCCTCGAGATCGCTTTCGTCCTCGAAGGCCGTTCCGTAGATCCGCGTCTGCATCGGGTTCTCCTCGTCGCCGCGCCAGTAGGCGCCGGCGATCTCGAGCAGTTTGACGACGCCGATCTCGCCCGTCGACTCGACGTGCGGGCCGGCACAGAGGTCCTCCCACTCGCCCTGGCTGTAGAAGGTGACCTGCTCGCCCTCCTCGGCGAGTTCCTCGAGCAACTCGAGCTTGTACGGCTCGTCAGCCAGGCGCTCTTCGGCCTCCGCGACGGAGAGTTCCTCGCGTTCGATCTCGTAGTCCTCGGCGACGATCTCCTCGATCTCGCGCTCGAGCGCCTCGAAGTCCGACTCGTCGACGTCGAGGTCGTCGAAGTCGTAGTAAAAGCCCTCCTCCGTCGGCGGGCCGATGGCGAGTTTGACGTCGTCGAACTGTCGCTCGACGGCCTGGGCGAGACAGTGCGCGGCGGAGTGGCGCATGACCTCGAGGTACTCGTCGGACTGGTCCGTGACGATCTCGAGCCGGGCGCCGTCGTACACCGGCTGTTCTTTCGCGACGAGTTCGCCGTCGAGTTTGCCGGCGACCGTGTCCCGACCGAGGCCGGGGCCGATCTCGTAGGCGCAGTCTTCGACCGTCGCGTCGGGGTCGACCTCGAGTTCGGAGCCGTCCGGCAGTACGACCGCTATTCCTCGTTGTGATTCTGATTCTGACATGGCTGTGGGTACGTATCGATCTTCGTTGGCTGGCTGTCCGGGGAGTCGGCAGCGAGGGCTGCCGGGGGCGTCGCTGGCGTCGCTATCGCTGGTCGGTCGAGTGGCGTCGACAGAACACAGGGTAGGTGAGAGTTAATAGCGGGCGAGAGCCCCTGTAAAGCGGACACCTACCATCGTGGCTATCGATAGTCCGGTTCGGGATAAAAGCGTTGTGATGGTGCGTGGCGGTTCCGGCCGGGCGCGATTCGACGGAGTGACCGTCGAAGATATGTGGCCGCGCTGACTACCGTCGTCGCATGCAACCGACGGAGTCGACGGACGACGTACTCGTCGTCGGGCCGGCAGCCTGGCGCCGCGACGTCGTCGCGGCCCTCGAGCCCGCACCGGTCCGGACGGCGGCCGGCCCCGAAGAGGCGCTTTCGGCACTCGAGGCGGTCGGTGCGGCTGTCGTGCACGTCGACGACGAAACGCGTGAGCCGTTCGACGCGATCCGCGAGCGGCGGCCGTCGCTGCCGGTCGTTGCCTGCGCCGACGCGCTTTCGAGTGCGGTTCTCGGCGCGACGACCGCCGCCGGAACGACCGCGCTGTCGAACGACGACCTCGAGTCGCTTCCGGCGGTGCTCGAGGCGGCGGTCGACGCGGCCGAAACCGACCGTGATCGGCGGGAGCGGGCACGCCTATTCGAGTCGGCGTTCGACGACGGCGAACTCCGGTGGGTGCTCGACCGCGAGGGGAGGGTTCGCCGGACGAACCGGGCGGCTGCGGCGGCCGTCGGCGACGACGCAACGACCTTCGCGGGCGAGCCGTGGTGGGACGGGCCGTGGTGGACGGCCGGTGACACCCAAGAACTCCGGGCGCGGGTGCGTAAGGCACGGGCGGGGGAGGAGGCGACGCTCGAGACGACGGCGTTCGTCGACCCCGATACGCGCGCGACGGTCGAGGTGAGCGTCCGTCCGACGGCGGACGATCGACTGCTCGCGACGGCGATCGACGTGAGCGAGCGGGCCGCACTCGCCGAGCGCCTGCGCCGTTCGGAGGAACTCCACCGGGTGACGCTCAACAACATGACCGACACGGTTCTCGTCACCGACGAGGACGGCCGGTTCACCTACATCTGTCCGAACGTCCACTTCATCTTCGGCTACACCGTCGACGAGATCGAGGCGATGGGGACGATCGACGAACTCCTCGGCAGCGATCTGTACGACCCCGCGGAGCTTCGCGAGCGGGGCGTCCTCACGAACCTCGAGTGTACCACCCAGGACAAAGCGGGCGACGAGCACACGCTGCTGGTCAACGTCAAGGAGGTGTCGATCCAGGAGGGAACGACCCTCTACAGCTGTCGGGACATCACGAAGCGGAAGGGCCGCGAGCGGGCGCTATCGGCGCTGCACAGTACCGCTCACGACCTTTCGTACGCCGAAACCGCCCACGAGATCGGACGAGTCGTCGTCGACGACGCGACCGACGTGCTCGCGACGGACGCGGTGGCGCTCTACCGCTACGACCAGGCGGAGAACCTGCTCCGGCCCGACGCGACGAGTCCGGCGATGGAGCGACGCTACGGTCCGTTGCATCCCCTCGAGCCCGGCGACTCTGACCTCGGGAGGGTGTTTCTGACGGGCGACCCCGTTGCCGACGCGCGAATCGGCAGCGAGGTCGACGGCGGTCGGGCGCTCTGCGTGCCGCTGGGCGACCACGGCGTCTTCGCCGTCGGCGACGAGGCGATCGACGACGTCACCCGGGAGGTCGCCGAACTCGTCGCCGCGACCGCAGAGGCCGCCTTCGACCGCGTCAGCCGGGAGGAGGATCTCCGACAGCGCGATCGGCGACTCAGCGAGCAGAACAGACGCCTCGAGCGAGCCAACCGAATCAACGACCTCATTCGGGAGGTCGATCGGGCCGTCGTCCGCGCGGAGACTCGCGAAGAGATCGAACACGCCGTCTGCCAGCGCCTCGTCGGCGCCGACCGGTTCGCGCTCGCCTGGATCGGCGAGCACGCGGGAGCGGGTGAGGTCGTCCAGCCGCGGGCGTGGGCCGGCTCGGATCGGGGCTACCTCGATCAGGCGTTCGATGACGGCGCGGATCCGCGGGAGCCGTCGGTCCGCGCGGGGACGCAGAACGAGCCGGTCGCCGTCGTCAACGTCGCCGACTCGCCCCGGGCCGCCCCGTGGCGGACGGCGGCGCTGGCCGCCGGCTTCCAGTCAGTCGTGAGCGTGCCGTTGCTCGCCGACGACGCGAGTCACGGGACGCTCACCGTCTACGCGACTCGCCCCGACGCGTTCGACGAGGTCACCCGGAGCGTGCTGACCGAACTGGGCCAGACCGTCGGCTCGGCGATCAGCGCCCTCGCGCGAAAGGACGCGCTGCTGGGCGACCCCGGCACCGAACTCGAGTACCGGATCGACCGACCCGAGGGGCTCTTCGGGCGGCTGGCCGAGCGCACGGGGGCGACGCTCACCCTCGACGGCGTGATCCACCGCGAGGACCGCGTGCTGGCGTTCGTCACCGTCGACGGCGTGGCGCCGACTCGCGTGCTCGAGGAAGCCGACCGATTCGCCGACGTTCTCGGCGCCCGTCTCGTCACCGACGGCGAGAACAGCGGGGTCGTCCAGCTTCGACTCCGCCCGCCGTTCGTCGCCACGATGCTCGCGGACCACGGGGCCGAGTTACGCGAACTCGCGGCCGATCCCGACGAGTTGCGACTCGTCGTCGCCGTCTCGCCGCCGGTCGCGACGCGGACCGTCGACGCCCTCGTCACCGAGCGGTATCCGGACGCCGAACTTCGCGCCCAGCGCGACCGTTCTTCGTCCCACCGAAACGGCCCGACGCCGTTCGTCGACCGGCTAACGGATAGACAGGTCGAGGTCGTCCGGACGGCCTACCACGCCGGTTACTTCGCGTCGCCCCGGGAGAGCAACGGCGAGGCGGTCGCCGACGCACTCGAGATCTCACCGCAGGCGTTCTACAAGCACATCCGCGCCGCACAGCGCAAACTCTTCGACGCGGCGTTCGACGGCCGGGCGGACGATGGTTTATAGTTAAACCACTCTATACCGGCGCTGGTTGTACTGTAAACGATGCCGGATTTGGGCGGTCGGCAATACTTGCACGGCATGGACTCACAGAACGCAGTGCAGAACCCCGACGCGGACGACCCCTCGAGCGACGGTGAGACGGCCCGACTCTGGGACGTCGGCTACCAATCGACGGGCGACGTCGAGTACGAGTGTCTCGACTGTGGTCTCGTCGTCACGGCTGACGACCACCCGCTCACCTGTCCGACGTGCGAGGCGGCACTGCGAAACCGCTCCATGCCGATCGAGTGAGCGCGGAGTCGAGTCCCGAGACCGATACGCGTTTTTTTCTCGACGCCGACGACAGGGTATGACCGTCGACGCCGTTCTCTTCGACTTCGACGACACGCTGTACCCCTACTCGCCCTGCAACGAAGCGGGCAAGGAAGCGGCCTGGCAAACGGGCCGAGAACGGGGATACGACCTCGAGCGCGACGAATTCGACGACCTCTACCGGAGCGGCCGCCACGACGTCAAACTCGACCTCGCGGGCCGGGCGGCCTCCCACGAGCGCTATCTCTACTTCAAACGCGCCCTCGAGCAGCGAACGGGAACGCCGAAACCCGCCGACGCGCGGGCGCTAGGTGCGGCGTACTGGGACGCCTACATCGAGGAGATGGCGCTCTTTCCGGGGGTCGAAGAGACCCTCGAGACGCTTCGCGAGAAAGGGGTCGCCGTCGCCATCACGACCAACCTGACGACCCATGTCCAGTTGCGAAAACTCGAGGCGTTGGGACTCGAGCCCTCCCTCGACGCGCTCGTTACCTCCGAGGAGACCGGCCAGGAGAAGCCCGCCTCGGTGATGTTCACCCTCCCCCTGTCTCGCCTCGACGTCCGGCGCTCGCGGGCGGTGATGGTCGGAGACAACGTCGAGGCCGACATCGTCGGCGCGAACGCCCTGGGGATCGAAACGGTGCTGTGGAACTGGGAGGGCGACGACGCGGCGCTCGAGGGCGAACGTGCCCCGGACCACAGGATAGATGCCGTCGAAGAGCTAACCGAGGTGGTACTGTGATCCTCGAAGCCGAGCGCAGACAGATCGTCGAGCATGCGTCGGAACTCGCCTCGCTCACCCCCGGCCGGACGGGAAATCTGAGCGTCCGCGGGAGGGGCGACGACGCGGACGCCTTCGCGATCACGCCGACGGGCGTCCCCTACGACAGTTTCGACGTCGAAGACACGCCGGTGGTCGGCGTCGATGGTGAACACCGCGAGGGCGGGATGGCACCTAGCAGCGAGGTGCCGATGCACAGTTCGATCTATCGCCGGGAGGACGTCGGCGCCATCGTCCACACCCACTCGCCGTGGTCCACGGCGATGGCGGTCTGCCACCAGCCGCTGCCGCCGATCCACTACATGATCGTCGCCGTCGGCAAACGAGTGCCCGTGGCGGAGTACGCCCCCTACGGCACCGACGAACTCGCGGCCAACATCGTGGCCGCGATGGCAAACGCCGACTCGACGGCCTGCTTCATCGAGAACCACGGGCTCGTCGTGACCGCCCCCGACCTCGAGACGGCCCTCGAGAACACGGTCCACGTCGAGAGCCTGGCCCGGTTGTACCTGCAGTCGATCGGCGCGAGTCTCGAGCCGAAGACGCTATCCGACGCGCAGTTAGAGACGGTGCTCGAGCAGTTCGAATCCTACGGGCAGTAGATGGGACTCGAGAGAGTCACAGCGGGTGGTCGATAGCAATGCTCTCCGAAATCTAGTCCCGATCCGCGAGCAGGTCGCTCGCGGTCACCAGCGACTCCATCTCGAGGCCCGCCGCCTCGACTTCCTCCCGGCCGCCCTCCTCGCGGTCGACGACGACGAGCGCGCGCTCGACGGTCGCGCCTGCCTCGCGCAGGGCCTCGACGGCCTCGACGAGACTGGTGCCGGTGGTGACGATATCCTCGAGTACGACGACCTCCTCGCCCTCGGCGAGTCGCCCCTCGACCAGGTTCCCGGTGCCGTACTCCTTGCGCTGTTTGCGGGCGATGACGTAGGGGACGCCCGCGGCGACGCTGGTCGCCGCCGCCAGCGGGACCGCGCCGAGGGCGACGCCCGCGATCTTGGCGTCGGGCTCGAGGCGGTCGGCGAACGCCTGGGCGATCAGCTCGAGACACCGGGGGTCGGTCTCGAAGAGGTACTTGTCGACGTAGTACTCGCTCGTGCCGCCGTGGGAGAGTTCGAACTCGCCGAACTGGACGGCGTCCGCGGCCCGCAGCGCATCGATGAGCTCCTGGTTCGCCATTGGCGAGAGTGGCGCACTCGAGCGAGATAAGCGGTGTGGAACGCGGCGGGTGGACGGATCGCTCACACTCGGAACGTGGCCGGGAGCACGTTCGTCGTATTTCGACGAGCGTGCTCCCCGGGGAAAGGTAGGTGCGCTACGAAACCCACCGTGAGCGACCGCAGGGAGTGAGCGGGCCGACGTCCGACGTGAGCGAGTGAAACGAGCGAACGGAGAGGAGTGCTTTTGGTCCAGCCTGAGCGGAAGCTTCGCTTCCGCGAGGTCCAAAAGAGCTTTGCTCTTTTGAAGATTTTGCCGAGCGTCGACGCGCCGTGCGCCAGCTACGCTGGCGTCGGCGAGAGAAGAGCGCAGCGCAAAAGGTGGGCTACCAGGGCTCGTTCTTCAGCCCGAGTTTGTAGGCGATCATGTTCGTCGTCACGTGCAGGATCGGCGTGAGCAGGACTACGACGAGGATGACGCCCCAGGTGAACACCTCGAAGAACCACTCGGTGGCGAGCAACGCGGTGAGCGGGAGCGACACCACGACGAAGTCCAGTTGATCGACGCCGGGGAACATCGCGCCGCGTTCGCGGCCCGTGCGGCGCTTGACGAAGGAGGCGAGGATGTCGCCGAGCATCGCACCCGCGGCGAGGCCGAGCGCCGCAAGCGGGGTAAACGCGGGAACGTCGAACCCGATCGCGGCGCTCACGTCGTCCGCGAGAAGCGTCAACACGGCCGCGAGCACCAGTCCAGCGAGAATCCCCGCGGCGGTTCCTCGCCAGCTCTTCCCGTCGCCGAGGATCCGCGACCCGCCCCAGGTTCGCCCGCCGTCGATCGGCCGGCCGCCGCCCGCCAGCACCGCGGCGTTGTTCGGCACGTAGGCCGGCAACATCGCCCAGAACGCGATGACGATCGTCTCGAGTACTGCCATGTCACCTCCGATGACTGCCCGTAACTTAACGGGGATGGTTCGCGTCTCGAGGCGGCCCCTCGGAGACAGTACCGCAGTTCTCGGGTACTGCCCTCGCTTCACTGAGGTGGTATCCGTCTCCGGCGTGCGTGAAAGGATTTTATCGGCCGTGGGTGAGGTTCCCATACGCCGATGCCAGGTGACGTGTTCAGCGACCGTGAGTACGGGCGGCGTATCGAGCGAACCAAAGAGCGGATGCGGGCGGCGGGGCTCGACGCGATCGTCGTCTCCGATCCGTCGAACATGAACTACCTCGCGGGGTACGACGGCTGGTCGTTTTACGTCCACCAGGCGGTCGTCCTGACCACGGAGCGCGAGGAGCCGATCTGGGTCGGCCGCGAGATGGACGCCGGCGGCGCGCGGGCGACCACCTGGCTCGCCGAGAAGAACATCCGTTCGTACAGCGACGATCACGTCCACTCGCCGCACGATCTGCACCCGATGGACTACATCGCGGGCGTGCTCGAGGAGTGCGAGGTCGCCGACGGCCGGATCGGCCTCGAGATGGACGCCTCGTATTTCACCGCGAAGTCCTACACGCGCCTCCAGCGGAACCTCCCCGAGGCCGAGTTCGAGGATGCGACGCTGCTCGTGGGCTGGGTTCGGATCAAAAAATCGGAGCAGGAACTCGAGTACATGCGCCAGGCCGCCCGCATCTCCGAGAAGGCGATGGAGGCAGGCCTCGAGGCGGTCGCCGAGGGGGTGCCGGAGTACGAGGTCGCGGCGGAGATCTACGACGCCCTCGTCCGGGGGACCGACGAGTTCGGCGGAGACTACCCCGCGATCGTCCCGCTGATGCCCTCCGGCGAGCACACCGGCACGCCTCACCTCACCTGGACCGACCGGCAGTTCGAGGACGGCGATCCGGTGATCATCGAACTCTCGGGCTGTCGCCACCGGTATCACGCCCCGCTGGCCCGGACGACGGTCGTCGGCGAGCCACCCGAGAAGCTCCGGGAAACCGCCGAGATCGTCACGGAGGGGATCGAGGCCGCCCTCGACGCCGTCGAGCCGGGGGTCACCTGCGAGGCCGTCGAGGAGGCCTGGCGGGAGACGATCGCACAGTACGGCATCGAGAAGGAGGACCGGATCGGCTACTCGGTGGGGTTGGGCTACCCGCCGGACTGGGGCGAGCACACCGCGAGTCTCCGGCCGGGCGACGAGACAGTGCTCGAGGAGGACATGACGTTCCACACGATCCCCGGCATCTGGACCGCCGAGGTGGGAATGGAGATCAGCGAGACGTTCCGAGTGACCGCGACCGGAGTCGAAACACTTGCCTCGTTCCCGCGACGACTGTTCACCGCCTGAAATGAGCATGGAACCCGCCCAGGAGACCGAACCCGATTCCGACGCACACGAAACCGACTCCGCGCTCGTCACCGCCCGCCGCCAACTCGAGCGCGCCGCCGCCCACGTCGACGTCGACGAGGGCGTGATCGAGCGGCTGAAACACCCGACCCGCGTCGAGCAGGTGTCGGTGCCCCTCGAGCGCGAGGACGGCTCCGTCGACGTTTTCACCGGCTACCGCGCCCAGCACGACGACGTCCGCGGCCCCTACAAGGGCGGCCTTCGCTACCACCCCGAGGTGAACATCGACGAGTGCATCGGGCTCTCGATGTGGATGACCTGGAAGTGCGCCGTGATGGACCTCCCCTTCGGCGGGGGGAAAGGCGGCGTCGCGGTCAACCCGAAGGAACTCACCGAAGATGAGACCGAGCGGCTCACCCGCCGGTTCGCAGAGGAGCTTCGCGCCGTCGTCGGTCCGACGAAGGACGTTCCCGCCCCCGATATGGGCACCGACGCCCAGACGATGGCCTGGTTCATGGACGCCTACTCAATGCAACAGGGCGAGACGACACCCGGCGTCGTCACCGGGAAACCGCCCGTCGTCGGCGGCTCCTACGGCCGCCAGGAGGCTCCCGGCCGCAGCGTCGCGATCGTCGCCCGCGAGGCCATCGACTACTACGATATCGGCCTCGAGGGTGCGACGGTCGCCGTCCAGGGCTTCGGCAGTGTGGGCGCCAACGCCGCCCGACTGCTCGACGAGTGGGGCGCCGACGTCGTCGCCGTCAGCGACGTCAACGGCGCGATCTACGACCCCGACGGGCTCGACATCGAATCGATTCCGACCCACGAGGAAGAGCCCGAAGCGGTCCTCGAGCAGGACGCCCCCGAAACCCTGTCGAACGAGGAGATCCTGGAACTCGATGTCGACGTCCTCGTTCCCGCCGCCGTCGGCAACGTCATCACCGCCGAGAACGCCGCCGACGTCCGGGCGGACCTCGTCGTCGAGGGTGCCAACGGCCCGACGACGTTCGCCGCCGACAGCGTCCTCGAGGAGCGCGGGATTCCGGTGATCCCCGACATCCTCGCGAACGCGGGCGGGGTGACCGTGAGCTACTTCGAGTGGCTCCAGGACATCAATCGCCGCCAGTGGAGCGTAGAGCGGGTTCAGGGGGAACTCGAGGAACACATGCTCGACGCCTGGCACGACGTCCGCGGCGAGGTCGAACGGAAGGAGCTAACGTGGCGCGACGCCGCCTACGTCGTCGCGCTCTCCCGGATCGCCGAGGCGAAGGCGACGCGCGGGCTCTGGCCGTAGCCCTAACACGGCCCGCTCCCGTCTGGAGGGGGCCGCGTCACAGCGACGCGACGAACTCACCTACCACCTCGTTGAACCGGTCCGGCTCCTCGACGGTGATGCAGTGGCCGCTTTCCTCGAAGCGTTCGAAGCGCGCGTCCGGGAGGAGCGTCGCGGCGTACTCGACGGCTGCCGTTAGTCGCCACTTCTCGTCGGTGCCGGCACACACCAGCGTCGGGACGTCGACCTCGGGGAGCACGTCGCGGTAGTCGCGTCGCAACTCCAGGAGCAACGACCCGTGTATCGGCGGCGGCGTTCGGGAACACTCGTCGATCATCATCGTTCGCAGTTCCCGAGACGGCGGCTCCTTGAGCAACGGCTCGATCGATCGCTCGAGGAGGGCGAACGGCTCCGTCTGGATCTCGACGAGCGTCTCACTGAGTCCCTCGACGTCGTACGTTCCGTACTCGTAGCCCTCGCGGCGAAACGGCGACGGCTCCATGTCGACGTCGACCAGCGCGCGAAGCCGGTCGGTTCCGAACTGGGCGACGTACTCCCAGGAGACGAGCGCGCCCATCGACCACCCGACGAGGACGACGTCCTCGAGGTCGAGTCGCTCGAGAAACGCGCGCAGGTCGCGAGCGTACTGTGGAAGGGTGTGGCCCAGGTCGGTCTTCTCCGATCGGCCGTGACCCCTGAAGTCGAACGCCAGCGTTCGGTACTCCGCCGAGAGTCCGGTTAGCTGCGGTTCGAAGAACCTGAGCCCCGCCCGTATCCCGTGGAGGAAGACGATCGGCGCCCCCGTTCCGCGCTCCTCGTAGTAGAGATCAGCGCCGTTGCACTCTCCGATCGGCATAACGACGAACGTACGCCGCCTGCGATCATAATCGTGCCGGGCGGAGACGGGATTGTGCCAGGCGGAACGACGGACGTCTCAGCACGTGTCCGGCCGGAAGACGGCGTTCTCGAGGTCGCCGCCCTCCTCGAGCGCCGCGAGGTTGTGGGCGACGATGTCTGCGAGTCGATCCCAGTGTTTCGGCGTGTAGCCGCCCGTGTGGGGCGTGATGAGGCAGTTCTCGAGATCCCACAGCGGGTGGTCGCCCGGCAGGGGTTCTGGGTCGGTGACGTCGAGGGCGGCGCCTCGGATCCCGTTGTACTGCAGCGCCGAAACCAGCGCGTCGGTGTCGACGATCCCGCCGCGGGCCGCGTTGACGACCACGGCGGTCGGCGGTAGCGTCGCCAGCGCCGCCTCGTCGACGAGTCCCCGCGTCAGCTCCGTGAGCGGGCAGGCGAGCACCACGTAGTCGCTGCGCGAGAAGGCGTCGTGAACGTCGTCGGTCTCGAACCCGAGCACCTCGTCGGTCGGCCCGCCCTTCTCGGGCGTGTAGCGGATGCCGATCGTCTCGACGGCAAAGCCCTCGAGTCGCGTCGCTACCGCCCGTCCGATCGATCCGAGGCCGACGATCGTGACGGTGCTCCCGGCGAACTCCGAGGACTGGAAGTGACGCCACTCGCCGTTGCGCTTGCGCCGCCACCCCTCGTGGAGGTTCCGCGCGAAGACGAGCATGTTCGCGATCGACTGTTCGGCGATGCCGGGAGCGTGGATGCCACCCGCGTTCGTCACGGCGACGCCGCGATCGGCCAGCGCGTCCACCGGCACGTGGTCGGTGCCGGCGAACGTACACGCGAACAGTTCGAGTCGATCGGCGCCCTCGAGCAGGTCGACCTCGATCGTTTTTCCGGTCGCGACTCGCGCTCGCGAAACGAGTTCGCGCTCCGCGTCCGGCGTTTGCGCGAACGCGACGGCGTACTCAGGGAGCCGCTCGCGGAGCGCGTCGGCGTACGATTCCATCGATAACCCTTCCGTCCCCTCGCGGAGGACGACGACGTCCGGATGCGTGTTCATGTAGATTCCCGCGTCGAAGACGCGTTTCTCGCCACCGATCGTCCACCCCGCTGGAACGGTGGGGCTGGGGCGATAGCGTCGAATCGTCGCCAACTTTCTTATCCCTTTGTGTCGTCGACCGCCGGCGGTTGTGCACAACTAAGCCGGTCGGGTGCGTCAGTCTCTCGCATGACCGTACCGAGACGGGATCGCCTCGTTCCCCTCAGACGGAGCCTCCACCGCCACCCCGAACCCGCCTGGCGCGAGTTCGCCACGACCGCTCGCCTCGTCGAGGAGATCCGGGCGATCGGAGTCGACGACCTCGCCGTCGGCCCGGAAGCGTACGATCCCGCGGATCGAATGGCAGTCCCTGACGACCTCGAGCCGTGGCTCGAGCGCGCCCGCGAGCGCGGGGCCGATCCGGCCCTGCTCGAGCGGATGGCCGGCGGCGCCACCGGTGCGATCGCCGTCCTCGAGCGCGGCGACGGTCCCGTGATCGGCCTGCGCGTCGACATCGACGGACTGTTCGTCGAGGAGTCGACCGACGGGGATCACGTTCCCGCGGCCGAGGAGTTTCGCTCGGAGATCGAGGGAACGATGCACGCCTGCGGCCACGACGTTCACATGACCTGGGGGCTGGCAACCCTCGAGGCTATCGCGTCGAGTGATTTCGCGGGCCGACTGGTCGTCTTTTTCCAGCCCGCCGAGGAGGTCGGCGGCGGCGGCCGTCCGATGGCGAGAAGCGAGTTCGCCGCCGGCCTGGACTATCTGCTCGCGGTCCACGTCGGCCTCGATCATCCGACTGGCGAGGTCGTCGCGGGGATCGAGAAACCGCTCGCGATGAGCCACCTCGAGGTCACCATCGAGGGCACCGCCGCCCACGCTGGCCAGTCACCCGAGCGCGGCGACAACGCGATGCACGCGATGGGGACGGCGATCGAGAACGCCTACGGCATCCCCCGTCACAGCGACGGAATGACGCGGGTGAACGTCGGCAGGGCGGAAGCGGGAACGACGAGCAACGTGATCGCCGAACGTGCCCGCATGGAGGCCGAGGTCAGGGGCGAGACGACCGAGCTGATGGAGTACGTGAAGGCCCGCCTCGAGCGGACCGTGACGGGAGCGGCGACGATCCACGGCTGTCGTGCCGACGTCGAGGTCGTTAGCGAGTCCCCGCGAGCGGACAGCGATCCCGAACTGCGGGCGCTCGTCGGCGGGGTCGCGAGCGACCTCGAGGGCATCGAGCGAGTGCTTCCGACGGCCGATTTCGGCGCGAGCGAGGACGCGACCTATCTGATGGAGCGCATTCAAGAGGAGGGCGGGCTCGCGGCCTACCTGATCGTCGGCACCGATCACCCGACGGGCCACCACACCCCGACGTTCGACGTCGACGAGGCGAGTCTCGAGCACGGGGTGGACGTGCTCGTCGAGACGATTCGGGAACTCGAGCGTCGGCACCCCGTCCCGCGGGGTGGCACGGACGAATGAATGGAGCGGCCTCGAGGAGGAGCGAACTTGCGATCACCTGCAGAACCGGCCGAGAGTGACGGTTACGAGCTGCGAAGCCGAACGTCGCTGACCTCGAGTTCGGTGACGGCTCCGGGATCGCAGCGACGGTCCCAAAAGTACACCGGGCGGGACTGGTCGTGGCTCAGGCGGCAGTTGCGCCCGTCCCGACGGCCTCGATCGCCTCGCAGAAGATCCCGATTCCGAGATCGATCTCGCGCTCGCTCGAGTCCAGCGGCGGCAGCAGCCGGATCGTCTTCGTCCCGCAGCCGAGGGTGAGCAGCCCGCGTTTCAACGATTCGGTGACGACGGCGTCCCGCCGATCTGCGGTGTCGAACTCGACGGCGAGCAGCAGCCCTTTACCACGAACATCCTCGACGGACGCCGGCGCGTCGTCGCGAAGCAGCTCTTTGGCCTGCGTCCCCCGCCGAGTGGCGTTTGCGAGCAGGTCGTAGTCCTCGATGGCCTCGAGCGTGAGCGCGCCCATCGTCGACCCCAGGAGGTCGCCCCCGCCGAAAGTCGAGCCCAGGCGGTTCTTTTCAGTGGGGAAGATCTCCGAACGTGAGATCGTCGCGCCCACCCGCAGGGCCTTCGCGCTGACGATCACGTCGGGTTCGATCGGATAGTGATCCGAGGCCCAGATCTCGCCGGTGCGGCCGACCCCCGTCTGAATCTCGTCGACGACGAGGGGGATCTCGTACTCGTCGGTGACGTCCGCGACCGCCTGCATGAACGCCTCGCTGGGGAAGCGGTAGCCGCCGACGCCCTGGATCGGCTCGAGCACGAGAAACGCGACCTCCTCGGGATCGAGGTAGCCGCCTTCCGGGGACAGCGAGTTCCGAAGGAGCGAGCCGTCGCTCGAGAAGAATCCACAGTCACAGCTGTCGGCGTCACATCCCCGGTCCGCACAGAAGGGAACCGTCTCGATTCCGCCAACCTGAGGATAGTGGCGGGTGTACACCGCCTTCGACTTCGTTACCGAAAGGGCACCGGTGGTGCGGCCGTGAAAGCTTCCTAAAAAGGCGACCCCGTACGTCGCGGGCGCCCGGTGGTCGTGGGTGATCTTCATCGCGTTCTCGATCGCCTCTGCGCCGGAGTTCGAGAGGAAGACGGTGTCCATCCCGTACCGACTCGAGACCGCGACCAGTTTCTCCAGCAGGTGACTCGAGCCCGGTACGGCCGCCTCCCCGGGAGTCGCGCCAGCGCCGGCGTACATATCCTGTCCGGCGATCTTCATCGGCTCGACGAGGTCGAACTCCCGGAGCGGCTCGAGGATCTTCTCGTTGTTGTAGCCGAGCGGTGCCGCACCGATATGGCAGGTGAAGTCGAGCAGGACGTTGCCGTCGACGTCGGTGACGAACGGGCCGTCAGCCTCGCCGGTCACGTCCCAGACGAACTCGTGGGAGTACTCGCTCGGGGCGGCGTTCCTCCCGTGGAACTCGATCCACCGCGTCGCGTTCGGTCCGGGAAACGCCTCCACCGCCGGCTCGGCAGACGTCCGATCCATACACGGATCACGTGTATCCGTCCATTAAACATTGTTACAGGAAAACCGTGTGTCCAGTATCGGTGACGCTTCCCGAGACGAGTTGGGATGTCCAACAGCGGTCAGCGGCACCGTCTACAGAGATCGGTTCCGGCCGCCCGCCCGAACGCCACCGACGCCGCCCTGGTATCGTGTGACGCTGGATCGGCGGGTGAAACCGGGGCGACGGTCGTCGGCAACCACCAACTGCCTTATAATATGCAGGCCAACTAGTGGCTATGATACCGCCGATCGCGAGTCGGTTCGTCGCCGGGGAGTCGCCGGCCGAAGCCCTCGAGCACGTACGTAAACTGAACGATAGAGACGTCAAGGCGATCATCAACCTGCTGGGCGAGCACTACGACGACCGCACGGCCGCCGAGGCCGACGCCGCGGAGTACCGGAGTCTCGTCGCGGACATCGCGGGCTCGAATCTCGACGCCTGTATCTCGGTCAAACCCTCCCAGATCGGGCTCGATCTCGGCGAAGGCGTCTTCCGGGAGATTCTCGCGGAGATCGTCGCCGAGGCGGCCGATCACGGCGTCTTCGTCTGGATCGACATGGAAGATCACACGACGACGGACGCGACCCTCGACGCCTACGAGGAGTTCGCCCGCGAACACGAGGGGGGCGTCGGCGTCTGCATTCAGGCGAACCTGAAGCGCACCCGTGAGGACGTCGAACGGCTCGCGGACGTGCCCGGCAAGATCCGCTTCGTCAAGGGTGCCTACGACGAACCCGCGGCGATCGCGTACAAGGACAAATCGGAGGTCAACCGCGCGTACAGGGAACTGCTCGAGTACGCCTTCGAGAACTTCGACGACGCGGCGGGAATCGGGATCGGCAGCCACGATCCCGAGATGATCGACTACGCGATCTCGCTCCACGAAGAGCACGGCCACGATTTCGAGATCCAGATGCTGATGGGCGTTCGCGAGGACGCCCAGAACGAGCTGGCCGCGGAGTACGAGATGTGGCAGTACGTCCCCTACGGCGGGCGCTGGAAGTCGTACTTCTACCGGCGGGTGATGGAGCGCAAGGAGAACCTCTGGTTCGCGCTACGTGCGATCGTCGGTCGCTAAAGGGAAGGGCTCATATCCCCGTGGTGTGAGACTGGTCACATGACCTCGTGGAAGCGTGACTTTGCGAGCGGACTCGTCGTTCTCGGTCCGATCCTGGTCACTCTCTACATCATCTACTGGATCTACGGGCTCGTCGCGGGGATGACACCGGGGCTGATTCTGGACGCCGAAGCGCTCGAGCCGCTGATCGCGGGCACCAGCGAGCAAGCCGAACAAACGCGCGAGGAGGTCGCACAGTTCCTTCGCGTCATCGTCGCGCTGACCGTCCTGATCATCCTGACGCTCTCGGTGGGGTATCTGATGCGAACGACCGTGGGCGGGCTGGTCGAACGCGTCGTCGACGACGTCGCGAACCGGGTCCCCGGGCTGCGGGTCGTCTACAACGCCTCGAAGATGGCGGCGGAGACGGCGTTCGGGGAACAGGAATCGCTACAGAAGCCGGTCAAACTCCAGACCTGGAACGGGCTTCGGATGACCGCGTTCAAGACGGGGAAGACAACAGACGACGGCCGCGAAGTGCTGTTTTTACCGACCTCACCCAACATCACCACCGGGTTCGTCATCGAGGTCGAACCCGAGCGGATCACCGAACTCGACGAGAACGTCGAAGACGCCCTCACCCGTGTGCTCAGCGCCGGCTTCGGCGATGCCGACCGGAATCGAATGGACGCGGGCATCTCTATCGACGTGGTCGACGAACGACTGACGAGTGACGAACGAAAGGCCGACGACGACTAACGACCGTTTGCCGAGGGACGCTCTGCTGTGTGGCGAAGCCACCAGCAGAGCAGACCGCAGCGCAAATGGTCGATCAAAAGCACTCCTCCTTCCGTTCGCTCGTTCCACTCGCTTACATCAGTCGTCAGCCCGCTCGCAGCCTTCGGCTGCTCGCGGTACAAACCTGTGAACAGCCTGCCCTTCCCCGGGTCGCGCGGTCGCCGCAGGAGCGACGACCGCGCTTTCGGCCGGAGCCGCTCGGATCTCTATACAGAGAGTTGTGGCCGGGAGCACGTCTCGACGGACACGTCGCGTGTGTGGCCCGAGGGAGGGTGGGCGAAGCCAGCCCGCAGCGCAAAAGGTGGGTTGTCTATACGTATGTAAACCACTCGTCGTAGTCGTCGGTGCGCCGCTCGACGACGTCGAAGAACCGGGACTGGATCTCCTCGGTAACGGGGCCGCGGGTGCCCTCGCCGACGACGACGTTGTCGACCTTGCGGATCGGGGTGACCTCGGCGGCGGAACCGGTGAAGAACAGTTCGTCGGCGGTGTTGAGTTCGCCTCGAGAGATCGAGACGTTGTCGTGAACCGTGTAGCCCAGATCGCGGGCGATCTCGATCACGGAGTCGCGGGTGATGCCGTCGAGGATGGACTCCGAGAGGCCGGGGGTGAAGATCTCGCCGTCGCGCACGAGAAAGATGTTCTCGCCGGGACCTTCGGCGACGTTACCCTCCTTGTTCAACACGATGGCTTCGGCGCAGCCGTTGCGGCGGGCCTCCTCGCCGGCCAGCAGGCTGTTGACGTAGAGGCCGGTGGTTTTCGCGTTGGTGGGGATCTGGCTCGAGGAGTGCTTGCGCCAGGAGGAGACCATCACGTCGATACCGTTCTCTAAGGCCTCCTCGCCGAGGTAGGCGCCCCATGGCCAGACGGCGATCATAGTACGGGTTGGACAGTCGCCGGGACTCACCCCGAGGCTCTCGTAGCCGTAGAAGACCAGCGGGCGGATGTAACAGGAGGCGAGATCCTGTCGGGTGATGAGTTCCTTCGTCGCCTCGGTGAGCTCTGCGGGCTCGTGGTCGATCTCCATCTCGTACGGTTTACACGAGTCGTAGAGCCGTTCGACGTGTTCCTCCCACCGGAACAGTGCGGGGCCGTCCTCGGTCTCGTAACAGCGGGCGCCCTCGAAGACGCCGGTGCCGTAGTGGAGGCCGTGGGTGAGCACGTGGACCTGCGCGTCGTCCCAGTCGACGTACTCGCCGTCCATCCAGATCGTGTCGACGTCCATCTCCTCGAAGCTCATAGAGGGGGAGAGGAAAGCCACTGTAATGAACGTTCGCGATTCTCTCGAAAACGCGTCAGCCCAGTCTGTCGAGCACGTCGCTGCCCTCGAGGTACGGCAGGTCGTGGCGACTGGCGTACGCCCGCGCGTCGGCCGGCGAGCGGGCGCCGCCGGTTTCGTCGTCGAGCATCTCGCAGACGACGACCGCGGGCGGGAGGTCGGCTGCGGCGGCCAGTGCAAGACCGAGTTCAGTGTGACCCTCGCGTTCGGCGAGTAGCTGGGGGGCGGCCCTGAGGAGGTAGACGTGGCCGGGGACGCGAAACTCCTCGGCGAACGTGGTCTCGTCGGGTTTGGCCGCCGCCTCGCCGAGCTTGCGGATCGTCAGCGAGCGGTCGTTGTCCGTAATGCCGGTGTAGGTGTCGCAGTGGTTGACGGTGAGTGAGAACGACGAACGGTCGTCGTAGCCGAGGTCGTGGTCGGCGGTCGCGGGGTGGTCGACCGCCTCTTCGTAGAAGGGGAGGTCGAACGCTTCGGCGGTGTCGTCGTCGAACGCGACGCAGATCAGTCCGCCCGCGTCGTTTCGCATCCGCGAGACGGCCTCGGGGGTGACGGCGTCGGCGTGATAGATCAGGTCCGTCTCGCCCTCGCGGTCGGCAGCGTCGTGGACGAGCACCGGGTCGCCGACGCGCAACGCCTCGAGCGCCTGATCGACGGTGTCCGGCGTGACGTCCGCACTCGGTCCCGCACCCGCGGTGGACGGTCCCGCCATCAGTGATCACCCACGTAGACCGTGACGTGGTCGTCGTCGGCGAGCGCGAGCGCCTCGCGGAGTTTCTCGGGGGCGATCAGTTCGAGCTGGTCGTCGTCGTGGTGGGTGCGCTCGGGGGCGATGGTGTGGGCCTCTTCGTAGACGTCGCCGTCGGCCGTCTCGACCGTCGCGGGGTAACAGACGGCCGGACCGTAGGTGCGCTCGTCGTCCTCCCAGCCGTCGATCGGGATCGGTTCCAGCGAACTCATCGCGTTCCGGCGGCGAACGCTGTCCTCTCGGAGTTCGACGTTGAGCGTTCCCGGAAACGGCTCGTACTCGAGGCGCTCTCGGAACTGGCGGCTGTAGCCCGGCAGCGAGATGTAGTGACGACCCTCGCCCATGCCGCCGGTGACGGTGCCCTCGAGTTCGATTTCCGCGCCCGTCTCGAAGATGCGACGGTACTCCTCGTACTCGGCCCGGAGCGCCCCCTCGCCGTCGTCGGTGATCGCGACCCACTGGCCGTCGCTCACCGTATCGCGCTCGAGCAGTCCGGCGCTCTCGAGGCGCTGGAGGCGACGCGAGGCGGTCTGGTTCGACGCGTCGAGACGAGATGCGAGTTCCGCACAGGAGATCTTGACGTCGCCCTCGAGGCCGCCCTCGAGCGCGAGCAGCCGCAGGACGGCCAGTTCGTCGTGGCCGACGGCGGACGCCGCTGTCAGTGACATACACTGGAGTTTGCCGTCTCGACGTAAAAGCATACCGAATGTGGCATGCGTTCCAGAAGTGTGATGGGGTGCGGCTCGCCCGGGATCGGTACTCACACCTCGAGGAGTCGGGGCTAAAACCTGGCGGTTCCGGTGGGGTTGGCAGCTATGGACAGCGCGGGGTCGGCGGGCGAGAGGTGAGGCCTCACGTGTGGGCGTCGCGCTCCCAGAACTCGCTGTCTTTCTTGAGCTTCGGAACCCAGGTATCCGTCGTTTTCGACAGCAGCGCGACTCGAGAGGCGGGTACCTCCTTGAGTTCCGTAAAGTCGGGCATGTACTCCCCGATCTCCTCGGTGAAGGCGACGACCTCCTCGTGGTCGGGCATCGACGAGCGGTCGAGACGGCCGCGGGAGTGGCCGACGTGCATGTACGCCTTGAGTTCGATGAAATCGGGGTCTGCGCGTTCGTAAAAGGCAGCGTACCAGTCGGGGTTGCGCATGTTCTCGCCCTTGACGAGCGTCGTCCGGAGGACGGTTCGCGTCTCCTCTTTCTCGGCGAGGACGTCCATCGTCTCCACTAACTTCTCCCAGGCGTCGTCCTCCATCGCCTTGACGACCTGGTCGAACGTGTGGCGTTCGGGCGCGTCGACGCTGATGTAGAGTTGCGTGGGGTCACACTCCCGAATCACCTCCGGCCGGGTGCCGTTGGAGACGAGGAAGGTCGTGATGTCCCGGTCGTGGAACGCCTCGATGAGCTCCGGCAGGTAGGGGTACAGCGACGGTTCGCCGTCGAGGCTGATCGCGACGTGGCGCGGTTCCATCGACTCCTCGAACACCTCGCGGGGGACCTCGTCGTTGCCGCCGAAACCCGAGAGCAACTTCTTCTGGAGCGTGATCGAGGCGTCGACGACCGCTTCGGGGTCGTCCCACTCGACATCGTCCATCTCGTAGGCGTGGCCGTTGTGATCGCGCCAGCAGAAGACGCAGCGCTCGTTGCACCGCACCACCGGCGTCATCTGGATACACCGGTGCGACTCGATGCCGTAGTAGATGTTCTTGTAACACTTCCCCTCGCCGCGCAGGGCGTTCGCGGTCCAGCCGCAGGTCTGGGCGGCCGTGTGGTTCTCGCTGTGGTAGTTCGGACTCGAGACCTGCATCGGCCCGCCGTCCCCGTCCGTTCCGTCGGCGGAATCGCTCATACTGCGATCGATTGGGGAGGCGCGGACAAAAGGCGTGTGGTGTGCACCCGCTCACTCGTAGGCCCCTCCCCCCAACCGGTCCATCCAGATGATACGAAAATTTGAATCGAATATAAAGAATGTACATATTGCTGTAAACTATTACAGAGATGACTATCCGATTGACTGTTGATGACGAACGATTCAACTGATAGTGGAGCCTCGGACGGCGTGACGCGCCGGGGCGCGCTTGCCTTGGCGGGGCTGGCAGGTGCGGGTCTGCTCAGTACCGGCGGCGTCGGAGCGAGCGACAGCGGCGAATCCATCACCCTCGAGGACGATCTCGATCTGGCCGGCAACGACCTGATCAACGGTGACAACTTCTGGCCCTCGAGCGACTACGCGAGTTTCTGTACCTCCGGGACGGGGGGCGGCCACGCACAGCTGTACGACACGGCGGCGGGAACGCACTTCCTGCGGGCGTTCGAGGGGGAAGAAGACAGCCCCGGGCCGGTCGAGTTCCAGGCGCCGATCAAGGGTGCGCGAGCCGACGCGCCAGGAACGCCCGAACCCGGACCGCTCCGGGTGCTCGAGGGAGCGGTCGTCGACAACCTCTCGGTGGCCGGCCACAATCGGATCGACGTCGTCGCCGAGCCGACGATCGACCACGAGGGTGACCTGGCTGCAGAGATGCTCTCGTATCTCGAGAGACAGGAGACGGTCGATCACACGTTCGTCCTGCCAGGGGGACGGTACTCCTGGAACACCACGTTCGCGCTCACCGGCTTCGACCACGTCGGCGTCGTCGGTGCGCCTGACGCGACCCTCGAAATCGAGTCCGACGACGTCGATATCGCGTTCAACCTCGGCTCGGGCCGCGGTGGCGCGGGTCGGGCAACGCTGCGTAACTTCACGGTCGACATCAGCGGGGACGCAGACCGTGACGCCGGAGTCGCCAGGGTCAACGTCGACGACCGGGCGATCCTCGAGAACCTCACGCTCCGCGGAGAACGACACCGGCAGGGGCCGAACGGTGGCCACCGATTTACGGTGCTCGTCAACATCACGGAGGAGACGGGAGTAGGGACGATCCGCAACGTCTCGCTCCCCGACGGCGATCGGGAGACGAACTCCGATTCGGTGGGTCACGCGATTCCCTTCAGCGCGGACCCACCCCATGAGGGAATCAACGTCTTCGAGGGCTGTTACGTCGAAGGCTTCGTCGACAACGGGTTTTACGTCTCGAACTCGCCCGGGAAGTCCCTGCTCCGGGGCTGTACGGCCAAGAACAACGGCGGAGGTAACATCCGACTCGGTGCCGGCGACGTCGCTCGCGACTGCCGTATCATCCTCGAGAACGGCATCGACGTCGACTACCCCGGCTGTGGCCTCTGGCTCAACGAGGGGGCGCCGCTCGCCGAGAACGTGACGATCGACGCATCGGGTGCTGCGAACGACGCCATCCGCGTCAACAGGAGAGCGGACGGCGGTCGGATCTGCAACGCGACCGTCACGCTCGGTCCCGACGCCGACGCGAACGCGATCCGCATCAGCCAGGGCAACAACGAGGCGCTCGAGCCGGTGATTCTCGAGAACGTCACCGTCCACGACGACACGCGCTACGACGGCGATCGCGGTTTCTCCGTACACATCCGCCGGGAGAACGTGACGCTTCGGGACTGTGAGTTCCGGATCAGTGAGCCCGATGAACTTCGAGAGGGCGTCTATATCTCCGAACCCGACGTCCGCCTCGATCGCTGTTCAATCACCGTGGCAAACGGCGGCTGTGCCGTCAACCTCGATTCGACGGATATCGACCTGTTCGGCTGTCGGCTCCGCGGAAACGGCAGCCGATCGGCCGGAATCGGACTCTCGAGCGGCTGCGACCCGCAGACGATTCAGACGATCGGTCTCCGGGCAGACAACGTCTCCGTTCGCGACTGGATCGACTCGGGAGTCTCGACGAACGACCTGCTGGGATAATCCAGTCGACTCGGGGTCTCCACCCCACTCCATTACACCTGCCGTCTTCGAACCTGCTCGAGCGCCGCCAGCGTTCCGTCGGCGTGGGCCGCTTCGAGGACTTCGTCCGCGGCCTCGCGGGCGGCCTCGTCGGCGTTCGCCACCGCGAACGATCGGCCAGCGACCGAAAACGTCGAGACGTCGTTGATCGAGTCGCCGACGGCGACGGCGTCGGCTGGGTCGAAGCCGACGTGGTCGGCGATGGTGCGAACGCCGTCTCCTTTGTTCGGCGCCCTGTCCTTGACGTGGTAGGCGTAGCCGGTGTCGACGACCTCGAGACCGTGATCGGCGGCGATCGCTTCGAGGGGCTCGAGCGGGCGCTCGCGGGAGACGGCGAGTTCGGTCTCCCGCCACCGGTTGACGGTGTCTTCGGGACCCCAGCCGAGGTCGTACCCCGCGGCACGGTACTCCTCGGCGACGGCCTGGGCGGCGGCGCGGTCGGCCGTGAAGTGGACGCCGTTGCCGGTGTAGACGACGCCACCGTTTTCGGCGACGACGAGTTCGGGAATACCGACGAGATGGCAGAGCGCGATCGGGTACGGAAAAGCTTTGCCCGTAGCGATCACGATCGGGGCCTCCCAGTCGAGCAACGGCTCGAAGATTCGGGGATCGATTCCCCACCCCTCGGTGCGCGTGAGGGTGCCGTCGATGTCGAGGACGAGCGGCGGATCTGCGGTCATTACCCGGGGTTGGGGGCCCGGCGCTAAAGACGTTGGTTCTCCGATCGACCCCCTCGTCGACGTCTCGATGCCGGTTTCACCGCTCGGTGCCGTCGGTCGCCCAGCCGCGAGCGCACTCGAGGGCGTCCATCCAGCGATCGTACTTCTCGTCGGCCGCCGACTGCGCTAGCTGTGGCTCGAACTCGCGGTCGACCTGCCAGTTGGTGCGCAGTTCCTCGAGGTCGGTCCAGTAGCCGACGGCCAGGCCGGCCGCGTACGCCGAGCCGAGCGCCGTCGTCTCGTCGACGACCGGTCGAACGATCTCCGAGCCGATGATGTCCGACTGGAGCTGACAGAGGAAGTTGTTCTTGACCGCGCCGCCGTCGACCTTCAGCGAGGTCATCTCGATCCCCGAGTCAGCCTCCATCGCCTCGGCGACGTCGCGGGTCTGGTAGGCGATGGATTCGAGGGTCGCCCGGACGACGTGCTCTCGGCGGGTGCCCCGGGTCATCCCGACGATCGTGCCGCGGGCGCGCTGGTCCCAGTGGGGTGCGCCCAGTCCCGTGAAGGCGGGAACGACGTACACCCCGTCGGTGGTGTCGACGCTCCGGGCGAGTTCGGCCGTCTCCGTGGGATCGTCGATCAGCGTCATGTCCTCGAGCCACTCGATCGCCGCCCCGGTGATGAAGATCGACCCCTCGAGGGCGTACTGCACCGGTTCGCCCGAGCGCTGGAACCCGATCGTCGTCAACAGCCCGTGTTCGCTCTCGACTGCCTCTCCGCCGGTGTTCATCAGGAAGAAGCTCCCGGTGCCGTAGGTGTTTTTGGCGTCGCCGGCATCGAAGCAGGTCTGGCCGAACAGGGCGGCCTGCTGATCGCCGAGCGCGCCCGCGACCGGGATCTCCGCGTCGAGGAAGCCGTCCGGATCCGTCGCGCCGTAGGTGTCGTCGTCGCTCGAGGGTCGGACCTCGGGCAGCATCGCTTCCGGAACGCCGAACTCCTCGAGGAGGGCGTCGTCCCACTCGAGGTCGTGGATGTCGTACAGCATCGTCCGCGAGGCGTTCGTCACCTCGGTGACGTGGGCGCCGGTGAGGTTGTAGATCAGCCAGGAGTCGATCGTCCCGAACAGCACCTCGCCCTTCTCGGCTCTCCCGCGGACGTCCTCAGGGCGGGATCGCTCGAGTTTGATCGGGTCGGCGTTCTCGAGCAGCCACTCGGCTTTCGTCGCCGAGAAGTAGGCGTCGGCCTCGAGCCCCGTCTTCTCGCGGATGGTCTCGACCATGCCGTTCTCTTCGAGCTCCTCGACCCGATCGGTCGTCCGACGATCCTGCCAGACGATGGCGTTGTGGACCGGTTTGCCCGTGTCCGCGTCCCACAGCACCGTCGTCTCCCGCTGGTTCGTGACCCCGATGGCAGCTAGCTGCTCCGGACTGATCCCCGCCCGATCGAGTGCGGTCGTGATGACCCGTTTCGTGTTCTCCCAGATCTCCACGGGATCGTGTTCGACCCAGCCCGGCTCCGGATAGATCTGTTCGTGTTTCTCGTAGGCGTTCGCGACGACCTGGCCGCCGTGGTCGAAAACCATGAATCGCGTGCCCGTCGTCCCCTGGTCAACTGCGCCGACGTATGTGTTGTTCGTCACTGATGATCACTCCTGGTCCGTTTAGCGCCGGTGGTACTGGCGTCGCATAGCACCGGTAAACTGTCGCGACGATCGGTATAAATGTTGGCGACCGGGGACGGAGCCGGGAACCGTTCGCAGCTCACTCCTCGAACCGGATGGCGGCTGTGATCAACGACACCGTAAAGACTCGCCCGCCCGTCGATGTGAGCGAAGGGATGGCACATGATACGGAGGTTCTCGTTCTCGGGGGTGGATCGACCGGCTGTGGTATCGCCCGCGACCTGGCGATGCGCGGCCTCGAGGTCACCCTCCTCGAGCGGGGGAATCTGACACACGGAACGACCGGTCGAATGCACGGTCTGTTACACAGCGGCGGGCGCTACGCGGTTTCCGACCAGGCCAGCGCGAGGGAGTGCATCGAGGAGAACCGGATCCTCCGCGATATCGCGGGCCACTGCGTCGAGATGACCGGCGGGCTGTTCGTCCAGGGCCCCGACGATCCCGACGAGTACTTTCGGGAAAAACTCGAGGGCTGTCGCGACTGCAACATTCCCGCCCGCGCCCTCTCCGGCCGGGAAGCCCGCGAGGTCGAACCGTACCTCGCGAACGATATCACGCGCGCGATCCAGGTGCCCGACGGCGCCGTCGATCCGTTCCGACTCTGCGTTGCGAACGCCCTCGACGCCGAAGCCCACGGCGCTCGGATCGAACCTCACGCCGAGGTGATCGACCTCCTGCGTGAGGGCGACGATATTTACGGCGTCACCGTCCGCCACGACTCCGGCCCCGGAAAGCGCGTCCACCGGTCGCCGGGGACCACCGAGGACATCACCGCCGACTACGTGGTCAACGCGACGGGCGCGTGGGCCGGCCAGATCGGGAAGATGGCTGACCTCGAGGTCGCGGTCCGCCCATCGAAAGGGGTGATGACGATCATGAACGTCCGGCAGGTCGACACCGTGATCAACCGCTGTCGACCGAAAGGCGACGCGGACATCATCGTCCCCCACGAGACGACGGCTATTCTCGGGACGACCGACGAGGAGGTCGAAGATCCCGACGACTACCCCGAGGAGGGGTGGGAGGTCGACATGATGATCGACACCCTCTCGGAGCTCGTGCCGATCCTGAAGGACGCGCGCACGATCCGGTCGTTCTGGGGTGTCCGGCCGCTGTACGAACCGCCCGGAACCGGAACGGCCGACCCCACCGACATCACGCGCGATTTCTTCCTGCTGGACCACGAGGAACGCGACGGCGTCTCGGGAATGTCGAGCATCGTCGGCGGGAAGTTCACCACCTACCGGGCGATGGCCGAGGAGATCGCCGACCACGTCTGCGCCGAACTCGGCGTTCGGGCCTCGTGTGCCACCGCCGAGGAGGCGCTCCCGGGGAGCGAGAACCTCGCGATACTCGAGGACGCGATGGACGACTTCGGTCTCCGCTCACCGATCGCCCGGCGGAGCAAACAGCGCCTCGGCAGCCGCGCTCCCGACGTGCTCGAGACGGACGAGCCGAACCCCGTTCTCTGTGCCTGTGAAGGGGTCAGCCGTGCGGAGATCCGCGACGCCATCTCCCAGTCGGGATCGGACCTGAACGCGGTTCGAATTCGGACGCGAGCCTCGATGGGGAACTGCCAGGGCGGCTTCTGCTGTCACACGATGGCCCACGAACTCCATCCCGAGTACGACGAGCCGACTGTCAGGAGCGCCCTCGACGAGCTGTTCCAGGAACGCTGGAAGGGCGAACGCCACGCCCTCTGGGGCGAACAGCTCTCCCAGGCGATGCTGAACTACGCGCTCCACGCGACGACGATGAACCGCGACGCCGATCCCGCGAGCACCGACGCGGACGTCGACTACGGGGCGTTCGATAGCGGCCCGGACTCGAGTTCGCCGTTGCGCGGGACGGCCGACAGTGTAACGACCGACGGCGGCTACCCCGCACACCGCCCTCGAGACCGGGACGACGGAGGCGACCGCTGAATGGCGATCGAAGACGACGTGCTGGTAATCGGCGGCGGTCTCGCCGGTGCGACGGCGGCGCTCGCCGCGGCCGAACGGGACATCCGCGTTCGACTGCTGTCGTACAAACAGAGCACCCTCAGACACGCCAGCGGTCTGATCGACGTGCTCGGCTACACGCCGGCGGGGGAGGGACCGCTCGCGGAGCCGTTCGAGTCGATTCCGGCCCTCCCCGAGGGCCACCCCTACGAGCGGGTCGGCGTCGATGCGGTCCGGGAGGCGCTGCTCTTTTTCGATGCGATCGCCGGCGACGCCTACGTCGGTGCTCACACCGACTCGAACGCGCTGGTCCCCACCAGCAGCGGAGCGATCAAGCCGACGGCTCGCTACCCCACTGCGAGCGAATCCGGCGTCGCGAGCGATCCACGAGACACCCTGCTGGTTGGCTTCCCCACCCTCCCCGACTTCGACGCGCCGCTGGCGGCGGCGCACCTCGAGGCTGCCGACGTACCGTTCGCCGCTCGAGGCGTGACTCTCCCGTTTCCCGGCATCCAACGCGACGATGCGAAGATCACGCGGTACGCGCACCTCCTCGACCGGAACACGCCCGTCGACACGGGCGTTGGCGAGGCACCCGCCCGGACCGCGTTAGCCGAGGCCGTTCGGCCGCACCTCGAGTCCGAATCGAGAGTCGGGTTCCCGCCGATACTCGGCGACGAACACGCCGACGTTGTGCGCCGCGATCTCGAGGAGCGCCTCGGCGTCGACGTCTTCGAGGTCCCGTCGGGACCGCCGAGTCTGCCGGGGATGCGACTCGAGGACCTGCTGTACGGGGCGCTCGAGGACGCGGGGGTCCGGGTGACGACCGGCGTTCCCGTAGTCGAATACGAGCCCACGTCGACGACCGACGGCGACGCGAATGGCACTGGTGACGAGGGCGACGCGATCCGTATCGACCACGTTCTCGTCGACCGCAAGGGCAGGGAAGTGCCATACCGCGCGAGCGAGTACGTCCTCGCGACCGGCGGCCTCGTCGGAAAGGGGATTCGCTCGGAGCGCACCGCGACCTCGGCTGCGGGCGACGATGCGGCGACACACGGCTCGGAGGCCTCGCCGGCCTACCGCTCGAGTATGGACTCTGGGGAGAAGTCGACCACATCCCAGACTGTGGCCGATGACGGGGCCGTCGAGACGCCGGCACAGCGTTCCGGCCGCGTATTTGAACCGATCTTCGACTGCCACGTCTCCCACGCCCCCGACCGCTACGACTGGTTCGTCGACGACGCCTTCGGCGACCAGCGGTTCGCCCGCTACGGCCTCGCCGTCGACCGGGAGCTACGGCCCCTCGGAGTCGAGGGGGGCCTCGAGTTTGCGAACCTACGGGCAGCGGGCGCGGTACTGGGCGGCTACGACTACGCGGCCGAGAAGTCCGGTAGCGGCGTTTCACTCGCGACGGGCTACGTCGCAGGCAGCCGCGCTGGCGAGCGGGCGACGGAGGCCTCCAAATGAGTGCACAGGTTCATATTCCGTACCGTAGCGGTTCTCCAATCACCACCACCGATCTGATCCAATGAGCGACGCAGAACAACCCACCGATGACCGCGCAGACGACGAATTCGACCCGATCCAGGTCTTCCCCGAAGCCGAGGAGATGGACCTCCGGCCGGGGGCGGACAACTGCTACAAGTGCTCGACCTGTGACACCAACTGCCCCGTCGCGGAAGTCGACGACGAGTTCCCCGGACCGAAGTTTCAGGGACCGGAGCAGTGGCGGCTCAAGCGCCAGGACGACCACGATATCGACGACTCGGTGATGAAGTGCTCGAACTGCATGCGCTGTGACCACGCCTGTCCCTCTGAGGTCCCGCTGAGCCAGATGCACAACACCGCTCGAGGCGAGTACGTCGAGGAGAACATGAGCAGGCGCTCGCTCGAGTACTGGCGCAATCGCCTGCTGTCGAACTACGGGACGATGGCCCGGCTCGGGAGCAAGGTGCCCCGATTGACGAATTTCGTGATGGGTCTGTCGATAACGAAACTGGTCAACGACAAACTGCTGGGCATCACGAGCGAGCGGGAATTCCCCGACTTCGCGACGGAAACGTTCCGAACGTGGTGGGAGAAGCGAGGCGGCAACGCCGCCTCGAAAAAACGAGCGCAGGAAGCGCGAGAGAAGCGAGGCAAGGGACAGAGCGACGACAAGCGCGTCGCCTACTTCCACGGCTGCTACTCGAACTACAACACCCCCGAGGTCGGGAAGGCGATGGTCCGGGTGTTCGAACACTTCGGCTACGAGGTGCTCGTGCCCGACCAGCGCTGTTCAGGCACGCCGATGTACGCGAACGGCATGCTCGACGACGCCGAGCGGGCGGCGAAAACGAACGTTCCCGAACTCGCGGCGGCAATCGAGGACGGCGCGGACGTCATCGCCTCCTGTACCTCCTGTTCGATGTCGCTGCGCCAGGAGTACCCCGAACTGTTCGACCTCGAGGGCGTTCACGAAGTTTCGGACAACACCTGGGAGGCCCTGGAGTACCTCCGCGTCCACGAGGATCTGGCGGAGACACTCGAGGGAGCGGAAGTCGACGTGCCGAACCTCGCTTATCACGCACCTTGTCACGCACGCAACCAGGGTCTCGACGGCCAGGCGCTCGAGGTCCTCGAGGAAATCGACGACATCTCGGCTCACGACGTCGGCGATTCCTGTTCGGGCATCTCCGGCACCTACGGCTGGAAAACCGAGAACTACGACGCGTCGATGAAAATCGGCGAGGAGATGTTCGAACACATGGAGCGGGCCGATGCCGACGCCGGCCTCACGGAGTGTCCGACGTGTGCGATGCAGATGGAACACGGCACAGGGTACGAGATTCTTCACCCGTTGCAGGTGCTCGAGGCGGCGCTGAAGGACTCTACTCCGGAAACTGTAATGTAATTGTGCTCGGGCCGCGTGCCCTTCGCCTTCGTTCAGCAACACCGGATACGACAATCGTCGAACTTTATTGCCGGTTGGTTTTTAGTCGCTGAGATGTATACCGAAGTATCGACGCGGAGTAATATGGCAATTGAATTCGAAGGGACAACAGATCCGGTGGGACTCGAGGTGTACGACGAAATCGAAAAGCGTCGGCTACGAATATATACCTCAAATGCCGTTTCACCAACAACTCTGTCCGGTGAGGAATTTTGTTTTCCACTTGATGAAGTTTGCTCAATTAAAACAGATTCTATCGTTTTTGGCCAACGGTATACAGTCAACCTTCATGACAAGAACGGGCGTACTATACGCAGTTTGAAAACTGGTGAAAAAACCACGTTTGATGAATCTATTCGGTTTGTGGGACTTGATGGACCAATTAAATTATACTGTCGCATTGCTTCATCGGGATATATTGAAGCTGGAATAGACTCGATTCATTTAGTATTTGACTGTGAATCACATGTCGAATTAGGTGCCCGGTCATTACATGAACGTCCAGCCGGAACCATTCGTACTGACGATAGTATTGAATCAATGGCCACTGCCATTTCTACACTTTCGTCATCACTCAAATCAATAACGCCAGAACGGAGCTGGCCGACGCTTAGAGGGCATCCACCGCTAATCGAACGAGGAGATCAACTCCAAATCCCAGAATCACTTAAAAAACCAGACACGGATATAATAATTGAAACCCCACCTCGATATGAGTCATTGTATCAAGTTTCGCCGCTTGCATTTTATTTAGGTGCCGAAATACGACTTGGCACTGATGCAAACCTTATAACTCCCGAGTTCACTTATTCCCTTGGAGAAGCTGATTCGTTAGAAAATGACGTGAGTAGGCTTCTCAAACAGGTGTTTTTCTTAGATTGTCTTGTTCGGACAGAGGGCTTATACCAATATGATCTTCACGAAAGGAACCTTCTCGTGGATTTCTTACCTTTCAACCTTGATGAAATATATGAAGATGCACTTTCCTCACAGTTGATGCAGTATATCGAGGTCCCATACGACCTTCTTGAACCTCATCTTCCTCGGTGGCCACTAACAGCGCATATACCAGCAGAACCAAGTCGGGTTGAGTTGCTACCCTTTGTGATAAATGAGCTAGGTATAATCCGCAAACCACAAGGAACAACTCTTAGATACCGTTATCCAGATTCAAGCACAGAGGACAGGTTGACACGGTCTATCGGTGATACTCAAATTAACCGAAACCCATCCAATTCACCAATAGCCCAGGACATCGAAGTTATTTCCCCAAATCATTGTGGTGAATCAATTGAGCACGCATGGTTTGATAAAAACATTCCCCACGGTGCCTCAAAAGCAACTATTGAAGCGTATAGAAGTCAATTGAAACGTGATAAAAAATCAGACTCTATTGAGATATTGGTTGTTTGTAATGACGTTCGAATGCTTGAAGAGCATGATATTTTGGATGAAGTTTACGGAAATAGGGAAACTTTACCATTTGCTGTTCAATCCGAATTCGGAATATCTACGGATAAGTTAGAGTTACTGTTAACTGATCATTCTTTCGACTTTTTGCATTATATTGGGCATGCAACTGAAACTGGATTAGATTGTCCAGATGGTAAACTCGATGTTTATACGTTACCATCTGTCAATATTGATGTCTTCTTTATCAATGCGTGTAGATCATATCATCAAGGACTCGCACTCGTACAGCAGGGTGCGTTTGGCGGTGTCGGAACACTCGGGAACGTCATTAATGAGGATGCTGTAAATGTTGGGGTTATGATGGCCCGCTTTTTGAATCTAGGATTCCCGCTTCGTGCAGCTGTTGAATTATCTAAAGAAACGTACGAACTCGCTGAACAATACTTGATTATTGGAGACGGATCTGCGGATATTGCTCAATCAGATGGCGGTGCGCCATCTATTATTGAACTTGAACCACAACACAATGATATGTATGATGTTTCGCTGCGTACCTACCCAACTAAAGAATTTAGACTTGGAACAACGTCTAGTCCAAATTTAGAGTCGGATAGTGTTGAACACTTAACCCCAGGTCAACACACATCTACGCATATAGACAAATATGAGTTAGAAGAATATTTAACGTGGGCAGGGGGTCCGGTTTTACACAAAGATAGAATTCACTGGATGGATGGGATTTCAATACCTAATTTAGAATCATTATAGGCTACTGCAACAAAATGGTATTCTATTATGGCCCAACAGTCGAACTACAATTCCCCGCTAATGCCGTACTGGATTGACCAAGTAATACGAGCAATGTGAATAACGCGCCGATCATTCGTGGGTGCGATTCCAGGTAATCCTTCATGCTGTCTTTTGCGGACATTGTATTCACTACTAAATTGCCAACGGAAATCAATCTATCTTATAATTTTAGAGGGGTTTGTGCACAATTATCTATGAGTGCGTAAATTGTGAACATATAGTTACGACTTCAAAGTAGATCAAAAGCTTTCTCGGTGCGCCGTAGCTCATCTCATACCTCAGTCTGAGCTGTTTAGAATTGATCGACTGTGGTAGCTTGTATTGAATATTAGCTCGAGACCATATTTCAACCGACGCCTCTTTGACTCGAGGTCCTCTGTCGTATTTTCACTCGAGTCGTCGTCTAACCGTCACCGTTCGCGTCGTCCTGTGTTTCTTCACCATCATCCACTCCAGGATACTCGAGCACTTCGCCATCTCCTTGCTCGAGCGTCACGTCCACGTTCTCGCCGTCCACGACGGCGGTTTCCGACACTGCGGTTTCGCCGGCGTACTGCTGTTCGACGCCGTCGTCGGTCGGCGTTCCGACTGCGATCTCGTACTCGCCGAGCGCTTCGACGCTGCTGTCGGTGTAGCCGTCCTCGGTGCCGAGTTCGTCGTTCGTGGCGTACGGCACCGTCAGTTCGAACGAGCCGTCGTCCTCGAGGTCGGCCTGTTGCGTGTAGGTGAACGTCCGGCCGGGGGCGGTCTCGAGTTCGACCTGTGCGTACACGACCGCGTCCTCGTCGATGCTCTGGTCGTCGACGGACCCGGTGATCGTCGCACCCTCGACGCGTTCGAAGGTTTTCACGGAGGAAACGATCGCACCGTCCCAGATCGGGGTCATGCCGAGCATTTCAACGGAGCCTTCCTCTCGAGACTGTGCGAACTCATCGTGCAACTGCTCGGTTTCGTCGCTCCATTCGAGTCCCAGTGCGGCAGAACTCCGGGGGGTCGGTCCCTGAGGAGTCTCCATGCCGCCGACGATCGCGTAATCGTCGGCTTCGTGAACCAGCCTGTAGTGCTCGAGTTCGTCTGCGTCCTCGAGGTAGAGACTGGCGAGCATCGTGTCGTAGTATGCCTCACCCGGTCCGTTGAGGGTGTGCTCTTCACCCTGGTACTCGTACTGGTTCTGTTCGATGTAGGTGCCGTAGCCGGGACCGGACCACGTCGTGATCGCACCGAACTTCCCGCCGGCCATCTGGTGGTCAATCATGACGTAGCGCAGCTCTTCGTGGGAGTCGTTGTCCTCGAGGAGCCGTTCGATCTCCTCGTCGGATTCGTCGGCGACGGAGACGTCCGCGGCGATGCCGTCCATGACGAGTTCGCCGCGCGCTTCGGACTGGGCGGTCAGGAACGCCGAGGAGGAGCGGGCGTTCTGCTGGAACGGGTTCGAATGTGGAATCCGTTCACCCTGGACCGTTATCAGATGACCGTAGTCCCACCACGACATCACCCCGTACGCTCCTTCGGGGTAGTCGTAGTCGCCGTCTTCGGGGTAGTCGTAGACGCCGTAGTACTCGAGTTCACTCGCGTTGTCGGCACCGCCCCAGTCGCCCGGCGCAGGGGTGTTCTCTTGAAGCCAGTGGTTCGACTCTTCCCACTCTATTGCGTTTCCACTCGGTGCGGCCCCCTCGCCACGCTCCCACGCGGTATTCGCGGCGACTGGCGGGAGCAGCGGTGCGAACAGTAGCGTCACCACCAGCAGTACGGTGATCACCTGGTAGGTTTCAATCTCCCGAAGTGATTGGCGGCTGGTTTCGAAGTCGAGATTGAATAGTCGGATGATGTCGGCGATGAAGACGGCGTTGACGACCGCGACGGCGAGGACGAGATAGTAGGCGAAGCGGACCTGCGTTGCGGCCATGCTGATCAGGAACAGCGACCAGACGAGGATCAGCGTGTACTCGGCGCGATACTCGCGGCCGAGAAGGGGGCGGGCTGCCAGCAGGATGAGTCCGGCGAGCATCGTGTAGAACGCCATCCCGAACTCGGAGACGACGTGGTCGGTGAAGCTATCCGGCGGCTGTGCCTCGGAGATCGTGAGGTCCGTATCGGCCGCACCGAACGGAACGAGTCGCCGAACCAGGTTGTCCGAAATCGTCCCGAAGAGATCCGGGAGGGCGAGCGCCATCATCCCGAACGCGAAGAGGAGCAAGCCACCGATCGCCGCCGGGTAGTAGACGGGCGTGATCGACCGCCGGTCCCACTGGCGAGCCAGCCACGCCATGAACAGACAGCCGGCCGCGACGAGGGCCGCGGCGGCCGGCTGGAGATAGCCGAAACTGGTCGGGCTCGAGGACCACTCCTCAACCAGGAGAACTGTAATGAGCGCCGTGACCCCGAGACTGACGGCACCGACGAACGCGACGTGGTCGGGCGAAATACCCCGGAGGTAGTCGAGACAGAGCTGTACGGTAAAGAAGACGGCGAGAATGCCGATGAGGACGACGCCAGGGGGCCACACCCAGATGTACAACGAGAGGGCAACGCCCGCAAGCACGCTGTAGAGTGCAGGTACCCGAAGCGCGTCCCACTCTCCGCCGGCCGCCAGCTCGTAGATCGGTTTCTCCCGTTCTGCGACCCGAAGTGCGACCATCATCGCGAGGATGGCGAGTGCCATGAACAGCACTTCCGCGACGTGGTGCTGGAGTTGCCCTGCAGTCGTCCGGTAGAGGAACGTCCCCGGCGCGAGCGCGAGGAGTACGACCGAGACGAGTCCACCCAGGGTTCCACCGAGGCGACGACCAATGTAGAACACGGGTAGCGCCACGAGTGCAGCCATTATCGGCACGGAGAGCAGTGCAACGGTGTACAGCGTTTCCGTCGAGGGATCGCCGAGGCCGACGACCATCGCGGCGGTGACGATCAACTGATCGAACAGGGTGCCGAACTGTCCGACGTATCGTCCGGTTGGGAATCCGGTCCAGACGTCGAACGGCATCGTTCTGGGGTAGTTCTCTGCCGTCCACTGGACGGTCCGCCAGTGGTACCAGGAGTCGATTGCGGCGAGTGCCGGCGAACCGTCGTCGGTAACGAACCGTTCGTAGCGCTGGGTCCGCACCCAGATCATGAACAGCATCACGATCCCGATTACCGGGAGATGATACCATTCCTCCCACGTATCGAGGACGGAGGACTCGGTGGTTTCCTCGACGTGTTCGGTATCAGTACTCATTAGGCTGCAACAGTCCCAAGTCAAGAATAAGCCTTGTCATATACTCGCCGCAGTTTCATGTTCAAACTGCGGATCAACCCTCTATTGTGCCGACGTGATGGCTGAAGGGGAAGGCTTATTCGCCGCTCGCGGAAATCCAACGGCAATGAAGGTCTCCGTCGTCATCTGTACGTACGCGATGGAGCGCTACGACGTGTTCTCCGAGTGCGTCGAGAGCGTCCTCGCCCAGACGTACGAGCCCCTCGAGGTCGTCATCGTCGTCGACGGCAACGAGGCCGTCTTCGATCGCGTCTGTACGGAGTTCGGCGACCGGGAGAACGTCGTTCTCCACTGCAACGCGGAGAATCAGGGGATTTCGTACAGTCGCACGCGCGGGGCGAAGATCGCGACCGGCGACGTCGTCGCCTTCATCGACGACGACGCGGTCGCCGAATCCGACTGGATCGAAGAACTTGCGCGCGTGTACGAAGAAACCGACGCGATCGCGGTCGGCGGCCACGCGAAACCCGACTGGGTCACCGAAAAGCCCGATTTCTTCCCCGCAGAGTTCTACTGGCTGGTCGGCTGTGACGAGCGCGGGATGGGCGAGCACATGGAGGAACTACGAAACACCTACGGCTCGAACATCTCCTTTCGTCGGGAGGTCTTCCTCTCCGTCGGCGGCTACGACGAGAACACGGGGCGGAAGGGCGACCGCCACATTCAGGCCCACGAGGCACCGGTCTGTATCCGGATGGCGAACCGGTACGGCAAGGGCGTAATCTACAACACCGACGCCGTCGTCAACCACAGGCTGTTCGACTATCGCGGCGACTTCGGCTGGCTAGTATTTCGCTCGTTCTGGCAGGGCTACTCGAAGCGGATCATGGACCTGCTGTTACCCGAAGCCGCCGGCGACAAGAACGACTACCTGAAACAGCTCCTGCTCGAGTTCGTCCCGATTCGGCTGCGTGATCTCGTCGAAGCGCCCTCGAGAGCGAAGGCGAAACAGCTCGTCACCATCTTCGTCTTCACCGCGGCGGTCGGCTTCGGCTACCTGTACGGATTGACGAAACCCCGACGTGAGCTACTCGGAGCGGACGCGTGACGCCGAGAGTTGTACCCGAGGAATCGCTTCGCGTTCTCCACCTGGTGACGGCTCGAGAGGTCTTTTTCGACCAGCAGATAGAGACCCTCGAGGGCAAGGGCGTCGAGACGACGGTGCTCGTCGTTCCCGGCGCTGACCAGATCGACGGGGCGATGGGCCGCGGTCGCGGCCCGAAGGAGTACCTGCAGTTTTTCCCGCGGGTGCGCCGCGAGCTTCGACGCGGTGACTACGACCTGATACACGCGAACTACGGCCTGACGGCTCCGTACGCGGTGACGCAGTTTCGGCTTCCCGTCGTCCTCACGCTGTGGGGCTCCGACGTCGTCGGCTTCGACGGGCTCGTGACCAAGGCCTGCGCGTGGCGCTGCGACGCGATCACCGTTCGAAGCGAGGAGATGCGCGAACTGCTGGGCCGGGACGCCGAGGTCCTGCCGAGCGGGATCGACCTCGAGCGGTTCCAGCCGATGGATCGCCGCGAGGCCTGCGAGGCGGTCGGCTGGGATTCCTCGAAAGCGAACGTCCTCTTTCCGTACGCGCCCGACTACGAGCGCAAGAACTACCCGCTGGCCGAGCAGGTAGTGGCGCGGGTGGCCGATCGGATCGACGACGAAGTCGAACTGCGAACGATTTCCGGCGTAAGCCACGACCGGGTGGCGACCTACATGAACGCCGCCGACGCGCTGTTGCTCACCTCGAGACACGAGGGGTCGCCGAATACGGTCAAGGAGGCGATGGCCTGCAACGTGCCGGTCGTCTCGACGCCCGTCGGCGACGTCCGGACACGCCTCGAAGGAGTCGCTCCCTCGGGCGTCGGGGCGAACGAAGACGAACTGGTCAATCACCTCGTGGCCGTTCTCGAGGCCGAGACGCGCTCGAACGGCCGCGAAATCGTCGAGGAAGTTAGCTGGGATCGGATCGGCGATCGGCTGCTCGAGATTTACGCGAGCGTACTGTAACGTCTTCGGCGCGCGAACTGTTGCCGGCACGCGTGAAACACGGTCGGTCCGCGGTCAGCGGTCAGGGGCCGGCGACGCGCGGAAAGTCGACGGGCACGTTTTCCCTGACGACGGTTCGAAACCGTGCGGACATCACGAGGAGTGCCGTCGTGTACACCGCCGCGCCGGCTCCGACGATGACGACCGTAACGGCCGTTGCCGACAGCGTCTCGGCAGGCGGCCCTGCGAGCACCGTCGCCGGGTACACAACTGCAGCCATGAGGAGCGCCGCCGCCCACTGGCGGCCGATTTCGACGATCGGGAGCTCGAAATCGAGGTGCTGACGGATCAACCAGAGCGCAGCAACCAGGCCGACGCCGGCCGAGAGCGCGGTCCCGACCGCTGCGCCGACCCAGCCGAACTCGTAAACGAGCACGACGTTGGCGACCACGTTCGTTCCGATGAACAGGCCGTTGACGCGAAAGGCGACGTCGGGCCGGTCGATTCCGTTGAGCGTGTTCAACAGCTGATCGAGGTAGGCGTACAGCAGGGAACCGAAGAGGAGGATCGGGAGGACGACGTGCCCTTCGACGAACTCCGTTCCGTAGATGGCGAGCACTCTGTCGCCGACGAGCAGTCCGCCGACGACCCCGGGGATCAGGACGAAGCCGGCGAACGCGAGCGCGTCCGTCGTCAACCTGGCGATCCGTCCGGACTCCCCCTGTGCGCTTCGCTTGCTGATCTCGGGAAACATCGCCGTGCTGATCGCGTGGGCGAAGATCAGAAAAAAGGAGCACAACGCCCACGCGATCGAGTAGATACCGACGAGCGCGCTCGAGACGAGCGCGCCGAGGATCAGGATATCGGCCTCGCTGAAGGTCTTGCCCTGGACGCGGCCGAGCCAGGAGTACTTCGCGAACTCGATCAGTTGCCTGTAGTGACGTCTCGAGGGGAGTTCGAACCGCGGCGTGAGTACGACGACCGCAACCGCGGCGGCCATCAGCCAGCCGGTGGAGTAGCCGATCAGCATCCCGGTGAGCTCGAGGCCGGCGAAGACGAGCGCGATCTGAACGATCGCCCGCCCGCCGATCTTCAGCGGCTTGAGGACGGCATAGACGTGAACGAGGTGTCTGCCCTGTAGCGCGGCGTTGAACAGCGAATAACACAGACTCGCGAGCAGCATAGCGACGAGCAGCCAATGAACGTCAGCGCCGACGTAGGCGTTTACTTGCTCGCTGAACGCGAGTACGCCGATTGCGAGGACGCCAAACAACGAGAGGATGATGCTCGTCCCGGCCCAGAAGTAGGCGTTCGGTTCCTCGCCCTCGCTCATCCGTTTCGTGATCGCGCTCGAGAGGCCGATGTTGCCGCCGATGCCGAGCCAGGTTACGACCGCGAGCGCGACGGCGTAGTAGCCGAGCACTTCGGGACCGAGAACACGCGCGAAGTAGATCGTCGCAAAAAACCCGATCCCGGAGGCGGCGATCTCCGCGCTAAACTGGAGGAACGAGGTCTGCCCGATTCTCATAGCCGGCGTTGGCGTACTGTTCCCTGCCGCGGGTAAACGTCCTTCGTTGTTTTCCAGGACGCGTGACTCTTCCCGACCAAAACGTATTTTTACAGACGAGTCGGGCTAGCGGTATGTCCCGCGATCTGCCAAACGTTCTTCTCGTCTCGGTCGACAGCCTTCGACCGGACTACTGCTCGTTTCTCTCCGGCGAGGCGCCGACGACGCCGTTTCTCGAGGAGCTCGCCGACGAGTCGACCGTCTACGAGAACGCCATCTCGCCGTCGGTCTGGACGCTCCAGGTCCACGGCTCGATCTTCACCGGGCGCTACCCGCCCGAACACGGACTGTACGACAAAGGGCAGGTGCTCGGTTCGCAGCCGACGTTCGCGGAACTCCTCGCCGATATCGGCTACGACACCCAGTCGTTCGGGCGGAACGGCTGGCTCAACACCGCTGAACTCACCCGGGGATTCGACCACCACTACTTCCACGACCCTTCGCACGTCCGAAACGGGTTCGCCGCGATGACCGACGGGGTACGCGCGGGTTCACCCGCCGAGACGACGGCGGGAACGCGTCGATTTCTCAGAGCCGGACTCGAGAAGGCCGCGAGCTTCGGGTTCAGACACACGATGAAGGACAAGCCCGCCGTCGACGCAACTCGCGAGCGGGTCGCGGCCGCCGACAGGCCGTTCTGTTATCTCACGCACCTCAACGACGCCCATATCCTCTACAACCCGAGCGCCCCCTACCACGCCCGATTCGGCGATCACTCCCTGCTCGAGCGTCGCCAAAACGTCCGCTACCAGCACCGGCTGCGGGAGAATCAGGGGAACGTCTACGCGGGCCTCGAACGTCCCGACCTCGAGCAGGTCGCGATCGCCGCGGACCTCTACCGGGGCTGTGTCGCCCAGACGGATCACCACATCGAGCGGCTGGTCGAGGGACTCCGCGATGCAGGGGTCTACGACGAGACGATCCTGATCGTCTTCGGCGATCACGGCGACCACCTGGGCTGGAGCGGCCTCACGAGCCACCAGTTCTCCGTGGCCGACGAACTCATCCGCGTTCCGCTGTTGATCCGCGACCCGACCGGCACCCTCGAGCCGGGTCACACTGACGACCTCGCACAGCTGAACGACATCTACCCGACGCTGCTCTCGCTGCTCGGCATCGAGCCCCCCGAGACGAAGAGCGTCGATCTTACCAGGGAGCGACGCGACGCGGCCTACGTCTACTACCGGTGTTCGGACACGCAGCTCGAGAGCGCAGCCGAGGAGTGTGACGGCTCTGCGGACGACCTGCCACCCGCCCGCCAGTACGCGGTCTGGCAGTCCCCGGAGCGAAAGACCGTCTGGTACCCGGACGAAAACGAGTTCGACGGCCCCGCGGCCGACGACGACGAGCTCCGCTCGCAGCTGCTCGCCCACTACGAGAGCCTCGCGGACGCCGCCCTCGGCGGGAGCGAGACGATCAGCGCCGAGACCGAGGAGAACCTCCGGCAGATGGGCTACCTCTGAGTCGGCTTGGCGAGGCGGTCGGCCAGCCCCGCCTCAGCAGTGTTCGGCCGCGCGGACTCGAATCCGCTCGGGATCGGCCCTGAGATCGGTTCCCCTCGACTCGCACCGGACGTACTCGTACTCGAGTTCGAGCGCCGAGGCGAGCATGCAGTAGGTCGGTTTGACCTTTTCGCCGAACAGCTCGACCAGCGCGCAGTCGCTCGCGAACGCGAGGTTCGCCAGCCCGGCGCCGTGGGGGGCGACGATCACGTCTGCCTCGAAGAAGAGCCGCGCCTGGTCGGCGAACTCGAGGTCCGAAAGCGTGTGTGACTCGAAGCCGAGGGGGGAAAGCGCCTCGAGCAGCGCGTTCTCGTTGACCACGCGCCGCCGATCCGCGTCGGCTCGCGAGACGTACAGTCGCCGCCCCTCGTCGCCCTTCGGGGCGTCCGAGAGGCCCGAGCCGTCGAACGATGGTCGGCGGCTCTCGAGTGCGTTCCCCAGTTCGGATCTGAGCCAGGCGCAGGCCGCCGGCGAGGTGAGCTTGTAGGTCAGGTCGTACTCGAACAGCTGCGCGTAGGCGGACCGGCGCTGCTCGGGCGAGCGGACCGAAGGAACGACCAGCCGGTCGACCGCGCTGTCGGTGCCGTCCCACTCGAGGAGGCGGTCGTCGCCGTAGCCGAAGCAGGCGAGCGAGTCGCGGACGTACGCCGGCGCGTCCTCGGGGAGTAGGATCGACGCCTCGAAATCCGACTCGGTCTCCCACCGACGGAGCCCCTCGAGGCGCGGCAGCCCCTTCAGGACCCAGTGGGAGTAGCCGCCGAGACAGGCGTCGACGAGCGAACAGACGGTTTCGAGCCGCCGGTCGGTCGCCCGCGGGCCGGAGAGTGAGCCGGGTCGGGCGGCCGCCCGCGCGAACAGCCGCGGGTCGGCGAGCAGCGAGCGCTCGAGGCGGTCGTGCCGTCCGAGCGAGGTCTCGAGGAGGAACGCGCCGTCCGGCCCGACCGCGAGGGCGTCCGGTCCGAGCAGGCGGGCGTTCGCGACGGTGCAGACGACCGGCCGCTCGAGTCGGTACTCCCCGGCGACCCGCTCGAGTTCATCGGGGGCGTCCGTCGGCGGGGCGACGGAGAACGTCTCTGCGGTGCCGACGGGAGCACAATCCGTGGCGATTGCGGGAAGCTCCGCTCGAGTCCTGTATCGAAGCCGGGTTCGAGAGGCGACCATCGCGGCGATCAGTCGCGGTTTCGCGGCCGTCTCGAGTCCCCGGCGGAGGAGGTCGACCGGTCCGACGGCACGGAGCTTGCGACGTGCACGCCGGAGTGACATATCGTTGCGTTCAGCGGGGGCGACCAAATCGCTGACGGCTCGCGGCGATACCAGATGGTATTTACCGCGGTCGGGCGAATGCCCGACCCATGTCACTGGTGGCGCGAGCCCGGTCGGTCGTCGCCTCCGGAGGGATCCGCGGGCTCGCCTCGTCGGGTCGGGCGTACCTCGCCCACCATCCGTTTCTCGCCCGCACGCTTGCGCAGTCGCGACTCAGGTACTACCGCTTCGTCCGCGGCTACGAGGCGCTCGCCGACCCGTTCTCGCTGCTCGAGGTCGACCCGAACGCGATCGAAGACGCCAACCGAGACATCGACAAGTACCTCGAGGCGGGCGCGATCCGGGGTGGCGACTGGGACCGTCGGGTCGTCCCCTACGAGCAGTCGCTCAAGTACCGGTCGGTCGAACAGCGGTTCGTCGAGGGGCGTGACTGGACGGAGACCGACGGCCACGACGCGCTTCGCCGAAAGCTCGAGGCCGAGGGCGAGGTCGACGGCTGTTTCTCGCTCGCGGATCTAGGGCGGCGCTACGACCGCATCGACGCCCTCTACGAGAGCATGTGCCGCCACGGCTACGACCCGTCTCGAGGGTACGACGACGGCGCGCGAGTTTCGACGGCGCTCGATCAGGTGTGCGTCAGCGTCGGTCGCGACGGTGAGTTGATCTTCTGCGGCGGCGGCAACCACCGGCTCTCGATCGCGAAGGTGCTTGATCTCGAGTCGATTCCCGTCCGCGTCGTCGTTCGCCACGAGGAGTGGCAGCGACGACGGGAGCGCGCTGCGGACGCGCGCGACGAACAGCTATCCCACCCCGACCTTTGAGAGTTTCGCGGGGACGCTGCGGTCTCGTGAGAGACAATCGTTCCCTGATCACCGGACGTCCGCGAGGTCCGGGTGCGACAGCAGATCGTCCGACAGCCGTCCGCTCTCCGACGGCGACTCGCCGTCGCGAAGGTCGTTCCTGATCGCCTGCCACCGCGTGTGTCTGACCCGCACCTGAACCGGAACCGTCTCGAGGTCAAGCACCTTCGCGATCGCCAGCCGATGGCGGCCGGCGCCCTGTCGAAAGAACGATCCGTCGCGCCCGATGCAGACGCATATCTCGTTGAACAGCGCGTCGTCCACGTCGTTCGCCATCGCCTCGGTCTGCTCGGGGCGGGCGGCCAGGAGCTCCCGCTGCGTTCGGTACCCGTTTCGCTCGATCGACTCGTAGATCTGGTCTAGGCGGCGGTACCGCTCCCGCAGTTCCTGAAGCGTTCTGGCGCCCCGCGATTCGTTTCCGTTTTCGATCTTCCGGAGACTGTACTGGAACTGGTCCGTCTCCTCCCACGGCTTCCCGCGGACGTACCGATCGACGACCGACTCGTATACCTTTGTCTCCTCGAACTCGACACGCGAGGTGTCCCATGGCCCCCCGTAGACGCGACCAGGCTCGAGCAGGGACTTCTCGAGGAACGTGTTGTCGTACCGGATCGCCTCCGGGGGGACTCGGATCGTCTCGTACGGGTCCGCGTCCGTTCGCGGGGCGTCTCGGACCCGGTGCAGCGGCTCATAGAGGAGTTTCCAGCAGAGCCCCGCCACCAGGTACGAGACCGATCGGCCGCAGCGCGGTCCCGAGTGATGGTCGGTTTCGGTTCGCTGCGTTGCCATAGCGAGATATGTGTACCGGTTGAGTGATTACGGACGACGTGAAAAGCGTACCGAATGACTGTAGAATTGACAAATTGACGGACGATCGTGGGTGTGGCACTGGACGTGCACCTTGAGAGTGAACGCGCTGGATCGAGTACCACGCAACGATCCGCGACCGCTCGTGGCACGTTTCACGAACGCGGAGTATTATTACGCCTCGACGTGGATCTACCTGTCGATGAACGTGCTCCTGGTGGTCGTCGACGCCCTCCGAACCGACCGGGTCGGCGCCTACGGCGGGCGTCCGGTGACGCCGACGATCGACGAGCTCGCGGCCGAGGGAACGATGTTCGAACGCGCGTACAGCACGACGAACGCGACGGATCCGGCTCTGACCTCGCTGCACACGGGGCGCTATCCGCGGACGCACGGCGTGCGCAACCACGGCTCGCACGTCACCCCGGCGGAGAAACGCGCCGTCGAGGGGACGCCGACGCTCCCGGCCGCGCTCTCGAGCGCCGGCGTCGCGACCGGGGCGTTCGGCCGCCCGCTGGGCCGGTGGCACCGTCGGGGGTTCGATCGGTACCCCGAACTCGCCTCGAGTCACTGGCGACTCAAGGCGGCCGAAAAGGCGGTCAGTACCGCCCTCTACGGGGTTCACCCGGCGATCGGCGATACGATCTCGGGCGTCTACAACGCGATAACCGACCGGACGGGGAGCGACGACGAGGACGAGGTCGTCGCCGAGTTCGCGGAGTTCGTCGACGACGCCGACCGGTTTTACTCGCTCGTCCACCTCATGGACACGCACACCCCCTACGACGTCGACGACGCGCTCGTCGAGGAGTACCTCGAGCGGTTCGACTACGAGAACCGGCCGCTGTCGGTGGTCGCCGAGGAGTTTCCGGCGGGGTCGATCACGGCCAGCAGCCTCCGACCGGGGGGCGTGGTCAACCAGGAGAACGACCGCTGGCGCGACCACGACGTCGGTGTCGGTACCGCACTCGCACGCGCGCAGTACGATGCGGCGGCAACGGAGGCCGACCGGACGATTTCGGGGCTGCTCGAGGCGCTTCGCTCCCGGGGTGCGCTCGAGGAGACGCTCGTCGTCGTCTGTGCCGACCACGGCGAGTCCCTCGGCGAGCACGACATCTACTTCGACCACCACGGCCTCTACGAGCCGACGACGCAGGTGCCGCTGATCGTTCACACTCCCGACGATACCGCCGATCGCTCGAGGGAACTCGTCAGCCTGGTCGACGTGGCCCCGACGGTGCTCGACTACCTCGAGGTGCCGGCCACCGACGCCGACGGGCGCTCGCTGCGCCCGCTACTCGAGGGCGGCGACGGCTGGGTGCCGCGGGAGTCGCTATTGCTCGAGGAGGCGAACACCCAGCGCTTTCGCGGCGTGCGAACCGACCGCTGGAAGTACCTGCGGGCGGTCGACGACCCCACGTGCCGGTACTGCGAGCGCACTCACGGCGACGCCGAGCAGGTGTACGACCTCGAGGCGGACCCCGAGGAGACGGACAATCTCGCCGCGAAGCGACCCGACCGAACGCGCGAACTCCGCGAGGAGCTAGACGCGCTGCTCGCCCGGTACGAACCGCCGGCCGCCACCGCCCGTGACGACGCAGTCGAGTACGACGACGAGGAAGCCGCTCTGGATCGCCTCGAGTCACTGGGCTACCGATGACCCGTCGGCTGCCGGTCGTTCGACCCCGTCGCAGTGCCCGCACCGGGCCAGACCCAAAAACCACTAACACCCTCCCGTCGTTGCTTCGGTCATGAACGTCTCGATCGTCGGCAGCGGCTACGTCGGCACCACCATCGCCGCCTGTCTCGCGGACATCGGCCACGACGTCGTCAACGTCGAAATCGACGAGGGGATCGTCGACGCGATCAACGCGGGCGAGGCTCCGATCCACGAACCGGGTCTCGAGGAGCGGATCGCCGAACACGCCGGATCGAATCTCCGAGCGACGACCGACTACGGCGCCGTCTGTGACACGGACCTCACCTTCCTCTGTCTGCCGACCCCGCAGGCCGAGGACGGCAGCCTCGACCTCGCGATCATGGAGGCGGCCGCCGAATCGCTCGGCGACGCCCTCGCCGAAAAGGACGACGACCACCTCGTCGTCGTCAAGTCGACGGTGCTTCCGGGGACCACCGAGGACGTGGTCGGACCGATCGTCGCCGACCGCTCCGGCAAGCGCGTCGGCGAGGACCTCCACCTCGCAATGAACCCCGAGTTCCTGCGAATGAGCACTGCTGTCCAGGACTTCCTCGAGCCCGACAAGGTCGTCGTCGGCGCCACGAGCGAGGACGGGTTCGCCGCGCTTCGGGAACTGTACGCGCCGATCCTCGAGCGCGAGGAGACGCATCTGGTCGAAACCGGCGTGAGAGAGGCCGAACTCATCAAGTACGCCAACAACGCCTTCCTCGCGGCGAAGGTGTCGCTGGTGAACGAACTCGGCAACATCTCGACTGAGTACGGTGCCGACGCGTACGAGGTGTTCGAGGCGGTCGGCCTCGACGACCGAATTTCCGAGCGGTTCCTCCGTTCGGGCCTGGGCTGGGGCGGCTCCTGTTTCCCGAAGGACGTCAACGCGATTCGAGCGGGTGCGCGCGAACAGGGGTACGAACCGACGTTGCTCGACGCCGTCGTCGAGGTCAACGACAAACAGCCCGTGCGGCTGGTCGACGCCCTCGAGTCCCACGTCGACCTCGCGGGCGCCCGGATCGCCGTCCTCGGGCTGTCGTTCAAGCCGAACACCGACGATACCCGCAAGTCCCGCGCACTCGACGTCATCACGGAACTCGCGGAGCGCGGGGCGTCGGTCGTCGCCTACGATCCGGTGGCGATGGACAACGTTCGCGGGGAGTACCCCGAGATCGAGTACGCCGACTCCGCGGAGGACGCTCTCGAGGGTGCCGACGGCGCCGTCGTCGCGACGGACTGGCCCGAGTTCGACGACCTCGAGTTCGACGGGATGGCCCGACGGGTGCTCGTCGACGGGCGGCGGATCGACGTCGATGACCGGGATCTCGAGGTGTACGAGGGGTTGACCTGGTAACGGCCGGTCCCCGACGCGTTACCGGTCGAACGTGTCACTAGCCGAATTCGATCAGTACGCTTTTCGGCGTTCGGCATCGAAACCATGCCAATGGACGACGACGCGGCTCGTACGGACACGAGTCCCCGAATCGATGGTGGTGTTACCGTGACCGGCGAGCAACGGGCGATCGCCCCCGACGAGGTCTGTATCCTGTTGCCGACGCTCGAGGAGGCGGCGACGATCGGCGACGTGATCGACGGCTTCGCGAGCTACGGCTACACCAACGTCCTCGTCGTCGACGGCGACTCCAACGACCGAACGCGGGAGATTGCCCGCGAGCGCGGCGCACAGGTACTCACCCAGTCGGGCAGCGGGAAGGGACAGGCGGTCCGCGAGGCGCTCTCCTCCGTCGCGGTTCCCTACGTGCTGATGGCCGACGGCGACGGGACCTACGATCCGGCCGACGCCGACAGGATGCTCGAGCCCCTCGCCGATGGCTACGAGCACGTCATCGGCAACCGGTTTGCGAACATGGACGACGATGCGATGAAACGATTGAACGGCGTCGGCAACCGGCTGATCAACCGGGCGTTCCGGTTTATCCACGGGGCGGCCTACGAGGACATCCTGTCGGGATACAGGGCGTTTACCACCGAGTCGTTTCGGCGCATCTCGCTCGACTCGGACGGGTTTACCATCGAGACGGAACTCGCCGTCGAGTGTGTCAAACACGGGATCGACACCACGGTGGTGCCGATCAGCTACCGCGCTCGACCCGACGACTCGGAAACCAACCTCCATCCGGTCAGAGACGGCGGAACGATCCTCCTCGCGCTGTACTCCCTTGCCAAGACGAACAATCCGCTGTTTTACTTCGGCGTGTTCGGGTTCGCCGGAATCGCCTCGGGAAGCGCCATCGCCCTCTACGTGCTCACGCAGTGGGTCTGGTACGGGATCGGCCACGAGATCCTCGCCGTCGTCTCCGCGGCCGCGATCTTGCTCGGGGTACAACTGCTCATGTTCGGCGTGCTCTCGGACATGATCGTCACGCTCCACCGCGAACAGCGGCGTCGACTCGAGCGAATCACGCGGGAGAACGGACGGAACGAACGGTAGACCGGGAGTCGGAACTGCGGGTCAGAACGGAAGGAGCGATCGGAACTGTGCGACGACGCCGCCGGAGTGACGTTTTCGATACTCCTCGAACCGTGGGTGCAGGGCGTTCAGCAGTTCCTGTCTGCTCGCGAACTCCGAGCGGTCGACCTCGCTCAGGATTTCGTCGAGTTCAACGTCGTTGCCGTGGACGTCGTACGGAATCCGCTTCCCACCGAGCGCCGCCGAGACGTCGTCTCTCGAGGCGGGAAACGAGAGGTCACTGCGCCTGAGGTGGGCGTCGACGGCGGCGATGCCGAACTCGATGCTGTCGGGTTCCTCTGAGTCTCCGTTCGATGGTGGCCGTACTCCCATACCGACGGATAGACACTCGGGTCTCAAAATCGCTACGACCGACGGCCCCACCTACCGGACGTACCTGCGGCCGTCGACAACGATTTGACGCCGCCGGTGTTCGATACCCGTATGACCGAGTACACGACGGTTTCCATTCCGAAGGATCTGGCCGAACGGGTCGACGAGACCATCGAGGGGACGAGCTTTCAGAGTACGAGCGATCTCGTCCGGTTTCTGCTCCGGAGCATCGTCATCCAGCACCAGCGCTCGGGGGAGCTAACGGAGGCCGAGTTCGAGGACATCACGGAACAGCTCAAGGGGCTGGGCTACCTGGATTGACGGTTTTCGCCGCGCACGCGCGGCTCGCCGGTCAGACGCGGGACTCCTCGGGGAGCGACCCCTCCGGCGGTTTCGCGTCGACGAACTCGAGGGGCTGGCGCTCGCCGAGGCGATCGAACGCGCCGAAGGACTCCTGGCCGGTTCCCCAGGGAAGGGTCGCGACGAACACTACCGGCGCGAGGTCGTCCCGCTTCGATACTTCGAGTTCGCCGACGGGATGCGAGACGAACTGACCCTGGGTCTGGCCGGCCGGCGTCGTGAGATCGACGCCGAAGACGGCGTTGACTGGATTGCCGGGATCGGGGAGATAGAAATCCGTGAAGACGGGCGTCTCGGGTGGAAGCTCGTCGGCTCCCTCGAGATCGCCCGCAGGGGTCGTGGAGACGCCCGTACTCACCCGCTCGGGGTCTGCGTCTCTCGCGAGGTCGATCAGCACGTCGACGAGGGCGCGGGTTATGTAGATCACACTATATGCACGGCGGCCGCGACAATAGTTGTACTCCCCGTGAGTGGCGTCCCGGAGCGTTCTACGGCGTGAAATTCGTCGATAACCGATTGTCACGCTGGCCGATACTCGGGAAGTCCCGACTACACCGGGAGGAACTGTCGTAGCGTCCCGGCGTAGAGTCGCGGCATCCGCCGACGCGAACCGGCGAGCGCGTCCTCAAGCGCACGCGCGCCGTCGTGCATCACGCCCTCGCCGTGGCCCACCAGCACCCGTTCCGGGTGGAGGCCGCGAAGCTGTTCGCGCGGCGGTACCGCTCGCAGCATCGGATGAACCCCCAGGCGCTCGCCCCCGGCCAGGAAGTAGGGGGCCGCCCCCAGCGATTCGGGGACGACGAGAGTTCCCCGTTCCGGCTCGAACAGCGCGACCTCCTGCCAGAACCGCCCTTCGTGGAGCGGGTGAACCTCGATACCGGTGTCGGCGAGTTCGTCGCCGAACCGGACGATGGGTGCCGCTATCTCCTCGGCGACGCCCTCGAAGAACTCGGGGAGGTAGACGTGTGCGTCGTGGCGGTTCGCGATGGTAGCGGCGTCGCGCTTGTGACGGTCGACGCCGACGACGACGCCGGTGACCTCGCCCAACTCGGCAAGCAGGTCGTCGAGCCCGTCCGCGTCGACGGGGTCGAACAGCCACACCTCGCCGTCAACGGTGAGCGCGTGGCTCGCTCGCTGCATCGTTTCCTCGGAGTGTGCGAGCCAGCCGACGCCACCCTCGAATCGATCGATCTCCCGAAACGCCGTCGCGTCCTCGTCGACGCGGAATGCCATGCGCTGGCTAGCACGGGCGAAGCCATAAGGGCGCGGCCAACACTGGCCGGTCCGTTCCGCCGACGCCTCTTTGATCCCGGCGGGAGTAGAAAGGCGTATGCTGACCCGGCTGGCCTGGCTCGCCCTCGAGGTCAAGTATCTCGAGCCCGCGCGGCGGTTCTACGAGGAGAGCCTCGAGCTATCGGTGACCGACGACCGCGACGACGCCGTGGCGTTCGCCGCGGGCGAGACCGACCTGGTCCTCCGGCGTCCCTCCGGGGTCCCCCGTGGCGGGCTTCACACCCACTTCGCGTTCTCGATTCCCGACGCGGAGTACGACGACTGGTGGGACCGCCTGAGCGAGGAGTACGATCTCGAGGAGTTCACGTTCGGCAGCGCGAAATCGCTCTACTGCTACGACCCCGACGGCAACTGCGTCGAACTCGGCCAGCAGGGCCTTCCGGGGCCGGGGATCGACGGGATCTTCGAGGTCGTCCTCGAGGTCGAGTCGCTCCCCCGCGCGGAGTCGTTCTACGCCGGTCTGGGATTCGAGACGGTCGACCGCGGCGACGACCGGAAACGGGTGCGGATGAACGGGCCGATGGCGCTCGAGCTCTGGGAGCCACAACTGGGAATCGCGGACGCTCGCGGCGGCGTTCACGTGGACCTGGGGTTTGCGGCGGCGGACCCGGACGCCGCGGCCGATGCCGTCGCCGACCGGGCGTGTGAAATCGACCGCGGCGACGACGTCGTGATCCGCGATCCCGACGGCCACCACCTCACGGTCGTCGATGCGGACTCACAGTATCGTCGTCGGTGACAGTCAGTGCACACCCGGTCACGATCATCGGCGGTCAGCCTCGTCGCGACGGCCACGGCTGGCCGCACAGCTGTGACCGGGTGTAACCCGTTTCAACGACTACTCTCGCAGGAAGCGGGCGGCTCAGAGTCGATCCGTGTTCACGTCGATGCCGGGCGGTGCGACGATCAGAAAGCCACGGAAGTGAACGAGACTGCCGCCCGATTCTTTGACGTCACGGGCGAACCCGGAGGCGAGTTCGTTGACGCTGCCGTCGACGTAGAGGACGAGAACGTTGCCGCTCGCGATCGCCTCGAGCCACTCGTCGGGGTCGTGGGTCCCGTCTAAGACGCCGAGGACGAGTTCGCCGTCGAGTTCGAGTTCCTCGTCGATGTGTTCCTCGACCGCTCTGAGATCGAGGTCGAAGTCGCTCATGGTCGTGGGTCGAAGGGAGACGAGAAAAACGTTCCCCTGGAGTGGAGTGTGTCCCTTTATAATTACTCGGTCAGTCGGACGGGAACTCCTTCTTGAATCCGCGGAACTCGGCTCGATGGGCCTCCTCGTCGGCCAGGATCGTCACCGCGACGTCTTCAGTGACGGGATCGTTCGCCTCCTCGGCGGCCTCGAGCAGCGACCGATACGTCCCGATCGCGTCCTCCTCGGCCTCGAGGACGCCGTCGATCACCGACTGGACGTCCGTCGTGTCCTCGGGGGGCTGCAGACTCGACTGGCGCGCCTCGAACCCCTCGGAGCCGGGCGGGGCGTGCTCGAGCTGTTTCAGCCGCTGGCCGAGCAGCCGCGCGTGCTCGAGTTCCTCCTCGACGTCGGCCGCGAGGCTCTCTTTGACCTCCTCTGCGTGGACGCCGTCGAGGACGATCGAATTCGTCAAGTAGTTCATCACGGTCTCGAGTTCGTCGATGTACGCATCTCTCAGCAGGTCGATCACGTCGTCGGATGCCATTGCGACGCGGCGTACCACGAGCGGCGGTATAATGCTGACACGCGCTCGCACTCGGGCGACGGCTCGGGGAGCGGGAGCGTGTGGTGTCGAAGGGGCAGGTGAGTGGACGACTGTCCACTCGTCCCCGCGCGTCAGCGCCCTGGATGTTTGATTCTCAAGAACTCGGCCGGAATATACAACGTCACGCTCTACCGTGTCCGACATTTGCATAGTATCATCCGGTACTGTATAAGGACGTATGTTGAAACATAGGTCGTTGATGTCGTGCGGTTTCGGCGGCGTACATATCCGGACGGCTCTGTACAAATACTGCCGAAATCTGTTTCAGCGGCAGATTTATATACTACCTCGAGCCTCGAAGCGAGATACAATGTCTACATCAGACACACCCGGCTCTGACACCAGTCAGGGCGGTCGAGTTCTTCCAGGGCACGTTAGATTCCACTGAGGAGATTCAGGCGGCACGGGTTTTCGATACCACGCTCCGGGACGGCGAACAGTCTCCGGGCACGTCGTTTTCCTCCGACGACAAGCGTGAGATCGCAGCTATTCTGGACGAGATGGGAACCCACGTCATCGAGGCCGGGTTCCCCGTCAACGGCGAGGCCGAGTTCGAAGCCGTTCGCGACATCGCGTCCTCGACGCAGACGACGACCTGCGGGTTAGCCCGCGTCGTCGAGGGCGACGTTGAGGCGGCGCTGGACTCCGGCGTCGAGATGGTCCACGTCTTCGTGAGCACCAGTGACGTCCAGATCGAAGACTCGATGCACGCCACCCGCGAGGAAGTCGTACAGCGCGCGGTCGACTCCGTCGAACGAGTTACCGAGACCGGCACCACCTGCATGTTCTCGCCGATGGACGCGACGCGAACCGACGAGTCGTTCCTGCTCGAGGTGGTCGAGGCCGTCACCGAGGCGGGCACCGACTGGATCAACGTTCCGGACACCTGCGGAGTCGCCACTCCGCGGCGCTTTTACGACCTGATCGAGACGATCGGCGACCACACCGACGCCCGGATCGACGTCCACACCCACGACGACTTCGGACTGGCCACCGCCAACGCGCTGGCCGGCGTCGAGGCCGGCGCCGAGCAGGCCCAGGTCTCGGTGAACTCCATCGGCGAGCGGGCGGGCAACGCCGCCTACGAGGAGTTCGTGATGGCCGTCGAGTCGGTCTACCAGACCGACACCGGCATCGACACGACCCGGATCACCGAACTCTCCCGCGTCGTCGAGGAGAAAAGCGGGATGGCGACGCCCGGCAACAAACCGATCGTCGGCGCGAACGCCTTCTCCCACGAGAGCGGCATCCACGCCGCCGGCGTCATCGAGAACTCCGATACGTTCGAACCCGGGGTCATGACCCCCGAGATGGTCGGCGCGGAGCGAAAGCTGGTCATGGGCAAGCACACCGGCACCCACTCGGTACGGGAGCGCCTGAGCGAGTGTGGGTTCGATCCCACCGACGCCGAAGTACGGGCGGTCACCCGCCGCGTGAAGGACTACGGCGCCGAGAAGCGCCGGGTCACGGTGGCGGACCTCGAGCGCTTCGCCGAGGCCGAGGGCGTCGACCGCGAACGGCAACCGGAGGTGCGGGCCTGACGATGCGGCCCCCGGCACACACCACCGGCGAGCACCGGCTGGCGTACCGGCGGGTGTGCAATGGTTGCCACCCACACAAGCCTTATACCGATCGGGCTCGCTACGAGAACAGTAATGGCGCGACGCGAATCCGCTTCGGCTCGCACGGCCGACAGCGCCGCGTCCGTTTCGCTCATTATTGTAGGGGCCGCCTAGCCCCTACTCACCCCTCTCACCGACCCGGATCCGCACCGTTTTCAGAGCGACCAGCCCACCAGCCGATGACACGATACACACAACGACACCGCCGCACCCCCGCGGCGGGAGGGGATCGATGAGCGAGCGCGCGAAACCGGTCCCGCCACGAACCGAACAGGATCGCAGCCGCGAAGAGAGTACTGAGGAGTCCGCGGCGGACTCGAGTGCGTCTTCCGACGCCGAAACGCCGGCCGACACCCGCCCAGTGACCACGGGTGCCGAGGCGGTCGTTCGCGCCCTGGAAACCGCGGGCGTCGAGTACGCCTTCGGCGTCCAGGGCGGGGCGATCATGCCCGTCTACGACGCCATCTACGACTCGCCGATCCGGCACGTAACGATGGCCCACGAGCAGGGCGCGTCCCACGCCGCCGACGCCTACGGGGTCGTCACCGGCGAGCCGGGCGTCTGTCTCGCGACGTCGGGACCGGGCGCGACCAACCTCGTGACCGGCATCGCCGACGCCGACATGGACTCGGATCCGATGATCGCGCTGACCGGCCAGGTTCCCACGGAACTGGTCGGCAACGACGCCTTCCAGGAGACCGACACCACCGGCGTGACCGCCCCGATCACGAAGGCGAACGCGTTCTCGAGCGATCCCCACACCGTTGGAAACGACGTCGGCGAGGCGTTCGCCCTCGCGGGCGAAGGTCGACCCGGCCCGACGCTGGTCGATCTGCCCAAGGACGTCACGCTGGCCGAAACCGACCGCGAACCCGGCGAACCGCAGACGCCAGAGACGTACGACATCCAGGAGCGAGCGGACCCGACGATCGTCGCCGAGGCGGCCCGACGGCTCGAGGACGCACAGAAACCGATCATGCTGCTCGGCGGCGGCGTGATCAAGGGCGACGCCCACGAGGAGTGTCGCGCGTTCGCGATCGAACACGAGATTCCCGTGGTGACGACGATGCCCGGTATCGGTTCGTTCCCCGAGGATCACGAACTCGCCATGGAGATGGCGGGAATGCACGGCACCGGCTACGCCAACATGGCGATCACCCACTGCGATACGATGGTTGCCGTCGGCACCCGGTTCGACGACCGCCTCACCGGCGGCATCGACAGCTTTGCACCGGACGCGGAGGTGATCCACGTCGACATCGACCCCGCCGAAATGAGCAAGAACGTCCACGCGGAGTACCCGCTGGTCGGCGACGCCGCGACGGTCGTTTCCCAGCTGACCGAGGCCGTCGAGGAGTCGCCGAAAGCCACGAAGTGGCGCGCGCAGTGCCAGCAGTGGAAGTCGGAGTACTCGATGGCCTACGATGCCCCCGCAGACGAACCGGTCAAACCCCAGTTCGTCGTCGAGGCGTTAGACGAGGCCACGAGCGACCGCGCGATCGTGACGACCGGCGTCGGCCAACACCAGATGTGGGCCTGCCAGTACTGGACGTTCACCGAGCCTCGCACCTGGGTCTCGAGTCACGGCCTCGGCACGATGGGCTACGGCCTTCCCGCGGCTATCGGGGCGCGGCTCGCGGCCGATGACGATCAGGAAGTGATCTGCGTCGAGGGCGACGGCTCGTTCCTGATGACGATGCAGGAGCTGGCCGTCGCGGTCCGGGAGAACCTGGACATCACCGTCGCCGTGCTCAACAACGAGTACATCGGCATGGTCCGCCAGTGGCAGGACGCCTTCTTCGAGGGCCGTCACTCGGCCTCGGAGTACAACTGGTGTCCCGCCTTCGATAAGCTGGCCGAGGCCTTCGGCGCGAACGGGTATCGGATCGACGACTACGACGAGGTCGCCGAGACCATCGCCGAAGCCGTCGACTACGACGGCCCTTCGGTGATCGACGTTCACATCGACCCGCAGGCGAACGTCTACCCGATGGTGCCGAGCGGTGGCGATAACGGACAGTTCGCGCTGTCGGAGGACCAGCTATGACGGGCTCGCAGCCCGGAACCGGCGGGATCGACGGCCCTGCCCCCGATGAACGCCCCACTCCCGTGGGACGCCGGAACGCCCAGGGGATTCGGATCGATCCCGAAGTCGAGGCCGAACGCGAGCCACGGCGGACCGTGATCTCGGCGCTCGTCGAACACGAACCCGGCGTGCTCTCGGACGTCTCGGGGCTGTTCTCGAGACGGCAGTTCAACATCGAGAGCCTCACCGTTGGCCCGACCGAGGAGGACGGCCGCGCCCGGATCACGCTGGTCGTCGAGGAGACCGACCCCGGCATCGACCAGGTGAAAAAACAGCTGCGGAAGCTGATTCCGGTCGTCGCCGTGCGCGAACTCGAGCCCGACGCGATGCGCCGGGAACTCGCGCTCGTGAAGGTGAACGCCACTCGACCCGATCAGGTCGCCGCCGTCGCGGACATGTACGACGGAAAGACCGTCGACGGGAGCCCGGAGACGGCGACCGTCGAAATCACGGGCGCCCGCCAGAAGGTCGACTCGGCCATAGAGGCGTTCTCCCAGTTCGGCATCCGAGAGATCTCGAGGACGGGAACGACGGCGCTCGCCCGCGGCACCGAGGACACCGCCGGAAAGACGGCGAACCAGACCGCACAGCGCGCAGAACAACCGAACACGCAGTACACTGCACCCCAGACAAATGACTGATACAACCGAGACGAACGCAGACGACGCATTCACGACGAACATCTACTACGGCGACGACGCCGACTCCGGACACATCGAGAACAAGACGGTTGCCGTCCTCGGCTACGGCAGCCAGGGTCACGCCCACGCGCGGAACCTGCACGACAGCGGGGTCGACGTGGTCGTCGGCCTCCGCGAGGACTCGTCCTCGTGGCCACAGGCCGAATCCGACGGCCTGCGAGTGACGACGCCCGACGCGGCGGCCGCACAGGCCGACGTGGTGATCTTCCTCGTCCCGGACACCGTCCAGCCCGCGGTGTTCGAGGCGATCAAGCCGGAACTCGAGGCCGGAAACACGATCATGTTCGCCCACGGGTTCAACATCCACTACAACCAGATCCAGCCACCCGAGGACGTGAACGTGACGATGGCCGCCCCGAAGGGTCCAGGCCACATCGTCCGCCGGGACTACGAGAACGGCGGCGGCACGCCCGCCCTGATCGCGGTCTATCAGGACTACACGGGCGAGGCGAAGGACGAAGCCCTCGCCTACGCGCAGGCGATCGGCGCGACCCGCGCGGGCGTCGTCGAGACGACGTTCCGCGAGGAGGTCGAGTCGGACCTCTTCGGCGAACAGGCCGTGCTCTGTGGCGGCGTTACCGCGCTCGTCAAACACGGCTTCGAGACGCTCGTGGACAACGGCTACTCGCCGGAGATGGCGTACTTCGAGTGTCTGAACGAGCTCAAACTGATCGTCGATCTGATGTACGAGGACGGACTCGGCGGGATGTGGCACTCCGTGAGCTACACCGCGGAGTACGGCGGGCTCAGCCGCGGCGACCGCATCATCGACGACTCGGTGCGCGAGAACATGGAGGAACTACTCGAGGAGGTCCAAGACGGCACCTTCGCCCGCGAGTGGATCAACGAGAACCAGGCGGGCCGGCCGGCGTACACCCAGCTGAAACGCCAGGAAGAGGAACACGAGATCGAGCAGATCGGCGCGCCGTTGCGCGATCTGTTCGAGTGGGAGGAGACCGAGGACGAAACGGAACCGGCGGAAGTGCCGGCGGACGACTGAACGCGACCACGACGGAGTACCTGAGACAATGACTGCAACCGACGCATCCGACGACCGACGACAGACCCGAACCGCCCGACGACAGCCGATGAAAGGCGTGAGCCACACCAATCCCTACACCGGCGAGAGCACCGGTCAGCTGTTCAACCGCGGGCCGATCGTGGCCGCCGACGGGGGACGCGCCAACGCCGTCGAACCCGACGCCGATCGTGATGAGACACGGCAGATGAACGATGAAACACGGCAGATGAAAGACGTGAGCCACACCCCGCCGAACGAGTCCGAGGACGCCAACCGGGTATTCGAACGCGGCGGCAGCGAGGACGACGTCGCCGTCGAGTACGAGGAATGAGCGAGCGAACGCTGTACGACAAGGTGTGGGACCGCCACAGCGTGACCACGCTGCCGACCGGCCAGGAACAGCTGTTCGTCGGCCTCCACCTCATCCACGAGGTGACGAGCCCGCAGGCGTTCGGGATGCTCGAGGAGCGCGACCTCGAGGTCGCCTACCCCGAACTGACCCACGCGACGGTCGACCACATCATCCCGACCGCCGACCAGTCCCGCCCCTACCGGGAGGACGCCGCAGAGGAGATGATGCGCGAACTCGAGGAGAACGTCCGCGAGGCCGGCATCGAGTTCTCGGACCCGAACAGCGGCGACCAGGGTATCGTCCACGTCGTCGGCCCCGAGCAGGGGCTCACCCAGCCCGGCAAGACGATCGTCTGCGGCGATTCGCACACTTCGACCCACGGCGCGTTCGGCGCGCTCGCGTTCGGGATCGGCACCAGCCAGATCCGCGACGTGCTCGCGACGGGCACCCTCGCCTTCGAGAAGCAGAAAGTGAGAAAAATCGAGGTTCAGGGCGAACTCGGCGACGGCGTCGAGGCCAAGGACGTCATCCTCGAGATCATCCGCCGGCTGGGCACCGAGGGCGGCGTCGGCTACGTCTACGAGTACGCCGGCTCCGCGATCGAGAGTCTCGGTATGGAGGGTCGGATGTCGATCTGTAACATGTCGATCGAGGGGGGCGCTCGCGCGGGCTACGTCAACCCCGACGAGACCACCTACGACTACCTGGAGGAGACAGACTACTTCCGGGAGAATCCCGAGAAATTCGACGAGCTCAAGCCCTACTGGGAGTCGGTTCGCAGCGACGAGACGGCAGCGTACGACGACGTCGTCACCATCGACGCGGACGACCTCGAGCCGGTCGTCACCTGGGGAACGACCCCGGGCCAGGGGATCGGCATCACCGACCCCGTTCCAGCACCCGAAGACCTGCCCGCGGACAAGCGCGACACCGCCCGCCGCGCCCAGGACCACATGCGCGTCGAGCCCGGCGAGACGATGGCGGGCTACGAGATCGACGTCGCCTTCCTCGGCTCCTGTACGAACGCCCGACTGCCGGACCTGCGACGGGCGGCGCGAATCGTCGAGGGTCGCGAAGTCCACCCCGAGGTGCGGGCGCTCGTCGTCCCCGGCAGCCAGCGCGTCCAGCGGGTCGCCGAGGAGGAGGGACTCAAGGACGTCTTCGAGGCGGCCGGCTTCGACTGGCGTAACGCCGGCTGTTCGATGTGTCTGGGCATGAACGAGGACCAGCTCGAGGGCGACGAGGCCTGCGCCTCCTCCTCGAACCGCAACTTCGTCGGTCGCCAGGGGAGCAAGGACGGCCGCACCGTCCTGATGAACCCGCGGATGGTCGCCGCGGCGGCGATCACCGGCGAAGTGACCGACGTTCGCGAGTTGAAGGAGGTGACTCTGCAATGACGGGGACCGAGACGGTCGAGATTCCGTCCGTCGAGGCGGTGTCGGGAACCGGCGTCGCGATTCGCGGCAACGACATCGACACCGACCAGATCATCCCCGCCCGCTTCATGAAGGTCGTCACCTTCGACGGGCTGGGCGAGTTCGCCTTCTTCGACCAGCGATTCGAGAGCGCGACTTCGGAGGAGTCGCGAGACGGAGACGGCGAAGCCGTCGTAGCGGACACCCAGAAAGAACACCCGCTGAACGAGCCCGCTCACCGCGACGCCTCAGTGATGGTCGTCAACGCCAACTTCGGCTGCGGTTCCTCGAGGGAGCACGCCCCGCAGGCGCTACAGCGCTGGGGGATCGACGCCTTCGTCGGCGAGAGCTTCGCCGAGATCTTCGCGGGTAACTGCCTCGCGCTCGGCATCCCGACGGTGACCGCCGACGCCGACACGGTCGAAACGATCCAGGACTGGGTCGAGGCGAACCCGGACAGTGACGTCGAGGTCGACGTCGCGAGCGAGACGGTCACCTACGGCGAGACAACCGTCGACGTTGGCGTCGACGAGGCCCAGCGGAAGGCCCTCGTCGAGGGCGTCTGGGACACGACCGCGCTGATGAAGGCCAACGCCGAATCGGTCCGCGAAACCGCGGCGTCGCTGCCGTACGTGGAGGACGGCGGTTCCGTATGAGCCACGAAATCGCGGTTATTCCGGGCGACGGTATCGGCCAGGAGGTCGTCCCCGCCGCCGTCGACGTGCTCGAGGCGACGGGCCTCGAGTTCGAGTTCACGTCCGCTGAGGCGGGCGATGCCGTCGCCGACGAGACCGGTGAGGCCCTGCCGTCGGAAACCTACGATCTCGCCGCGAGCGCCGACGCGACGCTGTTCGGCGCGGCCGGCGAGACGGCCGCCGACGTGATCCTCCCGCTGCGGGAGGCCGTCGACTCGTTTGTCAACGTCCGCCCTGCCAAAGCGTATCCGGGCGTCGATGCCCTTCGTCCCGAGACGGATCTCGTCTTCCTCCGGGAGAACACCGAGGGCGTTTACGCGGGCCACGAGGACCGACTGGGCGACGACCTCTCGACGCTCACGCGGGTCGTCACGGACTCGGCCTCCGAACGGCTGGCCGAGTTCGCCTGCGAGTTCGTCGAGACGCGGGGGGCCGACGGCTTCACCGTCGCCCACAAGGCGAACGTGATGCGCGAGACGGACGGTCGCTTCCGGGATGCCGTTCTTGCGGTCGCCGAAGAGAACGGCGTCGAGACCGACGAGGTGCTGATGGACGCCTTCGCGACGCACGTCTGTCTCGACCCGGCGCAGTTCGATACCGTCGTCTGTCCGAACCTCGCGGGCGACGTCCTTTCGGACCTCGCTGCGGGGCTGGTCGGCGGCCTCGGACTCCTCCCGAGCGCCAACGTGGGCCCCGAACGCGGACTGTTCGAGCCGGTCCACGGCACCGCCCCGGACATCGCGGGCGAGGGCGTCGCGAACCCCGCCGCAACGGTCCTCTCGGCGGCGATGTTACTCGAGTTCCTCGGCCACGACGAGCAGGGGTCGGCGGTTCGGACGGCCGTCGAGGACGTCCTCGAGTCCGGCCCGCGAACACCGGATCTTGGTGGCGACGCCACTACCGAAGACGTGACGGCCGCCGTGGTCGATCGGCTGTAGGGTCCTTTTCGAGCCCTCGTCGCTCGAAGGCGAGTCCGTCACTCGTCGGAGGCGATCTCGACGTTCGAGAACTCGAACCGGGCACCCCCGGACTCGCTTTCGGTTGCGCGACACTCCCAGCCGTAGGCGTCCGCGAGCTGTCCGATGAACGTCAGGCCGAGGCCGATTCCGTTCGTATCCGTGGTGAACCCGGCCTCGAAGATCCGCTCGCGTTTCGAGTCGGGGATTCCCCGTCCGTCGTCTGCCACGTAGAAGCCGTCCTCGAGGTTCCCGACGCGAATGGTGACGCCGTCGTCGCGGGCATCCGTCCCCGGATCGGTCGTGTCGTCTAGCTGTGAGAGATGCGGCGCCGACCCGTGCTCGAGGGCGTTCTCGAAGAGGTTTTCGAGGATGTGCCGGAGGTGGTGGGGCTCCACCGCGAGAACGACGTCGGTTTCGACGACCAGCTGGTCGCGGGACGCCGACAGCGTATCCCACACCTCGGTCGCCAGTTCCTCGAGCCTGACCGGTTCGGGATTGACAGTCGACTCACCGCTCTCTGCCAGGACGAGCAACACGTTGATCATCTCCTCGATCCGCTCGTGAGCGACCTCGACCTGCTCGAACGCGGTCTCGTCACCCCGTCGGGCGTTCTGGAGGTAGATCTGGGCGATACTGAGCGGGTTCCGGAGCTCGTGTGCGAGCATGCTCGCGAAGCTCTCCAGGCGCTTGTTCTGTTGCTCGAGCTTCCGCTCTCGTTCCTTGCGGCCGGTGACGTCGCGTACGATCCCGATAGCGCGAATCGGCTCGCCCGCATCGTCGTAGAAGAACTCGCCGTGGGCCGTGATCCACCGACGTTCGTCGTCGGCCCGAGTGATCCGGCACTCGAACTCCCACTCGCCCGTCTCGAGGGCGGTCTCGAAGCGACGCTGAACCCGCTCGCGGTCGTCGGGGTGAACGTGCTCGAGGAACCGATCCAGGCTCCAGTCGTCGAGCGGTTCCTCGTAGCCGAAGATTTCGTCGTGACGGGACGAGCGAACGGGGGCGTCCTCGGTCTGTAAATCGAGTTCCCACGCGCCCATCTCCGCCGCCTCGAGTGCGAGTCGCAGTCGCTCTTCGCTGTCGCGAAGTCTGTGCATCGTCCGTGCCCGTTGTAAGGACTCCCAGCAGCGCTGGGCGACCGTCGTCGCCAGTGCGACCTCGTAGGTGTGCCACTCACGGGGCGTTTCCTGATGGATCGCCATCCCGGCCGTGAACGCACCGTCTTTGTGCAACGGGACAAAGACCGTGCTCCGAACGCCGAGGCGCTCGTACACGTCTCGAGCCGTGTCGGTTATCCGCTCGTCGGCACCGACGTTGTCGACGACGTACACCGTGTTCTCCCGCATCGATCGGAGTGCCTCGTTGCCGAAGTCGGAGATCGTCCACGGCTCGGTAAGGCTTGCAGTCTCGCCGCGGGCGTAGTCTCCGATGATCTTGAGGCGGTCGTCGTCGCTGGCTTCGACGTACGCACAGCGGTCGGCCTCGAGCTGTTCACACAGCAGCTCCGAGGCGGTGGCCATGATCTCCTTCGGCTCCGAGAGCGGCTGAAGCGCCTGGTCGAGCCAGAGCAGGAACTGATCGCGCTCCTCCCGTCGTTTGCGCTCGCTGATGTCACGTCCCTCCGGAACGATGTAGACGACGTCTCCGTGCTCGTCCGTGACCGGGTGAAGCGAGAAGTCGTACGTCGTCACCTCGCCCGAGGCGTCCTGGAGCGACAGTTCGTAGCGAACGAACTCCCCGGCGGCCGCGCGAGCGACGTCTCGTCGCACCTGTCCCGGGATCCCTGGCGTGTGCGTGAACCAGGGTGTCTCCCAGAGCGGTTTGCCGAGCGACTTCTCCCTGCTCGCACCGTCCCACTCGAGAGCGGCGCGGTTGGCGTCGAGCACCGTTCCCTCGTCGTCCAGGAGGCCGATGAGCTCGTAGGTGCCGTCGAAGACGGCACGCAGCCGTTCCTCGCGTTCCTGCAGTTCGGCGATCGCCTCCTGGAGGGGAGTGATGTCGGCGACGACGCCGGGGAACCGAACGGGGACGCCGTTCTCGTCGTACTTCACCGTGCCGTGGCTCGAAACCCATCGAACCTCGTCGTCGACCGTCCGAACGCGGTACTCCGCGGTGAACTCGCCGTCGGTATCGATGGCCTCGGTGATCATCGTCTCGACTCGTTCGCGATCCGCCTCGTGGATCCCTTCAGTGAACGTCTCGAGTGGCGTTTGGACAACGGCTTCGTCCGTCTCGACGCCGAACAACTGTGCGAACGACGCATCGGCGACGAGTCGGTCGTCGGTGATGTCCCAGACCCACGTTCCGAGCGAATCCGCGCTGTTGACGGCGTCCAGCTGGGCCGCTGATTCGTTTTGACCGTTAGACGATTCCCCGCTCGTCTCGCGAACGAGAGAGAGGATATCGCCGTCTTCGGTCAGCGTGAACGACAGTTCGACACGGATGTCCTCCCCGGTGCTACGGGTACAGGTCACCGGCTGCGTTACCCTTCCTTCGTCCGGATCGGTCGGCAAGCACCGCTCAGGATCGTCTCCGATACCGAGTACCGTGAGGGATTCGCCGAGCAGTGCCGCCGGTTCGTAGCCGAACGTTGCCGCATACGCGTCGTTTACGTAGACGAACTCGCCGTTCCCGTCGAGTAGACCGATCGGCTCACTCGCTGCCTCCAGCGCCTGGTACACTCGACCGACCGCTTGCTCCCGGTTTCGAGTACCAGTATCGGTCATCTGATCTATACGTCGAGTAACGGATTACGCCTAAAGAGTCTCCCGGTACCGGCGCAACCGAACGGTTCGTCCCGACGGCTGGCACTCGACTCGCAAACCACACCCGGCCGCAAGCGACCGCTCGAACCCTGATCTCAGACGACGTCGAGCGCATCCCGATCTGCCCCGGCGAGTTCACAGAGGGCGTCGGCCTCGAGGAGGTGACACTCGCCCGGAACGACGAGCAGGTGGAGCGGATCGCCGAACTCGCGGTCGGCGAGTTCGGTCATCGTCGCGGCCTCGACGACGGGGTCGGGGCTGCCCGCGCGGGCGACGACGACGCCGACGAGATCGGGGTACGCCTCGGCGAGGAGGGACGCGCCGACGTCGGCCGTCATGTACGTCTGGTCGGCCCCGTCACCGTCGCGTTCGCCGCCGGCCGACTCCGCCCGACGGATCGCCGCCTCGTTGTCGACTTTGATGTCGAGGTAGACGACCGTGTGGAGTCCCTCCGAGCGGTTACCGTCGATCGTGTCGGTGACGCTCGCTGGCAGCCCGTCGGCGCCGTGGGCGTAGGGAAACGGGAGCGTGGTCGCTTTCCCGAAGCGGTAGTTCTGGAGGCCGGTGAGCGAACTCGTGGCCGTCTGGGCGGTCACGCCGTGGATCACCCGCGTCTCGATCCCCCGCTCGTGGGCGCGCAATCGGAGATCGACGTGCGTCGTCGAGATCATGGTGTCGCCGGCGGTGAGGAAGGCGACGTCCTCGCTCGCGGCGGCCTCGAGAATCTCCCCGGGCTGTTGTTCGACGCCCGCTCGGTCGCTGACCTCGATGTCGACGCCGTGGTGGGACTCGAGCGCCTCGACGGTCGTGCCGATCAGTTCGCTGGTGTAGAACTCGGCGTACACCCGGTCGGCGGCCCGGAGCGCCGCTTGCCCCTCGACGGTGATCGAACGCTCGTCGTAGAGACCGAGACCGATGAAGGTGAGCATGGCCGTCCGTAGTGAGAGCGCTCGCTATAACCTTTCGAGTCGGTGCTCGCGGACCGGTCGACCGAACTGACTGCCAGAATATATTACTCAAACAACAACTTTACCGCTCGAGAGCGTTTCTCTCGACGAGGTCCCCAGTATGAGCACAACCAAACTCCGCGACGTGACGACGCAGATCGAGGCCGTCCTCGATCGGATCGGTGAGTCGATCGAACGCGGCGAAGCCGAGGGAACGGTGTCGGAGACTGTCCGGGAGCTCTGGGAGGTCGTGGAAGCGATCGAGAACGTTCTCCGGACGATCGACGCGGACGAACTTCCGGACGCCATCGACCTCGAGGAGCTTCCCGACCTGGTCGAGGTCGACGAGATTCCGGCAGCGATCCGCGAACACGATCCGGATCTCGCCCTCGATCTCAAAAAGCTCCGCAAGGTGATCAAACTGAAAGAGCTGTGGGGGTCCGTCGACCTCGTCGAGTTCTGGGAGGCGAAGCAGGCGTTCGACAAGGAACTCGAAGACGTCGTGGGGGAGGGCGGCCCGCTCGAAGGCGTCGTCGGCGACGACTCGACGGGCGGTACACTCGGTGAGTCCGAAACCGCGGCGGAGCTCGAGAACGTCGTTTCTGAACTCGAAACCGAGGCAACGGAGGCGGCGCTCCAGCAGCAGGCGGTGAAGGCGGTTACGGTCGGGCGGAAGGCTGCCATACAGGGCCACGCTGCGTTCGAACGGGTGTACGACGAAAATCAGGGGCGCTTCACCGGCGGGAACTCGCGAAACCCGACGGCCGTCTCGCTGAAACCGCCGGGGCCGCTGCCGGACAGCGCCTCGACGCGGGTATCGACGCTCCCCTCGACGGTTCGCCATTCGGACGCGGTGGTGTTCTCGCCCGTCTACGGCTACCGCTGGCGGAAGGTGGCCGAGGAAGACCGATAGTCGCGAACGACCGGGGTCTACCGCTCTTCGACTTTGTCGAGTTGCTCGAGGAAGCCGAGCACGTCGTCGACGACCCACCGCTCGGCGATCCTGCCGTCCTCCACGCGGGCGAAGATGGTGCCGACGAGTTCGACCTCGTTCCCGGTCGGCTCGGCGCCCATGAACTCACCCTGGTGGGTCGCGCGCATCGTAAAGCGGTTCGCGACCGTGTTCCCCTCTGCGATCACGTCGTCGACCGTACCGTGTAAGTCGGGAAACGCGGCGTGAAAGTCCTCGACCTGTCGCCTGAACGCCTCGCGACCGCGTAGTTCGGAGGGGGTCCAGGGCGAGTGCTGGACGAAGTCCTCGGCCAGGAGGTCGTCGATAGCGTCGACGTCGCCCTCGTTCCAGACGTCTTCTTGCATCCGGCGCGCGAGCATTTTCGGCGTGTTGTCTTCGGTACTCATGAGTCGGCGAGAGGCGGGTTCTCTCGTGTGCTCTCGTGAGAGTACTGACGCCGGCTACGGAGAAAGCGGTTCTCTCAGCAGAATCGATCAGTTCGCGATGCACTCGTGGGACGGGCCGCGTCGGACCGCGAGCGCCAGAAAAGCGTCAGCGTTACGGCTCGCCGCGCGCGAGTGCCGGTATGGACGTGCCGTGTGTCCGCGTACGGCCCTCCGAGGGCGAGGCGACTCGCCGCGAGCTCGCCGACGCGGATCTCATCGCCGAGGAGTTCGAGATCACCGTTTCCGACGGGTGGCTCTACGTTCCCGTCGCTCGACCGGAAGCGGTGCCGGCGGGGCTCGAGGTCGTCGACTACGACCCACCGGAACGCGAGACGCAGACGACACCCGCCGACCTGCTCGGGTTCGAGCCCTCGTACGAACGCCTCGGGGACGTGGCGCTGCTCGACGAGGACGACGCGGACCGGGCTGCGGAGATTGCACGGGCGATCGCCGACTCGGATCTCCCGCTCGAGACGGTGCTCAACAAGCGCTCGAAGATCAAGGGCGAGACGCGGGTGCGCGACTGGGCGGTGCTCGTCGACGGCTCCGACGACGGCCGGCCGACCGAAACCGTCCACCGCGAGTACGGCTGCGAGTTCGCACTCGATCTCGCGGAGGTGTACTTCTCGCCGCGGCTGGCGACCGAGCGCCACCGGGTGACAGAGCAGGTAGCGGCCGGCGAACGGGCGCTCGACATGTTCGCCGGCGTCGGCCCGTTCGTGATCCCCTTCGCGAAACGTGGCGCTGAGTGCGTCGGCGTCGACGTCAACGAACGGGCGGTAGAGTATCTCCGGGAGAACGCCCGGCGAAACGGCGTCAAGGACCGGGTGACGGCGATCAGTGGCGACGTGCGGGAGGTAGACGGGGAGTATACGGATTGGGCCGACCGGCTGGTGATGAACCTCCCACACAGCGCCGACGAGTTCCTCGAGACTGCCGTCCGACTCGCCGGGGAAACCTGTGTGATCCACTACTACGACATCCAGCACGAGGACGACCCCTTCGGAGGGGGCGAGCGGGCGATCCGTGCCGCTGCAGAGCCCGAGTACGAGGTGTCCGTCGAAACCCGCCGAATCGTGCGTTCGTACGCTCCTCACGAACTGAACGTCTGTCTGGACGTGCGACTCGAGCGCGCGGGGTAACTGGGCACCACGACTGTCAGTGCCACGTGCAGGACGATTCGCAACCCTTATGGCTCGGTTCGGACCTACGTAGAAGTGCGAGCCAGCGACGGTGCGCCGGTGTAGCTCAGACTGGCAGAGCGAATCCTTCGTAAGGATTAGGTCGAGGGTTCAAATCCCTCCACCGGCTTACCTTTTGTGACGAACAACCGTGAGGAGCAAAGCGAGCCGTGGAGGAATTGAATCAGGGAGCAGCTTCGCTGCGACCGTGGCTCATAATCCCCTCCACCGGCTCTTTCTGACGAGCAAGGTGAGGCAGAAGAGCGGCCGTAGAGGGTTTTTAACACCGGAACGAGGGAGCGACGCGATCCACGTTCCGGTGTTCAAATCCGTGTAGGCGGACTTACTGGTGCCTACGTGACAACTCTATTACGATTACCATTCACATTCCTCCATACAAGCAAATATCTTTTATGCCTACATGTTGTTGTACGATCGTAATGTCTGACGATCCTTCTGGTAATTTGGAGTCTGCAAGTAATGTGGTGGGGCTCGACTCGAGACGGTCGGCGGACGGCGATCTCGAGTTGCTTACGGACTCACACCGCCGGAAGCTCCTCGAGTACCTGTTCGAGCGGCCGGATTCCTCGGTTCCGACCGAGGAACTCCTCGAGTTCGTGATCGCAGAGTGCGAACGCGAGGACGATTCGGTCCCCAGTTACGAGGAACTGTTCATCGCGGTCCATCACACGCATCTTCCGCGACTGGCGGCGAACGACATCGTCACGCACGACCGGGAGCGGAGTCTCGTTCGATACCACCCGGACGAGCAGTTCGAGGCGCTCTACGCGTCCGTCTCGGCGTCGCTCGAGGAGTAGCGTCGAGGCCGTTGAGACCGCTCGCGAAGTCGCTTGGCTCCCCGGCGGCGGTAGTCGACGCCCCGGGTCGATCTCTCACAGCAACGCGGAGCCGACCAGCAGTATCGCTCCGACGAGAACCGGGACGTCGTCGCGGGAAAACGACAGTCGAGGAAGTGTCGGGTTCCACGAGAAACACCGCGCCTGTAACGCACGGGAGAGGCGGTCGGCTCGAGTGAACACGCGAGCGAGTCCGAGCGTCCCGAGGCGGCCCGCGCGGTCGACGGGACCGCGTTGATCACCGAGGCGGGTCGCCACGGCCTCGCGGATCGTTCGCAGATCGGCCCGGAGGACGGGGAGAAAGCGAAAGACGAGCGCGACGCCGATCCCGAGTAACTGTCCCGGCTTCCCCGGAACCGTTCGCTGGATCGCCGCACGGGAGTCGCGAACCGGCGTCGACCGCACGTAGGCGGCGCTCACGAGCAGGACGAGGAGGACGCGATAGCTCGCCCGCGCGGGTTCGACCGCCTGCTCGAAATCGAACCACGGCGGGCCGAGCGTGAGCGCCGAAACGAGAGGGGCGGCGAGCAGAACGGGAACCGCGAAGCGGTAGGCGTACACCGCACGCCGGAGCGAGACGCCCGCGGCGGTCAGGACGAGCCAGGTCAGGACGGTCAGCGCCGCGAGCGCGCGTGGTCCGGTGTGTGCCAGCGCGGTGAGCGCGAACGTCGCCTGGAACGCGAGCTTCGACCGCGGGTCGAGCCGGTGGGCGAACGTGTCGTCGGACTCGTAGCTCAGCATTCGTCGCGGTATCGGCGGGGAACGCGAATGCTGTGCGACTCGAGCGCCTCGAGTGCGGCCGCCGGTCGGTCGTCGATCGCGATCGCCCCTCCCTGCATCGCGACGACGCGGTCGGCGAGTTCCCAGACGTCGCGCAGGTCGTGGGTCGCGACGACGATCCCCGTTTCTCGCCTCGAGAGCGACTCGAGTCGCGAGAGAACGGCGTCGCGGGCCGGCTGGTCGAGTCCGGTGAACGGCTCGTCCAGCACGAGGTGAGTCGGCTCCATCGCGAGCGCGCCGGCGATGGCGACGCGGGACTGCTCGCCCCCCGAGAGCGAGTCGATCCGCTCGTCGCCCCGACCGGTCATGTTAACAGCGGCCAGCGCCGCCTCGACGCGACGGTCGATCTCCTCGCGGCTGAGCCCGAGGTTCTCGGGGCCGAATGCGACGTCCGCGCCGACGGTCGCGGTCACGAACTGGTCGCGCGGGTGCTGGAACACCATCCCGACGCGGGTTCTGGCGGCGACGAGGTTCTCGCTCACCGGGACCCCGTCGACGAGCACCGTGCCCGAGTCGGGCTCGAGCAGGCCGTTGCAGTGGCGCAGCAGGGTCGTCTTCCCGCTCCCGTTCGCGCCCGCGAGGAGGACGAACTCGCCGTCGTCGATCGACAGCGAGAGGTTCTCGAGGACGGGAACGTCGCCGAAGGCGTAGGAGACGTCGCGGAACTCGATCATCCTACGACCAGGCGTCCGCCAGCGCGGCGCTGCGAACGATCACGACGGCGACGACGAGTTTCAGCAGGTCCAGCGGGATGTAGTAGGCGGCCCCGATGAGAATCGCCTCGGTGGGCTCGAGTGCGAGCACCCAGGCGAGCCAGCCAACGCCGAGCGTGTAGATGAGCGCGAGCGCGGCGAGCAGCGCGCCGACGAGGATCGGTAGCGGCGTCTCGGCTGGGTTCCCCCGACCGCCCGTGCCGTGAACGACGACGCCGATCAGGAACGCGGCGAGGGGGTACGACCAGAGGTAGCCGCCGGTTTCTCCAACGAGCACCCCCAGCCCGGCGGTTCCCTGGGCGAACACCGGCGCGCCGAGCAGTCCGGCGAGCAGATAGAGAATCATCGAGAACGCCCCCCAGTACGGGCCGAGGACGAGTCCCGCCAGGAAGACGAACAGTACCTGGAGCGTGACTGGAACGGGCGAGAGCGGGATCGGAATCGAGACGTAGGCGCTCGCGCCGATCAGCGCGGCAAGCAGCGCCGACAGCACGAACGGGAACACCACGTCCGCGCCGACGAGATCGACGGAATCGTGTTCGGTTGCCATACCGTGGCTCCCTCGTAAACCTAGATTAAACCTCTGGTTTACGACGTGGCGCTCCGTTCACATGAGGCGCTGCGTTACGCGGACCCGATCGCAAACGGGACGGCCGATTCCGCGACAACCGAAGACTACCTGTCTGTTCACCGATCACCCGTTCTGACGGGGCCACACCGCGTAATCACCTGTTGTTGTCTCCAGGTCTGCTGAAACGACCGGCGACGTTATACACTGGATCTGCGCCTCCCTCGAGCGTGGGTGGAATGAGCACATTGTACACCGGTGGGAGGCCGGTCACGGCGAGAGGCGGGGGGATCGAGGGCCGAGAATCGAACACCCGAGGGCAGCCGCGGACGGCGGTGAAACGCGGAGGACAGGCAGCTGTGAAACGGAGAGGGCGGCCATGAAGCGCGCGGGCGTCCTCGCGGTCCTCGTCGCCGCGGGAGTGGTTTCGGGGCTGGTGGTTCTGCCCCTGTTAGGGGGCGGTTTTGCACCGCTCGAGCGGGCTACCGCCGAGGCCGACACCGGAGCAGCGGAGGGTCAGGCGGGTGCCGCGGCCGCTGAGGGCGGTGTCGCGGTCCACCCCGAAGCAGCACCGCCGGAGGCGGTCGACCTGATTTCGGTGCCGCCCCCGACGCTCGAGCCGACCGCCGCACTCACCCAGGAGTACGAAGCGGCCGTCGAACGCGGCGTCGAGGAGGGGATCGAGCTCGTCCAGGCCCAGGGCGTCGAGGTGAGCCAGGAACAGCGCGCAGCGGCCCTCGAGGGCGCGAGCGAATCCGTCGCCCAGCACCAGGCGGCCGAGGTCGAACAGGTGCAGGCGGCGACGACCGGGGCGGTTCACGGTGCGCTCGTCCAGAGCCAACAGGTCGACATCGAGCAGCTGCAGGTCGCCGTCGGCGGGGCGACCGACGGCGCGCTAGCCCAGCACCAGCGGGCGAACGCGACCCAACTGCAGAGCGCGACCTGGGGGGCGACTCACGGGGCGGTCGCCCAGGGTCTGACGCAACAGCAGGCAGTTACCGTCGAACAGATCCAGGTCGCGACCAGCGGCGCGGCCGCCGGTGCGGCTCACCACGCTGCGGAGAAGGACGTCGACGAGATCGGCAAGATCCAGGAGGCCGCCCAGGGATCGGCCTACGGCGTTCTCGAACAGTACCAGAAACTCACCGTCGAGCAGCGCCAGACGGTAACCCTCGAGCACGCCCAGTACGCTGCGGCGGGGGCGGCCGCGGGAGCGCTCGAGGGGAGCCAACTCCTGCTCGAACAGGAGCAGCGCGTCGAGATCGAGCAGTACCAGCGGGTGACGATCAAGCAGGTACAGACGGCCGCGATGGGGGCGGCGAAGGGTGCGCTCGTTCAGAAACAGCAGGTGACGATCGAGCAGACGCAGTCTGCCGCCTTCGGGGCGGCGGCGGGCTCGCTGCTCCAGGTGCAGCTGATCCACGTCGAGCAGGTCCAGAAGATCACCATCACGCAGATCCAGGAGACCGCGTTCGGCGCCGCGAAGGGCGCCATCGTCCAGAGCCAACAGGCCACGGTCGAGCAGATCCAGGCCGCCGCCTGGGGTGCCGCGGGCGGCACGCTGGTCCAGCACCAGGAGGTGTCGGTGGTGCAGGTCCAGCGGGCCGCAACCGGTGCCGCGAAGGGGGCGGTCGAGTCGGCGGTCCAGCACCAGATCGTCGACGTCGAACAGATTCAGGCTGCCGCCCGCGGCGCGGGCGCGGGTGCAGTCACCCAGATCCAGATCGTGAACGTCGTACAGGTGCAGGTGCTCGCCGAAGGCGCCTCGAGCGGCGCGCTCTCGCAGGCGCAGGTCGCAACGGTCGAGCAGGTCCAGGCGGCGGCGAAGGGCGCCTGCGAGGCGGCGGCACGCCAGAGCCAGTTCCAGCGGGTGTCCGTGACGCAACTGCAGGCGATCACGGCCGACACCGCCGCCGAAACCGTCACTCAGGCGGCCGACGCCGACCTCGAGACGGAGATCGAGATCGCCGAGGTCGCCGAGACCGACGCCGCCGAGGCGTTCGAAACGGTCGAGGAACGCGGGGAGACGGCCGCGGTGGCGCTACGCGACCAGGAGAGCGACGGCGAATCGGTCGTCGTCGACCGGATCGAACTCTCCGATGGCGGGTACGTGGCGATCCACGACGAAACGTTCGCTGACGACCCCGTCGAGAGCGTCCGCGGCGTCTCCGACTACCTCGAGGCCGGCACCCACGAGAACGTGGAGATCGAACTCGAAGAACCCCTGACGGAGAGCCAGTCAGTGCTCGCTGTCGCCCACCTCGAGACGACCGGTGACGAAACGTTCGACTACCTCGAGAGCGAGGGGCTCGAGGACGAGCCGTATCTCGACGAGAACGGCGCGTTCGTCGCCGATCGCGCACTCATCGCGCTGGAGACCGAGGTAACGGTCGAGGAGCCGCCCGCCGATGTGGTCGAAGAACCACCGGAGGAGGCAGAGGAACCGCCGATCGAAGAGCCGGCGGAGCCGACGCCCGACGAGGAAGAAGCGGTGCCGGAAGACGAGGAGGTGCCGCCCGAGGACGAGGAGGCGCCGCCTGAAGACGACGAGGTGCCGCCCGAAGATGAGGAAGGGCCACCTGAAGACGAGGATGAGGCCCCGCCCGCGGAGCCCCCCGAAGCGGAGGAAGAGCCGCCGGAGCCCGAGATCCCGCTCGAGGCGACCCTCACCGTCGCCGATCAGGTTGGCGACGGCGAGACGCTGCTGGTCGACTCGGCCACCGCGTCCGTCGAGTACGCGCTGGTGGTGATCGACGAAACGGACGAACTGCTCGCGGAGACCGACTCCGTCGACGCCGGAGAGACGATCGAAGACGTCGTCCTCGAACTCGAGCCCCCGCTCGAGTCAGGCGCCACCCTCGAGGTCGCGGTCGTCGCGACCGACGAGGCGGACCTCCCGGCGGATGCGGACGCCGTGCTCGCCAGCGAGACGATCGAGTACGAACTCGAGGCTGCGCTCGTATTCGGAACCCAGGAGAGCGACGGCCAGTCGGTCGTCGTCGCGGAGGCGTTCCTTCCCGAGGGCGGTTTCGTCACGATCCACGACGAGCAACTGTTCGAGGAACTCGACGAGTTCGAGGAGCCGGTCGAACTCGACGAGACGGTGAACGAAACCCTCCGGGAGAGCGTTCTCGGCGTCTCCGACTATCTCGAGCCGGGCGAGTACGAGAACCTGAGCGTCGACCTGTTCGACGTCCCTGGCCTCGAGTTCGACGAGGACTCCCTGTCGGCGGGCGAGCAGACGCTCGTTGCGGTCGCGTTCCAGGATACCGATGCAGACGGACTGTTCGGCTACGTCGAAACCGAGGGCGAGACCGACGAACCGTACGTCGACGGGGAGGGGGCGCTGATCGCTTCGGATGCCGTCGTCACGGTCGTTCCCGACGCCGGTTTCGCCGTCGAGGTCGTCGAGACCAACGCACCGGTGGCCGTCGGCGAGGAGCTCGAGGTGACGATCGCTGTCACGAACGAGGGCCCCGAGTCGGCAACTGACGCCGTTTCGCTCGCACTCGAGGGAGAGACGGTCGACTCGGCGGACGTCTCTCTCGAACCCGACGAGGCGGTGTTTGTCACGTTCACGGTCGAAACGACCGACCTCGAGTCGGGCGAGTACACCGTGCTAGTCGAGAGCGACACCGATAGCGACGAGACGACCGTCGAACTCGAGCCAGCCGACGAGGGTGAGCCCGCGTTCTTCGCCGTGAGCGACCTCTCGGCCCCGGAGACGGCACTGGCGGGTGAGACCATCACAGTTACGGCGACGGTGACCAACGAGGGCGACCTCGCGGCGACGGACCAGGTGGTTTACCGCATCGACGGCCAGCCAGTCGGGGAGTCAGTGGTGAGCCTCGAGGGTGGCGAATCGATCGAACTCTCGTTTTCGGTCCCGATTCCGGCCACCGCACTCGACGGACTCTCGACCCACGAGGTCGTGACGAGCGACGACGAGGCTGCGGTGGCGATCGAAATCGCCCCGGCGGAGCCAGCGTCCGCGTTCGCGTAGCTGCCGCTGGTCTCCGGTCGGAGCCTCGGGCGGACGAACGGGAGTCAGCGGTCAGCGCCGACGGAGTTCCGGAGCTAGTGCTGGTGGCCGGTCATCTCGCCGAAAGTAGTATCGAAGCGCTCCTCGAACAGTTCCATCGCGCGAGCCTCCTGTGTCTCGAGCGCCTCGTCTGTCCCCTCGCCGTGGTGGACGACGTGGTGTGCCTGGTTGGCCAGCGAGAGCATCACGATGTCGCCGATGGTTTCGCTCGGCGACTGGCCACCCTCTGCGACGAGGTCGACTAGCCCCGCTGGAACCGTGACTTCGTCTGCGTCGCCGTCGTCGGATTCGATGGAGAACGTCGTGGTTTCGACATCGTCTGTCATAGCCACACTGACGTGGAGCACACCTAAAGACCCTGTGGCTCGGGAGGGGTTTATGCGCGTTCCGAGCGTACCAATTCGTATGCCAACGATCGAACTCGAGGAGGAGACGATCGAACGGCTCGATGCGCTGCGTATCGAAGACGAGTCCAACGACGAACTCATCATGGAACTCATCAACATCTACGAGGCCAGCGAGTACACGCTGTATCACGCGGGCGACTGATCGTCGGAGGGCTCGAGTGCGGCCTCGCGACGACCCGCTCGCCGATCACTCGCCGGCTGCGACGGCACAGACCGACTCCCAGCGCCCGTTCGACTCGAGGTGTGACTGGAGTTCGTCGGCGTACTCCTGGGTGAGCGTCTCGGCTGCCTCTCGCTCTTCGTCGTGGCTTCCGCCCCCGCTACCCATCCCGAGTGCGCCCTTGATCGAGTCGACGAGGCCGCCGGAGTTTCCGGTGTCCGGGGTCGCTCCGCCCATTGCACCGACCTGCGAGCGGACGTTCTCGAGTTCGGGAAGGATCTGCTCGACTTTGTCGGTGTTGGCGACGATGCGGGCCCGATCGGGATCGTCGGGATGTTCGATCTCGAACTCCGTCGCGGTCATGATCAGGCTCCACTCCTGGCTCGTAAATCGGGAGTTCGCGACGCGCCGCGAGAACTCCTGGTCGACGGTCATTCGCTCGCCGACGATCCGATCGGTCCACGCGTTCTCGGTCATGACCACCGGTTGGACCGGCGGTCGTATCAGCGTTTCCCTCACGCCGTCTCCGGGATCGTCGTCCGCGTTCGTCGGCTGTCGGCCGCGACCTCGAACCGACGCGTATCCGACCGTGTGAAATGGTGTCGTTGGCCGCGAGAGGCGTCAACTCATGCCTTCAGAACGGTTTTACGTCTCTCCGGACGAGGGCCCAGTATGGGAAACCTCCGACCCACACGCCGCCAGTTCGGTACCGCAGCAGCCGCCGCCCTCTCGCTCTCCATCGCGGGCTGTGCCGGCGACGAGGGTGACGACACCGACAACGAAACGAACGAGACTGAGCCGGACGACACCGAGGCAGACGACGGGGCAGACGGCGCCGAAGCGAACGGCGACGACGAGCCGACGCTCACGGTCACCCTCGAGAACGAGGACGGTGAGCCGATTTCCGAGAACGTCGTGGTCAACGTCGAAATCCACGACTCGCCGGTCACCCACAGCCGCGGCCCGGACGTCATCGAGGACGGCCAGATCGTGTTCGAGGACCTCGAGGACGGCGATCACACGGTTTCCGTCGAGAGCGAAGCCGACGAGTTCGACACCGTCGAAGAGGACGTCACGATGGGTGACGAGGACGAGGAAGTGACGTTCGAACTCGAGGGCGCGACCCCCGACGGCGAAGAAGCCGAAAACGGTGAAGGAGACGACGGCGAAGAGACTGAAAACGGTGAGGGTGACGACGGCGAAGAGACTGAAAACGGTGAGGGTGACGACGAGAACGACGACGAATAACTCGCTCCGCCGCAGATTTTTCGTGGCACGTCGACCGAGTCCGAACAGTCACGGACGCGTCTCCTCCAAGCGTTTGGAATCTGTAGCCAGCAGAGAGCCGGCTTCGTTGAAAAACGCGGAAATTGATAGCACGTGTACTGAATACAGAGGGTGGGTTTAGCGCTGGTTACAGAACGTGAGTACCTCGTCTACGAAGCGGTCTGGCGCGGTGTTCATCGGTTCGTGTTGGTGGCCCTCGAAGGTAACGGTCTGACTGTCGGGGAGCGCATCGCTGACTGCTTCTATCGCGTCCCCGTAGAACGGAGGGCTCTCGCCGCCGGTCATCAGCAGGGTCGGGGTCCTCATCTCTTCGAACCGGCTCCCATCGAACTCGTACTCGGCGATCGCTTGCAATTCACGGGGTATCGTGTGTGCGGCGTCAACCATCTCTTGCCAGGTCGGACTGGAGCGAGCGGCGTCGAGTTCATCTGACGTGAGGCCGGCGACCTCCCGGAGGAAGAACACGAGCACCCGCTCGTTATCACCGTCATCGAGTAACCGATTCATTTCGGCAATTCCCGCTTCGGCGCCGGGTTCGTGGTTGCCGACCGCAATGGGAGGTTCGTTCAGGATGAGCCTACCCAGATTGTCAGTTCGCAGGGCTGCCTCCAGCGAATAGAGTGCTCCTCCGGAATGGCCGAGCACGGTCACCGGCTCGTCGATCGAACCGACGACCGCAACCACGTCCTCGGCTTCCCGTTCCAGTCCGTACTCGGTAGCATCACCGCTCTCACCGCGACCACGACGCTCGATCGCGTAGACCGTACAGTGGTCCGCGAGAGCGGAACGCGCTCCGGCCAGATCCCAGAACCTTCGAACGTCGCCGTTCCCGTGTACGAGCACGAGCGGTGGCCCGTTTCCAGTCCGTTCGAAGGCGATCTCAGTTCCATCTGCTGACGTGATCGTTTCCATCAGTCCTCTACTCTATGAGCACGCCAGCATCCTATGTTAACATTCTCCACACTCGAACGGAGAGATCGCTATTCGCTCTAGTGACTAAAGTAGCCGATTCGGTCCGGATACGGCCCGCTGGGGGGTGTGCACGCTGTATTCGACACGCTCTCTGCAAAACAGCACGCATCCGGAATGTGTACAGGTCGAAATCCAGGTTGGACGCTAGAAGGCGTCGCCCTCGAAGCTCGTGTCGGCGTGGAGACTCTCCTTGAGCGCGTCGTGGACCTTACAGAGTTCGAAGCCGCGGTCGATGATCTTCTGGCCGGTCTCGTCGTCGACGTCGGCCTCGACGCGGATGTCGAAGTGGACCGACTCGAGTTTGTCGTCGTCGTTCAGTTCGCCGGAGGAGGCGATCTCGATCTTTCCGAGTTCCTCGACGCCGCGCTGCTGGCCGCCGACGCGCAGGGCGGGCACGTAACAGGAGCCGTAGGCCGCGAGCAGCGCCTCGAGGGTGTCGGGGGCGTCCTCGCCGGTGGCGTCGATCTGCGTCTCGAAGTCGCGGATCTCGTTCGTCGCGCTGAATCCCTCCTCGGAGATGGTGGTGACTTGCTTCGACATTGCGTTCGGGACGTGGGCGCCCGGGAGGGTAAACGTTGTTCTCCCGGTCGGTGTGTCCGGACTCGGTCCGTGTAACAGATCGCCTCAACAATCGACCGCGGTTCCGTCACGCGGCTCCTCGAGTCCGTCGGTTCGGTAGGTCCCGTCGTCGGAAACGAGATACGTCGCTTCCACGCGGTAATCCAGATGGGGATCCGGGGCGTCGTCGGCCGCTCGAGTCACGCCGAATTCGGTTCGCAGTTCGACGACCTCGCCCGACGATCGAGAGTCGGTGCTGACGACGACGGGCTCGAGCGGGTCGTCGACCGCCTCGTCGTCCCGCGTCACCACGCGGTTCCGTATGTAGCGGCGCTCGCACTCGACGAGGCGGTCAGTCGAGTCGGTTTCGCCGCCGGCTGCGAGGCTCCCGTCCTCGAGACACCCGCCGAGGGACGCCGAGAGGACGGTGCCGACAGCCAGCAGAGCGGTGCGTCGGTGCACGGCTTCTCGTCTCTCCGAGCTGATAAGTGTCTTCTCCAGGCTACAATCGCGCTTTCAGTTACCCGGTTCGTCGGCGCTCGCGAGAACGTCGGGCCGGGTGGGTTCGGGAGACGGACCCGAGTCGGCGTACTCCGGCAGGGTCGCCTGGCGGGTATCGGGCGGGTCGCCGGTCAGTGCGTACGGCACCAGGATGTACACCGCGTTGATCACGAGGATCAGGAGGATCGGCGCGAGAAACAGCCCGTAGAAGCCGAAGACCGCGGGGCCGACGATGTAGGAGACGAGCAACATCCCGGTATGGGTCTGGTCGCCGCTGATGTGGGCCCGGATGAAGAAGTCCGGGATGAAGTCGACGACGACGGCGCTTACCGCCGTAAACACCGCGACCGGGACCAGCAGCGAGAGGTCCCCGGCGAGCCACGCGTTGACAGCAAGCAGGACCGCCACCGGGATGTAGACGATCTTGATACCGACGACCGGGATCAGGCTGCCGATGCCCGCGAGCGCGCCGACCAGCGCCGGAAACGGAACCTGGACGGCTGCCGGCGCGAAGAAATTGTACGTGTAGAACGTGATGACGCCGACGACGGCCGTCACGAACACGTTCACGATGTTGCCGAAGAGCGTCATCGAGAGCTCCGGGTCGACGGCGCGGGCGTAGGTGTCGAGCACGTCCGAGTCGTCGTACGTCGACAGCAGCCAGGAGACGAACCGCGGGCCGTCGATCAGCATGTAGTAGGTCAGCACGACCATAACGAGCACCTGGATGATCGCTCCGCCGACCAGACCGAGTATCCCGCTGAGGCTTACGAGCACCAGTCCGAGCGAGGCCTGCGTCGCCGCCTCCGTTAGCATCGCCTGGATCTCCTCGAGTTCCAGCCCCCGCTCGTCGATTTCGGCGAGCGCCCCCTCGAAGAACTGGTCCTGTAGCCCGTAGGCCTCGAGAAACGCCTGCGTCTCGAGGACGATGATCACGAGGGTGTAGGCGACGAGCACGATGAACGGGACGCCGAACAACACGAGCGCCAGCATCGCCCTGGGGCGTCTCGAGAAACCGAAGCGCTCGAGCGCCCGGTAGATCGGCCGGACCGCGTAGTAGAGAAAGACCGAGAAGACGATCACTGCGAGAAACGAGACGGCGACGTAGGCGACGAGGAAGAACAACGCCGCAACGAGCGATCCGACGAGCAGCCTGCGACCGAACGCGCGATCGTACTCCATTGGATTGAGGTACTCGTCATCGGTATTTCACTCTCCCGACCGATGACGGCGAGTGCGCCAGGGGTTCTCGGGCCGAGGGAGCGACGCCGAGAAACGATAGCGGTCGACCGCTACGTCGAGAGGTCGAAGGGGTCGCCCGCCTCGAGGACGTGAACCTCGGCGTCGCTGCCGGCCGCTCGAACTTCGCGGGCGAAGTCGTCGGTATCCTGTTCGATCGGCGGGAACGTGTCGTAGTGCATCGGGAACGCGTGGTCGACGTCGAGCCAGTCGACGGCGATAGCGGCCTGGGCTGGCCCCATCGTGAAGTGATCGCCGATGGGCAGGGCGGCGGCGTCGGGCTCGAGGTAGGGCCCGATAACCTCGCGCATTTCGACCATGAGGCTCGTGTCGCCGGCGTGGTAGAATGTCGTCGACTCTTCGTCTTCGATCTGGGTCGGCTTCGTATCCGAGACGACGAAGCCTGCCGGCATCCCCGCCGAGGAGTCGTGCTCGGTCATGATCCCGTTCGTGTGGTCAGCCCGGTGCATCGTCACGTAGGCGTCGCCGCACTCGACCGTACCGCCGAGGTTCATTCCCATGCCGCCGACGGCGTCCTCGAAGCCGAACTCCTCCTCGCAGTACGAGACCAACTCGGGGGTCGCGACCAGCGTCGCCTCCGAGAACTCCCCGGCGTGGGCGATGTGATCCGCGTGACCGTGCGTGAGCAGTACGTAGTCGGGCGTCTCGACGTCGGCGGGCTCGAGGTCGGTCTTCGGGTTGTCGAAGTAGGGGTCGATCAACAGGTCGGTGTCGCCGACGGTGACGTGCCACGTGGAGTGGCCGTGCCAGGTGAGTTGCATGCCACGCGGGGGTTCATCGGAGACCGACTTAAAAGTGGCCGCGTCGGTGGTATCCGCTTCGTTCCGAACAGGGGTCGCGGTTGATGGTGTGTCCCCGGATTTTTCGTTCCAGTGCGCGTAGAATACGATCTACAGCGGGAACCCGCGTGTCGCTTTCCACTGCGAGTCTGGCTTGAATAAGGGTAGACTCACTACGCCCCCCGTACTAACTCGAGTATCGGCAGTGAACAACCATGGGGAACGAGCGTGAACTTCGGGCCAAAGTGGGGGTCTCCCCCGTCAGAGAAAGATGCCTGATTCATCCGGAAACAATGGCGGAGTTGGATCTCGAATCCGGTGACCCTGTTGCCGTTTCCGACGGCCACACGACCATCGGATGTTACGCATTTCCGACAGACGAGTGGCCCGTCCGGGGCGCAACGACGGATGCGATCTACATCGACTTCTCCTCGTTCCTCATCGGATCCGACACCGAGCCCGACACCGTCAGTGTACGGCCGGTTTCTCCGTCACCCGCTCGCAAAATCGTTCTCGAGGGAGTCCCGGACAGAGCCGCACCTGCGCTTCACGCACTGGTCTCTCGAGAAGCGCTGATCGGTGCGCTTGCCGTCGAAGGGACGCGATTGTTCACCCACAGTAAAAATCGAGCGGACAGAGACGGGATCCCGGCCGGGTACGCATACATGCCGAAAGTGTACCATACGGTGCCCGAGGGAATCGTCGTGCTCACCGAAGAGACGACCATCAAAACCCAATAGTCCGCGTTCTCGGAGAGTCTGGGTTGGGAGCACTGCGAACCTACCACGAAGCGTCGTCCGGCCGTCGACTAACCGTACTCAGAACGCGTTCGAGCCGACTCGAGCGCACTCCCTCCGAGCCCGCTGCATGGACTATAAAGGCGCTCACCTGGGCGTGAGTATGGACGATCACCACCATTTATCACCCGCTAGTAAGTACGCTCGAGAGCCGCGCAGCGAAGACACACCACGCGGTCGTATCGGTCGCGCGTCACGCGACCCAGGGACAGGGCACGACAATGACGTGCCGTTTTTTAGTCGGCGACCGAAGCGATGGTATGCTCACACTGAGCCTCGAGGAGTTCATGCTCGAGTTGAAGGAGGGATCGATCAAGAACGTCGGCCCGACGAACAAGTCCGCGACGGCGAAGTTGTTCGACGTCGAATCGGCCGAGGCCCGCGAGTTCGGCGACAAACGGGTCAAACTCGTCTTCGAGGACGGCGAGGGGAACGAGGTCCAGGTGTCGTTGTTTCCCGAGGACGTTCGACGGATCGCCCGCGACATCGAGGCGCTCGAGGACGACTCGCCCGTCTTCGAGTAGTGCGTCTCCGCGAGATCGCAAGCAGCGATTGGGGTCGCCGGTCCATCGATGCGCCAGAGTCTCCGCTGACCATTGCCGCCGTATTTCGACAACCGTTTTAGGGCGAACCTGCTTGTACCGATTAGATGGGTAATTGCATCATCTGCGGCAAGCCCGTTGACGGCTTGGTCTGTGCGAGTCACCAGGAGGACGTCGTCTTCGAATTCGACGGCAACTCCCCCTCGCAGCTGACCCCCGACCGCTACTACCGGGGGACCGTCGATGGCTACGCCGACTTCGGCGTCTTCATCGACATCGGCGACCACGTCACGGGACTGCTGCACCGAAGCGAACTCGACCGTCGACTCGAGAGCCTCGACTGGGAGTCGGGCGAGACGGTCTACGTACAGGTACTGGACGTCAGAGACAACGGCAACGTCGACCTGGGCTGGTCGATCCGCCAGGAAGAACGCGACTTCCGCGGGAAGCTGATCGACACTCCCGATGGCGAATTCCTCCCCGAGGAGGTCGACGACGAAGACGGAAACGCCGCCGAGGCAAACGTCGGTACGCCGACTGCGAGCGCTGAGTCAGACGCCGAGTCAAGCGGCGATTCGGGCGGCGAGACGGCCGCGTCCTCCGCCGATGTCCCCGTTCCGAACGGCAGCGGCTCGAGCGCCGCCGCGACCGAGACGGAGCCGGCCGGCGAGACGCTCGCCGAGGAGACCGACAGCGGCCTCAACCGAACGACCGTCGACGCCATCGACGACCAGATCGGCAGCGTCGTCCACCTCGAGGGCGAGATCACGAGCGTTCGCCAGACGAGTGGCCCGACGATCTTCGAACTTCGAGACGAAACCGCGACCGTCGACTGTGCGGCCTTCGAGGAGGCCGGCGTCCGGGCCTACCCCGACGTCGACGTCGACGACGTCGTCGCGCTCCAGGGCGAGGTCGAGCGCCGCCACGGCGACCTCCAGATCGAAACCGAGGCGCTCGAGATCCTCGACGGCGACGAGCGCGAGACGGTTTCCAGCCGTCTCGAGGACGCACTCGAACAGGAGGCCGCGCCCGCGAGCGTCGACCTGCTGGCCGACCACGACGCCGTCTCGGCCGTCCGCGACGAACTCGTCGACGCCGTGACGGCGATCCGCCGGGCGGTCATGGAGGCGCGTCCGATCGTCGTCCGTCACAACGCGACGGCCGACGGCTACGTCGCCGGCGCCGCCATCGAGCGCGCCGCACTCCCGCTCATCCGGGAGAAACACACGCGCGACGACGCCGAGTACCACTACTTCGAGCGCCGGCCCCTCGACGGTCGCGTCTACGACATGGACGCCGCGACCGCCGACGTCACCTCGATGCTCGAGGCACGCGACCGCCACGGTGAGTCGCTCCCGCTGGTCGTCCTCGTCGACGCGGGTTCGACCGCCGAGTCCGTCGACGGCTACGACCTGCTCGAGCTGTACGGCGCGCAGTCGATGGTCGTCGACGACAGCCGAGCCGACGAGGAGATCGTCGACGCGGTTTCCGTCGCCGTCGCGCCGTCGCTCGCCGGTGCCGACGTCGCGGACGTCACCTCGAGTGCGCTGGCTGCGAACATCGCCGCCCACGTCAACGACGACGTGCGAGACGACCTGGTTCACCTCCCTGCCGTGAGCTACTGGGAGGACACCCCCGAGGCGTACACCGACCTCGCGACCGAGGCCGGCTACGACGAGACCGGCATCTCCGAGCGCCGAGAGGCCGTCGCTCTCGAGGCGTACTACCAGTCCTACAAGGACAAGCGCGAACTCGTCACCGATCTGCTGTTCGGCGACGGTGAGACGTCTCGAGACGGCAATCTCGCGGCGCACGTCTCCGAACAGTTCCGCGACAAGCTCGAAACCGAACTCGGAACGGCGACCGAGAACCTCGAGAGCCGGGAGATCGACGGTGGGACCGTCACCGTCCTCGACACGGCGGCGTTCACTCACCGCTTTGACTTCCCGACGACGGACCTGCTGCTCGACGAACTCCACCGTCGTCGCGACGCGGTGTTCACCCTCGGCGTCGACGAGGACGAACTCCGTGTCCGCGGTGCCGACGGGATCGACGTCCGCGAACTGGGCGACGCGATCGCCGAGGCGGTTCCCGACGCCGGCGTCGCCGTCGTCGGCGGCCGTGACGGCCACGTCGAGTTCCTGCAGGGCGAACGCGATGTAGTCCGCGAGGCTGCCCTCGAGGCGCTCGGGGAACTGGCCGACTGATCCACACGGACGGTTCGCTCTCGTTTCTCGAAAGTAATCTCTTTCAGCGTCGGCTGAGGAGTGCATACTATGCGCGATGATCCGGCGACTCGGCTACGAAACAACGCGACGGAGATTGCGTCGCTGGGAGTGACCGGTCTCTGGCTTGCGCTGTTGCTCTCCGGCGTCGGCGGCTCGCTCTGGCTCGCCGTTTTGCTGGTCGGCTACATCGTCGTCGTGCCGCTCGTCGCACTGCTGTACGGTGACGAAACCGACATCGAGGAGTGGTGGGACGAGGACGAGCGCGAGCGACTCGACCTCAGTAACGGAGAGCTATCCGAGGGGGTCGACGATCCGCAGACCCGCGACGCCCTCGAGACCCTCAGGAACCGCTACGCCGCGGGAGACCTCACCGACGAGCAGTTCGAGCACAAACTCGAGCGGCTGCTCGAGGTCGAGACCGTCGAGGACGCGGCGGCGTGGAAGCGGGGTCGCCTCGACGGGGAGCGAACCGAGGACCGCGATCGAGATCGGGACCTCGAGTACGAAACCTGATCACGAGAGCTGATTCGGGAGAGCGACACGCTTAACCGCGACCCGCGGCGACTATGTGCCGATGAGCGGTGTCACCGAGTCGGAGGCGTTCGAGGCGGTCTGTGAGACGCTCGTCGAGCGAATTCTCGACGGCGACGTCGACCGCGAGGACGTCGAGAAAGCGAAGCTCGAGGCCTGTTCGGAGCACTCCGCGCCGAAGGTGCCGAAGAACTCCGAACTGCTCGACTACGCCCCCCAGGAGTACCGCGAGGACCTGGAGCCGATCCTCCAGCGCAAGCCGGTTCGCACGGCCTCGGGGGTGTCGCCGGTGGCGATCATGACCTCGCCCGAGCGCTGCCCGCACGGGAAGTGTCTGTACTGTCCGGGCGGCCCAGACTCCGAGTTCTCGTCCTCCCAGAGCTACACCGGCCAGGAGCCCGCGGCCGCTCGCGGGGTCCAGAACGACTACGACCCCTACGGACAGGTGACGCTGCGCTTGGAGCAACTGCGCGAGATCGGCCACCCGGTCGACAAAGTGGAACTGATCCTGATGGGCGGGACGATGACCGCCCGCTCTCATGACTACCAGGAGTGGTTCGTCAAGCGGGCCCTGGAGGCGATGAACGACTACGACGTCGAGAAGGAGCCCGAGCCCGCAGAGGGCGTGAGCTTCGCGGAGGACCCCGAGGAGTACGAGTGGAAGTACCTCGAGGACGTGATCGCCGAGAACGAGACGGACTCGGTTCGGAACATCGGGACGACGTTCGAGACCAAGCCGGACTGGTGTGATCCGGAACAGATCGACCGAATGCTCGACCTCGGCGGGACGAAAGTCGAGGTGGGCGTCCAGACGACCTACGAGCGGATCAACCGGGAGATGCACCGCGGCCACGGCGCGAAGGAGTCGATCGACGCCAATCGACGGCTCCGGGATTCGGCGTTCAAGGTCGGCTTCCACATGATGCCGGGGCAGCCCGGGATGAGCAAAGAGATGTGCCTCGAGGATTTCCGGCGCATCTTCGAGCAGGAGCAGTGGAAACCCGATTATCTCAAAATCTACCCCACGCTGATCGTCCGCGGCACGGCGACGTACGACTGGTGGCACAAGGGCGAGTACGACCCCCTCACGAACGACGAGGCGGCCGAACTCGTCGCCGAGATCAAGTCGATGGTGCCCCGCTACACCCGGCTCCAGCGGGTCCAGCGCGACATTCCCGCGGACTTCATCGATGCGGGCGTCTGGAAGTCGAACCTGCGCCAGCTCGCACGGAAACGGATGGCCGAACACGGCTGGTCGTGTGAGTGTATCCGCTGTCGGGAGGCCGGGATGAACGACGAGGAGCCGGAGAACGTCGAACTCGAGGTCATGACGTACGACGCCTGCGGCGGCACGGAACACTTCGTTTCGTTCGAGGACTTCGACCGCGATCTCCTGGTCGGATTCTGTCGGCTTCGGTTCCCCGGAGAGCCGGTCCGTCCGGAACTCGAGAACGCGGCGCTCGTCCGCGAACTTCACGTCTACGGCTCGGAGGTCTCCATGGGTGCCGACGGCCAGGCCGACCAGCACCAACACAGGGGCTACGGTCGCCGGCTAATGGAACGGGCTGAGGAACTCGCCAGCGAGGCGGGCTACGACAAGGTAAGTGTCATCTCGGGCATCGGCGCTCGCGAATACTATCGGAACAAGCTCGGTTACCACCAGGACGGACCGTACGTCTCGAAGTCTCTGTAGCGCCTCGCGGCGTTTGTATTCGGAAGCAACGGTCGATCAGTCGACGAACTCGACGCCCTCGAGTTCGAACCGAGCACCGCCGTCGTCACCGTTCGTGGCTGTCGCCTCCCAGCCGTGTGCGTCGACGACCCAGTCGACGATATGAAGGCCGAGCCCTGAGCCATCCGAGGAAGTGGCGCCCGAGGCGAAGACCTCGGCCCGGTCCGGTTCCGGGATTCCAGGACCGTCGTCCTCGACGGCGAACCCGCCAGCGATGGTTTCGACGGTGACGGTGACGCCAGTTCCGGCGTGCTCGCCGGCGTCCCCCGGTGTTTTCAGGGGTGGGCTCGTGGAACCGTGTTCGACAGCGTCCTCCTGAGCGGCCGAAGGTGGGCTTGTCGAACCGTGTTCGACAGCGTCCCGCTGAGTGTTCGAAGCGGGGCTTGTCGAACCGTGTTCGACAGCGTTCCGAAACAGATTCGAGAGAAGCTGGACCAGCAGCGTTTCGTCGGCGCTGATGGTCGCACCGTCGACATCACAATCAAGCGTGGCGGTTTCGGATTTGATGTCCGCCCAGGCTGTATCGGCGGCGTCCGCGAGCGAAACGGGTTCCGTGATCGCGTCACCACCCTCGCTTCTGGCGAGATCGAGCATGTCGGAGGTTATCGCCTCCATCCGCTCGATCGCGTCCGCGACCGACTCGAGGTGTCGCTCGTCGCCGGTCTCCTGGGCGAGCTCGAGGTGCATCCGGGCGATCGCGATCGGGTTCCGCAGATCGTGTGAGACCGTTCCCGCGTAGTCGTCCAGGCGGTCTTTCTGGCGCTGGAGGCGTTCTTCCCGCTCCTTTCGCTCGGTGATGTCGTGGACCACGCAGACGAGTCCGTGGTCGTCGGTCTGGGCGAGCGTCATCGAGGCGGTAAACGTCGAGCCGTCCTTTCGAAGTCCCTCGACGTCGCCCGACCAGTCACCCTCGCACTCGAGAATCGGCCGGACCTCGTCGTCGACCCGCTCTGTCACGCCGTTCGGGTCGAGTCGTTCCCAGTCCGTGCCGACCAGTTCCTCCTGGTCGTAGCCGTAGATCGTCGCGAACGCTTCGTTGACGTAGATGAGCTGTTCGCTCGCATCCAGCAGGCAGACGCCCTCGTTCGCGGCCTCGATGGCGAGGAAGCCGTGGCTCATCTCTCGTTGGATCTGTCGCCGGGCCACCGCATCGTCGATCTGTGTCGCCAGCACGTCGAAGTCGGCGGGCGTTGCACCCTTCTGGAGGTAGTTGCTCACCCCCGCCGATATCGCCTCGCTCGCGAGCGTTTCGCTCCCGACGTTCGTGAACACGAGCACCGGAACGTCCGGGTATTGGGCGTCGAGATCGTCCAGGAAGTCGACGCCGGTCCCCACACCGACGTCGAGTTCCGTCACGATGCAGTCGATCGTTTCCGCTTCGAGCACCTCGAGCGCCTCCGTGGCAGTCGCTACCGCCTCGATCGTGGTCCGCTCGTCACCGTCACCGAGTTCGCGTTTTGCCGTCTCACGAGTGGCCGCATCCCCGTCGACGTAGAGTATCGTTTGTGCCGTCGATAGTGTCCGCTGCGGGGAAATCGGTCCAGCCCCATCCATACCGTGTACGGTATGCCGGAGCTACATAACAGTTCGCTACCCGGAACGCAAGTCGGCCACGCGTAGCGACAGTCGGCCGACGGCGATGATCACGACCGCCACCGACGCCGAGCGACCGCGTTCGCGCGCCGGTGTGCCGGTGACGCGAGACTCCCGCCTCGAGTCGGTTCAGACGGCGAGAACGGTGTCGACGACGAGCATGACGGCGAACCCGAGGACGAACGTCGCCGTCGCGGTGTCGGCGTAGCCGTGACCGTGACTCGAGGGGACGAGTTCGCGGAAGACGACGGCGATCATCGCGCCCGCGGCGAACCCGGCGGCGAGCGGAAAGAGGCCGGTGACGACGACTACGAGGGAGAAGCCGACGGCGGCGGCGAGGGGCTCCGGGGCCCCGCCCGACAGCGTGGTGTAGAGCAGAGTCCGCGGCCGCGAGACGCCCGCTCGAACCGCCGGAACGGCCATCGCGAACCCGTCAGGGACGTTCTGGACGGCGATCGCGGTCGCGATCGCGAGCCCCAGCCCCGCCTCGCCGCTGGCGAAGGCGATACCGACGGCGAGCCCCTCGGGAACGTTGTGAATCGTCACCGCGCTGCCGACGAGGAGGGCGCGTCGCCGGTCGTCGACGGCGTCCTCGTTTCCGGGTTCGACCTCGAGCGCGGCGGTTCCCTCGAGCCGATCCCGTCCGAACCGGAGGTGAAGGTGCGGCAGGACGGCGTTCGCGACGAGCAGGAAGCCGCCGCCGACGAGGACCCCGAGGACGACCTCCCAGGGCGAGCCCAGTTCGAGGCCGGGGACGACGAGCGCGAACACCGCCGCGCCGGTCATGATCCCGCCGGCGAAGCCGAGCGCGCCGTCGTAGACGCGGTGGCTCACGCGCTCGGTAAACAGCGTCGGGACGGCTCCGAGGCCCGTGGCACAGCCCGCCACCGTGGCAACGACGAGCACCTCGGCGAGTGACGGCATGCCGTGTACAGACAACGGCTACCACTGGAAAACTATCGGCCGCGTGAACGGGGAGTCGATACTCCATCTGCGCATACGTTTTTCATCCCATGAAATCGTCCGGAATCAATAAGTAATCGCTGTTCAACATTCCCATCGGTGCGTGGGATTCTCATACTCACGTGCAGACACACATGAAACGACGAACGTTCATCCACGGAGTTGCAGCAGGGGCACTAACACTCGGAGCGGCGGGGTCGGTTACCGCGGCCGAGCGAACCGAAACGGCGCTGGTAGCCACGGACGACGGCGACGTTCGCACGCGTATCGAGCGGGCGGGATACACCGTTCGCCGCGAGATCCTCGACGGTAAGGTGTACGCCGTCACCGGCGGGGCACCGAGCGACCTCGAGTCGGTCGACGGCGTTTCGCACGCGACATCGAACCTGCGCCTCGAGTTCGAAGCGCCCGCGGCGGCCGCGACCGCTGTCGGGCAGGAGGAACCGGCGCTGTACGACCTGCAGTGGGACAAGCACGTCACCGAGGCCGTTCCGGCCCACGAGTACGCGACCGGGTCCGGCACGCGCATCGCGATCATCGACACCGGAATCGACGACGGTCATCCGGATCTCGGAAACGTCAACACGGAGCTGAGCGCGAGGTTCAGAGAGGGCGAGGTCCTCCCCCACGAGGGCGATCCGCACGGCCACGGGACACACGTCGCTGGAACCGCAGCCGCAACGGGCGAGGTGGGCGTGATCGGCACCGCACCCGACGCCGAACTCGTCTCGTTACAGATGTTCTACTTCGTCGAACCCGACGACCCCGAGGACGATCCGGTGCTCGTGACGACGACCGAAGACCTCCTCAACGCCGTCGTCTACGCGGCCGAGATCGGTGCCGACGCGGCGAACCTGAGCCTCGGAACGCAGCCGCTCCCGCCGGAGTTCAACGCGGGCGGCTATCGGGGCGTCCTGACGCCGGTCTACCAGTACGCGGCCACCAGCGGAACGGTCCTCACGGCGTCGGCGGGGAACAGCGAAACCGACCTGCAGGGCGGCCACTTCGTGACGCCGAGTGATCTCCCCGCGACGATGAGTATCAGTGCAACCGGGCCGAACGACGAACTGGCCTTCTACTCGAACTACGGGCAGGGCCAGGTCGACGTCGCCGCACCCGGCGGCGGGTACGAAACCGAGGAGAAGTCTCTCGATCCCGATGCGGACGTCGAGTGGCCGTACCCGACGAACCTGGTGCTATCGACGGTCCCCGGCGGCGGGTACGCATACATGGCCGGCACCTCGATGGCTGCCCCCCAGGTCGCCGGCATCGTGGGCCTGCTTCGCGAACTCGAGCCCGACGCGAACTCGAACCGGATCGAACGGTTCGTCAAGGGGAGCGCGGACGGCGATGCGGGAGAGAGCGATCCCGAACGCGGCGCCGGACGCGTGAACGCGCTCTCAGCGGTCGAGGACCGCTAACCCCCGGCCCAGAGCGACACGTCTTTTTGATCGGACCCGGCAGGTACGGTATGGATCCCAAGCGGGAACTTACGAGCGTCGACCTCGCCGCCCTCGTCCGGGAACTCGGAGCCTACGAGGGAGCGAAGGTCGACAAGGCCTACCTCTACGGCGACGACCTCGTGCGCCTGAAGATGCGCGACTTCGACCGCGGTCGCCTCGAGCTCGTCCTCGAGGTCGGCGAGATCAAACGCGCCCACACCGTCGCCCCCGAGCGGGTGCCCGACGCCCCCGGCCGGCCGCCCCAGTTCGCGATGATGCTTCGCAACCGCCTGTCGGGGGCTGACTTCGTCGGCGTCGAGCAGTTCGAGTTCGACCGCATCCTCGAGTTCGTCTTCGAGCGCGAGGACGGCACCACGAGGATCATCGTCGAACTGTTCGGCCAGGGCAACGTCGCGGTGACCGACGGCGAGTACGAGGTGATCGACTGCCTCGAGACAGTTCGCCTGAAGTCCAGAACCGTCGTCCCCGGCTCGCGCTACGAGTTCCCCGACTCCCGGACGAATCCGCTGTCGGTCTCGCGGGAGGCCTTCGACCACGAGATGGACGACTCCGACACTGACGTCGTGCGCACGCTGGCGACCCAGCTCAACTTCGGCGGACTGTACGCCGAGGAGGTCTGCACCCGCGCGGGCGTCGAGAAGGCGATGGATATCACGGAGGCAGGGGAGGCAGAGTACGACCGAATCTACGAGGCGATCGAACGGCTCGCGCTCGACGTGCGAAATGGGAACTTCGATCCGCGGCTCTACCTCGAGGATACGGAGGAAAACGAACGGGGCGAGGAGGCGACTCCCGAGACAGTCGTCGACGTCACCCCGTTCCCGCTCGAGGAGCACGCCGAACTCCCCGCCGAGGCGTACGACTCCTTCCTCGCGGCGCTCGACGACTACTTCTTCCGGCTGGATCTCGAGGCCGACGAGCCGGACCCGACGAGCCAGCGCCCGGACTTCGAGGAGCGGATCGCCAAACACGAGCGGATCATCGACCAGCAGCAGGGGGCGATCGAGGGATTCGAGCGGCAGGCGGAGGACACCCGCGAGCAGGCCGAACTCCTGTACGCGAACTACGGACTGGTCGACGAGATCCTCTCGACGATCCAGAACGCCCGCGCCCAGGACCGGCCGTGGGCCGAAATCGCCGAGACCTTCGATGAGGGGAAAGAACGGGGGATCGAGGCCGCCGAGGCGGTCCTCGAGTTCGACGAGAGCGAGGGAACCGTCACCGTGGCGATCGACGACGAGTACGTCGAACTCGACGCGAGCCAGGGTGTCGAGCAGAACGCCGACCGGCTCTACACCGAAGCGAAGGCCATCGCCGAGAAGAAGGAGGGCGCGCTCGCCGCCATCGAGGACACCCGCGAGGAACTCGCGGAGATCGAGCGCCAGCGGGACGCCTGGGAGGCCGACGACGCCGGAGAGCCGGACGACGAGGGAGACGAGGAGGCCGAAGCGACCGACTGGCTCAACGAGCCCTCGATCCCGATCCGGGAGAACGAGCCGTGGTACGGCCGGTTCCGGTGGTTCCACACCAGCGACGGCTTCCTCGTCATCGGCGGGCGAAACGCAGACCAGAACGAGGAGTTAGTGAAGAAGTACTTAGAGCGCGGCGACAAGGTGCTCCACACGCAGGCCCACGGTGGTCCCGTTACGGTGCTGAAAGCGACCGACCCCAGCGAGGCGTCTTCCTCGGACATCGAGATCCCCGAAACGAGTATCGAGGAGGCCGCCCAGTTCGCCGTCTCCTACTCCTCGGTGTGGAAGGACGGCCGCTACGCGGACGACGTCTACGTGGTGGACTCCGATCAGGTGTCCAAGACCCCCGAGAGCGGCGAGTACCTCGAGAAAGGCGGGTTCGCGGTTCGCGGGGATCGGCGCTACCTCGACGATACGCCGGTCGGTGCCGCCGTCGGCATCCAGTGTGAGCCCTACACCCGCGTGATCGGGGGACCGCCGTCGTCGCTCGAGGGAAAGGCCGTCACGACGATCGAAGTCGAACCCGGCCGCTTCGCCCAGGGCGACGTTGCAAAGCGGATCTACCGCCGGCTGCGCGAGCGCTTCACCGACGAGTCGTTCGTCCGCAAGATCGCCAGTCCGGACAAAATTGCGCACTTCCTGCCGCCGGGTGGGAGCCGGATCAAAGACGAATAACGAGGGGCACGCCTCCGCCAACCTCCGTCGATCAGTGAGCCGCCAGCTGTTCGTCGAGCTTGTCGAGGCTCTGGCTCCAGCCCTCCTCCATCCCCTCGAGCGCCTCGGCCACCTCCGGCGTCGCCGTGACGACCTCCGCCTCGAGCGTCAGCACCGTCTTCCCGTCGCGGTCGGCGAAGGTGACGGTGTTGGACACCTCGAGTCCGTAGCTGCCGTCCTCGTCTTCGAACGCCCGGCTGGTCATCACGAGCCGTTCGGGTGGCTCGACCTCGTGGAACTCCCCGGCGTCCGGGTAGACGGTGCCGTCGGGGGCGTGCATGTCGACGCGGAAGGAACCGCCGGGGCGGGCGTCTAGCTCGTGGACCGTGCTCGTGAATCCCGTCGGCCCCCACCACTCCTCGGCCTTTTCGGGGTCGGTCCAGGCTTCGAACACGCGCTCTCGTGGCGCGTCGAACGTCCGCGTGATGGTCATGTCGTAGTCGCTCGGGTCGAAATCTGTGAGTTCGGTTTCGTCTGCGGTCATTGGTCTTCGTCCTCCAGGTGGATGGCTAACGCGTCGAGCCGGTCTTCCCAGAAGACGCGGTACCGGGTCAGCCAGCCGAACGCGGCCGAAAGCGGGGCGGCTTCGAGGTGACACCGTCGAACCCGTCCATCTTTCTCGACCTCGAGTAAGCCCGCGTCCTCGAGTACCTGCAAGTGCTTCGACACCGCCGCCAGCGAGACGTCGTGGGGGTCCGCGAGTTCGCCGACGCTCGAGGGACCGGTGGCCAACTGTTCGAGCAGCGCCCGTCGGGTCGGGTGGGCCAGCGCTCCGAAGATCGCGTCGAGATCCGGCTCGTCCGCCTGTCGTTCAACCATCCGGTTGAGTGTACGCCGCCCTAATATTTAACCATCTAGTTAAATATATGCGACTGACCGCAGCACGGATAGATAGCGGGCCTGATAGGCGCCCTCTCCACCGGACCGCGCCGCCGACCCACGCCGCCGAATCGGACCGCTCATACCGTCTTGGCAGGCTCCGTCACACCGGCTGAGGCTGCACCTGCCTGCGTCAGCCCTACCCCGGCGGCCGTGGACGCCGTCTCTATGGTGGATCCGGATACGCAGGGCTCCGACCGCGAGGTCGGCACGGCGACGATCGTCTACGAACCGACCGACGGCGACCCCGAGGAGGTCACCGTCGACAACGACCACATCGCCTACTTCCAGGGCCACTGGCTGTTCGCCTACGGGACCGACGAGGAGGGTAACGACGTCGTCCGCCGGGTTCCCAAAGAACGGGTCCGGTACGTCGAGCGCTCCGTCGAGGAACTCGAGGAGACGTTCGAGACGGCCGTCGACAAGGCGAAGGACACGCTCCAGGAACTTCGAAGCTGAAAAACGAGAATCGTCAGAGCAGGTGGGTCTCGGCGACGTTCGTCACGACCGGGAGCCGTGTCCGCTTGCCTCTGAACGCCGACACCATCAGGTAGAGCCAGAGCACCAGTCCGATCAGCCCCAGGGCGGCCGAGACGAACAGCATCCCGAGGCCGACGAGGAGACCTAGCAGCGGGATCTCGCCGAGAACGAGCGCGACGACCGAACTCATCACGCTGAATCCGACCGCCAGGGCGAAGCCGGCGGCCGAGAGCACGATGCTCTGGGCGGCGTGATAGCGCGCAAACTCGTTCTCGTCCTCGAGGAAGTAGACGAGCAGGCCGCTCACGAACGCGAACAGGTACGCGAGCGCTCCGAGCACGTTCTCGTCCAGTCCGGTGCTCGTCTCGGCGGGTGCGTGGTCCGTCTCGGGAAACTGTGCGTCGGGTGTTTCGGGTACTTCGGTTGCCATCAGTCTTCGAGAGTATATTAACCTCTAATTGGATAAACATTTTTCTTGAAAACAGTATCTAAAAAATATAGTGTGGGTTGGTTCCATTCCACACAAGCTACAGGCGAGACCAGAGCGCACTTGGTCCGCGCGGGCTCACTTCTGGATATGCAGATCAAAAGCCGGGAACCGCTCGAGGGCGGACGCGAGCGGGTGACGGTCGTCCCCGAGAGCCTCGACGACCTCTGGCACCTCCAGTACGTCTTAGAGCCGGGCGACCGCGTCGCGGGCGACACGACCCGCCGGATCCAGCGCAACGACGAACAGATGCGCGACACGGGCGGCGAGCGCGAGCACATGTGGGTCGCCATCGCGGTCGACACGATCGAGTTCCATAAGTTCGCCAACCGCCTGCGGGTCGGCGGCGAGATCGTCGCCTGCTCGCGGGAGGACCAACTCGGCTTTCATCACACCCTCAACATCGAGGAGCGCGAGGAGCTCTCGATCGACAAGCGGTTCAAGCCCGACCAGGAGGCCCGCCTCGAGGAGGCCGAGGCGTCGACGGAGAACCCCGACGTCGCCATCGCCACCGTCGAGGAGGGACAGGCGTTCGTTCACACGGTCGCCCAGTACGGCACCGAGGAGCGGGCGACGATAACCGGCCCCACCGGGAAGGGCGAGTACGCCCGCGAGCGCTCGGAGCTGTTCGCCGAACTCGCGAAGGTGCTCAAGCGGATGGACGTCGACGCGATCATCCTCGCCGGTCCCGGCTTCACGAAACAGGACGCGAGGAAGTACCTCGAGAAGAACGAACCCGAGGTCGCGGAGCTGATCACGATGGTCGACACCGCCGGCGTCGGCGACCGCGGGGTCCACGAGGTCCTGAAGCGGGGGGCTGTCGCGGACGTCCAGCAGGAGACCCGGATCGAGAGCGAGGCCGCGGCGATCGACGAACTCACGAAGCGGATCGCCGAGGGTGCGAAGGCGGCGTACGGCCCCGAAGAGGTGAAAAAAGCCGCCGAGTACGGCGCCATCGAGCGCCTGTTGATCGTCGACGACCGACTCCGCCAGGAGCGCGGCCCCGACGGCGAGTGGACCATCGACGTCGACGACGTGGTGCGCACGGCAGAACAGAAAGGCGGCGAGGTCACGGTGTTCTCGAGCGAGTTCCCGCCCGGCCAGCAGCTTTCGAACCTGGGAGGGATCGCCGCGCTGTTGCGCTACCGGCTCGAGTAGTTCGGTTTCCACTCCGCCGAACGCGGTCCCTAGACGTCGTTTTCCGACTCTGTGAGTCGCATTTCGTCTCTACCTGAGCGCTTCGTCGCTGGCCTCGATCAACTGGATCAACACCGATGCGAACAGCGATCCGGCGCTCCAGATCGCGGTCTCGCTCCCGTCGTCGTCGACGACGCTCAGCAGCAGAGTGTCGTCGTCGACGAGGACGATCCGCCCCGACCGATCGTCGTCGGCGCGGTGATCGGGCGGCGAGAACGCCGCCACCCCCGCGAGCGCCTCGAGTCGGCTCCGGACGTCCGCCGAACTGCTCACGCCGGCAACGTCGACGCCGGCGGCCGCCCGCTCTTCGAGCGTATCTCGCACCTCGTCGGTGAGCAGCGCCGGAAGACGAGTCCCGAACAGGATCCGGTCGTCGGCGTCCGAGAGCAGGTCGACGACGCGGTCGTCGACGCGGTCCCGCCCGCGGACGGTCCAGATGTCCTCCTGTTCCTCTTCGCCCCCGGTCTCCTCGCGGACCGTTTCGACGTACTCGAAGGCGCGTTCCTGCTCGCTCTCGAAGCGGTCGCGGAGGGTGTTCCGAGCCTCCTCGAGGCTCACCGGCCGGTACCGGATCGGACTCGACTGCTGGACCTCGAGCAAGCCGCGGGACTCGAGGCTGTCGGCGACGCTGTACACCTGCGAGCGAGGAACGTCGGCGACCCCGGCGACGTCGCGGGCGGTTCCCGATCCCAGACGCTGGAGGGCGATGAACACCTTCGACTCGTAGCTGGTCAGCCCCAGTCGCTCGAACGCCTCGACGGCGTCGGTTTCGGAGGTCACCGGTCCTCACCCCCGCTCGAGGCGGCGGGTTCGTCCCGGCCGCCGTCGCTGGCCGCTGGCGCGCTCGCACCGGCCCGTGTGGCGTCGAAGGAGACGTCGGGGCCGAAGTAGCGCGTCCAGAGCACCAGCAGGGAGGGAAGAACGATCACGCTCGCGAGGAAGGCGTAGATGATCGTGAGCCCGGTAATGATGCCGAACTGGCGGAGGACGGGCAAAATTGCGAGCGCCAGCGTGCCGAAGCCGCCGACCGTGGTCGCGGCGCTGCCGAGCAGCGCGCCGCCGGTGCCGGTCACCGTGGTTTCCATCGCCGTCCAGACGTTGCCCTGGCGCTCGAGTTCGAGCGTGTACCGGGAACTGATGTGGATGCTGTACGCCACGCCGAGCCCGATGGTGAGGCTGGTGATCATCCCCGTGAGCACGTTGAAGGGCATCCCGATCAGGTACATCGTGCCGAGGATCCAGCTGACCGAGAACGCCACGGGCAAGAGGGTCACCGCCCCCAGCGAGGCGCTGTTGCCGGTCAGCCAGTAGGCGACCGAGAGGAACGCGAACACCGCGACGAGCGTGATCAGCAGGCTCTCGAGCACCGTCTCGAGCAGATCCTGTTCGACGATGTGGTTGACGATCGGACCCCCGGTTGCGGTGGCGCTCCAGCGGCTATCGCCCCCGTCGTCGTCGAAGTCCGCCGCGATGGCTCGCATGTCGTCGGTAACATCGTTCGTCGGCGCATCCCCGCGGACGGCGACGACGAGTTGGATCGCCTCGTATTCGCCGTCGGCGTTCTGATAGACCACGTCGGCAGCCCCGGGATTGGCCTCGAGCAGTTCGTCGTACAGCGACTCGAGGTTCCGGTCGGGGATCCCGTCGCCGTCGGTGTCCGCGGCGTGGAACGACTCGTTGAACGACTCGTTTTCGGCTGCGGTGTCTTCCATCACCGAGAGCGGGCTCCGCACGTCGGCGTCGCCGCTGGCGAGCGTGTAGGCGCTGTCGCTGTCGGCGGCGGCGTCCTCGGCGGCACGCACCCGTTCCAGGGTCTCGTCGTCGGTCACCTCGCCCCTGACGAGTATCTGGGCCTCGGCGTCCTCGCGCTGGAAGTTCTCGTTGACGTACTCGAGGTCCGCCTTGGCCTGGTACTCGCCGGGACTGAGCGGCCCGGGCAGGCGCTCTGTCCAGGCGGGCGGGTCCTCGGCGAGGAAGTCCTCGTCCTCGAAGCTGGTGTCGACCTGGCTCGCGCCGTAGACGCCGCCAGCGGTGAGCAGGAGGACCGCGAGCAACACGGCGAGCGGGGCCTTTCGTGCCGCGACCGACCCGACCGAAAGGACGTCGCTGAACCGGCCGCCGCCGGTGCCGAACGCACGCTTTCGCCGGTCGTAGCCGCGGGACTCGAGGAACGAATCGATCTCGACCTTCGCCGCGGGGACGAGCGCGCCGAAGATCAGCAGCGCCGCCAGAATGCCGACGGCGCTGACGACGCCGAACTCGCGGATCGGGCCGATCGGACTGATGAGATTCGAGAGGAAGCCGATGACCGTGGTGGCGGTCACCCAGACGAGCGCGACGCCGACGCCGGCGAGGGCGACGGTCATCGAGCCCCGAACGCTGCCGCTAACGCCGTCTGCCTCGCGCTGTTCTCGGTGGCGCATAAAGACGTGAATCGCGTAGTCGATCGACAGCCCGATCAGCAGGACGGGGACCGCGACGAACATCTGATTGAACGCGATCCCCGCCCAGCCCATGAATCCGAACGTCCAGACGAGGACGGCGATAATGCCGGCTACGCCGAGGACGATGTCCAGCGGGTCGCGGTAGGCGACGAACAGCGCGACGACGACGAACAGTAGCGCCAGCGGACCGACGATCGCCAGGCTGTCACCCATCGAGCGGTCGATCTCGTCGGAGATGATGCCGAAGCCGAAGACGACGTACTCCTGATCCTGCTGGTTGGCCAACTCGCGCAGGTCGAGTTGCGTGTCGATGACGTCGCTCCCGACCTCGCCCATCTCGGGCATCCCCTCGCCGTCGGTCGACTGCGTGACGAACATCATCCGGGCGTCGGCCTCCGTCGATCCCGGTTCGTAGCCCGTCGGCATCAGCGCCAGCGCCGCGGTGGAGTCCTCCGAGAGGGTGTCCTGGATCAGCTCCTCGAACTCGTCGTCGTCCATCTCTTCGAGCGCCTCGATCTGTTCCTCGAGCGACGGGGAGCCGGCCTCCTCGAGCTCCCGCTGGTCCTCCTGGAGCCGTTCGCTATCCGCCTCGAGCTGTTCGAACTGCGCCTCGAGTTCCTGTTGATCCGCCTCGAGCTGTTCGCCCTCGGCCTCGAGTTCGTCGCCTCGCTGTTCGAGCTCCTGCTGGTCCTCCTCGAGTCGTTCGTACTCCTCGGCGAGGACACCCTGGGTTCCCTGCAGGTAGACGTCCTCGAGCTGGTCCTCGAGTTCGGCGGACTGCTGGTTGTACTCGGCCTCGGAAATCTCGCCGCTCTCGTACTGGTACTCGAGGAGCACGAGCTGGTCCTGTACCGCCCGGGCGTTCTCCATCGCCGCCGCGAACTGGGCGGCCTGCTCGTCGTCGAGCGGTGCCGTCGTCTCGGTCTCGAGATCCTCGAACTGCCCCTCGTACGCGGCCGCCTGCTGCTGGTACTCCTCGTCCCCGACCTCGCCCTGCTCGTAGGAGACGTTCAGCTCGGTGTACTCCGTCTGGAGGGCGACGGTTTCGTCCAGCGCGACTTCCAGCTCCGCGCTCTGCTCCTCGAGTTCGTCGGCTCGCGCCTCGAGTTCGCCACCTCGCTCTTCGAGTTCCTGCTGTTCGGTTTCGAGCGCCTCGCCGCGAGCCTCGAGGTCGGCCGCCGTCTCGTTGAGTTCCTCGCTCCGGTTCTCGAGTTCGGCGCCGCGGTCGGCCAGTTCGTCGGCCTGCTGACCGCGGATCGCGCTCGTCGCGACGATGTTCTCGATGCCCATCGTCGGATCGTCCTCGACGAGCGTCGGACCGATCGTCTCGTGAGCTCTGATCGCCTGTTGGAACTCGAGTGACCTGATCAGCGACTCCGTCGAGAGGGCGTCGTCGTCGCGCACGATCAACTGCACTGTCGACGTATTCTCGGCTTCCTCGACGGTGAAGTTCTCGCTGATGTACTCTGCGGCCTGGCCCTCCTCGGAGTCGCTCTCGAACTGCTCGAGCGAGGAGTCGTCGTCCAGCATCGTTACTCCCGCACCGATCAGCGCCGTCGTCAGCAGAAGAGCAACGAGAACGATCTTGCTGTGCGTCGTGATCACCGCGGAGACGCGTTCGGGGAGGCTCACCGGGGACCACCGCTCGTGGGCGACATCGTCATCTGTTGTGAGGAGCTTACTAACGAACGTGGATATAGCTGTTGTTATCCCAGTACTAACAGGACTACTCGGGGCCGGATAGGCTTACGATCCTGCTCGTGGTAACTTCCACTCTTTCCGGCGGCCGCCGGTGCAGACGGCGAGCCTCGCCCCGTGGCGACGGCCGGAACGGTGAGAATACCATGACGACTGAGACAATCGAACTCGTCCGGCGCGACCCGGAGGAGATCTGGACCGAGGGAGCCGTCGACGTTATCGACGAACTCTTCGCGGACTCGTTCGTGCTACACGATCCGTCAGCGCCCGACGAACCGCGCGGCCGCGACGAGTACAGGGAGTTCGTCGAGACGTACCGGGCGGCGTTCCCCGACCTGACGTACGCGGTCAACGACGTGATCGCCGACGGAGACGCCGTCGCGCTTCGGTATACGGCGACGGGCACGCACGACGGCGAGTTGCTTGGAGTGGAACCGACCGGCGAACGCGTTTCGGTGTCGGGGATGCAGATCTACCACCTCGAGGACGGGAGGATCGTGGAAGCGTGGACGAGCTACGACGCCCTCGGGCTGTTTCAACAACTCGAGGTCCTGCCGCCGCTCGAGGAACTCGGCGCGTAGTCAACGTGACCCTGCGGGTTACTCGATCGAGACCGTTTGCAGGTCCTCGGCGAACCTGATCTCGCCGCCGTAGTGCTCGGCGAGCGAGTCACGCATCTCGGTGTGGCGGCCCTGCGTGTGCGGATAGAGGTGGGTCAGATAGACGCGGCCGATCTCACAGCCGGCCAGTTCGCGGCCGAGTTGTTCCGGCGTCGGGTGGTTCGAGACGTCGACGTCGTCGGGGAACGAACAGTCGTGGGCGAGCACGGCCGAGCCGTCGGCGAAGTTCGCCAGCCCCGCGAACGCCTCGCTGTCGCCGCTGAAGGTAAACCGGTCGCCAAAGCGATAGGCCAGACACGGCAGCGAATGGCGGGTCTCGTAGGCCGAGACGTCGAAGCCGGCGACCGAAAACTCGCCGGGGACGACCTCCCGAACCTGGATCTCGAGTTTGTCCTGCATGTACTCGTGGACTCCAAGGAGGCCGTCGACCAGCGCCTTCGTTCCCTGCGGGCCGACGACCTCGATGTGCTCCTCGCCGGCCAGCCAGCGGGCTTTCATCAGGGGGAGGAGGTCGGCGACGTGGTCGAGGTGGTGGTGAGTGAGCAGCACGCTCGAGACGTTCTCGTAGCCGACGCCGGACTGCTGAAGCCGGTGGAGCACGCCCGAGCCACAGTCGACGAGCAGCGTGTGGCCGTCTTCCTGAACGAGAATACCGGTCTGGAACCGTTCGCCGGTCGGCATCGCACTACCCGTTCCGAGAAAGGTGACGCGCATATTCGTGAACCCAACCCGGAGCCGTATAACGGTTCGGTCCGATCTCGAGTGCTGCGTTCACTTTCGCTCCGCCGGCCAAACCCTCTTGGCGTCCGCGTTCGACGGTCCGGTATGGACGGGCACGACCTGCCGATTCCCGCCGCGGATCTTCCCTTCGATCCCGACGCCGATCTCGCGGACCGGGAGGCGTTCGCCCGTCTCGAGCCCGCGGTTCAGGCGTGGTGGCTTCGGGAGTTCGGCGAGTTCGTCCCCGAGAACGGCGGCTTCTTCACGCCACCCCAGCGTGGCGCGATCCCGCTGATAGACGAGGGGACGAACACGCTGATCGCGGCCCCCACCGGTTCCGGGAAGACGCTCGCCTCGTTTACCGCGATCATCAACGAACTGTATCGCCGGGATCGGGAAGTGAGAGCGGCCGACGGCGGAAGTTCCGGAGGAGAACGCGACGACGGCCTCGAGAACTCGGTCTACTGTCTGTACGTCTCGCCGCTGAAATCCCTCGCGAACGACATCCACCGCAACCTCACTGAGCCACTCGAGGGGATCGAGGAGATCGTCGCCGACCGCGGTGAGCCGATGGGCGAGATCCGCCACGCGATCCGCCACGGCGATACCACTTCCTACGAGCGCCAACAGATGCTCGAGGAGACGCCCCACATCCTCAACACGACCCCGGAGACGCTCGCGATCCTGCTCAACTCGCCGAAATTCCGCGAGAAGCTTCGCACGGTGGAGTACGTCATCGTCGACGAGATCCACTCGCTGGCGGCGAACAAGCGCGGCACCCACCTGGCGGTGAGCCTCGAACGACTCGAGGCACTGGTCGACCACGACGTGACGCGGATCGGCTGTTCTGCAACGATCGAGCCGCTATCCGAGGTCGCCGAGTTCCTGGTCGGCTGTAACGTCGACGCCGAAGACGTGACGACGGCTGGGGACTCGAGCTCCGACCCCCGCGAGTACGAGATCGTCGACGCCCGCTTCGCCCGCGAGTTCGATCTCGAACTCGAGTCGCCCGCGGACGACCTGATCAACGCGTCTCGCGGCCTCGTCCAGGACAGATTCTACCGCCTGCTCCACGACCACATTCAGGAACACACGAACACCCTCGTGTTCACCAACACCCGGTCTGGCGCCGAACGCGTCCTCCACAACCTCCGCGAGCGCTACGACGCCTACGACGAGGAGAACTCGGGCTGTCACCACGGCAGTCTCTCGAAGGAGGTTCGTCAGGGGATCGAGGAGAAGCTGAAGTCGGGGGAACTCGAGGTCGTCACCACCTCGACCTCGCTGGAACTCGGCATCGACATGCCCCATGTCGATATGGTGGTACAGGTCGGCTCGCCCAAATCCGTCGCGGCGATGCTCCAGCGGGTCGGGCGGGCGGGCCACCGCGTCGGCCAGACCGTCACGGGACGGGTGATCGCGCTCGACAGGGACGAGTTGCTCGAGTGTGCCGTGATGCTCAAGAAGGCCCAGGAGGGATTCGTCGACTCCGTTTCGATCCCCGAGAGCGCCCACGACGTCGCCGCCCAGCACGTGTACGGGATGGCGATCGCGTCGATTCGCCCGGAACGCGAAGTGAAAGCGATCCTCCGGCGGGCGTACCCCTATCGGCACTACTCGGAGGCGGCGTTCGAAACCCTGTTTCGCTATCTCACCGCCGCCTACGCGGGCATGGAGGATCGAAACGTCTACGCGAAGATCTGGCGCGACGAGAACGACCCGCCCGACGGCGAGTACCACTACCCCGAGTTTCCGGTCGGCGAACCGCTGATCGGCAAGCGGGGCCGACTGGCCCGCGTCATCTACATGACCAACATCGGCACCATTCCCGACTCCTTTAGCTGCGACGTCCTCACGAGGGGAACCGACGAGTGGGTCGGCCAACTGGACGAGAACTACCTCGACACGCTCGAGAAGGGCGACGTGTTCGTCCTCGGCGGCAGCCACTTCGAGTACCGCTACCGACGGGGGTCGAAGGTGTACGTCGACCGGACGGGGGCGCGTCCGACGGTCCCCTCGTGGTACTCCGAACGGCTCCCCCTGTCGTACGATATGGGCTGTGAGATCCTCGCCTTCCAGCGGGAACTGTGCGAGCGCTACGAGGACGGTGGCCCCCCGGCGGTCCGTCGCTGGCTCCGGACATTTCCACTCGACGACGACGCGGTTCGCGCCATCGCGCGGCTGTTCGACTACCAGATCCGGTACGCGGGGGCCGACAGCGTGAGCACCGACGCGCGACTCGCGATCGAGGTCGAACGCGACCGCGCGGAGTACGAGCGCCACTACTACGTCCACTCGAACTACGGCCGGAAGGTCAACGACGGCTTCTCGCGGCTGCTCGCCGCCCGGTGTGCCGACGAGGCCACCGCGAACGTTCGCGTCGCTGTCGCCGACAACGGCTTCGTGCTCTCGATGCCGCTCAACCGAAAGGTGGATCTCGAGGGCGTGCTCGCTGACCTCGACCCAGAGCGCGTCCGCGAACAGCTTCGCCGGGCGCTGGCGGGGACCGACCTCCTCCAGCGGTACTTCCGGATCAACGCGACCCGCTCGCTGATGATCCTCAAGCGCTACAAGGGCTACGAGAAGTCCGCCGCCGAACAGCAGGTCTCGAGCGAGATGCTGCTCGGGTTCGCCGAGGACCTCGAGGAGTTCGCGGTGATCGAGGAGACCTATCGCGAAATCCTCACGGACAAACTCAACGTCGCCGAGATCGAGGAGATCGTCTCGCGGATCGACGCGGGAGAGTTTGCCGTCGAACGAACGCTCGTCGACTCGCCGACGCCGCGGGCGTTCGGGCTGGCGACGCTGTCGGCCAGCGACGTCGTGCTCGCCGAAGACGAGAGCGCGGCCCTGCAGGCGTTTCACGAGCACGTCCTCGAGGAGATCGGCGAGGAGTCGCTCGCGGGGCTTCGCGCCGAGGATTAGCCCAGTGAACTCGATCCTCGAGTCGCGCCCCTGGTACGGTCGTCGAAAAACCGAGCACCACATCAGGGGGCAGCCGTAAGACCGTGTATGTATGCTGTCTCGGCCCCGGCCGCCTCGAGTGGGCCGGGGGTCGACGCGCTCGAGCCCCGTCTCCTCGAGAGTACCGTCGGGTCGGGGTCCGTCGACTGGCATCTCGCACTGCTGTTGGCGCTCTCGGGGATCGGCTCGCTCGTGGTGTTTACGCTCGCGCTGTCGGCGTATCGTCGCCGCCGGTCGCTTCCGTATCTCCTGATTACCGCCGCGCTCGGCGCGCTGGTGCTCCGGCCGATCGTCGGCACGGGCACCGTTCTCGGCTACGTTCCGATGGACGCCCACCACACCATCGAGCACCTGCTCGACGTTCTCATCGCCGGCCTGCTGATCGTGGCCGTGGTCGCGGTTGGCTCGCTCGAGGAGGGCTCCCGCGGCGTTGAAGAGACGGAGGAGTCCCGATGAGCGAGACCCGCGGACGGATCCGAACGGCCATCGCGAGCGATCCCGGCGTTCACTTCAACGCCCTCGTTCGCGACCTCTCGCTCGCGCCCGGGCAGGTCCAGTACCACGTCCGGCGACTCATCGACGCCGACGAGGTCGTCCGCCACGAGCGCTTCGGCCGCACGCACTACTACCCGCCGACGTACGACGAGTGGGAGCGCGACGCCCTCGCGATGGTGCGCCGGGAGACCGCGGGCGCGATCGTAACCGCGCTCTACTCCCGCGGCTCGGCGAGACCGGGCGAGCTGGCCGCCGATCTCGAGCTACCGCGAAGCACGCTCGAGCACCACCTCTCGAACCTCCTCGAGTGCGACGTCGTCGAACGGCGCTACGAGCGGGGTAACCGCGTCGTCCTCACGCTCGCGCGACCCGCGGAGACGGCAGCGCTGCTCGAGGCCGTGACGGTCGATCCCGGGTCGCGGCTGGTCGATCGCTTCGAGCGGCTGGTAGACTCGTTGCTCGACGAGCGGTAGTCTGCGGCGTCCGTCGTCACCGGTGTTCCTCTCACACTCGGCCGGTGTCGATACGGTATTAGTCGATGGCGTGCTATGTGGTGGCATGTCTGAGCACAGCCTCGACTCGACCGGGGCGGACGAACTGCTGAGCGCGTGTCGGACGACCGTCGGGGACGAACTCCGGAGTATCACGTACTTCACCGACGAGACCGTCGAACAGGTGTACCTTCGGTCGGATCTCGATCGAACGGCCGATCTGGTCGGATTCGCCGAGCAGGAGCGGTCGGGCTTTGGGGCTCAGACGGCCTACCGAAACTCCCAGCTCGGGTCGTATCTGGCGACGATTCGGATGTTCGAACACGGCTATCTGACCCGCGTCATCCACGGCGACCACGGCGCGTGGGTGACGACGGACTCCCTTTCGATGGAGCGATTCGAGGAACTCGCCGCCGCTCTCGGCCCCGTGCTCGAGGGAATCGGCGCACGGGCCGCCGACGGCGACCGGGAGGAGTGAGTCGTGGCATCGAAACGGGCCGTCCGGTCTTCGATAGCTACAAACCCCGAATCCACCCAGTTCGTCACATGCCCGGAAAGGTAGGGCCGGACGAACTGCTCGAGGTCGTCTTCGGCCGCACCGGCCGTGACGACGAAACGGTGATCCAGGGACCCGCCGACGGCGAGGACGCAGCGGCGATCGAGTGGCCCGGCGGCACGCTGGTCGTGAGTTCGGACCCGATCTCGCTGGCCGCCTCCCAGGTCGGCACTCTCGGCGTTCACATCGCCTGCAACGACGTCGCCGCCTCCGGGGCCGACCCGCGGTGGCTCACAACCGTCGTCATGCTTCCCGCGAGCGCTGGCGAGGGTACCCTCGAGACGATCACTCGCGATATCGACGCCGCCGCCCGCGAGGTCGGCGCGACCGTCGTCGGCGGCCACTCCGAGTACGTCGACGCCTTAGAGCGCCCGCTTCTCTCGCTGACCGCGATGGGCGCCACGGAGACGTTTTTGCCGACCGGCGGAGCCGAGCCCGGCGACAGGGTGATCCTCACGAAAGCGGCGGGACTCGAGGGGACGGCGATCCTCGCGGCCGATTTCGGCGACGAACTCGCAGTCGACGACGACACGCTCGAGGCCGCGACGGCGTTTCTCGCCGAAGTTAGCGTCGTCCCCGACGCCAGAATCGTCCGCGAGTACGCGTCGGCGATGCACGACCCCACGGAGGGCGGCGTGACGGTAGGGCTGCTCGAACTCGCCCGTGCTTCGGGCGTTCGGCTCGCGGTCGACCGCGACGCGATCCCGATCCGACCCGAGACGCGCGAGTTGTGTGCGGCCGCCGCTGTCGATCCGCTCCGGATCTTCGGTTCGGGGGCGCTACTCGCGACCGTCCCGGCCGACGCCGTCGAGGGGTGTGTCGAAGCGCTCGCCGAGGCGGGACTCGAGGCGGCCGAGATCGGAACCGTTCGCGAGGGCGAACCGGGGCTCGAACTCGACGGCGAGACGGTCACCGGCCCGATCGAGGACGACCTCTACCCGCTCTGGGCGGCCGCCGACGCCGAGGATTAGCTCCCGTCGGTCTCGTTTCCGCTGTCCGTCCCCCCGAGAGCCGCATCGACCGCTGCCTGCCCCAGCAGCGACCGGGGGTCGATGACGACGTCGACGCCGAGGCGCTCGAGGTGGTCGCCCGTCCCGTCCGCGGCGATGGCGACCAGGTGAATCGAGGGGGCGACGTCGCGAACGGCGAGCGTCGCGTACGGCGTCACCGCCCCCTCGGCCGCGATCACGACCGCCGCGGCGTCCTCGAGCCCGGCCGATCGCAGGATCTCCTCCGCCGTCGGATCGCCGACGAACACGTCCACCCCGCGGTCGTCGAGGCGTTCTGCCGTCGCCTCGTCTTCCGTGACGACGACGAAGGAGGTTCGCCCCTCGAGGCCGTCGACGACGGGGTCGACCCGGTCGCTTCCGCCGATAACGACCACGTGTTCGGACCAGTGTGTCTGGTCGCCGGTGACGGCGCGGGACCCGGTTTTCGACAGTCGGGACTCGAGTATGGGCGTCAGCAGCGAGCCGACGGTAACAGCGACGGTCGTCGGGCCAAGGACGACCAGCGAGAGGGCGAACAGTCGCGCCTCCTCGGTGGTTGCGTGGATGTCGCCGTAGCCGACGGTGCTCGCGGTGACGAGCGTGAAGTACAGCGCATCGACCACGGTCTCGAGCTCGGCGAACCCCCCTCGGAGCGCGTACGCCCCGGCGGTGCCGTAACAGAGCACGCCGACGATCGCGGTGAGCGAGCCCAGTTGCGTCGGTGTGAGCGAGGCCGATCGGGTAAACCACTGGCTCGTGAGCACGAGGACGACGAATCCGCCGAGAGAGAGCACGACGAGGGGGATCGAGAGCAGTCGAAACTGGACGACCGCGTGGGCCGCCGAGAGAAAGACCAGCAGGGCGGCGACGAGGTATGCGATGCGGTACCCCCGCCGCATCCACCACGCGGTGACCAGCAGCGCGAAGCCGACGACCGTGCCGCTGAACTCCGCTGCCGCCTGGAGATCGCCCACGAGCCCGGTACCGCGCAGTGTCGGTTCGGTTACGATGGCGAGCACGCCAGTTGCGATCGACGTGAGCGCGACGGCGACGACGATCCAGACCGCGAGTCGAGCACCGGACTGCCGGCCCTCGAGGCGTTCGAGCATACCGTCTCCACCACGCCGATTGCGATAAAATTGAAACGCGGTCTCACGCGCGGAGACGGCTCGGTTTCGCGGACCTTGACCCGACGCAGCGGGGGCGGCGTACCGGAACCGCGAGGCTACTGCTGGCCGCGAGCTTTTTTCGTCCGAGACGTAACTGGGCACATGCCCGTAGAAACGGACGCCGAAATCAGGGAGATCCTCCGGAAGGAGACCATCGCCGTCGTGGGGTGCTCGTCGACGCCCGGCAAAGACGCCCACGAGATACCGCAATACCTTCAGACGGAGGGGTACGACGTTATTCCGGTTAATCCCAACGCAGACGAGGTCCTCGGGCGACACGCCTACGACTCCTTCTCGGCGGTCGACGAGGAGGTCGAGATCGTCGACGTGTTCCGGCCGAGCGACGAGGTATCGGGGATCGTCGATGAAGTTCTCGCACGCGACGACGTGGACGTCATCTGGCTCCAGCTCGGCGTCCACGACGACGAGGCCGTCGCTCGAGCGGAAGCGTCCGGGCGACGAGTCGTCCAGGACCGGTGTCCGAAGCCCGAACACCAGCGGCTGCTCGCCGCCGAGAGGTAGCGTCGATCCCGAGGCGAAGGACGCCTCCGTCTCCTGCAGCCGACTCAGTCCACGAGCAGCGTGTTCAACGCATCGGGAACGACGAGCACGTCGCTGCCGGGTTCGATAGCGTCTCCGACCGCGTCTTCTGCGTGCATGAGACACTCCTCGACGACGGCCGCGGCCCGGCTGTTGGTGACGTAGACGTCGTGGTCACGAAGGACGCGGGCGACGACGAACGCTCGCTGGGCGCCCGGATCGTACCCCTCCCGAAGCTCTTCGTAGAGGGCATCGGCGTCGTCGGCCGCGCGAAGCCGCTCGTAGAACCGCCGCTCGCCGGCTCCCTGGCCAGCGCCCTCCGGCAACAGGGCGGGAACTACCAGCCGGCCCCCCGGTCGGAGCGGGTTCCGGTCGCCAAGCGCGACGTACGTCGCCCCCCGCGTCGCCTGGTAGAGGTTCGCGTCCTTGGGCGAACCGACCCCGCAGACCACCGCGTCGAACTCCGCGTCGTGACCGACCGGCATGGCGAGGGCGTCTCGAGCCACCCCCGCTAGCTCGGCCACTACCGCCCGATGATCCCCGGCGGCGACGCCGAGAACCCCCTGCGGGCCGTGAGTCAGGTTGAGACAGAACGCGACGTCCGCGAGGTCGCCGGCGCGGTCCAGCGTCTCGCGGAACGGGTTGTCCCGGATTCGGCCCAGACGAACCCCCTCCCGGGAGAGCATCTCGGGGCCGTGCGTGTACCGGATCAGCGACTCCCCGCCGGCGCCGACGACGACCGTCTTCGCGCCGCCGGAAAACCCCGCGTACTGGTGAGGTTCGACCACACCCGTCGAGCACACGACGTCCGCCTCGAGCACCGACCGACCGATCTCGACCGGGCAGCCGTCGCCTGCGCCGTTCTCGCCAGCGGATGCCTCGCCGACGGTCCCCACCTCGCGAACCGCGTCTGGGTCGTGGTTCACCGCGAGGTCGGCGTGGGGGCCAAGCATCGATTCGATTTCGGCGTCGGTCATCGGCCGGTGGAGGCCCAGCCCGATCACGACCGTCACCCGCTCGCGGGGGACGCCGATCGCCGTGAGGCGCTCGAGCAGGGCGTCGAGCAACACGTCGTCGGGCACGTCCCGGGTGAGGTCAGTGACGACGATGGCGACGTCGTCGTCCGGATCGACGCGGGATTCGAGGGGCGGGCCGTGTGGCGACTCGAGAGCCACTTCGGCGGCAGCGCGAACGTCGACCGCCTCGCCGCCCGGCGGTTCCGCGACGCTCACGTCGCAGTCGGGGAGGCGAACGTCGATCGTCTCGGTACTCAGCGGGATCTGCACGCGCTCTCGTTCGAGGCGCGCGCTGAAAAACTGCGGTGGTTACGTAAGGGGGCCGAGACGGCGGCTCAGGCGTCCTGCCCCGGCTCGTTTCGTTCCTCGAGGAACAGCCGAACCCCCATCACGGGGATGAAGAGGAAGAACGCGAGCATCACGGTTCCCGAGAAGATCGCGACGGCGAAGTTCGGCGTGAGTTCCGGCGAGAGCGTCCAGGCGGCGATCGCGGTGCCACCGACTGCAGAGACGACGACGAGCGCGAGGAGGTCGACGGCCTTGACCGGCAGATCCTCGGACATACTCGAACTTGCAGCCAGGCGCATATAACGGTAGCCGATATCTATCTCCGGGCCGGCGTCGGCTATCGGCCCGCCCACTCGAGCATTCTCCCGTAGACCGGATCGGTCTCGAGCGCCGCCGGATCGCCCACCAGCACCAGCGCCCGCTTCGGCCGGGTGAGCGCGACGTTGATCCGCCGGTAGTCCTCGAAAATCGGCCCCTCGAGGTCGCCGGTGGCGGTGAAGGAGACGACGATCACCTCCTGGCTCGAGCCCTGGAAGCGGTCGACGGTGTCGACGGCGACCCCGTCGACGTGGTTCGAGATTTCGGCGACCTGCGCCCGGAAGGGGGCGATGACGCCGATCTGGGAGCGGGAGACGCCCGCGGCCTCGTAGGTCTCGATCAACTCGGCGATTCGGGCGGCCTCTTCCGCGTCCGTATAGCGCTCGTCGTCGCCCTCTACGGCGACGAACGAGACCGGATCGCGGAGGTCGGCGGGCAGGGCGTCGCGGGAGACGCCCTCGAGGTCGTCCAGCGTGCGCCCGGCGACCTCGGGTGTCGCTGGTCGCAGTTCGCCGTCGTAAAACTCCCTCGAGGCAAAGGCCTGGATGCGCTGGTTCATCCGGTATTGGCGGTCGAGCATGACGCCCGCGTCGGGGTGGAGATCGACCAGTCGCTCGAACAGCGACTCCGAGAGTTCGTTTTCCGCTCTTACCACGGGTGGAAGCTGCTCGTGGTCGCCGACGAGAACGAACCGATCCGCGAGGGTGATCGCCGCGTGAGTGCCGGGCTCGGTGAGCTGGGCGGCCTCGTCGACGAGCGCGACGTCGAACGACTGTTCCTTCATCGTCCGGGAACCACAAGAGGCGGTCGTCGCGGCGACCACCTGGGCGTTCTGCAGTTCGGCGAGGCGCGCCTCGGGGTCGCCCGACCGCTCGAGGCGGTACCCTTGCATGTCCTCGCGTACCCCGCTCTCGGAGCCGACGCGGACGATCCGATCGTGATCGATCACTCCCTCGAGTTGCTCGAGCAGGGCTTCCAGGGCGTTGTCGACCGCTCGATTCGTAAAGGCAGAGAGCAGCACGCGATCGCCGCGTTCGACCATCGCGCGGATGGCGCGGGCGATGGTGTAGGTCTTTCCGGTGCCCGGCGGGCCGTGGATCAGCGCGCAGTCCTCGGCACCCACCGCCTTCGTGACGGCCTCGTTCTGCGCCGGGTTGTTGTCGATGAACACCTCCCCGATCTCCTCGAATTCGGGATTAGCGCGACCGAACATGACGTCCTTCCGCCGTGCGCTCCCCTTGAGAATCGCGTCGTGAAGCGCCGTAAAGAGTCGGCTCGTCGTGAGTTCGGAGGGGTAGATGTCGAGGCGCGTGACGTCGACCGGCTCGTCTGCAGTGAGCACGACTTCCCTGTCCAATCGTTCGATCCGGGCCAATTCGGCGTCGCCGCGGATCGGGTGGCCGTCGCTGGCCAGCACCAGATCACCCTCGCGGATCTTGGAGGTCTGGGGCTCGCGCTGGCGGGCTCGCAGCTCCCAGCGTCCGCCCTCGAGTTCCCGCTTCTCGACGAACTCGAGGTCGATGATCGCCCGATCGTCGTCGGCGCGCTCTTTTGCACCTTGCTCCCAGAGCTTCGCGTACTCGCGGTGGACCTCGCGGCGCTCCTCCTCGATGGCCCGGTAGAACCGCTCGAAGTACTCCCGTTCCTCGGCGGGCAGGGCCTCGCCGATCTGGCCCGCCTTCGACTCCTGGTCGAGCCGACCGGAGACGACCATGCAGGTGTCACGCTCGAAGCAGTACTCGCACTTGGCGTTGCCCTCGTAGCCCGTCGGGACGTCCCCGGCGACCTCCATCGCCGCGATCTCGTTTCGCAGCCGGAGGACGTACTTCAACAGCCCGTCGCCCATCGAGAAGTCCTTCGCGGGGGTGAGGTCGCCGGTCTCCTCGTTGCGATCCAGCGCGGAGTTTTTGGTGTAGAGCAGGGTGCCGGTGTCGACCTCCTCGCCGTGTTCCTCGAGCAACAGCGCGTAGCAGGCCGCCTGCACCTTGTCCTTGAACCGGGGCTCCTTCCGGAGGTTCTTCCCGGTCTTGAGTTCGACCGGGGCGCCCCGGCGGATGGCGTCTGCCCGCCCACGGATGCCGAACGTCTCGCTGATGAGCAGTTGCTCGGATCGCCAGCTGTCTTCCTCGGTGAGTCGGCCCTGCTCGAGCCAGCCCTCGATCGCCGCGGCGTTCTTCCGGACGTCCTCGGCGACGCTCTCGGAGGACTCCCCGAGCAGGCCGAGTTCCAGCCCGCGCTCGTCGATCCGGGCGTCGATGGCGGCCTCGAGGTCCCGTCCGCGCAGGAGGTCGCCGAACACCTCGTGGACCAGCGTCCCTTTCGTAACCGGATAGTTCAGCGGTACGCCGGAGAGCTTGTTCAGGTAGTACAGCCGCGGACACTCCACCCAGTTGCGGACGTCGGTCACGTTCACGAGGAACGTCGGCTCGACGATCACGTAGGAGTCGCCGGTGGTCGAGAACTGCTGTTCACCCCGGAACTCGCGTTCCTCGGCGTCGGTGACCACGAGTTCCATGCCGGACTCGAGCACCGCGGCGGTCTCGGTCCACTTCCCCCAGAGGGTGACCGTCGTCGGCTCGATCTCGTCCATGTTGCTCACCCCGTTGGTGCCGCCGGCCCCGTCCTCGGATGCGACGCTGACCGGAACCTCGGCGAGTTCGCTCTCGCCGTAGCTCGTCGTCACCGTCCGCACGTCGACGTCCCCCACGACGGTTCCGCGTACGTTCACGGTTCCGGTGATCGACCGGCAACAGAAAAACGCTGTCGGTCCGATCCGCCATCGATTACCGGCCACAGCGGTCTGTGTAATAACTTATTACTCGACACGACCGTGGCAGACTGCCTGTCTCTGCCGCGTGGGGCTTTTTCGCCGCTGCCGTCGTACCCGTTCCGTATGAGCGAGACGAACCAGCGCCGCGAGGACGAGCGCGGGCCTCGACACGACCCGGAGCGCGACCCGCGCGATGAGTCGACCCAGATCGCAAACGAGGAGCGCCGGCGCCGGGCACCGATGCTCAGCGGAATCGTCGCCGCGATCGGTGCCTGGGTCGGTCTCTCGGTGTTCCTCTTCGAGCCCAGTGCGGCGACGTTCTGGAACAACGTGCTCGTCGGTGCGCTCGTGTTCGTTGCTGCGAGCTACAACTACTATCGCCTCTCGAGTGACGTTCCGCTCAGCGTCGGCATCGCCTCCTTCGTCGCGTTGCTCGGAATCTGGCTCGTCGTCGCCGCACCGCTGCTCGAGATGGTCGGCGGACTCTTCTGGAGTACGCTCGCTTCCGGCGTGCTCATCACCGGCCTCTCGGGGATCAACGCCTACGAGGCCCGCGAGGCGCGGACGGTCGCGGGGGAGGGCGAGTCACGGTCGCAGTACAGTAACGACTGAAATGGCCCACACGCTGATTGTACAGCTGTCGTGCAATCAGGTGTAGATCGACTGTCGGTGGCTATCATAGCCCCCGCTCGAGCCGTCGCAGTCGCTGTTCGGCCGCGTGATGGCGGGTCGCGACCACCGCAAACGCGACCAGCGCGACCGCGAACGGGGCCGTCACGCGAAGCGGAAGACCGTTCACGTAGCCGTTGAGCAACTGTCCCGCGGCGAGTGCGAGCGGGCCGACGGAGAGCAACAGCGTTTCGACCGGCGCGGCAGCGAACGATTCGGCGAACGCAGAGGAGCGAGGGGGGTTCGTGGCCATGGAGACGGATCGGTACGCCCGGCTCTCGAGTCGGCGCTCGTAGCCCTTTCGGTTCGCGGCGGTTCCGACTGCCCTGACCGATACGTTCTTTCATCCCGACTCGTAACCATCACCCATGCGGATTCGCGAGTGGCAAGACGTGCTGGCGGACGTCACCGAGGGAAGCGGAAACGCCGAGTCGGACGACTGGCGGGCCGTCGCCGGCGACCGCGCCGGCGGCGTCGGCGAGGACATGTACCTCGCACACCCCCGCGCCGGCGTCTTCTTCCTGAAGACGTACGCGAAGAACCCCTACGAGGTTCGTGGCGTCGGCACGCGGGTCGCCCGCAAACTCGACGACGAGATCGGGTCGTTCATGCCTGAACACGACTCCGGCGGTCGGTTCGCCGTCCAGTCGCCACCCGAGGACGAGGACCACGCCAAATCCCAGGCGACCCACCTCGAGGAGGTCGTCAAGGCCCACGCCGATGCGCCGACGACCCCCCAGGATTTCTTCGACGACGTGATGGACGCCCTCGAGAGCCCCGCGTTCGGACCGATGGAGTACGACCAGTACGACCGGCCGGACGAACTCGACGCACTCTCCGAGCGGTTCGAGGAGGCCGACGACCTCCTCAGCGCCGAACTCGACGACCTCATCGAGACCGACGAGGTCGACCGCGGCTTCATGTGAGACGCGATCGATTCGGCGCCGGCGAGTCCGGTGAGCCTTTACCTGCGCCTCCCCGACTCTGGACCATGCATCCCGGGGACTTCATCCGCGACTACTACGACGCCCTCCGTCGCGGCGAACCGCTGGCTCCGTACTTCCTCGAGGCCGAAACGACGGTCAAGTTCGGCGTGAGCGAGGCGCTGTTCGGCGGCGACGCGGTCGCCGAGGGGCTCCGTGAACAGCGTGAAACGACCGATGGTTGGTCCGTCGAGAGCCGCCGGCTCACGGTCGGGACCCGCGAGGAGTACGCCTGGTTCGCCGACGAGGTCACCCTCGCCTGGACCGACCGCGAGAGCGGCGAGCGACACAGCTTCGACACCCGCTGGAGCGGTGCGCTCGAGCGCCGCGACGACAGAGGGGACGGAGACCTCGAGTGGGCGTTCGCCTCGATGCACGTCAGTACGGCCGCGGAGGAACTGTGAGACGCGAGTCGACCGCCGCGCAGGCCGCGAGCGCTCGTCGCCTCAGGATCGGCTTCGTCGTGCTGGTCGGTCTCTCCGGGGGGATGATCGCACTGCAGGCGGACGCCTCGCTTCCGATCGTCGCCGTCTCGATACTCGTGGGAGTCCTCACCGGGGCCGCCCTGCTGTGGTATCTGCTGTGGGTGTCACGGTGAACGGTCGCGGACCGATCCGACTTCCGCTGGTCCGGGGGTTTTCGTCGAAGCCGGGTGCTGGCCCGATCGCGGATCGTTGACGCTCACCGATCGACGCGTGCGAGCCAGCTACCAGGTGCGTCGAGTTCGTCGTGGGTCGGTAGATTCTCGGGACGCTCCCAGACGAGACTCGCCGTCTCGAGGTCGCTGACGGCGACGACGTGCTCGAAGAAGTTCTTGCCGCGCTCGTACTGACGTTGTTTGAGCCCGAGGCCGAGCAGCCGTCGGAACAGCTGCTGGAGCGGGCCACGGCCCTGCCGGCGGGCGTCGAGTTTCCGTCGGAGGTCCTCGTACTCGTCGTCGAAGGCGTGATCCATCAGCAGTTCGGCGTAGCCCTCGACGACGGTCATCGCCGCGTCGAGGTCGCGAAACGCGTCGCGGTCGAAACTCCCCTCGGCGAGGGCGTCGATCCCGGCTTCCATCCGACTCTCGAGGTGCTCCGAGAGCCACGGTGCAGCGCCGAACTCGGCGGCGTGAGTCACCTCGTGGAAGGCGATCCACCGGCGGAACCGATCGGCGTCGACCTCGAGGGCGTCGGCGGCTTTGAGGATGTTCGGGCGGACGAAGTAGAGTGCGTGGTCCTCTTCGGGCGTGTCGGCGAGCAACAGCGGGTCGTACTGGCCGAGAACGTTTCGACCGAGAAAGGCGAGCAGGACGGTCATCGTGCCGGTGTTGATCGTCCGTGCGACCCCGGGGAACGCGCCGGTGTGGGCCTCGACGGGAGCCATGACGCGCTCGAACGTTTCGACGTTGGCGTCGATCCAGTGGTGGCGGTTCTGGATCTCGATCGTGTCCGGAACGTCGAACTGAACGTCTGCGACCGCGCGGACGCCGTCTCTGGCCTCGCGGACGTCGCGGGCGAACGCCTCCCGTTCGCCGGGCTCGAGGGCGAGCGACCCCGGCTCGGTCGCGGATTTCGCGGCGTCCGCGGCGGCCCGCCAGTCGATGGCGTCGTCCCCGGACGCACCAGCGACGGCCCTGACGCTACGATAAAGATTCACGAAGAGATGTACGAGAAGCGTACGCAAAAGCGTTAGGCTCGCGGTCATCGCCCGACGGCGGGGGTGCCGGGGACGTCCGTCAGCGAGCCGCCGCGAACCGATCAGTTAACGACGACGTCGGGTTCTTCGTGAAGGTCGAGTTCCGACTCCTCGTCGTCACCGCGGAACTTCCGCAGGGCGACGGCGACGCCGACGAGCAACACGAGCCCGACGACCGCGCCGATCGCGCCCTTTCCGCCGGATTCTTCTTCCGCTTCGGTTTCGGTTTCCTCGTCCGCGTCGACGTCGATCTTCTGTCCGCCAGGAAGCGCGTCGTCAATCGCTTTGGGACCGATCTGCGTGTCGCCGTCGAGATGCAACTCGATGAAGGTGAACTTCTTAGAGCCCATACGTCGACTGTCCACGACCGCACACTTAGCCGTTTGGTTGGCTTCCACGCGCTGTCGCCGAGGGGGAGCCGCGGCCCGGTTTGGCCGGAGTCAGTAGTTTCAAACGCCGGCTGTTCGATGGTCGATCATGGACTCCCAGCCACGATCGTTTCTCACGGAGTTGCTCGAGACGCCCTCCCCGGCCGGTTTCGAAACCCGCGGCCAGCGCGTCTGGCTCGACTACGTTTCGGCGTTCGCCGACGACGTCTGGACCGACGACTACGGGAACGCGGTCGCCGTCTACGAGGGCGGCTCCGGAACGCCCGAACTCGCGCTGACGGGCCACGCCGACGAGATCGGTTACATCGTCCGGTCGATCGACGACGACGGCTTCGTCCGGCCCGGTCGGATCGGCGGCGTCGACCTCTCGGTGTCGCGGGGCCAGCACGTCACCGTCCACGCCGCCGAGGGGGCCGTCGACGGCGTGATCGGCCAGACGGCGATCCACCTGCGCGACGGCGACTCCGAGGATTCTGACGTCTCGGATCTCTGGATCGACATCGGGGCAACCGACGGCGAGGAGGCCCGCGAGCGCGTCGAAATCGGCGATCCGATCACCGTCTCCTCGAGTCCCTCCTGGCTCTCCGAAACCCGCCTGGCGGGACGGGGGCTGGACAACCGCGTCGGCACCTGGGCCGCCGCCGAGGGGTTGCGCCGGGCGGCCGACCGCGGGGCCGAGGCGACGGTGTACGCCGTCAGCACCGTCCAGGAGGAACTCGGCCGCAACGGGGCGAAGATGGTCGGCTTCGACCTCGAGCCCGACGCGGTCATCGCCGTCGACGTGGGTCATGCGCTGGACTACCCATCCGCACCCGCCGAGAAGACGAGCGACGTCGAACTCGGCGGCGGCCCCGCGGTCGGCCGGGGCAGCACGAACCACCCGGTGCTCTGTCAGGCCGTCCGGCGGGCCGCCGCCGACGCGGAGATCGAGATCCAGCTCGAGGCGCTGGGGCTGGGGACGGGCACCGACGCGGACGCCTTCTTCACCGCCGCGGGTGCGGTTCCCTCCCAGGTCGTGAGCGTCCCGAATCGGTACATGCACACCCCCGTTGAGCTGATCGACGTCGAGGACCTCGAGCGGACGGCCGATCTCCTGGCCGCTGTCGCCGCCCAGGCCCACGAGTACGACTCGTTCGCGGTGGACGTCTGAGACGCTCGTCCGGTAGGTGTTGAAACGTCCCACCTCTCGGTCCGTCGACCGGTATGATTAAGTGTTCATCTCATGCCCTCTTTCGTATGAGTGGACGACCGCTGGATGTCCTCGAGGCATCGCTCGGCGAGCGGGTCACGGTACGACTCAAGAGCGGCGAGGAGTACGTCGGCGACCTTTCGGGGTACGATCAGCACATGAACCTCGTGCTGGACGACGTCACCAACCCCGCCGGGACCGCACCGGAGGAGGAGCCGCCGATCGAAGACACAACCATTATACGCGGCGATAACGTCGTTTCGATCACTCCATGACTGGTGCAGGAACCCCGAGCCAAGGAAAGAAGAACAAGACGACCCACGTGAAGTGCCGGCGCTGCGGCGAGAAGTCCTACCACGTAAAGAAAGGCAAGTGTGCGTCCTGCGGCTTCGGCAAGTCCGCCAAACGCCGCGAGTACGCCTGGCAGGGCAAGACCGGCGACAACTGATAACTGATTCGTCTCTCTTCTCTCTGTCGTAGCGAGCGACGAGCGACCGCGTTCGAAACGCCGTTAGCCGCTCGCGCCTTCCGGTTTCGAACTGAACGGACGGCGTTCTCCCCCGTTCCGGTGCGAGTAGCGCCGCCGTCCCGCGCCGTTTCGACCCAATCCGACCGCACGGCCGCTCGAGCGACCGATCGTTGGCGGTGTAATTCGGGGAAATTATCCACGTTTGTGCATACCTCATCCCGCACAGAGACCGATCGACGCACAAACACGGGGGTTTTTATCGGTCGCTCGTCTACCCGCTCACATGACTGATGGGCGGGGCGAGACTCCCCGGCGAACAGGAATGACCGAGAAGTGCGGCGTCGTCGGCGTCTCACTCGACGGTCGTAGTGCGGCACGGCCGCTGTACTACGGGCTCTACGCGCTCCAGCACCGCGGCCAGGAGTCGGCGGGGATCGTCACCCACGACGGCTTCCAGCAGCACAGCCACGTCGAGACGGGTCTGGTCGGCGACGTTTTCGACGAGGACGACCTCGACGCGCTGGCCGGCCCCGCGGGGATCGGCCACGTTCGCTACCCCACGTCGGGCAGCCTCGACACCAGCTGCGCCCAGCCGTTCTCCGTCTCGTTCAAATCCGGCTCGCTCGGGCTCAGCCACAACGGGAATCTGGTGAACGCCGACGAGATCCGCGACGAACTCGCGGGGATCGGCCACGCCTTCACCAGCGACGGCGACACCGAGGTGATCGCCCACGACCTCGCGCGGAACCTCCTCGAGGAAGACCTCGTGCGCGCGGTCAAACGGACCATGCAGCGAATCCACGGCTCCTACTCGCTCGCGATCAGCCACGACGACACGATCATGGGCGTCCGCGATCCGCAGGGGAACCGGCCGCTGTGTATCGGAAAGCTCGAGGACGGCTACATGCTCGCCTCCGAATCGGCGGCGATCGACACCTTAGACGGGGAACTCGTTCGAGACGTTCGCCCGGGCGAACTCGTCGTCCTGCAGGACGGCGGGCGCGGTTTCGACTCCTACCAGCTGATCGACGCCGAGAACACGGCCCACTGCTTCTTCGAGCACGTCTACTTCGCTCGCCCGGACAGCGTTATCGACGGCACGCTCGTCTACGAGGCTCGCCGGGAACTGGGCCGCAAGCTCTGGGAGGAAAGCGGCGTCGAATCGGACGTCGTGATGCCCGTTCCGGACTCCGGGCGGGCCTTTGCCTCCGGCTACGCCGAGGCGGCCAACGAGACAACCGCCGACGGGGTGGCGCGCGAAGAGGAGGACGCCGGCGTCGAGTTCGCCGAGGGGCTGATGAAAAACCGGTACGTCGGCCGCACGTTCATCATGCCGACCCAGGACGAACGCGAGCGGGCGGTCCGACTGAAGCTCAATCCGATCAAGAGCACGGTCGAGGGCAAATCCGTCACCCTGATCGACGACTCCATCGTTCGCGGCACGACCTCGACCCAACTCGTTCAGTTGCTCAAAGACTGCGGAGCCGCCGAAGTTCACATGCGAATCGGCGCGCCGCCGATCGTCGCCCCCTGCTACATGGGGATCGATATGGCCACCCGCGAGGAGTTGATCGCCTCCGATAAGTCCACCGCCGAGATCCGCGACGCCATCGACGCCGACAGCCTCGCCTACCTGTCAATCGACGCGGTCGCGGAGGTCCTGGAGCGCGAGAAACTCGATCTCTGTCTGGGCTGTGTCACCGGGGAGTACCCCTACGAGATCGAGGGCGAGGCCACCGACCGCGAGGTCGACCGCCCCGAGATCGGCGGGGAATCGATGCTCGCCGACGACTGACTCCTCCTGCGATCCGTTCTCGAGCGGGTATCGCCGGTTCCCCTGATCGGCCCGGAACACTGACCGGTCGATCCGTCCACGATACACCAGACCGGAATAATCCTTATTCGATCGCTCGTTGATCTCGAGACGAGCGTTATGATACCAACGCACACGGATTGTTGCGGGTGGTGTTCGTGACGGCACGACGAACGTTTCTCGCACTGCTGGGCGCGACCGTCGGCACGGCCGCTGTCGGGAGCGTATCGGGCGAATCAACGGCAAAAACGGGACAGCCGGCTGAACCGGAAATCGGCGAACACGACCTCGAGCCCGCCGACGCGTTGCTCGCGTACGTCGAGGCGCTGTACGGCGACCGGCTCGACGAGGACGACCTCGAGACGGTACGCACGGGAATCGAGGGCTCGCTCGGCTCCGGCAACGCGTTTCGCGAGGTCGGCCTGGAAAACGCCGACGAGCCCGCCTACGGGTTCAGCGCCTACCGAGACTGGGGTGAGGAGTCGTGATCGACGAGGAGACCCTCGTCGAGCCGGTCGACGAACTGGGTCGACGACTGCGAGACGGGGAGTTCACCAGCCGGGAGCTCACGACGGCGTACCTCGAGCGCCTCGAGCGCGTCGGTCCCGAACTCAACGCGGTCGTCACGGTGACCCGTGAGCGGGCGCTCGAGACGGCCGACCGCCGCGACGAGGAACTCGCCGCGGGCGAGGACCGCGGTCCGCTACACGGGATTCCCTACGGAGTAAAAGACCTCGTTGCGACGGCCGGCGACCGGACGACGTGGGGTGCGGAACCCTACCGCGACCAGACGTTCGACGAGGACGCGGCGGTCGTCGAGCGGCTCGAGGCAGCCGGCGGCGTCCTGATCGGCAAACTCGCCACGGTCGAACTCGCCGGCGGCTTCGGCTACGACAGCGCGGACGCCTCGCTGAGCGGACCGGGGGCGAACCCGTGGAACGACGCGGCCTGGAGCGGCGGCTCCTCGAGCGGCCCGGCCGCGGCCGTGGCGGCCGGACTCGTCGGCTTCGCGATCGGCACGGAGACGTGGGGCTCGCTCAACACACCGGCGGCGTTCTCCGGGGTGAGCGCGGTCCGGCCGACCTACGACCGGGTGAGCCGCGACGGCGTAATGGCGCTCTCCTGGACGATGGATACGGTGGGCCCCCTGTGTCGAACGGTCGGTGGCTGCGCCCGGGTTCTCGAGGAGGTCGCCGATCCGGGGCCGAGCGGACCGCCATCGGGGCTGCCGCGCGGACCGCCCGAAAACGTCCCGCCGGTCGCGTCCGAGGAACGCACCGACGGGTTTCGCATCGGCGTCCCCGAGGGTGCCGGCGAGGGCGAACAGGACGCCGTTCGCGAGAACTTCGACCGAACCCTCGAGACGCTCGGCGAGTTCGCGACGGTCGAACGCGTCTCGTTGCCCGACCTCCCCTTCGGCGCGATGGCGGGAACGATCATCGACGCCGAGGCGGCCGCGGCGTTCGACGACCTCGTCGAGAGCGGCGACGTCCACGACCTCGACGGCGAGGTCCACCAGCTCGGGAGTTACCGGGCGACGACCGTCTTCGCCAAAGACTACATCAACGCGAACCGCGTCCGGGCGAGAGCCCAGCGCGAGCTCGACGACCTGCTGTCGGGATACGACGCGCTCGTGACGCCGGCTCGAGAGACCGTCGCGAGTCCGCTCGAGGAGTCCCTCGTGGAGTACTTCGGCCAGTTCGAAACGCCGCCGGTCAACGCCGCGGCGAACGTGATCGGCCTTCCCGGCGTCACCGTTCCGAACGGGTTCGGCGAGCGCGACCTCCCGACGGGTGTCGAGTTCGTCGGTCGTGCCTGGGGCGAGCCGGCGATGCTCGCGGCCGCGCGAGCGTACCAGCGGCGGACGGATCACGTCGACTACGCCACGCTGGTCGAGGGAGGGGGCCGCTGCTGAGGCCGTCTACCCGACCGGCCCTCAGTACAGGTGATGCAACAGCGCGTAGACGACGACGCCGAGGGCGAAGGAGACGATCCACAGCGACGCGGCGATGCGGCCGATCGCCGCGTGGCGCGTCCGTGCGAGTTCGGCGATCGAATGGCTGGCTGCGAGCAACAGCACGTAGTACAGCAGCGGGATGCAAACCATCGCCAGCAGCATGTGAACGGCGAGCACCGGCAGGTAGACGAATCGGTAGACAGTTTCGGGGCCGGTGAACTCCGAGGCTCCGCCGATGACGACCAGTCGGTAGAGGTAGAGGGCGAGAAACGCCGCGAACAGTCCAACCGAGACGAGCATGAGCCACCTGTGTCTGGCGACGTTTTGCCGTCGTATCTCCCGCCAGCCGGCGAGGATGGTTCCGATCGCGACCAGACTGATCGCGGCGTTGACCGCCGGGATCGCGTCGAGCACCCACTCCGGCGGCGCGGGGACCGCGTCGGTAGGGATCAGACCACCGGCGGCGCTGAACACGAGCGCGAGCGACAGGACGCTCAACAGGCCCGTTAATACCGGCACGCGCTCTCGAGTGACGTACTCCATAGGCGATGCTGGGTGCCGGTTACAAAAAGCGGTTACTGTCCGTTTCTATCGACTTTCTCGAGGGGACTAATACTACTTGCACTTTCCAGGGATGGAATCGTGCGGAAGGGGTTCCACCATCGAAATGCCTCCGACCTGGAGGCCTCGGGAGGAATCTGTGTGCGGCGACGAGTGATCGTCTGTGCGGCGGTCCACTCGTACGCTGGACTTTTGGTGACGTTGATCGACCAGCAGCGGCGCCGTGTACGAAGGTGCCCGTCGCTTCTGTGAAGACACAGGGTGCATCGCCAGTGAGGACTCCGCTCGGTAACGCGGTTCGACGCCTCGAGAAACAGTGCCGTCGCTGGGTGGCAGTTGGGTCGTCAGTAAGGTTATGCGTGGGTGATGTCCGCGAAGGGAGATCACCTGCATCGTCTCACGCTCGACGGTTATACCGCCGAGCGTTTCGTGGTCGCGATGCGACCACGTGTGCGATGCGTGGGACCGGATTTGAACCGGCGGACCCCTACGGGACAGCGCCCTCAACGCTGCGCCGTTGGCCTAGCTTGGCTACCCACGCTCGCGGTGTCTTTCTGCACTCACTCGTATCCAGTGTGATTATAAAAGCCCTTTCCTTTAGTCCGGTGCCTGTCTGGCGGTCACACGGGGTCAGCGGGAACGGAGATTTGAAATGCGACAGGTGCCAAACGATGGCATGGCCAAGTACTCGACGGGATCGTCATCGGGTGGGGGCGGAACCACCTGTGAGCTCTGTGGGTCCGAGAGCGATTCGCTCCGGCGTGCGACCGTCGCTGGCGCCGAACTCGAGGTCTGTCCGAGCTGTGCGCCCCACGACGACGCTCAGCGGACGAAAAGCGGCGGCTCGAGCGGGGGCGGCGGACAGCAGGGCCGGCAGGACGAAACCAGCCGGAAGAAACGCGCGGCCCAGAACGTGGCGAAGGCGAACCCGGTGTGGGACGGCGACTCAGAACACTGGGAGCGCGAGGGGACGAACTACGACGAGGACCCGCTTCCGTACCTCGTCTCGGGCTACGGCGAGGCGTTGATCGAGGCGCGCCGGGAGGCGGGCCTCCAGCGCGAGGAACTCGCCGAGGAACTCGGCGCCAGGGAGTCGGACGTGCTGGCGATCGAACAGGGGCGAGCCACCCAGGCCGGCGTTGGCGGCGGGCTGATTACGGCACTCGAAGATCGCCTCGACGTCCAGCTCGCCGAGTAACTGACGCCCCTACAGGCTCCGCTGGTAGCCACACTGTGGGCAGGTGATCGTCCCGCCGGAGATGAGCAGATAGCTCCGATCACACCGGCTGCACGGTCCACCGACGGCGACGCCGCCGCTCTGTGCGACCGCTTTCAGCGTGTTATGAACCTGGAGCAGCCGTTGCTCCGTAACCTCGAGTCGGGCGGTGACCTCCTCGAGTCGCGCCTGGGCCCGCTGGCGCCGGCGCTGTTCGGTGATGGCGGGCGAACGTGGACTCATGAAGGGAGTAGGTCACGGTCGGATAAAAGGCGTGCTATCAGATGGCAGTGGGTAGAACGGACGAGGGGCGTTCCCCGCCGGCCGGCGACGGCGGGGCCAAGGTCACCACCGCGGGGCGGGCAGACTTTTATCCGATGCGAACGGAGTGTGAGCGATGAGCGGACAACGGGCGGCAGCGGAGCCGTACACCACACGATTCGAGACCGAGGTGACGGCAGTCGACGGCACGCGAGTCCGGCTCGAGACGAGTTACTTCTACGCCGAGAGCGGCGGCCAGCCGGCCGACCGTGGCACGATCGGTGACGTCCCCGTCACCGACGTCCGACTCGAGGACGGCGAACACGTCCACGTCCTCGAGACCGAGCCGTCGTTTCGCGCGGGCCACCGGGTCATGTGTTCGATCGACTGGGCGTTCCGCATGTACTGCATGCGCGCACACACGGCGAGTCACGTCCTCTACGGGGCGGGGAGGCGTCTGCTCGACGACCTCGGCTACGGCGGCTTCGACATCGGCGAGGAGAAGGTCCGCGTCGACCTCGAAACCAGCACCGCGATCGACGACGAGACCCTGGTCGAGCTCGACGAACTGGTCAACCGGGCCGTCTGGGAGTCCCGTCCGATTTCCTGGGAGTCGGTCCCCCCCGCCAACGCCCGCGAGCGCGAGGGGATCGCGTTCAACGAAGCGACCGAAGACGGCGCGTTTCAGGGGGGACGCGTTCGGATCGTGACTATCGGTGACGAAGACAGCGGCAGTCACGGCCCGCCCAACGTCGCCACGAACGGGACGGCCGACGCCTGGGACGTCGCAGCCTGCGGCGGTACGCACGTTCGAAACACGCGCGAGGTCGGCCCCGTTACGGTTCTCGAGCGGTCGAATCCCGGCGAGGGGATGACGCGGATCGAACTCGCCGTCGGACCGCGGGCGATCGAGCGCCGGACCGCCGAGAAGCGGGCAACGTTCGTCGCCAAAGACGCCCTGGGTGCTCCTATCGACGCCGTTCCCGGGCAGCTCGAGCGCCTTCAGGAAGAACGCGAGTCGCTTACGAGCCGGGTTCAGGAACTCGAGTCGGCAGTCGTCGACCAGCAACTCGCCGGCGTTTCGCCGACCGGTCGCGACGGCCGGCAGTGGGTCGTGGCGGTCGTCGAGGAGGCCGAGGCGGATACCCTCGCCGATGCCGTTCGTAAACGCTGCGAGGCGGCGGACGCGGATGTCGTCGTCGCGATCGGACAGACGACGCAGACGTTCGTCGCCGTCGCCACTACCGGATCGCCGCCAGCTACTGCGGTAGTCGAGGAGCTGACCGCCGAGTTCGGCGGCGGTGGCGGCGGCTCCGACCGGGTCGCCCAGGCCGGCGGCTTCGATGCGTCGCCGTCGGAACTCGCCGCGGCCCTCGAGTAAGCCGCTGGGTGAGGGATACGGCCGGTCAAATCGGATTCGTTGCCGGTGAGTTCCCCGCGTGCGGAACCCATACATTATTGCATGTCGAATGCGAGCTAGTGACCAGGTCAATCGTCGGCGGCAGCTCCTGGAATATAAGCTTTTACTACGACTCGAGTCAATGCTGTCGTATGGGAATCGACTACTCACAGCTCCACGACCCCAACGCCGAGTACACGATGCGGGATCTCTCGGCGGAGACGATGGGCGTCACACGAGCGCGGGGCGGCGGTCGCGACGTCGAGATAACCGATATCCAGACGACGATGGTCGACGGGAACTTCCCGTGGACGCTGGTTCGGGTGTACACCGACGCGGGCGTCGTCGGCACCGGCGAGGCCTACTGGGGAGCCGGCGCGCCGGAACTCATCGAGCGGATGAAGCCGTTTCTGCAGGGCGAGAACCCCCTCGACATCGACCGCCTCACGGAGCACCTGGTCCAGAAGATGTCCGGCGAGGGCTCGCTCGCGGGCGTCACGGTGACGGCAATTTCGGGGATCGAAATCGCGCTCCACGACCTCGCGGGAAAGATCCTGGACATCCCCGCCTACCAGCTTCTCGGTGGGAAGTACCGCGATCAGATGCGCGTCTACTGCGACTGCCACACCGCCGACGAGGCCGACCCCACGGCCTGCGCCGACGAGGCCGAGCGCGTCGTCGAGGAACTCGGCTACGACGCGCTGAAGTTCGACCTCGACGTCCCTTCGGGCCACGAGAAGGACCGCGCGAACCGCCACCTGCGCGACGTCGAGATCGATCACAAGGTCAGCATCGTCGAGGCGGTCACCGAACGCGTCGGCCACCGCGCCGACGTCGCCTTCGACTGTCACTGGACGTTCTCCGCGGGCAGCGCGAAACGGCTCGCGAAAGCGCTCGAGGAGTACTCCGTCTGGTGGCTCGAGGACCCGGTCCCGCCGGAGAATCACGACGTCCAGCGGGAGGTCACCCAGTCGACGACGACGCCGATTACGGTAGGCGAGAACGTCTACCGCAAGCACGGCCAGCGCCAGCTGCTCGAGAACCAGGCCGTCGACATCATCGCCCCGGACATGCCGAAAGTTGGAGGGATGCGCGAGACGAAGAAGATCGCTGATCTCGCGGACATGTACTACGTGCCGGTCGCGATGCACAACGTCGCCTCGCCGGTGGCAACGGTCGCGAGCGCCCACGTCGGCGCGGCGATTCCGAACTCGCTGGCCGTCGAGTACCACAGCTATCAGCTCGGCTGGTGGGAGGATTTAGTCGAGGAGGACGTCATCGAGGAGGGCTACATCGAGATCCCCGAGAAGCCGGGCCTCGGCGTTACGCTCGATATGGATGCCGTCGAGGAACATATGGTCGACGGCGAGGAGTTGTTTGACGAAGCGTAGCTTCGTCAAGCCAGCAAATCTTCGATTTTCGGTGTTCGATGAGGCGTGAGCCTCGCCGGACTCGAAAATCCGTAACTTTCGGTGTTTGACCAGGCTCATGCCTCGTCAGGTTCGCTGAGCTCGGCTCAGCGTTGTTCGACTGAGCGAAGCGAACTCGAGCCCAGCGGTGGTTCCTCGAGCACCGGTCGGTCGTACTCTCGTAGCCACTGACAGTCAGTGCACACCTGCTCACGATCAATCGGCCAGTCCTGGCCGCCCCGCTGTAGGCAGTGTGTAATCCGCTTCGACCGTCACCATCTCACCGCGACACGAACGTTCCGCACGGTGGCTCGTCTCCGGCGTCGGGTTGTGGTCGTCTCGAGCCTGCGAGTTCCTGCGTGATCGGCATCGAAAGGAGCGTGAGAAGGCCGGACAGGGATGCGGTGTGGTCGGCGCCAGCGACGTGTTCGTGATACGTGTCGAGGACAGCGTCGTACTCGACCAGCGGCAGGGATCGGATGGTCGCCTCGTGCTCCGAGAGGTACGACTGGATCCACTCCTGATCTCGAAGGAGTTCTGCGTTGCCGGTGGGATTCGAGCCGAGCGACGCGCTGATCGAGCCGAGGTCGTGGAGCCAGCGGGAGCGTGTTAGCGCGATCCCGCTCTCGTTGTGTGGAATCGACGCGAGCGACGGCGACAGTCGGGACAGTGCCCGGTTGACGATATCGTATCGCAGCGCGTACGACCGAGGGTACCGAAGCGAGAGGTCGATCAGTCGCCGGTCGAGAAACGGATACACCGTCGGAAGTACCTGCTCGTCGCTGTACCGGTCGAAGGAGGTTTCGTTCGTTAGCGGATACCAGAACCCGAACTGGCTGAGTGCCGAAACGGAGGCGTACTCGACGCCGTGATCCGAAACCGGGCCCCCGGCTCCGTTCGTCTCGAGCGTTCGCGTTTGCGAGCGCCGATACACCGTAGTGTCGGTGAGATACGGTGGGACAGCCCCCTCGCGATCCCGGAGTAGCTGGTCGATCGTCTCGATCGGGCGTTCCAGCGGGAGGGGGAGCGTTCCGATCGGCGTCCGCAGTTGCCGCGTCGGCGTCGTCCACCCGCCGAAGAGGACGTCGGCGTACAGCCCCGAGACGAGGGCGTCGACGTCGTCGCGCAGCGCCGAGGCGATAGCCGTCGTCCGTCCCTCGAAAAACCAGCCAACGAAGTTCGACGCCGGTCCAGTGCGCTCGAGGAGGTCGCGAAGTCGATCCGGCCCGGCGTCGAACCGGCGCAAGGGAATTCCGGCGGTGTTCGCGATGCGAGCAGCAGTTTCCGCGTCACCCGATCGGTTCGCGAACGTGTACCCCTGATCCGGGTCTGCGAGGGCGGCGACCAGCCGGGAATCGCTGCCGCCCGAGAGCAGTACCCCGTGTCGACGGTTCGGGCGAATTCGGTCGGCGATGGCTTCGCGGAGTCGGTCGACGAAGATGTCAACGAACGCGTCGACCGAGCCGCGAGCGGGCTGGTACGACGGCTCCCAGTAGCGGTCGAGTTCGAACGCTCCGGTCGCGGGTTCGATCGTCGTCACCGTCGCTGGCGGAAGCTGTGTAATTCCCTCGAGGGGCGTCTCGAGACCTCGAACACTCTTTCGGCTGAGATACTCGACGAGAGCGGTCTCGTCGAATCGCGTCTTCACGCGCGGGTGACAGCCCAGGGCCTGGATCGACGTCGATAACAGCACCCAGTCAGCAGTCGCGTAGTAGTAGATCGGTTGCGTTCCAAGGCGGTCCGTGACGATCCGTACGGTCCGTTGCTCGCGGTCGATAACGACACAGACGAACTCGCCGTTGAGTTGGGTTAGCGCCTCGAGGCCGCCGGATTCGTACGCATCGGCACAGAACGCTGTCGTCGAATCGCTTGCCGGACGACGTTCGTATCCGGCGGCGCGCTCGCGACTGTAGACGGTCCCGGAAGCGAAAAGCGTCGTTCCCGATGCCGTAGTGACGGGACGTGAGGGTCCCCGGTGTCTCGCGCTGACAGCACTCACCAGCGTCCCGTCGAACGCGAGCGGGTCCGCTGTGACGCCGTTTTCGATCGCGGCGGCCATCGGTTCGAGAGACGGCCGGTCTTCCCCCATCGCAGCACAGAACCCGACCATGGGTTCGTGGTTCTACGGATCGTAGAATCAGTATGCCACCTAACAGCGTTGGTGTAGTGATGCGCGTCGAAACGCCACCCGCGACGGGGCGTCTCGATCAGTTTCTCACTCCTCGTTTCGACGCGGTGCGTTCTGTTTGCCGAGGTCGTCGTCGCCGTCGTCGACCTCGTCGGGATCGCGGTCGATCCGCTCGAGTTCGTCCTCGATCTCCGCCTCGCGCTCGGCCTCGTGTTCGTCTCGTCGATCGGTATCGTCTTCTGCCATACTCCGGTCTATCACCGAAACCCGTGTGGGCGTTGTGCCGGCGAGTGCAACCGGTTGGTGTCGCCTCTGGCGACCGTCACGCCGCGGACACGAAAGACAGATAAAAGGGCCCGCGCTGTAAACACACAGATATGGACGTTCCGTACGACCTCACCTCGTACGTTCGAGTGTTGAAGATGGCGACGACGCCGACGAAACAGGAGTTCCTCCAGGTCTCGAAGATCGCGGGCGCCGGAATCCTCTTCATCGGATTCCTCGGCTTCGTGATCGGCGTGATCATGCTCCTGCTGACGGGTTCAGGTGGCGTCTGATGCCGATCTACGCCGTAAAGACCACTGCGAGCCAGGAGCGAACGGTCGCGGAGATGATCATCAACCGGGAGGAGCCGGAGGTCCACGCCGCGCTGGCGCCGGACTCGCTGACCTCCTACGTGATGGTCGAAGCCGACGGCAACGCCGTCCTGGAGCGCGTGCTCGAGGACATTCCCCACGCCCGGAGCATCGTGCCCGGCGAGTCGGACATCTCCGAGGTCGAACACTTCCTCTCGCCGAAGCCCGACGTCGAAGGGATCGCCGAGGGGGACATCGTCGAACTCATCGCGGGACCGTTCAAGGGCGAGAAGGCCCAGGTCCAGCGCATCGACGAAGGAAAGGACCAGGTCACCGTCGAACTGTACGAGGCGACGGTCCCGATTCCGGTCACGGTCCGGGGCGACCAGATTCGCGTTCTCGACTCCGAGGAGCGGTAGCGAGTTCGCTGACTCGGCGCGACACGGGTCGCGCCGAGGAGGTTTTATACTAAATTTTGCGAGGAGTGGGTGCCGATGCGACGCGAGGCACCCGACGACGTAAAATTTAGGAGCGCGACGGTCCCGATTCCGGTCACGGTCCGGGGCGACCAGATTCGCGTTCTCGACTCCGAGGAACGCTAACGGCACGCCGAGTTTTCGAGCGAGTCGGCGGGGCACTCACGACCGATCTCGCCGCCCGTCTCAGCGCAACTCGTCTGCGATCGCCTGTCCGTCGATAGCGCCGCTCATTTCCTCGAGCAGTTGCTCGCGGTGGCGGACGTCTTCCGAGTTCGCCCCGTAGGCGCGGACGTACTCCGCGCGACTGTGTTCCGTGAAGACGTGGCGGATCGCAACGTAGCCGTCCGGGACGACCGTCCCGCAGACCTGACACTCACAGCGCTCGTGTTCGTTCACCTGGTGGAGAACCGCCGACGTCGCGTCGTCGAAGGCGGCGCCACAGTCGTTGATTCCACATTCCCAACCCATTCGTGCGCTGAATCGACGTGCCGTCCTAATGGCCTTTTCGCCCGATTGTTTCTCGAGCGACCGGAACGACCACTGCCGAACGCACCGCGGCCAACGACCGCCGCCGAAAGTGGAGGCGTCACGCCGGGACCACCTGAGCGGATCAGCCGTCGTACTGTTCCGTCTCGTACAGCCTAAACGCCACGTCCCAGGAGAGCGGTTCGTCCGCGGCGTCGGCCCGTAGTTCGCCCGCCGTTTCGAACGTTTCGTCGACCCCGACGGGGAGTTCGTCAACGAGCGCCGAGTGCCGGAGTTCGTAGGATCGAGCGACGGACTCACCGGCCTCGAGTTCGATCCTCTCTGATTCGCCGGTGGCCGTCGGCTCGCCGTCGTCGAGTTCGACGCCGGTCGCGTCCTCGTATCGCTCCTGCCAGAGGGGAACCCGGTGGTCCGCGCTGCTCGCCTCGAGCACCCCGAACGGCGCTGGCGCTGGCGCTTCCAGGGTCATCGACTCGTCGGTCGGGTTCGACAGTTCGAACACGAGGCGGCCGTCGCGGCCCGGATTGATCGAGTTGGCCGTCGGCCGTCCGTCGTCGTCCAGCGGTTCGCGGACGTCGAACTCGAGCGGATCAGGCACGGACGCCACCGATAGCGCTCCCACCGAGAACTCCCGGGGCCCGCCGTCACTTTCGCTCGACAGACACCCGCCGAGAACGGGGGTGGAAGCGAGTATCGCAAGGTAGGGGCGTCGCCTCACGGAGTGACATCGTATTCAGAATATGTTAAAATTTTGGAAGGTACGTCTCGGAGACGGCGCGGCGTCCCAGCGAGCGAATCAGAATCCATAACTCTCCGGTCGTGAAAGCTGCCCCCGTGAGCGATGGAGTGACGGCGCGAGTCGACTGCCACGTGAAGGTGTTGAACGAACGGGTGATCGAGCGGGCGCGCCGGGCGAACCTCGACGCGATCGTCTACGCCCCGCACTTCACCCGGCTGCCGGAGATCCGTTCTCGCGCCGAGTTCTTCTCGAGCCCCGACCTGCTCGTGATCCCCGCCCGCGAGGTGTTCACCGGCTCGTGGCGAAACCGTAAACACGTCCTCGCGGTCGGCCTCTCCGAGCCGGTGCCCGATTTCATCTCCCTCGAGGCGGCGATGGCCGAGTTCGAGCGCCAGGGCGCGGCCGTCCTCGCACCCCACCCCGAATTCGCGACCGTCTCGCTTACCGAAGACGACCTCCGGGAGCACCGCGGAGCGGTCGACGCCGTCGAGATCTTCAACCCGAAACACCGCCCCTCGCACAACCGCCGGGCGAAGGAGATCGCCGACGAACTCGAGTTGCCGCCGTTTACCTCCTCGTACGCCCACCTCGAGCGATCCGTCGGCATCGCCTACACCGAGTTCGAGCGAGACCTCGAGGACGAGGCGGACCTCGTCGCCGCCTTTCGGGAGAAGGCCCCGCGACGGGTCGTCTACGACAACGGCCTCCGGCGCTGGCGGACGACGACGGCCGAACTCGGCCACCTCTTCTATGAAAACACCTGGGAGAAAGTCGACCGGCTGTTCCTGTCGGGCACCGAACCCACTCACCCGCGACACATCGCCTACGGCGGGAAGTTCGACGACGTGGCGGTGTACTGATTCGGCTCAGCCTCCATCCACTAAACCGACCCTCTCGTCCTTCCTCCGCGGCACGCGCTGCGTCGAGGGCGAACTCGCGTGAGCCCTCGACTCGAATCCGCGTGAGGGGCGAGCGAGGCGGAGCCGAGCGAGTCGGCTGGGGAGGGCGAGGCGTCAGTGTGTTTCGTGCGAGCAGGACGCTCGTGACGTGTCGAATCGAGCGCGCCGACTCCTTCTCGATGACGAGTGTTACTCCCCGTTTTCGATCCTCGAGAGCGTTTCCCGCACCCGCTTCCAGTGGCTCCCCCGCCAGAACAACTGCCCACAGTGGAGACACCGCCACACCCCCGTTTCCGAGGGGTCGGGGGCGTACTCCGGCGTCTCCTCGCCGGCGCCGACCGCCTCGAGTCGGCCGTTACACCGCCCACACCGCGCCGGTTCGTCCGGTAGCTCGAGGGAAACCCCAGCAGCCGCCAGCCCCGACAACTGATCTTCGACCTCCCGCGCCGCGAGCAGGATCGACCGCTCCTCGGGGAGCCGTCCCGCGAGTTCGACGTCTCGAGTCACGACCACCCGATCCTCCGCGGGGGCGACGGCGAGCAGGTCGTCGTCGGCCTCGAGCCCCCGCTCACCCGCATACGCGGTGTCGTAGCCGCACATCCGCAGGTAGGCGACGAGGCCGCCACACATCACGTCGAGCAGGAATCGGGGTTCGGTTTCGGCCATCTGTCACTGGCGGGCCGCAGGTCAGTGCAGGAACTCCCGGACGTCCTCGAGGTCCCACGCGTTCAGCACGTCCACGGGTTCGGCCCAGCCGCGCCGGGCGGTGTGGACCCCCCAGCGCATGTACTCGAGGGTCGACGGCCGGTGGGCGTCGGTGTTGACGGCGATGGTCGCCCCTGCCTCGATCGCCGCCTGGACGGCGCTGCCCCACAGGTCGAGTCGGCGGGGGTTGGCGTTGACCTCGAGGGCGGTGCCGTGGTCGGCGGCCGCTTCGCCCAGCGCCGCTGCGTCGATGGCGAGCCCCTCCCGCTGGTTGAGCAGCCGTCCGCTGGGGTGGCCCAGAATATCGACGGCGGGGTTCTCGATCGCCCGCCGGAGCCGCTGACCAGCGGCGTCTGAACCCTGGTCGAGCGCACTGTGGGGCGAGGCGACGATCACGTCCAGGGCGTCGATCACCTCCTCGGAGAGGCCGATCTCGCCCTCGGCGTCGACGTTGGCCTCGATGCCCGCGAAGACCTCGAGATCGACGCCCTCGGCGGCCTCGCGGATCGCCTCGACCTGCTCGAGGATCTCCGAATTGGAGAGCCCCATATCGGCAACTACGCCCGGCCCCTCGGCGTGATCGGCGATTCCGTAGTAGTCGTACCCCCGCTGTGCGGCGGCGTCGATCATCTCCTCGATGGTATTGTTGCCGTCGGACCACTCGGTGTGAGTGTGGAGGTCGCCGCGGACGTCCTCGCGCTCCAGCAACTCGGGCAGCGTGCCGTCGGCCGCGGCAGCGATCTCGCCGCGATCCTCGCGTAGTTCGGGTGGCATCCATGGCAGTCCGAGGGCGTCGTACATTCCTTCCTCGGTTTCCCCCGCTACGCGCTCACCGACTCGCTGTCCGGAATCCGGGTCGTCGATCTCGCTCACGTCGAACGCGCCGTACTCGTTGAGCTTCATCCCGCGCTCGATAGCGTAGTTGCGCAGGCGGACGTTGTGGTCCTTACTTCCGGTGAAGTACTGCAGCGCCGAGCCGAACTCCTCAGGGACGACGACCCGCAGATCGACGCGGATCTCGCCGACGCGGACGCTCGCCTTCTCGGGGCCGGACTCGATTTCGGCGTCGACGGAGTCCCACTCGAGTAGCGACTCGATCACCGCCTCCGCATCGTCCGTGGCGGCGAGGACGTCCACGTCGCCGATCGTCTCGCGCCAGCGACGGATCGAGCCCGCGACTTCGGCGCGTTCGACGGCCTCGAGACCCTCCAGAAACGAGAGGACGTCGTCGGCGAGCGGGCGAGCCTCCCCTAGCAGCTGGCGCTGGCCGATCTCGCGGGCGAAGTCGATGTTCGAGAGGATGTTCTCCTCGGTCTTGGGGCCGAACCCCTTCACATCCTGGATTTCGCCGGCTTCGGCGGCCGTCTCGAGGTCATCCAACGTCTGAATCCCGAGTTCCCGGTAGAGCGATCCCACGGTCTTGGGGCCGACGCCCTCGACGCGGGTCAGGTCGGCGATTTCGACCGGCAACTCCTCGCGTAACTCCTCGAGTTCCTCGATCTCGCCCGTATCGACGTACTCGACGATCTTCGCGGAGATGGCGTCGCCGACGCCCTCGATCTCCTCGACGGCTTCCTCGTCGCCGGCTTCGACGTAGTTCGCGATCGGGGCCGGGTGGGCGCTGATGGCCTCGGCCGCCCGGCGGTAGGCGCGGGGTTTGTACTCCACGTCGTTCGCCTCGAGCAGGTCGGCGAATTCCTCGAAGCGGGCGGCGAGTTCGGCGTTGGTCGTCATCGGCCCCTCCGTGAGGCCCCGCCGTCGTCGCGGCCCAGAGCCTTCTTGAGGAAACTCATCCAGCGCTTGCGGTCGGCGGCCTGCTGGGCTTTCTGTTCGCGCTCGAGATCGGTCGGACCGAGACTCTGCAGGGCGTTCAGTGCCCGGTCGATGCCGATGATACTTCGGGCGTGTTCCTCACCTTTCTCCCGGGAGATGTCGCCCTCCTCGATCCGTTCGATGCGCTCGAGGCGCTCGCGTCGCAGGTTCTTCTTCGCGCGGTCGACGCGGTCGCGCTCCCCCGGCGGGACCGTCTCGCGGCGCTTGATCTCGAAGACGAACTGCTGGAGGTCGATCGCCTCGCCCTGGACCTCGATCGTCTCCGGGATGTCCGCGCCGACGGTCGCCCCGTCGCGCTCGACGCGCTCGAGCAGCTGTTTGCGCTCGTATCCTTTCACACTCGAGTGTGCGGGTTACGGCGGCAAAAATCTACGTCCGGCGGCGACCGCTAACCCCAAACCCCTTAGCAGTCCCCTGCATAGCTCCGGCCAATGGCAACGTGCGACGTGTGTGGGAAGTCCGAAAACATGCCGTACAACTGTCGGCACTGTGGGGGCACGTACTGCGGCGAACATCGCCTCCCGGAGAACCACAGCTGTACGGGATTGCAGAACTGGGACGATCCCGGCGGGGTGTTCGACAGCGGGTTCGACGACAGCGTAAGGAGCGGGGGTACGGACCAATCGGGTGTCAGGTCCAAAATCTCCGCTGCGATCGGGCGGAGTGGTCTGCGAGGCTACTTCTCGAACATGACCTACGTGTTCCTCGCGCTGATCTGGCTGACGATGGCGGCGCAGTTCGCCGCGTACGTGTACGGCGGCGAGAGCCTCCACAACACGCTGTTTACACTCTCGCCGGAGAATCCGGAGTACGTCTGGACGTGGATCACGTCCGTCTTCGCGCACAGCCCGTTCTTCGTCGACGGCGGCTCGTTCCTCCACATCGTCTTCAACAGCATCGTGATCTTCTTCTTCGGGCCGATCGTCGAGCGCTACGTCGGCTCGAAGCAGTTCGCGATCCTCTTCGTCGTCAGCGGCGCGGTCGCGGGTCTCGGCCAGATCGCCGCCGTCGCGATCTTCGGCGGCGCGGGCGCGCCGCTGCTCGGCGCGAGCGGGGCCGCACTGGCGCTCATCGGGTTCGTAACGGTCCTGAACCCGCAGCTTCAGGTCTATCTGTTCTTCGTCCTCAAGATGCCGATCTGGTGGATCGCCGCGGGGACCGCCGCGCTGAGTACGCTCTTCGTCGTCATCGGCGCACCGGGGGCCGGCGACATCGCTCACGGTGCCCACCTCGTCGGCCTGCTCATCGGCCTCGCCTACGGCGAGTACATCAAGCGCACCCGGAACGTCCGCATGCCCGGACAGGTCCAACTCGGCGGCGGCCGTGGCCCCGGCGGCCCCGGCCGCGGTCGCGGCCCGTTCTGACCGGCCGCGCCTGCAATCCCAGTACTGATCTTCCCCTCTCGAGTACCCCACACCCATGAGCCGCCTCTCCCGCCCGGATCTCGTCCCCGACGCGAGTCTCACGCGCGAGGATATGGAAGCACTGCAGCGCGAGATCGCCGAATCGGCAGTCTTCGAGGACGAGTTCGCGTTCGATCCGTCGCTGCTCGCCGATCCGCTCGCGGCGACCGCCAGTGGGACGGAACCACCGATCGTCGCCGGGGTCGACCAGTCGTTCCTGCTCGAGGACGAGCAGGCCGTGAGCGCCGTCGTCGCGATGCGAGCCGGCGAGGTGATCGAGCGCGCGTACGCGGTGACGCCCCTCGAGATCCCCTACATCCCCGGCCTGCTCTCTTTTCGGGAGGGGCAGCCGATTCTCGAGGCGCTCGAGACTCTCGAGGTCGACCCCGACCTGTATCTGTTCGACGGCAGCGGCCGCATCCACTTCCGGCAGGCAGGCATCGCGACCCACATGGGCGTCGTCCTCGACGCCTCCGCGATCGGGGTCGCGAAGAGTCTGTTGTGTGGAACGCCACGGGGAGAGACGGCGGGACTCGAGGCCGGCGCTCGAGTGAGGATCGAGGCGAACTCGAGAGTCGACGCGCCGGATGGAACGCTCATCGGCTATGCGGTGCAGACCAAACAGTACGATTCCGCTAACCGGCACGTCAACCCGCTGTACGTGAGTCCGGGCCACCGAGTCGGGCCGGAGACGGCCGCCGAGGCGGTGCTCGCGCTGTCGTCGGGATACAAACTGCCGGAACCGGTTCGACTGGCGGATTCGTACGCGGACGAGGCGAAACGGGAGGTAACGGAGTAGCCGGGGGCTCGAGGCGACTCTTACTGTGATTGCGTGCGCCACGACTTCGGCCCCTGCTCAACGGAAAATGTGACTGTCTCGAGGTGAAGGGGCCCTACTCCAACCGGTGAAATGGATCCGCGGAGAGCGTGCTGGTTTCGTCGCTCATTTCGTCGTACAGTACCCACTCATCCTCGTTACGCAGTTCGTATGTCGCGCTAGCTGGTCCTCCGTTGACCTGAAACATGACGCTCACTCCGGTTCGGTCGTCGGTAGATGCAACTGCATCTGGAGCGTGGCTATCAGAAACATCATCGGTGGACATCACAATAACTGACTCACGCTCGTAAAACTCCGTATCAATCTCGTTGATCGAAATCGGTGCATCAGAATGAAGTAGGTCAGCGGCACTACGCGACTCGCCGTCGTTTAAATTGTTGAAGAATTGACCTACTACCTCGCTCGGTGAGGGATCATCGTTCAGCAGTCCCGCACATCCGGACCCGGTCACGAGAAACAGAGATCCACTGGCGTTCAAAAATCTCCTTCTGTTCATCATATACTGAGCTACCGATGATGATCACCCATATGTATAAATAATTTAACTATTGTTCCACGACCTCTCTCGTTCAAATCCAGGGCGACGTTTCCAAAGTCAGATACTCGCGCTGCTACGCGGCGCTCGTGGGTTGAATGTGGAAACGTCGCGCTGGCTGGGATTTGAACCACGCCCGAGAACCCGCTCGCTTCGCTCACGGAACCTCGGTCTGATTCAAATCCCACCGTTTCGATTTCCCCGAACGCGGATACTCGCGCTGCTACGCAGCGCTCGCGGGCTTGTGTTTGGAGAAATGCGCTGGCTGGGATTTGAACCCAGGTTGTGACCATGGCAAGGTCACGTGATACCACTACACTACCAGCGCCCTGCTGCACTTTGAACTACTCTCGGAGGAGTGTATAAGGGTTGCGAATCGGGACGGGGCGTGGACCACGTGGCCGTTGCGCACCCGCTCGACTGCAACCCACTGGTGGCTTCTCGAGGCCGGCTCACACCTCGAGCGAACACGATGACCTGACACCCGTGGGAACAATCCACATATTCATATACTCTACACCGATTCGATAGTGTGTCCAGGTCACACGAAATCGGCCCTGTGAGGCGTTCACAGCCGAAAACGATTCCGCTACCCTTTTAAGACATAGCCCACAAAGATCGCTACAGTCTAGTGACGAGGCGCCGAAGTGCTGGCATGACCGTCAGCGTGCTCGTGCCGTCGTCGCTCGCCCGTGAAGCCGAGGACAAACGCGAGGCAACTCGCAAACTCGGATACGTCGCCCGTGCGGCGACGATCTTCCGGGCGGATCGCCTGATCGTCTTCCCCGATCCGGAGGGCGAAACCGGGCGATTCGACGGCGGGTTCGTCCGCACCGTGTTGCGGTACGCCGCGACGCCCCCCTACCTCCGCAACGAGGCCTGGGGGATGCGGGACGAACTGGAGTACGTCGGCATCCTGCCGCCGCTCCGCGCCGCGTCACAGACCGGCTCCGAATCGAACGGTTCGGGGTCGACAAGACAAGGAATCGTGACCGAGGTCGGACCTGATCATCGCGTCCGGGTCAATTGCGGCTTGCAACACCCGATCTCCCTCAACGCGCCTCCGGGAATGGAGGTGGCAGAGGGGGAACGCGTGACCGTCAGGATCTCTTCGCGACGACCGGTCCGGGCGAAACTCGAGGACGTCCCCTTACCGGGGCTCGAAATCGAGCGGACGGACCTCCCAGCAGCACTCGGCCGTGAGGACGCCGGCGTTCGAATCGCAGCCTCCCGGTTCGGTGAGGAACTCACCGTCGGAAGGCTCGAGACGCTGGCCGGGCGCACGGAGCGCGACGGGATGACCGTTGCGTTCGGCGCGCCCGAAAGAGGGCTGCCGGAAATCCTGGGCATCGACCCATCCGCGGTCGGTGCCGAGGGCGACGCCGACGTCGAACCCGCCGATCCGGGGTTCGACCTCTGGCTCAATACGGTTCCGAACCAGGGAAGTGAGGTCGTGCGAACGGAGGAGGCTCTGTTCGCCACCCTCGCTCCCCTCTCACTCAGAGAGTGATTGAATGCCACAACCAAACGCACCACGCAAAGGCTCACTCGGGTTCGGTCCGCGAGGGCGTGCGACCAGCGAGGTCCCACGCTTTTCCTCGTGGCCGGACGACGACGGACAGCCGACGCTCCAGGGCTTCGCGGGCTACAAGGCCGGCATGACCCACGTGGTTATGGTCGACGACAAAGCGAACTCGCCGACCGAGGGAATGGAAGAGACTGTTCCCGTGACCATCGTGGAGACGCCGCCGATGCGCGCCGTCGCCCTGCGTGCGTACGAAGACACGCCGTATGGAATGAAGCCGGTAACCGAGGTCTGGACCGACGAGTTCGTTCCCGAACTCGACCGCGTCCTCGACCTGCCCGGCGACGACTACGACGCCGACGCCGCGGAGGAAGAACTCCGCACCCTCCTCGAGGAGGGACGCGTCGACGACGTTCGCGTCATCACGCACACGGTTCCGGGGGCGGTTCCCTCGATGCCGAAGAAGAAGCCGGACGTGATGGAGACGCGCGTCGGCGGCGGTTCCGTCGAGGAGCGCGTCGAGTTCGCGCTCGAGACGATCGCCGAAGGCGGTGAGCACGTCATGAACGACGTGTTCCGCCCCGGCGAGTACGTCGACGCGAGCGGCGTCACGAAAGGAAAGGGTACCCAGGGTCCCGTCAAGCGATGGGGCGTCCAGAAGCGCAAGGGCAAACACGCCCGGCAGGGATGGCGCCGCCGCATCGGGAACCTCGGTCCCTGGAACCCGTCCCGCGTTCGGTCGACGGTCCCCCAGCAGGGTCAGACCGGCTACCACCAGCGGACGGAACTGAACAAGCGCCTCGTCGACGTCGGCGACGGCGCCGACGCGACGGTCGACGGCGGCTTCGTCAATTACGGCGAGGTCGACGGGCCGCACGCGCTGATCAAGGGCTCGTTGCCCGGGCCGAACAAGCGCCTCGTGCGCTTCCGCCCGGCGATCCGACCCGGAGACCAGCCGCGCCTCGATCCCGAGGTGCGCTACGTCTCCACCGCATCCAACCAGGGCTGATAGCATATGGAAGCAACAATCAGAGACCTGGACGGCGGCGAGGCGGGCTCGGTGGAGCTCCCGGCGATCTTCGAGACGGAGTATCGCCCGGACCTCATCGGGCGCGCCGTTCGCGTCGCCCAGGCCAACCGAACCCAGGACTACGGCGCCGACGAGTTCGCGGGCATGCGCACGCCCGCGGAGTCGTTCGGTAGCGGTCGCGGGATGGCCCACGTCCCCCGCCAGAACGGACGCGCCCGACGCGTTCCCCAGGCCGTCAAGGGACGAAAGGCTCACCCGCCGAAAGCCGAGAAGGACCACACCGAATCGATCAACAAGAAAGAACGGAAGCTGGCCGTCCGCAGCGCCATCGCGGCGACGACGGACGCCGACCTCGTGACCGAGCGCGGTCACGCCGTCGACACGGACCTCGAGTTCCCGCTCGTCGTGAGCGACGAGTTCGAAGAGCTCGTGAAGACGAAGGAGGTCGTCTCCCTGCTCGAGGAACTCGGCATCGACGCCGACATCGAGCGCGCCGAAGACGGCAAGAGCATCCGTGCCGGCCGCGGGACCACCCGTGGTCGCAAGTACAAGGTTCCGAAGTCGATCCTCTTCGTGACCTCGAGCGAGGCCGGTCCCTCGCGTGCCGCCCGCAACCTCGCGGGCGCCGACGTGACGACCGCCGCCGAGGTCAACGCGGAGGATCTCGCCCCCGGCACGCAGGCCGGCCGGCTGACGATCTGGACCGAGAGCGCCCTCGAGGAGGTGGCAGACCGATGAGTTCGATCATCGACTACCCCCTCGTCACCGAGAAGGCGATGAACGACATGGACTTCCAGAACAAGCTCCAGTTCGTCGTCAATGTCGACGCGACCAAACCCGAAATTCGGGAGGAGGTCGAGGAGCGCTTCGACATCGAGGTCGTCAAACTCAACACGCAGGTTACGATGAAAGGCACGAAGAAAGCAACCGTCACGCTGGGCGAGGACGACGACGCCCAGGAAGTGGCCTCGAGAATCGGGGTGTTCTAACGATGGGACGCCGCATTTTCGGTCAACGACGCGGTCGCGGGACGCCCACGTTCCGGGCACCATCGCACCGATACAAGGCGCAACTGGACCACAAGAAGCCGGAAGATACGGATGTCGTTCGCGGGACGGTCGTCGATATCGAACACGACCCCGCTCGCTCGGCACCCGTCGCCGCTATCGAGTTCGAGGACGGCGATCAGCGACTCGTCCTCGTTCCCGAGGGCATCACCGTCGGCGAGGAGATCCAGGTCGGCGTCTCCGCGGAGATCAAGCCGGGGAACACGCTCCCGCTCGCGGAGATTCCGGAAGGTGTCCCGGTCTGTAACGTTGAGGCGAACCCGGGCGACGGCGGTCGATTCGCCCGCGCCTCCGGCGTCAACGCGGACCTGATCACCCACGACCGCGACGCCGCGGTCGTCCAGCTGCCAAGCGGCGAGGTCAAGCGCCTCGACCCACAGTGCCGTGCGACGATCGGTGTCGTCGCCGGCGGTGGCCGAACGGAGAAGCCGTTCGTCAAGGCAGGAAACAAGCACCACAAGATGCGCGCACGGGGCACGAAGTGGCCTCGCGTGCGCGGTGTCGCAATGAACGCCGTCGACCACCCCTTCGGTGGCGGCGGCCGCCAGCACCCCGGTCGCCCCAAGTCCGTCTCGCGGGACGCCCCGCCGGGCCGGAAGGTTGGCGACATTTCCTCGCGCCGTACCGGCCGAGGTGGTAACAAATGAGTCAGGAGTACCGAACCGGTCGCGAGGGTGAGGAGTTCACCTACCGCGGTCACACGCTCGACGAACTCCAGGAGATGGAGATCGACGAGGTCGCGGAACTGCTCCCCGCACGCAAGCGGCGAAGTATCGAACGCGGGCTCACCGTCGAGCAGCAGAAGCTGCTCGAGAAGGCCCGCTCCAAAGACGAACAGGAGAGCGCCAACGCACCGATCCGAACGCACCTGCGCGACATGCCGATCCTGCCCGAGTTCGTCGGGCTCACCTTCGCGGTGTACACCGGCCAGTCGTTCGAGCGCGTTCGCGTCGAACCCGAGATGATCGGACACTATCTCGGCGAGTTCCAGCTGACCCGCAACTCGGTGACGCACGGACAGGCAGGAATCGGTGCGACCCGCTCGTCGAAGTTCGTCCCACTGAAGTGATCCACGCATGGGAATCAACTACTCAGTCGACGCCGATCCGGACACCACCGCGAAAGCGATGCTTCGGGAGCGTCACATGAGCCACAAGCACAGCAAGGAGATCGCCCGCGAACTCAAGGGGCGAACCGTCGACGACGCCATCGACTACCTCGAGGCGGTCGTCGCCGGCGAGCGATCGGTGCCGTTCCGTTCGCACAACACCGGTGTCGGCCACCGTTCGGATATCGATGGCTGGGACGCCGGCCGGTACCCAGAGAAGGCGAGCAAGGCGTTTCTCGAACTGCTCGAGAACGTCAGCGCGAACGCCGACCACCAGGGCTTCGAAGGTGGCTCGATGGAGATCGTCCACATCGCCGCCCACAAGGTCGGCGAGTCCGTCGGCCGCAAACCGCGTGCGATGGGCCGAGCGACGGCCTGGAACACCCCGCAGGTCGACGTCGAGATCGTCACCGCGGAGGTCGACGAAGACGAGGAGGCTGATAACTGATGGCAGACGAACACCAGTTCATCGAAGACGGCCTGCAGCGATCCCAGATCGACGAGTTCTTCGCAGAAGAACTCGGCCGCGCAGGCTACGGTGGCATGGACGTCGCCAAGACGCCGATGGGTACCCAGATCGTTCTCAAAGCCGAGAAGCCGGGGATGGTCATCGGCAAGGGCGGCGAGAACATCCGGAAGGTCACGACGGCGCTCGAGGAGAAGTTCAACCTCGAGGACCCCCAGATCGACGTGCAGGAGGTCGAAGAACCCGATCTGAACGCCCGCATCGTCGCCGACCGACTGGCCAACGCGCTCGAGCGCGGCTGGTACTTCCGGAAAGCCGGTCACACGACGATCGACCGCATCATGGATGCCGGCGCACTCGGCGCTGAGATCGTCCTCGCCGGGAAGGTCACCGGCGCACGGTCGCGCGTCGAGAAGTTCAACCGCGGCTACATCAAGCACAACGGCGAGCCCGCCGAGACGGTCGTCGACCACGGCCAGGGCGTCGCGGTGATGAAACTCGGCACCATCGGCGTCAACGTCAAGATCATCCCGCCGGGAGCGGAACTCCCCGACGACTTCCAGATCCACGACGATATGGATCCCGAGGAGGTTGTCCCCGAGGCCGTCGAGTTCAACGAGAGCGAGGGCGTCGAGGAACTGCTCGAGGAGCCCGCCGAGGACGTCACCGACGAGCGCGTCGAGGACGAGCCCGAGGCAGAGGCAGAACCCGGCGAGGCCGCCGTCGACGAGGAGGTTCTCGAGGAGGAAGTCGAGGCCGACGAGGACGAGGAAGAAGACGTCGCTGCCGAGGCCGACGAGGAAGAACTCGAGGAGCTCGACGAGGACGTCGAGGCCGAAGCCGAGGAGCTGCTCTCGGAGATGGACGAGGAGAGCGAAGACGAGGGAGGTGACGCCTGATGGCGATCCTCCACACCGCCGAGATCCGCGACATGACGCCCGCCGAGCGCGAGGCGGAACTCGAGGACCTCGAGACGGAGCTGCTGAACAACAAGGCCGTCCTCGCAGCGGGTGGTGCACCCGAGAACCCCGGAGAGATCGGGGAGCTCAAGCGCACCATCGCCCGGGTCAAGACGATCCAGCGCGAGGAGGGGGATCTCGAATGAGATCCGAAATCCGAACGGGTGGAGCCCGTGAGGAAGGCGATTTCGACGAGGAATAACACGATAATGCCAGTGACACCCGAGACGCTGCCGCGACACGAACTCAACGGACTACCCGTCCGCGTCGTCGAGAGCGACGACGCCGGCCGGGAGGGTCTCGAGGGGCGCGTCGTCATCGAGACGGCGAACACGCTATCTCTAGAAGTTCGTGAGAACGGTGAGTCCCGGGTGGTGATGGTACCGAAGTCGGGCACCGTCTTCGAGTTCGCGATTCCCCGCGACCTCGAGCCCACAGATGACGCCGCCGGAGACGCCAAGTCTCCGGGGACCGCGTCCAAACTGGCCGACACCAAACCCGGAGCGGACGATGCTCTGGACCGTGCTGGCGAGGACGTGGCCTACGTTACGGTCGATGGGGGCCGCCTGCTCTCACGGCCCGCCCGACGCACCGAAACACACGGTGATTCACCATGGCAATAGGACTGGACGTAACACAGCCTCCGGAACCAGAGAATCCGGAGGAATACGACTACGAGAAGTGTCCGTTTTACGGCGACCTGCCGGTACGAGGTCAGACCCTCGTCGGCACCGTCGTCTCGACGGACATGGACAAGACCGTAGTCGTCGAGCGAGAGTACGACGTGACGGTTCCGAAGTACGACCGTCAGATGAAACGTCGCTCGCGCATCCCGGCACACGTGCCGGGCGTGCTCGAGCCGCTCTCGGTTGGCGACACGGTCACGATCGCAGAGACCCGACCACTGTCGAAGACGAAATCGCACGTGGTCGTCGAAGTAACTGAGGAGGCGACCGCCGAGGACATCGCCGAGCTCACCCGTCAGGCCGAGCCTGACCCCGAGCTCTCGAGCGGCGACATCACGGAGGGCGCCGAAGAGGAAGCCGTCGAGGGTGATCAGTGATGGAGGCGATGAAAGCCGACGTCACGCAGGGCCTGAAGAAGGGCTCGCTCGTCACGTGTGCCGACAACACCGGCGCACGCGAGCTCAAGATCATCAGCGTCGCGGGCTACCACGGCACCAAGAACCGCCAGCCGAAGGCGGGACTCGGTGACAAGGTGACCGTTTCGGTCACGAAGGGTACCCCCGAGATGCGCCGACAGGTCCTCGAGGCCGTCGTCGTCCGCCAGCGGAAATCGATCCGCCGGCCGGACGGCACGCGCCTAAAGTTCGAGGACAACGCGGCGGTCATCATCGACGAGAACGAGGAGCCTCGCGGCACCGAGATCAAGGGCCCGATCGCCCGCGAAGTCGCAGAACGGTTCGGTGCAATCGCGAGCACAGCTACGATGATCGTCTAGAACCATGAGCAAACAACCACGCAAACAGCGAAACCAGCGAACGCGTGCCCCGCTGCACCAGCGACAGAAGCAGCTTCACGCGACGCTCTCAGACGACCTCCGCGAGGAGTACGGTCGACGTCGCACCCGCGTCAACGCGGGCGATACCGTCGAGGTCATGCGCGGCGACCACGCCGGCACGTCCGGCGAGGTGCTCACCGTCGACCTCACCGAGGAGGTCATCCACGTCGAGGACGTGACCGTCGAGACGGCCGACGGCGAGGAAGTTCCCCGCCCGCTCGAGCCCTCGAACGTTCGGATCACCGACCTCGACCTGGAGGACGAGCGACGCGAGGCGCGCCTCGAAGGCGAATCGGAAGGTGATGACGAATGACGAAACACCAGAAACGACTCTCGGTACCGAAGTCCTGGCCGGTCGAGCGAAAGACCGACACGTTCACCGTCAAGGCCGCGGGTGGCCCACACGGTGAGGACGGGGTTCCGCTCGTCATCCTGCTGCGGGACGTGCTCGGCTACGTCGACTCGAAGAAGGAGGCGCGCTACGCGCTCTCCCAGGACGCGATCCTCGTCAACGGCGAGCCGATCAACGACGAACAGCGTCCGATCGGGATGTTCGACATCGTCGCGTTCCCCGGTCGCGAGGAGTACTACCGCGTCTTCCCCGACGAAGGCGGTCGCCTCGCACTGACCGAAATCGACGCCGACGCGGCCGACAGCCGCCTCGGGAAGGTCGTCGGCAAGCGCCAGGTCGCGGGCGGCGTGACCCAGCTCTCGCTGCACGACGGGACGAACGTCACCGTCGACGAGGAGTACCACACGAACGACTCGGTGATCGTCGACAACGAATCCAGCGAGATCGTCGCCCACTTCCCCTACGAGGAGGGCGCGCTCGTGACCGCCGTCAGCGGTAACCACGGCGGCAAGATCGGCGAACTCGTCGAGATCGACGTCACCCTCAGCAGCGGCTCGAACATCGTCACCGTCGAAACCGACGACGGCGAGTTCGAAACCGTCGAGGAGTACGTCGTCGTTATCGACGAGAACTTCACCGGCGAGGAGGGTGATGAGTGATGTCGGAAGCTGAATCCGAGTTCCACGAGATGCGCGAGCCGCGCATCGAGAAAGTCGTCGTCCACATGGGCGTCGGCCGCGGTGGTCGCGACCTCGGCCGCGCCGAGGACATCATCGAGGAGGTCACCAGCCAGCAGAGCGTTCGTACCCAGGCGAAGAAGACCGAACCCGAGTTCGGCATTCGCCAGGGCGAACCGATCGGTACGAAGGTCACACTTCGAAGCGAGGACGCCCAGGAGTTCCTCGAGACGGCACTCCCGCTCGCGGAGCTCTCGGCGACGCAGTTCGACGACACCGGCAACTTCAGCTTCGGTGTCGAAGAGCACACGGACTTCCCGAGTCAGGAGTACGACCCGAACGTCGGGATCTACGGACTGGACGTGACCGTGAACCTGGTCCGACCGGGCTACCGCGTCAGCAAGCGCGATAAAGCCAGCCAGGCGATCCCGTCGAGCCACCGACTGACCCCCGAGGACGCGATTGCGTACCTCGAGTCCGCCTTCGACGTAACCGTGGAGGACGACGATGAGTGAAAGCGAAAACGAACAGACGGGCGAGCACGCCGCAAAGCGCACCGGCCAGGAAGCGGCCTGCCAGCGCTGTGGCCGCAAACAGGGCCTCGTCGGCAAGTACGATATCAACCTCTGCCGGCAGTGCTTCCGTGAGATCGCCCGCGACATGGGATTCAAGAAGTACAAATGACCGGGAACGATCCACTCAGTAACGCGCTTTCGGGGCTCGACAACGCCGAAAGCGTCGGCCACCTGAGCCACACGGTATCGCCCGCTTCGAACGAGATCGGCAGCGTGCTCGAGGTCTTCTACGACCGCGGGTACATCGACGGCTTCGAGTTCGTCGACGACGGTAAAGCCGGTGAGTTCGAGGTCGAACTGAAAGGAGCGATCAACGAGTGCGGCCCCGTCAAGCCCCGCTACTCCGCTGGCGCCGACGACTTCGAGAAATGGGAGAAGCGATTCCTCCCGGCTCGAGACTTCGGTGCGCTCGTCGTCACGACGAGCAGTGGCATCATGAGCCACTACGAGGCGCGAGAGCAGGGGATTGGGGGCCAGGTGATCGCATACGTCTACTAACAATGCGAGTCGAACTGGACATCCCCGACGACGTATCCGCCGAGGTCGACCACCTCGACGTGACGATCGACGGTCCGGAAGGCAGCGTCACCCGCCGCCTCTGGTACCCGAACGTCACCGTTGAGGTCGACGACGACACCGTGGTCATCGAAAGCGACACCGAGAACGCGAAAACGAACGCGACGATCGGTACCTTCGAGAGCCACGTCCGCAACGCCATCCACGGCGTGACCGAGGGCTGGGAGTACGAGATGGAAGTCTTCTACTCTCACTTCCCGATGCAGGTCCGCGTGGAGGGCGACGAGGTCGTCATCGAGAACTTCCTCGGTGAGAAGGCAGCGCGACGAACGACTATCCACGGTGACACCCAGGTTGCCGTCGACGGCGAACAGCTGGCGCTCTCCGGTCCGAACAAGGAGCACGTCGGCCAGACCGCCGCCGACATCGAGCAGCTGACGAAGGTGAAAGGAAAGGACACCCGCGTCTTCCAGGACGGTGTCTACATCACCGCCAAACCACGGAAAGGAGGTGCCTGATAGATGGCAGACGACGAACCACAGGAACTCGAGGACATCAGCGGCGTCGGCGCGAGCAAGGCAGACGCGCTCCGCGAGGCCGGTTTCGAGTCCATCGAGGACGTCAAGGAAGCCTCCCAGGACGACCTGTCGGAGGCCGACGGAATCGGCAACGCACTCGCCGCCCGTATCAAAGCCGACGTCGGCGATCTCGAGGTCACAGAAGAGACCGAAGCCGAGATCGAAGACGAGGACGAGGAGGCCGAGGCGGCCGAGGAACCCGACGAGGACGTCGAGACCGAACTGCGCCCGCGCGGGCTGACCGAGAAGACGCCCGAGCTGTCGGACGACGAGCAACGGCTGCTCACGCGTCGACACAGCGAGGGGAAACCGCAGTTCAACCGCCAGGACTACCACAAGAAAAAGCGGACGCCCGAGGCGTGGCGCCGCCCCCGCGGTCAGCTCTCGAAGCAGCGCAAGGGCATCAAGGGCAAGGGCCCGAAGGTCGCGGCCGGCTACCGAACGCCGAAGTCGGTCCGAGGGAAACACCCGAGCGGCTTCGAGGAGGTCTACGTCGAGAACGTGGACGACCTCGAGGGCGTCGACGGTGACACCCAGGCGGTCCGCATCAGCTCCTCGGTCGGTGCTCGCAAGCGCGAGCGCATCGAGGAGGAAGCCGAGGACGCCGAGATTCGCGTCCTGAACCCGACCTACGTCGAAGTCGAGGTGGAACAATGACCGATCTGACCGCACAGAAGCGACTGGCGGCCGACGTCCTGGACGTCGGGCAGAACCGCGTCTGGTTCGACCCCGAGGCCCAGGGCGACATCGCCCAGGCGATCACTCGCGACGAGATCCGCGAACTGGTCGACGACGGGACGATCCGTGCGAAAAACGCACGCGGCAACTCCCGCGGTCGCGCCCGCGAACGCAACGAAAAGCGCGCCTACGGCCACCGCAAGGGGCCGGGCAAGCGCAGAGGTAAGAAGGGCGCACGCCAGAACGAGAAAGAGGAGTGGGAGAGCAAGATTCGCGCACAGCGCCGGAAGCTCCGCGAACTCCGCGATCAGGGCGAACTCACGCCCACGCAGTACCGCGAGCTGTACCGAAAGGCTGGCGGTGGCGAGTTCCGCAGCGTCCGGTATCTGTTGAACTACATCGAAAACGAATACGGTGACGACTAATGGCGACAGGACCACGATACAAAGTTCCGATGCGCCGTCGCCGTGAGGTCCGGACGGACTACCACCAGAGGTTGCGCCTGCTGAAATCGGGCAAGCCCCGCCTCGTTGCTCGCAAGAGCAACAAGCACACTACGGCGCAGCTGATCGCCCCCGGACCTCAGGGCGACGAGACACTCGCGAGCGCGCACTCGAGCGACCTCGAGGAGTACGGCTGGGAGGCCCCAACGGGCAACATCTCCGCGGCCTACCTCACCGGCCTGCTGGCCGGCAAGCGCGCCGTCGAAGCAGGAATCGAGGAGGCGGTGCTCGACATCGGCCTCAACACGGCGACGCCCGGTAACAAGGTGTTCGCGGTGCAGGAGGGCGCGATCGACGCCGGCCTCGAGATTCCCCACAGCGACAGTGTGCTCGCAGACTGGTCGCGTACCCGCGGCGAACACATCGCAGAGTACGCAGCACAGCTCGACGAGCCGCTGTACGGTGGCGAGTTCGACGCGACCGAACTCCCAGAACACTTCGATACGGTACGAGAGGAGATTCTAGAATGAGCGGAAACGACTACAACGACGGGTGGCAGCCCGTTACGCGACTCGGCAGAATGGTCCAGGAGGGCGAAATCGATTCGATGGAGGCCGCCCTCAACTCTGGCCTTCCGCTGAAGGAGCCCGAGATCGTCGACCAGCTCCTCCCCGGACTGGACGACGAGGTGCTCGACATCAACATGGTCCAGCGGATGACCGACTCCGGACGGCGCGTGAAGTTCCGCTGTGTCGTCGCCGTCGGCAACCGCGACGGGTTCGTCGGCTACGCAGAAGGCCGCGAGGACCAGGTCGGCGCTGCCATCCAGAAGGCAATCGGTATCGCCAAGCTGAACATCATCCAGGTTCCCCGCGGCTCCGGCTCGTGGGAGGACCGCTCGGACCGGCCCCACTCGCTGACCCACCGGACGACCGGCAAGGCGGGCTCCGTCGAGGTCGACCTCATCCCCGCCCCCGAAGGGCTGGGACTGGCGGCGAGTGACACCGTCACCGCCGTCCTCGAACTCGCCGGTATCGAAAACGCCTGGACCAAGAGCCACGGCAACACCCGCACCACGGTGAACCTGGCCAAGGCGACGTTCAACGCACTCGAGAACGCCTCGCAGTCGCGTCGAACCGAGGCTCGTGAGGTGGCCGATCAATGAAGGCGATCGTTCAGCTCCGCGGCGAGGTCAACCGCGAAGAGGGCGTCGACGACACGCTCTCGATGCTCAACGTCCACAGCACGAACCACTGTACGCTCGTGCCGGACACGGACACCTACCGCGGCATGATCACCAAGGTCAACGACTTCATCGCCTACGGCGAACCCGACGCGGAGGTCCTCGAGACGCTGCTCGCAAAGCGAGCGGAACCGCTCGAGGGCCGCCAGTCGGACGTTGACGAGGAGTGGCTCGCCGAGAACACCGAGTACGACGACTTCGCCTCGCTGGCCGAAGCGCTGCTCGCCGAGGAGACGACGCTGCGTGAGCAGGGGCTATCGCCGACGCTGCGACTCCACCCGCCACGCGGTGGCCACGACGGCATCAAACACCCCACCGTCGAGGGAGGTCAACTCGGAAAACATACAACGGAGGAGATCAACGCCCTCCTAGAATCGATGCGATAACAATGACGAGTAAAAAACGACGCCAGCGCGGTTCGCGAACGCACGGCGGCGGCTCCCACAAGAACCGCCGCGGTGCCGGCCACCGAGGTGGCCGCGGACGTGCCGGGCGCAGCAAACACGAGTTCCACAACTACGAACCGAAGGGCAAACACGGCTTCAAGCGACCTCACGACATCCGCGAGGAGGTCGCCGAGATCGACGTCCAGAAGCTCGACGAGGACGCGATCCTCTACGCCGCCGAGGACCTCGCCGAGGAGACCGACGACGGCTACGCGATCGACGCGCGCGACGTCGTCGAGGACGGCCACGAGGTCGACGTCGTGAAGGTTCTGGGCGGCGGTCAGGTCCGGAACACGCTCGAGATTACGGCGGACGCCTTCACCGAGGCAGCCGCGGAGAAACTCGAGGCGGCCGGCGGTGAGGCGACACTCACCGAGCGCGGCCAGGAACGAGCCGAGGAACAAGACGCCGACGAAGAACAGGGCGAGGAGTAAGCAATGGGATGGAAGGAAGCTGCTGAGCCGGTCCTTACCCGGATGCCGACCGTCCGCAGACCGGAGGGTCACGTTCCCTTCAAGCGCAAGCTTATGTGGACGGCAGGCATCCTCGTGCTGTACTTCTTCCTGACGAACATCGACCTGCTCGGCCTCCAGGCGGGGGGAGAAGACCTCTTCGGCGAGTTCCGTGCGATCCTCGCCGGCGAGTTCGGCTCGATTCTGCAGGTCGGTATCGGACCGATCGTCACCGCGAGCATCGTCTTGCAGCTCCTCGGTGGTGCGAACCTGCTCGGTCTCGATACCAACGATCCTCGAGACCAGGTGCTCTACCAGGGGCTGCAGAAGCTGCTCGTCATCGCCATGACGGCGCTCACGGCGCTGCCGATGGTGTTCGCAGGCGGCTTCCTCCCAGCGCAGACGTCGCTGCAACTCGGCGGACTCACGCTCGATTCGACTGGCGTGCAGGTCCTGCTGTTCACCCAGATCTTCATCGGTGGCATCCTCATCCTGTACATGGACGAGGTCGTCAGCAAGTGGGGCGTCGGCAGCGGGATCGGCCTGTTCATCATCGCCGGCGTGAGCCAGCGTCTCGTTAGCGGATTCCTGGCCTGGAGCGAGGAAGGGTTCTTCTACAGCTGGTATCTCATCCTGACCGGGCAGATGGAGGGGATCGGATTGACCGGCGACGGCCTCTACGCGCTGTTCCTCGGACAGGGCCAGCTCATCGCCCTGCTGACGACGGTGCTGATCTTCGCCATCGTCGTCTACGCCGAATCCGTCCGCGTCGAGATCCCGCTGAGCCACGCCCGCGTGAAGGGTGCCCGCGGTCGCTTCCCCGTGAAGCTGATCTACGCGAGCGTCCTGCCCATGATCCTCGTTCGTGCAGTGCAGGCGAACATCCAGTTCATGGGTCGGATCCTGAACCGGGTGTGGGAAGGGATGCCGGCCTGGCTCGGCGTCTACGTCGAGGGAGAGCCCGTCAGCGGGTTCTTCTACTACACGGCACCGATCTACTCGCCCGAAGGATGGATGTGGTGGACCGGCGCCGTTACCCAGGACTGGTGGATGGTGATGATCCGGATCAGCGTCGACCTGACCTTCATGGTCATCGGCGGTGCGATCTTCGCCATCTTCTGGGTCGAAACCACCAACATGGGTCCCGAGTCGACGGCCCAGCAGATCCAGAACTCCGGGATGCAGATCCCCGGTTTCCGCCAGAACGTCGGCGTCGTCGAGAAGGTCATGGAGCGGTACATCCCGCAGGTGACCGTCATCGGCGGCGCGCTGGTCGGCCTGCTGGCCGTCTGGGCGAACATGCTCGGCACCATCGGTGCGGTCACCGGGACCGGCCTGCTGCTCGCCGTCTCCATCACGTACAAGCTGTACGAGGAGATCGCCGAGGAGCAGATGATGGAAATGCATCCGATGATGCGCGAGATGTTCGGCAAGGAGTAGCGACCCGACTCCGTTTCTCTTTCACCCTCGAGTGACACCACCGTTCTAGCCGCGAGTACGCCGAGAAATCCAAGAGTGCAGGATATATATGGGCGAAGGAACAACCTTCACCAACGAGGTGGTTCGATGCCAGAAATGTATCTCATAAGCACACTCCTGATGGGGCTTCTCGTGGTCGCCGTCGCGGTCGCGATCGCCCGTAGCGGGCAGCGAGCAACGCCGAGCGGACACGCCGGATCGCGAACCGGCTACGCGGAGTGGTCCCAACGAACCGAGAGCCACGACAGCCGGGTCGTCGCGGCTATGAACAACCCGATGATCTGGACGGTCGGTTTCATCGTGCTGGCGATGGCACTGATGGGCGGCGCCGTGTTGTTAGTCCAGGGCGTCCCGAACGTCGACACCGGACTGCTCCAGACCGGGTTCCTCGCGGTCGGCGGTGCCGTTCTCCTCGGCTACGTCTTCTTCGGCGCGTTCTTCGCGACTCGAGACCGAATCGGCCAGACCGCTGCGGCGGTGGGTATCGCCGCAGCGGTGCTCGGACTGCTGGCGCTGATCGGTATCGTCGCCGTGCTCGTTTTCGACTGATCGGCCGACTCGGCTCTCCCTTCGTTCCCGCATCCGACACCGTACAGCGGCGTCGCTCGAGGCCGCGACGCCGAGACCGTCTCTGTGGCCGTGACTGCGTGTACATCCGGAAACACCCCCTCTTCCTGAGAGGGAATCCGACAATCCCCACACTCACCACCTTCCATCGTACCGTCGTCTCCCGCGAGGATCGTGTCGAACCGCCGTCGACGACCAACCCTCGGATCGGCACATCGAACTTTCTCCCGCGCGGCCGTCGGTCGAGTACCTCTCTACGAGACTGTGCTCTCTCCCACGATCACCGCGGGTGGGGTCGTGAACGTATTCAACGGCTCGAGGCGAGTCGGAGTAGGAAACGAAGGGGTTGCTATCGTCGGTTGTCGAACGATACCGCGTGTTACTGGATCGAGAAGCCGGCGGCGACGGTGAGCAGGAACACCATGAACACCGCGACCAGCATCATGTAGGTGATCGAGCGTGGCTCGTGAAGGAGGTGCTGGTAGTACCCCGCGATCAGGAGGGACTTGATCAGCGCGAGAAACAGCGTCCCACCCATCGCCATCCAGTAGGTGAAGATGTCGTCGAACGTGAAGAAGATGAACTTGCTAGTCCCCAGTACCAGTAACACGACGTAGATGATCGTGTACGTTCGAACGCTCGCCATTAGATGGCTATCAGCGGACGGCGCACTTATACCTTCCTCATACGCTTCGGGGCGGGAGCGGTCGGTTCCGACACGTAGATGAACGACGGGTCCCACTTTTTTGCCAATGAGCGAACGGGCGGCAGTTGTCCGCCGCGCCGGTCTCGTCTTCGCGGCGATTCTCACCGTTCTCGCGACCGGTGTCGGGATCGCCGCGGCGAGCAACGTCGTCGTCGGCCTCTCCGACTCGAGCGGGGACGTGTCGGTCCCAACGTGGCTCTACCTCGCCTCCGGCGCGGGCGTCGTCGGCGCCTCCGCACTGTTGACGATGCTCGTCACCGACGAGGCGACTATCGACGGCTTTCACGACGGATCCATCGGGGTTTCCGGCTCGGCGCTACTGCGCGCCGGTTCGCTGCTCGCGGGCACGATCGGCCTCATCGCGCTCGGATTCGTGGTCATCGTCGGCCTGCTCGGCCCCCAGGGCGTCGGCCTCGTGAGCGCCGCGGTACTGGTGACGTTCGTCGGCGTTCGCGCCCTGTTGACGATCGTCACCTACAGCGTCGGCAACCCCTGGCCCGCGCTCAACCCCTGGCGGCGCGTGGCGACCCTGCTGCCGACCCTCGAGCGGCCGTACCCGGACGGACTCGGCTCCTGGCCCGCAGTTGCCGCCCTGCTGGGATTCATCTGGCTCGAGGTGGTTGCACCCGTCGTCTCCTGGCCGCAGTTCCTGGTGGCCGTCCTCGGCGGCTACACGGTCTTCACGCTCGCGGGTGCCGTCGTCTTCACCCCCGACGTCTGGTTCCGGCGCGGCGATCCGCTGTCCACCTGGTTCCGTCTCTACGGTGCCGTCGCGCCGATCCAGCGGACCGACGACGGCCTCGAACTCCGGTTCCCGGCCGCCAGGCTGGCCGACGACGACGTCATCACGGATCTGTCGGTGGTGGCCTTCGCGCTGGTGTTGGTCTGGGAGCTAACGTACAGCGGCTTCATCGTGACCTCACCGGGGGTCCGGACGGTCGAGTTCCTGGTCGGGATCGGCGTCCCGCCGGCGCTCGTCTACCTCGGCTTGCTGCTGGGCGGCTTCGCGTTCTTCTGGCGCGTCTACTGGTTCGCCGCCGGCTGGACCCGCAATCGCGCACAGACGTTCCTCTCACAGCGGTATCTGGCGCTCCGGTACGCGCCGCCGCTGCTCGCGATCGCCGCGGGGTACCACTTCGCGCATTACATCGGCTTCACCATCTCGCTGTGGCCACAGCTCACGGAAACGCTGCTGACGCCGCTGAATCCGGACCCGAACCCGACCCAGTACGCGCTCACGCCCTGGTTCGGCTACGTCGAAATCGCCGGCGTCCTCATCGGACACGTGCTCGCCGTCTGGGTCGCACACGCGATCTCCTTCGAGCTCTTTCCCGGCAAGCTCCAGGCGATCAGGAGCCAGTATCCGTTCATCATCGTGATGATCTTCTTTACGATGCTCAGCCTGTGGCTGATCTCGATGCCCGCGATGGAACCGGTGTACGTTCCCGACTGACCGGTAGACACTTGACTCGACCGGCCCAACGCACGCGTAGGAGAAGAATGTACGCCGAAGAGGTCACCGAACTCGAGTACGACGTGCCGGCCTCGGAGCGGCCGCTGCAGTGTCCCTACTGCGACCGGCCGTTCCGCACGGAGCAGTACCGCACGTTCCACCTCGGGCGCGTCCACCCCGAAGAGTGCACCGACGCCGAACGCCAGGCGTTCGAGGCGCAGGCGGATACGGAGGAAACCGATCTCTTCACCTTCCACCTCAAGGCCGCCGTCTCGGTGTTTCTCACTTACTTCATGTTCACGTTCCTCTACGCGTTGGCCTGGGTGCAGTAACTCGAGTTCCACGACGGACTCAAGAGCGGTTTTTCGATGACACCTGAGAGAGTCCCGCGCCCATCGGTCGTGTAGACGGGCCGCCGTCTTCGAAGTCGGGGTAAAACCCTCGAACGGTAGCCGGCTTCTGGCGGTGTACTGGTTTCACGTCACTGCGTCTGACCGGCCCGGAAAGAGCCTGGGTACTGAACGGGAGGGCGCGTCTGTCGGCGAGGATTCAGTCCTCTTGCAGTACTTCGTCGTGAACATACACCGGAGCGCGACACGTTTGCTCGTCACCGTCGTGCGTAACCGTTCCACGCATGGTTCGAGGTGTTATTTCCCGTACGGTATCGAACGCGACGGTCGGCGTCGACTGAACAGTGCCTGATCGGGAGACGAGCATTCGGCGGCTAACCACGAATATGCGCCCTTCACGTTCCACTCCTAATCGTTCCGTTCCCGATTCTGTGGTGAGAGAAACTGACACGGACTCTGTATCGTCAATATGATTTTCCAGAACTGTGTCCAGGCGTTGTGTAGCGATCGAGAGACAACGCGTCTCGAGGCGTTCGTTTTCATCGACCGATTGATCGAACTCGACGGGATCTGCCGCGCCTCGCTTCGGTTCTTCCTGCCAATCATCTACGTGATCTCCCGGGTCGGGATCAGACACCAGTAACGTCGAACATCCGGCCAAACAGATGGATAGACCAGTAGCAAGTGACGAGAGAAGAGATCGCCTTTCAGGCATATTTCCGTAGTTAGTGCCAACCGATAAATGCGTTCTCCAGAATGGGCACCGTGTTCTATCGTTCGTCCGTTGCGCACACGCACTCCAATCGTCGACGGCCGACCGAGGGCTCGTTCGCGAGCAGTGAGTTGTTTACATCGACAACCACGACACTCGGCTGACTGGTCGGAAGCAGTGTCACAGACGGAACGAAATACTCGAAAACGTGGCCCGATGCCCGCTACATCAGGTAGAACAGCGGGAAGAGGAAGACCCAGACGATGTCGACGAAGTGCCAGTAGAGCCCGAAGAACTCCACCGGTCGCGAGTCTTCCATGTAGGCGTCGATCGTGATGATCCGGTAGATCATGAACACGGCGACGAGCAGCCCCAGGATGACGTGGATGCCGTGGAGACCGGTCGTCACGTAGTACAGCGAGTACTCGAGGCCGCTGAACCAGTACTCCTCGTGGGCGAACTTGTCGCTCCACTCCCAGGCCTTGACGCCCAGGAACGACAGCCCGAGCAGGAGCGTCGCGGACATCGTCGCGAGCAGCCCCTTCTTGTTCTGGCGTTCGGCCATCACCAGCGCGAGGATGACCGTGAAACTCGAGGTGAGCAGGATGTACGTGTTCAGCAGGCCGGGCCAGGCTTCAGGCGGCACCGGCGAGAACGTGTCCCAGCCGGCGTGAATCCGCATGAACAGGTACGCCCCGATGAACGCCCCGAAGACGACGACGTCGGAGGCCAGGAACACCCAGACGCCGAACTTCGTGTTGCCGACGCCCTCGAACGGCCAGCGTTCGGCGATCGTCATCTCGGGAGCGTGGAAGCTCTCACGGCCGAACTGGAACAGGACGTAGGCGAGGATCGCCAGCCCGAGGACGGTGATGATCGGATAGATGGCGTTCGGCGCCGGCGCATCGGGATCGATCTGCCCGGTCGCCGCGGCGAACTCCGCGATGTACGGCGTGAGTCCCGAGAGGCCGAGGAACAGGACGAACGTCCCGATCCCGATCCCCAGCGGCCAGATACTCGCGTGGTCCGCGTGCTCCTCTTCTGTGTGCGTTTCGTGTTTCGTCGCGAGTTCGCCGCGGGCCGTCTGCGTGGCAGGGACGCCACCATCGGTGGCCGCCGACTCGGTGGAGTCGTCGACGAACTCGAGGCGACCGCTGGCGTAGCTCGGACGGTTCTCCCAGTTCTCGAGCGGCGGCGGCGACGGAATCGCCCACTCCGCAGTTCGGGAGAACTCCCAGGGGTTGTCCGGCGCGGTGGGGCCGGAGACCAGACTCTTTCCGAGCGTGTAGAACATGATCAGGAACGACGCCCCGAGGACGAACGCGCCGATCGTCGCGATCTGGTGGTAGATCTCCATGCCTTCGCCGTAGTGGAAGACACGGCGCGGGGTCTCCCAGGCGAGGAACATCGGGAAGTACAGCAGGTTGAAGCCGACGAAGTAGACGGCGAAGTTGACCTTCCCGAGGAACTCGTCGTACATCTTCCCCGTGATCTTCGGCCACCAGTAGTAGATGCCGGCGATCAGCGCGGTGACGCCGGAGACCATCACGTAGTGGAAGTGGGCGACGACCCAGTAGGTGCCACGGAACTCGTAGTCTAGGACGACGGCACCGAGGAAGACCCCGGTGATGCCGCCGAGGATGAACAGGACGAGCGCACCCAGACTGAACAGGAACGGCGTCGTGAACCGGACCCGCCCCTTGACCATCGTGTAGATCAACGCGAACACCATCAGGTCAAAGGGCAGTGAGATCCCGATGGTGGTCGCCATGAACAGCGTCTTGATCTCTAAGTTGATCGTCGTCAGGAACATGTGGTGCATCCAGACGAGGAACGACTGGACGGCCACGAGAACCATCGCGATGATGACCCACTTCCGACCGACGAGACGCCGACCACAGAAGGTCTGGAACGTCTCGAACATGATCCCCAGCGCGGGGAAGAAGACGATGTACACCTCCGGATGGCCGAAGAACCAGAACAGGTGCGCCCACAGCAGGCCCGATCCCTGATCGGTCGCGAAGTACTGCGTGAGGAGGATGCGGTCGGTCGCGAGCAACAACAGCGCTGCGAGCAGCGCCGCGAACGCGAACAGCATCATCCAGACGGTCAGCAGCCACGACCAGGTAAACAGCGGTACGTTCCACAGTCCGAGCCCTTCCGCGCGCGAGCGGTGGATCGTCACGAGGAAGTTGACCGTCCCGATCGTAATCGAGAGCGTAAACAAGATCAACGCGAGAATCGTCGAGTTGCCACCCGTCGTCGCCTGCATCGCGGGTGAGTACGTCGGTACGTTCAGCGGGGCGTACATCGTCCAGCCGCCGCCGAAGGTCCCGCCCTGGAAGAACGAGAGCATGATGAGCACGCCCGAGAACAGGTAGAACCAGTAGCTCAGCGCGTTCAGTCGCGGGAAGGCGAGGTCCTTCGCCCCGATCTGCAGCGGCACCAGATAGTTCGCGAAGCCGGCTGCAAACGGCGAGAGGAACCAGAACACCATCAACAGGCCGTGGGCCGTCACGGACTGGTTGTAGGCGTTGTCGGTTAGCAGTCCCGTCCCACCGGCTTCCCAGAGGTGAACCCGGAAGAGGAGCGCGAGAATACCGCCGAACAGCAGGAAGAACAGCGCCGTCGCTAGATAGAGGATCCCGACGTCCTTGTGGTTGGTCGTGACGAGCCAGCGCTTGATCGACGTCATCGGCGGGAAGTCGTCAGCCATCAGTCCTCCCCTCCGTCGCCGGCGTCGTCGCCGTTCTCTTCTCCGTTGGAGTCATCACCGTTGTCGTCATCAGTTTCGTCGTCTGTCTCCTCGTCACCGTTTTCTTCCTCGCCGTTGGCTTCATCGCCGTTCTCTCCATCGTCGGCTTCATCGCCGTTCTCTCCATCGTCGGCTTCATCGCCGTTGGCTTCATCGCCGTTGGCTTCATCGCCGTTGGCGTCCTCACCGTTCTCCTCGTCTTCTTCCATCTCGGCTACCTGTTCGTCCATCCACTCCTCGTAGCCCTCCTGGTCAGTGACGTTGAGCGTGGCCTCCATGCCGGAGTGTCCGGGTCCACAGAGTTCGAAGCACTCGATGAGGTACTCGCCTTCTTCCTCGGCGATGAACCATGTCTCGTCGTGTTCACCGGGGATGGCGTCGGCTTTCACCCGTTGTTCGGATACCCCGAACGTATGCCAGACGTCGTTCGCGGTCACGTTGAGCCAGACCGTCTCACCCTGCGGAACGACCAGTTCGTTGGATTCGACGCCGTTCTCGTACTGGAAGTTCCAGCCGAAGGCGAAGCCTTCGACGTCGATTTCGATGGCGTCCTCGCCGGGGTTGCCGTCGGGACCGTCCTCGACGTAGAGGAGCATCCCGTAGGTCCAGACGACCAGCGAGATGACGATGATCGCGCTCAGACCGAACGATACGAATAGTTTCTTCCCACTGCCTCCGCCTGTCGGTAACTCCCCGAGTGTCGGCAGATCCTCGCCGGGCTTTCTGTCCTCGTGATCGCGATACTTGTACGCGTTGTACAGAGTGTACGCGATGACGATGACGCCGACGAGCGTCCCGAGTCCAAGGAAGACAAGGAAAATCTCCTCGAAGACGTTTACACGCGTCTCGGGCTGCGCCTGCATCAGGGTCGAAAGTGCGCTGAAGATTGTGTTCACCTCAGTTGTGGTCGCTTATATGTCGGACGATGATTCCCGGGGACACTTATCTATTTGGAAACGGCCCACGGCATCCGTTTCGTGTGCCGGCGTTTACGGGGACGTCGGTCACCAGCGTGGGGTGTCGGTCGCCGTCGATTCCCGGTACTCGTGGTCCTTCGTCTAGCCCTTCGACCGACCGACCTTTTCTCTATCGTTCTGCCAGCGCCACCGTGTCAGTCTCGCAGAGTGTTAGTGGACTATTGCACGCGGCCAGAGCAAATCGGACCGCGAAAACAGTACCAACCGGTGGTCAGTCGTCGCGGTCACCCAGGATGCGCTCGCGCAGCGACCGCGACGCTCGCTTCTCTGCGAGCAAAACGGGGACCTCGAGGCGGTCGATGACGTCGAAGACGAGCGAGCCGCGGAACAGTCGTGACAGGAGCCCGCGGCGGGTTGCGCCGATGATCACCATCGAGTGGTCGGCGGCTGCGCGCTCGATTGCCGCCTCGACGTCGCCGTCGTCGACGATAACCGTCGCGCTCTCGAGACCGTGATCGCTCGCCCAGTCGCTGATGAACGCCTCTCCCTCGGCGCGCTGTTCGGGGCTGTCGACGACGTGTAGTAGGCTGATCTCACTGTCGTACTCCGCCCGCAGTGCGCGGGCGATTTCCGCGCTGACGTCGGAGTCGTCCCCGCCGGCCGTCGGCACCAGAATCCGCGAGGCGTCGACGGACTCCCCGTCGAGGACGAGGAAGTCACACGGCAGGTCGTGGGTGAGTTCGTCGAGGGGCCGTTCGACTCGCCCTTCGCCGAGACTCGAGCCACCCCAGCCCATGACCACCGTGTCGGCGTCGTGGACGCGAGCGGCATCGAACACCTCCTCGAACGAGCGGTGCGAGACGATGGTTTTCGTCTCGATGTCGACACCGAAGGTCTCGGCGTCGTCCCGGGCGTTCTGCATGAGTCGTTCGGATTCCGAACTCAGTCGATCGATGTGCTCTGCACCCTTCTGAAGCGGCGTCTGGTCGGGAACCTGGACGATGTGCGTTGCGAGCACGGAGCCACCTTTCGCTCGAGCGAGGGCGCTTCCAAGGGTGATGAGCGCGCGCTCAGTTCGCGGGTTCGAAAGCGCGACGAGAATTCGCGGACCGGACGAGTCCGCGTCGGTGTTCGGCGTTACTGCGCTCGCCGCTGCCACCGCCGGCCCCGGCATCTCGGCCGAGCGCTCGAGGACGTACTGACTGAGGATACCCTGAAGCTCGGTTTTGTCTCGCGCGTAGACAAAGTACCAGACGACGGCGACAAGGACGAAGAGAACGCCCAGACCGATCTCGATGGCATCCATGAAGTAGATAAGCGCGAGCGAGAAGACGAACCCGAGAATCGGCGTGATCGGGTAGAACGGAACCGTAAAGTCGGGGTCGTACTCGGGGACGTCAATCTCGCGGAAGACGATCAACGACATGTTGATCATGGCGTAGACCACGAGGTGGAGCACGCTCGCGGCCTTCGCGAGGACCTCGACGTCGGCACCCAGCCCGAGGATGAAGACGATGATGATCACGCCGGTCACGGCGATCGACCGGTACGGCGTCGCGAACCTCGGATGGATCTCGTTGAGCCAGTCGGTGACGATCTTGTCCCGCCCCATCGCGAAGTTGATCCGTGCGGAGGCGAGGATCGATGCGTTCGCGCTCGAGGCCGTCGCCAACAGCGCACCGAGCGTCACGGAGAGAACACCGACCGAGAGCACCGGGATACTGGTGCCGGCCACCGACACGTCGACGTCGAACGCCACGGTAGCGGCGTCGGCCATCGGGGCGTCGAAACTGAGCTGGTCGTAGGGGACGAGCCCCATCATGAGACCGACGAGAATCGTGTAGACGACCATCACGATCGCGACGCTGCCGATGATCGCGATCGGGAGATTCCGTCCGGGATTCTTCAGTTCCTCCGCGATCGTCGCGATCTTTGCGTAGCCGAGATAGGAGACGAAGACGAGCGCGGCACCCGGGAGGATCTCGGCGTAGCCGAGCGGGGCGACACTCCCGTCGGTCGTGACGGTCGCCCAGTCGAACGAGAAGAAACCGATGACCGCGAACACCGTGAGAATCCCGAGCAGGAGCGTCACGATGACGGTCTGAATGCCGCCGGTCTCCTTCGCGCCGATGTAGTTGACGCCGACGAAGACGATGCCAGCGAGCAGCGCGCCGATCTGGACTTCGTTGATCGTGAGCGGACCGAAGACGAGCGTCGGGAGGAGTTCGACGGTTCCGAGCACCGGCAGTGAGACGACGGTTCCCTCGAGCAAGTCCGCGAGGTAGCCGCCGAACCCGATACAGTAGAAGGCCGAGGCGAACGCGAGGCCGATCCAGTCGCCGACCCCCGAAATGGAGCCGAACAGGGGGCCCAGCGCGCGGTTGATGTAGTAGTACGCACCGCCCGCTTTCGGCATCGCGGTCCCGAGTTCTGACACCGAGAACGCGTTTATCATCGCGATCATACCGCCGATGATGAACGAAATAACGACGACCGGGCCGGCCTCCTGAGCGGCCGCGCCGGGCAGGACGAAGATGCCGGCCCCGATCATCGTCCCGATACCGATTGTCATCGCCGAGAGGAGACCGAGGTCTTTCGCGAGTTCTTCGTCACTCACCGCGATCCCCTCGGTTGGAGGACTGCGAGCGGTTCAACGCCTTCTTTCTCGGCATCGATCGTCTCCACACCCTCATGTCGATCACCGTTCTCGAGCGATCTGCGTGGTAAAATACCGTCGTGCAACCTGTGTAAGACGCTGGTTCATATCTGGTGCAAGTTTCCGAGGCATTATAAACGAGACGAAACCGGTGACGAAAATTGCGAGGCGATGATTCCGGTCCGGTGGGAACGAACGGTACTTTCTATACCGCTCCTCTCCTACCGTGATGTATGCCCGAGGAAGTACTCTTCAAGTTCGAACAGCGGATGGACCGCGCGGAAATCGCCGATTACCTCCGAACCGTCGCGGACACCCTCGAGGGCGGTGACGATATCACCCTCGAGTCCGGATCCGATACGGTTTCCCTGGCACCTCCATCACAGCCCACCTTCGAGGTCAAAGCCGAGCGCGAAACCTCGAGTTCGGGCGGGCCGGGCGAGCTCAGTATCGAGTTCGAACTCGAGTGGGACGAAGGGGAGGACGCCGGTGACGGCGGCGGACTCACCATCGGCTAACGACCGGTTCGTGACGGTGTGATCGTGCCTTCAGTATCTCCGGTCGCCGCGTACTCGCTTCCGGTCGGAGACGCCGTCTCGCTCGCAATCGTCGGCGTGCTGTTGGTGGCGCTCGCAGCCGTCCTGTACCAGTACTGGGTCCGACGACCTGATTCCGAAACACCGCTCCGTAACCGCGGACCGGACCGGTCTGAAGTGACCGATTCCATCCCGGAGGCGGGCCTCTCCGACGACGAACTGATCCGCCGTTGGTTGACGGAGGCGGGTGGCGAACTCCCACAGAAGGCGCTCACCGAGCGAAGCGACTGGTCGAAATCGAAGGTGAGTCGGCTTCTCTCACGGATGGAAGACGAGGGTGTTATCGAAAAGGTGCGCGTCGGCCGCGAGAACATGATCGTGCTCCTCGAGGAGAAATCCCGCTAGACGGCGACGACCCAGGCCCGGAACGCTTCCGGGAGTTCGTAGACCTCCCGAAATACGGCGTCGAGGAACTGGGCGATCCGGTTCGGATCGGCCTTCGCGCTCACGCGGACGTTGTTCCCCTCGGCCTCTTCCGGGCGCGTGATCTCGTCGATCTTGAACGCCGGAAACGAGCCGAGTAGTTCCTTCAAGGCCTCGAGTTCCGAATCGGTGCAGTCGAGATTCACCACGCCGTCGGCGAACTGCAGCCACGGCACGCCCAGGTCGGGGTCGGGCGCGTTCTCGCCCTCGAGCGCGCTCTCGTCGACTTCGATCGTCAGGAACTGGCTGCCTCGGTTACGGTGGGCGGTGATAGCATCGACGAACAGGCTCCGTCTGCCGGCGGTATCGCTCGCGTCGAATCGCGTCATAGCCGGAGGGATGTGCGCCATTCTTTAAGCCTTTATGCGACGGCGGCGAACGGCCGACTATGGCACAGCCACGGATTCTGATACTCGGAGCGCCCGGGGCGGGCAAAGGTACGCAGAGCGCGAAGATCGCCGACGAGTTCGACGTCGAGCACGTCACCACCGGCGACGCGCTGCGCTCGAACAAGGGGATGGACATTTCGGATCTGGACCTCGAGTACGACACCCCCGGCGAGTACATGGACGCGGGCGAACTCGTCCCCGACGAGGTCGTCAACGCCATCGTCGACGAGGCCCTCTCCCAGAGCGACGGCTTCGTCCTCGACGGCTACCCGCGGAACTTAGAGCAGGCGGAGGAACTCGAGGGGATGACCGATCTCGACGTGGTGCTCTACCTCGACGTGAGCGAGGACGAACTCGTCCACCGGCTCACCGGCCGCCGGATGGACCCCGAGACGGGCGACATCTACCACGTGGAGTACAACCCGCCGAAGGATTCGGAGGTCGAAGAGCGGTTGGTCCAGCGCGAGGACGACGCCGAGGACACCGTGAAGGAACGGCTGCGGGTGTATCGCGAGAACACGGAGCCGGTTATTGAGTATTATGAGGAGGAGGGGAGCCTCGAACGAGTTGACGGTGAGCAGGCGCCGAATGAGGTGTGGGAGGACGTGAAGGCGACGATCGAAGACGCGGCGTAATTACTTGTTCTCCACGTCGATTTCGTACTCGGCGATATTTAGGTAGGTGATTTGGGGTGGAAGTGGGTATTCTTCCGGATAGACATCGATATCAGCATTTTCGAGATCTTGATCATAATTAAACTCCATTCCGTTAGAATGGGCACAGACCGAATACGCAACAATTGATCCAAAGAAGTCAACGTCGTTAGCCTGCATCCGAACCTGGTAGTCAGTACCACAATTTCCGCCACCCGTCTCTCCTTCCCACCAATTCTTTTCTTCTTCTGATGCCACGTATAATAGGCCTTCAAAGACCCCCGCACTTCCAGGCCCTAAATCAACCTCCATTTCAGATGTGCCATATAGTTGGATGTACTGTGCACCGATCTCATTACACCCATCAACACAGACAGTTCCATCTATATTTAGACGTTCACCAGAAGAATAGATTTTCAGAGCATTTCCATTCTCCTCATTGACAACGGTAATGCTATCTGACTCACCAACATGAATGTCACCAGCAACGATAAGGGTTACATTCCCGTCGCTAATATCGAACTCAAGACTATCCCCTTCACTAATCTCCTCTATAAAGTAGGTACCATCTGATACTGTCCCAGACGGTGGGTTCTCGGTGAGGTTCTTGTCAATATCCAGACTTTCTACATTCTCGTGATTTTCAGCATCAGCAACCATTTTATTAATTGTGGAATCTAGTGGGGGAAATGAATTCTGATTCGCGTTGTCAAACTGATCGTGGTGATCTTTGAAGCCATCGTCCGATGTATATGATGCATCAGACTCGAATGCATTTTCTATCTCGTCATATCCCAGTAGAACGGTCACTTTTCGCTCTTCGTGGTTGACGTTTCGGACTACTGTATTTCCAGCTTGAGATCTGAAATATTTTTCCCACCCTCGGTAATACTCACTCTCAATGGTCATCGTGATCGTTTCGTCCTCTACTGCGAGAGACCCGTGGGGGGTCGTTTCGTGATGAGAAATTGAAACACTTCCAGAATCTAGACTCTGTTCACCGGTAACGGTTGCTATGGGCAGCGTAAGTGTCTCGTCTTCGTAATGGACCTGTGGTGAAGACAACATTCGCGTCTCGTTTCCTCGTTCGCGCCAGACACCACCTGCTTGATACGCAACGATACTTCCGTCGTCAGCCTGATATTCGATAGCTCCGATACTAATCTCAATTGGGTCGAAATCCTCGTCGCTGGTTTCAATCGTAACTGTACCCGCATCAGTTTTCGTCACCGCACCGTGCTCGCCCGCCTCGAAATCCATCTCCTGTGACGAATCCTCATTTGTAGAGATCGTCGCCATCTTCTGGCTAAGTTCGACAAATGCTTGCTCAATACGCTCTTGTTCGGCGTCCTGTTCTGCCTGACTAACCGTCTCACCAGCAACAACTAACAATCCGATACTCCCAATAGCAACAATCCCGATCAACAGCACAATCCCCAACGTCGCAGTTTGCCCCCTCGAGCCCCCTGTCATTCGCTATCACCGTTGCGATTGCTCGAGTTCATTGTCCAACTAATACTCGCCCACACTAATATATCGTTTGGATATATTTTCTACACGATACGTCTGGGCCGACCGGCGGTTTGGCCCGGCCGCGGGAGCCCGAAGATAAACACTTGTATACCGGACGTGACCTAGCACAACGCAGATGACGCGTACAGCGGAGAAAATCGACGCCCTCGTCCGGGAGGATTCCTCGATGGCCGAGGCCCTCGAGTCCGTTCGCACCGAGGCCGACAGAAACGGCGGCGAGGTCGAGTGGAGTGACGTCCGCGACGACCTGACGAGCGGCCAGTGGGGTCGATTGATCGAGAAGGGTGTGCTGGTCGACGGGGCCGACGGCTTCGTGATCGCCGACCGGGAGGCCTACGACGAGGCCTTAGACGGCGACGGCGATACCGATATCCCCGACGTCGACATCGACGAGGAGGCATCGAAGTGGTCCCAGTGGGACAAGATGGCCGCAGTCGGCTCCCTATTGTTGATGATCGGCTACTGGCTCGAGTCCGTGCGGGACGTCGTCGGTGGCGCGCTCAACCTCTTCCTGGGGCCGCTCGACGCCGCCCTGCCGTTTTACGCGGTGATTCTGGCCGTCGCGATGCTCACGGGCCTGTACTCGACGCTGCTCCAGGCGAACCTGATGAACATGGACCGCATCGGGAAGTACCAGGAGCGGATGTCCGCGATGCAGGACAAGCGCAAGGACGTCCAGGAGCGCAAGAAGGAAGCCGAGGAACGGGGCGCCAGCGAGTCGGAGATGGAGCGTCTGGACAACGAGATGCAGCGCGTGCAGGAAGAGCAGATGGAGGCGATGACGGAGAACCTCGGGATGTTCAAAGAGCAGTTCCGGCCGATGGTCTGGATCATGCTGTTTACCATCCCGCTGTTCCTCTGGATGTACTGGAAGATCCACGGCGGCAGCGGTACCGGCAGCGAAACGATCATCATGCCGATGGCCGGCGAAGTCACCTGGCGAAGTGGGCTGCTCGGCCCGATGCCGGCCTGGATCGTCTGGTACTTCCTGTGCTCGATGGGCTTTACGCAGTTGTTGCGCAAATCGCTCAACATCGACATGACGCCCTCGGGCGCCTGATCCCGCTCAGTCGATTCAAAACCCATTTTACCCGTCCGGTCGCAGTTCGACTATGTTACTGACTGTTTCCGGCCCACCGGGCAGCGGAAAGAGTACGACTGCGGCGCTGTTGGCCGACACCTTCGATCTCGAGCACGTCAGCGGCGGCGACATCTTTCGGGAGCTGGCCGACGAGCGCGGCTACACCCCCCTCGAGTTCAACAAACTCGCCGAGGAGAACGACCAAATCGACCGCGATCTGGACCGACGCCTGCGCGAGATCGCAGTCGATCGAGACGATCTGGTGCTCGAGTCCCGCCTGGCCGGCTGGCTGGCGGGCGAGCACGCCGACTTCCGGTTCTGGCTCGACGCGCCGCCGGCGGTCCGCGGCGAGCGGATCGCCGAGCGCGAAGAGAAAGATCCCGAGCGGGCCACCGAGGAGACTCGCGCCCGTGAGGCGAGCGAGGCGCTTCGCTACGAGGAGTACTACGGGATCGACATCGAGGACCTCAAGATCTACGACCTGTCGGTGAACACGGCCCGGTGGGAACCCGAAGCCGTCCTCGACATGCTCGTCACCGCCGTCGAGGAGTACGACGCGACGGGCGACGAGGGGAAAGCGCCGACGACGATCGACTACGAGTTCTGATGAGCCTGCGCGGCCCACCCGAGGAGCGCTCGCCGGCTGACTTACTCAGTTTCGGTGTCGTCAACCTCGACAAACCGCCCGGCCCGTCCTCACACCAGGTCAGCGGCTGGCTCCGCGACGCCGTCGACGACGCGCTCGCCGACAGCGGGAGCGAGACGCGGATCGAGAAGGCCGCTCACGCCGGCACCCTGGACCCGAAGGTGACCGGCTGTCTGCCGATCATGCTCGGAACGGCGACCCGCCTCGCGCCGGCGTTTCTCGAGGGCGAAAAGGAATACGTCGCCGTGCTCGAGTGCCACGGCCCGGTTCCGACGGATATCGACTCCGTGGCTGCGGAGTTCGAGGGGCCGATCTACCAGAAGCCGCCCCGAAAGAGCGCCGTCTCGCGACGCCTGCGCGTGCGCGAGGTTTACGGTCTCGAGGTGCTCGAGACGGCCGACCGACAGGCGCTTCTCCGCATCCGGTGTGAGAGCGGCACCTACGTCCGAAAGCTGTGTCACGACCTCGGTCTGGCGCTCGGAACGGGCGCGCATATGGGCAATCTCCGCCGAACGGCCACGGAGCCGTTCGACGATCGAACTCTGCACACCGCCTACGAACTGTTCGACGCGCTCGCGTTCTGGCTCGAGGACGACGATCCGGACCTCCTCTACGAGGTCGTTTCGCCGGGAGAGCGCATTCTCGAGGGCATTCCATCGGTAACCATCGCCGAGAGCGCCGCTCGCGAGGTCGCCGAAGGGGCGCCGGTGTACGCCCCGGGCGTCATCGCGGCCGACGACGTCGGGCGGGGAACGCTGGTCGCCTGCTACACGGAGAACGGCGCCGCCGTCTGTCTGGGGACGCTCGTAGGAGACCCCGACGCGAACGAGGGGACGGTCGTCGACCTCGAGCGGGTGCTGGTCTGAGGACGCCTCGACCCGATCTTCTCAGTCCCGCTCGAGCGAGAGCACGACCGCTTCTCCGGAGACGACCGTCGTTTCTTCGACGTTTGCGGTCGTCTCGACCCGGAAACGGTTCTCGCCGAGCGCACCGGTGACCTCGGCGGTCGCGGTCACGGTCTGGCCGGGATACACCGGCGCGTCGAACGACAGGTCCTGGGAGACGTAGACGATCTCGCCCGGCAGGTCGGCCAGGGCGCTCGAGATGACGCCCGCGGCGAGCATCCCGTGGGCGATCGGTCCGTCGAACAGGCCGTCCTCGGCGTACTCGGCGTCCGTGTGGAGCGGGTTGTCATCGCCGGTGACGGCCGCGAACCGCTGAATTCGATCCTGCGTAATCTGCTGGCTGACCTGGGCCGTTGCCCCGGGCCGTGCAACTGACATGCCTGCCGATACCGACCCGACGAGCCTGTAATCGGGGGTTGATACTCGAACTCCTCCGCCACCGGGCGATCGACCCGGACGTGAGGGTTGATAGTCGAACGAGGAGGTACTTCCCCGTGAGCCTCCATCGTGTAGTATGCCAACTGCGACCAACGACGGGGTGACTCTCTCCTATGCGGTCGACGGTCCAACCGACGCCGAGGTCGTCACCTTCGTCGAGGGGCTGGGGTACGGGCGGTGGATGTGGCGCTGGCAGCGCGAGTCGCTCGCCGGGGAGTACCGAACGCTCGTGTGGGACAACCGCGGCACCGGCGACTCCGACGCACCCGAGGGACCGTACACGATCGCCGAGATGGCGGCGGATCTCGAGGCCGTTCTCGCCCACGCGGGAGTCGATCGAACCCACCTCGTCGGCGCGAGCATGGGCGGAATGATCGCCCAGCGGTACGCCCTCGAGTACGACCGCGCGGAGACGCTCTCGCTGCTGTGTACGACGCCCGGTGGCGACGACGCCGTCCCGGTTCCCGAAGAAACCCAGCAGCGCCTGGTCGGCGTCCCCGAGAACGCGAGCGAGCGGGAGACGATCAGGTACCGAATGCGCCCCGCTCTTTCGGACTCGTTCTACGAGGAACACCCCGATCTCACCGAACGGATCGTCGACTGGCGCCTCGAGAGCGACGCCCCGGAAGCGGCCCGCCAGGCGCAGGCCGCAGCGGTGCTCGAGTTCGACGCGGCCGACGAACTCGCCGACCTCGCGGTTCCCGCGCTCGTCCTCCACGGCAGCGAAGACCGGGTCGTTCCGGCCGAGAACGCCCAGTTGCTTCACGATGCGCTGCCGAATAGCCGCCTCGAGACGCTCGAGGGCGGCCACCACCTCTTCTTCATCGAGGAGGCCGACCGGGTCATCGACCATCTGGAGACGTTTTTGGGGACGCACGACCTGGTGAACGTATGAACTGGGGCGAGTCGACCCACGGCTGGGTCGGGGACTGGAGCGCCCGCCGCGCCTCGCTGTCGCCGGAGCGAACGGCGATCATCGACGGCACCGCGGGCGAGCGGTACACCTACGGCGACCTCGAGTCGCGGGCGAACCGCACGGCGCGGCTGCTCGAGGACCACGGGGTCGACGCGGGCGAACGGATCGCGCTCGTCTCGCGCAACCGGATCGAGGTGTTCGATCTCTTCTTTGCGACGGGGAAGACCGGCGGCGTGCTGGCACCGCTTTCCTACCGGCTCGCGCCGCCCGAACTGGCCGAACTGCTCGAACTCGTCGAGCCCGGACTCCTGGTCATCGAGTCGCCGTTCGTCGAACGCATCGAACACGCGCTGGCCCGCGCCGACGTCGATCCAGCGGTGCTCGAGCTCGAAACGGACGAACCGGCGGGCGGCTGGGACACCTACGGCGCGGCCGTTCCCGCAAACGACGACCCCGTCGAGAAGCGCTCGCGCTCGCTCGAGGACCCCCACCTCCTCTTGCACACGGGCGGCTCGACCGGAACGCCGAAGGAAACCACGATCACGCACGGTTCGATCTACTGGAACTCCTTCAACACGATCACGGCCTGGGGGCTGCGGCCGGACGACGTCGCGCCGATGGTGTTCCCCCCGTTTCACACCGGCGGCTGGAACGTGCTCACGATTCCGTTTTTCAACATGGGCGGGACGATCATCGTCAACCGCGAGGTCGAACCCGGGCAGATCCTCCGCCAGGTCGAGGGACACGAGGCGACCGTCCTCGTGGCCGTCCCGGCCGTGTTGCGGACCATGGCGCGTCACGACCGCTGGGCGGACACCGACCTCTCGAGCCTCCGATTCGTCAAGAGCGGCGGCGGCCCCTGCCGGGAGTCGATCGTCCGGGCCTGGCGCGACCGCGGCGTCGACCTCTCGCAGGGGTACGGCCTCACGGAGATCGGGCCCAACAACTTCGCGATGCCCGACGACTGGGATCCCCAAAAAGTCAGCAGCGTCGGCAAGCCGGTCGTCCATACGGACGTCCGGGTCGTCGACGAGGAGGGAGAGCCGCTCGCGGACGACGAGATCGGCGAGCTCGAGCTATCGGGACCCCACGCCGCGGCGGGCTACTGGCGCAACCCCGAGGCCACCGAGTCGACGTTCGGCTCGGGGTGGGTCTCGACCGGCGACCTCGCCCGACGGGACGCGGACGGCTTCTATCATATCGAGGGGCGCAAGAAGAACATGTTCGTCAGCGGCGGCGAGAACGTCTATCCGCCGGAGGTCGAAGACGTGATCGCGGACCATCCGGCGGTCGACGAGGTGATCGTCGTCGGCGTCCCCGACGAGCAGTGGGGAACCGTCGGCAAGGCCGTCGTCGAGCCCGCCGACCCGAGCGCGACAGACGGCGGCGACGCGGCGGCGGTCGACACCGAGGGTGGGAGCGGCCCGCTCACGCTCGCGGAACTCGAGGCGTTCCTCGACGGGAAACTCGCCCGGTTCAAGATCCCGAAGTATCTCGCCTTCGTCGAGGAGATGCCGACCAGCGGCCCTTCGAAGCTCGACCGGGCGGCGATCGAAGCGCGATTCGGAGGGGAGGAATCGTGAGACCGGCCGCCGCTCGACCGGTGCCGGTCACACTTAATAGCCGTGGTTGCAATCACCTATCATGATCGACCTCACACTGGATATGGAGCAGTACGACTGCCCGTTCATCGATACGACGGACGATCACGACGTCTCCTTCCAGGCGCTCCAGTGGGAGTTCGATAGCCAGCGCCGCGAACTCGAGACGCGACTGGTCGTCGAGGGACGCGACCGGAGCGCCCTCGAGTCGGGGCTGTCGGCGCTCCAGGATCACTCGAACATGCGGGCGTGCGATCTGTTCAAAAAGCACGAGGGGACGGCGCTCATCCGGACGACGATCGACGAGACGAACGCGATGCGGGTGATCCGGGACAACGACGGCTACATCACCGGTCCCTTCCGGATCGCGGCGGGCAGCGAGTGCTGGGAGGTCGGCTTCGACGACGAGCGCATCGCCGACGACGCGCTGTCGGATCTCGAGCGGAACAACGAGTTTACCGTCGAGTCCCGGAGTTCCCTCGCCGCAGCCGAGTTGTTCGATCTGCTCGAGAACGCCGAGGCGGCGGGGGACTTACTCGAGGGCTGTCGCTCCCTGTCGACCGTCGAACGCGAGACGCTCGCCGTGGCGGCCGAGAAGGGCTACTTCGACCAGCCTCGCGGGGCGACACTCCAGATGCTCGCCAACGAGTTCGACATCTCGGACACCGCGGTCTCGAAGAACGTCCGCCGGGCCGAGCGCAAGGTGTTGCGGCGAGTTGTCGACGCGCTCGAGGACCTGGACGACGAGCCACTGCGGAAGGACGAGTAGCCGAGGACCCACGAATAACTACGACAGCAAACACACCGCCGGTTCGCTCGCGTTTCCAACCGTTTTTCATGGCGGTCCGCGTTCGGTGAGCCATGACGACTGCACGGCTCGTCGGGGTCGGGATGACCGACTTCGGCGTCCACGACCGGCCGCTCGCGGAGCTGTTCGCCGACGCGGCCTTCGAGGCCGTCGACGACGCGGGTCTCGAAACCGCCGCGATCGACGCCTTCTATCTGGGGAACGCGATGGGCGGCCAGACCGAACGCGACACGCACCTCGCGCCGACGCTCGCGACCCACATCGGGATCGCCGGAGTGCCCTGCCAGCGCTACGAGGACGCCTGTGCGACCTCCTCGAACGCGTTCAAACACGCGGTGCGGGCGGTCGAGGCGGGCCAGCACGACGTCGTCCTCGTCGGCGGCGTCGAGCGCTGTACGCCGGTGACGGGCCTCGAGACGCCGGAGATGACGTCGGTGTTCGCAAGCGCGGCCCACCGCCAGTACGAACAGCCGACGGGCCTCTCGTTTCCGGGCGTCTTCGGGCTGTTGACGACCCGCCACATGCACGAGCACGGCACCACGGAGGAGGAACTCGCAGCCGTCGCGGTGAAGAACCACCGCCACGGCACGATGAACCCGCGGGCGCAGTTCGGCAAGGAGACGACCGTCGAGGACGTCCTCGAGGGGCCGGTCGTCGCCTCGCCGTTCCGGCTCATGGACTGCTGTCCGTTCTCCGACGGCGCGGCGGCGGTTCTCGTCACGAGTGAAGAGGTCGCAGCCTCCCTTTCGGATTCACGGTCCGAAGTGGCGGTCACAGGAGTCGGTCACGCCACGGACGTGATTCCGCTTTCGGACAAGGCCGACCTGACGGCCACCCGGTCGGCCCGTGACGCCGCGGCCCAGGCCTACGAAGAGGCCGGAATCGGCGCGGACGACGTCGACCTCGCGGAGGTCCACGACTGCTTTACCGGCGCGGAAGTGCTGGCGATCGAGGCGCTCGGCTTCCTCGAGGACGGCGCGGGCGGGCGGGCGGCAGTCGAGGGAACAACGGCGCTCGGCGGCCGGATTCCGGTCAACCCCAGCGGCGGGCTGAAGGCGAAGGGCCATCCGATCGGCGCGACGGGGGTCGCTCAGCTGGTCGAACTCACCGAACAGCTGCGCGGCGAGGCGGGCGAGCGCCAGGTCGAGGGCGCCGAAACCGGCCTCGCGCACAACCTGGGCGGGGACGCCGGCACGACCGTCGTTTCGATCCTGGAGGTCGCACGATGAGCGACGACGCCAGCGGTCGACTCGGTTACGACGAGTGGGTCGGGGCCCTCGAGGACGGCGACCTGCGCGGCCAGCGCTGTGCCGACTGCGGCCACGAGACGGCCGCCCCGAAGGCCGCCTGCGGGCGCTGTGGCGCGCGGGAACTCGAGACGGTTTCGCTCCCCACTGAGGGGACGGTGTACACCGAAACGACGGTCGCGGTCGCTCCCGAGGGGTTCGACGGCGGCTACCGCGTGGCGGTGATCGACCTCGGCGAGGCCCGCGTGCTGGCGCGCCTCGAGGAGGGGTGTGCGGCCGAAATCGGCGAGCGGCTTGAACTCGTCGGAACCGTCTCGAGTCCCGACGGCGAGCCGGCCCCGCTGTTCGGCTGATCGGCGGCTATCGCGTCCGATCGGGCGGAGGTTCGCATATCAACCGTCCCCGTTTTGCGTGTCTCCTGTGTTAGTAACTGGTAGTATGAGAAATAGTACCACGCGACGGGCGGTACTGAAGGGGGCCGGGGCACTGACGGCGGTGGGCGCTGCCGGACTCGCCGGCTGTCTCGGCGGAAACGGCAACGGCGGGGGCGAAGAAGTCGCAGACGAGACGTTCCGGATCGGCGCGATCCAGCCGACGTCGGGCGAACTCGAGTACTACGGCCAGATCAGCCTGATGGGGTTTTACTCGGGGCTCGCCTACAAGTACGACCTCGAGCCGATCGAGGAGATGACGACCGGCACCTACGAACTCGATCCAGACGATGGGCCGACGTTCGAGATCATCGTCCAGGACACGGGGTTCGTCCCTGATACGGGCCAGCAGGTCGCGGAGGACCTCGTTGTCGACGAGGACGTCGACCTGCTGTTCGGCGCGTCCTCCTCCGACGGCGCCCGCCAGATCATCTCGCGGGTCGTCGACGAGGCGAACGTGCCGTACATCGTCGGCCCCGCCGCGGACGCCGACATCACCGTCTCCGAGGAGCACTGTCACGACCTGGTGTTCCGGGCCAGCGAGCACACGGCGATGGACGCCCGCGCCGGCGGCCGGTACGCCGCCGAGGAGACCGACGTTTCGACGGTCGCCATCTTCGCAGCGGAGGGAGCGTTCGGCGAGGGCGTCGCGAACAACTATCAGGAAGTCCTCGAGGACGCCGGCGTCGAGGTGCTCGAACCGCGGTTCGTCGAGCAGGGGTACAGCGAGTTCGAGGGGCTGTTCGACGAGGCGGTCGACCAGGGTGCCGACGGCGTCGTCGGCGGCTTCACCTTCATCACGCTGCCGGAGTTCCTGCCCACGGCGATGCAGTACGAGGACGTTCAGGCGTTCGGCGGCTTCGCGGAGCTGGTGACCACCCAGATCACCGGCCAGTCGATCGAGGCGACCCTCGGCGAGGACTTCACCGCCGAGGACATCGAGGAGGCGGGACTCGGGCCGTTCACCACGCGCTATCACTGGAACCAGTACGACAACTCGATCAACGACGAGTTCGTCGAGATGCATATCGACGCCTACGGCCAGGTTCCCGACCTGTTCAGCGCGGGGACCTTCGTCGGCGCGTCGGCGCTCGTCCAGGCGATCGAGGAGAGCGGGTCGACCGACGGCGAGGAGATCGCCGACGCGATGCGCGGGATGACCGTCGACGACACGCCGAAGGGTGAGGGCGCGTACACCTTCCAGGAACACAACAACCAGGCCGCCTCCGCGATGACCGTCGCCTGGCCGGTGCCGACCACGGAGGAGTACGAGGACAGCTGGGACGCCGCGGTGATGCCCGGCGAGCCGATCGAGACCTACGAGGCCGACGAGGTCATGGTCCCCGCAGACGAGGCGACCTGCGATCTCAGCTAGCCATGCTGCTCACAGTCCAGTCGCTCACCAAGGAGTTCGACGGGATCACCGCGGTCGACGACGTCGACTTCACCCTCGAGGAGGGCGAACTCTGCTCGGTAATCGGCCCCAATGGCGCGGGAAAGACGACGTTTTTCAACCTGTTGACGGGGGTGCTCGAGCCGACGCGCGGGCGAATCGAGTTCTCGCCCTCGAGCGGGGCGCAGGCGGGAGCGGACGGATCGGAGCCGGTCGACATCACCGACGCCTCACCGCACGAGACCGCGCTGCTCGGGCTTCACCGGTCCTACCAGATCACGAACGTCTTCCCGACACTGTCGGTCCTCGAAAACGTCCGCGTGGCGGTCCAGGCCCACCACGGAAGCGACTCCTGGCGGTTCTGGCGCAACGTCAACGCCTTCGGCGACCACGTCACCGAGGCGGAGGCCATCCTCGAGCGCATCGGTCTCGAGAGCTACGCCGATCGACCGGCCCAGAATCTCAGCCACGGCGAGAAGCGAAACCTCGAGATCGGTATCGCGCTCGCCGGCGATCCCGATCTGCTCCTGCTCGACGAGCCGACGGCGGGCGTCTCGAGCGAGGACGTGAGCCAGGTGACGGACATCATCGAGGACGTCGCCGCCGACCACGCGATCATGCTGATCGAACACAACATGGACGTCGTGATGGGGATCAGCGACCGGGTCGCGGTGCTCAATCAGGGCGAACTGATCGCCGACGGCGACCCCGCAACGATCCGCGAGAGCGAGGCCGTCCAGGAGGCGTATCTGGGCGGCTACGACGGGGGCGCCTCGAGCGGCGACGAGCGCGGCGGCGATCCCGAATCGGGGGTGACCGCCGGATGAGCGGTCGCTCGGTGCGGGTACGCGGCACCGATACGGTCGCCGACCGGCCGGTTCCGGAGGTGGCTGGATGAGCCTGCTCGAACTCGAGGGCGTCCACACCTACTACGGGGAGAGTCACGTCCTGCAGGGCGTCGACATGGCCGTCGAGGAGGGCGAAATCGTCGCCCTCATTGGCCGAAACGGCGTCGGGAAGACGACGACCCTGCGAACTATCTTGCAGTTGACGCCGCCCCGCGAGGGGCGCGTCAGGTTTCGGGGAACCGACGTGACGGGGCGACCGACCCACGAGGTCGCCAGCGACGGCATCGGCTGGGTCCCCGAAGATCGGCGGATGTTCGGCTATCTCACCGTCGAGGAGAACGTTCGCGTCTCGATCGAGCCCGGTCGGGACGTGGACGCCCTGCTCGAGGAGGCGTTCGACCTGTTTCCGGACCTCGAGCGATTCCGGGACAAGGAGGCGCGGAACTTGAGCGGCGGCCAGCAGCAGATGCTCGCCATCGCCCGCGGGATGGTCGGCGACAATGACCTCCTGCTGGTCGACGAGCCGAGCGAGGGGCTGGCCCCGATGATCGTCGACCAGGTCGTCGAGGCGCTCCGGCGGGCCTCCGACGAAACGACGATGATCCTCGTCGAGCAGAACTTCCCGCTGGCGATGGACCTCGCCGACAGGTTCTACTTGCTCGACCACGGCACGGTCGTCGAGTCGGGTGACACCGAGGGCGTCACGGCCGACGACGAGCGAATCCGGAGGTATCTCTCCGCATGATCGGGGGCACCGCTTCGGTCGTTCTCGAAACGGCCGCGGCCCTCGCAGTCGCCGGGGAGACGCCGATGCTCGCGGACGCGATCAACCGCTTCTTCCGGCCCGACACGTTCGCCCGGATCGTTATCGAGGGGCTGGGTAAGGGGGCGGTCTACTTCATCATCGCCGTCGGCCTCACGCTCGTCTTCGGGCTGATGGGCGTGCTCAACTTCGCCCACGGCGCGTTCGCCATGCTCGGGGCCTACCTCGGCGGCATCCTGATGGTGCTCGCGGTCTCGAGCGGCACCGGTCCGGTCGCCCGGATCGCCTTCTTCATCGCGGTCGCCGGCATCGTCTTCGCGCTGATGACCGTCTTCGGGAGCGCCCTCGAAATCGGCCTCGTGCGGCCGATCTACGACCGGCCGCCGACCTACCAGATCCTGCTGACCTTCGGGGTCGGCCTGATTCTGGAGGAACTCGCGCGAATCGTCACGTCCGCACGGGGGATCCAGCCGGAGCCGACCTGGTCCGGCGCGCAGGCGACGGTTCCCGGCGCGCTCTCGAGTTCGTTCACCGTCCTGGGTGCGAGCATTCGCGGGTTCTACGTGTTCGCCATCGCGATCGGTGCGCTCATCGCCGTCGCGGTCTGGGCGTTCCTGACGAAGACCCTGTACGGACTGTACATCCGGGCGGGAAGCGAGGACTCGGAGATGGTCCAGGCGCTCGGAATCGACGTTCGGAAGGCGTTCACCGTCGTGTTCGGCCTCGGAACCGGCCTCGCCGCCGTCGGTGGGGTGCTCCTGATGTGGGACCCCACCTGGGGGCCGAGCGTGTTGCTCAACATCGACGTGTTGCTGTACGCGTTCGTCGTCGTCGTCATCGGCGGGCTTGGCTCGTTCAAGGGAACGCTCGCCGCGGCGGTCATCGTCGGCGTCGCCGACTCCTTTACGACGTGGCTGTTCCAGACCGGGATCGTCGACTTCGCGGGCCTCCCCGAGGTAACGGTGTTCCTCCTGCTGGTGATCGCGCTGATCGTCCGCCCGCAGGGGATCTACGGCGTCGAGGAGGTGGGCGGCCATTAGCCCGACTCGCGACGATCCGGCCGACGGCTCCGAAACGACCGTCAGCGGTGACGGCGGAACGGAGACGGTGAGCGATACCGAGTCCGGCCTCGAGTCGTCCCCGGAAACTGAAACCACCGGTGAGACGGACTCCGCGGGCGGTCACTGGCTCGGCGAATTCGTGCGCGACCACATCGCCCACGTCCTCGTCGTGGCCGTCTTCGTCGTCTACCCGCCGGTGTACGCGCTCTTGCTCGAGTCGCCGGTCGGAGCGGAGGCGAACGCCTTCCTCCCGTCGACGACGTTCCTGATCGCGATGCTGTTCCTGGGGCTGTTCGCGATGAGCTTCGACTTCGTTAGCGGCTACACCGGCTACCTCTCGTTCGGCCACGCCGCCTTCTACGGCATCGGCGCCTACTTCATCGTGCTCGTGGCCAACGGCGCCATCCCGTTGCTGCCCGACGGGACGCCGTTTATGATCACGATGTTGCTCGGCGGTTTCCTCGCGCTCCTGATCGCGATGGCGATCGGCGCGGTTTCGTTCCGGCTGACAGGCGTCTACTTCGCGATGATCACCCTCGGCTTCGCCCAGGTCATGTACGAACTCGTGCGCAACTGGGGGTATGCGGCCTCGAACCCCCAGGAGGGGCCGAACCTCGCCGGACCGACCCCCGAGGTCGGCGTCCCGTTCGTCGACTCGCTCTCGATCGGCCTCGGGCGGTTGGCCGGCGACAGCTTCGACAACGTCCTGGGTACGGGAATCGACGTCTCCGCGACGATGAGTTCGTACTACGCGATCGGACTCGTCGTCCTGCTCTGCTACTTCGCGATGCAGCGGATCATCCACTCTCCGTTCGGCCGGGTGATGATCGCCATCCGCGAAAACGAGGAGCGGGCTCGAGCGGTCGGCTACAACGTGTTCTGGTACAAGATGGGCGCGTTCGGCATCAGCGCCTTCTTCGCGGCGATCGCCGGCGCGCTGTTCGCCGCCTACTCCGGGGGTGCCTCCCCGGACAGCACGTTCTACTTCCTCGTGACCGCCGACGCGCTGATCGTGACGATCATCGGCGGCATCGGGACGCTGGCGGGGCCGTTCTTCGGCACCGTCTTCTTCGAGTGGCTCGAAGACGTCCTCTCCTCACAGCAGGGCGGGATCGCGCCGTACCTCCGCGACGGCCTCTCGGAGGGGGTGCTGACGACCGACGTCGCGGGTCTCACCGTCGCCGACCTCATCAACTCGTTCGTCGACGGGCGAGCGCCGCTGTACCTGGGCATCGTCTTCGTGCTGTTCGTGCTGTTCGTCCCCAACGGACTGCTGGGTTCGATCCGCGATCGACTCGGCGGCACCGTTGCGAAACGACTTCCCGCGACCCTCGAGCGCTACCGCCGGTAGCCCCGAGGCACCCGTCGTTCACATCCACCAATGACACTCTCGATACACGCACGTGCGACACACTATGGTGGCCGGACCGCCGTCATCGACCACGGCACCGACACTGCGCTCAGCTACGACGATCTCGCCGCGATGGCCGAGGAGTACGCCGCGAAACTCGCGGCTCGAGGAATCGGCGAGGGCGACGCCGTCTGCGTGCTCTCGCGGAACCGACCCGAGTTTCTCGGCCTGTTCTACGCCGCGGTCGACCTCGGCGCGGTTCTCGCGCCGATTTCCCACCGGCTTCCGTCGGACTCAGTCGAAACGCTTCGCGACCGAATCAACCCGGCGCTGACCCTTCACGAGCCTCGATTCGAGGACCTGGTTGGCGCTGAGGCGACGGCCCTCGAGTCGTTCGCCCAGGGGACGCCACCCGAAGAGGACCGAGATCACGACCCCGTCGAACCAACCCTCGATCGGCCGCTGTTGTACCTTCACACGGGCGGGACGACGGGCGTCCCGAAGGTCGTCGTGATCCGTTACCGCCAGGTCGAGTGGAACTGCATCACCGAAAGCAGCGTCTGGGGGCTGGGCAAGGAGGACGTCTCACCCCTCCTGCTCCCGCTGTTTCACACCGGCGGCTGGCACTTGCTGACACTGCCGACCCTGTACGTCGGCGGTCGAGTCGTCCTCCACCGCGAGTTCGAGCCCGGGGTGGCGCTCGAGTCGCTCGAGACCCACGGCGCGACCCGCGTCTTCGGCGTGGCGGCGATCTTTCGTGCGATGGCCGACCACGATTGCTTCGACGAGACCGACCTCTCGTCGGTGGACTGGTTCATGAGCGGCGGCGGCCCGACTCCGGAGGCTGTGATGGACGCCTACCGGGACCGGGGTCAGCGGTTCACCCAGGGCTACGGGCTCACGGAGGGTGGACCGAACAACCTCTACTTCGACCCTGATCGGGAAGGCGCGGCAGAAAAAGCCGCCGAAAGCGTCGGCAAACCGTTCCCCAACTGTCAGGCTCGGATCGTCGACGGGGCGGGCGACCCCGTCGATCGCGGCGAGGTCGGCGAACTCGAACTCGCCGGCCCCGTCACCGCGGATCGCTACCTCGAGACGACCGACGGCACCTTCGACGGCGACTGGGTGTCGACGGGTGATCTTGCCCGCCGCGACGACGAGGGCGACCTCTACATCACCGGCCGAACGGACAACATGTTCGTCAGCGGCGGCGAGAACGTCTATCCGGAGGAGATCGAGGACGTCCTCGAAGAGCACCCGTCGATCGCGGCCGTCGGCGTCGTCGGCGTCCCCCACGATCGCTGGGGAACGGTGCCGAAGGCCGTCGTCGTGCCCGCGGACGGAAGTGACGCGGGTGTCGGCGTAGACGAGCGCGCTGTCGACGAGGACGCCCTCGAGGCCCACTGCCGAACGCACCTCGCAAACTTCCAGCGCCCGCGTGAATGGGCCGTCGTCGACACCCTCCCGCGAAGCGGACCCGGGAAACTCGATCGCGGGGAACTCGACTCGCGCTACGGTGGGGCTAACGCCACGATCGAGGAGAACGGCGACGACAGCGTGGGTGATCCCCGGTGACGACCGTCGGCCTCACCGGCTACGGCCGGTACCTCCCTGAGAAGGTGTTAACGGGCGAGGAGATCGCCGAGCGAAGCGGCTTTCCCGAGGAGGTGGTCGTCGAGAAGATGGGGCTCCGGGAGAAGCGGCTCTGTCCGCCCGGCGACGACCACGCGACCGATATGTGCGTGGCCGCCGCCGAGGAGGCGCTTTCGGACGCCGACCTCGAGGCGGCCGACCTCGATCTGGTGCTCTATCACGGCAGCGAGTACAAGGATTACGTGGTGTGGTCGGCGGCCGCAGACGTCTGCGAACGTCTCGGCGCGGAGAACGCCTTCGCGACAGAGAGCCACACGCTCTGTGCGAGCGCGCCGATCGCGATCCGCCAGGCCGCCGCCCAGTTGCGGGTCGACCACGTCGATCGGGCGCTGTTGGTCGCTGCCAGCCGGGAGCCGGATCTGCTCGACTACGAGAACGAGCGCTCCTCGTTCATGTTCAACTTCGGATCGGGTGCGAGCGCGCTGGTCCTCGAGTCCGAGCCCGGTTCTCGGGCACGCGCGACGATCCACGAGAGCGCCGCGCTCACCGACGGCCGCTTCTCCGAGGACGTTATCATGCACGCGGGCGGCTCGCGGGAACCGCCGACGGCGGAGACGGTCGCCGAAGACCGACACACGCTCGACGTTCCCGACCCTGAGGGGATGAAAGAGCGCCTCGCGCCCGTCTCGCTGTCGAACTACCTCGAGGTCGCGGACACGGCCCTCGAGCGCTCGGGATTCTCCCGTGACGACCTCGATTTCGTCGCGCTCACCCATATGAAGCGGTCGTTCCACGAGACCGTGCTATCGGAACTCGGCCTCGAGACCGACACCGGCGGCTACTATCTCTCCGAGTACGGTCACGTCCAGAGCGCAGACCAGGTGCTCGCACTCGAGGAAGCGCGGCGGGCGGGCCTGCTCGAGTCCGGTAACGTGATCTGCTTTCTGGCCGCGGGCACTGGCTACACGTGGGCGGCGACCGTGCTGACCTGGCGCGGGTGATCGAGCGACCGGTTTCGGTTTCCGCAGCCGTGAGGTTTTCGACGGTGCCCTCGAGAGAGGAGGTATGAGTTTCTCCGTAGGAACCGCACGCGTCGATCCCGGCGAGCGAGCGACGGGATATCTCGAGGTAACTGACCTGCCGACCGGCGGCACCGAACGACTACCGATCGTCCTCGCTCGCGGCGAGGACGACGGCCCGACGCTGTGGATTACCGGGGGCGTCCACGGCAACGAACTCACGGGGATCGCGGCCGCCCAGGACCTCCTCAGGGGCGGTGTCCCCGACGGACTTCGGGGGACCGTGGTCTGCGTTCCCGTCTGTAATCCCGCCGGGGTACGGCGGGGGGTGCGGACCTCGTACTACCACGACGACGACCCCAACCGGTACTTTCCGGCCGCGGACACCGACTCGACGACCCACCGCCGGGTGCAGGAGCTGATCGACGAGCGGCTATACGAGGCGATCGTCGACTCCGCGGACGCGCTGCTCGACTTCCACACCGCACAGGCGGGCTCGGTACCGTTCGTCATCCGTGATCGCGTACTGTACGGCACTCGACGGGACGAAGAGGAGGCCCGGGAACTGGCCGCAGACCTCGAATCCCTGGCGGCGGCGACCGAAATTCCGGTCGTCACGGAGTATCCTGCCGAGGAGTACGCCGATCGGAACCTCCATCGCTCGACAGCCGGTTCGGTGTTGAACGAGGCCGGAATCCCGGCGCTGACCCTCGAACTCGGCGGTCACGGCGCCGTCGAGGAGGCGTATCGGGCGGCCGGCGTCGCCGCGGCCTACCGCGTAATGGTCCATCTGGGGATGCTCGAGGCGGTTTCAGAACCGATCGAGAGCGAGGCGCCGTCGCTCGATACGCCCGTCGATTTCCCGGTGCGTCGGTTCGTCGGGCCGCAAACGTCGCGGGCGGGGCTCTGCCGACACCGTCTCGAGGCCGGGGAACCGTTCGAGTCGCGCGATGTAATCGCCGAGGTCGTCAGTCCCCACGGAGACGTCCTCGAGACGGTGTCGGTCGACCACGACGGCTACCTCCTCGGGCGGCGCTCGCCGGCAGTGTACGAGAACGATCCGGTTTCGAGTTTAGCGGTTCGTGACGAGGGAGAACTCGTCGCACCCCGAGAGTGAAACGACACGCTTAACACTCGAACGCCCGTCGTCCAAATTGCGGGACCGTGGGGTAGTGGTATCCTCTGCGGATGGGGTCCGTAGGACCCGAGTTCAATTCTCGGCGGTCCCACTCGAAATTATCTAACTCTTCATTGCCGGCCCTCTGGGACAGGTGACGCACCAACGTTCTTCTCGGGGTGGATTAAATGAACCTCGAGCAACTGCTCGAGGAAGTCAGTTGGGACGAACTCGAGCGGCGCATCCGCTCGCGCCCACAGCCCAGGACGTCGCGGGAGTTCCGCTGTCCGGTCTGTAACCGTCGCTGTACTCGGTTGACTGACGGCGTTTCCGAAGCCGGTCACTGGCGGGATTGTCCGCGGCGGCTGCGACGAACGGGGACGTATCGAACCGCGCCCATGCTCACCGACGGGGGTGAGGTGGAGCGATGATCGGCCGTGGTACCAAAAAACGACGAGCAACGAAACCCGGTAGTGGTTTCGCTTACTCGAAAAGGTGGAACTGTGTTCCCCCACAAGAACAGCGGTATCCGGTCCCCACCGGTCGAATCGACCCATCCGGCTCCAAGTATGCCGTAAATGGGGTGTTACATTCGTCGCAGATAGCGACGGTTCGTTCTGCGTTCTTTGGGGTTGACATAGCCCGTGTTATCTGTTCACGCCCCACACGTATCAATGCATGTTACCTTTCTGAAAGACCATCTCTCTCGGGAAATAGTGACTGTGAGGTGAACCGATGACGCGCGAGTTCGTCCGCGCAAGTCGGCTGTACCACGTTCCGAGTCGAACGCCCATCGCCCACCCATCGACGCAAGCCGACGACGAGGAAGTTCGTCGTGCGCTCGAGGTCGTTCCGAGAGGTGAGTCGGCGTGAGTATTAGTGCCTCGAAAGGGAGATCTCAGAAGGTTACCGCCCATTCGTGGTCACAAACCCTGCATCGAAAATCCATACGGACGCCCGGATTAGCTAGTGTTCGTTCTACTACATCAGTCTGTTCGGAAAGACAGTTTGGACATATTCCTCTAGTCAACGTCCACTATCAGCTATACCGAACCTCCTTTAAACTAGCATTATATTTCAGGCAGTCCCGGTATATTCACCCGAGTTTTTCCGGTTTCGGGGGTGGGTCAGCGTGACGTTCTGCCCGGTCTGTCGGGAGCGAAGTTCGCAGATCTACCGCTGTAGCGAGTGCGGTGCCGATCTCGTCGAGAGGGACAGCGAGGATGAGACGGGAGGTCGTCGATGAGCCAGCCGGAAACCACACCCCACGAGATCGAAGGCCGCTGGAAGTGGCCGAACTGGGGCCGCGGACCCTACGATGCCCTGTCGTCGGTGATGCTCGGTGAGCCGTTCGAAGGACACCTTGAGCTGACGACCGAGGTCGACGGCGAGCCCTGGGTGTTCGAAGTCCGGTACAGCAAGTCCGGTATCGCCCCACGGCTGTCCGACGGAATCAACGCCGAACGACTGTACGAGTGGGACATCGTCGGTCGCGGTCGCGGCGAAAAGAAAGCGTCCTACAACATCTCACCGCGGTTCGCCGGAATGCGCCACTACGAAACCGGCGACCCTCTGCGACTCCCGTGGGAAAATCAGGTAGGTGAGGTCGACGGTGTGGACGTCGAGTACCACCTGAGTAACATCGAACCCGACCGTGGCCTCGAGCTGCTACCCGAGTTCTTCGTCGCGATCTTCGAGCACGCGGGCGAGCGGATCAATTCGAACTACTTCCGCGAGGAACCCCACGAGGCGAGCGTGATGTGGGCGTACGAGCGGTACCTGCGGATGCTGCGAGAATGGGCGCGAAAGCTGTCTTCGTCGGGAGTGCTCCACAAGGTGATGCTCTTTCTCGCCGAGGAGGAGGGAGTGAAAGCGGAGCTGAAGATCGACAACGAAGAGGAGATCAACCACCAGAACCGGATGGTTCTCAATCCGGAGTCGTCCTCGAGGCTCCTCCCTGGGCACACCTACGGCCGCAAATTCGAGGTGTACCTGCTCGCCGATCCGAACGCGGTTAGCAAGGATCACCCCTCCTACCACCCGAAGGTGGAGGTCCTGGTGAACAAGAAGATGAACGGCGGCGAGTCGTGGGCGTGGGCCGATCGGCACCAGGTAACGAAACAGATCGAAGAGACGATCATGAACGCCCTGCACTGGGAGGATATTCCGCTCGCCCCCGACGGCAGCGGTGTCTACGTTCCTGACGATCACTTCGATGCGGTTCCTCGAGATGAACCCGTCGAACTCTACGACGATCCGACGCCGCGGCTCGAGGCGAAAGCCGAACACCTGCTGGTGACGACGCTCCGGGATATGGGCGATACGGCCTGGGACGTCACTGAAGCGGTCGCGACCGACGGCGGGGGCACCGTCGACGGTCTCGCCGAGCAGCTGGGGAAGCACCCGGCGACGATCTACCGTGCGATCTCCGACCTGGGCGAGATCTTCGACCTGGACGACGGCGAGGTATCGTTCCGAGTTCGGAAGTACAGGGACGAACTCAAAGCGCTCGTCGAGTCGGCGGAGTACGCGATCGAGAGCTATGCCGACCGGATTCAGCACGTGATGGGCCTCGCCGATCACGTTGCGGAGTCGTCGCCGTTCCAGAAGTGGTTAGCAGAGAACGGGGCGGAGCTCGAGTTCGACCAGGAGGGGAACCCGAAGCGGTTGCGAATCGACGCGATTCTCTCGATACTGAAAGGCAACAGCTACGAGAGCGCTCGCGAGGTCGCCCAGGAAGCGATCGATGCGTGGCGACACTCAGGGAACGACGTACTGCACTTCAGCGACGTGCAGATGGTCTGGCGGAAGCCTGTTGGCGGACACGATAGCCGCCAAGTCGGGAAGCTGGCGACCTGGTAGGACGGCCCTCGTGAGTGGCAACGCTCTTTTCACCCTTTATTTCATAAAGTAAGATTGTACTATAGCGGCGAGTGTACAAACAGGGTTGTTTTCGGTCGGGCCCGAGGTCGGCCGCTCGCCGATCGCACCGCAGGGCCAAGGGAGCGGATTCGCACTGCGTGCGAACCACCCCTTGGCGGGTGTCCCCAAGGGGACTAGCCCAAAAAATTACACCGGCGTGCTGCCATCTCCGCACAGCAGATCTCCAGGTGAAGCACACGAAATGGGGGTTGGATATATGTGAGAGACACTACTCGGCGAGGATTAGATTATGGCTGACACAGAGGGTCCAAACTTACCGTTCCGGCCCACACGTCACCGGGATTGGTACGAATTTAAGCCTCATCACGCTAAAAATTGGCAGTTGATATAACCCCCAAATCGAACAGACTATTTAGATGGATAGAATTCAATTGTTTTAGAACAGTGACTGGGGAAAACAGTTTTGTTGGAAAACATGCTCTGGCTGTTGAGTCGGTTATCATCGCATTGTTTTCAGCGATTTACTATACCTTCCCTATCGACTGGTCACATGCATGGGTTTTTGAATTTTCGGTCATTGGTGTACTTCTTATCATGTTATTCCGCGTGACAGCAGAGATAGCTGACGACCCAAATATGGCAGTGGTTAAAAAATCACTTCGGTGGAGTACTAAGTTGCTCCATCTAGCCATTATTGGTGTATTCGTATCCCTTAGTATTCGTCTTAGTTTGAACGTAGGAATATTCAGACCACTTGATATTTTCATCATCGCTTCTTTGATTGTTTCGTTGTCAATCATCCTTCTCGATCAGATTTTCTTGCGAGAATATGCAGGAACTTGGTCGTCTATTATCAATCAAAACACTGGTGATGATGTAGTTAGTTCTGCACTTCGTGAAATCGGGAGCTTTGGAAAAGATCGAATTGAAGCTGGAATAAGTAATACACCGGAGTCGGCTCCAAAATTTGATCTCAGGAAATCATATCTTTTCATCTCTTTGATGATACTGTTTCTACTTTTAACTCTCCCTGTCTGGCTAATTCTGGGACATATTTTTGATAGCTCACTCGCTGGTGTGTTTGTATTAATATCTATATATGTTCTCAGAGACTTAGTCCGCTACACCTATCTGAACTACGGTGCAGCATCTTCACTCCTAAACCTGAGATATGATTGGAAGATGGAATTCATATGGGCACTTTCGGTCGGTATTCTTCTTGCTGCTGTATTTGGCTTTGAAATCCCATTTTTGCAATGAGGATGCCTATCCAAGGCCACCATCCATCCAACGTAGTGGCATCTCTCCCTGTTTAAATGCTACGAGAGGACGTTTAACCCAATGCGCTCCACTCGCTGAAGCCGAGATCGCTTACTTTTTCGACCACTACAGCTCATTATAGCTTATTTAAATCCCATTTCGGAATTGACTTCTCAAAAGAATGTGTAGGGGATGGCATGTCAGATGGTGATAAGTACGTATTTACAGGGAGTGTTGTTCCAGAGCGTACTAATGTCCATATTCAACCCCCATTGAAAGCACATTCCGATTTTGGGAGGATGGATATCTCAATAGTGGCATCTCAAATAAGTGTAGTATTGACTTCTAAAAGTGAAATAGAGAATATGTATACAGCGAGAAACGCTGTAAAAGACGCTGTTCATGAAGTCCTCGATATATTCTCATTCACACATGGTTATTCTTACTCAGTCGAAATAACATCTGTAACCTTCCCAGAAAATAATCAGCGTGTGTTTGGAGTTACCGTTGGAAGATTGCGTAACCAGTTGGAGGATAGTGAAAGAATGGACATGTTTCAGCAGGTTCTACAAGTCTTGCCAAGAAATGGTGGCAGATACCTGAAACGCTGTCTAAAAGATCTCAGAATGTCCGCAAATGACCCTCTGGATACTGGGCTTCACTGTTATCGAGCTATAGAATCAATTCGAAAGTATTTCCATGCTGAATTTGATATCCCAGATGACAACAATGAAAATAGAGGGAAAACCTGGAAGAAGATGAGAAATGAACTGAATATCGATCGAGCCGATATTGAGGAAATAAAAGAGTATGCTGATGAACCTAGACATGGGGGTGTTGTAGAAATCACTGATGAAGAGCGAGCAGAGATATTTGAAAACACATGGCAGATAATTCATTCTTTTATCGAATATCTACCAGAGAATGATGAGGTAGAGGAATTAGAGGTCAAAGGACCGGATGGCGACCTTGATTACGAATGAAATCTGATCTTCACTCTTCCTTTCGCCCAAGCTCTTGAGATTGCACGTCCGGAGAATCGATCTCTCCGATATGAACACGAGCTTGGGATCCCCGTGTTCATATTTCGGCCGTCTCCTTAAGGATAGACTCGTTGAGCACCCTCGATCGGTCCGTACTCTGGTACCCGCTTTACAACTAACCCAGTTTGGGCAACCGAAGAACTATCGAGTTTTAGGCTCGTGAACACGAGCTTTTATGCTCCGATTCATTCAGCACCACTACATGATTAACAGGTGTACTTTTGTCAATGTAGTTCATTACACAATTCATGAGAGAACGTGGAGTGACTCCCGTTATCGGACTGGTCATATTGATTGGTCTGGTTGCAATCGTCTCTGCCGGGATTCTACTCAGTGCAGGTGGGATAATGAGTGAGGTTGAGAAGGATATGGAACAAGACCGGGTTGAACAGGCCATGGTCGAATTGAACACACAGATGTACACTGCTTCACACCATACAGATACTCAACATAGAGTAGATCTTGATGCAGGGGAGCAGGGTACAGTAGTTCGTGAAGAAACAGGGACAATAACTGTTCAATCAGATGCTATGGAGAGCCCCATCGACAAACCGATTGGAACGATTGAATGGGAGGGGGATGATGGAACTAAGATTGCCTCCGAAGCAGGCGCAGTCTTCCGCGAAACGGGGGCCGAAACTCGAGTCGTTTCCACACCTCCATTTAACTACGATCAATCTACTAATACATTTAATATCCCAGTTATGACTATTTCCGGTGACCAAGAGCTTCAAAGCGGCAATGTTGGCGTTTACCGTGATGGAGGGAATGCTCATTCTGAAGTCGGTATCATAGAGGAGGAACACGTTACAATTACTGTCGAAAGCGAATACTGTGTTGGTTGGGAAAATTATTTCAGACAAGAAGCGGGCGGAAGCTCGATACAAGAATCGTGTGGAGAAAATGAGAGGGTCACTGCTCAACTGGGTTATCTTGATATCGAAGATTCATTTGAGAGTGGTGTGAATCAGCATCCAGATAGTGAGTATGGTGAGAATGAGGAGGAGTTTTTTGGAGAACGCAGCACTGGTCACTTCGAACCACTTGACGATCTAATCGGCGATCTGGTTTCTGATGCCCAGAACGCTGAGGAAAGTGAAATGGATGTCGAGCCTTTTGAGGATGCGTCCGATCCGGTTGAACCAGGAACATACTACGTTGACGGCGATCTCAATATCGATGAAACAACGAACTTCAACCTTGAGAACGGAAATGTAACGCTCATCGTGAAAGACGATGTGACGATTAGCGGGGATGTCTACGTAGACGATCCTGATGGCACTGCGCTTCGCATCTACTCTGACGGTGAAATGCTTGATATTGGTAGTACCGTGTGTGCTCACCGAAATGGTGAAGCAGAGTGTCTTGAAGAATCAAAATATATCCAAATATATGGGACGTCAAAAATGGCGGTAGATTTTAGCGCTGGGCCAAATCAGCACTCCCGTTACTATGGACTTATCTATGTGGCTTCAGACAGTAATCAAGATTGGGACAGCGGGCCCGGAGCAGGCCAGGGCCAAGGTGGAGGACCGTGCACTGACGAACAGGTTGCGTTCCAAGCAGGAGATGAATATTTCTATGGATCTATTGTCGCCCATTCTGTCTGTGCGCATAGTCAGGGAATGGATGAGTTTGAATACGATGAATCATTGGACGAGGTAGAAACCTTCCCACCCGAAATATCCACACCACCGCCGTTAACCTATTTGAATGTCGCAGAACATAAAATCGTTATTGAGTCAAGTTAATATTTAGTCGATATATTCGACCTGACATAACGTAGTATCAATTCCTGCATAACGGTAAGGTGAGACTGTCCGACAATCACGGGCTCTGAGAAGTTCATCTCTTGACGCCGCATCTCTGATTCCGACACCATATGACAACTCTTTAATTACTGTTGTTCAAACAGATCTTCCAACATGACTTCCATTGTCTTTGTAGGAATGTTCGCACTGGCCGCACTACTGTGCCTCTTGATCGGCACCTGGCTAATAATTCGATCGTACAAGCACTACAAAAACTACAAATTGTTTTCGCGATCGGAAGGTAATAGTATATCATCGCTTAGTGACGGCGATATAACCTACATAACTGGCAGCCTTACTGTCGACGAACCTACTGACAGTCCCTTCAAAGGGACCTTTGATGAAACACAAATCGGCATCGGGGTTTGGAGACTACGCCGTCGCCGAAATTCGTCGAAAGGTAGCAGTCGATATATGACTTCAGCCGAGGGATTAGTAGTTGAAGATTTTGAGGTGGTCGATCAGACCGGGAGTGCGACTGTCGATACGACCTGGACAAAAGAGAACCATCATAGCGAAAACGTGGATAGCGGAGAAGCGCGAAGCCCGACGGATTCTACATATCTCTATATTCACGATAAACGGGTGCGTGAGCGTGAAAAGACCTCACTATCGATTACGGATGCTTCGCTAAATCGAGAGGGTTTCTCCGAATCTGTAGTGAGATTCCTACAACGCCACGCACCGGAGAAGGTCGGGAATCTTCAGGAGTATCTTCGAAATAAGGGATACAGACGCCGAGACTTTGATTTTCGATATGTCGAGGATGGCGATGACGTAGTTGTTGCTGGGAAAGCTACGGTAGAACAGGGTGAGATCATACTTTCAGGAGATACTGATACACCACTAGTAATCGGTGATACCGAACCAGGACAGATTACGAAGCGAATCCAGAAAAAGATGGCATTCAATGGTGTATTCCTGATCTTCGTTCTCTTGTTCGCTGGTGCAGCACTGTTCGTATTGTATTTAGAATTGTTTTTGGCTTGAGTATCAGAGAATCAGGGGACCTCAGGCAAGATTTGATCTGAGGTGCTTGCGTTCATGAAACCACCATAGGATCGTGGTCAGCTTACACCCTCTCCTGTAGCTGTTTTGAAAGCAGGATTGGTTCATGCGAATTAGTATTGGCTATTGGCTGGATTGTACTCTCAATGATCGAGTCCAGCCCAAAACCGCAGTTCGTTGCAGAGTGTCTCTCTTGCGGGACGATGACTGTTTGTGAGGAACGGTCCAATGGAACTATTCGTCCGCTTGGGGTGCCAGAAGACTGTGTTTGTGGCAGCGGGGGCTTTCAACGCATTGTTTGAACTGGTGTCCGGGAATCCATGGTTCTCAGACAAAATATGACCCATTCGGTGCCGAATCGCCACTGATCGGCTCGCGCGGGACCCTTTTACGTCCGGTCTGTGGCGAAACCAGACGTGCAACTCGAGACATACGACAACGCCGACGGTCGCCGGGTCCGACTCACTGAAACGGAACGTGATCGACTCTTGGCCGTGTACGACGACGAACCGACGAAACAGGTTGCGCTCGCGTTCATGGCTCGCTGTGGTTGCCGCATTCGTGAAGCGACTGACGTCCGCCCTCGAGACGTCTACCAGGGCGACGAAACCGGCCAGTGGTTCCTGCGGATACCAGAGGGCAAAGGCGAGAAGGAACGCCAGACGCCCATGCCCACGGCACTCGCCGGGATGGTTCGGGTTCTCTCGCAGGGACTCGAGCCCGACGATCGCGTCCTCGAGGTCACACCGCGAACGGTTCGGCGGTGGGTCGGGAGTGCAGCTGCGGAACTCGCCGAGCGGGAGGACGACGATCGGTGGCGGTACGTTGGGCCGCACGATCTCCGCCGGACGTGGGGGCACCTCGCGCTCGAGGCCGAAGTGCTCCCGTCAGTGCTGATGCAGTGGGGCGGGTGGGACGACTACGAGACGTTTCAGCGGCACTACCTGGGGAAGCATTCGGAGAGTGTGCAGGCTCGAGAGGCAGAGAAGGTCGAATGGCTCTGAGGGTCGTAGTGCTGTTGAAACCATTGAAGAACGTTAGAAATGCCGTGCTGAATACATAGATACATTTCACAGCGCATTTACCTAAGACGAACACGAGTAACGAGATCCTCATTACCGTAAGTACTACTAAGATTCTGACAAGCGCGGGGCTAGTCTGTGGTACTTTTAATCACTGCTGGGACGCAATTGCATTAGACTAACAACCTCCCATCGAAAGATAGGATAATAATCTGTGTACTCATTTTGCCGCGAGTTGCCCGAAGCAACCTTACTAACTTCATCAACGACCTCCGAGTGAAAATTATCGAATTCCGATTGTTCTATAGCATCCCAAAATATCAAACAACATAGACTGAACGCTATGGGTAAGATTGAAACACTACTCCCCTCTCCATGAATGTTGTAATGTCTCTGGTTAGATAGTATCTGTAGGAAGTGATCCATATCGTCGATATCTTGGCCTGAACCAATTACCCCAGATAAGGATTTTAGATGCTTTGACTCATACCGATTAATATTATCCACTTGTGTGAGTGTGTCTCTGGTAGTAGAATTCGCAACATGGTATCTCCATAATTGTAGCCGGTCATGGTATCCTACCCCTGACTTGGAGTTTTGGTCGCTACTCCATGGACTGCTTACCGGTGGGTTTTCGAGGTTTCCATCAATTGTAAGAAGACTATCACAGTGTCGACAAACCAAACCATCTAGCAAAGCAAGCGAGACGGGAGAAAACAGTCTTAAAGTATCTATTTCATTAACACTTCCAGTTAGTCTGAGGGCTTTTTGCATATATTCACCTACCGATGGATTTGGGATTGGTGCACTCATTCTCAACGGCAAATTGAGAAGCTTATGCATCAAGAACATGTCGTTGATTAAATTAGTTTCTCCAGGAGATGGAGCGGGATCTGGATGGTATGGATTAATGATTTTTTCAAATACGGCACTGTGTTTCCGGAGATATTGAACAAAGGCTAAGGTCCACGACCAGTATGAATAATGCTCAGCGGTAACTACGAAATTTTTCGGCCTAATAGATACATCGCACAAATATCGTGGAAACTCCCTAAGTTCGGATAAAGAGAGTTCATGAATAACTCCGTCTAAAAATACATTCTGACGAGACACATGCGAGTTATCAGCAATAACGACTCCCTTACTCGCGGAGAGTTTAGTCCAATCATTGTACTTATCGACGAAATCATCTACTCGTTCTCTAATTGAATCTCCGTTCCCTGTCGGAATTTCGACTGGCATATTCCAAGTTTATACTTTCCATCTTATAAAACTCAATTGTAGCAAGGATAATCAAATAAACCTAAAACTATACCTATTGCATACCTGTTTTGTATTCAGCCCGACCGCAAAAACCATCATCGATTGAGTCTTTCACAAATCCTGTCTACGAGCGCGACGACCTCACCAGCGGCAGCGCTAGAAGATTACCTTGACGCTCAGCATTCGAGTCGTAAGCTTCGACGTCGAAACGAGCATATCCGTTACGAGGAAGGGTGATAAGGGCGGCTGAAAGGGTGCCTCTGACTGCGTGGCCGGATTGGGTACCGGCAACACCTCGTTCAACCTTCTGTATTATAATGTTAACGAATATGAAGTACCGGCAACTTTAGAAGATATCTGTGATGGGTATCTTCGTTTGCTGTGTCTCACGATGGTCACCACCGCCATGCCAGCGGAGCAGAGGAAGACTCGAGGCTTTGCACATCCGATCTTTCAAAACCGTACACCCGGAACGGCCGTGTGGCCGGTAGACGACGAAACAGTACCAGCCATCCGCCCGTCGGAGTCGGTCGTGATACGCCTTGTAGATCTTGAAATTCCCCGGTTGGCCGTTCGAGTGCTCGAGCATCGTACTCTTGATTTCGACCGGTGTTCCGTTCCCAAAGCGGGCATCGTGCCAGCTCGCCCGCTCGAGGGAGAACCGCCGTTTCCTCGCCATTCGCTTTTCGCAGATCGTTCCGAAGTGGTTCGCTCGCTTACTCCGGTTCACGGTCATCCCTCACGATGGGCTCGGTCGAGATCGGGACGGACGCCAGCTCCGGGAGTCGGCTGCTCGCCGATCGAACGCTCGAGGCCGCCGTCGCCAGATCGACCTCGAGATAGTAGAGCAGTTGCGACACCCAGAGCAGGGAGACGACGTACCAGACCCACAGATCGAACGAGAGGACGCCAGCGACCGCCAGTGGAATGGCGAATACGTTCAGCTTGATCGCGAGCAACACCGCCGGGAAGAACAACAGCGAATCCATCGCGACGAGCGTTAGCAGTGAGGCCATCGTCACATCCCCAGCGTGACGAGCGAACCGCCGTCGAAGTCTCATCGGGTGTCCTCGCGTCGCACGCGCCGATATATATCAACTCCTCCAGCCACTTCGACAACCGCCCATCGGTCGCTTCGCTCTCCTCGAGAGCGAGCGGTGGGCTTTGGGCGAATACTATAGGGGAGTCGGTATCCGTATCCAGCTATCCACCTCGACGGTGTCATGCGATTACCTCGTTCACTTTGGAAACAGCATCGACGTGTTTCCCCTCGTCTCTGTACTCTCGCCAGCGCGAACCCACCCAGCCGTGGCTGTAGGGAACGAATTTGGCGGTTTCACGGTTCGTGAGGCCGTCCTCTTTGCACCGGATAACCGTCCACAGCGCAGTGAGGCGAGCGGCTTCGTCAGCTCCCATTTCGTCGGTTTCGTCGCCGAACCGGGACCAGCTCCAATCGCTCGCCTCTTTCGTGTTGTACCGGAAGTCCGTCGGCGGGATACCTTCGACCTCACCGCGAATATCGGCGAGCTTCCCGCTCGAGATCGACTCGGCGATGATCGCTTTCTTCTGACTCACTTTCTTGACGATCGTGCCGACGCGCCACAGCATCGGGTGGATCGACCGCTCGCCGTGTGCGATGTAGATGAGCGCCCCGCCGTACTTCCGGATCTTGTACACCAGCGGAGCCATTTTCATCCGGGTTTCGTAGCCCTGGGCTCCGACACCGCTGGCAGCCGAACTGAACTCGTCGCCGATGAACAGCTTGTCCCGCTGGCTGTGCTCGAGCGGGTCGCCGTCCTGTTCGACCCACTCCATGAGGGTACCGTAGTCGGGAATCCAGCCGTCCTGGACGTCGCCCGCGTCGTCGACCCAGCGGTTTTTCTCCTCGAGGCTCTGGATGTTCGTTGCCAGGAGTGAATCGGCTTGGTGGATCGCTCGCCACCGTTGCGCGAGTAGACACGCGAAGTCGGTCTTTCCCGCCCCCATCTCCCCCAGGACGACGATCACCGGAGCCGGTCCATCGATGAGCTGGTCTATCGATCCGATCGCTTTCAGTCCCGAAACGTCCGCCCGTTGTGAGGTGTCTCCTACCATGTGCTTGATCGTCGGCATATCGCCGTTCTCGAGGGCCGTGCGGAAGGTTTCAGTTCCTTCCGTGAATCGAATCTGACGGTGTTTCTCGAGGTCTTTCGACTGCCCCGGCATCTTTCCCGGCCGCGTGCACGCGAGCGGGTCGTAGTGAACCGCTCGCATCGACAGCGCCCGCGAGATTTTCTCATCACGAACGATTCCGCCGTGGTCGTGGATCTCGCGATTTTCCCGGTCGCTGTATCCCTCCTGGTGCTCACGCGCCTGTGCGGTCGTGTACAGCGCCTGCTGGTCCGCCTGTCCGCCGTCACTCATGGCCGATCACCAGCGGTTTCGGTCCCCGCCGCATTTTCGCCAGGAACTCGCCCATCTGAGCCGCGGTGTTCGTTCTCCCGCGCCCGTGCGTCGTCGGTTCGTTACACACGAACAGCGTGCGCTTCGGTGGTTCTACCGTCCGATTCCGTACCTTCCCGTCGTGAATGTACCTCATGCGTTCGCCCCCGTGATCTCTCGCAGAATCGCATCTGCGCAGACGCCTCGCTCCTCGAGCCGGTCCCGGATCTCGCCCCGGTTCGCTCGTAACGCGATCGCGTCCCGAAGGTGTCGGTTCCGGTTGGCTTCGACTTCTCGAACGTGCTCGCGAAGTCGTTGCGTTAGCAGTAGTTGTTCCGGGCGCTGTTCGATTCCCTCCCGCTCGCGCAGCTGCTCGCGGGTTCGCTCGAGTTCTCTGTCCGCCAGTTCGTACCGGTCGCTTGGTAAGTGGAATCTCATTCGTGTCCTCCGTCGGTTGCCGCCGCGTCCGCTGCACCCGGCTCGCCGATCGTCACTCCCTCCGGCTTGGTGATCGGGTCGTAGCCGTAGTCTTCGAGGTCGTGCAGTTCATCCATCCCGTCGCTTTCCGCCTCTTCCTTCGCCGTCTCGAATCGCTGTTTGACGCTGGTTTTGTCCATCTTGAGCCCTCGCTCGTCGGCTTCCGCTGAGAAGTTGATCGTATCCCGTTCGATCTGCACGCCCATCTTGCTGATTCGACCGCGGAGCCGGTTCAGCGCGATCGAGTCTTCGATGAGGTCGCCGTGGATGTCCTCGAGCATCGCCTTGATCGTGACGAGCTTCGAGTCGGCCATCTGGCTGTAGTAACAGCCGGTGACGATGAGGGTGCCATCCTCCCCCTGGTCCGGGTGCCAATCGAACTCTCGGACCTCGAAGGCGTCCCCGTCGTTGACGACGTAGGGAGACGGCCCCTCGACGACTTTCTCAGACCAGACTTCCGGTTTGACGTACCACTTCTCGCGGGTGTCGGTGACACCGTTGATCTCGTGAACAGTGGTTCGGTTGCGGACTCTGAGCTTCTTGATTCCCCAGACGAAGAACCCGAACAGCGGCGGCCCAAGTAACAGGAACGCCGCGAAGATTCCGATGGCGATCGGGGGAACGCCGGGGATCGTCGGGCGGAACCACGCGACGTACACGCCGACCGAAACGAAGACACCCAGAACGAATATCTCCGCTTCGGAAACGAGGAACGTGAGTCGGTCCCAAAACCCGGAGAACGTGCCGCTGAGTCTGTCGCTCCCGCTCATGCACGAATCACCCCGTCGTTCTCCCGCCAGAGAACGAACCCGGCGGCTCCGCCGGACATAGCGATAGAGAGGCCAACGCCCGCGAACAGACCGGATTCACCGCCGAAGTACCGAAACGGGTTGTCTTCGGTGGTCCCGGTACTGATCTGTATGGCTCGCTGCTCGCTCCGTGATTCTCGCGTGCTGATCCGGAGCGCCGCCTCGCCGGACACCTTCTCCGCTGGAACGGTGACGGTCCCACCGCCGCGCGGAACCATCTCTTCGTGCCAAGTGATCCGCTGCGTGCCTTCGCTCACCTCCTGGCGGGGCTCGAGCGTCACCGGCCGACTGAGCCCATCGTTCTCGAACTCGAGGACGAACTGGCCGCCGGAGTACCGCCAGTCCGTGAGGATCATCGAATCGTCGATAAACTCCGCCCGGTCGCCGTAGCCCGCGAGTGGGTCCGTCGCGTTCTCCGGTTCGTCCTCGAGCTGGTCCGCGCTCTCGTTGTCGATCGTCTCGTTCGTCTCGTTGCCGGAGTCGGCGATCGCGCCGCCCACGCCCATGCCCACGGCTACGAGAGACACCACTACCGCCGCTGTTACGAAAACGAAAAACCTGGACATGATTACCTGAACCGGTTGGCCGGATGGCTGTTCTTGACGAACGCCGCGATGCCGACGACGAACGCTAACATCACGCCCGCGCCGACGAGCGGTCCGCCCAGGTCTGCGTCGACGCCGATGCTGTCCCAGAACCCGCCACCGCCGCCGCCGTCGTCTCCCTCGAGTTCGACCACGATCTCGTACTGCTGGTTCGCTATCTGTCGCTCGAGGTCGTCGATCTCGTCGAACAGCGCGAACAGTTCGTCGTAGTCTGTCGGGGGCTCGGTCGTCGTTTTCTCGGTGTACGTCACTTCTTCGACGTCGACCGCCTCCCATTCGCCGTCCTCGTTCTGCTCGAGAATCTGGGCGCCCGTGACGGTGAACTCGTCCTCGAGCTCCATGATCTCGCTCGACTGCTGGCCGTCTTCATCGACGGTGTGAAACGCGAACCACAGCGTCGGCTCGAGGTTGTTCGGGTCGTAGGTGCTCCCTTTCTGGAAGCCGCTCGAAGGCATTTCGTCGGCGTAGATGTTGCCCGTTAGTTCGATCGGTTCGCCGTCCTCCTCCTCGAGTTCGGTAAACTCGATGGTGATGGTCTGGTCCGAGGTCGGCAGCCCGAGTGAGGCGAGTGAGGCCCCGGCGTAGGGGAACGTCTGTTCGTCCGAAGCCATCTCCGCGAGCATCGTCGGCGTCAGCGCCTCCTCGGCGGAGATCTCACCGTCTACGAGGTCGTCGTACACGCTGTCCAGGTATTCCTCTACCTCCAACTCAATAGCGTCCGCGAGGTCGATTAGCTCCTGAACCGCCATGACGAACGGCCACGAATCGTAGACCGTGGGGTGTTCCTCGAGCAGTTCCGGCGGGTCGATGTCTTCCTGCTCGTCTTCGGGGAGTTCGTCGTACTCGTCTTCCGGCCAATCCGCGATCTGGATCGCAACGTCGCCATCCGAATCCAGCGTGTGTTCGTAGTCGTCATCTTCGAGCGCATGGCCATCGACGGTCGCAGGGGCACCCTCTCCGCTGTTGCCGCCGTAGAAGTGTAGCGGGCCATCTCGCGTCTGGCCGTTGCTGTATTCGACCTCAATCCACGGAGTCGTTAGTTCGAGGGTCGAGCCATCGATCAGCTGGTATTCGATCGTCACCTCGTCCTCGACGAACCAGATGTCTTCGACACCCTCCGCGTCGGAGGTGCCCGCTTCGCCGGTCGCGGTGAAGAACTCGCCAGTATCGGCGTCAGAGATCGACATCACGTCCCGAAGGATCGTTTCGAACTCCGCGATATGGCGGTGTCCCTCGTTGAGAACGCTTCTCTGTGCAGTCGTCAACTGCTCGAGGCTGCCCTGGACGCCGTCCGCGATGGCGTCCTCTCTTTCTTCGCCGTCATCGACGTTCTCGATCGTTCGGTACGCAGACGTCGCGTACAGGGACGCTTCCGAGAAGGTGGCGAAGTCCTGGACGAACGCGGTGGACGCTTGCCAGCCCGCTTCGTGACTCGCGGTGTTCCGGTATGCATCCGCCCAGATCGCCAGCCGCTCGAGCGTGTCGTACGTTTCTGTCGGGCTTTCGTCGTCACCTCCGACCCCGAGCAGCCAGTTAGCGGCCCTCGAAATTGCCTGTCCTTTGGGAGTGTACTCGAGGGCTCCCAGGCTCGCCTCTTCCGCTGCGACCGTCCCGCTCGAGGCTGCGGTACCACCCGCCAGCGCTACGCCCGCTGCTGCGCCCCGTCGCAGTACCTGTCGTCGGGTGAGTGTGCAGCCGTGTTCGTACTCGTGGGCATGGGCATGGGCCGATGGGCCGCCGTTGCTCGCCGGATCGATTCTACCGCCGTCTGTAGATTTTGAACTCATCTCTCTGAAAGGGTCGAAACCGCTGTTTAGCCGGTGAACGAGATCCAGACGCTGGCGAAGCTGAGGTACAGCAGGAACGCCAGCTGGGTGAGGTCGTGCCACATCACCAGCGACTCGAACGCCGGGATGAACACCACGCCGATCGGCGAGCCGAGCGCCACGATTATCATCGCAAACTCGTAGGGCTCGTGTTCGGTGTCGTCGTTCAGCAGGTTCGTGACGACGATCCAGGCGAGCGCCCCGATGGTGATGATGAGCGCAAGCGAGATCGCCGCGCCGCCGATCGTCCAGATTGCTTCCGTGAAGTCGTAGCCGCCGAAAACGTTGATCTCGAGGCTGAACACCTCGAACATCAGCGAGCCCGAGATGGGCAGGATCATCAACGCCAGAACGTCGACTAAGTCGATTTCGTTCTCTCCGGTACTGTTACCGCTCAAACTGCCGAAATTCCACGATGTTGCCATAGGTGTGAACCCAGACAAGACGTTCCGGATAGCCGTAATAAACCCGACGCGCCAGAGTGTAACCAGCGGTTCTGTGGCTACCGAACGACCCCGAGATTCCGCGCCGCGTCGGCCGAGATCGTGACGTTCTGTGACCCAGCCGTAACCGGAGCGCCGGCCACGTCCTCGAGCAGCGCCGCGAGTTCTGCCAGGTACTCCCGGTTTCGGGACTCCTGTATCGACAGGGTCGCTTTGTCCGGGTGTTCGGCGGCCCGGTTCTCGAGATAGCAGAGAACGAACGTCTCCCGGACGTCGTCGGGAGCGGTTTCAAGATAGTCCGGCAGTGAGAGCTCCTGTTCGGTCTTTGGGCCGACCGGAGCCCCGAGCGCGGCGAGCACCCGCCCCAGAACCGTCGCGGCCTCAGTGGGCCGGGCTTCGGTTGCGCGATCGTGGTCGTCGTCGCGAAAGAGTTTGTAGTCGACACCGGCCAGCTCGAGCGCGTTGAGAACGTGCGAATCGTCCGTTCGGTGGTTGAGCGCGAACAGCGGCACCATCGTCTCCGCGGCGATCGACCCGCCGGAGAAGACGTTCGCCACGAGTGCGTTCAGCGCCGCGAACTCGCGGCCGTCGTAGGTGCAGCCGAGCCAGCCGTACTCGCTGGCGGTGTCGATCGCCCGGACTGCGTCGGGTTTTCCGTCGCCATCAACCCAGGTGCGGATGCGGCTGCGCGGGAGATCGAGCGCGGATGCAGTCGCACCCGAGCCCACATCTCGTTTATTGGCGTATCTGGTGGCCTCTCGGTACTGTTCGACGGCCGTCCAGGCGTCGTCGTAGTACCCACCGTCGAAGGTGCGCGCGAGGTCGCGCTCGTCGAGGACCGCGGTGTCGTCGGGCATGGGGTGGGGTTGGGACTCGAGGGGTATACTCATTGGTGATACTTGCCGGTAGCCTCGAATCGCTGATATTCTACAGGTATGAACTATCCAAGGGTCGCTTGCGGTATTTCCACCGGTAACTGATTCTCAGGGATGAAAATGTATGGTGTAGATAGAATTTCATATTTTCTGTACTATTGGGTAGGTTTATTACCAGCGGTTTCACTGGCTACTGCTAACGCCAGCGATCGACTCGAGAAAGCGACGGTGTGGGACTGGGTGCATATCCCCCCTCCCGTCAAATCGGGGTTCACCGAGGACTCTGATAAGGTTTCTCATCGTTCGCACGGCGCAACAACAACAGACAACAATGAATTTCGCAAAGAAGCTTATCGGAAACGAAGAAGAACGGGCCGTGAGTCCCGTTATCGGCGTCATTCTCATGGTTGCGATTACCGTGATTCTGGCGGCCGTGATCGCAGCGTTTGTGATGGACATCGGGGACCTTGACGACAGCGCGCCAAATGCACAGTTTAATTGGGAATCTGATTCCCCGAACAACGGGGATGTGACAGTAACGCTTACTAGTGGTGATAATATTGACTTGGACGATATCGAATTCAGCGAAGGTGCAACCACTACTGATGTTGATGGCGAGTGGTCTGCAGGAGAAGAAGTAGTATTCACCAGTCCTTCTGACAGTCCCATTCGAATCGTTTGGGAAGGTGATGGGTCATCCACTATCATCGCGGAATATGACTTCGAATAATTAACATGTTCTTAGATAAAATCGGAAGGAAAATGATTGGAGATGAAAAAGAACGGGCTGTAAGCCCTGTTATTGGGGTCATCCTCATGGTCGCTATTACTGTGATTCTAGCGGCTGTGATCGCTGCGTTCGTGATGGACATTGGTGATCTTGACGAAAGTGCACCAAATGCACAACTTAATTGGGAGAGCGACAGTGCGAACGATGATGTAATAGTAACTCATTCAAGCGGTGATAATGTTGATATGGGTTCAGTTTCGTTTGGAGGCGATGTTGATGGTGAGCCGAGCTGGTATGATGCAGATGCAACATTATCAGCCGGTGAGAGCCTTACCTTTGACAAAAATGATGATCTTGATGGGAATGAGGAAGGAACTGTTCGTATTGTCTGGGAAGGAGATGGTAGCTCAACGATTATCGGAGAATATGAGTACGATATTAGTTAAATGACTATACTAAGAAATAACCTTGATGGCGAAGAACGGGCTGTAAGCCCTGTTATTGGAGTCATCCTCATGGTCGCTATTACTGTGATTCTAGCGGCTGTGATCGCTGCGTTCGTGATGGACATTGGTGATCTTGACGAAAGTGCACCAAATGCAAACTATAATTGGGACTCAGATGGTGATGATGTTACTCTCATGCATAATGGTGGTGACAATGTTGACTTATCTGATCTATCATTAAGAGTCACCGCGGAGTATGATGAGGATGGTGAAGAAACTCAAACACTATCCGCTACCCCAAGTGGTGAATTTACTGCAGGTGACACAATCGAATTCGAAAGTAGTATTGACGGTACTAACTATGCTGACGACGTCGGTGTAGTTACTTACACTTTCGACGGGTCTTCTGAAGATATTGAACCTTATACCCAAGACGCGACTAACACCCACGATGTGGAGAACTTCGAAATCACAGAAGTCGTCGTTGTATGGGAAGGTGATGGAAGTTCTACCGTACTGGCTGAGTACGAACTTTAATATCTATACAATATCTTAGTATTAAAGTGTATTAATTATTGTTTTCAAGTTCGTTCACTTCGAGCTCACCCTCTAAATACGCTCGCCCATAGTCGGTGATCTCATAGTACCCTTCCTCAACACGCTCGAGCAACCCTGCTTCCCGTAACTTCCGAACTCGCTTGTTCACGTAGTTCCGCGTATAGCCGGTGTTGATCGCAATCACTGCCGGAGAAAGAATCAGCTCGCTCGAGGCCAGCGTCTCGAGAATACGGTCGTCACCCTGGGTCATCCACGAGACGCGCGGCCGTCGCATTGAGACAGTGACTCCCACAGACGGTGATAGTCCCTCCGAAAATCCCATCTAAACACACAAACGGGTGTCTGTAGACATACGAACGATGGAATAGTATAAGTGACAGGGATATCTACAGTGGGCCAACGGAAGCACACGGGAACCTTACGCTCTCGAGTTCCTGACGATCGTGGGCCGGTGGTACCAGCACCGACCCGCGAAACACTCCCGTAATCAAGGTACGGAAGCATGATCCACGATACGTACATGGGGGATAAAGCCCCCGTTCGACGGCCAGGCACTGCCACCCACCCGACCACTTTCATCACTACCGCGCACACCGATTTCGGCGGTACTGGATGTATGGACTATCTCACGAACCAGTCTTCTTTCGGGAGGGTCACTTTCACTTTCAGGATGGGGCTATGGCTCTCCTTTATGACAGGCGGGACGAAACACCCTGCAACGCCGATGGTCCCTTGCGGGTGCTTGCCTTCCACAACCTGCACCCGCGGACCGCGGCTCCCCATAGTGAGAGCCATGTCTACATATCAACTCAGCCGACGTAAAGCCATCTACCGACCTGAAAGTATCTCGCTCGAGGTGGGCCGATGACTGACGATCTCGAGCCGCTCGAACCGACCGAAGCGGTCGAGATGTGGATCGATCGGTTGGGATCGACTCGAGCCGACGAAACGCTACAGAGCTACCGCTACCGACTCAAGCCGTTCCTCCGGTGGTGCGACCAGGAAGGGATCGACAACCTCAACGATCTCACTAGCCGGGACGTCTTCCGATTCGATTCGACACGCCGGAGTGAGGGACTGAAGGTATCGACGCTAAACAATCAGATCGGGACGCTCAAGCAGTTCATCCAGTTCTGTGAGCGAATCGACGGCGTCCAGGAGAACCTTCCGGCGAAGATCGAAGTGCCGACTGTCGAGCTGGCTCAGCGAGTGAACGACGAACTGTTGACCGCCGAGCGCGCCGGGACGATCCGCGAGAACTTGAACCGGTACGAACGCGCATCGCGCCGGCACGCGATGTTCGAACTGCTCTGGCATACCGGCTGTCGGATGGGCGGGCTTCACGCACTCGACGTCGACGACTGCTTTTTCCACGCAGGCGACCTCGAGCGACTCCGCCACCTGGACGACATCGATCGGGACGCACTCGAGAACGTACAGCTCCCGTTCCTCTTCTTTCGACATCGCCCGGAGACACCATTAAAGAACAAACGTGCGGGCGAGCGCCCGGTTGCGCTCGCCCGCGAGGTCGCCGACCGGGTGCAGGAGTACATCGACATCAATCGCGTCGAACGAACCGACGAAAACGAGCGCCGACCGCTGTTAACCACGGAGAAGGGAAAACACGCCAGAGTCTCCAAGTCGAGCATTCGGCGGGAGGTGTACATCATGACCCAGCCGTGCCGGTACGGCGGCTGTCCGCACGATCGCGATACGAGTACCTGTGAAGCTCTGGACCACAGCCTCGAGGCACGGTGTCCCTCGAGCCGGTCGCCACACCCGATTCGAACGGGTGCGATTACGCATATGCGCGATCGGGGGTGGCCGCCGGAGGTCGTCGCTGAACGAGTGAACGCGACCCCTGAAGTGATCCGCGAGCACTACGACCACCCGGACCCGATTCGACGAATGCAGTCACGCCGGAAGTATCTCGAGGACCAGGAGGGGTCAGCATGAACGCCGAACAGAACGGGGTTCGCAAAACGTGGCTCGCTGACCTCGGCGGTCCCACTTTCTGCCGCGAACAATGTCGTGAGCGGTAGAACCGTGGAAAGAGCCGAGAGTTGAGCACGCAAGTCGCAGCCGATGAGCGACCGAAGGAGCGAATCGGACCGTCTTGCACCTGTTCAATTCTCGGCGGTCCCATTTTTCACGACGCGACGAACGAGGGAGCGACGCGACCGACGTGTCGTGAGGAGTGAAAAATGGGGCCAGGGAGCGGCTTCGCCGCGACCGTGGTCCCACTCGAAATTATCTAGCTATTCATTGCCGAACCTCTGGGACAGGTGACGCACCAACGTTCTTCTCGGGGTGGATTAAATGAACATCGAGCAGTTGCTCGAGGAAGTCGGCCGGGACGAACTCGAGCGGCGCCTCCGCTCGCGCCCACAGCCAGACCGTAGTCCCACCCGAAAGGACGTCGCGAGAGTTCCGCTGTCCGGTCTGTAACAGTCGCTGCACCCGGTTGACTGACGGCGTTTCCGAAGCAGGCCACTAGCGGGACTGTCCGCGACGATTGCGACGGACGGGAACGTATCGGAGCGCTCCGATGCTCACTGACGGAGATGAGGTCGACAAATGAGTCGTGACCGTCGCAGCCAGCGTCTACATCTTTGCTGCGATCGATTCGACGGCTACGACCAGCCGATAAAACAGATACAGCGCAATCACGATCAACACCAGAAGAGCCGTGCTATAGATCGGCAAAACGGTGATTCCGATAAGGCTGAGCGTTACGTAGGTCACAACCAATACAAGAGCGGCCACCGCAGCGATACCAGCCCGGTTAGTTTCTTCAATCGACATACTGCACTCCATTTCCTCTCAAGCAATGTATCTTTCGAGCGCGTAACACAAGAACCAAATAATCTCGATTCCGTTCACGCTGCAGAAACGGGACCAGCTGAGGAGGCAGCTCGATGACGGGCGAGTTCGTCCGCGCGAGTCGGCTGTATCACGTTCGGAGTCGGACGCCCATCGCCCACCCGTCGACACAAACCGACGACGAGGTTCGTCGGGCGCTCGAGGCCACCTCGGGGGTGAGTCGGTGGGGTTAATAGTGCCTCGAAAGGCGGATCTCAGAAGGTTACAACCCATTCGTGCTCGCAAACGCTGCATCGAAAATCCATTCGGACACCCGGATTAGCTAGTGTTCGGTCTACTACTTCACTCTGCTCGGAAAGACAGTTTGGGCACATTCCTCTAGTCAATGTACACTATCAGCTATTCCGAGCCTTCTTTAAACTAGCATTATATTTCAAGCTATCCCGGTATATTCGCCCCAGTTTTTCCGGGTTGGGGGTGGGTCAGCGTCACGTTCTGCCCGGTCTGTCGCGAGCGAAGTTCGCAGGTCTACCGCTGTAGCGAGTGCGGTGCCGCTCTCGTCGAGAGACAGCGAGGATGAGACGGGAGATCCGCGATGAGCCAGCCCAAGACGACGCCCCACGAGATCGAAGGCCGCTGGAAGTGGCCGGACTGGGGGCGTGGACCCTACGACGCGATTCGAGGCCGAAGTACTCCCATCAGTGTTGATGCAATGGGATGGGTGGGACGACTACGAGACGTTTCAGTGCCACTACTTGGGGAAAACATTCGGAGAGTGTGCAGGCTCGAGAGGCTGAGAAAGTCGGCTGGCTATAATAATTGCCGAACTCGAGCCGTAAGCTTCGACGTCGAAACGAGCATATCCGTTACACGGATGGGTGTTAAGCAGGGCGGCTGAAAGGGTGCCTCTGACTGCGTGGCCGGATTGGGTGCCGGCAACACCTTGTTGAATCTTCCGAACTATAATGTTAACGGGTATGAGGTTCCGGAAATTTTAGGGGATATCCATACTGGGTATTTTCGCTTGCTGTGTGTTTCGATGGTCGCCACCGCCGTGCCACCGGAGCAGTGGGAGACTCGAGGCCTTACACATCCGGCCTTTCAGAACCGTACACCCGGAGCGGCCGTGTGGTCGGTAGACGACGAAACAGTACCAGCTGTCCGCTCGCCGGAGTCGGTCGTGATACGCCTTGTACACCTTGAAGTTCCCCGGCTGGCCGTTCGAGTGCTCGAGCATCGTACTCTTGCTTTCCACCGGCATTCCGTTCTGAAAGCGGGCATCGTGCCATCTCGCCCGCTCGAGGGAGAACCGCCGCTTCTTCGCCATCCGCTTTTCACAGATCGTTCCGAAGTGGTTTGCTCGCTTACTCCGGTTTACGGTCATCCCTCACGATGGGCTCGGTCGAGATCGGGACGATCGCCCGCTCCGGGCGCCGTTCCATCTCGACAGCGGGCGGCTCGAGACCAGTAATACGGTAGCCACTGACAGTCAGCGCACACCTTGCTTACGATCAATCGGCCGGGATTAGCGGACTCTCACCAGCCCTGGCCGCCCCGCTGTGAGCAGTGTGTCACCCGTTTCAGTAGTTACGATACCCTCATCTTCAGGAGCCGACAGCCGGGGCGGCGGGCTCGATACCGGCGACAATCGAGATGCCGACCATCGAACGCCCCACTCTCTTCCGACGGTGCTCGACTCGAGCACCGACGCGTTCACTGAAGCGAACGCTACTCACTGTATAGGCCGTCTCTACACGCCGATCTATTGTGAACGGTCGATCGGAAATAACGTTAAAGTGTATAAAAATACTACAGTGGCAGTCTCTTTGGATCCGGTACGAACGTACCAGTCGTACTGCTGGTGATCACAATGGATACACGAAACGGTTTTACTGGAGAGGAGGGGGTTATTCGACTGTTCAACGGCGTCCACACCGGATTAGTTCTGTTTGGAGTCCTTCTGTTCGGCGTCGGAATCGTCCTTTCGCTCGCAACGAGCGGCGCGATCGATCCCAGCGGACCGTCGATCGGCGGCGACGATGCGGATTCGACCGAGGACCTCGAGTCCGGAGACGACACGGCGGAAACCGACGATAGCGACGACGGAAGCGAAAATGGTGCCGCCGACGGAGGCGAGGAGACCGATGACGATGCGGGGAGCGCAGACGGTGGTGGGGACGCGAACGGCGCTGACGACACGGATGACGCAGACGACGGTACGACTACTTCAGACGATGGAAGCGCTGATGACGACGTGAGCGAGCCGGAGACGTCGCTGCTCTCGCTCACCGTCCTCGGTCCAGCCGGCGAACCGATCGAGGGCGTCGCTGTCACCGGCGAGGGAGAAGAACACGAGGCGGACATCCCGCTCGAGTTCGAGGGCGAGACCGACGCGGACGGCACCTACACCGACGAGATCTACGAAAACGAGTACACGATCGAACTCGACCACCCCAACTACGAAACGGAGACGTTCGAGTACAGCCACGACGGCGAGCAGGAGATCGTCGTCGAACTCGAGCCGGCCGAGGACGGTGACGCGCCGGACACGTCGCTGCTAACGCTCACCGTCGTCGACGAGGACGGCGAGCCGATCGAGGGCGCCAGCGTCTACGGCGAGGGAGAGGAACACGAGGCGGACATCCCGCTCGAGTTCGAGGGCGAGACCGACGAGGACGGCCAGTACGTCGACGAAATCTACGAGAACGAGTACACGATCCACGTCGATCATCCCGACTACGAATCGCTGACCGGCAGCTACACTCACGACGGCGACCAGGAAGTCGTCGCCGAACTCGAGTCCGACGACTGACCCTCACTCGGAGACGTCCTCGTCCTCGAGCGCCTGTGTCTCCGTCGCGGTGAACGCCGCCAGTTCGCGTTTCGTGTGGGCTTCGAGTAAGTGTTCAAGCAGCCGTTGATCGGGATCCATCCCTGTGTGGCAGAGCGGACATTCGACGGGTGGTCGGGACATCCACGGTGTCTTCGACGGCGACCTCCAAAATCCCCTCCCGAGAACACGCGACCGACCACCGGTCCCGGTAGCCGGCTTCGGCCTGGACGATCAGTCCGTGGCGTAGCCGTCGAAGCGGTCGAACAGCTGCGTCGAGTCGACCGGTTCCGGCGTTATCTCCTCACACGCACACATATCCGGGTCACCGATCGGAGTCGCGGTTCCGTCCGCGAACAGCCACACGGTGAACACTTTCCCACACCCCGTACACGTCGCGACGGCTCGTCGCTTCTCATCCGTGCGTTGACTGCTGTCACTCACGTTTACACGTCGTCCTCCACGGTGACTAGTAGATAATTCGGCGGTTGCAGGCTCAGGGAGTTAATAACGGCTCGCCTGAATTCGTTTTCACGACGAGTGACTCCGGTCGAGGTGTCGCTTGCAAGGTGGCCGCTACTCGAGGTTCGGGAGGACCGTTTCGCCGAACTCGTCGATGAACTGCGCCTGCTCGCGGTTGACGTTGTGGAGAACGACCCGATCGACGTCGAGATCGAGGTCGCGTCGGAGCCACTCGACGTGTTCTTCGGGATCTGCGGAGATCCGGACGTTCTCCGCAACGTCCTTTCGCCGGATCGTCTCGGCCTGCTCGTCGAACTGCTCCGGCGTCCGAAGTTCCTGGGTCGTCGGGCCCGGAACGCAGTTCGTCCGCCACTGGTCGTAGGCGCCGTCGAGGGCGGCATCCTCGTCGGTGTCGTAGGAGAGCTGTACCTTGAGGGTGATCGGCTTCTCGGGGGCGTGCTCGCGAAACGCGTCGACGCGCTCCTCGAGTGCGTCGTGGTCCGGCGTCGCGATGGTGATCAGTCCGTCGACCCACTCCTGTCTGCCGAGCCAGCCGGCGGTCTCCGTCGAGAGTGCGGCCCCGATCAGCGGCGGCGCCGTTTCGGGCCGGGTGTAAAGCGTCGCCTCCTCGACGGTGATGCGTCCGTGGTGGGTCACCGTCTCGCCGTCCCACAGCTGTCGCATGACCTCGGCGCACTCCGCCAGACGGGCGTTTCGCTCGCCCTTTACCGGCCAGTCGGTGCCGGCGATCCCCTCGTTCAGGAGCTGCCCGCTCCCGATCGAGAGCCAGAAGCGCTCGGGGTACTGCTCGCGCAGGGTCGCCGCGGCCTGGGCGACGATCGCGGGGTGGTAGCGGTAGCCCGGCGCATTGACCGTTCCGTAGCTCATCGAGGTCGCCTCCATCGCGGAACCGAGCCAGGACCAGACGAACCCCGACTCGCCCTGGCGCTCGCTCCAGGGGTGGAAGTGATCGGAGGCGAGTACGGTCGAGAAGCCGTACTCGTCCGCCCGTTTCACGCACTCGAGGAGGTCGCTCGGCGGAAACTGCTCGTGGGAGGCGTGGTAGCCGATTTCGGTCATCGCCGTTTCCTCCATCGCGCCGTTGGGTAGTCGGGAGCGACGTGGCTGTGACACATACGGTGTATCGACTGCAAACGACGATCACGGGGATAGTCGATTCCATTGCACTCTAAACCCGGCCGGGCCACGGACCGATTTCGTGGCTGGGCGCAACAGCTACGTCAACGTTTTTGACGACGTTCGTCGAACGGTTCGTACTGATCCGGCTCGCCGTGATCGGTGCGTGATCGAACGCGTACCCGTAGAACGGTCTACGACCGGGGACGACCACACGATCATGGGATTTCAGCCACTCGCCACGTACGGCCTCATCGGTAACGACGACAGATGTGCACTGGTAGACGACAGCGGCTCGATCGACTGGTGCTGTTTCCCTCACGTCGCCGCCTCGAGCGTCTTCGCTCGCGTGCTCGACGAGCGGGGCGGCCACTTCGCCGTCGAGCCGACGGACGCCTTCGAGAGCCGTCAGCGCTATCTCGACCGGACGAACGTCCTCCAGACGGTGTTCGAAACCGACTCCGGGCGAGCCACGCTCACCGACTTCATGCCCGTGACGGATGAGGAGGCCGCCGCTGACCCCACCCGCCAGCAGTCGCTGTATCGCCAGCTCCGCTGTGACTCGGGGACGCTCACGCTCGAGGCGGACTTCCGTCCGCGACTCGATTACGCACGTGCGGAGACGCGAATCGAACGCGACGGAGAACTCGACGCCGAGGCCGACCTGTTCGTCGCACGCGGCGGTGATGACCCGTGCTATCTCCAGGTACACGGGCCACTGGAGCTCCGAAGCCTGGACGATCGGGTCGTCGGAACCGTCACACTCACCGAGGACGACACGGTCTGGCTGGGGCTGCAGTACGACCATCTCGAGGCGATGCCGCCGGAGAGCTGTGAGCGCCTGCTCGAGGGAACGGTCGACTACTGGCGCGACTGGGCCGAGCCGGTCGAGGAGGCGGCGACGGCGATTGCCGGCGACGAACTCTGGTGGGAGGACGTGGTCCGGTCGGGTCTCGTCCTCAAACTGCTGATCAACGAGGGGTCCGGCGGAATTTACGCCGCGCCGACGACCTCGTTCCCCGAAGAGTACGGCGGCTCGCGCAACTGGGACTACCGGTACAACTGGATGCGCGACGCGAAGTTCACCATCCAGGCGCTGCACAACCTCGGGCGAACACAGGAGGCGACGGACTACTTCGAGTGGTTCCGCGAGATCAGCCACGACGATCCGGCCGACGTGCAGCCGGTGTACGGCGTGCACGGTGAAACGGATCTCGAGGAGTTCGAACTCGAGCACCTCTCCGGCTATCGCCACTCGCAGCCGGTTCGAGTCGGCAACGCCGCTACTGAGCAGCGCCAGCTCGACGTTTACGGTGCGATCGTCCAGGGGCTGTACGAGACGCTCCGACACGACGAGACGCTCACCGACGACGACTGGGCGTCGCTTCGAGAACTCGTCGAGCACGTCTGTGACGTCTGGGACGAACGCGACGCGGGTATCTGGGAGTTCCGCGAGGAGCCACGCCACTACGTCCACTCGAAGCTCCTGTGCTGGGTCGCCATCGACCGGGTGATCGACCTCGCCGTCGAGAGCGACCGCGACGCCCCGCTCGAGCGGTGGCGAGACGAGCGCGATGCGATCAAAGCGGCGATCCTCGAGCGCGGCTACAGCGAATCGGCAGGCAGCTTCGTCCAGCACTTCGACACCGACGAGGCACTCGACGCGACCTGCCTCCTGCTCCCGATCTACGAGTTCCTCCCGCCGGACGACCCGCGGGTACAGTCGACGATCGACACGGTCTGCGACCGGCTGTTGACCGACAACGGCCTCGTCTACCGGGTCCGAGACAGCGACGTCGCCGAGGACGAGCCCACGGGGTTCGTTCTGTGTTCGTTCTGGCTGGTCGACGCCCTCGTTCTCTGCGGGCGGGTCGAGAAGGCCCGCGAAATCTTCACGACCATCCTCGAGCATACGACCCCTCTCGGATTGCTCGCCGAGCGCGTCGATCCGGCGACCGGAGAGCTGTTCGGCAACTTCCCGCAGGCGTTCAGCCACATCGGGTTGATCAACAGCGCCATCTACCTCGGACTGGCGGACGACCGCGACCTCGAGCACGATCCGCTGGGGGAGGGCGAAGACGCCATCCAGCCGCTGTTCAGGAAGGCGTCGGAGTGAGCCGCTCGAACGGTCGCACTCGCCGTTACCACACGCACGAGCGGACGTGTCGGGGACGAAGCGTTACGATTCGTCGTCGGCTTCGGTGTCGTCCTCGCCCCCGTTACCCCCGACCCCGTCGTCCTCCGCTTCGTGCTCGTCGTCGTCTTCGGTATCCTGTCCGTTCCCGGTTCCCTCCTCTGCGTCCGGTTCCTCCTCCTCGCCGGGGCCGCCACAACCCGCACCCAGCGCGGCCCCAGCCGTGATTCCGGTCAGTTTCAACACACGTCGTCGGCTCGTAGCTGCGCCTCGGAACATACGCGTTCGACGGCGCAGAACGAAATAAGCGTCCAGCCGGGAATTGCGTGGTCGCCCGAGTTCGACTCCGTTAATACCCTCCCCTCTCGAGGGAGGGATATGACGGTCGTCCTCGCCGGCGTCGGTGCCGACAGCACCAACCTGGGCGCGCTCGCTCCGCTATACGACGACGGCACGTTCGAGTACGTGCCGATCCCCGAGAAAACGAGCGAAACCGGGGAGACTGAAACGCTCGGCTCGTGGTCGCTCCGCTACGGCGAGGGTGTGGCCGCCGATCTGACGACCCGCATCTCCCCACAGCCCGTTCGGGACGGAACGCAGGTCGTCACCGGAGACGACCTCGAGTCCTGGCCGTTTCATCGGGATCCGAACTTCGAGGCGCTGACCTACGGCGAACACCGCACCAGCGGCTACGTTTCCCGGCTGCGAGCGCTCGCGGCCGGTGACGTCGTCGGCTTCTACGCGGGGCTTCGCCGGCCGGGGGGCGAGCGCGCCCACCGCTACCTCATCGGCTACATGACCGTCGAAGCGGTCGACGTCATCGAGCCCGCGACACCCGCGGACGAGCGCAGACGGATACTCGAGCGCCACCCCCAGAACGCCCACACGAAGCGCGCTCGTGGCGACCAACTCTACCTCGCCGAGAAGACGGTGGTGTTCATCGACGGCCGGGAGCCCGGTGGACTGTTCGACCGGGACCCGATCCGGATGAGCGACTACTACGTAAAACCGGGTAACGAACGCGCCCAGTACTACCTGCGAGAGGCCATCGCGGACGAGTGGGAGGTCCGCGACGGTGGGACGAACATGATGTACAAACCCGCCTACCGGTGTTCGCTCTCCGGTTCGGCGTTTCGCGGACTGGTCGGCGTCCCCGGTGAACGGGCCGAACGCCGGTAGCACTGCGCATCGCTGCCGCCGATCACGTAGAAGGTGGCAATATTATCCGCATGTGGCTCTGCTAAACGCGCATCGCTGACGGAGCGGTGCCGGTAGCAGTGGCCTCCGTCGACTGCGTTTCAAACTCGAGTCAACTTTTGCCTTCGTCTCCGTCAAACCCCGAAATTTGCCGTCTAGACGGCCTAAGAACCGTATATTTTTGAGTGTGGGGTTGCAGTAATCTCGTATGACGATCGACTCAACTCGACGAGCGTTTCTCACCGGGAGCGGTGCGGTCGGTATCGCGACCGTTGCGGGCTGCCTCAGCGGGGCCGACAGCGAGGAGGGAGACGATACCGGCGGTGACGACGACGGTACCGACGACGATCACGACGAGACCACCGACGAGGAGGCCGAAGAGACCCACGACGAGTACGAGATCTGGGCGCTCGACCAGGGAACGGACACGATTTACGTCTACGAACCGAGCGACGACGGCGAATTCGACGTCCTCGAGGAGATCGACGTCAACGCCCTCGAGGGCGTTCCCGAGGAAGGCGTCGTTCCGCACATGATCGACTTCTCCTCGGACTACGAGTACGCCGCGATCGCCTGTACGGCAGGGGCGCGGACGCTCGTCTTCCGCACCGAAGATTATGAACTCGTCGCCAACCTCGAGACGGGCGCTGGTTCGCACATGGCCGCGTTCTCCCCCGAAGACAACTGCATCCACGTCGACGTCATCGGTGAGGAGAAGATCGTCCGGGTGAACGCCGACCTCGAGACGGAGAACTTCGAGATCGAGGACGAGATCCACCTCCCCGAGAACGAGGTCGTCAAGGAAGCCGGCATCGAGTCCGCCGCGCCGATCTGCCACCAGTTCGCCCAGGACGGTCGCTCGCTGCACACGCTGGGTCCGAGCTACCACGACGCCGGACTCGTGATCGTCGACCACGACGAGTTCACCGTCGATGCGGCGTTCGCCGGCGACGAGGTGCCGACCAATTGCGGTACCATGCCCCACCCGAGCGAGGAGAAGTTCTACCTCACCGCGGGCCTCCCGTCGAACCCCGAGGAGGGCGAAGAGGGCGTCGGCGACTTCTACGTCTTCGACACTGAGGCCGACGAAGTCGTCCACACTGCCGACACCGGCGGCATCGACGCCCACGGCTTCTGGTACACCCCCGACGGCGAGGAGCTGTGGGTGCTCAACCGCGAGACGAACGACGGGATCGTCCTCGATCCCGAGACCGACGAAGTTGTCGACGAGATCGAGGCGTTCGGTCCCGCCCAGTCCGACGAGCCAGCGGAGAGCGACGCGCCGGACATCCTCTGGTCGTCGCCCGACGGGGAGTACATGTTCGCGACGCTTCGGGGTCCGAGCCCGCTCTCGGGCGACCCCCACGCCGCGACCGGCGTGACGCCCGGCTTCTCGGTGCTCGACGTCGAGAGCCGCGAGATCGTCACCGTCGTCGAACCGGACCCGATCGAGGGCTACTCCGAGGACGACATCGAGGACGACGAGACGCCGATCCCCGACTTCCACGGCATCGGCGTCCGCCCGGTCGGCGATTACGACACCGAAATTCCGACGTCGCCGCCGTTCTAACCCGCGGATCACCGTCTCTCCGTTCTTACTCGTCTCAACCGATTCGAGCGCCGGTAGCGATCGGTTCAGACGCTGAAGGCGATCTACTCTCGCTTCACGCCCGGATTCGTCACCGCGCCGTTCGACGCCGAATCGAAGTCCCGGCCGTACTTCGCGAGCACGCCGCCCGCGTAGGCGGGCTCGGGCTGCTCCCAGGCCTCGCGCCGGGTCGCTAGCTCCTCCTCCTCGAGGTCGACCTCGAGTCGCCGTTCCGGAACGTCCACCGTCACCGTGTCTCCCTCCTCGAGCAGGCCGATGGGGCCGCCGACCGCCGCTTCGGGGGCGACGTGGCCGATCATCGGCCCCCGCGTGCCGCCGGAGAAGCGGCCGTCGGTGAGCAGCGCGACGTCGTCCTCGTGACCCGCGCCGACGACGGCGGCGGTGACGCCGAGCATCTCGCGCATGCCGGGACCGCCGCGGGGGCCCTCGTTTCTGATCACGATGACGTCACCTGACTCGATCTCCCCCTCCTGGACGTAGCGCATCGCCGCCTCCTCGTCCTCGAAGATCCGGGCGGGTCCCTCGTGGTGGAACTGGTCCTCGCCCGTGGCTTTCAGCACCGCGCCGTCGGGCGCGAGGTTCCCCTCGAGGATCTTGATCGCGCCCTCCGCCTGCTTGGGGTCGGCGACGGTGTAGAGGAAGTCGGCGGAAATTTCGTCGTCCGCGGGAAGATCGAGGGTCTCGAGTTCTTCAGCGATCGTTCGTCCGGTCACGGTCATCGCGTCGCCGTGGAGCAGGTCGGCCTCGAGCAGCCGCCGGATCACGACCGGGACGCCGCCGATCTCGTGGAGGTCGTTCATCACGCTCGCGCCGCCCGGCTGGAGGTCGGCGATCTTGGGCGTCCGTCGCGAGATTTCGTCGAAGTCCTCGATCTCGAGGCCGATACCCGCCTCGCGGGCGAGCGCGAGCAGGTGAAGGACGCCGTTGGTCGACCCCCCGGTTGCGGTCTGGACGGCGATCGCGTTCTCGAACGATTCGCGGGTGAGGATGTCGGAGGGGCGCCGGTCCTCCTCGACGACCTCGAGGGCGAGTTCGCCGGCCCGCGCTGCGACCTCGTAGCGCTCGTCGTCCTCGGCGGGCGCGGAGGCGCTGCCCAGCGGTGCCAGCCCGAGCGCCTCGGAGATCGAGGCCATCGTGTTCGCCGTGAACATCCCGCCGCAGGAGCCCGCCCCGGGGCAGGCGTGGCGCTCTAAGTCGTCGAGTTCCTCGGCGCTCATCTCGCCGGTCGCGTAGGAGCCGACGCCCTCGAACACCTGGACGATGGTGACGTCTCGGCCGTCGTGCTCGCCCGGCATGATCGAGCCGCCGTAGAGGAAGATCGACGGGAGGTCGGTGCGGATCGCGGCCATCATCATCCCCGGGAGGTTCTTGTCACAGCCCGCCACCGTCACGAGTCCGTCGAGGCGCTCGCCGAAGGCGACGAGTTCGACGCTGTCGGCGATCAGCTCCCGCGAAATCAGGGAGGCCTTCATCCCCTCCGTTCCCATCGAAATGGCGTCCGAGATGGTGATCGTGCCGAACTCGATGGGCATCCCGCCCGCGGAGTCGACGCCTTCGAGCGCCGACCTCGCGACGTCGTCCAGGTGGACGTTACATGGGGTGATGTCCGCCGCGGGGTTCGCCACGCCGATCATCGGCGAGCCGAGGTCCTCGTCGGAGAAGCCCATCGCGCGGAACATCGCCCGGTGGGGGGCCTTCTCGGCACCTTCGGTCACGTCGCGGCTCTGCAGGCGCTCGTCTTTGTCGTGGTGAAAGCGGCTCTCGCCCTGCTCGCTCATGGTCGGAGGTGGTCTCGAGGCCCTATAAGTGGCTCCGACCGGGTCAATCGTTGCTGGTGGCCCACTGCGGTCGAAACTCCCCTGTCATCGACCGCGGCGGAAGCGGCGGCACATCCGCGAGGAGCGGCGCGACGAGTGCGTGCCGCCGGGGTGGGGTGGCGGCGTCATCCCCGAGTGCGGGTTTCGCCGGCGAAACCCGCTCGAGGATCGCGGTCCTCAGTGTTGTCGGCGACTCCGTTACTCTCGCTTACCAGGCTCAACACGCACAGCGAGAGCCATAACTGAACCAGTGAATTCGATACGTGCGTCTGCGAACTGCCCGTTGCATCCGCGTCTCACTCAGGCGAGCCGGTGCTCTCGGCAGTAGGCACTCTACAGACGATACTGATCAGTCGTCAGTAGCCGATTCAGTCGTATCGAGAGAGCTGTCTGATAATTTGCTGGACAGATCCTCGAATTCCGAACTTCCGCACTGGCATCCGTTCGGGCTCCCGATCGGCCGAATGGCTCCATCTGTGAGGAGTCGGGCCACGTATACTGCCCCACAGCTCGAACACGCTGCGGGAATCCGCTCTGCGCCGTCGTGCGACACCATAAGTCGCTCAGGAATTGTGTGATCATTAGGGTTACTACCGAGAGTTTGGTATGACACTGTAAGCGGTGACCGATCGCCACAGCCAGTTGCGTTTGACGGGACCCAGGTGGTGCTATGAACGTTCAAGTATCTATACTGGCCGTGATTTTCACAGGTGATCTCACATAACGAAGCCAGGCTGGTTTACAACTCAACAGACAGCCCGCTCGAGACCTGTTCCAGCCGGCGATTGCTCCCGGTTACACCTACTCTTCCAGCCGTGCTTCCGCCGCTTCGAGCGCCTCGCGCGTATCAACCCCCTCGAACGTCTCGAGGGAAATCCCCGCGTCCTCGAGCGCCGCTTCGTCGACGACGACCCACTCCAGATCCTCGAGCGCCGTCAGGATGCGGCTGTCCTCGCGCTCGAGCGCCCTGCCACAGGCGCGGGCCATCGGTTCGGTCCGGTAGACGGCCTGGGTGGTCTGGTACCAGCGGTCCTCGAGCTGGACCACCGCGCCGTCGGCTCCCTCGCTCCGGGCGCGCTCGCACAGCAGTTCGAACAGCCGCGTCTCGACGAACGGCATGTCGCAGGCGACGACGGCCGCGTACTCGTTGGTGGCGGCCTCGAGGCCCGTCCGGATGCCGCCGGTCGGCCCCTGGTCGGGGACCGGATCGACGGCGTAGGAGACGTCCGCGGGCGCGTCGGCCAGGGCGACCCGGATCGCCTCGAGCTGGTCCTCGCGGCAGTTGACGACGATTTCCTCGGCCACGACGGCTAGTCGGTCGACCACCCGCCGGATCATCGGCTTCCCCGCGAGGTCGGCCACGGCTTTGTCGGCCTCGCCGAATCGAGTCGAGTAGCCGCCGGCGAGCACGACTCCCGAGAGGTCTGGGTCGGGCGACGGATCTGCGGGTGTCTCTCCCACCACGGCTCAGTCGTCGGCGGGTTCCGGACGTTCGGTGCGCTCGACCTCCGCGGCCGCGGCCTTGTACTCCGGAATCTTCGCCAGCGGGTCGAGCACGTCGTTGGTGAGCCTGTTCGCCCGCGCATCGGAGAAGTGCGGGGTGGTCCACACCACGCCCTCCTTGATGTCCTCCGTGACGTTGGCCTCGAGAACGATCTCGCCCCGCCTCGAGCGCAGCGTGACGTAGTCGCCGTCTTCGATCCCTCGCGCCTCGGCGTCCGCCGGATGGATGTCGACGAAGTTCTCGGGGGTGCGGCGCACGAGCGTCGGCGACCGGGTGCTCATCGTGCCGGTGTTGTAGTGCTCCTCGAGGCGGGCAGTCGTGAGCACGAGCGGGTACTCCGCGTCCGGGACTTCGGCGGGTTCGGTGTGGCGGACGCCGCGGATCACGCCCAACCCGTCGTCGGTGTCGAACGACTCCTCGTAGAGGAACTGATCGCCCGCGTCGCCCTCCTCGTAGCAGGGCCACTGGATGCCCTCGTGGCCGAGGCTGTCGTAGGTCATCCCGTGGTAGCTCGGACACACCTGGCGAAGCTCCTCGAACACCGCCTCGGGGCCGTCGAACTCGAACCCCGCGTTTTCGCCGAACAGCCGAGCTCCGAGTTCGCAGAGGATCTCGAGGTCGTGGCGAGTGTTTCCGGGCACGTCGACCGCGGGACGCATCCGCTGGACTCTGCGGTCGGTGTTCGTCACCGTCCCGCCGCGTTCGGCCCAGGAGGTGGCGGGGAGGACGACGTCGGCGAACTCCGCGGTTTCGGTCATGAAGATGTCCTGCACCGCGAGGAACTCGAGGTCGTCCATCCGCTCTTCGACCTCGAGCGAATCGGGCTCGCTCATCACCGGGTTCTCGCCCATAACGAACAACCCGTGGATCGAGTCGCCGATGGCGTTCGATATTTCGACGTTCGTCAGCCCCGGTTCGGACGGGATCTCGAACCCCCAGACCGCTTCGACGGCCTCGCGGGCCTCGTCGTCGTCGACCTCCTGATACCCCGGCAGCACGTTCGGCATCGCGCCAACGTCACAGGTTCCCTGGACGTTGTTCTGTCCCCGCAGCGGGTTGACGCCGGTCCCCGGTCTGCCGAGGTTGCCGGTGAGCAGCGCGAGGTTGACCTCGTTTTGGACGTTGTCCACCCCGCAGCGGTGCTGGCTCATCCCCATCCCGGTGAAGATGGCCGCGTTGTCGGCTTCCGCATAAATTCGGGCGACCTCCTGGATGTCCTCGAGCGGAACCCCACACGTCTCGGCCGCCTCTTCCAGATCGAAATCGGCGAGCGTCGCCTCGAGGTGGTCGAACCCCGTCGTTCGCTGCTCGATGAACGCCTCGTCGTACAGCCCCTCCTCGAGGATCGTCTTCAGCACGACGTTCAACAGCGGGATGTCCGTGCCCGGCTCGAGCTGGAGGTGGAGGTCGACGTCGCGAGTGGTCTTGTTCGCGTGCGGGTCGACCTGGACGAGGGTCGCGCCCTCGAGTGCGGCCTGGCGGAAGTAGTTGCTGTGGGCGATGACGTGCTGCTCCGCCGGATTGGCCCCCTGGATCCAGAAGACGTCGCCGGCGTCTTTGAGATCCTGCATGCTGTTGGTCATCGCGCCCGCGCCCAGGCTGTTCCGCAGGGTGTAGACGGTGGAGGCGTGACACATCCGCGTGCAGTTGTCGACGTTGTTCGTCCCGTAGCGCCGGGCGAGCTTCTGGAGCAGGTAGTTCTCCTCGTTCATCACCTTCGAGGAGCCGAAAAAGCCCGTCGCGTCGGGACCGTGCTCGTCGCGCACGCGCTCGAGTTCGTCGACGATCCGGCCCAGCGCCTCGTCCCAGGTCGCCTCGCGGAACTCGCCGCTCCCACTATCCCGGATCAACGGTTCGGTCAGCCGATCCTCGTGGTCGACCACCTCGGTCGACGCCCCGCCCTTGATACAGAGCGCTCCCTCGTTCACCGGCGCGTCGAACCACGGTTTTAGCGAGACCGCGCCCGGTTCGTCGCCGGCCTCGAGCTGCAACCCGCAACCGACCCCGCAGTACGGACAGATGGTGTGGACGGCGTCGTCGTCTGATCCCATACCCGTGGCTATCGCTACCAACCGTCAAAACAGTTCGCCGACCGGCCCCGTCGTCCATCACCGGTTCGCCGAGTCGGCGACCGCGACCGGGGGTGGGTTTTTGCACCGTGGCAACTTCGGCTCACTCGATGGCGTTTACGACGAGTCAGCTTCGGGAAGCCGCGGTGACGTACGAACGCGAACACCCGTTTACCACCGTCGAGGACGAGCGTCTCGAGACGTTACCGACCGCCTTTGCGGAGGGGTCCTTCCTCTGGAAGGACGCCGAGTGGGTGGTCCGCTGGTTCGCCCGACGGTCGCTGTCCGGGACGCCCCACCCCGCCGAGGACGCGTTTCAAGAGAACGGGTACGACGACCTCGAGGCGGCGATCACCGGCGCAGTCGAGGCGGAAACCGCGACCGACGCCCTCGCAGCACTCACCGCCCTCGAGGGCGTCGACGTCCCGATCGCGTCGGCGTACCTCCAGTACATCGATCCCGAGCGCTACGTCACGCTCGACGAGGCCGTCGTCGCGGCGCTGCTGGATGCGGATCTGCTCCTCGGATCGTTTCCGGTGGCGGCCCTCGAGACGTACCCCTCACCCGCCCCACCCGAAGCGTACGGGAGCTACCTCGAGGCCGTTCGCACCGTTTCCCGCGAACACGACCTCGAGGTGGTGGCCGTGTTCCGGGCGCTCTCTCGACTGGGCCACTCCACCTCGTAAGCGGGTTTCGAGACCAGCGAAAGACTGGCCGGCGTTGCCACCGTCGAAACCCCCTTGCGGCCGGCCCGCCCACATCTGGTATGGTGACGGTCAGCGCCGGGGCGCGGCTTCACTTCGGCTTTCAGAACCTCTCGCTCGCGCGCCGGCGACTCTACGGCGGCATCGGCGTCGGCCTCGCAGAGCCGCGGGTAACCGTCGCCGCCGAACCCGCCTCCGCTGTCGAAACTGACGACCCCCTCGTCCGCGAGTACGCGAAGCGGGCCGTCGACTGTCTCGAGGTTCCCGGCGTTTCCCTCTCCCTCGAGGAGCGACTCCCTCGCCACGTCGGCCTCGGCAGCGGCACGCAGTTGGCACTCGCGACCCTGGTCGCGACGGCGCGGTGTCACGGCCTCGAGCCGCGAGTGCGCGAGCGAGCGCCCCAACTCGGACGCGGCGGCCGCAGCGGCGTCGGCGTCGCCACCTTCGAGTCGGGCGGCTTCGTCGTCGACGCCGGCCACCCGACGGGGCGGTTCACCACCGAGCCCCCCGCGGAGGGCGACTGGACGGTCCCGCCGGTTGTTGCCCGTCACGACCTGCCGCCCGACTGGCGGTTCCTCGTCGTGATTCCCGATGCCGAGCCCGGCCGCAGCGGCGAGGGCGAGGACGCCAGCATGCGAACCGTCGTCGAGCGCGCCGACCCCGTCGTTTCGGACGAGATCGCCGGGCTCCTCACCCGCAAGCTACTGCCGGCGGCCGCCGAGGGACGGCTCGAGCCCTTCGGCGACGCAATCGGCGAGATCGGCCGCAAGAACGGCTCCTGGTACGCCGACGCCCAGGGCGGCGTCTTTCGCCCGCCCGCAGGCACGCTCGTCGACGCCCTCGAGGAGTGTGCCGTCCTTTCGGGGGTCGGCCAGTCGTCGTGGGGGCCGGTCGTCTACGGGCTCACCGACGAGGCCCACGCGAGGGAGGCCCAGGAGGCGGCGCGGGCGGCGCTCGAGACGACCGATGTCGACGGCGCGGTGCTCCTCACGAGCGTCGCGGACGACGGGGCGCTGTGAGTTTGCCGACGGGGTCACAGCCGCCCGGAGATTTTTGCGCCCCGAGCGCGTAGCCGGATCCATGCAGTTCTGCGACGACTGTGGCTCGATGATGAAAGCCGACGGCGACCGGATGGTCTGTGCCAACGCCGACTGCGGGGCGACCGCCGGCCGCGACCGCGAGGCCGAAGCCGAGTTCGTGAGCACGGATTCCCAGCGGTTCGACGACGTCATCGAAACGAGCGAGGACACCGACGTCGAGGGGAAACCGAAGACCTCCGACGTCCGGTGTCCGGAGTGCGAAAACGAGGAGGCGTACTACGCACTTCAGCAGACCGCCTCCGCCGACGAACCGCCGACCCGGTTTTTCAAGTGCACCGAATGTGGCCACCGCTGGCGGGGCTACAACTGAGCTTTCGGTTCGTTCAGCCCCCGCGAATCGCATCCTTCCATCGCGGCGACGCTCCCACGAAACCCTCACGAAAGACGATGGGGGAGGCAAATACTCGCGTCGTGCGGGGGTTTTTGCGCTGGCGACCGTAGTGCGTGGCATGGAATTGCACAACAGGGAGATTCGCCAGGACGTCCGCGAACTCGGGGCGCTCCTCGGCGACATCCTTGAGGCCCAGACCTCGAAACGGGCGTTCGAGACCGTCGAGTCCTGTCGAACGGCCGCCATCGACTACCGGTCGGGCGACAGAGACTCCCGCCAGCCGCTGGTCGACGAACTCGAGCGCGTCTCACCTCACCAGCAGCGGGTGGTCGCGCGGGCGTTTGCGACGTATTTCGAGTTGATCAACCTCGCCGAGGAGCGCGAACGGGTCCGCTCGATCCGGGGGGATTCCCAGGACGGGACCCTCGCGGACAGCCTCGAGGCGGCGGCCGAGGAGTTGGGCGAAACCGACCCGGAAACGGTCCAGACCATCCTCGAGGACGTGCTGATCGAGCCGACGTTCACCGCCCATCCGACGGAGGCCCGCCGAAAGACGGTCAAGGCGAAGCTCCGCGCGGTCGCGACCCACCTCGAGACGCTCGACGAGCGGCTGCTCACCGACACGGAGGCGGCCCAGGTCTGGCGGGACGTCGACGCCGAGGTGACGAGCCTCTGGCAGACTCGCCAGGTCCGCAAGCGCCAGCCCGAGGTCGAAGACGAGGCCCGGAACGTCCAGTGGTACTTAGAGAACACGCTGTTCGACGTCGTCGGGGAGGTGTACGACGAACTCGCCGACGCACTCGAGGCGGAAGTCGACGGCCACCTCGAGATTCCGAAACTGCTCGAGTTCCGCTCGTGGGCCGGCAGCGACCGCGACGGCAACCCCTACGTCACCCCCGAGGTGACCGCGAACACGCTCGAGCGCCAGCGAGAGGTGATCCTCGAGCGGTACCGCGAACAGCTCAAACGGCTCTCGGGCGTGTTGAGCCAGGACGGCGCGCGCCTCTCGCCCGGCGAAGGGTTCGAAGAACGACTCGAGGCGGATCGCCAGCGCCTCGCGGGGAGCGCGCGAACCGCCGCCGAGCGGTACCCCGGCGAGCCCTACCGGCAGAAACTCAAGCTCATGCGCGAGCGACTGGCCCGCGTCGGCGACGTTCGTCCGGGCGGTTACACGGAGGCCGAGGAGTTGCTCGCGGATCTTGACGTGATCGCCAACAGCCTGCGGGACAACGGCGCGGAGACGGTCGCGGCGGCCCACGTCGATCCGCTCCGCCGACAGGTGTCGACGTTCGGTTTCTCGCTGGCCAGTCTCGATCTGCGGGACCACCAGGAGAAACACACCGACGCCATCGCCGAGGCGCTCAAGCGCGAGGGGATCGACTACCGCGTCCTCGACGAGGATGAGCGGATCGAGTTGCTGACCGACGCGGTTCTCCAGGAGGAGCCGGTGATCGACCTCGCCGACACCGACGACCTGTCCGAGGACTCCGCGCGCGTGCTGACGCTGTTCGATAGCCTGGCGGATTGGCAAACCGAGTACGGCGTCGGCGCGATCGACACCTACTGCATCTCGATGACCGAGGAGCCGAGTCACGTCCTCGAGGTGCTCTTTCTGGCCGATCAGGCGGGGGTCATCTCGCTGCCCGAACACTGCGGACTGGACGTCGTGCCGCTGCTCGAGACCGAGTACGCCCTCTCGGGGGCGCGCCGGATCATGGGCACGCTGTTCGAGAACGAGGCCTATGCGCAGGTCCTCGAGGCCCGCGGGCGGACCCAGGAGATCATGCTCGGCTACTCCGACTCGAACAAGGAGAACGGCTTTCTGGCGGCGAACTGGTCGCTCTACCGGAACCAGCGCCATCTCGCCGAGATCTGCGACGACCACGACGTGACGATGCGGCTGTTCCACGGCCGCGGCGGCTCGATTTCGCGGGGCGGCGGCCCGATGAACGAGGCGCTGCTCGCGCTGCCGAACTCGACGGTGACCGGCCAGGTGAAGTTCACCGAGCAGGGCGAGGCCATCGCCGAGAAGTACGGCAACCCTCGAATCGCCGAGCGCAACATCGAGCAGATGCTCAATGCACAGCTTCGCGCGCGAAAGCAGTCTCTGGAGCAGCCCCACGAGGAGGTTCGCGAGGAGTGGCTCGAGGCGATGGAGACGATGGCCGACGCGGCCCGCCGGGAGTACCGGGACCTCCTGGAGAGCGACGGCTTCGTCCAGTACTTCGAGCAGGCCACCCCAATCACGGTGATCGAAAACCTCGATCTCGGTTCCAGACCGGCCTCCCGAAGCGGCGAGCGCACTGTCGAGGACCTGCGGGCGATCCCGTGGGTGTTCTCCTGGACCCAGTCGCGGTGTATCCTGCCGGGGTGGTACGCGCTGGCCGCTGGCGTGGACGACTACCTGAACGACGGGGGGCAGATGGAAACCCTCCAGGAGATGTACGCGGAGTGGCCGTTCTTCCGGACCACGCTCGACAACGCCGCGCTCTCGCTGTCGCGGACCGAACTCGAGATCGCGGCCGAGTACGCCGACCTGGCCGAGGACGAACTGCGAGAGCGGTACTTCCCGCGACTGCGCGACGAGCACGAGCGAGCGACCGAACTGGTCACGACGATCGGCCGGCGGGACGAACTCCACACGCGGGACTGGCTCGGCGAGAACCTCGCTCGGCGAAACCCCTACGTCGACCCGCTGAACCTGTTGCAGGTGCAGCTACTCGGTCGGACCCAGCGAACGGATATCGAAGAACGAACGCTGCGCCTGACGGTGAAGGGAATCGCCGCGGGGATGAAGAACACGGGCTGACCGCCGAGCAGCGGCGTCTCGGCGAGCACAGCGAACCGGAGCGGGGGTACTGGGGTTCAGTCAGTCCTCGAGAACGACCTGCGGTGCGTCACCCAGCGGCATGACGGGTGCCACGTGGGCTTCGTGATCGTGCAGGAACGGCGGTCCGAGGAAGGACGTCACCGCCTCGAAGGTGTCGGCTTCCAGGACGAAATAAAACGCGTGCTCGTTCGGCGTGACGTACGCGCCGTGGAGTTCGACGCCGGCTTCCTCGGCTTTCTGGTCCATCCCCTCGACCCATCCTTCGCCTTTCTCCTCGTTCTCCGGGCGAGCCCAACAGTTGTCCGCGCTGTGGTGTGCGGTAACTATGAACAACATCGGTAACCACCGAACAAGCCCTACGCCGTTCGGAGGCTAAAACCCCTCTACCACCGCTCTGTCCGGTGTACTGTCGATAAAACGGATACGTTTCGATCGGCGATCGACCATCCGCTCGCCTCGCCCGGTGATCTCGATCAGGGCCGTCGAACCGGCCTCACAATAGACGTTATCACTCCACCGTCGGTACGGGCACCGTCTCGAGTACGGTATCGACGATCTGGTCCTTCTGGACGTCGTTGACGGTCGCGTCGGGGGTGAGCACCAGGCGGTGGGCCATCACGGGGTGGGCGACGCGCTTGATGTCGTCGGGGGTGACGTACTCGCGCCCGCGAATGGTCGCGTAGGCGCGGGCGGCCTCGAACAGCCGCTGGGTGCCCCGCGGCGAGACGCCGACCTCGACGCGGCCGTCGGTGCGGGTCTCGCGGGCCAGCGCGACGACGTACTCGATGAGATCCTCGTCGACGCGGATCGATTCGGGGACCTGGCGAAGCTGGGTGACGTGTTCGGGTTCGAACACTCGCTCGACGGAGGGACTCATCTCATCGCGGCTCGCGCGTCGCTGGAGCAGTTCGATCTCGCCGGTCTCGTCGGGGTAGCCCATCGAGGTCTTGACGAGGAAGCGGTCGACCTGCGCCTCGGGCAGCGGGAAGGTTCCCTCCTGCTCGACGGGGTTCTGGGTCGCGATGACGAAAAACGGCTGTGGCAGCATGCGCGTCTCGCCGTCGACGGTGACCTGGCCTTCCTCCATCGCCTCGAGCAGCGCCGCCTGGGTTTTCGGCGGCGCGCGGTTGATCTCGTCGGCCAGCACGATGTTGGCGAAGATCGGGCCCTCGTTGAACTCGAACTCGCGGTCCTGTTCGTTGAAGACGTGCGTGCCGGTGACGTCGGAAGGGAGCAGGTCGGGCGTGAACTGAATCCGCGAAAAGGAGAGTCCGAGTGCGTTCGCGACGCTGCGGGCGGTCAGGGTCTTTCCGGTACCGGGAACGTCCTCCAGGAGAACGTGGCCGCGGCCGACGACACCGAGGAGGACGGTCTCGAGGAACTCACGGTCGCAGATAACGGCGTCACCGATCGCGTCGAGAACGGCGTTGCATTCGGTGTTCGCCTGTGTGACATCCATGCAGGGGGTGTCACCCCCTCGGCCCATATCTCTTCTGTTCCGCTGTCAGGTTTACCGGACGGCGGGACGGGGATGGTTCGCACACGGAGCGAGGAATCGAAACGGCTAAAATCGTGACGCCAGTAGGTGGGAGTGAGCCGAGATAGCCTAGCCCGGCCAAGGCGGTAGATTCGAAATCTACTGTCCTCACGGACTCGGGAGTTCAAATCTCCCTCTCGGCGTTCTTCACGACGCAAAACGGCGAGCGAAGCGAGTCGCTGTGTCGTGAGAACTCGAACGGGAGTTTGAACCAGACGGAGGTTCTGCGCGAAGCGCAGGTTCTCGGGCGTGGTTCAAATCTCCCTCTCGGCGCTTTTACAGCGACTACAACCGACGATAACCACGTCGCGTGTGCTCGCGTCCGTGACCGGAGCGCCTCCTTCTATCTCGAGACTCAGTGCCTCGATTTGTGCGTCTGGATGTCCTGTTCGTCCAGAAATCGATTTATGTGGGTGAACAGTGCGAGTACGACTATGCGCCCAGTTGCACGGACGTTCGCAGTCGCGCTCGTCATCGCAGTCACACTCGGTGGACTGTCGACTGTTGCGGTCGCCGACTCCGGCGAACCGGCCGTCGAGCGCATCGGGAGCATCGACATCAGTCTCGAGGACGAGCACGTCCACATCGACGGCCTCGACGTCTCCGGCGACGGCCTGCCGTCGATGTCGGTCGACGAGCGGACGTACGAAATCGACTCGCTGTCGGTACAGACCGACGGCTTCACCGTCGAGTTCAGTGGCACGACCTACGAGTTCTGTAGTATCGACATCAGCCTCGAGAACGTCGGCGTAACGGTGACGGACAGTTCTGTCTCCGGGGAGTAATTCCCGGCGTTCGCTCCGACCGAGTCGCCCCAAACAGCCGGAACCGCCAGCCATTTGCTGTGGTCGATCGAATCTGGAGTGTGTCTCGCCTGCTCGAGGGGTCGCTGTTTCTGTTGCTCGCGATCCTGTGGGGGCTGTCGTTTCCAGCCATCACTGTCGGTCTCGAGTACCTGCCGCCGTTGTTGTTCGCCGCGTTCCGCTACGACGTGGCGGCGGTGCTGTTGCTCGCGTACGCGATCGTTCGAGTCGATGGCTGGGTGCCACGCGGACGGCGCAACCTGGTGGCGATCACCGGTGGCGGCGTGTTTCTCGTCGCCGGCAACGGACTGCTGTTCGTCGGCCAGCAGACGGTTCCGGGCGGGGTCGCCGCGATCATCCAGGCGCTCGTTCCGATCTTCACGGCGCTGTGGGCGTTTCTGTTGCTGGGCGAGCGACTTTCGGCGGTCGGTACGATCGGGGTGGCCGTCGGATTTCTCGGGATCGGGTTCGTCATCCAGCCCGATCCGATGAACCTGCTCGCCGGGGATACGGTCGCCCGACTCATCATCGTCGTCCAGGTGATCAGCGTCGCGCTCGGCGGTGTGATCGTCCAGCGTGCCAGACCGACGATCGGTCGGGTTCCGCTGACGGGCTGGTCGATGCTCGTCGGCGCCGTCGTCCTCCACGCGGTGAGCTTCGGGCTGGGTGAATCGGCTGGCAACGGCGTGACCGCACCCACGGCCATCGGGTCCGTGCTCTATCTCGGCGTCTTCTCGACGGCGATCGCCTTTTTCATCTATTTCACCATTCTCGAGGAGCACGGGGCGTTCGAGGCGGCGCTGGTCGCGTATCTGGTTCCGATCGTCGCCACGGTGGCCGGCGTTGCCGTTCTCGGCGAATCCATCAGTCCGCTTTCGATCGTCGGATTCGGTCTGGTGGCGGTCGGATTTGCGATCCTGAAACGGCACGCGATCGCCGAAACGATGGGGTACGCGCCGGCTGTTGGCAACCCCTGACCCTCGCCCTCCGAACGCGTCGGACGCTGAAACTACAACAGTCGTGAGAAAACTCGGCTGTCAGACCTGTAGCGTGCGCTCGAAAACGGAGTTCGACTGGTGGCCGGTGAGTCGGGTCTGGAACTCGCCGTCGATAAACAGGAAGAACGTCGGGGTGTTGAATACGCCCGTCTCCTGGCGGATATCCAGGTTTCGCTGGATGGTCGCGTCGTACTGCTCCCGCTCGACGTCCTCGAGAACCGCCGCTTCGTCGAGGTCGCTGTCTGCGAGGTAGGTTTCGATCTCGCCGAGGACGTTCCCCGTGTTCAGTTCGCTCACCCGGTCGTACAGATAGCCGCGCAGCGCCCAGAACTCCTCGGTGTCGCGGGCGTATACGGACTCGAGTGCGTACGTCGCGGGGATAGACCACTCCTTGGTCCGGGGGAAGTTCCGGACGACGTAGGTCGCGTGGCCAGGTTCGATGAGGTTCGACGCGAGCGTCGGAAACGTCTCCTGATGGAACTCGGCGCAGACGCGACAGGAGATGTCGTCGAACTCGACGATTAACGCCTCGGTTTCGTGGGGATGCTTTCCGAGGGTGGGTTCGCGGCCCAGTTCCTGGGTGACCGGGTGGTCGTAGTCGACGGTGTACCGTTCGTCGTGCCACTGGCGGTCGGCGTCCTGGTCGAACGCCGACGTCGACGACTCGTTTTCGCCGTCATCGTCGGGGGCGGAGTCGGTCGCGTCATCCGTGGACGCGTCGTCTCGGTTATCAGCGGGCGTCACGCTCGTGTTGACTGTGTCGTCCTGGGCCGTCGGTTCGCTCGAGCCGAGACAGCCCGCGAGCGAGCCGACGGCTCCGAGAGAGGCGGTGAGTGCGAGCACCCGACGGCGACCGGGTGACCGGGGATGGCGACGTGTGCGCTCGGTCATTGGTACTTACAATCATATCGAGGCGGTCTATTATTATCGAGAAAATAATATTCAGGTGAAAGTTTACCGAGTAAATAACGCGCTGAACGATTGCAGCACCGAATGTGGCTGTCGATCGTTATCACACTCGTAATTCCATTTACAGTGTTCATAGTGATTGACTGTAATCGAAACCGACAACGTATGGGCGAGGAACACTCTCGAAGACACGTCTTGCAGATCGGCACCGTCGCGGTGTTCGGTGGCGCTGCCGGTTGTGCGGGGCTCGCTTCGGACGAACCGGGTGACGCGGGGACGAGCGAACCACCGGAAAACGAGACTGCAGACGACGATGGCGACAACACACGATCGGAGGAGTCGGATCCAGAGCCGGTGCCCGAAACGGCGGACGACGATTCCGGCGACAAAGACGAGGCAGACGACGACGAGGAAGAAGAAGCGGAGGCGGACGACGAACCGGAACTCGAGGAGTACGATATCGACGAGCCTGCCGGCGCCCTCGCGGACGTCCCGATTCCGGACGATCCGGGATCGTACCAGTACCCAATCGCCGGCACGGGTGAGGCGGACGTCCGTGTCGAGTTCTTCGGCGGCTGGAAGTGCCGGCACACGCGCCGGTTCGTCCAGGAGTGGTTCGACGAACTCGTCGACGACTACGTTCGAACCGGACAGATCGATATCGAGTTCCACGGCGTCGGCTACCGGGACGGAACCAACTTCCACGGCCAGGACGGACCTCGAACGGCCCGCGCCGGACTCGCGACGTGGTACGCACAGCCGGACGCGTTCTGGTCGTACTTCGAGTACATGTACACGAACATGGAGCGAGGGGACGGCTGGGCGACGGCGAGTCGCCTCCGATACCTCGCGTCCGAGGCCGGCGTCGAGAATCACGAACAGCTGGCCCGCACGGTCGAGAGCGGCGCGTTCGAATCGCAGCTTCAGGAGACGATGGAGTTCGTCGAGGAGAATTCGATCGGGACCGTTCCGCGCATCGTCGTCGACGGCGAGAGCTACTCGCCGAACGCGAACCGGGCGGATCTCATCGAGGCACTCGAAGTCGCCCTCGGCAACGGCGATGAGGAGGCCGACGACGACGAGGAAAACGACGAGTAGCGGACTAATCGTCGGCGTGTGCAGGTCGCCGGGACCCGGCCTCGAGCAGCCGATCTAGCGCGTCGACCATCGCCTGCACGCTCGCCCGCGTGATGTCGGCCTCGCTGCGGGCGACGGTGACGCTGCGGTCGCCGCGAGCCATCGTCACTTCGACGGTGACGACGGCGTCGGTCCCGCCGGTGACGGCGTCAACGTGGTAGGACTCGAGCTGGGCGTCCGCGGCCGAACCCAGGGCGGTGCGGACGGCCGAGACGGCGGCGTCGACCGGCCCGGAGCCGGTACCGCTGGCGACGCGCTCCTCGCCCCGGACGTCGAGGCGGACGCTCGCGGTCGGGACCGGCCCGCCGCTGGTCGCGGTGAGGTCGAGCAGGTCGACGGCCCGCTCGCGGCGTTCTCCGGTGACGTCGGCTGCGACGGCGAGCAGGTCGGCGTCGGTAACCCGACGGCCGCGGTCGCCGAGTTCGGTCACGCGCGTCGCGATGGCGGCGACCTCGCCGTCGGTCGCCTCGACGTCGTGTTCCTCGAGCGCTGCCCGTACTCCGGCGCGACCGGTGTGTTTGCCGAGTGCCAGCCGGCGCTCGCGACCGACCGTCTCGGGCGGGTAGGGTTCGTACATCCTGTCGTCCTTGAGCGTGCCGTCGGTGTGGATGCCGCTCTCGTGGGTGAAGGCGTTCTCGCCGACGACGGCCTTGTTCGGCGGGAGCGCGACGCCGGTTGCCCGCGAGACGCGCTGGGCGAGGTCGTGAAGTCCCTCGAGGTCGATCGTCTCGACGCCGTAGACGTGCGAGAGGGCGATCGCGACCTCCTCGAGGGCGACGTTGCCCGCGCGCTCGCCCAGGCCGTTGACGGTACAGTGAACCAGGTCAGCGCCACCCGACACCGCGGCCAGCGCGTTCGTCACGCCGAGTCCGAGGTCGTCGTGGGTGTGGGCGCTGACGGGGCCGAGTTCGGCGAGTCGGGAAACCGCCTCGCGGGTCCGTTCGGGGCCGGTGTGGCCGACGGTGTCGGCGAAGCAGGTTCGATCCGCGCCCGCCTCGAGGGCCGTCGCCATCACGGTCTCGAGGTAGTCGAGGTCCGCCCGAGAGCCGTCCTCGCCGATGACCTCGACCCAGAGGCCGTGGTCGGCCGCGTAGGCGACGAGATCGGCGGTCGTCTCGAGGACGTCCTCGCGGGTCGTGCCGACCTTCTCCTCGACGTGGCGGTCGCTCGCGGGGACGACCAGGTGGACGCCGTCGACGCCGCAGTCGAGCGCGAGGTCGACGTCGTCGCGAACCGCGCGGCAGAAACTCGTCACGTGGGCCTCGAGGTCGAGATCGGTCACCCGGGAGATGCCGGCGCGCTCACCGGCGCCCGTACAGGCGCTGCCGGCTTCGATGGTGTCGACGCCAACGGCCTCGAGGGCGCGGGCGATATCGACCTTCTCGTCAGGCGACAACGAGACGCCTGGCGCTTGCTCGCCGTCTCGAAGCGTCGTGTCAAGAAGTCGTACCGAAGTGTCGTCGGTGGAGTCCGTCGTCAGTCGCGTCTCATCACCGGATAATTTCCCGGCCAGCCGCCTCGCGGCGACTTCCTCTATCCTCCACAGGGGGCGTCTTTCGTGCCATGTGTACTTCCACCGTGCGGGCGGGTGGGGTTAACCGCGGCGATGGGGTGAAATATTGCCACTACCCGTCGTACGGCCGCCACGTCTGGGGAAAGAGTGATCCGACGGCTCGTGGAACCGACGGCTATGGACGCACTCCGGCAGGCGCTTCGCGAGGCCCCCGTCGTCGACCGCGATGGCTACCACTACTTCGTCCACGGCGTCACCGACGGAATCCCGCTGGTCGAACCCGACGTACTGCGGGCGGTCGCCGACGGGATCGCCGAGCGAGTGCCCCTCGAGCCCGTCGACAAACTGGTCGCGCCCGAGGCGATGGGGATTCACCACGCCACGGCGCTCTCGCTCGAAACGGATCTGCCGTTCGTCGTCGTTCGCAAGCGCGAGTACGGCTTCGAGGACGAGGTCGCGGTCCACCAGGAAACCGGCTACGGCGAGAGCGAACTGTACGTCAACGGGATCGATCCCGGCGACCGGGTGGTCGTCGTCGACGACGTCCTTTCCTCCGGAAACACGCTTCGGGGCGTCTGCGCCGGACTCGAGGAAGCCGGTGCGGAAATAGCGGCCGTCGTGGTGGTCCTCGAGCGAACCGACGTCGATCACGGGGACGTCCCCCACGAGGTGACGAGCCTGCTCGAGGTCGCGGTCGAAGACGGGCGGGTTGTCGTTTCCTGACGGGGCGATTCCCTCCGCCGATCACAGCGACTCGAGGACGAGCCGATCACCCGGCGAGACGCCGTCGGCCGCACCCGCGGGCAACTCGAGGAGCAGGTCGGCCCGATCGCGGGCGTACCCCCGCCAGGGCTGGAGCCGATCGACCCGCCCGACCGTCTCGTCGACGACCCAGACGACGTCGATCGGAAACCGGACGAACAGCATGTGGACGTCGCGGGTTCTGGCTCGGCTGAACGGGAACGCGAGCGCGGCTCCCTCCGGAAACGACTCGCGAAACATGAGTCCGCGCGCCTGGCTCCACAGCGAGTCGGCGAGTTCGACGTCGGTGGCGAGGACGGTCTCGTCGCCGTCGGCCGGGTCGTGACGGAGCTCCACGGATCGGACTCTCCGTGAATCGGTAAAAACCTTCTCGAGGGGTGGGCGTCGTCACCACGGATCTCCGCGGACCGCGAACGGACGACCGACGCCGACCGCGGGTGCTCGCCTACGCGGAACGAGGCGTCCCGGCGGCGTGGCGAAACGCCCGGAGCGCGTTCCGCCCGTCGTCGGTTACCGTGACGTACTTTTTCCGCCCGATCTTGTCGACCTCGACGTACCCCCGGTCGAGCAGCGGGGCCACGACGTGGCGATCTAACAGCCGGTAGTATCCCTTTCGCGACGACGCTTCGGACTCGACGACGAACGCGAACTCCCGGGCCACCGCGAACTCGATGAGCTCCTTCTTGGTGACCCCGCGATACCGACCGTCAACCGCCTCGTCCGTCTCGCGCTCGACGTACGCGAGGACGGCGAGGTGGACGTCCGAAGGCCGCTCGATCGGGTATCTCGGTAGCTCGAAGATCTCGCTCACCTCCTCGTGGAGCGGCTCGTCGGGGATCCGTGACGCCTCGGGTCCGTACGACGGGCGAGCGTAGATCGGCCGCGCCCCCGTCGCCATGCACGCGATCATTCCGGCGATGGCGGTTACCTTACTCCCCGCGGAGACGTTCACGAAAACGTCGTCGTCCGCGTAATCCGCGATCGCCTCGGAGATCGTTCCGATGGTGTCGTACAGGTCGAAAATGTCACACGATCGTCGGTCGACCTCGAGTCGGTCGTCGGCCTCCAACTCCCGAAGGAAGGCCTCCACGTACTCGATCTGGCGATCGCTCTCGCGGTAGTCAATCGGGACGACGATATCCGCCTTCCAGCGAACGATCGGCTCCTTCAGGCGGGCGTACTCGAAGCCGAGGGGAACGACGTGAACGCGGTTAGTGATCGGCGAGTCGCTGCTCATGAGAGACGCTTCGCCACCGGTAGTAAAAACGGTCCGATACTGTCGTTACCGTTCTCGAGTCTGCCCCCACAGCGCCCCTCCCAGCACCACCGCCACCCCGACGATCTCGAGGGGCGAGAGGGCCTCGCCGAGGAACAGCCATCCCAGGAGAGCCACCTGCCCGAGCATCGTGTTGTTGATCACGCTCGATTCGGTGGCCGAGAGCGTCTGCAGCGTCCGGTTCCAGAGGGTAAACGCGACGGCCGTGTTGACGACGGCCAGCCAGAGAACGATGAGCCAACTCCGAAGGCTCAGCGACGGCACCCCCTGGACGGTGATACCGGTCGCGAGGAGGAGGACCGAGCCGACGCCCATGCTGACCGTCGTCACGGCGAGTGCGGAGAGGTCGCCGCCGCGGTTTGCCCGCCGGCCGAGAAGCGAGCCGAGGGCGTTCGAGAGAAGGCCGACTGCGAGCGTTCCGAGGCCGACGAGCGCGAGCGGGCCGAAATCGAAGGGGTAGAAGTAGAGCCCGACGCCGACGAACAGCACCCCTATCCGAAGCCACTGCCGACGCGACACGGCCGCTCCGAGCAGCGACACGCCGATCAGCGCGACGACGACGGGGGTGAATGTCAGAGCGAGGCTGACGGTCGCCGCGGGCAGGTATCGGAGGGCGAGGAACTGTGCGCCCTGCGTGACGGCGTACAGACAGACGCCCAGGAGCAGGAGGGTGGCGAGACCCCGCCGATCGAGCCGTCGGATCGACCGGTGTTCGCCACGGCGCAGAAACGGCGCCAGCAGGACGAGCGCGGCGATCCCGTACCGTAACCCCGCGAAAGTGAGTGCCGGAATTTCCTCGAGACCGACCGTGATCAACACGTACGACGACGACCAGAGGACGGTGACGATCAGGGCCTCGAGAACGGCCCGCGTGCGCGTTGAAACGCTCGGGATTCGATCGCGCTCCCCTCGAGCGACGTCCGACCGGATGTCCATCACCCGAAGAACGAGCGGCGACGACGGTAACGGTACATCCGTTACTATCGTTACCGTCCCGTCGGCGAGAGACGAGTCCCCCGTCCGGTCCCGGAGCGCGAGTGAGTTCGTCACCGCCGCTTCGCTCTCACCCGCCGCCTCGCCTGCCGCCCGCGCTCGCCGCCGTTCGTCGAGTCGGGGTCAAAAAGTGTGCCGTCGGCCCCGCGTTCGACGGTAGTCTGGTACCGCTCTGCTGGTACCGCTCGCTTCGATCGAGCGTCTCACGCGGCCTTCCGCGTACGGCCCTCCCACGAGGGGACCATCTCGAGTTGCTCGAGGAGCTCCAGACTGTCCGACTCCTCCCAGCGCTCGACGATCTTGCCGTCCGCGAGTCGCATGAGGACCATGTTCGTTCCCCTGACCCGGTTACCGGTGGGTTCGAACCCCGCGAACCGCCCCTCGTGCGTTCCCTCGAAGACGAACCGGACGAAGACCGAATCGTCTTCGGCGATCATGTCCTCGATCGTCACCGTGGCGTCTGGAAAGGCCTTCCGGGCGGTTTCGACGTGCCGAACGAACCCCTCGAACCCTCGCGCCTCCGCCGGCGTGAGCGACTCGTCCGAGACGGGGTCGTGGTTGACGACGTCGTCCGCGATCAGTTCCTCGAGCAGGTCGGTGCGCCCCTCGTTGAAGGCCTCCTCGTAGTACCGACGGACGACGTCCTTGTTTGCTGTGCTCATTGCTATCTCACCACATAGAGGTACGCCATAGGCCGTCTAAAGGCTGTCTGCGGTTTTTTCGACCAGTCAGCACGCGCCGGGTACCGGGTCAGCGTCTCGGAGCCGACCGTACCGTTGAAATTCACTGCGCCCGAACACCACCGCGAGCGATAGCGATGGAGAAAACTCCCCGCGGAACCTCGGTCGGCGTCGACGATCCCTACGAGTTCGCCGGCCTCTGCGACCACCTGACGGGCGAGGGAACCTGTCGGTACGCCTTCGACCACTACGAACACGACCCCGAGTTCGCTCGCGAACGGGCGGCCGAAGAGTACGCCTGTCCGGTCGTCGACCCCGACACGGACGAAGACTGGACGTGGGCGGACTGCCCGCACTTCCGATCGCGGAACCGGGATCGGGAGTGCGCCCGGTGTGGGCTCGAGGAGAAACGGGTCGCTCACTCGAGCGAGCGGCCGCTGCTCGAGGAACACCACCTCTCCTACAGCGATGGGACGCGTCCGGCAGCGGAAGGGAACGCCGAGGAATCCGCCGACGGCCGGACGCTCAGCCACGAGATCACGATCTACCTCTGTCGGTGGTGTCACGCGAAGGTCCACACCTCCTGGGCGCGACTCACCGACGACGTCGCCCCCGACCCGGAGGCGACCGCCGCCCTCGAGGAGCGACGCGGCCGCGAGATGGACGAGTTCGGCTTCGAGTCCGCCGCGGATCGGTACGATCGCGACCGCGACGGCCGGACGTAACCGCCGGTGCGGAGATCGTCCGCGTTCGCATTCGAGGAGTACCGTGAGCTGATATAGTAGTCGTCGAAACGGGTTACACCCGGCCACAGCTGAGCGGCCAGCCTCGGCCTCCGCGACGAGGCTGGCCGCCGATGATCGTAACCGGGTGTGCACTGACGTTCAACGCCTCCTACAGGTGCCCGCGGTCTTATCTCGACGGACGCCGATGGTGTCGTATGCGTTCACCGGCGACACTCGGGCACGTCCACCTCACCGTCCGCGACGTCGAGCGGGCGATAGACTTCTACACGACCCACCTCGGACTCGAGGTAACGGAGCGAGTCGGGCCGTTCGCGTTCCTCTCCGGCGGCGAAGCCCACCACGACCTCGCTCTGCGGGAACTCGGGCGCGACGCCCCGCCGGCTGACGACGGCGTCGGACTGTATCACGTCGCATTCGAGGTGGCCGACGGCGCTGCCATCGCCGCGGTGTACGACGGCCTGCGCGAGAGCGGAATCTCGGTCTCACCCGTCGATCACGGCATCAGCAAAGCGCTGTACTTCGACGACCCCGACGGAAACGGGGTCGAGGTCTACGTCGATACGCGCTCGAGCCAGGACGAGCGCTGGCGCGGTCGCTCGCGGGCGTTCGATCCGGAGCGGCCGACCGGGTCAGAACCGGCCGGCGACCGCCGGCCGGGTTAGCGGAGAATGTCGCCGACTCGCTGGGGTTCGCCCTGGAGGTCGGGCTGTTTGGCGACGATCTTCAGGACCTCGTGGTCGGTTACGTTGTGGTAGGGCTTTTCGGTCGCTTCCTCGATGAGTTCCCGATCGAGGCGGAACTCGGTACCTTCGTAGACGACGTCAACACCGTCGTCGTCGAACGCGAGGGTCGTCATGGCGGTTCGTACGGGACAGGACGATAAAAACGGGACGGCTGTCGTCGCTGGCAGTCGTCGGTCGGGAAGCCGTCGCCTCGAGCGACCAGGGGGTGCCAATGGCCGGCAGGCGGTCACGCGAAGTTTATTACGAGGGCGTCGAAATGGGTGTGACTGTGGCCTTTAGCAGCGATCCGCTCGACGAACTGCGCATTCCCGCCGGGACCGAAGCCCAGGAACGTGACCTCGTCACCGACGGTGACGTCCTCATCGGCGCCCGCTCGACCATCGAGTTCGGGGTGCGTGGCCGAAACGTTCTGGCGGGCGAAGGCGTCCGGTTCGGCGGTGCGATCGAAGCGGAAGGCGAGTGCCGACTCGACATGTGGTGTGACGTCGACGGAAACGTCCTCGTCGGGGAGAACGCCTATCTCGGCGAGCGAGTACACATCGCCGGCAAACTGAAGGTTGCCGGCGACCTCGACATCGGCGACGACGTCGACATCGAGGACGGGTTCGAGGCCAACGGCTGGATCGTCATCCGCAACCCGATGCCGACGATCGTCTTCCTGTTCGTCTATCTCAAACACCTGTTACTGCTCGGCGAAGAGGACGCCGCCCAGGCGCTCATCTCGCAGATGGTCGACGAAGGGGACGACGACGTCGACGCCGACCCGCTCGTGATTCCCCGAAACGCGACGGTCAACGACGACGCCTGGCGCGTCTCCGAGCCCGCGACGATCGGCGACGACTGCCGGCTTCACGGCAACGTCCGCGCCGAATCGATCGACGTCGGAGCCGGCTGTGACGTTTTCGGGAGCCTGCGCGCTCGCGGTGCGGTTTCCGTCGGCGACGAGACGGTGATCCACGGCGACCTGACGACTCGGGACGGCTCCGTTCGTCTCGGCCCCGACGTCCGCGTCCTCGGCGACGTCTCCTGCGAGGACCTCACGCTCGGCCCGGGCGCCGAAGTCGACGGGACGATGCGAGCGAGCGGCGAGATTACGATGGCGACGACCGACCGCGAACTCGAGTAACGATACCGGCAATCCCGTCGCTCCCGGCGATTTTCACCCACATCCTTAATAGTCCTAGTTACGATAGGGTGACGTGAACATGGGACGAGCAACCATACCACAGTGTCGCCAGTGGTGCGGGAGGTGGCCATGCGATCGATAGCGCTGATGAAAGGCGTTCCCGACTTCTCCGAGGGAGCGGTTTCCTTCGACGAGGACGGACACCTGGAGCGGGGGAAAACCCCCACAGTACTGAACCCGAACGATGCCTTCGCCCTCGAGGCAGCCCTCCAGACGCGGGTTCGCCACGGCGGGCACGTCTCGGGCATGTGCATGGGGCCGCCGGGGTATACGAGCGTGCTTGAGGAGGCGATGGAGTCGGTGTACACCGACGACAGCTACCTCCTCTCCGATCGGGAGTTCGCCGCTTCGGACACCTGGGCGACGGCGATCACGCTCTGTTCGGCCGTCGAGAAGTACCAGGAGGAGGTCGCCGACGTCGACCTCGTCTTCGCCGGCTTCAAGACCGCCGACGGCGAGACCGGCCACACCGGTCCTCAGACGTGCTGGGGGCTCGAGTGGCCGATCATCACCCACGTCCTCGCGCTTGATATCGACCCCGACGAGCGCACCCTGCGGGCGAAACGGCTCGTCGAGGGCGACGTGGACGAGATCGAGACCGTCGAGGCGCCGTTGCCCTGTATGATCGTCGCGGATCCGGAGTTCTCGCCGACGTACCGCAAGGCCGCCCACCGGCTCACTCACAAGCGACTCCGGGCGGAAACCGAAGAGCGGGCGGCCGACCACGACGATCACATGACGACCTGGGATCACGAGGATCTGAACCTCGATCCGGACTACATCGGCCTCGACGGCTCGCCGACAATCGTCTCCTCGGTCGACCCGATCCCCAAGGCGCCCTCCGAGCGGGAGGCGACGATGATCCAACCCGAGGACGAGGAGGGGATGAGCGAGGTGCTCGAGGAGATGCACGCGTTCGCGGGGGGTGACTGAGATGGTCGATCCCAGCGACAACACGGTTTCCGAACTGATCGAGGAACTCGCCACCATTGACGACGTCGATGAACTGAACGCCGTCCTCGAGGCCGAACGCGCCGGCCAGGACCGAAAGACGGCCCGCGAGGCGGTCCACAAGCGGATCGAAGCCCTCGAGGGCGAGGGCGCAGAGACCGACGACGACACCGAAGGCGAGTACGAGGAGACGAAAGAGGAGGTCGGCGAGGAGGCCGAGGGCGAGGAGGTCGAGGAAACGGAACCCGACGAAGGAGAGACTGGCGAGGCCGACGAAGCCGCCGAGGAGGACGACGAGATGGCCGACAGCCGCGACAAGCGCCACGTTCGGGCGCTCGACGGCGGCCACTACGAGGACATGTGGGTGTTCTGTGAGACCCAGCAGGGCGAACTGCTCGAGGTCTCGAAGGAGATGCTCGGGAAGGCCCGCGAGCTGATGGACGACTACGCCGAGGAGTACGACTCCGAGGAACGGGTCGTCGCGTTCGTCATCGGCGACGACTGCGAGGGGCTGGCCGAGGAGTGCATCGCCTACGGGGCGGACGTCGCCGTCTACCACGACGACCGGAGGTTAGAACGGTTCCTGCACAAACCATACACCGAAATTACGGCGCACATGGCCCGCGGCGAGGGCAGCGCCGAGAGCACGGACTGGCGCGAGTACGACAAGCCGCGGTACGTTCTCTTCCCGGCGACGAACAACGGTCGCGACCTCTCGGCGAAGGTCCAGGCCGAACTCGACTCCGGGCTCGCCTCGGACTGTTCTGACCTCTTCATCGAGGCCACCGAGATCTCGAACCCCGTGAAGACGGGCGAGCCGGGCGTCAAGAAGACGTTCGAGCGGGTACTCCACATGAAGCGGCCGGACTTCTCCGGCTTCGAGTACTCGACGATCCTCTGTCTGGACAACCCCGACCGGGACTTCCACCCGCAGGGGGCCTCGGTGATTCCGGGCAGCTTCGAGCCGCTCGAGCCCGATCACGATCGCGACGGGCTCGTCGTCGAACACGACATGGAGCTCGACGACGACTGGTTCCGCGTCGAGATCACCGAACACGACCAGCTCGAGGAGGGCATCGATCTCACGGGTCACGAGGTCGTCGTCTGTCTCGGCCGCGGGATCGGTGACGACCCGACGAAGGGGATGGAGCTCGGCCTCGAGCTGGTCGACGCCTTCGACGACGCCGCCCTCGGCATCACGCGTGGAATCGTTACCTCCTCCTACCAGTTCGAGGGCCACGTCGAGCAGTACTCGAAGGAGGAGCGCCAGATCGGCGAGACGGGGCAGGTCGTCGCCCCCGGTCTCTACATCGCCGCGGGGGTCTCCGGGGCGGTCCAGCACAAAGTCGGCATGGACGAGTCGGATACCATCGTGACGATCAACACAGATACGGATGCACGGATCAGAGACTTCAGCGACTACTTCATCGAGGGAGACCTCTTCGAGGTGTTGCCACAGTTCACGGCGGCGGTCGAATCGGGCGAACTGGATCTCGTCGCGGCCGACGGAGGTGAGGACTGATGAGCGCCGAAACTGGTGAGTACGAACACTACGAGGCGATCGTGGTCGGCTGCGGGCCGGGCGGCGCCGCCGCAGCGGCACGCCTCGCGGATCACGGGGTCGAGACGCTCGTTCTGGAACGGGGCGTCGAGGCCGGCTCGAAGAACGTCTCCGGGGGATTGATCTACGCCGAGGAGTCCGCACCCTACACGGTCGACGATCTGTTCCCCGACTTCCGCGAGGAGGCCGGCGAGCGGCCGATCACCGACTACTACATCCACAACATCGCCGGGAACAAGGTCAAGACCTACGATTTGACGGATCTCCACGAACACGACACCGACTGGTGTGACGCCGTTCTTCGCCGGCCGATGGACTCGTGGCTCGAGGACCGGGTCCACGAGAAGACGAGCGAGACCGGCGGCGGCGTGCTCACCGACGTGCGGGTGAACGGCCTCCTCCGGGAAAACGGCGAGATCGTGGGGGTCACCTGCGACGAACTCGACCCCATCACGGCCGACCTGATCGTCGCCGCGGACGGCGTCAACTCCGAACTCGCTCGCGACGCGGGACTGATGGACTGGGAGGAGCCCGACGAGTGGTTCCAGGGCGTCAAGGCGGTCGTCGACATGGAGCCCGACGCGATCGACGATCGGTTCTCGATCGGCGAGGACGAAGGCGTCGCCCACCTGTTCTCGGGCGACCTCTTCTCGGACGTCCGGGGCGGCGGCTTCCTCTATACGAACGAGGAGAGCCTCTCGATCGGGACCGTCTTCCACCTCGATAGCCTCGTCGAGGAGCAGGCCGAACCGCACGAACTGCTCGACGCGCTGCTCACTCACCCGCTGCTCGCCCAGTGGCTCCGCGACGAGTACGACGAGCGGGAGTACTCGGCCAAACTCGTCCCCGACTCGAAGAAGGTCGCTCACCGCGAGCCCTACCGCGACCGACTGGTGCTCGTCGGCGACGCCGGCGGCCAGATGCAGGCCCAGGGGCCGATCATCAAGGGGATGAACCACGCCGTCACCGCCGGGGCGCTCGCCGCAGACGCGTTCGCCGTCTCCCGGGGTAACGCCGACCCCGAGGCCGCGGGGCGGCGGTACACGGAGATGCTCGAGAACAGCGGCACGATGAAGAAACTTCGTCCGCGCCGGTACGACCTCGCCCGCACCGTCGGCGAGCGCGATCGCGTGACGCAGGTCGTCGATACCGTTCTCGAGTCGCGAGTCGGCGGCGTCGCGGTCGGCAACCCCATCGCGAGCCGGCTGCTCAAGCGGGCGTACAACTCCCCGTTCCTCGTCTCGATGCTGCCCGACACCGCTACCGGGTACGTCACCCTCCCGTCGGTCATCGGCGAGGAACACGGCCGGTCGGTCCACTGGGAGAGCGAGGTCGAGCCGCCGAGCCTCGAGGAGCGCATCGGCGACCTGACCTACGACACGGACATCGGCAACCCCCACATCCGACTGCGCGACGAGTCCTTCGAGGCCAGCGGGGCGGCCGTCTACGCCTGCCCCGTCAGCGCCGAGGAGTTCGGCGGGGGCTGCTACCGCGCCGAGACGGTGAAAACCAACGGCAGCGAGGAGACACTCGTCAGCCTGGACACCCAGCCCTGCGTGGAGTGTGGCACCTGCGCAATCGTCGCCGACACCGAGTGGGAACACCCCCGCGGCGGCAAGGGCGTCGAGTTCCGCGAGGGCTGAGGAATGAGCCGGTACGGCCCCCGAATCGCCGCCCTCGAGCGCCGCGCCGAACGCGACCGCGAGGCGTTCGACACAGACGAGGCCGCGCCGGCGGACGCCAGGGAGTACCTGCGCGAGGGCGCGGGACCCGCGATCTGGCTCTACCTCGAGGCCCGCACCGGCGGTCGGCTGGTGCCGTTCTCGGAGGCGGAGTTCGCGGCGCTCGAGGGCGCGATGAACGACTGGCTCGAACTCTACGCCCGGTGTCACGGTGTGGCGCTCGAGGCGGAGTTTACGGTTCGAGAGGCGGCAGAACTGTTGCTCGAGACGCGGAACGTCTTCGACACGGCACAGCTGCTGACACGGGTGCCCGAGCGCCGATCGAAAACGTCCGTTTCTGAATGAACGATCGTCGTTAGAAAGGCTCTTTTCGCGGGTGAACGGTCGTTGGCTGTGGATTCTGCTATCGCGGACGGGCGTCGGCCAGCGCGGTTCCCTCGAGCGCCCGGTGGGCGTAGAAGGCGACCGAGAAGTCCTGGGGGCTCGGGATGGTACAGGCGAGCCAGCCGATGGCGAAGGCGGTGCCGGCGACGTGATCGGTCGGGAGCGAACCGGTCGCGCCGAGGGCGAGGACAGGGAGGGCCAGGACGAGCGGCATCATCGCCGCGAGACGGAGGATCCACGGGGGCTCCTGGCCGGTCGGCTCCGGGTGGACGGCGGCCCAGGGACAGCTCGCCAGCATGGCGAGCACGCCGTCGGTGCGGTCGGGGAAGTAGGAGACGGTGTACTCGACGCGGGCGAGTTTGAGCGCCAGCGCGTGGGACCACTCGTGGGCGACGAGGCCGCCGGCCACTGCGAGGGCGAGTGCACAGCCGGCGAGGAGTGCGTCCGGTCCGATCATCGTTCGCTCGAGGTACCGTTTCGTTCGAGGAGTCGCCTATCAATCCGTTGGTTCACAGCCACCACGTACGGGTTAGTTAGACTGACTCAACAAACCCGCACGGATTCACGTGTTCGGACATTAAGTGAGGACGAGCGAAACCGGACAAGGATTAAGTGTTGTGGGTGGGTATACCATGCCATGGCATTCGCCGAGGAGCACGAGTTCGGACACGAGGACCGCAAGCGAATCTACGAGTACGTCGAACGCCACGGCGCGGTCGATCCGGAGGATGTCCAGGAGCGTCTGGGGATCGATCCCGGCGGCTTCCGCCATCACGTCGCGATCCTGAAACGCGACGGCCGCCTCGAGGTCGAAAACGGGACCCTCCGGGTCACGATCGACGCGGGTGCCGAAGAGGAGTACGTCTCCGAGGACCTCGAGTTCCACATCCGCCCCGCCCGCCAGGAGGACCTCTCGGGGATCGTCGGCGCGATCCGGCAGGTCGCAGAGGAGAAGACCTACATCGTCGCCGAGAGCGTCGCCGACGAGATCGATCACGAGAACGCCTTGCTCCGGTACAACGAACTCGAGGCGCGAATGTTCTTCGTCGCGACGGTCAACCGCGAAGTGGTTGGCTGGGTCCACCTCAGGGGTCCCGAACTCGACAAGCTCGCTCACACGGCAGAGCTCACCGTCGGCGTCATCGAGGAGTACCGGGGCCACGGCATCGGCTCGCACCTGCTCTCGCGCGGGCTCGAGTGGGCCGGTTCGAACGGCTACGAGAAGGTGTACAACAGCGTCCCCTCGACCAACGAGGAGGCGATCGCGTTCCTCGAGAGCCACGGCTGGGAAACCGAAGCCGTCCGCGAGGACCACTACAAAATGAACGGCCACTACGTCGACGAAGTGATGATGGCGCTGGAGCTGTGAACCGCTAACAACTCGCGACCACCTCTCTCAGGCCGGACTCTCCTCCTGTTCTTCGATCTCAAACAGCTGATCGTACCCCTCGTCTGTCGGGAGTTGCGTGCGAACGTCCTCGAGCGTCCCGCCCTCGACCGCCTCCGAAACGAGGTCGACGACCACCTGTGCGTGGAAGGCGGCATCGGCCGGATCGTCCTCGCCGATCTCCTCGCGCTCCGCGACCCGATCGACGAACGCCTCGAAGTCGAAGCGCTCGACGTCGTCGACCATCTCGAGGTGTCGACCCAGTTCCTCGGGCAACTGCGCCGCCAGGTTGTCGGCCTGGCCGGAGTCGATTCGCTCCGAGAGCGTCGTGAGCGTCGCTCGGCTGGCGCTCAGCGCTGCCTCTCGAGAGTCGAGCTGTGCGCGGTGTTGGACCTCGCCGATGAAGTCGTCGTACTGCATACTCGCGGGTGCGGTAAGGCTCTGGAAGAGTGTGCAGCCTTCAGATGAAGGGGGCGTCGCTCGTCCGGACGCTGCCACGCGTTCGGCCCGAAACCGAGTTCCGACGACCATCGCGGCCGCCACTCGAGGAACCGAAAGACAGTTTTCCCGAACGGAGTAACGGGAAGCTATGCTCTCGATCGCGCTTGCCGGGAAGCCAAACGCCGGCAAGTCCACGTTCTACACCGCGGCGACGATGGCCGAGGTGGACGTCGCCAACTACCCCTTCACCACGATCGACGCCAACCGGGGGGTGAGCCACGTCCGCACCGAGTGTCCCTGCCTCGAGCGCGAGGAGCGCTGTGGCAACGAGAACTGCCACGACGGGAAGCGCTACGTCCCGATCGAGTTACTGGACGTTGCTGGCCTCGTCCCGGGCGCCCACGAGGGGAAGGGGCTTGGCAACCAGTTCCTCGACGAACTCACCAACGCCGACGTGATCGTCAACGTGATCGACGCCTCCGGCGGAACCAACGAGAAGGGCGAACCCGTCGAGATCGGCGAGCACGACCCGCTCGAGGACATCGACTTCGTCGAAGAGGAGATGGACCTCTGGCTCGCGGGAATCGTCGACCGCAACTGGGAGACGATCGAGCGCCAGTCGCGTTCGCCCGGCTTCGATATCGACGACGCGCTCGCGGAGATGCTGACCGGGTTCGGCGCTTCCCCGACCGACGTCGCCCGCACCCTGCGGGAGATCGACTACCCAGAAGACCCCCTCCAGTGGGAGGACGATCACCGCGAGGCGCTGGCCCGCGAGATTCGCCAGCGCACGAAACCGATCGTCGTCGCGGCCAACAAGATCGACGTCGCGCCCGCCGAGAACGTCGAGCGCCTGCTGGAACTCGACAAGCCCGTGATTCCAACCACCGCGGAGGGCGAGCTCGCGCTCCGTCGGGCGGCAGAAGGGGGGTTAGTCGAGTACGATCCCGGCGACGAGAGCCTGGAAATCGGCGACGTGAGCGACGCCCAGCGGGAGGCACTCGAGGGGCTCGAGGCGACGATGGCCGAGTGGGGCGGCACTGGCGTCCAGGGTGCCCTCGACTACGCCGTGTACGAACTCCTCGAGCACCTCACCGCCTACCCGGTCCAGGACGCCTCGAAGTGGACCGACGGCACCGGGAACGTCCTCCCCGACGCATTTCTCCTCCCACAGGGGTCGACGCCCGTCGATCTGGCCTACGCCGTCCACTCCGATATCGGCGACGGCTACCTCCACGCCGTCAACGCAAAAACGAGCCGGGAGGTGGGTGATGGGTACGAACTCGAGGAAGGCGACGTGATCAAGATCGTGAGCACGAACTGATAACACGGGTGCCGTGGCGCGTTACTCGTTTTCGAGTGCGTTGTAGATCTCTCGATTCGAGTCCCGGTCTGCCGCTGCCACTCGCTGGAAGAGTTCTCGTCGGATGTCGTCCATCACTTCATCGAGCGGGGAACCGGACTCTGTACCTTCCCCGGTCGTCATATGCAGAGTATCAGTCCCGACTGCGGTTAATCGCTCGGGGTAGACGAGTCACCGGTTGGTTCGTCCAGCCCAGACCGGATACAGTCGTCGCGCGACTGTTCACTCTCGCCCACGAGGTTACTCTCGTCAGCGTGAGAACGGAGATATTCGATGGTTTTCGATTCGTTGACGGTGATCTGATCGGTACCGAACTGCTCGAGTATCGTCCTGGTTTCGTCATCGTACTCGAACCGATATTCGGTGTGGAAGGAGAACACATTCGTCGTGTTGAGCGTACCGTGCCTGTTTGCGTCGAGTGGGGTTGGCGCACACGTCCGCGGTTTTTGGATCTATGTCGGTTGGCCATCACTACCGGAGATTTATATTCGCGGTAGTATATTTGACACGTATGGACGAGAAACCACACACTCGCGGAACGACCCGACGAACGGTTCTCAGATCGGGTGCGTTCGTTGTCGGCGGCGGGGCCGTTTTTGCCACGAGCGTTTTCGCCGGCAGCAAGGCGGGTTTCGTCGGCGGTTCGGACGACGAGACGCCGGCAGTGCTCGAGGACCCGGAGATCGTAGCAGCACTCGAGGATACGAAGATGGTGATTCGAGGATTCGATCTCTCCGAGGCGGAAACCGCGCGACTCCCGAAAACCCACTCCGACGTGGATCGACTGGAGGAGGCAGCGCTAGCGATCGTCACACGGAGCGAGTTCCCGGCACACGAACGGCTGATCGACCTGCTCAACGGCGGGACTGGCGTGGCACTCGCCGGACGGGACGCGTCTCGAGCGTACCTTGCCGAACTGCACGATATCCCCGAACGCGACGTCTCGGATTCGCTGCGAGGACGCGACGACAGTGGCGACGGTGAACTGGACGGGTCGTACGGGATCACGCTCTCGCCGGAAACCGGCCGGAACGAGGTCGTGATGGTGGTTCCCGGTCGGGACCCGATGACGTCCGCTCGAGGCCAGATTGCCGCCGATTCGCCGGGAGACGATCGATTTCTCGAGGAAGCGTTGACGGTCTACGCGAAAGCTCACGTCACACGAGACGCGCGTACCTGAGACTCCCGGCCCGTTTCTACCGGCGGCTTGCGCCGACGCTCGTCAGTACGGGTCCGTCGGCGCGGCGTGACCGGTCCAAGAAATTCGGACATGAGGGCTCGAAAGAAGAGTCGTGATTACGAGAGAGCTTCGATCTCTCGAAGGTCCTCGTCGTTTACGACGGCGAGCACATCACTCAGAACGACAGCCAGTTGTATTCGGTTTCATCGAGGTAACTGTTCGTTCCCCACGTTCGCGACCACTTGACGGACAGTTCTTGGTCGTACCAAACGCCCGACTTCTCGCTGTCGAACGTACACACCGTACTCGGGTGGGGATGCCACGCGTTATCGGCATAAACGGAGTCGCTGTTGATGTCGCAGTCCCACATCGCCCAGTCGTCGACCGAATTAAAGCTCGGTTCGACCTCGACCATCGGAATGTCGTAACTGCGACTGATCGACGCGCTGTCAGTCGACAGCGTGTACGAAATCGACTGCTGCGTTTCCGTTCCACCGGGACTGTACGAACGCATACTCCCCGAGAAGGGAAGGATCACCTTGTGCTCGAATTCGGAGTTGCGCCGATAGCTCAGATCACAGTTGCTACCGTCGTCCCGGCTCGGTGTGAGATGAGTCGGGCTCTCGAACACGATATCCTGAGCAGCTCGGTCCTGCTTTGCGACGACGTACGTCTGGAGCTCACCGCCGTTACAGTTTTCGTAGTAGTTGCTCACTTCGGCTTGGTCGTCGAACGCCGAAGCGATCGTGGGCTCGTTTTCCCGTTCGAGGTAGCTCTTTTCGTACACCGAGAGAGCCTCTTCGAAGAACCGACCGTCACCGGGTACCCCGGCACCGTTCGTCACACCGATCTGTCCGCGAGCAGAGACAGTGCGGCCGGCTTCCGGCCGTGAAGCCAGCATCATGACTTCACTTCGACCCGTGTTCGGTGAGATAGTGATTCCGTAGGAGTCGTCGAGTTTCGTCGAACTCACGCTCGGCCGATCTGGGTTCTCTCTGAGTTGCGCTACCCCCGTGACGTCCTCGAGTTCGGCGAGGAACGTCCGCGACGCGTCCCGCCCGGCGAGTGCCACGCCAGTCCCGCCGTTGAGCAGGTCGATCAGCCGTTCGTGTGCCGGAAACGTTCCCGGAGTGAACACGGCAAGATCCGCGTCCTCCAGCCGATCGACGTCGGAGTCTATCTTGGGGAGCCTCTCTCTTTCCGCTTTCGAGAAGTCGAACCCCCGCACAGCAATCCGGGTTTTGTCGAAGTCCGCCGTAAGTTTACTGTTCGATCCGCTGGCGGTTACGGTCCCCATACCCAGGCCGACCGCACCGAGTCCGCTCGCTTTCAGCACTGTTCGTCGGTTCCAGTCGCGTTCTTTGTCCTGCATGATACAACTACTGGTAATTCCAATAAGATATAAATATTGGTGATAGTGTATGTCAGTCCTTTTAATATGATGCGGCAGTCACACAGCGCTCCCCGTCTTTACGTTACTTCCACCCGCTCACAGAGCCAGCTGACCGGACACGACCGTCGAGCACACCCGTTTCTCACAGATGGGAAACTACTGTTACCGAGTTACAGACTACTGTTAGGGGTTACGAGCGATCCGAACACGAAGCGGAAAAATCGATGACCGCTGCTCGGCGACTAGACGAACGAGGGTATACAGACGAGGTGCATCTCGGACCGGACAGATCGCCCGCTACGAGGGGGAAGATCCCGGTCGCCCGACGAGGAGGGTGGTCTACAACTCGAGGGGGGACTCGCTGAAACGGACGCTCGTCGACTCTGGTACGGGATCGACATGGTTTCGCTGACCGTTGTTGAACGCCGCAACCGGATGATCGGAGTCGAATGGCCGAGAAATATTCCCGCTCGAGGACCTCGATTTCGTAGCTGTCGACTGCCACTCTTTCCGGTCGCGTTTCTTCCTGCCGGTCAGCCACCACTCGCGCAACAATCTGGAGCAAAAAGCCGCTCGCTCCGCTCGCGGACTACTCCCGCTCGAGGATCTCGATCTCGTGGCCGTCCTGGTCCTTCGTGAAGGCGTAGTTGTTGTCACAGGACTCCGGATCCCGATACTCGTCAGCCTCGCGCTCCATCAGCGTCTCCCAGTCGTCCTGGAGGTCGTCGGCGCGGACACAGAGGTGTCCCCAGGCGTCGCCGAGGTCGTAGGAGCGGCCGTCGTAGTTGTAGGTAAGTTCGACGGCCATCTCCTCGGGAGCGGCGTCCTCGGGCTTCAGGAAGTAGTTCGCGAACGAATCCGACTCCCAGCGGCCGGTGTGTTCGTACTCGAACTTCCGGGTCCAGAAGCCGATCGCCTCGTCGGCGTCCTCGACGCGGATCATGGTGTGGTCGATCGACCAGCGGGCGCCCTCGTCGCGTTGGACGATCTCGATCTCGTGGCCGTCGGGGTCCTTCACGAACGCGTAGCGACCGCCACAGGACTCGGGGTCGCGGTAGTCCTCGACGCCCGCCTCCATTAGCCCCTCGTAGGCGTCCTCGAGTTCGCCCTCGGGGACGCGAACCGCGATGTGACCCCAGGCGTCGCCCATCTCGTAGCTGTTGTCGCCATGGTTGTAGGTCAACTCGAGCATCGCGCCGTCGTCGTGGACGTTTTCGGGGGCGAGGTAGACGTTGGTGAACGTCTCCGCCTCCCAGCGTCCCTTCTCCTCGAAGTCCAGGTGGTTCTGGTACCACTCGAGTGACTCCTCGAGGTCTTCGACGCGCATCATGACATGGTCGAGCGTCGCGTGCATGGTCAGAACCTCAGTCGCCGGCGGCAAAAGGATAGCGGAGGCGGCTACTGCGGCCGCGAGTCACCGGTTCGGTTCGAAACGGTCCGTGGTCACTCCCCGCCGCTACCGGTCGAGGCAGTGCGATCGGTCCGCGCCTCTTCGGTTCCGGGCTCGGTCCGGGAGGCGATCGGATCGACGCCCTTGCGCCGGGCGTCGAGTTCCGAGAGGCCGTAGACGAGTCCGACCAGCAACAGCACGCCGAGTGGCAGGAAGACCACCGGCGGGACGTTGAGGTAGCCGTAGAGCGCATAACAGAGGGTGACGACGACGATCACGGTCGTCGCGTAGTAAAACTGCGTCCGGACGTGATCGATCAGGTCCGCGCCGGTGAACGTCGAAGAGAGGACGGAGGTGTCCGAGATCGGTGAGGTGTGATCGCCGAAGATCGCCCCGGAGAACACCGCGCCGACGATAATCGGCATTAGTTCGAACGTCCCGGTCAGTTCGTATGCGACGCGGATCGCGATCGGGGTAACGATCCCCATGGTCGCCCACGACGACCCCATCGTGAACGCGATGAACGCGGCGACGAACAGCACGACGATCGGTAGCAGTTCGGCCGAAACGACCCCCTCTGCGACGCCAGCGACGTAGTCGCCGGTTCCGACGGCCTCGGCGACCGCGCTGATCGACCACGCGAGCACGAGGATCGTCACCGCGGTGAGCATGATGCCGAAGCCGTCGATGACGGTATCCATCCCGTCGCCGAGGTCGAACAGGTCGTAGGCGAGCCCGATGACGATGGCGGTGAATACCATCGCGAACGAGCCCCAGACGAGTGCCGCGGCGAAGTCGCCGGCGCCGATGACGTCGACGAGTACCTGCAACGTGCCCTCCTCCCCCATCACGGTCCCGAGGTCGGTCGACGCTCCCTCCTCGAGTTGGTCCTCGATCCACTCTTGGTATCCCGTCCAGAACGCTCCCGCAAGGGTGACGACGATCAACACGACGACCGGCGTGAAGAACGTTCGCAGCATCGGCCGATCCTCGATCGGCGCGCCGAGATCCGACTCGACTTCCTGGAGCGGCGTGGCGTCCTCCCGGCTGACGTTTCCGGTCTTCCAGGAGCGGTGTTCCGCGTCGAGCATCTCCCCGTAATCCCGGCGCGTGTAGACGATGATCGCGACCATGACGATCGCGAGCAGTGCGTAGGTGTTGTACGGAATCGATTGAGCAAACGTCGCGAACGCGCCGGGGGTCTCCCCTTCCGCGACGTCGAGTTCGTCGTACCCCGCCTCGATCATCGACAGCTGAAACGCGACCCAGCTCGAGAGCGCGATCGTCGCCACCGGTGCGGCCGTCGAGTCGACGATGTAGGAGAGTTTCTCCCGCGAGATGCGCATCTGATCGGAGATCTCGCGCATCGTGCTGCCGACGATCGCCGTGTTCGCGTAGTCGTCGAAGAACATCGCGAGCCCGAGCCCCCACGTGACCAGGCCGGTGTTTCGCTGGGTCTCGAGGCGGGCAGTTGCCCAGTTTCTCACCGCAGTTGCGCCCCCGAGTCGCCAGATGAGTGCGACACCCGAACCGAGCAGCAGGGTGAAAAGCAGGATCTGGGCGTGGAAGATGTCGGCGATGGATTCTACGATCCAGGTGAACGTCTGGCCGAGCCCGAGGCTCCCGGTGTAGATCACCCCGCCCGACCAGATTCCGAGAAAGATCGACAGGATCGGTCGTCTCGTGACGATTGCCAGTACGATCGCGAGCAACGGCGGAACGAGCGACAGCGCCCCAAACTCTGACATGCGATAATAAACGTCAGGGAATAACATAACTCTAGGTATAAAATTTATTATTAATCAACACACATCAAGCCGCTAACCGACGGCTTTCGAGAGAAAGCACCCGGCGAAAATGGCTCGTCCCCACCTGACGGTGACAGAATTCTGTCTGGTTTCGCGCGGTGTCCAACCGGCCTCCATGCCTATCGATAACGAAAATCGTGGCGAGCGCCCCGACCAGAATCACTAATTGTCTCATAAATAATCACATCAATCCCGAGCCGGATCGGTCATTGACAGGAGTGGACGCCGGCGGACGGCGATACTCGACGGGTAATGGCCGGTGAAAGAGTGGATATCTGACCGTTCAAGTACCCCTTGCCAGACTATTGCGCGGCGTGAACGGACGGAATACGGCGGGAGCGCCTGCACGGAAGAGGACACTTTATGAGGTGGTTCTCTGTAGAATTGTGTCAGTGAACGGCTCATCTAATCGGCTCTCTGACTCTCTTGATGCCGCTCAAGACCGGCCCCAAACAGACGCAACAGTGCTGATAGCGGACGACGAACGACAGCTCACCGACGTCTACGCGTCCTGGCTCGAGGGAACCTACACTACCCGGACCGCCTACTCCGGTAACGAGGCGATGGATCTTCTCGACGAATCGGTGGATATCGCCGTCCTCGACCGCCAGATGCCGGGCCACTGCGGCGAAGAGGTTATTTCGACGATTCGGGACAGCGAGTTCGACTGCCGGGCCGCGATGATCTCGGCGAACGAACCCGGCCTCGAGATGCTCGACGTCGACTACGATCTCTACCAGACGAAGCCGGTAACCGATCCCGAGGAGCTCCGGGGCCTCCTCCAGAGTCTGCACCGCCGTAGAACGTACGACTCGGACACACAGCGGTTGCTTGCCCTGGCATCGAAGCGCGACGATATCGAATCGTACGTTTCGAAGGCACAACTCGACGGATCGGCGAAGTACACCGAACTATGTGACGAACTCGAGACGCTGTATGCGGACGTACCAAGCGCAAAAGAGGCTCTCGAGGCCGAGGGATTACCCACGTCGTTCTGAGTCGCGACACAGGGTCGGAGTGCCGTCCGGGTTCGACTTTCGGCGACAGTCACGATCATCTCCCGAGGTACACCCAGCCCGCAAGTGCGAGCGCGTGAATCGCGCCGAGCGGTATCGCGGTTCTGTTCGGGTCGACGCCGAACCCCGAGGCGACCGACAGCACGACGATCGCGACAAGGGCGAACAGTCCGGCGGTCACCCGCTGGTCGGTGCCGAATCGGCGGGTCGCCGCCCAGCACAGTGCGAACGCATAGCAGGCGGCGCCGAGTGGCCACCGTTCGATATGCTCGGGCGTCGGTCCGGGCTGGTCGAGAAACGCTGAAATTGGCGTTAACTGGCCGCTCTCGACGACGAGGGTGCCCCACGGAAAAAGCAGCGTCGTCTCCGCGGTTCGGATCACTACCCAGGGGACGATCAGCGGGGAGAGCAACGCGAGCCACCGGAGCACGGAACGTCGAGTACCGGCAACAGCCGGTGTCGAATGGGCGTCCGGGTCGGCGGACGAGCCCCCGTCGGCGTCGGTCACCGCCGTAAAATCAGCTTCAGGACGTCTTCGTCCTCGAGGACGTGCTGATCGCCCACTTGCTGTTCGTCGTGGGTCGCGCTCGGCCCCGAGACGCGGGCGAAGCGAAAGCGTTCCTCGAACTCGCCACCGAGTTTCCCGACTGCGTCCTCGATCGTCGCCCCGCGCTCGAGCATCAGCGGCTCCTCGTAGTCGACGCCGCGGCCGGGTTTGTCCATGTACACCCGGATCAGGTCGAGGTTGTCCCACATCCGGTCTTTGAGCGCCTCGAGGCCCTTCTCGGCCTCGGCGCTGATGAACGTCACCTCCCCGGGGTCGAGGCCGCGCTCTGCGAGCTGGGCGTCGACGTCTTCTTTGTACTCCGGATTGATCAGGTCGACCTTGTTGACGCAGGTGATCGAGGGAATGTACTCGCGGTTCTCCATCAGCCCGTCGATGAGCCGGTCGATGCTCACTTTCTCGCCGAGATTGAGGTCGGCGTTGACGTATCCCTGGTCGCGCAGCACCTCCTTGATCGTCCCCTCGTCGAGATCCTGGTCTGCACTCGAGGTGACCTTGATCCCGTCTTTGATCTTCGGACGAACCGTCACCCGCGGCGGCTCCTGGTCGACCCGGATGTTGATGTCGTACAGCTCCTCCTGCAGCCGGTCGTACTGGTCGATCTCGAACACCGAGAGCACGAACAGGATGAGGTCGGCGTTGCGAACGACCGCGAGCACCTGCTTCCCGTCGCCTTTTCCCGTGGCCGCGCCCTGGATCAGTCCCGGCACGTCGAGCAACTGAATGTTCGCCCCTCGGTGTTTGCACATCCCCGGGTTGACGTCCAGCGTGGTGAACTCGTACTCGCCGGTCTCGCTCTCGGCGTTGGTCAGTGAGTTCAACAGCGAGGACTTGCCGACGCTCGGAAATCCGACGAGTGCGACCGTCGCGTCGCCCGTCTTCTCGACGGAGTAGCCGGTGCCGCCGCCCGCCGAGGACTGGTTCTCGAGTTTCTCCTTTTTCTCGGCGAGCTTCGACTTCAGTCGGCCGATGTGGGCCTCCGTCGACTTGTTGTAGGGCGTGCTGGCGATCTCGTCTTCGATCTCCTGGATCTCCTCCTCGAGCCCCATTTACCTACACTCTGCCGTTCGTATCGAAAAACCCTTTCCATGCGGCGGCAGCAGCGGGGCGTTCACCACCGACCGACCCGACTTCGACACACATAAACGACGGGGAACACATCATTCGATCGTACGTAATGCCAGACCCGTCGCGGCTGCGTGACAGCACCCAGATCGTTCTCCCGGAAGACGCAATCAGAGGCCTCGAGTCACAACTCGACGACGAGTTCATGGTCACGATCTTCGAGGAGTGTGAGGGGTACTGTCGGATCATCGGCAGCCCGGTCGAGATCAAGCAGGCGAGTCAGTTCCTCACTCGCCACGGCGTGAGTCTTCCGTAGCCCGCGAGGGCCGCGCCAACCCCCGTCACCGCTCCGGATGGGTCAGGCCACCGAACCCGCCGCGAACCAGCGGCTTCGCGATGTGTCGCCGCGCACACGGTGGCACCTCGTACCAGCCTCGCTCGAGATCTCGCTCGAGTTCCACACGATCCTTCTCGGCCGCGACCGTTTTACAGCCCCGACAGCGGTAGCCCTGACCGCGTCCGGCACTTTTCATCGTCCGTCCGCAGTCCGGACAGGTCGGCGTCACCCGCTCTGTGGTCACCAGGTCGCGAACGGCGAACTTCTCGAGTTTCAGCGTTCCCCGCGACACCTCGCCACAGACCGTGAGCCGGTCACCCTCCCGTAGCGAGCGAACCCGGTCGCGAAACCGCTTGGTCGGCTCGAAGGCGGCGCACTCGAGAAGCGTCTCTCCGGTTTCGACACGCGCGTCTTCGGCGGCGATTTCGACGAAAACGTGGCCGCCGCGGCGGGTTTCCGGCGCGCCGACGACCCGGCCGTCGACCCGGTAGGCCCGGTCGTCTTCGAGTTCCGAGAGCGGGCCCTCGCGGAGGTGAGCGTCGGTTCCCTGGTTAGTCATGAACAGCTGCCGCGTCGCGACCGGTTCGCTCTCGATCATCTCTGCGGCCTCCCGAACGGCGCCAGGATCGTCGCCGCGGATCCCGTGGAGGATCGGACCGGGCGTGTGTGGCACGCAGACCAGTTCGTTCTCGCCGCGGTCGACGGTGTCCCAGACGTCGGGATAGCCGGCGTCGGCCGCCGCGAAGACGCTCTCGGCGTCGACCGCACGCGGCGTCCCCCACCGGTCCGGCTCCCGGTAGGAGATGCACTCCCAGGTCCAGTCGTCGAACGCGAGCGGGCTCCCGACTGCGGCGAGCGCACCGATCCGCCCGCGACCGTTTCCGGCCCCCCAGCTTCGGTACGCTGCGGACTCGAGCAACGCTTCGGCGTCGGCGATCTCGAGGTGCTCGCGAACCGCCCGAGCCGCGAACGCTCGGACGGCGTCTGGAGCGCCCTCCGCGGCGTGATCGGCGACGACGAGTCCGGGGTTCGTCCGCTCGTCGGCCGTCTCGGCGAGGGACTCGAGCGTCTCTCGAGCGATATCGAACGCGACCTCGGAATCACACTCCGTGTGGATCGCCAGCGCCGCGTTCCCGCGCGTCTTGTACTCGACAGCGGGGTTGAGTCGGACGAGCAGGAGCCGCTCCACACGGCCGTGGTCGGCGAGACGGTCGGCGATCTGCGCGGCGACGTACGTGGTGCACATTCCTCGTTCGCGGGAGTCGGTATCGTCCAGTCCGACGACGGTCATCGTTCGATCGTTGCTCCTCGAGGGAGTAACGGGTTTCGGGAGGCGGAGCGGATGATGGTATATAAGTATGTTCCCCCGCAGGCCGAAAACCGCAAGACTGCACGCCGCACAACCAGAGAAACCTTCTTATATCAGGAGTCGCTTACTTTTCCCTATGTCCCGGACCGCACTGGTCGGAAACGTCACCGCGATGCTCGAGGACGCGGGGTTTACGGTTAGTGACCGGTGTGCGATCCGACCGAAGAGCTTCGACGTCGCCGCTCGGCGGGGAGGCGACCTGTTGCTCGTGAAGATACTGGGTAACGTCGACGCGTTCAACGAGGCGACCGGCCACGAGATGCGCCGACTCGGGAGCTACCTGCGGGCGACACCGCTCGTCATCGGGCTGCGAAGCCGCGACGAGGACCTGAAACCCGACGTCGTCTACTTCCGCCACGGCGTGCCCGCACTGAGTCCCGACACCGCCTACAACCTCTTCATCGAGGACGTTCCACCGCTGATCTACGCGGCACCCGGCGGGCTGTACGTCAACATCGACGGCGACCTGCTCGCCGACGAGCGCGAGGGCCGCGAGCTGAGTCTCGGCCAACTCGCCGGCGAACTCGGCGTCTCCCGGCGAACCGTCTCGAAGTACGAGGACGGGATGAACGCCTCGATCGAGGTGGCGATGGCCCTGGAGGAGCTGTTCGATACCGAACTCACGAGTCCGGTCGACGTCCTCGACGGCGCCGACGAGGTCCACCAGAGCGAGCCGACGCCGGACGACCCCGATGCCGATCCGGACGACGAGGAGGTCGTCACGGTGCTCACTCGTGCCGGGTTCAGAGTCCACCCCACGCTTCGCTCGCCGTTCAAGGCGGTTAGTGAGGACGAAGAGGAGGACGACGACGTCGTCCTCACGGGCAACTCCCAGCTAACGAAGGCCGCCGAAAAACGGGCCCGGATCATGGGCTCGATCGGCCGGGTCGCTCACACCCGCTCGGTCTACTTCGTCGACAAGGCCAACCGCGACTCCATCGAGGGCACGGCGCTGGTCGAACGCGAGGAGCTCGCCGAGATGCGCGAGCCCGAAGAGCTTCGCGAGGTCATCCGCGAACGTTCGAGACGCGAAGAAGCGGCCTGATCCGCATCTCAGTTTCCGTACGTTTCCTCGAGGTAGTCGACGATGTCGTCGCTCTCCTCCATCCCCTCGACGCCGTGTTCTTCGTCGACGATGACGGGAACGCCGGTCTGACCGGTTAGCGATTCGACTTCGGTGCGCTCGGCGTGCGATCGAGGAACCTCGACGGAGTCGTACTCGAGGTCGAGGTCCTCGAGTTTCGTGCGGACTTTCGTACAGAACGGACAGCCTGACAGTTCGTAGAACGTAATCTCCGACATCGTCGGTGGTTCGAACGCGAGTCGTATGAGAACTGCGGTACTCGGCGGTGTTGCCGGTACCGGTTAGCCGAGCATGCCGCTCGTGTAGACGTAGAAGTAGCCGACGAGCGCGGCGGCGATCACCCACTGACCGAGGCTAACGTCGTCGTGTTCACCCATTGCGGTTTTGATGACCGGGTAGGCGATGATCCCGGCGGCGAGGCCGTTCGCGATGGAGTAGGTGAGCGGCATGATCGTGATCGTCAGACCGGCTGAAACCGCCCAGGCGGGGTCGTTCCAGTCGACGTCGAGGACGCCCTGAAGCATGATGATGCCGACCACCACGAGTGCGATGAACGAGGCGTACGCGGGAATCAATGCGATCAACGGGATGGCGACCAGCGAAACGAGAAAGAGGACGCCGACGACCAGCGCGGTCAGCCCGGTCCGCCCGCCCTCCTCGATCCCCGTCGAGGACTCGATGTAGGTCGTCACCGTCGAGGTGCCGACCATCGCTCCCACCGTCGTCCCGACGGCGTCTGCCATCAGCGGTTTTTCCATTTCGGGGAGGTCGCCCTCCTCGTCGAGGAAGCCGCCGAACTGCGAGACGCCGATGAGCGTCCCCGCGGTGTCGAAGAAGTCGACGAAGAAGAACGTGAAGACGACCAGCGTGAACGTGAGCGGGTCGACATCCCGAAGCCCGTCGATAAAGGCTCCGACCAGCGGCGTGATGTCGTACTGCGGAGAGAGGACAGCGGCAAAACTCAGCTCACCCGTTTCCTGGTTGACGAGGGCCTGAGGGAGCGCCGCCTCGGTGCTCGCCAGGTTCGCCATCCAGGCGAGCCAGCCGATGAGGGTCGTTCCGAGAATGCCGATGATGATCGAACCGGTAACGCCGCGAGCCCACAGCATAAACGTGACCGCGAGTCCGGCGAGTCCGAGCAGTGCACCGGGCGACTGAGCGATCGGCGCGAGTTCGACGAGCACAGCCTCGTCTCCGACGACGATCCCCATCTCCTGGAGGCCGATGAACAGCAGGAAGACGCCGATGCCGGCGCCGACGGAGAACTTGACGGGCTCAGGAAAGAGGCTGATGACGTACTTGCGCGCCCCGACGGCCGTGATCAGAATGAAGATAATTCCTTCGACGAAGACGGCCGCGAGCGCGGTCTGCCAGGGTATCCCCAGCCCGATAACGACGGTGTAGGCGAAAAAGGCGTTCAGCCCCATTCCCGGTGCGAGACCGAACGGCCGGTTCGCCCAGAACGCCATGACGGCGATCGCCGCGACCGAGGCGATGATCGTCGCGATCGCGATCATCTGGACGACTTCGACGTACGCGTAGCCCGGTATTTCGATCGCGTCGGCCAGAATGAACGGGTTGACCAGAATAATGTACGACATCGCGAGGAACGTCGTGACCCCGGCGATCGTCTCGGTGCCAACGTCCGTACCGTGTCTCTCGAGTTCGAAGTACCCCATCTTGGACGTTCGAGCATAGATACAGCGGTGATTTAAATGTTCCCGTCCGAGTTCGCCCCCATCTATGCAATTACGTGCATATCCGGGACTGGACACGGACCGAAGCGGTCGATCACCTCACGCGATTTCCGGACCCGCATCGCTACCGACGACAGCAATGCGGCGTCGGGACCAACGTATTTGACCCCCGCTCCCGTACCAGTCTGGCATGAAGTTTGTTATCGTGGGATACGGTCGGGTCGGGTCGCGAACGGCACGCATCCTGGCGGAGGAGGGCCACGAGGTCATCGTCGTCGACAACGACCGCGACCGCGCCGACCGCGCCGACCGAGACGGCTTCGAGGCGCTCGTCGGGGACGGTGCGGACGAGGAGGTCCTGCTCGAGGCCGGGATCGAGGATGCGACCGCCGTCGGCGCGATGACGCCCGATCTCAACGTCAACTTCGCCGCCTGTATGGTCGGAACCCACCACGACTGTCGAACCGTGCTCCGGATCGACGAGGACTACCGCGAGGACATCTATAAGAAGTACGCCCAGGACGTCGACGAGATCATCTACCCCGAACGGCTCGGAGCCGCGGGGGCGAAAACCGCGATGCTCGGCGGCGACTTCAACGTCGTCGCCGATCTCGCGGCGAACCTCCAGCTTACCGTCCTCGAGATCGGCGAGGGATCGCCCGCCGTCGGCAAGCGAATCAGCGAACTCGAGTTGCCCGCCACGGCCCGGATCTACGCCCACGGCCGGTCCCACGAGTCGCTGACGATTCCGCTTCCCGGGACCGAACTCGCCGCCGGCGACGAGGTCGCGCTCATCACCGAAACCAACCAGCTGGACGAGGTGCGGGCGATGCTGTTGCCGACCGAAGCCTGAGCGAGTCGGACCGACGGTTGTGGCGATCTGAGACGCCGTCTGAAAGGAGCGAACGAAGTGGTATGCAAGGCGCGCGGGGGGAAGGATGGGAACTAATTATATCGTACGTGCGCGCCTGCTTCTGACAGATTCGGCCGGTAGATTATAAAACCGCGTCAGACGGACGTGTGACGCCACAAGCGTGCGTCTCGTCCCATCACTCCGGCCGGTCGGTCCGAAACACGAGCACGTTCTGGTGGACCATCGACGGAACGAACGAAAACGGATAGCCGTAGACGTGGAGGTCCTTCAGCGGATCGTACCAGATCAGGTTCGCAGCGAGCGTCATCGACGTGGCGTCCGTGATCGCTCGAGCGAGGTCGGCCGAGAGGAACTCGTAGGACTGCTCGCGGTACATGTCCCCGATAAAGACGACGACGTAGCCGCCGGGGGCGACCGCCTCGGTGAAGCTGTCGAACCTGGCGGCCATCTCCGCGAGCCACTCGGCTTTCGTCTGTGCTGGGGGTTCATCGCCCGTTCCCGCGTCCGGACCCTCACTCGGTTCCACGCCCTCGAACGAGCCCAGTTTGCTCTCCCGCATCTCCTGTCTGTTACGGGTTTGCTCGAGTTCGTCCATACGCCAGTAGGGAACGTCGGTCAGCAGGAGATCGACCGAGTCAGCCGAGAGCTCGTCGATCAGTACCCCACAGTCGCCGTGGCGCATCTCCTGTTCCGCCAGCGGCGCCTCGCCGCGGGCGCGTCGCTCCTCGTTCTCGCGCTCGAGAACCGTCTCGTAGAGTTCGATCCACCGCTCGGTTCGTTCGAAGCCGATTGCCTCCCGGAGTCCGGTTCCCTCGTGTTCGCAGAAACTTGCGCCCAGCAAGGTGCCGCCGACGCCTGCAAACGGGTCGAGAACGGTGTCGCCGGCCTTGCTGAACCGCTCGATGAGGTCCGCACACAGTCGTGGCGGCTTCTGGCCGCCGTGTTCGCTCCGCAGGTCGTGCTGGACGTCCGGCGGATACCGCTCGGCGATCACCGACTTCGTGGCGAACTTCCACTCCCGGCCCGTGAGGTCGTTGACCCGGTTGCGCTCGTCGTAGATCCCGCGTCCCTCGAGATACGTCTGGTGGTCGGCGAGGTCGGTCGTGTCGACCACCTCGCCGTCCTCGACCGGCAGCGACTCGTCTCGAGCGCGCTCGGCGTCGAACTCGCCGTCGTCGTCGGTGAACAGGCGGCTCTGTCGGTGCCGCTCGTCGTCGCTCATACCTCGAGTCCACGTCTGAATCGCTTAAAGCCACGTGGATCGCATACCGCCTCGCACGGTCGTGGTCCCCATCTCGGTCCCGCCGCCGGCCGGGTGCTTTTGTGAGCCGGCGGTGTAAGCCAGACGATGGCCACGGTCGTCGACATCCCCGTCCTCCTGTTCTCTATCGTGTTGCTCTGGGTCGGCGCTCGCGTCCTCGTCGCGGCGGCCGCCCGCCTCGCCGCCGGCGCCGGCGTCTCACCGCTCGTGATCGGGCTCACTGTCGTCGCCTTCGGCACCTCCACCCCGGAGTTTGCCGTCACGCTCGAGGCCGCCCTTGCCGGCCAGTCGGCCGTCTCCGTGGGCAACGTCGTCGGCTCGAACGTGTTCAACCTGGGTGTCATTCTCGGCACGGTCGCCGTTATCCACCCGTTTCGCGTCTCCGAATCGCTCGTTCGCAGGGACGCCCTCGCGATGGGGGCAGCGACGGTGCTCGCGCTCGCGGCGCTGTGGGATCTTACCGTCTCGACCCTCGAGGGTCTCGTACTCTCGGGCCTGCTGATCGCGTACGTCGGTGGTCTGTTCGTCGATGCGCGTCGATCGAGCGGTGCTGGTGAGCCAAGCGGGGGCTCCGAGCCCGAAGCACGGACCGACGTCGACGAGTTCGGCTCGGCCTCGTGGCTCGACGTCCCTCGAGTGCTGGTCGGCGTGGGCCTCGTGGTCGTGGGCGGCAACCTCCTCGTCGACTCCGCGACGACGCTCGCCCGGCAGGGCGGGATCTCCGAGTGGGTGATCGGCGTCACCATCGTCGCCGCCGGAACGTCGCTCCCGGAGCTCGCGACGTCGCTCGTCGCCGCTCGTCGCGGTGAGGTTGCTATCGCCGCAGGCAACGTGATCGGCTCGAACGTGTTCAACCTCCTCGGCGTCCTCGGCGTCGCCGCGGTGGTCCGGCCGCTCGTCGTCGGTTCCGAAGCGCTCACCGGGTTCGCCTGGCTCGTCGTTCTGACCGCGGTCACGGCGTTTCTGCTCGCGACGGGGCGGCGGCTGACGCGCCTCGAGGGCGGGGCACTCGTCGCACTCGTCGCGGTCTACTGGCTGACGACCGCGCTCGTCTGAGCGGCCGGGTCGACTCACTCGAGGGGCGACGGGTCGGTGACACGACCGTTAGCGGCTTGCTTTATGTCTCGGCTACGTAACCGACGTATGAACATGCTCGTCGACGGCGAGTGGCGAACCGACGCGGACGAGTACACCGACGACGACGGCTCGTTCCAGCGCCAGGAGACCACCTTTCGAGATCGCATCCGCGACGACCCCGAGGCCGAGTTCCAGCCCGAAGCCGGCCGCTACCACCTGTACGTCTCGTACGCCTGTCCGTGGGCCCACCGGGCGCTCGTGACGCGCGCTTTGAAGGGACTCGAGGACGCGATTTCGGTCTCCGTGGTCGACCCCTACCGCGACGAGGACGGCTGGCAGTTCACGCCCGCGAAGGAGGGCTGTACGCGCGATCACGTCCACGGCGCGGACTACCTCCGGGAGCTCTACGTGCGGGCGGACCCGGAGGTCACCTGTCGCGTGACGGTTCCGGTCCTCTGGGACACCGAGCGGGATACCATCGTCAACAACGAGTCGAAGGAGATCATGCGGATGCTCGACACCGAGTTCGCGGAGTGCGCCTCGCGCGACGTCGACCTCTACCCCGAGGGCCACCAGGAGACGGTCGACGAGATCATCGACGAGATTTACGAGCCGATCAACAACGGTGTCTACAGAGCGGGCTTCGCGACCAGACAGGAACCGTACGACGAAGCGGTCGACGACCTGTTTTCGGCGCTCGAGCGCTGGAACGACACGCTGGCCGATCAGCGCTACCTCGCGGGCGACCGGCTCACGGAGGCGGATATCGCGATGTTCACCACACTGGTCCGATTCGACAACGTCTACCACACCCACTTCATGTGTAACCGGCAGTTCGTCCGCGAGTTCGAACACCTCTGGCCGTACCTCCGGGACCTGTACCAGACGCCGGGGGTCGCCGAGACGGTGAACATGGCCCAGATCAAAGAACACTACTACACGACCCACCCGGACGTCAACCCGAACCGGATCGTCGCACGGGGGCCGGATCTCGACTTCGAAGCCTCCCACGGACGCGACGATCTGCCGGGGGAGCGGCCGGCCGCGCTGGCAGAAGCGGATGACTGACCGGTCGGCGAGCTGCCTCGAGCCGCCAGTCCGCCCCCGCGAGAACCGCCGTCAGAGCGACTCGAGGCCCTCCCTCGAGCCCTCGTCGTCCTCGAGTACGATCGCGGAGTCGTCCTGTGGCCGATAGCCGAGAGAGAGCATCGTCTCGGTCAGCGAAAGGAACCGCTCGGCGTTGTTCGAGATTCCGTGGGCGGTGACGCAGGTTTCCGGGAGCGTCGCCTCGACGCTCCGCGCGAGCAGCCGCCGGCAGTCCTCCGGGCTGAGCCACATGGCGCGGGCGTAGCGCTCGCCGGGACCGTCGCGTTCGGCGCACGTCTCGCGGAGGTCGTCCCGGGAGAGCAGCCAGCCGATCCGGAGGTTGAGCACCTCGAGGCCGTGGCGGCTGGCGTAGTAATCGCCCATCGCCTCGCCGAGGACCTTCGAGACGCCGTAGTAGCTGTCGGGATCGGGAGAGTCGTCGGGTCTGGTGACCGTCGGCTGGCCGACCGTCGACTCCGGTCTGACCGACGAGGCGGTGTTCCCCATGTTCACCGCGTGGTTCGAACTCGCGAAGACGACCCGCTCGAGGCCGTTGCGAACCGCCGCCTCGTAGGCGTTGTAGACGCCGGTGACGTTCGGGTCCTCGAGGTCGTCCCACTCCGCGTCCGGCGAGGGGTTCGCCGCGAGGTGGATCAGGACGTCCTGGTCTGCGAGGGCGTCGACGAACGCCTCGCGGTCGGCGATCTCGAGCACTGTCGTGTCGAGATCCTCGTGTTCGCTGTGCGAGAAGAGCGTGAAGTCGTGCTCGGGGAGCGCCTCGAGCGCCTGTCGGCCGACGTTGCCCGACGCACCGGTGATCGCGACGCGTGTCATACCGACACGACCACGCCCGGCGACAAAGAACCGGTGCCGGGATCTGACGGCCTCCCGGGTGTCGGTACGCTTACTCGGGGTTCGGAACCGGAAGCGACCGGTGGCGCCGCGGCGGCACGAGGTAGTTCGCTCGCCGGCGCACCGTCATGTACTGGCGAATGCCGCTGTTCGCCTGGGGAACCGAGAGGTCCGAGCCGGTCATCGCCGTCCGGGTCGTCACGAAGTCGGAAATCGACCGCTGGTGGGAGAGGAAGTGGACGCCCGCCTCGCCGTCGTCGGTGGAGTTGAAGTCCCGTCGGAGGATGATCGGCTCGCCGCCCTCGCGGGCGCGGGCGGACTTCTGGGCGTGGCCGACGACGCCCCTGGTGCGGGCGTCCTCCTCGACGGTATCCTGACAGTCGTCGAGCCCGCTCGAGTCGCCCAGGTTGTGCCCGGCGCCCTCGACGCGGTCCTCGTCGGCGTGGACCGGACAGAACATCTTGCTCACGCGCTGATCGCGGCTGTCCTGTTCGTACCACTGCTCCAGGTGAAGCCGGATTCGCGAGAGCTGGGTCGTCGTTCCGTCCGCGAAGGGGCCTTCCTCGATGCTCACTCGGTCCTCGCTGGCCTGGTTCTTCCGAAAGCCCGATTTGAATCCCATGAACAGCGGGGCGTCGTCGGGAACCGGTTCCGAATCGGGAATCCCGCGAACGTCTTCCTGATTCTCCGCAGGGAGCCCCTCGCCGACGAACCCCGTCCGCCGGTCGACGACGTCGAACACTCCCTCAAGGCTGTTCTCGACGGGTAATTCGTTGAGCTCCCCGACCTCTCCGCGGAGCGCCTCCTCGGCGCTCAGCACCACGGAACCATGATTGCTGGCGAGGTGGATCAGTCCGTCGTAGGCGTCGAGTTCTGGGTCCTCGTGGGCGGCGAGCGCCTCGGGATCGGGCAGCGCCGCCGACTCGGGGAGATCCTCGTCGAACCGATCGAAGTACGCCGGCCCGTAGCCCACGGTAAAGGCGAGCCCGTCGCTGCCGCGCTCGTAGGCGCGCTCGAGCGTCTCGAAGGCGTCCTCGAGCTGGGAGCGCTCGTCGTCGGTCGGCTCGTTGCCCAGGTACTCGAGGCCGAGGAGCACGTTGTGCTCGGGCGCCAGGGCGTTGCCGTGCTCGTCCTCGAGCACGTGGTCGTTCCAGGCGTGCTGGCGCTCGGGGAGGTCAGCCGGGTCGACGCTCGACTGGGGGAGGTCGACGTCCTCGCCGCTTCCCTCGCGCTCGAGGCAGGCGGCGAGGGCGGCCGCACCGCCGATGGCGACGGCGCTGCGGACGAAGCTCCGCCGGGAGATACCGCGCGACCGGGTCATAATCGACCCTCGGGACCGGGCGCTAATGGGGGTTTTGGTGGCCGTCCAGTCGACGCCGTATGGGCTCACTCCGGCGCATCTCGTCCCCGCGGCCGACGTTGACGCCACCGACACACGTTTGACCGCACACTGCGTCATTGAATAGCATGCATCAGGTCGAATCGTTCGTGGAGATCCACGCCCCGCCCGCGGTCGTCTGGGAGGTGCTCCTCGAGTTCGACACCTATCCCGAGTGGAACCCGTTTATCCGGTCTATCGAGGGGATTCCGATCAAAGGCAGGCGACTCGAGGTCCGGATCGAACCGCCCGACTCCCGCGGGATGACGTTCAAGCCCGAAGTCGTCGTCGCGGAGGAGAACCGGCGACTCGCCTGGCTCGGTCGGCTCGTCGTCCCGTTTCTCTTCGACGGCTACCACGAGTTCCACCTCGAGCCGATCGCCGACGGTGAACGATCCTCGCCGGAGCCCGGCTCCGACGGCGGTGAGCGAACGCGGCTGCTCCAGCGGGAAACCTTCCGCGGGGCGCTCGTCCCCGTGGTGCTCGACAGGGACCGCGTCCGCCGTGGGTTCGAGGCGATGAACGGTGCGGTCAAAGAGCGCGCCGAGAGCCGGGTGAAAGCGACGGCCTGACCGGGCTGGCGTCGCAGTCACGCGAGCGGGAGACGTCTGGCTACAGCTCCAGCAGACCCTCGAGGCTCTCGATCTCGTGGTCCGGCTCGACGTCGTAGCTCTCGAGGTCGTAGTCGATCCGGTGTTCCCGCCGGATGAACGCCGAGTCGATCCCCAGCGCGTCGGCGACGGCGATGTCGACCCAGCTATCGCCGACGTACAGCGGCTCCTGGACGCCCATCTCCTCGATCGTCCGCTCGAGGTAGTACGGCGTCGGCTTCTTGCGCTCGATCCCCTCGAGTGTCGGCTCGCGGCCGTACCAGGGGTCGAACCCCGCGAGATCGAAGTGGTCGACGATGTTCTCGATCGTCTCGTGCTGGTTGTTGCTCACGATCGCCCGAGGCGGGGACAGCGCGTCGAGACTCGAAACGTCGTCGTACAGCGTCTTTCGCCCCTCCTCGAGCTCCGTGAGCTGGGCGTCGATCGCGGCCCGTTCGCGGGCCTCCCAGAGTCGCGGGGGCTCGACACCGCACTCGGCAGCGAGGTCGCGCAGCCCGGCGACGTCCGGACGCAACAGCGCCTCGAGATGCTCGTCAGTCGGTGCGGAGACGCCGACATCGGCGTAGGCGGTTTCCATCGCTCGTTCCAGCGCTGCGTACTCCGTCGGCGTCGTCAACACGCCGTCGTTGTCGAAGACGACTGCATCGTATCGCATTCATCCACGAGTACGCACGGGAGGGGTTTCCGCGTTGTGCCTCCGAAGCCGTCGACTGGGCCGCACGTTCAAGTAGGAACCCGCGGCGAGTCCGGGTCATGTACCAGACCGATTCCCACGTCGCTTCGCACCGGCCCCTCGAGTACGCCCGGCGATTTCGATCGGACGATGGGTCATAGAGCGCTCGTCGCCTATCGTCGTCCCGACGGACGCTACGACCTCCGGTACAGCCACTGGGGGGCCGATCGGTTCGCCCTCGCGTGGCGACTCACCGCGTCGACCCCCCTCGCCCGCGGCGTCGTGGATCCGGAACTGCTCGCCGACGCCGTCCCCGCGGACGCGCTGCTCGCCGACCATCTGGATCCACGAACCTACGAGGCGCTGTATCTCGTCTCCCCCGACTTCGACGTCCGGTCGTATCTCGTCGCCTCCCTCGAGTTGCACACCGTCTCCGAACCCCATCCTCGGCGACCCCGCGGCGTCGTCATCGAAGTTCGCCCCGGAACGCCCGAACGCGACCTGCGGCACTGGCTTCGCGCGACCACGGCGGTCCTCGCGGACGCCGTCGACGCCGGACTCCTCGCGAGCGGCGACGCCAGATCCTACCTCGAGAACCGCGTCCGCGACGAGTTGAACGGCTACTGCTACACATATGATCCGCCAACACGGGAGAACGAACCCCGGTGACGACCGCGATCAGTCGCTCCAGCGGGCGTCGGCGAGGGTCCGCTGGACGACCTCGTGACCCACCGCCTCCGCGAGCGTCTCGAACCCCGCCCGCTCGCCTCGGTCGGTCGCGTCGGCCAGCAGCCGCGAGACGATGAACTCCGGCGTCGACCGCCCAACCGTCTCGAAGCGGGGCTGGTAGTCGACGAGCAACTCGAGTTCCGGACTCAACCCCTCAGCGAAGATGCCGTCGACCCGCGCCTCGGGCGGGAGCGGTTCGAGGTCGTCCGCGAGGTGGGTAACGAACACGCCCAGTGCCTCCCGGTCGACGGTCAGCCTCACGAGTCCGTGGAGCAGGTCGGCCGCGCTGCCGGGTTCGGTGATCGCCTCGAACTCGTCGACCAGCATCAGCGTCCGTCCCCCGTCGGCAAGCGGCGGTACGATCGAACGCAGCGTCGACTCGAGCACCCCCGCGTTGAAACTCGCGTGCCGGCGGTGGAAGACCAGCGCGTCGACGGGCGTCACCTCAGCCGAGCGGGCGGGCACCGGGAGTCCCATCGTCGCGAGCAGCACGATCTGGCAGAGCGTCTCGAGCAGCGTCGTCTTCCCGCCGCTGTTGGCACCCGTCAACACGGCGACGCGCTCCTCGCCGGGCAGCGTCTCGAGATCGGCGTCTGCTCCGGAAACGGCTGCGCCGTCGACGGCGTGATCGCCCAGCGCGTAGGTGACCGGCTGAACCGACTCCCCCTCTCTGGCGGCGATCACGAGATTGCGCGCGTCGACGACGGAGACGGCGGCCTCCTCGCTCTCGAGAAACGTCGGCCGCGTGCAGTCGTAGGCCCTCGCAAACCGGGCCAGCGAGAGGTGGAGCGCGATGTCGTCGACCGCGGTCACCGCCCCCTGGACGGCCTCGTCCGTCTCCTCGAGCGTCGCCTCGAACTCGGCCGCGACCGTCTCCTCGCGCTCGTCGACCGCTTCGGTGAGCCCGGTTCGCAGGTTCCTGAGCGTCCCGCCGACGAAGTCCGTCGCGTCGGCCGCGTCGGTCGGCATCGCGTCCCGGACCTGCTCGACGGTCACGCGGCTCTCCGACAGCACGTGGTCCTCGAACGCCTCGCGGAACTGATCCGTGTCCCGAACCCCGTCCGAGCGGAGTTCCTCGATCACGGCGAGGGCGTTCGCGTCCATGTCCTCGACCACTCCCAGGGCCTCCCGCAGGCGGTCGAGTTCGTCGTCGGCCCCCTCGCGGACGCGGCCCCCCTCGAGCGCCGACAGCGCGCCGGCGGCGGCCTCGAGAGCCTCCCGCTCGAGGGCCGCGATGGCTTCGAACGGGCCGTCGTCGACGTCGGCCTCGAGCAAGGCCAGTGCGGCTTCGACTGCGGCGCGTTCGCTCCCGTCCCGTTCGTCGTAGCGGTCGTACGCCGCGAGAACAGCCGCTCTATCGTCGTCGTCGAGAGCGACCCAGGCGTCTCTGGTCGCCAGCACGGCGTCGAGTCGGTCTTCCATCGCGGCGCGGGTCGTCAGCGGGGTCAGAACCCGGATCCGGTCGGCTGCTCGCTCGGTTACCGCGTGGTTGACCGCCAGATCGAGCAGCTCTTTATACGCCGACCTGGCGTCGCTCGTTGCCAGCAGTTCCATCCCCGCGCCGCCGGTCGCCCGGCGCAGGATTCGCGTCGCTCGCCCGCGAGGGACGCCGGCATCCGACAGCGCTCTGACGTCGCCGCTCTCGATGGCTGCCGCCGCCCGCTCCGCCCCGAGTTGGTCGACGAGCGTCTCGCGCGTCTTCGGCCCCACACCCCAGTACTCCTCGAGTCGCATACCCCCAGGTTCGAAGCCAGCGGCTTGAAGACTGCGGCCTCGGCGGGAGGAACTGTAGCCGACCGGCTGGACGGTGTAACTAGGGTAGTACGGCCGGTGACGTCGCTGTGCACTGGTGCGGAAACCGGGGCGGGGGCGGGAGCCCGCCCTGGCGTGAGAGACATGAGCTAACTCGAAGCGGGGGCGAGTCCACTTCCGAGCAATCCGGGCACGAACGCACGGCAAACGGCCGGTAGCGCGTCGTGGTCGGGCCGGGCCCGTACCCGACGGGGCGTTGCGTCCCCGCAAGAAACACTCAGGGGTGACAACCCCTTTGTTATGGGGATACTGGCTCGGTGTTAGCGTCACGGAAACATCTGCAATGGTCGGCCCAACAGTCTATACGGCTATGCTACGCCGACAGTACGTTTTCGGACTCCCGAGGTAGGGCGTCGCTACGCCGGGCAATTCGGGTTTCGTCCGGCGGCGGCTCCCCGGGCGGTCCACTCTTCGATTGGCGACGGCTGCTCGGGCGCTCGTCCGGCGTCGATCAGACCAGCGTTCGCTCGACGTACTCGAGGATGTTCGCGGATTCGGCCATCGTGACGCCGCGGTCCTCGTCGACGAGGACGGGCACGCCTCGCTGCCCCGAGACGCGTTTGACCTCGTCTCGCTCCGAGTGGGGCGCGTCGACCCAGACGCTTTCGTACTCGACGTCGGCATCGGTGAGTTCGTCCGCGACGTCTTCACAGAACGGACAGCCCTCGAGTTCGTACAGGGTGATCGTCATCGTCGGAACGTTGGGCGGAGAGCGCAAAAGCGTCCGGGGTGCCGGCAGGACGCTCGGGGCAGTTATGCTCGCGCACCGGTGGGAAGCGATCGACCCCGAGAGAATCTGGTCTCGGTGATGCTTCCGCGACACTCGAAACCGCTCCGGGCGGTGGGACGGATCACTACTCAGTCTCGACAGGACCGCCATCCCGGGCGGAGCGCTTACATGGCGGTGGGCCGACCAACTGTTCGGCGAGAGAAGGCGGTGCATTCCGAGGCGGAGCGCGAACCGTTCCGACGTTTTTGGCGCTTAATCGGCACCTATCTCGGAAAACGGATCGGGCCTCTGTCGTGCGGTTATCCGGTTCGAATCGACCCTCCCGACGACTCCCGGTCCGTTCGGACGTGTTTCGATGGGTCACCGCTGATCGGCACCGACTACCGGTCCGTTAATTCAGTCATAGCGTCTCGGAGTGAGTGGTTACAAGCCGGATAACTACGTCCGGAGACGCCAACCGTTCGTGTATGATCGAATGCACCAACTGCGAAACCGCACAGTTCCTGCAGATCACCCAGAGCCGCGTCTACTTCGAGGACGGGGAGATGATCAACGAGATCAGCGAGCAGTACGAGTGTACGCTCTGTGACGGTGAAGGTCGCTACACGTACAGCGAGGGCGGCGAACGCACGAGCGTGACCGGCGACGTCCAGGTCACCAAGGAACGTCCGGAGTTCGCCTGACTGCCCGCCCCCACCTGTGGGGGCACGGCTCCTCGGTAGTCTTCCCTTTCAGCGACACGCGATGGATCGCCCCGAACGGCTTCGCAGTTCCTCGGTTCTTCGATCGCTTCTCACCGGCTACTCGAGCCCTCGGCCGACTCGACGCGCCGCCGCTCGCGGTGGCCGTACTGTCGTCTCGCAGTCGCGGCCGCCCGCCGCTCGGTATCCCACTCCTCGAACAGTCCGTAGTCGGTCATCGTCTCCATTCCAGCGATCGCCGCGGTTAGCTTGAGACCGACGAGCGGGATATCCGCGACGGAAATGATGACGTCCGCCCGGAGGACCGCCCCGTCTCGCAGAACCACGTCAAGCAGGTCGACCAGTTCGTCGTCTCCCTTGCTCGGCTCCATCGGTCAGCGCTCACCCCCGGAGCCGCGGCCTCGCCTCGCCTCCCGCTCGCCACCCTCGTCGCCGAACGATGGGGCGAACGTGTACGGCGGCCACGGACCGGTAAAGCGGACCTCGATGCCGGGTTCGGCAGCGACGTCGTCGAGCACCGAACCGACCGCGCCCTCCTCGCTCTCGGCGGCCAGCAGCGTGAGCCGACAGAGCGTCTCGCCGTCGCGCTCTCCCTCTCCGCCGAGGCTCTGGGCGGGCGATCGCTCGAGTTCGTGGACCTCTCTGGCATGGGCGGCCAGGCGCTCGTCGAGATCGCCGACCAGCTCCTGGCGTGTGGCCTCTCGAAGCTCCTCGAGCCGGCGGTCGTACTGTTTTTCGACCAGGAACGCGGTTCCCTCCGTCGAGTCGTCGATCCGCTGGCGAAGCTCCCGCAACTCCTCGTCGCGCTCGAGCAGGGTGCCCTCGTCGACGGGTTCGACGCGGACGACCTCGACGCGATACTCCCAGTGGTCGGCCAGCGACTCGAGCGCGCCCGCGACGGCGTCGTACTCCTCGCGGAGCCACTCGCGGACGGCGTCGTCGTCGCCGCGGAGAATCGTATCGAACTGGAACGGCAGCGGCGTGCCGAACGCCTCGCCGGCGTCGTCGACGACCGACTGGTGGCGGACGAGCCAGCGGCGAACCTCGGTGAGATCGGCCGAGTCGTAGACGTCGTCGCAGTCGTGGACCACCGCGGCGACGTCGTCGACGACGATCGTGTAGACGGGTTCGTCGTCGATCCCCTCCGTCTCGAGGGCGGGTTCGCCCTCGGGGGCCTGCACCAGGCAGTAGATGTAGCGACCGTCGTCGATCTCCGGGGGGCCGTCCGCGCCGGCGGCCTCGTCTTGGGCAGGTTCCCGGCTCACTCGCCCTCACCTCCGAACACGGAGTAGCCCGGCTTGCGGTGGGCCTCGGGGTCGGCGTCGAGTCGCTCGATCGCGTCTGCGACCAGCCCGTCGAGGTCGCCCCGCAGGTCGTCGACGCCCTCCTCGATCCCCTCGTCGCGCTTGAGCGCCTCGAGTTCGGCCTCGATCGCCGCCAGCTGCTGGCCCATCCGCTCGATCTCCTCGTCGGTGAGGTTTCCCGACTCCATCCGGCGAACGGCCTCGCGCTCGAGGGCGTCGATGAGCAGTTCGATCACCGTGATGACGAGGGTGACGAGCCCCTCGCGGGCGTCCTCGCCCTCGCCGACGTCAATCGTCGCCATCCTCACCTCCGTTCTCAGTCGAGTCGGCGTCGGAGCCGTTCTCGTTTTCGTCGTCGCCGCTTTCCGTGCTCTCGCCTTCGTCGTCGCTAAGCAGGTTCGTCCCGCCTTCGACGGGTTCGTTCGGGCTCGGTCGTGCGCCCAGGCGCTCGGTGCCTCGGTCGCCGTCCTGGCTCCCGTCCTCGTCCTGGCTTTCGCCGCCGTCCGATTCTTCACTCTCGTCCTCGGCCGACACGTTCACCCCGCGGGTGGGATCGACCGGAATCTGTGGCCGCTCTTTCTCCGCGAGTTCCGGATCGCCGACCGCCTCGGCGACGCGCTCCATGTCGGTCCCCTCGGGGAACTCGAGGCCGTACTTCGCCGCCGTCTCGAAGGAGGCGATGGCCGCACGGACCTGGATGCCGAGCAGCTGGGTGTCGCCGATCGAGACGGCGATGTCGGCGTTGATGACGACGCCCTTGTCGAGCAGCATCTCGACGACGTCGGCGAGGTCGGACTTCTGACGACTGGGCTGGAACTCACTCATCGTCCCCACCTCCGCTCGCCGCCCGGCGCCTCTCTAACTCGCGCTTGAATCGGGGACCGTAGATCCGGTCGAAACCGGGCGCGGAGGAGTGACGAACCTGTTTCGGGACTGTCGAGTACCGACCCGCGTGACCCACGTCGTTGCGCTCGACAGGCACCGTCGACGCGGCCGTCGGGTTCCGGGAGTTCGTGCTCGTGTCCTGGCGGCGCATCTTCTCCCGGTTGAACTCGTAGAGCTCCTGGAACTTGCCGTGGGTCTGGATGAGCGCCTCGCGGAACTCGTCGATCCCATCCATCGCCTGGTGCTGGATCATCGTCTCGTACGGTTCGGTGTCCTCGCCGTCGATCCCGAATCCGCCCTCGCCGCCGAGGCCGTCGCCGACGTCCATCTCCACGTCGCCCTCGAGCATCTCGCCGTCCGTGTCGATCAGTTCGTCGTCATCGTCGTCGGTCACCGAATCGATCGCTTCTCCGACCAGACTGTCGTCTTCTTCGCCCTGGTCGACGGCGTCCTCGAGTTCGCGCTTTGCCTGCCACAGCTCCCGGACGTTCGCGGCGTCCCACAGCTCCTGGAGGTTGATCGCTCGGATCAGGTTGCGAAGCTGGACGACGTCGTCGGCCTCTCCTTCCGTGAGGGCGTCGGGAACCTCGCCGAGTTCGATCGCCTCGAGCAGCTCCGAGGCGTCGATCGCCTCCGGCAGTTCGGTGAGGTCGATGGCGTCGAGGACGTCCTCAACCTCGTCGGCGAGCTTCGCCATGAGGTCGACGTTGTCGAGAACCGCTTCGAGTTCGTCCTCGGCGAGCGCGTCGAGACTGTCGACGCCCTCGAGCGTCTCCTCGAGGTCGGTGAGCCCGTCCTCCGCTTCGTCTACCAGGGTTGCTAGTTGATCACTCATTGGTATCTGGGGTGACGCTAACGGTGAGTACGTCGTTGCGGATCGTCGCTGCCGCGTTCGACTCCGACCACGGAACGCGAACGCGCTCGAGTTCCCGTCCCTCCACGCCGATGACGAGCGTGTCGTCGTCGAACCCGACGGTTACGTCCCCGGGATCGACGCCGGCCAACTCGGCGGTCACGAGCAGTTCGTCCTCGTACGTTCGCGTGGAGACGTGCTCGCGCTGTCGGGAGACGCGGCGGCTTCGAGTCCGATCGGGGCCCGTGGGCCGTCTTCCCGGACCGCCTGTCTCTGAGCGACCGGCTGGTCGATCGCGGTCGATCAAGTCCTCGAGTCCGGATCGGATGGAGACGCTGTAGTCGATGCCCGTCCGCTCGGAGCGTGAAGACCGGTCCAGCCGTTCGAGTGCCGTTGTCAGCGTCGAGAGCCATCCGCCTGATTCTCCCGGCTGTCGACCGCGAAACCGGTCGTCGTCGGCGTGGTCGGCTGGCTGGTCATCTCGGTCGTCCGAATCGTCCGGTGGTAAATTATCTGTCATTACGTTTTCACCTCCACGCGACCGCTCGAGAGCTGTTCGTGGGCCTCCCGAGCGACCTCGAGTTCCGCCTCGAGTTCCTCCTTTTGGCGCTCGTACTCCGCCTGGGAGCGTTCGCCGAGTTCGTACAGCAACTGATTCTCCTTGAGTTCGTCCTCGAGCGCCCTCACGTCGTACATCTCGCTGAGCGCGATCGTGTGGAGCGCGTCGACGATACCGACGAACGGCCGGAACAGGAGGTCGTCGAGGATGAACATTACTGGGCTCCGATGTGGATGTCGACGAAACTGTACGGTGCGAACGGTCCGGTGTACTGAAACAGCAGACCGTCGTGTGACTCCTCGAGCTCGGCGACCGCCTCGTCGAACGCCTCCTGCTCGTCGTTGTCGACGAGGTACGAGCGGTTGAGCAGGAGCCGATCGCTGAACAGCCCGTTATCGACCGACCCCTCCGCCAGCGGCTCGAGCACTTCGTCGACTCGTTCCTCGATTGCCGACTCGTCGAGGTCGGCGTCCTCCTCGCGGACGATCTTGAGTCCGAGTTCGACGGTCCCCTCGATGTCGCGCAGAGTCCGCCTGAACGCGGGCTGGGCCCCGCGGAGGACGTTCTTCAGCGCGCGGTCGTTTTCGAATACCATCCCGAACTGCATCGGCACGATGGTCCGCCCGCCGTCGTAGGTCATGATCTCCCGAAGCACCTCGTCGTGGCGCTGTGCGTCCTCGTCGGTTTCCTCGGGCTCGGTGTTGTCGATGTCGGAGACGACGGCCGAGTAGCGCCGGTGAGAGATCGTGTACACCGTCTCCGCGCCGCCGACGGCGTCGGTGTCGAACTCGACGGGCGACCCCGTTTCGATGATTCCGTAGACGTACCGGTTGCTCATCGAGCGCTCACCCCGGCCCCTGGACGTTGGCTGATCACACGGACGCCTACCATGCGCGCGCGAATAAGTGAACCCCTTGCTGTAGAACGGCCGAGCGAGTGCCAGCGAGTTATGCTTTGCTTAACACGGCCTAATACCGTACTATTGACGCGGACGAACCACCCCTCCTATAATAGGACATCCGAGCGCAACCCCTCCGAAATACGGACAGTATCGGTGGCTGACGGTCGACATTCGTCTGCTTGCATCAGCAGCGTCAACGGTGATACGCCTTCGTCGTGGAGTTGGGAGTGCATCCACAATGTCACAGACACGCCAACGACCCGACTCCTCGAGTCTCGCAGAAGTGCTCGACCGTGTGCTCGACAAGGGCGTCGTTATCGACGTTTGGGCCCGCGTTTCCGTCGTCGGTATCGAACTCCTGACCGTCGAGGCGCGCGTCGTCGTCGCCTCCGTCGACACCTTCCTGCACTACGCAGAGGAGATATCGAAAATTGAGCAAGCCACGTCGGAGGGCGACCTCGAGGACCTCGAGGAACTCGAAGTCGAGACGCGACCCGAGTCCTCACCCAAGTCGGCCTCCGAATAGTCCAGTTCATGGTTGACGACTCGCGTGCACGCAAAGTGCGCGGTAGGAAGATCCGGGCGAGCCGCCAGCAGAAAGAACAGCGGTGGGCCCAGAAGCGCCAGCCGAAAAACGGCGACTCGAACGGCACCAGCCGAACGGGCGAGCCCAGCCGCCGGCAACGCGAGTCCGGCGGCGACACGCCGCTGTCCACGCCGGAGGAGGTCGCTCCCGAACCGTTCGTTACCACCGACGAGATCGAGTCGATTCAAGAGCGGATCACCGGCTGGCTCGAGGCCGATCAACCGGTTCACCTGATCGGTCCGACCGGCTGTGGGAAGACCGCACTCGCGCTCTCGGCCGCCGCCCAGCGCGGTCGCCCGGTCGTCTGGCTCAACGGCGACGAGTCCGTCGACACCGCCGCACTGGTCGGCGAACACGCCGGCGGCGAGCGCTACCGCGAGGACGACCAGTTCGTCAGCGGCGTCCGCAAACAGACCGAGGTCGTCCGCAAGCGCTGGGTCGACAACCCGCTGTCGGTTGCCGCACGCGAGGGCGCGACGCTCGTCTACAACGAGTTCTCGCGCAGCCAGCCAGTCGCCCACAACGTCCTGCTGTCGATGTTCGAGGAGGGCGTCCTCGAGCGACCGGGCAAAGGGGGTGAGAACCGACAGATCGACGTCCACCCCGAGTTTCGGGCGGTGCTGACGTCTAACGCCGTCGAGTACGCGGGCGTCCACCAGCCACAGGACGCCCTCCTCGATCGAGTGGTCGGCGTCCACGTCGACTTCTACGATCGCGAGACCGAACTCGAGATCGTCGCGGCGCACACCGGCCTCCCCGAGGAGGACGTCGAGACGGTCGTCGACGCGACCCGAACCCTGCGCGAGGAACTCGACGTCGTCGTCGGCACTCGTGTGGCGATCACGGCGGCAAAAGGGGTCGCCGTCTTCGGCGCTGATGAGACCGAGGAAGTCGACGTGCTGACGGACGTCTTCACCGACGTCCTTGCGCCGAAAGTTGCCGGCACGGGCGACCTGAACGACCTCCGTGAGGAAATCAACGACGCACTCTAACCATGGCCGAAGCCGATTCACAGTCAACCGAGCAGTGCAAGGCGCTCACCGGTTCCGGTGAGCGGTGTTCCCGACCCGCCCAGGAGGACGGGTTTTGCCACCAGCACGACGAGAGTGATCAAACAGTGAGCGAATCAGAAACAGAAGATCAGTCAGAGACCGAAACGGCCGAACAGACCGAAACGACGGACCCCGAAGACGTCGATACCGAAGACCTCGACGTCGACGACGAGCGAATCGAGGGGGTCCTGGCCGTTCGACAGACCGTCGAGGAGACCGCCGGGAAACTGATCGGCCACACGTTCGACGGGGTCAGCGAGATTTCGGCGATCGAAGACGGTTGGCGCGCAGTCGTCGAAGTCGTCGAGCGAACGGCCGTCCCCGACACGCAGGACATCATCGGCCGCTACGAGATCGAACTCGACGAGGACGCCGTCATCCAGGGCTATCGCCGCATCGACCGCTACCGCCGCGGTGACACTGCGGTCTTCGAGTGATCGGCCCGGAACCACGACGGAACTCCAAAGTGGACGGCAGCCATCCGTCCGCTCGTGAGAGACGTCGACGACAATCCCGTCTACGGCACCGATGTCGGCCCCGAAACGCGGTGCGCTCACTACCGTACCGACCGCGACGTCGTCGCGGTCAAATTCGGTTGCTGTGAATCGTACTACCCCTGTTTTCGCTGCCACGACGAGGTCGCCGACCACCCCCGATCTCCCTGGCCCCGCCACCGATTCGACGAACCGGCGGTTCTCTGTGGCGTCTGCGGCCTCGAGATGACCCCCGAAACGTACCTCGGACTCGGGACCGACGGCCCGACGAGCGCGGCGGACGGCTACGCCTGCCCGAACTGCGACGCGGCGTTCAACCCCGGCTGTCGCGCACACGCCCACCTGTACTTCGAGATCGTAAACGAGACGGAGTCCTGAGCTGAACCCCAGTTCAGTCGTCGGCGACGGGGGCGGTCGCGCCGGCGTCGGTCGACGGACCCTCGACCAGCGCCGCCTCGACCGCCGGAGCGAGTTCGTTGACGATCGCCCGACCGTCGCGCTCGCGGACGACCAGCCCCGACTCCTCGAGCGTCGCGAGATGGTGTGAAACGGTGCTGGGATCCCGATCTAACTCGTCCGCGAGTCGACCGTTGTGCGCCCGACCGATGTCCGCGAGCGCCTCCAGGACGCTTCGCTTCGCCGGTTCGGCGAGGGCGGCCTGCAGTTCGGTGTCGTCCGCGCCGGCCGGGAAGTACCGCCGCTTTCCGTGGACCTTCGTCGACGTGAGCAGTCCCTCTTCAGCGAGGACGCGGACGTGATGGCGAACCGTCGACAGCGAGACGTCGCTCCTCTCGCTCACTTCGGAGAGGTAACAGCCCGGGTGGTGCTGAATCGTCTCGAAGACCGCCCGCCGCCGGTCGTTCTCGAGCGGATCCGAGTCGTCGTACCGGCTGTACTTGAGGATCGGGATCAGTTCGAGCGGGAGTTTGCCCAGGAGTGACAGGAGAGTGCGCAGCCAGACCGGGCGGGCGGCGAGGCCCGCAGTGCCGGCCGCACCGCCGGCGGCCGCCCCCGCGCCCGCGCTGCTTGCGGCCGTCCCCGAAGCGGTGAGCACACCGAGGAGGCCGATGAGAACGGCGTCGGTGGCCGTCTTCCGGTCCTCGCCGCCAAACCCGGCCGTGCCGTCGAAGCGGTCGATCGAACTCGATTCGGTGTCGGCCTCCGGGCCGTCGTCCCCTTCACCCACCGTTTCGCCTCCGCTCGAGTCGTCCTCGCCGGTCGGGACAGCAGTGGGGTCTTCGCTCGAGTCGTCCGCCCTCGACTCGGTATCCGATTCCGTGAGTCCGTCGGCGATTTCGGCCGTCCCGGTTGCGGATTCGTTCGCCTCCGCAACCGTTCGAGTCACCGCGTTGGTCGTTCGGTTCGTGAGGCCGTCGGCGGCGTCGAGCGGCTCGCTCGTCGTGTCCTCGAGGGCGTCCGTACTGCCGGTGACCGTCTCGTCGGCCGTCGCCGTCGTTTCCGCCGTTACCGAATCGACGGCGTCCGTCGTGTCGTTCGTCGTGTCCTCGAGAGCCCCCGTCGTCTCGGTGACCGCATCGGTGGTTTCCGCCGTGGTTGTATCGACGGTTTCCGTTGTCGTCGCCGTCGTGTCGTCGACAGCCTCGGTCAGGTTTCCGATCGGCTCCTCGACTGCGGTTTCGTCGGTCGTTTCCTCGACGACAGTCGTGAGACTGTCCGTCGTGTTCTCGAGCGTATCCGTGGTGTCCTCGACGCCTCGGTCGGCTGTCTCGGTCGTGTTCTCGAGCGTGTCCGAACTCTCCGAGATCGTTTCGTCGACGGTGCCGGTGGTTTCGTTAGTTGTGTCTTCGACCGTGTCAGTAGTTTCGTCGGTCGGCTCCTCGATAGTGTCCGTGGTTCCGTCGGTTGTGTCCTCGACGGTGCCGGTGGTTTCGTCAGCCGCCTCTTCGGTCGTGTTCTCAAGATCGTCGGCCGTCTCCTCGACGGCATCACTGGTCTCTTCGACTGTGTTCTCGACGGTATCGGCCGTTTCGACGGTTGTCTCTTCGAGGTCGTCGGCTGTCTCATCAGCCGCGTCTTCGACGGTGTCGGTGGTTTCGTCGGTCGCGTTCTCGAGGCCGTCGCTCACGGTGTCGGTCGATTCGCTTTCGGGGTCCGTACTCTCGTTTGTACTATCATCGACGGTTTCGCCGGCCGAATCTGTGGCCGGGTCGGTCGCGTTCGATTCCTCCACCGCGTCATCCGACTCCGTAATATCCAGGTGGTCGTCACTGTCGCTCGAAACCGGGTCCAACGGGCCCGACAGCGTCGCCCCCGCGCCACCGGAGACGACCGCAAGGAGCAACAGGAGGACGGACAGAGACGACAGTATAGCGGTTGGGCGGCCCATATCCGACTACCCACGGGTTACTCGGTAGTGGTAATATGTCTTTTTCTAATTGTCTGTATTATCGACCATACTCACGACACGGCCGGCCGATGCAGCAGCTATTTCCGCATCCGGGGGCGGATGTCAGACATGGATCCGGCGCTTGGCCCACCGGCGGCGATGGCCGAAAAGCGCGACGAGTTGACGCCGATGATGGCGCAGTATCACGACCTCTGTGCGCGCTACGACGACGCGATCGTTCTGTTTCAGGTCGGTGACTTCTACGAGACGTTCTGTGGCGCGGCCGAACGAACCGCCCGGCTGCTCGAGCTCACGCTCACGAGCCGCGAGGACAGCACCGGAGAGTACCCGATGAGCGGCATCCCCGTCGATAACGCAGCGTCCTACATCGAGGAGTTGCTCGAGGCGGGCTACCGCGTCGCCGTCGCCGATCAGATCGAGGAGCCGGGCGAGTCCCCCGGGGTGGTCGAGCGCGCGGTCACGCGGGTGATCACGCCGGGAACGCTCACCGAGGACGAACTGCTCGCGAGCGACGACAACAACTTCGTGGCGGCGCTCGCCCGCTCGGGCGAGGAGCTGGGGCTCGCGCTGCTCGACGTCTCGACGGGTGATTTCCTCGCGACGGGCTCCACCTCGAGCGAGGCGATCGCCGACGAGATCAGCCGCTTCGCGCCATCGGAGGCGGTCGTCGGACCGCAGGCGTCGGCCGATCGCTTTCCGGAGCGCTGTATGGTCACTCCGTTCGAGGAGGACGCGTTCGACCGCGACCACGCCGTCGAGCGGGTTCAGTCGTACTTCGGCGATCCGGAGTCGCTGCTCGCCGGCGACGCCGAAATCCGTGCCTGTGGTGCGTTGCTCTCCTACGCCGAGTACGCCCGCGGCGGTGTCGGCAGCGCGGAGGCGGACGACGCAGACGATGGATCGACGACTCTCGAGTATCTGACCCACCTCCGGCGGTACGATCCGCGGGAGTACCTGCTGCTCGACGCGGTCGCCCTGCGGAGCCTCGAGCTGTTCGAACCGCGGGCGGTCCACGGGCGAGAGGAGGCCACGCTCATCGGCGTCATCGACGAGACGGCGAGCGCGCTCGGCGGGCGCAGGCTCAGGGACTGGCTCCGGCGGCCGCTGCTCGAGCCCGCGCGGATCGAGGCCCGACTCGACGCCGTCGGAGAGCTGACGGGCGCGGTCCAGTGTCGCGAGTCGATCCAGGAGCTGCTGAAAGAGGTGTACGATCTCGAGCGACTCATCGGACGGATCTCCCGCGAGCGGGCGAACGCCCGCGATCTGCGCTCCCTCCGGGACACCCTCGCGGTCGTTCCCGAGATCCGGGAGGCATTGGCGGCGACGGAGGCCGACCGGCTGCAGGCGCTTCACAACGCACTCGATCCGCTGGCGGACCTCCGGGACCTGATCGACCGGGCGATCGTCGCGGGTCCACCCCTCGAGATCACCGAGGGCGGGATCATTGCCGACGGCTACGACGACGACTTGGACGAGTTGCGGACGACCGCCCGGGACGGAAAGCGGTGGATCGACGACCTCGAGGCCCGCGAGCGCGAGCGAACCGGGATCGACTCGCTGAAGGTCGGCTCCAACGCTGTCCACGGCTACTACATCGAGGTGACGAACCCGAACCTCGAGGCGGTGCCCGACGACTACGAGCGCCGCCAGACGTTGAAACGGGCCGAACGGTTCGTTACGCCGGAACTCAGGGAACGGGAGGACGAGATCGTGACCGCAGATCAGCGAGCCGACGAGCGGGAGTACGAGCTGTTTTGTGCGGTGCGCCGCGAGGTCGCAGCCGAGGTCGAGCGCGTGCAGGCGCTCGCCGACGCCCTCGCGAGCCTCGACGCGCTCATCTCGCTGGCCACCGTCGCCGCCCAGTTCGACTACTGCCGACCCGAACTCGTCGATCGCGACGGCGCGGTCAACGGGGGTCGGGAGCTATCGATCGAGGGCGGTCGTCACCCGGTCGTCGAACGCACCCAGGAGTCGTTCGTTCCCAACGACGCCCGCTTCACTGACGACCGTCGACTGGCGGTGATCACCGGCCCCAACATGTCCGGCAAGTCGACGTATATGCGTCAGGTAGCCTGTATCGTCCTGCTCGCACAGGTGGGGAGTTTCGTCCCTGCCCGGTCGGCCCGGCTCACCCCCGTCGAACGGATCTTCACTCGCGTGGGCGCGAGCGACGACATCGCTGGCGGTCGCTCGACGTTCATGGTCGAGATGGACGAACTCGCGACGATTCTTCGGGAGGCCGACGAGGACGCGCTCGTGTTGCTCGACGAGGTAGGGCGTGGCACTTCCACGGCCGACGGCCTCGCCATCGCTCGGGCGATCACCGAACACGTCCACGACGAGGTTGGCGCCACCACCCTCTTTGCGACCCACCACCACCCGCTGACGGCGCTCGCGGACGATCTCGAGAGCGCGTTCACGCTCCACTTTCGAACAGCTCAGGAGGAGGGCGACGTCGTCTTCCACCACGAGATCGAACCCGGCGCGGCCGAGGGCTCCTACGGCGTCGAGGTCGCGACCGCGGCCGGCGTTCCCGACGAGGTGGTGGCGCGCTCGCGGGAGCTCGTCGCGGAGGCGGGGGACGGCTCGCCCGGCGAGTCCGCCGGCGCGGCTTCCGACGAAGGGACGGCCGCGGCAGTCACCGCGGACGCGGACGAGCGGCCGGACGGGCCGCGGTCGTCGACGCCTGCCGTCGACGGCGGTGACGACCCGACCGACGTCGCCGCCGAACTCCGGGCGCTCGAGGTCGCCCGCCTCACGCCGGTCGAGGCGCTGACGGAGCTGGATCGGCTGAAGCGATTACTCGACGAGTAGCCGGCTCTGCGACAGCCGGATCAGGACCGGTTCTCACGCTGGCCGACCTTGAGAAACGCCAGTGCGGCCCCCAGGAGCGCAGTGTTCTTCAGGAAGTGGATCAGCTCCTGCTGTTGTTGCTCGGGGTCGTCGACGTTCCAGAAGTCGTGCATCATCGGCGTCACGCCGGCGAGAAACCCGATCACGGCGCCCGCGGCCACCATCGGCGCTCGCCACAGCGCGATCCCGAGCCCGCCCAGCAGGAGGCTCCCGCTGACCGCGGGGACGGAAAGCCGGGGGGCAGGCGTCCCCTTGGCCTCGGCGTAGGCGACTCGCTCCTCTAAGTTCCGCAGATTGTCGAGCGCGTTGAACGCGAGGATACCGCCGAACAGGAGGCGGCCGAGCCGGAAGAGGGGCGTCTCGGTTACGGCAGCATCGTCGTCGCTCGCAGGGGCTCGCGTCGTCGATTCACCGCCTGTGCGCTGTCGGGGTCGAGGGAGAAGACCCATAGTGTCCAGTATCGTCCCGGCCGAGTTAGGCACCGTGGTGGCAGGTGCATGCGAGCCGCAGGCGGCGGATCGGCGGCGATCAAGAGGGGCGGTCGCCGGGCGGCTCGAGCGAGACGAACTCGAGTCCGTGCTTTGCGAGCAGCGCCTCGGCCCGGTCGGTGACCGAGGGCGCGACCAGGATTCCGCGAATCGCGGTGTCGGCGTGGAGGTCCCGCTCGAGGGCGTCGACGTACCGGCGGAGCTGTGAGACCGCGTCCGGGCCCACGCGACGGCGCTTGAGTTCGACGACGACGGCCCGCCCCTCCCGATCCTCGCCGTAGATGTCGACCGCGCCCGCCGGAGTCTCGCGCTCGGTCGCCAGCGGGGTGAAGCCGTCCTCGAGCAGATCCGGCGTCTCGAGGATGCGATCTTTGAGATCGGCTTCGGTTCCGACCAGCGCGAGGTCGCCCGAGTCCGCCATCGCGAACGTCGACACCTGCGCGACCGACTCGAACCGGACCAGCAGTCGTTCCGCGGGCGTCGTACGCTCGCTTCGGAGGACGAGGACGCCGTCCTCGAGTGCCACCTCGTGGGTACAGCCGGGGGGCTGCCAGTTGACCGGCTGTTGGCCCTCGTCGGTGTGAACCAGCGTCGTCCCGTCCGGTTTGAGCATCACGTGTCGGTCGCCCGCTTCGAGCCGGCTCGAGGCGCGGCCGTCGTAGTCGACGGTGCACCGTCCCACGACGGTGATGAGCGCGGTCCGCTCGAGGCCGGCGGCGATCGTCTCCCGGGCGAGCACCGGCGTCGGCTCTTCGACCGTGGCGACCCGCGTCTTCTCCTCGGTAGCAGTCACTGCCCGTCCGTATCACGCAGGGAGACAAAAGCACCACGACCGTCTCCGCAGGCGACGGAGCGGGAGAACTGACCGAAGACTGGGTCGCGAAACCGTGATCTGAACCAGTATAAACGCTTATTTTTATCCCTCCCCGAGCACGGAACGGAATGTCGAACAACCCCCATCGGCGACGCTTCCTCCAACTGACCGGTATCGGCACGGCGGCCTCGCTCGCCGGCTGTACCCAGTACACCTTCGGCGACGACGCGGACGACGGCAGCGAAAACGAAACCACCGAAGAGGACATCGAGCCCGATATCGAACCAGAGACGGGAATCACCGCAATCGTCCAGCCCGACCAGGACGAGCTCATGGCGCTCGAGCAGGAGTATATGGCGACGATGCAGGAGGCCGAGGACGAAGAAGAACAGGCGGAGATTCGGGAGGACTTCCAGAGCCAACAGGACGAACTCTTCGAGGCGCGATCGGCGGCGTTCGAATCCGAGGTCGAGGACGACGACGAGCTGTCGATCGAGGGGATGATCGCGAACCAGGGCGTGTTCTTGCTCGAGGCCTCCGACGAGCGACTGATCGACACGTTGCGCGACGGCGAGGCCGACGGACTCATTCCCGGCGAGGAGTACGAACGAATCCGACAACAGAGCGAGGAGATGGGAGCCGATCCGGAACCCGAGCCCTGACAGTCGATTCACCGCCGGATCGTACCCGCATCGGGTATTGGTCGAATCAAAACTGCGGTGAGTCCGGACGAATCCGAACAGCAGTCTGTCTCAGTCGACGGCGAACGGGCTCTCCCGTTCGGTCCAGTCCCAGCCGGGAAGCCGTTCCTGAAACCCCGCGGCAAGCGCCGCCTCGAGGTCGTCGACGCCCGCGTTCTCCTCGGCCGGCCCGTGGACGTTGACATCGGCGTAGTGAAAGGTCGCCTCCCCGAGTGTGCGCAGTGGTTGGGTACCCGCGATCGTTGCCGCGAGCTCCCGGCCCAGGATCTCGTCCACGACGAATCCCGGATAGTCGCCCTCGACGTCGAGATCTCGCAGGATAGCGACCATCGCCGCGACGTTCACGGCGAGATCGCCGTCGGCGAACACCACGTCGACCTCCTCTCGGTAGGCTGCCTCGGTGACGTGATCGACGTCCGTATCGAAGATCTCGCCCAGGTCGTCGCGCACGTCGTTGATGATCGGGACGACCCGGTCTGCCCGCCCGGCTACCCAGTCGCGCTCCTCTCTAACGCGCGTCGGCGTGAGTCGCATACGGGTTCGAGGTCCCGGACCCCCCTCAACTTTGCGAAGACTTTTATACGACGCGGGGAATAGGCTCGAGTAAGCGGGTTCTCCCTGGAATCTTCCCGCACCGACCAGGACAAATACCTGGAAGCGTGGTCGTCACGGCACGGACTATACACGATGATCCGGGACGGTGACTCACTGATGGTGCAGACTGTGTGGCCCTCCCCGGGCCACTCGAAACGGCGGCGCTGTCGCCGTTCCCCTTTCGAGAGTCGACCCGGCACCGTGGGACCGACAGGGCGAGGATCACGTCCAGCCGACGACTCCACGCAGGCCACATCTGGCGACTATGAGTACCGTAGAGCAGCAACTCGACGATCTGAAAGCAGAGATCACGAGCGAGTTACCGAGTGATATCTCGGTCTCCTCGGTGAAGTACGAAGGCCCCGAACTGGTGGTGTACACGCGCGACCCCAAGGAGTTCGCCCAGCAGGGCGACCTCGTTCGGAAACTCGCGAGCAAACTCAGAAAACGCATCACGGTCCGACCCGACCCCAGCGTTCTCTCCCGGCCCGACGAGGCTCGAGCCGAGATCATGAACGTCGTGCCCGAAGAGGCCGGCGTCACCGATCTGGACTTCCACGCCGACACCGGCGAGGTCGTCATCGAGGCCCAGAAGCCGGGGATGGTGATCGGCCGCCACGGCTCTACCCTCCGTGAGATCACAAAAAGCGTCGGCTGGACCCCCGAAGTCGTTCGCACGCCGCCGATCGAGTCCTCGACGGTCTCGAACGTCCGCAACTTCCTCAAACAGGAGCGCGACGACCGGCGAGACGTTCTCGAGCGCGTGGGCCGGCAGATCCACCGCCAGGAGATGTCCGACGACGAGTACGTCCGGATCACCACGCTGGGCTGCTGTCGGGAGGTCGGACGGGCCTCCTTCATCCTCTCGACGCCCGAAACCCGCATCCTCATCGATTGCGGCGACAAACCCGGTGCGGAGGGCGAAGTGCCGTACCTCCACGTGCCCGAAGCCCTCGGCGCGGGCGCCCAGAACCTGGACGCGGTCGTGCTCACCCACGCCCACCTCGACCACTCCGCGCTGATTCCGCTGCTGTTCAAGTACGGCTACGACGGCCCCATCTACTGTACGGAACCCACGCGGGACCTGATGGGCCTGCTCACGCTCGACTACCTCGACGTCGCCGCCAAAGAGGGGCGCACCCCGCCCTACGAGTCCGAGATGGTCCGCGAGGCGATCAAACACTGTATCACCCTCGAGTACGGCGACGTCACCGACATCGCGCCGGACGTCAAACTCACCTTCCACAACGCGGGCCACATCCTCGGCTCCGCGGTGAGTCACTTCCACATCGGCGACGGCCTCTACAACGTCTGTTTCTCCGGGGACATCCACTACAAGGATACGCGCCTGTTCAACGGCGCGGTCAACGATTTCCCGCGAGTCGAGACGCTGGTCCTCGAGTCGACCTACGGCGGTCGCAACGACTACCAGACCGACCAGGAGGACTCCGAGCGCAAACTGAAGGAGGTCATCAACCGCACCTACGACGAGGGCGGGAAAATCCTGATCCCGGCGTTCGCCGTCGGTCGCTCCCAGGAGATCATGCTCGTCATCGAGCAGGCGATGCGAAACGGCGACATCCCCTCGATGCCGGTCCACTTAGACGGGATGATCTGGGAGGCGACGGCGATCCACACCACCTACCCCGAATACCTCCGGGACGAACTGCGCGATCAGATCTTCCACGACGACGAGAACCCCTTCCTCGCCGAGGAGTTCAATCACATCGACCGCGGCGAGGAGGAACGCCAGGAGGTCGCCGACGGCGACCCCTGCATCATCCTCTCGACCTCCGGGATGGTCACCGGCGGCCCCATCATGTCCTGGCTCTCCCACCTTGGCCCCGACCCGGACTCGAGGCTCGTCTTCGTCGGCTACCAGGCCCAGGGAACCCTCGGCCGGCGCATCCAGAACGGTTGGGACGAGATTCCCATGAGCGACGTCGGCGGCGGCCGCAACGGTAACGGCGGTCGCGGCACCCTTTCGCTCAACATGGACGTCGAAACGGTTGACGGCTTCTCCGGCCACGCCGACCGCGCCGGACTCGAGAACTTCGTGAAGACGATGAACCCACGTCCCGAGAAAGTCCTCTGTGTCCACGGCGACGAACGCTCGACTCAGGACCTCTCCTCGGCGCTGTACCACGAGTACAACATGCGGACGTTCGCTCCGAAGAATCTCGAGACGTTTCGTTTCCTCTGAAAATCTCCGAAAACGCGACGCGTTTTCGAGAGACCAAAAATCGCACTGCGATTTTTGAGGACCCTCGCTCGGCACTGGCGTGCCTCGCTCCGCGGCTTTGCCGCTTCGCTTCGAGGTCGCAGGCGACCTCGCACCCCTCGCCTTTTCAATTTCCGCCGGAAGACGTTCCTGCTCGTTCACTTCGTTCACATGCGCGGGCTGCGACTTCCGAGCCCTGCCTCGCCCGCTCGGCAGGACGCCAGGCCCGCACGCGGCACGCGGGTCCGCGTGCCGCTTGGACGCCAGCCCTTCCTCGCTGAGCGGAAACGAAGTTTCCGCGATGCTCGGGAGAGCAGGCTCTCCCGTTGTAGCGATTGGAGTCGCGTACATCGCGACTCCAATCGCTGGCCGACCGGTTGTGTGAGCGGCTAGCGAAGGGGATCAGGACACGATATACGGATAGATGTTTTGCAAAGTCTCCCTGCAAACGTACCTTTTTACTGCGGGTCCTCGCTCCCTACGGTCGCTCGAACCGCTTGCAAAAATCTACGCTAAAAAGGCCGCTCGCTCCCGCTGGTCGCTCGCGGGTGCAGCGCTTGATGCTCTTCCGCAGCGTTACCTGCACCGCCTGCACTGAACGTGTGTTTCACCCGCATATCGAGTGAAATAACCTAGTCCGTTCCGATTTAGAGAAGCCCGTGTCGACGGCTATTCGAGACTCGAGGCCCTCTCCACTCGCATGAGCCAGCAGGCCGTTACCTTCGCCGTCGTCGCCATGGTGAGCTGGGGCGTCTGGACCGTCCTCGCGAACGAGGCGACGAACACGATCGCGCCCGAACTCGCTATGATCCTCTCCTACGCGGCGAGCGTCATCGTCGCCGTCGGCTACGTGACGTTACAGGGGGATGCGATCGTCCTCGAGCGAACCGGCGTTAGCTACGCGCTCCTGGCCGGCGTATTCGCCGGCATCGGTGCCGTCGCCTTCTACTCCGGGCTGAGCTACGGGCAGGTCGGCGTCGTCACCACCGTCTCGGCGCTGTACTTCGTCGTCGCCGCCCTGCTCGGCATCCTCGTCCTCGGCGATACGCTGGCGCTGAAAGACGCCGCGGGGATCGCCTTCGCCGTGCTCGCGGTGATTTTACTCGCGAGTTGAAGGGCTCTCCCTCGCCGGCTACCCGCCCTCCGGGGCGTCGGCCGGATCGACCACTTCGCCCGTGTCGGGATAGACGCCGACCTGGTCACAGAGGTCGGCCATCGGGCAGGCGTCGGGGTCCTCGAGACACGCCGGCTTTCTGGCGGTGCAGTACTCCCGGCCGAACTGGATCGTCGCCGTGTGGCCGAACCCACATTTTTCGGCGGGTACCTCGCGCTCGAGGACCGCCCGGACCGCCTCGTGGTCGGCGTCCGCCGGAGCAACGCCGAGCCGTCGGAAGATCCGGTGGACGTGGGTGTCGACCGGAAAGACGCCGGGCTGGCCGCCCGCAAAGAGAAGCACGCAGTCGGCCGTTTTCGGCCCGACGCCCCGAACCGAGAGCAGCGTCTCTCTGACCTCCTCGGGCGCTTCGTCTTTCACGAACGCGTCGAACCCCGCCGCGGAGCCGAAGGACTCGAGCACCCAGTCGGCCGCGTCGATGAGCATCTCCGATTTCTGGTTGTACAGCCCCGCGGAACTGATCGTCTCGGCGAGTTCCGATTGCTCGGCAACGGCCAGTGATTCGGCGAGATCCGTGTCGACGGAGCCGCGCCCGTCACCGCTGTCCGGCCTTCCACCCCCGTAGCGTTCGAGCAGCGCGTCGTGGGCCGGCTGACTCGCCTTGTCGCTCGTGTTCTGGCTCAGAACCGTTCGGACGAGACAGGTAAAGGCATCCTGCCCGCCGTACGTTTTCTCCCAGTATCGCTCCCCGAGACGGTCGACGAAGACCTCCGCTCGAGTGTCGGCCGTCGCCGGATCGAACGTCGCCGCGACGCCGCCGCCGTCGGCCCCGCCGCTGATGTTCTCGGCGGGTTCCGGATCGTCGCTCATACTCGAGAGAACGGGGTCCGAACGCAAAACGTCGGTGAAAGCGGCGGTCGACGGGGCTCGAACGAACCGGAACCGCCACTGCGGCACCTTACTCTACTGTCAGCGTCACCGTCACCGGAGCGCTGTCGGCCAGATCCGCCACGAGGTCGCGGTCGAATCCCTCGGCGGCGAACTCGGCGCCGACGAGGATCGTTCGGTCGTCGACGTAGTCGCTCGTGCGCCCCACCGCGCTGCGGCCGTTCGTGAACTCGAGGGACGGATCACCCCGTCCGGTCACCGTCTGGCAGTGGTTGTCGGTTTCGACCGTCACGGTGATCGTTGCCTCCTCGTCCCGGCAGGCGTCGACGAACGCCGGGTCGAAGTCGGCGGGTGCGCGGTCGGCATCGATGGCGAGGATACAGTCGCCCGCTTTCGTGAGATAGTCGTCGGTCGTCACCTCGAACGTGCTCGCGTGCTCGGCGCTGACGTGCTCGTGGCCGCGGGCGCGAATGACTTCCTCCATACATCGTGGTACTTCCCGCCTCGCAAAACGGGTTCGAAATCGCCTCGTACTCCGGTCGAAGACTGCGACGTTCGCCGATCGGTGATCGGCGACGTCGTCTCACCCCTCGGTTGCCCAGAACCGGTACGAGATCCGGACAGTCAGTTTTACATTCCAGTTCACCCCTGGGCAATTAAGTATACTGAAGGTGGGTAGATCTGTATGGTGAGTGTCACCAACAGTGAGCTAACTCGCAGAGACGCCGTTCGATACGGTGGAACCATTGCGCTCGCGCTGTCCACCGCAGGATATCTTCAGGACGACGAGGACGCCGAGACGATCGTTGTCGGAACCGAAGCGGGCTTTCCGCCGTTCGAGATGATCGAGGACGGTGAGATCGTCGGCTTCGATATCGACCTGACCGAGGCCGTCCTCGAGGAGGCCGACGGGTACGAACTCGAGACGTGGCAGGACCTGGAGTTCGGGTCGCTGATCCCGGCCCTGCAGGACGGGAGCATCGACGTGATCGCCGCCGCGATGACGATCACCGAGGAACGCGAGGAGGAGATCGCCTTCTCCGACCCCTACTTCAGTTCGGACCAGTCGGTGCTGGTCGCCGAGGGTGGCGACTTCCAGCCCGAGTCCCTCGAGGACTTCGAGGGGAACGCCGTCGGCGCACAGGTCGGAACCACCGGTGAAGGCGTCGTCGAGGAGGACCTGATCGAACCGGGTCTGATCGACGACGCGGACTACTCCTCCTACGACAGCTACGTCCTGGCGGTCGAGGACCTCGAGCGGGGCATCGTCGACGCCGTTTTGATCGACGAGCCGGTCGGTGAGACGTTCGCCGACGAGCGGGCGGTCGAGGTCGCGTTCGTCGAGGAAACCGACGAGGAGTTCGGACTCGGGGTCCGCCAGGAGGACGACGACCTCCGCGAGGCGATCAACGAGGGGCTCGAGGCGATCGAGGAGGACGGTACCTACGAGGACCTCATCTCGGAGTGGTTCGGAGAGGACCCCGTCGACGAGGACGACGAAAACGGCAACGAAGGCAACGAGACCGACGAAACCGAGGAAGAAGACGACGAGCAGTCCGCCGTGAGGCCGTTCCGATAGCGTGATCGGGCCATCGCTTGCGGCGCTTCCGCTCGAGACCCTCGAGACCGTCGCCGTCGCCACCTCGGAGGACTGGGAGTTCGTCCTCCGCAACCGGGAGTACCTGCTCTACGGGGCGCTGATAACCGTCGCGCTGACGGCGGCGAGCATTCTGCTCGGATTCCTCATGGGGTTTCCGGCCGGCGCGATCGAACTCTACGGCGGCCGGTACTCGAGTGCGTTCGTCCGAAAGGCCGGCGTCGTGATCCGGGGGACGCCGATCCTCGTGATCATCGTGTTCACGTTCTTCGTGTTTCCCCTGGAGTGGCTGTTCGTCCTCCCGGTGAGCGAGCCGTTCCAGGCGGCGATGCTCGCACTCGGCGTCAGGAGCGCGGCCTACCAGTCCCAGATCTTCCGCGGGGCGCTCCGGAGCGTCGATCCGGGCCAGCTCGAGGCCGCGGAGGCGATCGGGCTGCCGACCTGGAAGGCGATCCGGTACGTGCTGGTTCCCCAGGCGCTGCGCCGGAGCGTCCCCGGCTTCCAGAACGAGTTCACGATCGTTCTGAAGGACACGAGCATCGCCTTCGCGATCGGGCTCGGGGAACTGCTCCGGCGTTCGCACGACCTGATGACCCAGCAGACCACCGCCGCCCTGGAGCTGTTCCTGTTCGCCAGCCTGATCTACTTCGTCCTGACCGTCTCGACGAATCGCACGCTCGAGTTCGTCAACGACCGGTACGCCATCCCGGGTGAGGAGTGAGATGGCGGGCCAACAGACTGGCGACCGACGGGACCCGGACCAGGAGGGGCGGACCGGCGAGCAACGACCCGCCGGACGAGAGCCGCTGTTGCGCCTCGAGGACGTCTGGAAGTCCTACGGCGACGAGGCGGTCCTCCGAGGGATCGATCTCGCGGTCGACCGCGGCGACGTCGAGGTGCTGGTCGGCCCCTCCGGGAGCGGGAAGTCGACGCTACTGCGGTGTGTCAACCGACTCACCGAAATCGACCGCGGCGCGATCTACCTCGACGGCGCCCGCGTGAGCAGCGGCGAGACGGACGTCGACGAACTGCGCCAGCAGGTCGGAATGGTCTTCCAGGACATCAACCTCTTCGCGCACCTCACCGCCCGCCAGAACGTCACGCTCGGATTGCGCCGAGTTCGAGGGTTCGGGAAGCGCGAAGCGCGCGAGCGAGCCGACCGCGAACTCGAGAAGGTCGGGCTGAGCGATCAGTCGGAGTCCTATCCGGCACAGCTCTCGGGCGGCCAGAAACAGCGCGTGGGCATCGCTCGCGCGCTCGCGATGGACCCGAAGCTCGTGCTCTTCGACGAACCCACGAGCGCGCTCGACCCGGAGCTGTCGAACAGCGTGCTCGATGTGATGGAACTGCTCGTCGAGGAAGGGATGACGATGCTCGTCGTTACCCACGAGTTACGGTTCGCCAGGTCGGCCGCGGACAGCGTCACGTTCCTCGAGGAGGGTCGGATCGTCGAGCGCGGATCGCCCGAGCGGATGTTCGAGAACCCGGACCGAGAACGAACGCGGGAGTTCCTCAGGACGATCCATGGCTAGTTCGACCGACGCCCCGTGGAGACGTACGACCGCTCTTCCCGTGAGGCGGCTGCTCGTCGTCCTGGCCGCGGTCGCGTTCTGGGGGTGGTTGCTCGCCCAGTGGGTAAACGACTGGCTGCTCTCGCGGCTCGGGATCGGCCCCGGCGCGGGCGAACAGCCCCTCGAACGCGAGCCGTTCGACGCGGCCGCAGACCGGCTCGCCGCGTCGGCAGAGATCGCCGGACCGTTCGCGGGACCCCTCGAGTGGATCGCCTCGGTGGTCGACGGCGTCGCCGTCGCGGTCGATATCGCGCCCGCACTCGCAGCCGGCGCGTGGCTCACCATCGTACTCACCGTTGTAAGCATCCTGCTCGGACTCGCCATTGCGGTCCCGCTAGCGGTCGTTCGTGTGTACGGCGGGCCGTTCCGGTGGCTCGCGCTGGGGTACATCGAACTCATCCGCGGGACGCCGCTGCTCGCACAGCTGTTCGTACTCTACTTCGGGCTCCCGCTCGCCGTTTGGCTCCACGGCGTCGAGACGGTCGGTACGGGGCCGATCCCGGACCAGGCGTTCATCATCGCAATCGTCGGCTTTACGATCAACAGTTCGGCCTACCAGGCCGAGTACATCCGCGGGGCGGTCGAGAGCGTCGATGCCGGCCAGCTCACCGCCGCCCGGTCGATCGGCCTCTCGAGGCTCGCGGGAGTCCGCTACGTCGTTCTTCCACAGACGTTCCGGTACGCGATCCCGGCCTGGACCAACGAGCTGGTGTACCTGATCAAGTACTCGTCGCTGGCGGCCTTTATCACGGTCCCCGAGCTCTACTTCCGAGCGTCCCGGATCGCCTCGCGGACCTTCGAGTACACGCCGATCTACGCGAGTCTCGCGGTCGTCTACATCGCGATCGTCCTCACGGCGACGGCGCTTATGACGCGTCTCGAGACGCGCGTCGCGATCCCCGGCCTCGGACAGGCCGAGGGTCGCCATCAGGGCAAAACGAACGAGCGGGAGTAGGTGACTGCAGTCGAGCCGAGATCACGCCGCCGCTCCCCGATACCCCTCGCGGAACGAGCGGACGACGGCTCCGCCGAGGACGCCGAAGACGACAACCATGAGGACGGCGGACAGTCCGAGATCCCACTGGCCGTGGAAGTCGCGGAATAGAACGCCGCCGAGCAGGGCGAGTGCGCCGCCGACGCCCGCAAATACCGCCAGACCCAGCGCCATCGGATCGTCGCGGCGCCGGGCCAGCACGTACTGAGGGCCAGCGACGCCGACGAGCAGGTAGATCGCGATTCCGGCCGGCGTAATCCCGAGGACGGCCGGCGAGTCGGTGTACCAGCCGACGAGGGCGCTCACGAGGACGGCGAGAGCGATGCCACCGGCGACGAGCCGTTTGCTCATACCGGTCGTTGGCCCGACAGGATAATATATTTTCTGACAGCAATCGGCGGCTGAGTGTCGGGGACCGGTGTGCCGGACTCGGGCCCGGAAGCTACACGAGGCTCGCGCCGTCGAAGTCGCCGCGGCTGTACTCGAGTTCCAGCAGATCGAGGATCGTCGGCGCGATGTCGTAGAGGTCGGCGTCGCCGATCGTCGCCTCGGGGTCGTCGATAAACAGCGCGGTGTCGTCGAAGCTGTGCATCCCGTTTCGCGGCCCCGTGGTGAAGACGTCCGAATCAGCCTTGAACCCGGATTTGAGGTCGAATCCCTTGTTCGGAATCGCGACCAGGTCGGGGGCGATGGCGTCGTGATCGCCGCGGAACACCGTCTCCTTCTCGACGACGCGCTCGACCACCGGGCGGCCGTCGGGGCCTTCGAACGCCTCGAGCATCTCCTTGAGTTCGTCGCGGACCTCGTCGTACTGCTCCTCGGTGACGGTGCCGCGGGGTTCCCGGCCCTCGAGGTTGATGTAAAAGCGTCCGGGGATGAACGAGTAGGCGCGGGTCTCGTTGGCGATGTCGCCGAGCTCTTCGGGCTCGTCGGTGTCGAAGGAGAGCCAGCCCTCCCCTCGGAGCCACTCGTTGAAGTGGACCTCGTAGTCGAGGCTCGTAAAGCCGTGGTCGGAGGCGACGATCAGGGTGACGTCGTCGGCGAGAGCGCTCCGAAGACGGCCGATGTAGTCGTCGACCTTCTCGTAGAACTCCAGGAACTCCGCCTTGTAATCGCCGTCCTGTTCGTAATCTTTGAACAGGAAGTGGTTGACCCGGTCGGTGGTCATGAAGACGCCGAAGAAGAGGTCCCAGTCGTCCTCGTCGATATAGTGTCGGAACGCTTTGAAGCGGGCGTCGAGGGTGTCGTGGGCGTCCTTCAGGAACTCGTCTTTGTTGTTCTCGTGGCCGAGTTTGGGGTTGACGTCGATCCGGTAGTCGATCGACTCGAGGTACTCCCGGACGTCGTCGGGGTGGGCCGCCTTATCCAGGCCCGGTGAGAGAAAGCCCGACACCGCCCGCTGGAGGTTTCGCTGTGGCGGGAACGTGACGGGAACGTTCATCACCGTCGCCCGGCGGTTCCCGTTCTGGACGCGATCCCAGACCCGCGGTGCCTGGACGTCCCGTCCCATCGGAACGTAGGTATCGTAGGTGCCGACTTCCCGGTCCTGGAAGCCGTAGACGCCCGTTTCGCCGGGGTTCATCCCCGTCGTCAGGGAGGGCCAGCAGGCGCTCGACTCCGGAGGGACGATGCTCGAGATTTCGCCGGCCGTTCCCTCGTCTGCGAGGGCTGCGATGTTGGGAAAGCGGTCGCGGTTCTCAGTGAGAAGACTGTACGGCACACCGTCGATTCCGATGAACGCGACTCGAGGATCGCTATCGCCTCGCAGTCGGTCGAACAAACCCATAGAGGGTGGTAGTTCGACCGAGTACAAGAAGGTTCGTCTCGAGACACTGTTTTCGAGAACTCCCAGGCGAGCGCGAGTACGGCTTCGGCGGTCAGTCTTGCCGGTTCCCCGGTGCGTCCGGATCGAAGTTCGTCGGGACGACCGTCGTGTGGGCGATCCCGGTGGCGGAGCCGGAGTCGGAAGATGGGTCGTGCCGTCGGGCGGTGGAATCAGTAGCTGCCATCACAGGTAGATATACCGTTCCACCGATCATAAAATTACTCATGCTCATAATGCATCGACGGTGCGACACGGATAACTCGGATGAATCGATTCCGAAGCGATCGTCCGTTCGACTCAGCCGAAGTGCTCCTCGTAGAGCTCCTGTGCGTGCTCGATCGCGTCGTAGGCGGCCTGGCGGTCCTCCCAGCCGAGCGTCTCGACTTCCTTCCCTTCCTCCAGGTTCTTGTAGGTCGCGAAGAACTCGTCTATCTCGTCGCGTTGTTGCTGGGGGATGTCCTCGAGATCCTCGATGTGGTCCCAGCGCGGGTCTTCGCTCGGGACGGCGATGACCTTGTCGTCCTGTTCGCCGTCGTCGTCCATCTTCATTAGCGCGACCGGACGGGCCTCGATGACACAGCCGGGGAACGTCTGGTCCTCGACGAGAACGAGGACGTCGAAGGGGTCCTCGTCGTCGTAGTACGACTGCGGGATGAAGCCGTAGTCCGAGGGATAGTGGACGTTCGAGTGGAGCACGCGGTCGAGAACGACGCCGGGGACGTCCTTGTCGTACTCGTACTTGTTGCGCTCGCCTTTCAAACACTCGACAACAGCGTAGATCTCTTCGGGGGCGTTCGGGCCCGTCTCGAGGTCTTCCCAGAGATTTACCATACGTCCCCACGTCCGCGGTCGATCAAAAAGTACTTTCGTAATCGAGCGGGAGTGTTCATTCGCAGACTTGTCGACCGCCGACCGCCGTACACCAGACCAGCGTCGAGGCGAAACGGCTCGAGGGGCACGCCTTCGAGACCGGTCGTCCGGCTCCGATCCGACCGAATGGTTGGCAAGTCTTAAATAGTCTGGTGACATTCCCACAAGTATGTCAGAGGCACAATCAATCACCGGCGACCAGAGCATTGCACGCGAGCTAACCGCGTTTCAGAACAACATTCTCGTCATCCTGGCCAAGGAGCCGATGTACGGGCTGGCGATCAAGCGCGAACTCGAGGAGTACTACGGAACGGAAGTCAACCACGGACGTCTCTACCCCAACCTCGACGAACTCGTCGAGCTTGGATTGGTCGAGAAGAGCGAACTGGACAAGCGGACCAACCAGTACTCACTCACTGACGACGGCTACGACGCCGTTCTCGATCAGATCAGCTGGACGCTCTCGAAGGTCGTCACCGGCGACGACCGCGCCGACGAAATTCGCGAACTCGTCGACGACAGCTACTGAGCGGACCGGGATCCGGGTACCGGTTCACCGGCTGTCTCGAACGCGAGCCTGATCGACTCCTCGAGTGTCGCTCGCTGTTCGTCCGACGGCCACGCATTTCTCACGAAGTACTCGTCGCGAAACTCCGCGAGTTCACGGCTCGTCGCGGACGAGAGTGGCTTTGCGTAGTGATTTCCCATGAAATCGGCCAGCGCGGCGACGTTGTCGCCGTGGACGTCGCCGTGGGCCGTCCGAACCTCCTCGACCAGTTCCCGGTTCGCCGCCTCGACAGTGTTCCAGTCGTCCGGTTCAGCCGTCCCCTCGAGGGGAACCTCGATCGCTCGCCCGGTGTCCTCGATGCGGTCCGTTCGAATCACGCCGTCCGATTGCCACTCCGCGGGATGTAACACGAGGGTCGTATCGGTGGTCTCCTCACGGACCCGCGCGGTGAACTCGTGGTCCGCGAGCAGTTCTTCGCGGTGCTCGTCGTACGCCGTCCGTTCGGCGTCGTCGACCGCGGTTCGCTTGAGTCGCGTCAGTCGTTCGGCTTCGTCGACGACGTCGTCGGGAAGCTCTCGATCGCCTTCGACCGCGTCTCCGTCCGTCGTATCGGTCATTCAGACGGCGATAGTCGCTCCGGGGATTTCTCGTTGCTGGTCTCGATCGAGGCGCGCGCGGACGAGAAACATCAGGCCCGGTCTAGCGCCTCGTTCGCCAGGCTGTCGGCCCGCTCGTTGACTTCTCGCGGGACGTGCTCGAGCGTCCACTCGTCGACCCTCGAGAGCAACTCCAGTACCGTCACCCGCTTTTCGCGCAGTTCCGGGTTGTTCGTATCGTACTCGCCGCGGACCTGCTTGACGATCAGTTCGGAGTCGCCGCGGACGTGGAGTTCGTCGTAGCCGTACTCCGTCGCGGCCTCGAGGGCGGCGATCAGGGCCTCGTACTCGGCCTGGTTGTTCGTCGCCCGGCCGATCGTCTCGCTCCCCTCGGCGACGATCCCGTCGCCCGTGACGATCACCCAGCCGATCCCTGCCGGGCCTGGGTTCCCCCGCGCGCCGCCGTCGAAGTAGACGTGCGCCCGCCCGCCGCCCTCCCGCAGGAGCGCCTCGAGGTCCTGTGGCGACCCGCCCTGGATCACGACCTTATCCTCGTAGGCGACCGCCGTCGCGTCGCCGCGGCTCGCGCGCCAGCACTCGTGGTCGGTGTTTCCCGATTCGACCGTCACCCCCGCCTCCTCGAGGCGTCTGCGGGCCGTCTCGACGTCGCATTCGATAACCGGCATCAGTCGAAACGATCGCAACAGACCGAGTAAAACCTTTCCGGTTCGAGCCCGATTTCCGGGCACAGACGGGCTCGAGATGGCCACGTTCGGCTGACTCCGCTGCCCGTAGAAAATCCTTCCCAAGGACTTATATACGCTGGTGCTACTACTATAAAAGTGCGATGACACGGTCCACCCGCCAACGGGAGCGAATGCGCGAGACGGACGAGGCCGAGGATCAAGAGGGGGTACGTGCCTGTCCCGAGTGTGAATCCGATAATCTTGTCAAAGATTCCGACCGGGGTGAGCTCATCTGTGAGGACTGTGGGCTCGTCGTGGAGGAAGAGAAGATCGACCCCGGCCCAGAATGGCGGGCGTTCAATCACCAGGAACGACAGGAGAAGTCCCGCGTCGGGGCACCGACGACCCAGACGATGCACGACAAGGGGCTGACGACGACCATCGACTGGAAGGACAAAGACGCCTACGGGCGCTCTATTTCCTCGAAAAAGCGCAGTCAGATGCACCGACTGCGCAAGTGGCAGGAACGCATCCGAACCAAGGACGCGGGCGAACGGAACCTGCAATTTGCACTCAGCGAAATCGACCGGATGGCGAGTGCGCTGGGTGTCCCACGGTCGGTCCGCGAGGTCGCATCGGTGATCTACCGGCGGGCGCTCAAGGAAGACCTCATTCGCGGGCGGTCGATCGAAGGAGTCGCGACCTCGGCGCTGTACGCCGCCTGCCGCAAGGAAGGGATCCCGCGCAGCCTCGAAGAGATCTCCGAAGTCTCCCGCGTCGAACGGAAAGAGATCGGTCGAACCTATCGCTACATCTCGCAGGAACTCGGCCTCGAGATGCGACCCGTCGACCCGAAGAAGTACGTCCCTCGCTTCTGTTCCGAACTCGAACTCTCCGAGGAGGTCCAGACCAAAGCCAACGAAATCATCGAGAAGACGGCCGAGGAAGGCCTTCTTTCGGGGAAGTCGCCGACCGGCTACGCCGCCGCAGCGATCTACGCCGCGTCGCTGCTGTGTAACGAGAAGAAAACCCAGCGCGAGGTCGCCGACGTGGCGCAGGTCACCGAAGTGACGATCCGGAACCGCTACCAGGAACAGATCGAAGCGATGGGCATTCACGGCTAACGCCGCACTTCGCTACGGCTTTTTTACTGCAAGAAACGGGCCGCACGTGCTACCCGACGGGTTCGCTCCGGTACTCAGTCACAGGAAACGGTCTCGGCGAATTCGAGTAAAGTCTCGGCCTCGAGGTCGGCGCTGAGTTCGTGTTCCAGCCCGCCACATTCCCACGTGACCAGCGTCACGGCGTCCAGTTCGACGACGCTCGCGTCGACGTCGCCGACGCCCTCCCGGTCTGGATCGTCGGGCAGGAGTCCGCCCTCGGTGACGCTGAACCACAGCGTCGTCGTTCCGTCCGAGTACTGCTCGTGAACCGTGAGTTCCTCGCCGTACTCGTCCGCCGAGATGCGCTCTCGCTCGTAGGCGTCCGGCAGCTCGATCGCCGGGAGGTCGAACGGGGCGTACCGCTGCGCCGACTCGCGGTCGTCGAACTCCCGCTCGTCGATCGACGGCTCCTCGACGACGGCCACGTCGTCCGGAAGCCGGAACCGCTCGTCGTCGACGCCCGCGTTGAACTCGATCTCCTCGTGTGCGACGGCGATCTCGAGTTCGCCCCCGTCGACGTCCTCGAACGTCTGGCGCTCTTTAAGGACGTATCCGAACTCGTCGTCGATCCAGAGCTGCTGGCTCTGTAGCTCGATGTCGTCGTGTTCGACGGTCTCGAGCGGGTAGACATAGCGGGTGTCGCCGACGAGGAGGCCGACGCCGGTCTCGATCGAGTCGTTTCTGACCGTCACGTTCACCACGTGGGTTTCGCGGTCGGCGACGGTGTCGGTTCCCTCGTGGGCAACGTCGACCCGCTCGAGGAGGTCGTCGACCGCCGACTCCTCGGTCACGTTGTCGCGGTCGAACGCCGTCGCCTCCCGGTCGTCCGACTCGTACTGCCAGATCTCGGTCTCCGAAACCACGAACACCGTTTCCGCGCTCTGCCCGTCCGCTGCAGGGGTGGACACCTCGATGCGAGCGTGATCCGGCGGCGCTTCCCAGAACTGCTCGGTGGTGGTGTACTCGCCGGCGGCGTCCGAGACGGTAACGGTACGTTCGCCCACCACGTCAGTGACGTTCTCGTCGTGAGAGAGCGCGTCCGCGAGGAGCGTTTCACCGTCGGGCTCGCTCGAGTCGAGCGCCGTGCACCCGCCGAGCGCGAGGAGGGTGGCGACGAGCACGAGGAGGGCGACGGTTCGAGATCGTGTCATCGCGCGAAGACACGGTCTGTCGACACCCTAAATCTTGCTATCGCTGGGAACGATCCGCTCGTCTCGGCCGGGCGAGCGCAGACGGGCGATCCTCGGCGGTACCACCGATTCGAGCGGACTCGAGCGGTGGCGGGTACGGGCCGAGTTCAGCGAGGACGGCGGCGGACAGGGCGGCCGCCGATGAGTTGAAAGGTGCCGATTCGCCGGCGAACCCGTCTCGGGCCGTCGATCGCATAGCCGTGATGTCAGAGGCACGGTCGCGCGACGACCGTCTTGGAGTGGAGGGCCAGTGTCGGGCGGTCCCCGGCGAACTGCGTTCGAGACGTTCGCCCGAAGGTGTATCAATCTGCAACCGCGTGTTCAGGCCGAGAAAACGCGCTCACCCGTTTATATACTTACGAGAGTGACTCGCTCGACGACGGTTAGTTCGTGCCGTACAGCGAGTACGTGATCGCGAGCAACCCGAGTAGCCGACTGACGTTCTCGAAGAAGACGACGGTCACCCCGTCCGGGCTCGCGATCGTGTTGAGGGTGACGTTGATCACGAACGGAACCAGCGTCAACAGGAGCAGTCCGACGGCGAGAAACAGCATCGGGCGGCTGTCGTTTCGCCGGTAGCCGCGGTAGGCCTGGATCGCGATGAGCGTCCCGAGGAGAGCGACGAGAAAGAGGGTCCCGACCGTCAGGAGCTCGAACAGCGACGCCTCGTCGAGGCGAACGGGGCTCGTCATCATCGCAGCCCCTCCCACATTCGGGTGAACTTGTCGGCGACGTCCTCCTCGCGCAGCGACACCTCGAGCGAGAGTTCGCCGTCCTCGAGGGTGAGCTCGAGCCGGTCGAGGCGTGCCTCGTAGACGCTGTAGTGGTTGCCGTCCGGTGCGAGTTCCGTCCGTTCGCTGATGAGGTTGCACTCCCGAAGCCGATCGAGTCGGCGGTAAACCGTCGGCAGGGACGCGTCACAGCGGTCGCTCAGGGTGCTGGCTGACATGGGTTCGATGCTTGTTTCCGTGAGGATCGTCCGCGCGTACTCGTCGTCGAGGAGGGCAAACAGCTCCGACCGATTGTACTCCTCGCTCACTGCTGTCCGATCGTTTAGCCAACACGATGAAAAACATCCCGGTTGTCCCGGACGGCGAACGCGCTCCGGCGACGACGCCGAACTCAACATTCAAACCCGCGCCGACCCTACCTCGAGTGAATGCGCCTCGACGACTACATCGAGGAGTTAGAGCCCGACGAGGAGGCCGAGCGACGGCGCCTCGCGAAGGAGAAGTCCTACGCGATCACGGATCACATCGAGCGCTTCGAGCGCAACTTCGAGCAGGCGCTCTCCGGAGACTCGCTCGTCGGATCGACCTCGCCCTCGATCTTCGTCGGGCGGTCGAACTACCCCGACATCCCCGTGGGCGTGCTCTCGCCGGTCGGCGACGAGGCGGCCGCCGAGGAGTACGTCACCGACGGCAACTGGTACCGACAGGGGTACGGCATCGACGACGTCCTCCAGCGCCGCACAGGACTACTGAACTCGAGCAAACCCGCCAACGTCGATTCGCCGGGGATCGCGAGTCGGCTCGCGCCCTCCGTCCACGACACTTGGGACGGCTTCGTCGGCGTCCAGCGCGAAGTCGCCATCTCGGACCGACCGGTCGACCTCGAGATCGGCCTCGAGAGCACGCCCGACCTCGGACTCGAGGCCGGGACTGACGTGGCAACCCCGGGGGGGCCACGCGCGAACGCGAAGGACGCCGAACTTCGGGAGAATCCCCACGTCCCGCGGCCGGTGAAAAAGACCCTCGAGGACGACGACTGGCAGGCCCAGGGCGCGATGACCTACCTCTACCGGCGCGGGTTCGACGTCTACGAGATCAACTCGATCCTCTCGGCGGGCGCGCTGGGCGAGGCGGCCCAGCGACGGCTGGTGCCGACGCGGTGGTCGATCACGGCCGTCGACGACACCGTCGGCCAGTATCTCCGCGGTCGGATTCGAAACGCCCCGAGCGTCGACGAGGTACAGGTCTGGGCCAACGAGTACATGGGTAACCGCTACTGGGTGATCCTCGCACCCGGCAACTGGGAGTACGAACTCGTCGAGATGAAGGCGCCGGGGAGCATCTGGAACCCCGATCCTGGTGCAGGAGTCTGGATGGCGAGCGCCGCCGAGGGGTTCGAGGGCCGCTCGAGTTACGTCGAGGAGACCGCCGGCGCCTACTACGCGGCCCGCCTGGGCGTGTTAGAGCACCTCGAGTCGATCGGGCGGCAGGCGAAGTGTCTCGTCCTCCGGGAGGTGTCGGACGACTACTGGGCACCGGTGGGCGTCTGGCAGGTCCGCGAGAGCGTCCGCAACGCCTTCGACGGCGAGTTCGGGACGGCGGAGACCTTCCACGAGGCGGTCGCCACCGTCGCGGCGCGGCTGCCGGTGAGCCACGGCCGCCTCCAGCGGAAGTCGGAGCTTGCAGCCGGACTCCAGTCGAATCTGAGCGCGTTCGAGTGACCGGACGGTTCCCGTATCGGCTCCGGAAACGCAGCCGCAACCGCCGGACCACCACAAACTAAGCCGCCAGTTCTCGTCGGTCGACCCATGATTGGCGCTGTCCTCGCCTCGAGTCTCCTCTCGATCGTCGCGATCCTGGTTCTCCTCGTCGGGGTTCCACTGTTCGTCGTCGCGGTCCTCGCGATCACGTCGGGCTACATCCGCCACGACGCGGAGCAGTTGCTCGAGTCCGAGGCGGCGGACGACGGTGCTAATCGGTCCGAAGACGAGGACTGAGCGCAGGCGTCGCGCTCGCCGGTCGATCCGGACGGAAAGCTGGATCGTTAGAGGTCCGCAAACGCCGAATCGACCCGCTCGCCGGTTTCATCGACGATCTCTTGCCACTCCTCGTCGTCGGGAGCGATACCGAGCAGGCGGGCGATCTTCATGATCGAGACGTGGTAGACGACCTGCGTTCCCGGCTCTTTCTCCCAGACAATGACGTTACACGGGAACAACCCGCCCATCTCCTTCGTGACGTCCAGCACGCGGTCGGCGATTTCGGGGTTGCAGGCCCCGAGGACGTAGTAGGGATCGCGGTCGGCGTCGACCTTCTCGTTCAGTAACTCGGAGGGCGAGAACTCGACGGGAACGCCGAAGCCGGCGTCGGTGAATACCTTGCGGACGTGCTCGATGGCTTCCTCGTGGCCCATCTCGAGGGTGGTTCGCTTCTCGCCGTACTGTTCGGGGTCGATCGCCGCGGGATCGATCGGGAGTGCCATGTCCTGCCCTTCGGGGTTCGTCCTGAAAACGTGTTTCCCATCGGCAACTGCCGGTTCCGTCGGCCTCGAACGCCCTCAGAGCGGGACCGGAAGCCACTCGAGCCACCGCAGCGCCGGTTCGGGATCGAAGATCGGGTCGTGGAGGACGAGCCAGTCGAGTAATACCAGCCCGGCCCCGTGGGCGATCACCGACGGGAGGATCGAGTTCGACTTGTAGTCGACGGCGCCGAAGAGGACGTCCGTTGGCCCCGACAGCAGGAACTCGATCGGCGGCTTTCCGGCGTGGTGAATCATGTAGACGACAGGGCTAATGAACACGGCCTTGAATCCGATATCCTTCACGCCGACACAGAGCAGCCCGCGGTAGTAGGTCTCGGCGGCCAGCGCGAGCAGAAAGAGTTTGGCCGCGTGCGGGACGAACTCGGCGGGTGCGGCCGACGTTTCCCAGATCGGGTAGAACTCGCGGATGGTCGGCAGCGTCGATCCCACGAGGTAAAACGGGAGGACGAACATCGCGAGCAGTATCGCGTTGCGAACGGCGAGGCGATCGATTCGCCACCCGATCGATCGGCCGTGTGAGAAGCCGAGGGCGAGCGGGCCGACGATCAGAATCAGACCGTCGACGACGACGCGCGGACCGAGCGCTCGCGGGACGAACTGCATCCAGAGCACCGTCAGCACCGCTCCCGTCAACAGCGACTTCTGAAACCAGGAAAGACTGCCAACGCGGTCACGAACCCGGGCGAGCGCGTCGTGGTGCTCGGGTTCGTCCGGCACGTTACTCGTCTGCGGTTCGGACCGGGCCGCTGCCGATCACGTCCCGGGCGTGGTCTTCGAACTCCTGGCGGCGCTCGAAGTAGGTTTCGTCGATCGAGGCGATCACGTCCGAGAGCTCTCGCGGGCCGGCTGGCGTGCGAATTACGCTCTCGCCCTCGAGTCGGTCGACTTCGCTCTTCTGTTTGGGCCAGGTCAGTCGGGAGGTTACGCGAGCGAGCGGTGCGCCCTCGACGGGCGTCTCCTCGCCGAGTTCGACGGCTGGCTCTTCCTCCGCTTCCTCGTCACTCATGGGCGAGCGTTCGCAAGCGCGTCGATTCAAGCTTTCGTTTCGACTGACCCCGGACCTCTCTGTTCAGTGGCACGTGTCTGACGTATTGTTTTGTGGAATGAGTGTGAACGTCTTGAGCATGACAAGTCTGACGGAGGCGTACGAAGGTAACGCTCGGGAGGTGTCGAGCCTCCGGCGGGTGTACGCGGGGCTGGGACTGGTGGTCCTCGGGGCGGCTCTCGCGGTGCTGGCGATCGTCGTGGCGACGACCGATCTGTTCGCCGGCTACATGGCCGGGTCACTCGACAGCAGGCGATACGGTGGCATTCTGGGCGGGTTGGCGGTCCCCGTTGCGCTCGTCGGCGTCTTCACTGTCCTCCCGACGGGACGCCGAACCCGTGCTGCCGCCGCGATCAGCGCGACCATCTGTCTCCTCGGTGTGGCCCTCTTCTCGTATGCCTACCCCGCCCACTGGGACGGCCACGGCCAGGATCTGACCTTCTACGTCGCCGCCGTCTACCTCGTCGGGCTGTTCGCCGCCGTCTGGTGTCTGTTCACCGCCGTCGTCAACTTCAAAACGCGTAACGACCCCGGTGGCACCCTCGAGATGCACGTCACTCGCCGCGGCGAGACGAAAATCGTCGAAGTCGAGCCCGAAAACGGTGGACTCGGTAGCATCGGCTTCCTCGGTAACACGCCCGATGGTGACGTCGAAACCCAGACGAACGCCGCCGCCGGAACGGAGCGGTCCGAGCGGCGACGACGAAACCGACGGCCGGCCGCGAGCACGCCCGCGAGCGACGGCGGGTCGGCCGCCTCGACGCTTCGATCACCCCTCGACGAACCGGCCGGCGGGGACGGCAGAGACGCCGAAATCGTCGACGCACCCGAACAGCCTGCGCCGACGGATCGCTACTGTGGCAACTGCAGACACTTCGAGTACGTCCGTGCTGACACCGGCATGACGCCCTACTGTCGGGACCGAGGCGAGACGATGAACGATATGGATGCCTGCGAGGAGTGGACGCCGAACCGCGACTGATCAGCCGATTTTCTTCTCGCCCGGGCGGTCGTCCGCCACGGCCAGTTCACCGCTCGCGTCGACGACCTCGGAGAGCCGTTCCGTGGGTCTGACGACGGCCGCCCCGGTATCGAACTGTATCAGCCCACTGTCGGCCAGCCTCGGGAGGCGGGCGTGGAGCAGATCTACGTACACCGCGTCCGGGTCGGTTCCATCGGCCGCGGCGACCTCGTGGGCGATCGTCTCGACCTCGAGCGGCCCGTCTGCGCGCAGGAGCACACCGACGACAGTCCACGAGCGCGAGTCGGCGGCGAGTCGTGCGAACGTTCGGGCGTCGGCCGAGAGCGTCCGCGGGGCGGCCGCGACCTGTCGGGCGTGGTCGTCGGTCTCGAGTGCCGCGGACTGGTACCGGATCGCCGAGATCGCGGCGAACAGCGCGACGAAGCCGCCACCTAGCCCGCCGAGAAGCACCGGAAGCACTGGCTCGCCGATACTGCCACCCGCGAACAGTTCGGCCCCGACGTAGCCGCCGACGAGCGCTCCCGCAACGATCGTTCCCGTGAGATACCACCGCACGAGACCCCAGCGGATCTCACTGGCCGCGTAGCGGGCGATCCAGTAGCCGCCGTAGACGACCGCAGCGGCCGGTACGGTGACGAGTGCGAGTTCGACCATCCACGTGGTCAGCGGCTCCGGATGGGTGACCACGTATGTGACACCAGCGATACCGAACAGTGCGCCGATAGCGGTTACGAGCCCCGATGGCGCGTCGTACTGTACGTTCGGGCGTGTTCGACTGATGGGGGTTCCCATAGACGTTCACGGATCGTTCTCTCGCGGGTCGTTATGACCCTTTCTCGGAAGGAAAGCCGACTTTCTCGAGCGACTACCACTTGTCGACTGGCGTGCTCTCTCAGATCCCGAGCGCCTGCAGCCCCAGTTCGTGGAGCCACTCGGGAGCCAGATAGATAACTGCCGCCGCGACGGCGAGTTCCGCCACCGTGACGAGGATCATCACGAGATCGGCCCACTTGCTGCTGACCGGAACCCCCAGCGGCAGGCCGAACTCCCGCTTCCAGACGGGGTAGAACAGTGCGATCCCCCGTTTGCTCCCCGCCACGTCGAGGATGTAGTGGGTCAACACGCCGACCCAGACGAACTGAAGGTTCGCGAAGTAGAGCGGAAACGCCACGAACGCCCCGAGAATCGGCAGGTTGTGCAGCGTCTTCCGGTGGCGGCCGAAGGCGGTATCGACGTCCGGAAACAGCGCCCCGAGCATGACCGGCACCCCGATCGCGACGATCATCGCGAACGTCGTCTCGTCGCCCGTGGGCTCGAGGAGATACCCCAGCCCGATGCTCAACAATACGGCGTTGAGGACGTGTCCCCGTTTGTTCATCACCTCCACCTGCTCGGGGGACCACCGAATAGTTTTCTTTCGAGGACTATCCGTCCGCGGGGACTGACGTCGCCTCGACTTCCTCGAGGACGTCTGCGAGCGCCTGCTCGACGGTCTTCGCACGCACGGCGGCCCGGTCGCCGTCGAAGACGTAGCGCGAGACGGTCGCGTAGGACGTCTCACTTCCCCACGGGCCGGCGTAGGCGACCCCGATGTAGACGGTTCCGACGGGGTCCTCCTCGGTGCCGCCGGTCGGGCCGGCGACGCCGGTCGTCGCGAGCCCCCAGGTCACGTCTGAGACGTCGCGGACGCCGCGAGCCATCTCCCGGGCGACCGACTCCGAGACGGCCCCGTACTCGTCGAGCGCCTCGCGGCTCACCCCCAGGTGGCGGCGCTTGGCGTCGTAGGCGTAGGTCGTCAGGCCGCTGTCGAAGTAGTCTGTCGCGCCCGGAACAGCAGTGATCGCCGCGCCAACGAGGCCGCCGGTGCAAGACTCCGCCACGGCGAGGGTCGCCTCCCGCTCGCGGAGGGCGTCCGCCACCCGCATCGGGAGTTCGCGGTCGATGTCGTCGTTCATACCGTCCTCGAGGGACGCGACGGTTGTCAAACGTTTGGCTTGCGTCCTGGCTCCGGCTCGCGGCTGAGCGAGGGACCGGGTCAGACAGTATCCCGGTCCGTGTACGTCCACCGGTTGGTGATCAGCCCGTCCGCGTCGAACTCGTGGTGGTCAGCGAAGTCGAAGGCGACCGGCTCGCCGTTCTGCACTCCCGAGAACGTCCCCCGAACGGCGACGTGACGGCCGTCGACCAGTACCTGCGCCACCTCGTGGGAGCCGTCCTCGAGCGGCCGATCCTGCTCGTAGAACGCCCGGAGCGCCGCCTTCCCCTCGATGGCGTCCTGGCCCGGTCGATCGTAGCGGATCTCATCGGCGAACAGTGCGAGCAGTCCCTCCACGTCTTCTCTATCCACGCGGTCGTAGTACTGGCGGACCACAGCTTCGGGGTCGAACTCGAGCGGTTCCGAGTCGGGATCGATATCGGCCATAGCGAACGCTACGTGCCCGGTACGTATGGACGTTCGTCTCGCTGTGATCACGAACCGCTCTCGAGAGCACGATCGATGACGAAAGAACCACGGTTCGAGCCCGCACAGAGGTATTATGGAGTACGAGACGCCGCTGTTCTTCCATGTGATGGGGTATGCGGCACGGGCGGAGCGAGACGTGATCGACATGGTGAGCGGGAACCCCGACTGGGAGCCGCCCGAGGCGCTTCGGGACGGCTTACGGGAGTACGCCGATTTCGAACCCGACCAGTTCCAGTACCCGCCCAGCGACGGGCTCCGGGAGCTCCGCGAGGAGATCGCCGACCGACGCGGTGTCGACGTCGACCGGATCGTCATCACACACGGCGCGGGCGAGGCCAACTACCTCGCGATGGCGCGGGCGCTCGAGCGAGACGCGGGAACGGAGTTCGTCCTCACCGATCCCGTCTACCCGTACTATCCGGGGAAGACGACGATGCTCGGCGGACGCCAGCGGTTCGTTCCGACGGCCGCGGACGGCCACCTCGACCCAGCGGCCGTTCGGGCGGCAGCGAGCGAGGAGACCGCGGCGATCGTCGCTAACTCGCCCAACAACCCGACGGGGGCGGTGTACCCCGAGTCGGTAGTGGCCGAACTCGTCGAAATCGCCGAAGAGAACGACGCGATCCTCATCAGCGACGAGGTGTACGATCACTTCGACCTCTCCGGGGAGTTCGCGAGCGCCCTGCAGTTCGACTCGGATCACTGCATCGTCACCAACGCCTTCTCGAAGTCGATGGCGATCACGGGCTTCCGGGTCGGCTACGCGATTTTCCCGCCGGAACTGGTCGACAACGCCAGGAGTCGGCACATGCTCGTCAACGTCGCCGGCAGCCGTCCCTCCCAGTACGCTGTCCTCCGCGCCCTTCGGGAAACCGATCCCGCCTACTACGAGGCCAATCGGGAACTCCTTCGCGAGCGGGTCGAGACGTTCACCGACGCTCTCGACGCGGCGGGGGCGGACTACACCCGCCCCGACGGCTCGTTCTACGTGATGGCCCGCTTCGAGGGGTATCCGGGCACCCTCGAGAACGTCGAGCGACTGATCGACGAGACCGGCGTCGCCGGCATGCCGGGCGAGGCGTTCGGCACGGCCCGCGAGGAGTGGCTCCGGTTCGCGCTGGTCACCCCGCGCGTCGAGGAGGCAGCGGAACGGCTGGCGACCTATTTCGGATAACCGCCCGGCCCGGTCGAACCGGCTGCGACCGTCACCCTCCACCGACGGAGTATTTAAACGGCGTCGTGTGACACACGATTGGTTTAGAAATAGTGTCTATCTCGATATAGTATGTCGGAACTCGAGGAACTCGCCGAAACGGGGGTCGGATCGCTCGTCCTCGCTTTCGGTGTCGTGACCGGGGCGGCAGTGTACTCGAGCGGCTCGCTCGAGACGCTCCCCGTCGTGGTCGATCAGTACGCCCACGCCCTTCGGATGGCGTTTCTGCCGGCGCTGTCGGTCGCCGCCTGGCCCAACCTGGTAGCCGGCGTCACCGGGACCGTCGCCGCGGTGCGGCTGGAAGACCGGCGTACGATCCGTCTTGCAAGCTTCATCGCAGTGTATCTGTTCCTGGCGATCGTGTTACACTACGCGATGGCGCCGGCCTGAGGCCCGCGCCGAAGGGGCCGGACGAACCGTGCGTTCGGGAATCGTCGTCGGAACTGTTTGCGCAGCCGCGTCCGCTCGAGAACGTCGAGAAATGTAGCTACCGAAGCGATCCGTACCAGTCGCAGTCGACACAGGCGAACAGACCGGCCCCGTTGACGAGGTCTCCGTGGCAGTCGGGACACCGCCTCGAATCCGACGCCAGCATCGGTTCGCGTGACCCGTCAGTTTCGGCCGCAGCGAGGACCCCTCGTGCGACTGCGCCCGGAAGCGGGAGCCCCGGTTCGCCCTCGGTGTACGGGAAGGTGTCCGGGGTCGGCTCGGTCGTCGAAGATTTCGTCGCGGTTTCGGGGAGAGTTCCGGTGTCATCGTACCACCACCTGTACAGGGACACGGCGTCCCGGCAGATAACGGTAGCTATTAAGAGACTATCATCTCCTTAGCGACTCAGTACTGTATAAATGGGTTCGTGTGACATAGCACACGTTCTCTCGGCGCACTCGTGTGGCGAGCGAGACCGACGAATACTCGTGTGGCCGCCGGCTATCGGCGGCTATGAGTGGACTCGACGTCGAACCGGTCGACGAGGCCGACGAAGGGGAGAGGGGAGACAACACGATCGAGGTGACGCCGACCGACTCCGTCGCAGAGCGCGAAACGATCGACGTCGAGCCGTCCGACGAACCGGTCGACGGCCCGAGCTACGTCCTCTACGGGGGGAAAGGCGGCGTCGGAAAGACGACGATGGCGGCGGCCACGGCCCTCGACAGCGCCCGCCGGGGGACCAGAACGCTCGTCGTCTCGACCGACCCCGCACACTCGCTGTCCGACACCTTCGAAACCGACATCCCGAGCCGACCGGAGCGGATTTTCGACGAGCTCCCGCTGTACGCCGCCGAGATCGACCCCGACGCGGCGCTGGAGGACAGTCAGGCGGCGTTCGCGGCCGAGGGCGGCCCCGACGCACTCGGCGGCCTGGGTGAGTTCATGGGCGAGGACTCCCCGATGGAGATGCTGTTCGGCGGCGCGATGCCCGGCTCCGACGAGGCCGTCGCCATGCAAACACTCCTCGAGTATCTGGACGACGACCGGTTCGATCGCGTGGTGGTCGACACCGCGCCCACCGGTCACACCCTCCGACTGCTCCAGTTACCCGAGATCATGGACACGATGATGGGGCGGATGATCGCCTTCCGCCAGCGCATCGGCAGCATGGTCGACGGCATCAAGGAGATGTTCGGGAACGAGGTGCCCCAGGAGGGCGAGGACCTCCAGGACCTCGAGATCCTCCGCGAGCGGATCGAGCGCCTGCGGGCCACCCTGCGGGATCCCGAGCGCACCGACTTCCGGATCGTGCTCGTCCCCGAGCAGATGAGCGTTCTCGAGTCGAAACGACTGCGCGAACAGCTGAACGAGTTCGACATCCCCGTCAGCACCGTCGTCGTCAACCGCGTGATGGAGCCGCTGGCAGAGGTGACAGACGACGTCCGCGGGGAGTTCCTGGAACCCGATCTCGAGAGCTGTGAGTTCTGTCAGCGGCGCTGGGACGTCCAGCAGTCGGCGCTGGCCGAGGCCCACGAACTGTTCCGCGGCACCGACGTCAGGCGGGTGCCGCTGTTCGCCGACGAGGTAAAAGGCGAGGACATGCTCGAGGTCGTCGCGGCCTGTCTGCGGTAGCGACTCGTCGAGCGTCGGTCGCGAACGGTCACAATCCGACGAGCGAACCGTTTCGCTCGAGTTCTCGTTCGATCGGTCTCAGGCCGTCGTCTCTCGATTCTGGACGAAGCCGTGGTCGCGTCGAATGTGGCGACCGATCGCCATCCAGGCGATCCCGAAGCAGACGAACGGTCCCGCCCAGGGGTCGGCGAGTTGCCCCATGACGTAGGTGGTGAACGCGGCGGCGATCGGAACGCCGATCGGCAGCGCGAGGACGAACAACCAGGCGCTGAGTCGGGGCACCGTCGTCGCCTCGTTCCGGAGACTCGCCGCCCCGAACGCGATCGCGCCGACGATCGCGGCGAGGACGGCGACCAGGAACACGAGGAACGCCGCCTCCGAAACCGGCGGCATCGTGACCGTCGCGACGGGAAGCGCGATCACCGCGCCGATCCAGCCGACGGCGAACAGGCCGAAGCCGACCCGCTCGAGGCGGGTGAATCGCTCCCGCTCGGTTACGTACAGCGCCGGCAACCCGAGTGCAATGAGGAGGAACGCGATCACGCCGAGCGGATCGACGATCGCGAACTGTGCTTCGTCGAGTACGGTGAAGAGCGCAAGCCCGACGGCCATGAGCAGTACGCCACCGCCGATCGCACTGATTGCGCTCGCGTTCACCCAGCCCGGTGCGACGTCCGGTTCGGTACCTCGTTCGACTGACGTGGGGTGTAATGACATGTCTACCTCGACTCGGAGGAACACAGCCCGCAAGAAAAACCGGGTGGCGTCTTCGAATCAGGTACTGTACGCTCGCTAACAGTATAAGCCTGTTCAGCGATTCGGTTCGAGACGGGCTCTCGCCCGCGCGGTTCGGCGACTCACGCCTCGAGGACGAGTACCCGCAGGTCGTTGACGTTCGTTCCCGTGTACCCGGACGTCAACAGCGCATTCCAGTCCTCTAGCGCAGTAGTGACGTCGTTCGACTCGAGCGCCGCTCGGGCGACGTCCGGCTCCCGGACCGTCTCGCGGTCGACCATCGCCCCGGCCACGTCTGTCGGCCCGTCGACGCCGTCCGTGTCGACGCTCGCGAGCACCGCCGGCGTGTTCCGCTCTTCGAACTCGAGCGCCGCCGCCAGCGCGAGTTCCTGATTCGGGCCGCCCGTTCCGCCGCCGCGAACCGTCACCGTCACCTCGCCGCCCGAGAGCACCACCGCCGGCGGTTCTACGGGATCGCCGGCCGCGACGATTTCCTCGGCGACGGCGGCGTGCATCCGGCCCGCTTCGCGCGCCTCGCCGCGGAGGCGGCTCGAGAGCACCAGCGTCCCGTAGCCCCGCTCCGCGGCGACCTCGCGGGCGGCGTCGACGGCGGTCCGATTGTTGGCGAGCAGGTGCCACTCGAGCGGGGTCGATTCGAAGGGCGGATCGCTCGCGCCCGGGGTCTCCGGGACCTCCCCGGCAACGCCGGCCTCGAGTCGGCGCACCACCGTTTCGGGGAGTTCCCCCTCGAGCCCGTAGCGCTCGCAGACCGCGAGGGCGTCCGCGAACGTCGATTCGTCGGGAACCGTCGGCCCGCTGCCGATTACCGTGGGATCGTCGCCGACGACATCACTGATCGCGAGGGTGATGACCGTCGCGGGCGCCGCCGCTCGAGCCAACTGGCCCCCTTTGATCGCCGAGCAGTGTTTGCGGACGGCGTTGATCTCGTCGATCGAGGCTCCGGAAGCGAGCAGCGCGTCGCTCGTCGCTGCGAGGTCGGAAAGCGAGAGCCCCTCGGCGGGCGCACACCAGAGCGCGCTCGCGCCGCCGGTGATCACCGCGAGGAGCAGGGTGTCGGCGTCGGCGCGGTCGGCAACCTCGAGCAGCCGCTCGGTCGCCGCCACGTTTCGCTCGCTCGGCGTCGGATGGTCCCCCGGGAGATACTCGAGTCGGCCGTCTGCGGATTCCGGAGGCTCTGGCGGGACGACGACCCCCTCCTCGAGGCGGTCGCCGAGAAGCGACTCGAGGGCGCGGGCCGCGCCGACGGCGGCCTTCCCCCCGCCGCAGAGGACGACCCGGCAGTACGCCGCGAGGTCGTACTCGCGGTCGTCGATCCGCAGCACGTCACCATCGAGTACGAGCCGGTTCTCGACGTCGGTTGCGGGGTTCGCCGCGCGAATCCCGGCCTCGAGGCAGGCGAGGGCGGTCTCGCGGGCGGGCGTTTTCGCGTGATGATCGGCGCGGCGAAACATGGCTGTCGGTCGTGTTCGATGACCTGGCGGTTGACGTTACCGGTCGCCGCCTCGCTACCGGTCGACGTCTCGCTCGAGGAGGAGCTCCGATTCGTCCGCAGTCGACGCGTCGTCGCTGCGACCGCGTTCCCCCTCGTCCGGCCCGGTCGCCGCCTCGCGTCCGTCGACCGCGGGCAGCTCGTCGGTCGCACACTCGAGGCAGTAGTGGTTGTCCCCCTCCGAGCGAGTGTACACTGGCACGCCGGCGACGGCGTACTCCTCGCGGTATCGGCTGAGGAGCCCGCGGCCGACCCGGGAGTCACAGTCGACGCATCGCTCAGTGCAGTTTTCCTCGGGGCGGATGACTCGTCGGTCGACGGTTCGGACTCGGCCGAACTTCGAGGGGGCGTGACGGCGATTCAGCCGTCGCCGAAGTCGGGGGTTGACGAAGACACCCAGCGCGACGAGAACGAACGCGGTCAGCAGCCAGAGCGTCGAGAGGATCACCGCGCCCGTCGTCACGCCGCCCTGTGCGAGTTGCCCGAGGACGACGGCTGCCGCGACGAGGCCGATTCCGATCGAGATCCAGCCGACGACGCCGTAGAGAACCGCGGAGACGCCGTCGGCGAGGCGTACGATCTCGGAGGGGTCGTCGGACATATCGATACGCTATCTACCTGCGCTCCAATCATAAGCCCTCTGACGGGACGAGTGGCTCAGACCAGCTTTCGGATGAGCCCGTAGGCGGTATCGCGGAGGCTGTCCGGGAGATATCGGACGTACATCCCGTACTCCGCCAGCGGGCCGACGGGATAGCGCGCCGGCGGCTCCGGGCAGGTTCCCGCGTGGAGGATCGCCGCGGCGACCTCCTCGGGAGTGATCGCGAGCGGTCCGCTGCCGCCGATCAGCTGGGCCTCCTCGATCATCTCGTACAGCGACTCGTAGGCCGGGGTTCGCGTCTCCTCCGGGGGGAGTTCGTCGTCGACCCGCTCGGTGAACTCCGTCTCGACTGCGCCGGGTTCGATCAACACCACGTCGACGCCGAACTCCTCGGCCTCCGCTCTAAGGGCGTCGCTCATCGCCTCGAGTGCGTGTTTGGTCCCCGAGTAGGCGCCCGTGCCGCCGAACGCCATCCGGCCGAAAACGCTCGAGACGTTGACGATCCGGCCCTCGCCCTGCGCGCGCATGTGCGGGAGGGCGGCGCGGGTGAGTCGGTGCGGGCCGTAGACGTTGACGTCGAACTGGCGGTGGAGCTCTGCGGTTGAGACGTCCTCGAGCGGCCCGAACTGGCCGTAGCCGGCGTTGTTGACGAGGCAGTCGATCGCGCCGCCGAGATCGACGGTTTGCTCGACGACCCTCGCGACCTGCTCGGGGTCCGTCACGTCCAGGGCGAGCGTCTCACAGCCGAGTTCGGCGAGATCCGCGATATCCTCGGGGTCGCGGGCGGTCGCGACGACCAGCCAGTCCTTCTCGAGGAAGGCCCGGGCGGTCGCTCGCCCGATTCCGGACGAACAGCCCGTGATCAGCACGCACCGCTTTCGGGTGTAGCGGTCCTCTCGCCGCTCGTCCGTTTCGGCGTCCCTGCTCGAGCCCGCGGTCGAGCCGACGGCCCCGTCCTCGTCGGTTTCCTCGGCGTCCTCAGCGATGGCCATGCCTGTGTCGTTCGAGAGAGGGAACCTAAGTATCGACGGTTTGTCGCGCCGGGCGACGTCGGTCGCTCACCGGTGGTACGTCAGCTGCCGGGGTCGCGCGGCGGGGGGCGACTCGATGCGACGGTGGTCGACGGGTTACTGGTACATCCGCAGCGGCCGCGCCTGTGAACTCTCCTCCTGGCCGGCCTGTTGCATCCGCTGGGCGAACTGCTCGCGCTGCTCGCGGATCTCTTCTGCGCTGTCGACCAGTTCGTCCACGTCGACCGAGAGCTCTGCGATCGGCGCGATGCCGTCCTCGAGCAGGACGCTCGCGGCTTCCGGGTCGGGAAACTGCGGCTCGGATTCGACGATCAGCCCGAGGCTGTCGTAGCCGACCTGGGCCGCCCGGTTCAACAGCGCGCCGGTCGGACCGCTCACAACGCCGTCTTCGGGCGGGTGGTCGATTCCGTGGTCCTCGAGAACCGAGCCCGCGTCGCCGGTTGCGACGCCGGAGAGCGCCGGCCGCCCGTCGCGTTCGGCGGGAAGCCCACTCAGGTAGATCGGGCGGACCTCGTGGTCGATCGCCCAGCTCGTCACGCAGTCGGCGACGACGCTGACCGCTCGTGAGTTGATCGGCACGTCGCTCTGGAGCGCGAGAAGGTCGTGCTCTTCGCTCACGTACAGTCGGACGGGCGGGCGAATCGTCGGATCACCCCTCCGGTAGATACCGACGCGGGGGAGGCCGTCGCAGTGAACGCTCCCGTAGTAGCGCATCTCGAGCTGATCGACCAGGTGGTCCGTGGCGATCTTCCCGACGAGGCCGAGCCCCGGAAATCCCTCGACGAGCGTCGGTTCCTCGAGTTCGGCCTCCTCCCCCTGGATGCGAATTTGTGGCATACGGGAACCACTGTGCGCCAGCATATAAAAGCGTGGACGGCGACGAACCAGGGAGCGCCACGGACCGCTTCGAAACCCACAAACGCCGGCTCCCCGAACCCGACTCCAATGGAACCACTCGAGCGGTATCGACCGATCATCGACGACTTCGAGGCGTTTCTCGACGCCTGCGAGCGGCCGCTGGGGAACGTCGTCCGCGTGAACACGATCAAGGCGACTCCCGAGCGAGCGACCGCGACGCTCGAGGAGGAGGGCGTCGACTACGAGCAGGCCGACTGGAACCCGCGCGTACTGGAACTCGAGACGGATTCGCCGGGATCGACCTGGGCGTCGTACCTCGGATTCACGCACGGCCAGGAGGAGGTGTCGGCGGTCCCGGCGGGCGTTCTCGACCCCCAGCCCGGGGACTGCGTCTGGGACGCCTGTGCCGCCCCCGGCGGAAAGACGACCCAGCTTTCGGCGCTGATGGACGATCGGGGAACGGTCGTCGCCAACGACAGCAACCTCGGGCGGCTGTCGGCGCTGCGGTTCAACGCCGAGCGACTGGGCGCGACGAGCGTCGCCGTCACCCACCAGGACGCCCGGAATTACTCGCTGAAACCGCTCGAGATCGACGCCTTCGACCGGGCGCTCGTCGACGCCCCCTGTTCCTGCGAGGGGACGATCCGGAAGAACCCCGACGCGCTCGACGAGTGGACCGAGGACCACGTCCACTCCGTCGCGGGCATCCAGAAGGGCATTCTCCGGCGAGCGATCCAGACCACCCGCGAGGGCGGGACGGTGGTGTACTCGACGTGCACGTTCGCTCCCGAGGAGAACGAGGCCGTCGTCCAGCACGCCCTCGACCGGGAGGACTGTCGGGTCGTCGAGTTCGATCTGGGCCTCGAGTGCGCCCCCGGCGTCACCGAGTGGGGGGATGAGGCGTACGACGAATGCCTCTCGAAGACCGCCCGGATCTACCCCCACCACAACGATACTGGCGGCTTTTTCGTGGCGAAACTCGAGGTGACCGCCTGATGGCCGAGAACGTCGGTCAGCGGTTCGATCGCCTGCCGGAGACGGCCGCCGAGCGCGCCGTCAAGGGCCGGGCGAGCCGCGAGGAGGTCGTGGACTACTTCGCGGACCGGTTCGACATTCCGCCGGAGACGTTCGACGGTCACACCTTCTGGGAGAAGGGGGCGGGCAAAATCTGGGTGTACGCCGGCGAGGCACCCTCGCCCGCCGAAGTTGAGGCGCTGGGCATGACCTGTCTCCGGACCCGACAGGAGCACTGGAAACCCACGACCGACGTCGCCCAGCGTTTCGGCCGCGAGGCGACGTCGTGCGTCATCGAGTTGAACCGCGAGCGGGCCGCCCGGTTCGTCGCCGGCGAGGACCAGGACCTCGAGTGGGACGGTGACTGGGGCTACCTGATCGCCGCCCGTGAGGTGGCCGGCGAGCGCGAACCGCTGGGCGTCGGCCTCTACGTTCACGGCGAACTCCGGTCGATGGTGCCGAAGGGGAGACAGCGCGACCTCTAGAAACCGCCGTCTCACTTCCCTTCTGAACGGTTTTTCCTGTAACTCCCCCTCCCCCTTTTGTTCTGTACTAGCATACCATACGTGGGATCACTATGGCAGACAAACCGCACCAGAACCTGGCGATCATCGGCCACGTCGACCACGGGAAGTCCACGCTGGTCGGCCGACTCCTGTTCGAGACCGGGAGCGTGCCCGAACACGTCATCGAACAGCATCGCGAGGAGGCCGCCGAAAAGGGGAAAGGCGGCTTCGAGTTCGCCTACGTGATGGACAACTTAGCCGAGGAGCGCGAGCGGGGGCTGACGATCGACATCGCCCACCAGGAGTTCGACACCGACCAGTACTACTTCACGGTCGTCGACACGCCCGGCCACCGCGACTTCGTGAAGAACATGATCACCGGCGCAAGCCAGGCGGACAACGCCGTGCTCGTCGTCGCCGCCGACGACGGCGTCGCACCGCAGACCCAGGAACACGTGTTCCTGGCGCGAACCCTGGGAATCGGCGAACTCATCGTCGCCGTCAACAAGATGGACGTCGTCGACTACGACGAGGACCGCTACCGCGAGGTCGTCAGCGAGGTCAAGAGCCTGCTCGATCAGGTCCGGTTCAGCACCGACGACGCCTCGTTCATCCCGATCTCGGCGTTCGAGGGCGACAACATCGCCTCTCACTCCGATAACACGCCGTGGTTCGACGGGCCGACGATCCTCGAGGCGCTGAACAACCTCCCCGAAACCGAGCCGCCGACGGATGCGCCGCTACGGCTGCCGATCCAGGACGTCTACACGATTTCCGGGATCGGGACCGTCCCCGTTGGCCGCGTCGAAACGGGGGTGATGGAAATCGGCGACAGCGTCTCCTTCCAGCCCAGCGACGTCGGCGGCGAGGTGAAGACGATCGAGATGCACCACGAGGAGATCCCGCGGGCCGAACCCGGCGACAACGTCGGCTTCAACGTCCGCGGCATCGGGAAGGACGACACCCGCCGGGGCGACGTCTGCGGCCCCGCCGACGACCCGCCGACGGTCGCCGAAACGTTCCAGGCCCAGATCGTCGTCATGCAACACCCGAGCGTGATCACGGCGGGCTACACGCCGGTGTTCCACGCTCACACGGCCCAGGTCGCGTGTACGATCGAGTCGCTCGACCAGAAACTCGACGCCTCGAGCGGCGAGGTCAAAGAGGAGAACCCGGACTACATCCAGGCCGGCGACGCCGCCGTCGTCACGCTGCGGCCACAGAAGCCGCTGAGCATCGAACCCTCGAGCGAGATTCCCGAACTCGGCAGCTTCGCCATCCGCGACATGGGACAGACGGTCGCGGCGGGGCGGGTGCTCTCCGTCAACGAGAAGTGAGCCGGCGTCCCACGGCCGGTTCGCGGCGCCCCTACCGCTTCTCGATCGTGCCGCCGGAGAGTCCCTCCCAGGCGACGCGGTAGCCGAGCCGCGAGAGTATCGCGCTCGAGTCGCTCACCCCTCGTTCGTCCAGGATTTCCTCCGCCTCGGCGAGCGACTGACCGGATTCGATCGCGTCCTCGAGTTCAGCGAGCACCGACGGTCGGATCAGCGTTCGACCCACGAGTTCGTGGTCGGGAAACGCCACGCCCTCGAGGGCGTCCTCGCTGACGCCGTGATCGGCGGCGAGTGTCTCGAGCGTGACGACGTCCGCTTTCGGCGCGAGTTCCTCTGGCAAGGCGAGCGCGCTCTCGGCCACCAGGTTCCGCTCGTACTCCCGGAGGACGTCTCGAACGTCCTTGATCCGGACCGAGCCCGCGTAGGGAATCGCTCGGTGGTCGCGGGCGTCGATCTCCGCACCGACCCCCAGCGATTCGTCGACGGCCACGATCATGTCGACGTCCTCCAGCTCCGCGAGCTGCCCGAGCTTCTTCTCGACGTACTCGGGCGTCCAGAAGCCCATGATCTCGAAGTAGACCCGGAACTCGACGTGGCCTCCGTCGGACGACTCCGACGAGGCCCTGCGGGCAGCGCCCGCAGGACGATAATCGAACGCGAAGTCGGGTATCATCACGCGCGTTCCCGTCGCCAGCGGTTCGGGTTCGCGCACCAGGTCCCACTCGAGGTCGAGCGCCGAGAACCGCGCCGCGAAGTCGGCCTCGACGGCGCTATCGAAGGAGACCTCGGCGACCGGCTCGGCGTCGGGAACGGCGACGGGGTCCTCGTGGCAGAGGGTCAGGGTCCGTTCGGTGCCCCGATCGTCGATCGTCGCCTCGAGGCGCCACTCCTCGGCTTTCGCGACCGTCCGCAGCAGACGGGCAAAGCGGGTGCCGTAGCGGCGCGTGGCGCGAAAGAGTCGCGTCGGTCCGGTCACGATCACCTCGCGATCGCCGTCGGTCTTCCGGATCTCGTACATCAGCCGCAGGCGCTTGACCGCGGAGACGAGCGCCTTCGGGTCCGACGAGCGCACCCGCACCTCCGTCGCGTCGAACAGCGACGTCTGGGCCAGCGAGAGGTTGTACTGGGCGACGAGTTCGTCGGGACCCCACCGCGAGTCGACCTCGGCGAGCACCTGTCGCTCCTCGAGATCCGCGTACAGCGACGCCTCGAGGTCGTCGGCCGACACCCCGAGCGATTCGCCGGCACGCACCAGCGCCATCGCTCGCTCGTCCGCTCCCACGACGCCGACCGCCTCGGCGGCCTCGAACGCCGCCTTCCGGGCGCGGGCGGGATCGACTGCGGCCCGCGTCTCGAAGGTCGCCTCGCGCTCGAGCAAGGCGGCGAACCCCCGGGCGAGTTTGAAGTGGTCCGCGTCGGGCTCGAGGTCGGCGAGGGCGGCCTCGAGACGTTCGCGGGGCTCGTTGACGTGGCCCTGGAACGTGCCGATCACCCGCGCCGCCAGCGGGCGCTGCTCGCGGCCGGCGAACTGCGGGTGGTAGCCGCCGCCCGCGCGGGAGACCCGCAGCAGATCCTTCGTCAGCATCTATACCTGGTCGGGACGGAGACGCCAAAAACCGTCCGACTCGCGGGCGGGTACCGGCTGAATCGGCTCCGCTTGAGGGTACAAGCCGATGTGTTATCCGCGTGTTCGTGGGACGATACCCGAGTGAGCCGATGACCGGAAAGCACACCTGGGCCATCCCCGAGGGCTACATCCCCGAAGAGAGCACCGGCCCCGAACCCGAGATGACCAGCCACGAGACGCTGTGCGTGCTGAACGCCGGCGACGAGGAGGCGCACCTCGAGATCACCGTCTACTTCTCCGACCGCGAACCGATCGGACCCTACGAGAAGACGGTGCCCGCCGAACGAACCGCACACTTCCGGTTCAACGAGTTCGAGGATCCCGAGGAGATCCCGAAAGGCGAGGACTTCGCCAGCGTGATCGGATCGGACGTGCCGGTCGTCTGCCAGCACACCCGTCTGGACTCCCGGCAGGCCGAGAACGCGCTGCTCTCGACGATCGCCTACGGGGAGTAATGACTGGGTGATTTCGGGGCAACGACGGACGGTTTCGCCGTAGTCGACGTCAGGGGGGACGACCGGCAGTGCCAGCAGTCGGACGACCACCTGCTCGACTCGAGTCGGTCGGGACGTTTCTACGGTCGGGTTGGCTCTGACGGCTCACTCGCGGCGGCGCTCGGCCGTTCGCTCCTCTGCGGTTTCGCTCGAGACGACCTCGTAGAGGATCGCCCGACCGCCGTCGGCTTTCGGTCGCAGGATCCGCCCCAGGCGCTGGGTGAACTCCCGCTCGCTGCCGCTACCCGAGAGCACGACCGCGACGCTCGCGTCGGGGACGTCGACCCCCTCGTCGAGGACGTTCGAGGTTCCGATCCGGGTGTAGGTCCCTTCGCGGAACCGGTTCAGGATCTCCCGGCGCTCGGCAGCACCGGTCTGGTGGGTGATCGTCGGGACCAGAAACCGCTCGCTAACGTCGTAGGCGAGGTCGTTGTGGGCGGTGAAGACGATGGTTCGCTCGCCGCGGTGGTCCGCGAGGATCCCCTCGAGTGCCTCGAGTTTAGCCCGACTGCCGTAAGTAATCTCGCGGGCGCGCTGGCGGGCGAGCAACGCCTCGCGGGCGGCGGGGTCCGAGCCCGAGCGCTTGACGAGTTCCTGGTAGTCCGAGCCGCTCTGCATGCTGATGCTCGAGCGGGCCAGGTAGTTCGCGAACACCTCCTGGTTCTCCTCGTATTCCGCGCGCTCGTTGGGGGTGAGGTCGACCTCGAGTCGCTTGACGTCGTAGCTCGCGAGGTGGTCGCCCGCCAGCTCGTCGACGTCGACGCGGTGGACGAGCGGGCCGACGATCTCCTCGATCACCTCGTGGGCGCCGTCGGGGCGCTCGAAGGTCGCGGTGAGACCCAGTCGGGCGGGTGCGGCGAGCAGCCGGGCGATCTCGCGGTAGCCCTCGCCGCCGAGGTGGTGAACCTCGTCGAAGACGACCAGGCCGAAGCGGTCACCCACGGAATCGGCCTTCAGGTACGCCGAGTCGTACGTCGACACCGTGAGCGCCTCGAGTCGCTGCTCGCCGCCGCCGAACTGGCCCACCGGAACCGAAAACTCCCGCTCGAGTTCGCGGCGCCACTGTTCGAGGAGATCGATCGTCGGAACGACGACCAGCGTCGGCACCGACAGGCGCTCGATCGCCTTCAGCGCGATCACCGTCTTGCCGCTGCCTGTCGGGAGTTCGAGGACGCCGGCGGGGGCGGCCTCGAGCGGGCGGTCGCCGCTCCAGGCGGACACATCAGCGGCGGCCCACCGATCCGTCGCGAGCCAGTCGCCGAGCGCCGCCCGCTGGTACTCTCGGAGTTCGTAGGCCGACTCGAGTTCGGGGAGGGAGTCGAGAGACAGCACCCTGTCGTCGACGGTATGGGGTCCTCGAGCCAGCGCGACCCGCAGCGGCGCGTACCGGAACGCGGGCGCTCGTCCCGTCTCGGAGCGGGGATCGAACTCGAGACCCAGCGTCCCGTCCATTGTCGTCTCGAGTTCGCTCTCGAGCGTAGCGAGCGTCCGTTCCGGACCGTCGACGCGGATCGTCCCGTCTTCGTAGCTGAGCGCGAGCGAGTCCGGATCGGGCGGTCGTGGAGCCACATGGGATGATCGGCCAGTAGGACATATAGTTCCCGCGCAACCGCCGTGGGGGACGGCGGGCGGACCTCAACCCTTTTATTACCGCTGTTCCTTGACAGGCATATGAGCGAAGACGAGGGCATGAACGCGACCGGGGATGTCCCGTCAGGGAAGGAACCCGACGAGGAGGCCGAGCGGACGTCTGAGAACGACCCTGAGGCGGAGATCACCCCGGAGACGAGCGACGACGTCCAGGACGTTCTGGATCGGGTCGCCGCGTACGACGACGAGCTCGCTCGCGAGGTGGGCTCGATCGCCGAGAGCGCACAGGAGACTGTCGCCCACCAGCGGGCGGAACTCGAGGACCTGCGCGAGCGCGTCGACGCCCAGGCCGAGACGATCGAGGCGCTCCAGGGGGAACTCGAGGCGCGCGAGCAGACCCTTGCCGAGCGCGACGAGGAGGTCGATGAGCTGAAATCGACGGTCAAACGCACGCAGGCAGACTTCCAGAACTACAAGAAGCGAGCCAAGAAGCGCCAGGACCAACTCGAGGAGCGAGCGACGGAGGATCTCGTCTCGCGGCTGGTCGGCGTCCGGGACAACCTGAAGCGCGCCCTCGAAGAGGAGAGCGACGACGTCGAGAGCCTGCGCGAGGGTGTCGAAATGACGATGCGGGAGTTCGACCGCGTCCTGGACGACGAGAACGTCGACGAGATCGATCCGGAGCCGGGAGCGAACGTCGACCCGCAGCGCCACGAGGTGATGGTCCAGGTCGACAGCCACCAGCCCGAGGGAACGGTCGCCGACGTCTTCACGCCGGGCTACGAGATGGGTGGGAAGGTCATCCAGAACGCCCAGGTGACGGTGAGCAACGGCGAACTCGAAGCGGAGTCGGAGGCGGACGAGCACGCCGACGAGGAGGATGCAGATCCGGCGGTCGAACTGGGTGGGAACGTCCCCGAAGACGAGACGGCCGACGGAGCCGAAGAGTCCACCTCGAGCGACGAGTAACTCCTCACCGGATGCGGTGTTCGAACGGTTGTTTTCAGGACGCTTAGCCGCCGAGTGACAACATTCTCGGTAGCCGGTCGTAGATTTTATTCGCCGGCTCGCGTGGTGTAGCAACCTTTAAAACAAAGTGCGCACAAGTGGATCCCAGATGGCTAGTAACAAGATTCTCGGTATTGACCTCGGGACGACGAACAGTGCGTTCGCGGTCATGGAGGGTGGTGACCCGGAGATCATCGTGAACGCAGAGGGTGATCGGACGACACCCTCCGTCGTCGCCTTTACCGACGACGAGGAGCGTCTCGTCGGCAAACCGGCGAAGAACCAGGCGATTCAGAACCCGGAGAAGACGATCGCCTCGATCAAGCGCCACATGGGCGAAGACGACTACACCGTCGAGATCGAGGGCGAGGAGTACACGCCCCAGCAGATCTCGGCGATGATCCTCCAGAAGATCAAACGCGACGCCGAGGAGTACCTCGGCGACGACGTCGAGAAGGCCGTGATCACGGTGCCGGCGTACTTCTCCGACCGCCAGCGCCAGGCGACCAAGGACGCCGGCGAGATCGCCGGCTTCGAGGTCGAGCGCATCATCAACGAGCCGACGGCGGCGTCGATGGCCTACGGCCTCGACGACGACTCGGATCAGACCGTCCTGGTCTACGACCTGGGCGGTGGTACCTTCGACGTCTCCATCCTCGACCTCGGTGGCGGCGTCTACGAGGTCGTCGCGACCAACGGGGACAACGACCTCGGCGGTGACGACTGGGACCACGCGATCATCGACTACCTCGCGGAGGAGTTCGAGGCCGACCACGGGATGGACCTCCGTGAGGATCGTCAGGCTCTCCAGCGACTCAAGGACGCGGCCGAGGAGGCCAAGATCGAGCTCTCGAGCCGAAAGGAGACGGAGATCAACCTCCCCTTCATCACGGCGACCGACGACGGCCCGATCCACCTAGAGGAGAGCCTGACTCGCGCGAAGTTCGAGTCGCTCACCAGCGACCTGATCGACCGCACCGTCGAGCCGACCGAGCAGGCCCTCGAGGACGCGGGCTACGAGAAGGGCGACATCGACGAGGTGCTGCTCGTCGGCGGCTCGACCCGGATGCCCCAGGTCGCAGAGAAAGTCGAGGAGCTCATCGGCGAGCCGCCACAGAAGAACGTCAACCCGGACGAGGCCGTCGCGCTGGGCGCGGCGATCCAGGGCGGCGTGCTCGGCGGCGAGGTCGACGACATCGTTCTGCTCGACGTGACGCCGCTCTCGCTCGGTATCGAGGTCAAAGGCGGCCTCTTCGAGCGACTCATCGAGAAGAACACGACGATTCCCACCGAGGAGAGCAAGATCTTCACCACCGCCGCGGACAACCAGACCTCGGTGCAGGTCCGGGTGTTCCAGGGCGAGCGCGAACTCGCCGAGAAAAACGAGATGCTCGGCGAGTTCCACCTGACCGGTATTCCGCCGTCTCCCGCCGGAACGCCGCAGATCGAGGTCTCGTTCTCTATCGACGAGAACGGTATCGTCAACGTGAGCGCGGAGGACAAGGGCACCGGGACGAGCGAGGAGATCACGATCGAGGGCGGCGCCGGCCTCTCCGACGCCGAGATCGACAAGATGCAGGCCGAGGCCGAAGAACACGCCGAAGAGGACAAGCAGCGCCGCGAGCGCATCGAAGCCCGCAACACCGCCGAGGCGACGATCCAGCGGGCCGAAACCCTGCTCGAGGAGAACGACGAGCAGGTCGACGACGACCTCCGGGCGAGCATCGACGACGCGGTCGAGGAGCTCGAGGAGACGATCGACGACACCGACGCGGGCGCCGAAGAGATCGAAGCCGCGACCGAGAGCCTGAGCAAGGAGCTTCAGGAGATCGGCAAGCAGATCTACCAGCAGCAGGAAGCGGCCGCCGGTGCCGGTGGCGGCGGAATGGGCGGCGGTCCGAACCCCGGCCCCGACGCGGACGAGGGCGAGGAGTTCGTCGACGCCGACTTCGAAGATGTCGAAGACGACGACGAGGACTGAAAGGACGAGTCGAAGTCGATTCGAGTCGATCGCCTCGAGCTCGGTCCCTCGAGCGAACCGCCGCGACCGACTCGAGAAGCGCAGTTCGGCGGGCACGCAGAACGGTCGTTTCAAGTGTCTCAACCGAGTATCGGTGGGTAACGAATGAGCGAGGACTTCTACGACGTACTCGGCGTGAGTTCCGACGCCTCCGCCGACGAGATCAAACAGGCCTACCGGACCAAGGCGACGGAGTACCATCCGGACGTCAGCGACGATCCGGACGCCGAGGAGAAGTTCAAGAAGATCCAGAAGGCCAAACAGGTGCTGACCGACGAGGAGAAACGGCAGGCCTACGATCGGATGGGTCACGACCGGTTCGAGCAGGCCGAAAAGCACGGGTTCGACGCCGGTGGCGCGGGCGGCGACCCGTTCGGCGGGATGGGCGGTGGCGGGATGGGCGGCGGTCTCGGCGACCTCTTCGAGCAGGTGTTCGGCGGCGGGATGGGCGGCCAGGGCCGAAACCGCCCCCGGAAAGGCCGGGATATGCGCACGGCCGTCGAGGTCGACCTCGAGGAGGCGTTCTCCGGCGCGAAAAAGCAGTTTACCGTGACCCGCCCGGAAGCCTGCGAGAGCTGTAACGGCGAGGGCCACCCGCCCGACGCCGACGCCAGTTCCTGTCCGGACTGTCAGGGACGCGGCCAGGTGACGCAGGTCCAGCAGACCCCACTCGGGCGGGTCCAGCAGACGACGACCTGCCCGCGGTGTGAGGGCGAGGGGACGCTCTACTCGGAGACCTGTTCGGACTGCCGTGGCGAGGGATACACTCGCGAGGAGGCGACGCTCACCGTCGAAATTCCGGCGGGTATCCGAGACGGGCAGACCCTGCGGATGGAGCGGGAGGGTGCACCGAGTCCCAACGGCGGCCCCAACGGCGACCTGCTGATCGACGTCGGCGTCCGCGAGCACGAGACGTTCGAACGCGAGGGCGACGACCTCAGGTACAGATTACCGATCTCGTTCCCGCAGGCGACCTTCGGCGACACCGTCGAGGTGCCGACTATCGAGGGCGCCGTCGAGTTCGAGGTTCCGAAAGCAACCCAGAGCGGCGAAACCTTCCGCCTCGAGGGGAAAGGGATGCCGCGACTCCAGCGTCGCGGGCAGGGTGACCTCTACGTGCAGGTTCAGGTGGTCACCCCCGACAGCCTGAACGAGGAACAGCGGGACGCCCTCGAGGCGTTCGCCGAGGCCGGCGGCGAGGAGATCGAGGTCAACGAAGGCTTCTTCGAGAAGATCAAGCGGACGTTCTGACCGAATCAGCGATCTTTTCCCGGGTGGGACGAAAGCACCGCTATGGACACCGTCGGGGACCTCTTCGCCCGCGACCGGCGGAGCGATGCGCCCGCACTCCGCGATTCGACGGGTCGCGAGTACGACTACCACTGGCTCTGTACGTCTACCTGGAAGACCGGTAACTTCCTCCGCCACTCGGGCGTTCGCCGCGGCGTCACCGTCGGCATCGTCGGCGACGGGCCGCTGGCGCTCCTCTCGTTTTTCGGGACGGCGCTGCTCGAGGGCACGACCCGGTTCGAGCCGCCGCGAAACGACGAGGCGGCGCGTGACCTCCGCGCGATCGTTGCGCCCGTCGAGGACCTCGAGTCCTACACGCTCGCACCGGGCGCCCAGCGAATCGGCTACGGCGAACAACCCGATGATCCCGGGGTTCACCACCTCGAGGCCAGCCTCTGGAGCGAGAACCCGTCGTTCCCGCCGCTCGAGATCGACCCGGAAACGGCGCTGCTGACCGACGGCGACCGGACGTACAGCCACGGCGCAGTGATCCGGGCCGCTCGCGAGGTCGGGTCCGAGTTCGGCCTCGAGTCCGGTGATCGGGTGCGGGTCGCGGCGCCGCTGTCGGATCCGCGGGCGGTCGCGGCCGGCGTCGTCGCCCCGCTGCTCGCCGGAGCCGTCGTCGAACTGCCGGGTGACGCCGGGACGGACCCCGCTCTCACGGTCGTGACCGACGGGGACGACCCCACCGCGGAGCCGACTGGCAGCCGGCTTGTCTGTGCCGACATCGACCTCGAACGGTGACCGAGTCGGAGGTTCGAGGTCGATCGTTGCTCGAAACCGGCTCTGTGCCGTGAAGCCGAAACCGGGTACGCAACCGTCGAATACAAGAGTCGACGCTCGATAGAGTACTGCGTGCAACTCGAGTGCGTGTTCTTCGGCCCGTTCCGCGAGGATCTCGGCGAAAAGACCGTCCGTCTCGACACCGATGCGGACACCGTCGGCGAACTCCTGGCGGAGCTCGAAACGACCTACCCCGCCCTCGAGGGCCGACTCGTCGACGGCGACGATCTCGCCGGGAAGACGGTCGTCACGAAGAACAAGACCGACGTGCGCCACCTCGAGGGACTCGAGACGCCTCTCGAGACGAGCGATGTGCTTCGACTCGTTCCGTCCGTCTACGGCGGGTAGACGACCTCGCGAGCACTCGTGTGTAGGCAACTTGGGAGTTCGACCCAACTCCTGACTCGGCGAGTCGCCAGGCAACCGTGCGCTTAAATAGATTTTTTAACATCTATTGTCTGAGCTAGCATTACATATAATTTTAATAATTGTATGTCGGTTTGCATACTGATAAATATGTGATCATGAACTGTCAGCATGCGGTAGACATGACACAGACGAAATCATTGCTTACTGGCCTGCTCGTATTGGTCGTCGCGGTCGGCGTCGTTTCCGCCGGCACCGTCGGTGGTGTCGCCGTCGCCGAGAACGACACGTCGGCCGACCACCCCGACGCGGACCTCGAGTCGTACGCCTACGACGTCGAGAGCGAACTAACGATGAGCGTCACGAGCGAGGGTGAAACCCTCGAAACCGAGACGGCGATCGACCGCTCCGGTGCAGTCGACGTCGCGAACGATCGGATGAGTGACCATCAGACGGTCACAACCAACTTCGACGGCGTCGAGAGCGAACACGGGGTGTCGACGTACTACGTCGACGACACCATCTACACGAACGATGCCCTCGGTGCGGACTCCGACTGGGTGTCGATCGACGCGGACGACGAGACGTTCGACCACCAGCACCCCCTCGACCAGCAACTCACGATCGCCGCCGCCGCTGACGCCGAGGTCGTCGGCCACGAAGAGCACGACGGCACCGACGTGACCGTCGTCGAGTTCACGCCTGACGCAGCCGAGTACTGGGCGCTGATCGAAGACGAGTACGACGCAGCGTCCAACGGCGCTGAGGACGAGGCGATGACCGACGACGAACTGCTCGAGGAACTCGAGGAGGACCTCGACGTCACGGTCACGATGTGGATCGACGAGGAGACCGAACTGCCGGTGAAGACCGTCACCGAGATCGAACTCTGTCTCACGTTCGACGAGGCCGACGACGTGCCGACATCCGGTCAGATCGTACTGACCGGCACGGAAACGGTCACCTTCGACTACGACGAGGACGTCTCGGTCGACCTCCCCGAGGAGGCGGCTGATGCGACGGACCTCGAGGACCACCTCGATGAGATCGGCGACGAAGACGCCGAGGTCGACGACACTGAGGACACCGAGTTCGAGAACGACACCGAGGACGCTGCGGTCGACGCCGACTGCTAACGCCTCCTGAACTGTCGGCGCCGTCACCAGTCCCCCACCGACCGGCGCCGGACGGATCACCCCTGCTCGGGGGACCGAACTCCGAGCGATCACTACCCGTGATCGTCGTTGCCGAATCGCCACGCCACGTACTCCGTACCCGACTCGCTCGTTCACGTGCCGCTCACCCGCCGATAACGTCACGGTGAAACGAGCACGCGGAGAAGAGAATCCTTTTTGCGCGAGAGACGCGCATCTGTGACGATGGGCACTGACACCGATGACCGGGTCTACTACGTCGTAAGCGACCTGCACATCGGCGGCGACGAGCAACTCGAGGAGGTCGACTTTCTCGAGGAACTGTTCACCTTTCTGGAGCGCCTCGAGCGGACCGACGAGAACGCCGAACTGATCATCAACGGCGACGCGTTCGGCCTCTGGGAGTTCACGACCGTCGAGGGGATCGAGAAGTTCGACGTGCTCGAGGAGACCTACCCGGAGCTGTTCGAACAGTTCCGGGCGACCGGCGAGAACGTTCCGATCACGCTGTTGCCGGGCAACCACGACCACGAACTCGCCGCCTACGACGAGTACGTCGAGCGCTTCGCCGACTACAATATCGATCTCGTCACCGACCAGTCGATCAGTCGACGGGTCGGCGATCAGGCGATTCACTTCGAGCACGGCCACCAGCAGGATCCGAACAACCGGATCGAAGACTGGGGGAACCCCCACGCGACGCCGCTTGGCTACTACTACAACACCCTCGTCACCAGCCGAGCGGGTCAACTTTCGGATCGGGGGCGGTACAACTGGTTGAAGGACGTCCAGGCGGTCACCCCGACCGAACGGATGCCCGTCTGGTTGCTCTCAAAGTACTTCTACCGGGAGATGAACCCGCTGTTGCGCTACTCGCTGGTTCCGTTCCTGTTGCTGTTCAACGTGAGCGCTATCCTGGCCGTACTCGCAGGGCTGGATCTGGTAGGGATCTGGTCGGCCCCCGTCGACCGGACGACGGCGTTCCTCGGACAGTTCGGGACGGCCGGAACGGCGGCCTGGTTCTTCCTCGCGATCAACGTGGCCGTCGCCGGCCTGCTGTTGCTCGTCGGCATCCCGCTGTACTTCATCCGGCGGGACGTCAGGAAGACCGTCGACCGCTTCGGCGTGTTCGAAACCGACCTCACGGTCGACGCGGAAACGCCGTACGTCGAGGCCGCCCGCGAGATCTTCGCCGAGGAACCCGAGACGACGATCTTCTGTTACGGACACACGCACCGACCGACCATCCGGGAGGTCGACGGTGGGGTCCTCGTGAACAGCGGGACGTGGCTCAAGCGCCTCCACCGGCGGGACGGGATCACCGGCATACTGCCGCCGGTGTTCTACCCGTCCTACCAGCTCGCAGCCGTTCGCATCGCGCCCGAACCGGAGGGTGTCGCCGTCGAGTACGAGCGGTTCGCGAAGCCGAGCCCCGCTACCGAAGAACTCACGCGCACCGAGCGGTTCTTCACCGTCGGCCGGGAGCCGGAGCCGGAACTACCCGACCGCCACGTTCTCGAGTCGAAACCCGAGACAGCGGTTTCCGTCCCCGAACAGGCCAAGTGACTGGCGGCGTTCGCGATCGCTGCAACCCGCACCGCTTTGGGGCTCTGTCGTACACCCAGAGAGTATGACGCAGTTTACCACGGAACTGCTCGCGGAGATCGATCGAACGACACAGGAGACGTTCGACCTCGGAACCCAGAAGGCGGCCAAGCGAAAGGAAGGATCGAGACGGAACGCCTACGAGAAGGGCGTCCGCGAGGTTCGCGATATCGCCGGCAAGGAGCCCGCTCGAGAACTGGCCGAGTGGATTCAGGCGGAGATCCGAACCAAGGAACGGTTTCCGTCCGCCCGCAGCGTTCGCAAGCGGAGCGCCAGGATCTGCCGGGAGCACGGCCACGAGGTGTCGACCGGAAGCTGGCTCGGCGCCTGAGGAGAACGTGGGCTGTTCTGCACCGGGATACCGACGAGCCTCAGTCCGCAGACGACGACGCCGACCGGACCGCGTCGTCGGGTACCGTTCCGTCGTCGTTCCAGCCGCGGGCCTCGTAGTACTCGCCGATGGCGTCCTCGAGGTCCGGCAGTTCGTAGGGGAGGCCGTCCTCCTCGCTATCGAAGCCGCGCCGATTGTTGAAGTGACGCTCGCGTTCGACGGTTCTGGCGCCGACGGCCATCAGTTCCTCGTAGTCGGCGTCGAACAGCTGGGCGAGGCGCTCGTCGGTGACGTAGTCGCCGCCGAAGGCACAGACCACGCCCGAGTCACGGAAGGCGGCGTAGTTCTCCTGGTCGACCAGGGTTTCGGCTTTGCCGAGGGTGCCCTCGGGGTCGAGTTCGCCGCTGTACTCGAGGCTCAGCATGCTCGCGTACATGTGGTCCCCGCCGCGGTTCGCCACGGCGTAGGAGAGCCCCTGGCCGTGGAGCACGCGGCCGTCGTGGGCGGCGAACTCGACGCCCTTGACGGTGTAGTCATCGACGCCCAGTTCCTCGTGAGAGCGGTGGACGCCCTCGGCGAGCGTGTCGCCGATCCCCTCGCGGTAGGCGATTTTCTCGGTGATCTCGTGGGCCAGATCGGCGTCGCCGAAGGCATCTTCGCTCTTGAGATAGGCCGCGACAGCGACGCCCGCGGAGATGGTGTCCATCCCCAGGGTGTCACACAGCTCGTTCGACTTCATCACGTCGACGATGTCGCCGACGCCCTGGAGGGAGCCGAAGGCGTACACCGTCTCGAACTCCGGCCCCTCCGTCTCGATACCTTCCTCCTCGTCCCTGGTGGGGAGCTTGCAGGCGTAGGCACACGCCGAGCAGGCGCCTTTCTTGTACTTCTTCTCCTCGACGGCGTTGCCGCCGATTCCCGCCGCGTGTTCGAACTCGTACTCCTCGAAGTATCTCGTCGGCAGGGAGAAGTTGTCGTTGATGAACTCCGTTCCCCCGGTGGTTCCCTGGCGTTTCATCCGGTCGTCGGACTGGGCGGCCTCCCGGTGAACGTCCATCTCCGGCGGGTTCGGGATGTCGACGGTCGGCGGGGAATCACCCGAGAACGTGACGCACTTGACGTTCTTCGAGCCCAGCACCGCGCCGAGGCCGCCGCGGCCAAAGGCCCGCGAATCGAAGGTCATCACGCTCGCGAAGCGAACGAGGTTCTCGCCGGCCGGCCCGATCGCGATGCAGTTCTCGGCGTCGAGGTCGTGGTGCTCGGCCACGTACTCGGACGTTTCGGGAACGGTGGCCTCCTCGAGTTCCGGCACCGCTTCGAACTCGACACCCTCGTCGGTCACGTGGATGGCGAGCAACTCGTCGCTTTCTCCCACGACCTCGAGGACGCTGATGCCGGTCTCAGCGAAGTTTCTCGAGAGGTAGCCGCCGGCGTTGGTCGACGCCAGCCCGTCCGAAAGCGGCGAGAGGGCGGTCATGTTCATCCGCCCGGTAAAGGACATCTGCGACAGTTGAAGCGGACCCGTCGAGAGGTACGCCCGGTTCTCGGGGCCGAACGGGTCGGCGTCGAACGGGATTCGATCGTGGGCGAGCGCGGTCGCGAGCGCGCGGCCGCCGACGGTGCGCTCGAGGGTGTCGTTGATCTCGATTCTCTCGGCCGTTCGCTCGCCGACGTCGACGGTGAGCAGGGGGCCTTCGGCGTGAAGCATGGGAAGGAGTTACGGACACAGCTCCTTAGCTGTGTGCGAGTCGGAACTGGTCTTCTGGAAGGGGGGATCGAACCTGGTGTGCCAGTTCAGGAGCCGTCTTCCCGATCTTCCGGCGGCACGAACGGACCGACCGAGACGGTCCGTCTGCCGATCGTCGCCGCCCGGAGGATGTACGCGATGAAGATCGTCAGCGGCGTGAGAATAACGCCCAGTCCGACGCTGACGACGAGCGGCGCGTACGCTGGATCGATCGTCATCCCCTCGGGGCGGTACAGCAGCGTGAGCACGATGCTGGCGAGCAGCGCGACGAATCCCGTGTAGGCGACGACCCGGGACAGTCTCGCGAAGTCCTGTTGCAGCGAGAGCGTCTTGAAGAACTGCCGGGTGATCGCGATCGACTCGAGCAGGTCGTCGATCGCCTCGAGTTCCTCGTGGGCGTCCTCCGAGAGCGACTCCTCGTGTTCCTGGCCGACGTACTCGGTCGCGGTGAGGTTTCGGGCGTACTCGGTGCCGATGATGACGGCGAGGACGTCCACGATGTTCGTCCCGTTCTCGATCTTCTCGTCGATGCTCTCGCCGTACGAGCGAATTCCCTCGGCGTACGAACGCACCGACGGCTCCCCGGCGACGGCGTCTCCGGCGGCCGTTTCGAATCGGTCGGCGTGGTCGGACAATGTTTCGGCGATGAGCGAGAGGAACTCCGCTGGATCGTTGGGCGTCGCGGACTCTCCCGCGTGGTCGCGAACGCGCGTGCGGAGTTCCCGCGTTCCGTCGAGTTTGTCCCGTAATCCGTCGGGCGAGCCGAACACGCGCGAGAGAATCAGCTGGTTGATCGAGAGCGCGACGGTGACGAGCGTCAACGTTCCGGAGATCAACCCGCTGCCGAACGCCGTCTCGGCCACACTGTTCGGGCCGACGGTGATGACGTCGGCCTGGATCAGCCCGTACACGGCGAGAACGGCGATGATCGTGAGTCCGACCGCGACCAACAGCCGGTTTCCGGTGAGCAACAGCCAGTTGAGCGCCCGATCGAGGGGGCCGTCAGCGTCCCTGACGGAACTCGCGGTCGAAAACTCCTCACCCATCGTCCTGACCGCGGCGAGTTCCCGGCGCTGTCGACGTGATCGTCATACCACCTTCGACACCAGCCGTCCACAATAATCTGCGGATCGCGGAACCGTCGGTCATCGATCGCGTGAGTCGACGTCGGAGACGCGCCTCGAGCCGCCCGTTTCGCTCCCGGTCGCGGTCGGTTTCTCGCCCCGTTCGACGACGCCCTCGGTCCAGGTTCCGCGGAGGAAGTAGAGCCCGGCGAAGACGACCATGCAGACGTTCGCGATCGCTTCGCCGTACCAGACTCCGGTCGCACCGAGTTCCAGTTGGACCGAGAGCGTATAGGCGAACGCCGCCCGAAACACGATGAAACCGAGGATCGCGAAGGCCATCGCGGTTCGAGTGCTGCCGCTGCCGCGGAAACCGCCCTGGACGACGTAGAAGACCCCGAGGAACACGTACGAGAGACTGATTATCTGGAGGTACTCGCCGCCGATACCGATCACCGTGTCGGCGCCCGAACCCGCCACGAACACGTCGATGATTGGGAACGCGAGGGCGAACACGACGACCGAAAAGCAAAGCAACGCCCCGGTTATCAGTCCGATGCCGGCGTAGACGCCTCGCTTCGCCCGGTCGACCTGCTCGGCGCCGAGGTTTTGCCCGACGACGGTCTCGACCCCGCGAGCCAGCCCGATCGCCGGCAGGACGACCACCGACGTGACCCGGGAGCCGATGCCGTACGCCGCGACGGCTTCGGCCCCGGCGAGCGCGACGAGTGCGGTCAGGATCGTTACGCTCGCGGCGCTGGTGCTCACCTCGACGCTCGCGGGCGCGCCGATGGTGACGATCTTTTTGACCGTCTCCCGCTCGAGCAGCAAGTCGGATGGCGAGAGCTGGATGCCGACCCGACCCGAGAGCAACAGCCAGAGCCCGACGGCGGCCGCGAGCGTTCGGGAAATGATCGTCGCGACCGCCGCCCCCATCACCGCCAGCCCGTCGAAACCGGTCGCCTCGTAGAGCGCGGCCTCGAGGCCCTCGAGGCCGAACCAGGCGAAGACGACGTTGTCCTGGAAGCCGAGGATGAAGAACGGGTCGATGACGACGTTGAGGGCGACGCTCCCGGCCATCAGGTACAGCGGCGTCCGGGTGTCCCCCCAGCCCTGCAGCAGCGACTGGAAGATGAAGAAGGCGAAGATGAAGGGCATGCCGAGGAACTCCACGCGGACGTACTGGAGCGCGTAGGTGTACTCGAGGCTGCCGGGTTCGGCGCCGACGAGTCGGAGCAGCCACGGCGAGAGCGCGTACCCGATCGCGCCCAGCAGTACGGAGAGCAGGAGGACGAACGAGATCGTTTGCCCGGCGACGCCGCCGACCCGATCGATGTTTCCCGCGCCCTTGTTCTGGGCGACGAGCACCGTGCCGGCGATGTTGAAGCCGATCGCGAAGCTGATCACGAGGAAGACGATCGCCCAGGCGTAGGAGAGCGCGGAGACGCCCTCCTGGCCCAGCCGACCGACCCAGAAGGTGTCCGCGAGGTTGTAGCCGACGAGCAGCATGTTCGTCAGCACGATAGGAATCGAGAGGACGATCAACGGCCAGATCAGCCGCCCGTTGATGAGGTCGACCGAGCGGTCGGTGCCCCTGCTCATAGATCGTCCTCGTCGGTCGCTCGAGCGGCCGCACCGTGCGCGGGAGGTCTACTTGGCAGTCGCGGCCGGTTCATACAGGTAACCCGGGCGGACGAGGATTAGACGTTACGGTGTGTTATCCGGGGACGGAACAGTCACGGTATCGATCGGTTCACGAAGATTCACGGGGCCCCCACTTTCGGCATCTCCTCGACGTAGTCGCCCGCCTCGAGACGGTCGAGAACGCAGGTTGCGACGTCGGCGCGGTCGACCGCCTCGAAGCCGAGTTTGAGGTCGCCGATGCGGTAGTCGTCGCTCGAGTCGCCCTCGCCGAGGCGGGGAACGCGGAGGACCGTCCACTCGAGGTCGCTTTCCCGCACGCGGCGGACGTGTTCTGCGGCGTCTTCCAGGACGTCGCGCGCGAGCAGTTTCAACAGCCTACCCATGATCATCCCCCCGAGCGAGACTGATTCTCCCTCCTCGCGAACACCGGCACCGACCAGGGTAACGAACCGCGACACGCCAGCGTCGTCCATCGCTACGATGATGTGATCGCCCGCGACCGTGAGGAGGTCGTCCGGTGAGGACTCCCCCTGACCGAGAACGCTGACGACGGCGTCGGCACCCGCAACCGCGTCCGAAACGCCATCGCCGGTGTAGGCGTCTCCCTCGACGACGGTCAGTCGATCGTCGTCGAAGGGGAGCTTCATCGGTGAGCGAGTGTGTGCGACGACGTCGTGGCCGCGCTCGAGCGCCTGTTCACACAGCGGAATACCCGTCCGTCCGGTCGCGCCGAAGATGGCGATTCGCATGGCTCCATTTCGCACCCAGTTCCCATATACTTGTGACTTCGAAGCTTCGAAGTAGTGACCCACAGAAGGTAGCAGCCGTTCGATTTGGGAGAAGACTATAGGCTATCCGAATCAAGTCACGAACGTGATTCGAGACGACCTACCACCGGTACTCGGTGCCGGACTGACGGCAGCGGAAGCGCGTGATCTCCGGGCGTCACTGGCTCCCGAGAAACGAGCGCGAATCGAGGCGACGGTCGCAGACCTCCTGGAACTGCTCGGCAAAGCGCACGCGATCGCGATCCTCTCGGAGTTCGCGTTCGCTGAGGGTCCCCTGCGGTTCTCGGAGCTGGAATCCACTCTCGAGATCGCGCCGAACACGCTGTCGGTACGCCTTCGGGAACTGACCAACGCGGGGATCGTTTCTCGCCAGCAGTACGACGAAGTGCCGCCACGGGTCGAGTACGAGCCGATGCCGAAAGCCGAGGCGTTGTTCCCAGCGTTCGGACACTTCCACGTCTGGGCGCTCGAGTACGAACTCGAGGGTGCCGAGGAGTCCACCTAGCGGGCGTCTTCGAGCGCCTCGAGTGCTTCGGGGTTCTCGAGGCTCGAGAGATCGCCGAGGTCCTCGCCGGTGTAGGCGGCCTGAACCGCCCGGCGGATGATCTTCCCCGACTGGGTCTTTGGGAACTCACCGACGAACAGGATTTCGCGCGGGCGGAACGGTTTGCCTAACTCCTCGCCGACCTGCTCGCGCAGTTCCGCGCGGAGCTCGTCGGATTCGTCGACCCCCTCCTCGAGAATGACGTACGCCACGACTGCCGTGCCAGTCGTTTCGTCCGGTGCGCCGACGGCCGCGGCCTGGTTGACCGCGTCGTGGTCGATGAGCGCGCCCTCGACCTCCGCCGGCCCCACCTTGCGGCCCGCCACGTTGAGGGCGTCGTCGGCCCTGCCGTGGAGGAACCAGAAGCCATCGGCGTCCTTCTGGGCCCAGTCGCCGTGGTCCCACATGTCCTCGAACGTCGACCAGTATTCCTCGAGGTAGCGTTCGTCGCCCGACCACAGCGACTTGGTCATGCTGGGACAGGAGTCGCGGGCGACGAGGAAGCCGCGCTCGCCGTCGTCGGCGACCGACTCACCCGACGAGTCGACGATGTCGATGTCCATCCCGAGTCCCGGACCGCCCAGGGTGCAGGGCTTGAGCGGCTGGATCGGCATCGGCATCAGGAAGCAGCCACAGATCTCGGTGCCGCCGGAGATGTTGATGATCGGCGCCTCCCCACCGCCGACCTTTTCGTAGAACCAGCGCCAGGATTCGGGATCCCAGGGCTCGCCCGTCGACCCCAGGAGCCGGAGCGAGGAGAGGTCGTGGCCCTCGAGCGGCTCGTCGCCGTACTTCCGGAGCGCGCGGATGGCGGTCGGCGAGATGCCGAACTGGGTGAGTTTGTGGCGGTCGATCATCGCCCAGAATCGGTCGGGGTCCGGGTAGTCGGGTGCGCCCTCGTACATGAAGACGGTCCCACCGAAGCTGTGGACGCCGATCAGCGTCCACGGCCCCATCATCCAGCCGATGTCTGATACCCAGAAGAAGCGGTCGGCGGGTTTGAGGTCGAAGCCGAAGTAGAGCTCCTTCGCACACTGGGTCTGGACGCCCGCGTGGGTGTGGACGATCCCCTTCGGCGTCCCCGTCGTCCCCGACGAGTAGAGGAGCATCGATTCCTGGCTCGAGGGCAGCGATTTCGTCTCGTAGGCGTCGTCCCGGTCGCCGACGGCGTCGGCCCACCACTCGTCGCGGCCGTCGGTCCACGGGATTTCGTGTCCGTTGCTCCTGTCGTCCGCTTCGCTTCTGGAGCCGAGTCTGTCGAAGACGATGGTGTGCTCGACGTGGCCCGCCTCCTCGATGGCTTCGTCCGCGGACTCCTTCAGGTAGATGGGGCTCCCCCGCCGGAGGAAACCGTCGCCGGTGAACAGTACCGAACACTCGCTGTCGGCGATGCGGGTCGCGACCGCGTCGACGCCGAAACCGGAGAAGATCGGCACCGCGATCGCGCCCACCTTGAAACAGCCGTAGAGGATCGAGACGACCTCGGGGACCATCGGCATATAGAGGCCGACCGTGTCCCCCGTTTCGATCCCCCGCTGCTCGAGGGCGTTCGCGACCCGGTTCGCGTCCCGGTGAAGTTCGTGGTAGGTCACCTCCCGAACCTCGCCGTCCTCGCCCTCCCAGATGGTCGCGACCCGGTTTCGGGTCGCGTTCTCGACGTCGGCGTGGCGGTCGAGGACGTTGTGGGCGACGTTGAGTTTCCCGCCGGGATACCAGTCGGTGAACTGTGGTCCGTCCGCATCATCTCTGACGGCGTCGTAGGGCTCGTAGAACTCGATATCGAGATAGTCGACGAGTTCGTCCCAGAACCAGTCGACGCCCGATTCGCCGTCGCCGAGATCGGTCGTCGTCCGCTCGATCAACTCGTCGTAGTCGTCGATGCCGTGTGTCTGCATGAACGCGTGGACGTTCGTGGACTCGACGAACGACCGGGACGGCTCGTGAACCACCTCGTCGATGGGCTCCTGTTCCATGTCTACTGGCAAGGTTTGCCGTCCCCGACGATGAAAGTACCGTCCTCGAGGTGGAAACCGACGACCGGAAGCTGACCGCCCTCCACAAACGCTTTTGACCCACATGCCGTACATCGAATCATGTACGTACGGGACGCGAAAAACCGGGAGGAGGTCTGGCTGCTCGATCAGATCGAGGCGATGGAGCTCGACGACACGGCGTTCCGGTCTCGCGACTACGTCCTCGCCATCGACGAGGACTCTGGCGCGAAAGCCGGCTTCGGCCGGATCCGCGTCCACAAGGTTCCCGACGACGCGGACGTCTGCGAACTGACCAGCATCGGCGTCCTCGAGGAATGGCGCGGCCAGGGCGTCGGCGCGCACGTGATCGAACGGCTCCTCGAGTACGCGGGCGACGAGGGGTTCGAACGCGTCTACGCACTGACCAGCGAATCGGCGTACCTCGCCCAGTTCGGCTTTCGACGGATCGACATCGACACCCTTCCCGAGGTACTACAGACGCGACTCGAGGAGAAGCGCGGCCGGACCGACCCCGAGGCGGTCCCCCTCTCGATCGATATCGACGAGTTTCGGCTACCCGAGAGACTGCGCTCTGCGTTCAAGCGGGCGAGCGAGCGTGCCGACGAACCCGGCGACGACGAGGATTCGCCCGAGGACTTCGGGATCGATCCCGAGAAGGCGACGTACAAGTACGATACTGGCGGCTAGAGCCTCGTCAGGCGCCGTCCGGCCGGTCGCGTCGGTGAAAGTCGTGACGGAAGGCGACCCAGCCGACGACCGTAATAAAGAGGATCGGTGGCAAGATTGCGAACGCCCACAGCGGGTCGAGTCCCCAACCGAGGAGGGTACCAAGATTCAGCAGTCCGACCGCGAGAAACGGCGCGACGTACAGCGTCGCGCGACGCCGATCGGTCGACTCGCTGTCGGTTGGAAGCGGCGGCCCCATACGTCTCGAGTCGACTCCCGGCGGTAAAACGGGCACTGCCCATTGGCGTGACTGTCTCACGTCTCGGAACGTCCGAAACCGGGTGAGCGGGCGAACCGACCGGCCACTCACGGGACATTTCTCAAGTTTCAAGCCGCGGGCAACCGTCGGAGTCTATAATGTTCGATTCCGACGACCTCGAGGAGATCCGTGCCGGCACGGAGGAGTGGCACGACGCGGAGGTCGAACCCGTTCTCGAGCGCTTCGGCGAGCGAAAGGAGACGTTCACGACCGACACGGGCGGTCAGGCGGTCGACCGCCTCTACACCCCCGCCGACGTCGAGGATCTCGAGTACGACGAGGACCTCGGGTTCCCCGGCGAAGAGCCGTACACGCGGGGGGTGTACTCCACCGGCTACCGGGGCCGGCTGTGGACGATGCGCCAGTACGCCGGCTTTTCGACCCCCGAGGACACCAACGAGCGCTTTCACTACCTGCTCGATCAGGGCCAGACCGGGCTTTCGATGGCCTTCGACCTTCCCACCCAGATGGGGTACGACTCCGACGCCGCGATGGCCGCCGGCGAGGTCGGGAAGGCCGGCGTCGCGATCGACTCGCTTTCGGACATGGAGACGGTGTTCGACGGCATTCCGCTCGATGAGGTGAGCACGTCGATGACGATCAACGCGCCCGCGTCGGTGCTGCTGGCGATGTACATCGCCGTCGGGGACCGCCAGGGCGTCGACCGGAGCGAGTTGCGGGGAACCATCCAGAACGACCTGCTGAAGGAGTACATCGCCCGGAACACCTACATCTACCCGCCCGAGCCCTCGATGCGGATCATCACGGACATCTTCGAGTTCTGCGCTGACGAGGTGCCGAAGTTCAACACCATCTCCATCTCGGGCTATCACATCCGCGAGGCGGGTGCGACGGCCGCCCAGGAGCTCGCGTTCACCCTCGGCGACGGCATCGAGTACGTCGAAGCGGCGATCGACGCGGGCCTGGACGTGGACGACTTCGCCCCGCAGCTCTCCTTCTTCTTCAACGGCCACAACAACATCTTCGAGGAGGTCGCGAAGTTCCGGGCGGCCCGCCGGATGTGGCACGACATCATGGAGGAGCGCTTCGACGCGCAGAACCCCAAGTCTAAACAGCTCAAGTTCCACACCCAGACCGCGGGCTCGATGCTCACCGCCCAGCAGATCGAGAACAACGTGGTTCGGGTGGCCTACCAGGCACTGGCGGCCGTTCTGGGCGGTACGCAGAGCCTCCACACGAACGGCAAGGACGAGGCGCTCGCGCTGCCGACGGAGGAGTCGGTGCGAACCGCGCTGCGAACCCAGCAGATCCTCGCCCACGAGTCCGGCGCGGCCGACACGGTCGACCCGCTCGCGGGTAGCTACTACGTCGAAAGCCTGACCGACGAGGTCGAATCGGAGGCGTACGACCTGCTCGAGGAGGTCGACTCCCGGGGCGGGATGCTCGAGGCCGTCGAGTCCCAGTGGGTCCAGCGACAGATCCAGGACACCGCCTTCGACCGCCAGCGCGAGATCGAAGAGAAAGAGCGGATCATCGTCGGCGTCAACGAGTTCGAGGTCGACGAGGATCCCAAGATGGACGTCCAGGCGGTCACCGCGGAGGACGAGCGCCGGCAGGTCGAACGGCTCGAGTCGGTTCGCGAGAGCCGTGACGACGAGGCAACCGAGGCTGCGCTCGAGGCGCTCCGCGAGGCGGCGCAGGGCAAGGAGAACGTGATGCCGTACATCGTCGACGCGGTGAAGACCGATGGAACGGTCGGCGAGATCTGTAACGTGTTCCGCGACGAGTTCGGTGAGTACCACCCGGGCGGCGTCTAAACGCGGCGTCGACTGGGAGCATCTCCGACCGGCGGCGTCTGGGCACTCGACACGAGTGCCGGGCGGACTTTGATTATCGGTGGCGCCAAAGCCCTCAGCGATGACGACCCACCCGACAGACATCACTGCCGCCGTCGATGGACAGGCGTCCCCGATGCCCGCTCTCGGTTTCGGCACTGCACAGCTAACCGGCGACGACTGCCGCGAAGCCGTCGAGATCGCCCTCGAGACCGGCTACCGTCACCTCGACACCGCCCAGATGTACGACAACGAGGCCGCCGTCGGCGACGCCCTCGAGTCGAGTCCCGTCTCCCGCGAGGACGTCTACCTCGTCACGAAGGTTCATCCAGACAACGCCGCGCCGGACGACGTTCATCACACGACGCAGGAAAGTCTCGAGCGCCTGGGTACCGACATCGATCTCCTGTTGTTGCACGCTCCGAGCGACGAGGTACCGCTCGAGGAGTCGATCGGCGCGATGAACGAACTCCAGGAGCAGGGCGACGTGGACGCCATCGGCGTGAGCAACTTCTCGGTCGGGCAGCTAGAGGCGGCGGTCGAGACCTCGCGGACGCCGATCGTCACCAACCAGGTGAAGTACCACGCCTACCATCGCCAGGACGATCTGCTCTCGTACTGCATCGAGAACGAGATCGTGCTGACGGCGTACAGCCCGCTCGCGAAGGGTGACGTAGTGGGTGACGACCGCCTCGAGGAAATCGGCGATCGGTACGGCAAAACGGCGGCGCAGGTGGCGCTGCGGTGGCTGCTCCAGCAACCCTGCGTGGCAGCGATCCCGAAAGCCTCGAGCCGCGATCACATCGAGGCGAACGCGGACGTGTTCGACTTCGATCTCGGCGACGACGAGATGCGCGACGTCTTCGAGTTGAGCGAAACCGGAGCGCTACCGCAGACGCTGTCGAATCAGCTCGAGTTGTAACGCGTCCGTCGGGCGAGTTCGACGGCGATTCGCGGAGAAGCGAGGGTGCGGAAAACCGACCCGAACACGGACGCGACTACTGCTCACCTCTCGAGGCGTGCCTGCATAGTCCGGGGGACACCTTTTATCCGGCCTGCTCGGAAGGGCTCCAAGAATGGCCTCGGAAAAGTCTATCACTAGAGAGAATGAGCCGCTCTCCGATCTCTTTCTCTGTCTGGCGAACGGCGATCGGCGGCGACTCCTGCAGATCATGGTCGACCGGACGGCCGACACCGTGACGCGGGAAGACCTCGCTACGACCCTTGCGGCCCGGCGGGTCGAAAAACCCCGAAGCGACGTGACCGACGCGGAGCGCCGGGCGGAACTTCGCTCCCTTCACCACGTCCACTTACCGATGTTGGAGTCCGCGAAGCTGATCGAACGGGACGTCGACGCGGACGCCATTACGGTCACCAACCATCCCGCGCTTCGGGACGCCGGTATCCGCGAGGCGATCGCCACCGAAGGGACCGCTCACGGCCGACCGCGCGACGCGCTCTTCGCGGCGCTCGCCGACGATCGCCGGCGAACCGTTCTCGACGTGCTCAGTCACCAGTACCAATCGATTCGAACCGAAACGTTGGCGTGCGAAGTCGTCGCCAGAGAGCGGGGCGTGGCCGCGCGGGACGTGACGCCCGAGGACGTTCACCAGCTACTCACCCTCTTCCACCACGTCCACATCCCGACCCTGCGCGAGGCGGGGCTGATCGACTACGACGCCGACGAACGGGCGATCGCCTACGAGGGACACCCGCTCCTGCGGGTCCCGTGGATGCACTCGCAGCTCGGTCCCGACTTCCGAGCGAGCCTGACGACCAGTTCCGCCGAGGCGGACGTCCGAACGCTCGCGGGACGCGAGAACATCGTCTCGTACGGCCAGTCGCTGTGCGAGGACGCCGACGACGAACTGTTCATGATGTTCACCACGACGGGGCTGCTGGAGTCGGGGTGTTTCACCGCCTTCCCGGTCGAAGAGGAAAACGTCGGCCGGCTGGTGTTCGCCGACCGCGAGGCTGCCTTGCTCGGGACGCTCGGGAAGAAAACCGGCGAAGACGTTTTCGAGGAACAGGCCATCGCCGGCGAAGGGGCAACTAACGCCCTCGTCGTACTGCTTCGGCAGATGTTGAGCGGCCAGCTCGACCAGTTCGGCGAAGCCAACGAGACGCTCGAGAACCTGCCGTTCTAACGCGGCTATCGCCGGCCTCCGTGAGGGGACGAAGCCGTCGAGAGGCGTTCCGTTACCGCAGTCGAACGGCCGTTCCGTACGCCAGCACCTCGGACCCGCCCTCGGTGATCGAGGAGGTGTCGAGTCGGAGGTTGACGACGGCGTCGGCACCCAGTTCCTCGGCGTCGGCCTCCAGTCGACTGATGGCCTCGTCGCGGGACTTCGAGAGCAGGTCGGAGTAGGCCTTGAGTTCGCCGCCGAAGACGTTACGGATCCCCTGGGTGAGGTCGCGGCCGGCGTTTTTTGCCTCGACGGTGTTGCCGCGGGCCACGCCGAGCACTTCGACGATTTCGCGGTCCGGGACGGTTTCCGTGGTCGTTATCAGCATGTGGTCGGCGGTTCTCAGTCATCCACTAAATACATTACTCCGCTGACTAGATGCGCGTGGCCGTGAGCGAGAACGCAAGAGTAACGCCACGGGCCGTCCCAGAGCCAACCGATGCGATTCGATCACGCGGGTATCGCGACCGACGACGCAGCGGCGCTCGCCGACCTGTTCTCGAGTCTGTTCGACGCCGAAATCGTCCACAAAGAGACGTTCGACGGGATGCGGGTCGTCTTCCTTGCGCTCGAAAACGGTTACTTCGAACTCCTCGAGCCCCGGGAGGACGGAACGATCGCGACGTACCTCGAGCGCAACGGCCCCGGTATCCACCACCTCGCAGTCGAGACTGACGATATCGAGGCCGCCCTCGAGACCGCTCGCGAATTGGGGATCGACCTCGTCGACGAGGAGCCCCGCCCCGGCGCCTGGGGCCACACCGTTGCCTTCCTCCACCCGCGGGACACGGGTGGCGTGTTGCTCGAGTTCGTCGAACACTGAGTCTCAGCACACCTCTCGGGAGGCGTCAGCACTCGAGTTCCGCGACCGTCCGCTGCTCACCCATCGTCTCGTGGACGACGACGACGGACTCGGGCAGCGGATCGGGGCGGTCGAGGACAGCGGTGTACGGAACCGCGCCGATGCACTGCACACAGACACCGGCCTCCTGTTCGCCGACGGCGACGACGACCTCGAGGGAGTCCTCCTCGAGTCCCGCCAGCGAGAGTCCGTGACACGGCGTCGGCGTTTCGACGACGCCCTCGATCCTGATGACGTCCGCCTCGAGATCGATCGTCGCGCGGTCCGTCTCGTCGCCGCTGGCGCACTCGCCGTCGCCGTACTCGAACTCCCCATCCATCTGTTCGTCCGGGGGACAGTCGCCGGCGGTGCTCACCGTCTCGGTCGAAACCCCGTGGTCGGAGAGGGTGATCGTCGTCTCCGAGTCGGCACAGCCCGTCGACGCACCCTCGAGGTGGAGCTCACTTCTCGAGTCCGCCGATTCGATCGAGAGCCGGTACTCCGTCGTCTCGGCGAGTCGAAACTCGAGGCGTTCTCCGGCGGCGAGTTCGTGGGAGTCGTCGAACGCGGGCTCACCGCCGACCTCGATTTCGATCGTTACCTCGCGGTCCGTCTCGCCGTCGTTCTCGAGGACGACGCTGTGCGGAGTCGTTCCCTCGTCGGGATCGCCGATCTCGACGTAGTCGTCGGTCTCCGACGTCGTTTCGCCGCCAGGAACGGCGGTGAGGTCGCGGGCGCTCGCGAGACAGCCTGCGAATCCCGCGGTGGTTCCGCCGGCGACCGCTGCGAGCAGGTCGCGTCGTCGCATGGTTGACGAAACGAGAAATAGACGGTAAACCCTTTTTCCGGGGTTTCGAGAGGGTAATCGACTGGTGAGTCTCACCGGCTGATGACGGACCGGCTCAGCCGAAGTTCTCGATCAGTGCCTCGTCGGCGTCGCCGCCGGCGTCGTCGATCGCGTCGGCGACGCCGTGGACGAAATCACTGAAACCGAAGACATAGTAGCGGCCGTCGTCGAGGTGGGCGCCGACCGCCTCGGCGAGCGCGTCGCCCTCTCCCTCGTCGATCAGGACGACCGTCGCGCCGGCGTCCTCGAGCGCCTCGAGTCGATCCTCGTGTGCCGGGTCGTCGTCCTGGTAGATTACGACGGCGTCGTGGCCGGCCTCGTGTGCCGCCTCGGCGATGGCGACCGCGGGGCCGACGCCGGGGCCGCCGGCGACCGCGACCACGTCTTCTCCGCCCTCGTAGGTGATCGTGCCGAAGGGGCCGTCGACGTGGACCGTCTCGCCGCCCTCGAGGTCGGCGAGCCACGGCGAGAGGGTACCGTCGGGATCGACGCCGACGGTGAGTTCGAACGTCTCTCCGACCGACGGCGAGGAGAGGGTGTAGTGACGGCTGATAACCTCGTTTTCCGGGGCGGCCCGCAGCAGAACGAACTGTCCGGGGAGCGCGTCGAACCCGTCGGGCGTTCGTAACTCGAGTGCGATGGTGTCGGCGCCGACTTCGCGAACGTCGGCGACGGTGACCTCGGTGCCTTCCATACGCCTCCGTTCGACCGGCGGGCCCAAAGACGTTCGCTCTTCGGTGACACTGGCTCGAAAAACTCACTCTCGAGTGGGTAGCCGTTGACTCGTTTCGCGGAGACGGGTGGGGTTTCAGAAGCCTTTTCATTTACTGGAGGCAAAGGTCGCTACGACATGACCGAGGACCTAAACTGGGCTATCGGAGGCGAGGCCGGCGACGGCATCGACTCCACGGGCAAGATCTTCGCCCAGGCACTCTCCCGAGCCGGACGACACGTCTTCACGTCGAAGGACTTCGCGTCGCGAATTCGCGGCGGCTACACCGCCTACAAGATACGCACCTCCGTCGACCAGGTCCAGAGCGTCGTCGATCGCCTCGACATCCTGGTGGCGCTCACCCAGCGAACCATCGACGAGAACCTCGACGAACTGCACGAGGGCAGCGCGATCATCTACGACGGTGAGCGCTCCTGGGACGCCGACATTCCCGAGGAGGCGACGGCCGTCGACGTCCCCCTCAAATCCCTCGCGGAGGACGCTGGTGGCGCCATCATGCGCAACACCGTCGCCCTCGGTGCTGCCTGTGAAATCACCGGCTTCGACGTCGAGTACCTCGACGAATCCCTCGAGAAGCGCTTCGGTAGCAAGGGATCGAAGATCGTCGAAAACAACAGGGAAGCCGCCCGCCTCGGTCAGGAGTACGTCCAGGAGAACTACGACATCAATCTGGGCTACGACCTCGAGACGACCGACAACGATTACGTCCTGCTCAACGGGGACGAGGCGATCGGCATGGGTGCACTCGCCGCCGGCTGCCGGTTCTACGCCGGCTATCCGATCACGCCCGCGACCAACGTGATGGAGTACCTCACGGGCCGAATCGAACACTACGGCGGCCACGTCGTCCAGGCCGAAGACGAGCTGTCGGCGATCAACATGGCTCTCGGCGCCGCCCGCGCCGGGGCGCGATCGATGACGGCCACCTCGGGGCCGGGCATCGACCTGATGGCCGAGACGTTCGGTCTGATCGCGACCAGCGAGACGCCGCTCGTGATCTGTGACGTGATGCGCTCCGGGCCGTCGACCGGGATGCCGACGAAACAGGAGCAGGGCGACCTCAACATGACCCTCTACGGCGGCCACGGCGAGGTTCCCCGGTTCGTCATCACGCCGACGACGATTTCGGAGTGTTTCTGGAAGACCGTCGAGGCGTTCAATTACGCCGAGAAGTACCAGACGCCCGTCTATCTGGTCGCCGACCTCGCGCTCGCGGTCACCGAACAGACGTTCCCGCCCGAAGCGTTCGATATGGACGCAGTCGAGATCGACCGCGGAAAGCTCGTCGACGACGACACCGTCGACGAGTGGCTCGACGAGCAGGGTCGCTTCCGCGCCCACGCCGCGACCGACGACGGTGTCAGCCCGCGCGCGATTCCGGGCACCGTCGACGGCGCCCACATGAGCACGGGCCTCGAGCACGACGAACTCGGCCGCCGAACGGAGGAGACCGACGTGCGGGTCGAACAGGTCGACAAGCGAAACCGCAAGGTCGAGACGGCACAGGCCGAAGAGGACTGGGATTACCGCGAGTTCGGCGATTCCGACGCGGAGAACCTCGTCATCTCGTGGGGCTCGAACGAGGGCGCGCTCGTCGAGGCGCTCGACTATCTCGAGGAGGAAGACGTCGACGTCCGGGTCATCTCGGTCCCCTACATCTTCCCGCGGCCCGATCTCACGGAAGACGTCGAGGCCGCCGACGACGTGATCGTCGTCGAGTGTAACGCGACCGGCCAGTTCGCGGACGTACTCGAGCACGATACGCTGACCCGACTCAAGCGGATCAACAAGTACACCGGCGTCAGGTTCAAGGCCGACGAACTCGCAGAGGCGATTCAGACCAAACTCGCAGAGGAGGTGCCAGCATGAGCTCAGAGGTTCGATTCACAGACTTTAAATCCGACAAGCAGCCGACATGGTGTCCCGGATGCGGCGACTTCGGGACGATGAACGGCATGATGAAAGCCCTCGCCAACACCGGCAACGACCCCGACAACACGTTCGTGGTCGCCGGAATCGGCTGTTCCGGCAAGATCGGGACCTACATGCACAGCTACGCCCTCCACGGGGTTCACGGCCGTGCGCTCCCGGTCGGACAGGGGGTCAAGATGTCCCGCCCCGACATCGAAGTGATGGTCGCGGGCGGCGACGGCGACGGCTACTCCATCGGTGCCGGCCACTTCGTCCACGCGGTCCGCCGGAACGTCGACATGTCCTACGTCGTCATGGACAACCGCATCTACGGGCTGACGAAGGGCCAGGCCTCGCCGACCTCGCGGTCGGACTTCGAGACCTCGACGACCCCCGAGGGGCCGAAACAGCCCCCGGTCAACCCGCTCGCGCTCGCGCTCGCCTCCGGGGCGACCTTTATCGCCCAGTCGTTTGCCTCGGACGCGATGCGCCACGCAGAGATCGTCCAGGAGGCCATCGAGCACGACGGCTTCGGCTTCGTCAACGTCTTCAGCCCGTGTGTGACGTTCAACGACGTCGACACCTACGACTACTTCCGCGACACCCTGGTCGACCTGGACGACGAAGGCCACGACCGCCACGACTACGAGGCGGCCAAGGAGGTCATCCTCGACGCCGAGAAGGAGTACCAGGGCGTGATGTATCAGGACGAGAACTCGGTGCCGTACCACGAACAGCACGGCGTCACCGAGGACATGTCCGAGATCCCCGACGGTGCGCCGGAGGACGCGATGGATCTCGTCCGCGAGTTCTACTGACCGCGGTTCGATTTTCCCCTCGGCTTCGTTACTCCTCCCCGGAGCCCCAGCTCGGGATCGGCGGGGTCGATCGGCTGACGACTGACGACAGGTAGGTCACCCACCGACTGCGATGACGGAGAACGACCGCCCGCCGCGGACGCTGTCGGAGTCACGAGCTTTACCTAGCAGGCCGGCTTACGTCATCCCGTGTCCCTCACCGCGGATTATCACGTCCACACGAACTACTCCGACGGCCGCCCGCTCCCGGAGATGCTTTCAGCCGCCGCAAACGCGGGCCTCGAGGCGATCGGGTTCACCGATCACTGTAACGTCTCCGAGCGGTCGCCGCTCGCGGCGACGAAGCGAGAGCTCGGCTTCAACCTCGATCTGACCTACGAACGACGACGGGCCGCACTCGACGCACTCGCTGCGGAAACCGACCTCCGGCTCTACGACGGGGTGGAACTCGACTACGATCCCCGCGACGAGACGGCGATCGCGGCGTTTCTCGAGGACGCCGGGTTCGACTACGCCATCGGGAGCGTTCACGAGATGGACGGAACGGTGATCTTCGACCAGGATCACTTCGCAGCCAGATCCGAGTCTGCGATCGCCGAACTGGTCGACGACTACTACGATCGGCTCCGTACGCTGATCGAGTCGGAGCTGTTCGACGTCGTCGGGCATCTCGATGCGATCGAACGGACGCCGGCGCTGCGAGGCTACACCACGACCGATCACTGGCACGCGATCGCGGACGCGCTCGCCACCTCCTCGACGCGCCCCGAGATCAACGCGGGCGCGATCGGCGGCTACGGCGAGTACCATCCGGCGCCGGAGTTTCTCGAGGCGCTTCGCTCGGCGGACGTTTCCTTCGTTCCGGGGAGTGACTCACACCGATCGGGAGAGCTCGAGTCGCGAACGGCGGCGCTTTCGGAGCGCTTCGACGAACTGGGACTCGAGCCGGCGTCACCCCCGTCGCTGTGAGTGTGCGGGGACGGGGGGTCGGCTGGTTACGACCGCCGCTCGACGGACTCCATCAGTAGCTCGACGTTGACGCCCTCGTCGGCGAGCAGTTCGGGATATCCCCCAAGCAGAACGACGAAATCGTCGCCGTGTTCGAAGGCGGTGAGCAACAGGTCGATCTCGAGCGTCTCGCCGTCGATCTCTGTCGAGCCCTGAAATCGGTCGACGGAGCGCTCCTCGCCGAGAATCGGGAGCCCGATCGTCTCGTCGTGACTGAGGTTCTCGAGGTCCCCGAGCCCGCCGTCCAACTCCCCGCTGATCTCCGCGAGCAGTTCCTCGGAATCCATCTCCGCGAGCGGGTTGTGCGACGAGCCGAGCACGTTCATGCCGGGCATCGAGACGGCAGCGAACGTCGCTGCCTCGCGTTGCTGGCCCAGGAGTTCGACCTCTTTCACGTACACAGAGGTCCAGTAGGTCGCCTGGATGGTCCGCTCGAGGCCGACGTCGACGTCCTCCTCGTGGAAGTTTCGCTCGGCAATCGACTCCGCGTACTCGGTTTCCGCGAGCACCGCCTCGCTCGGGGCGACGCGCGTCGAGTCGAACTCGAGGGGGGCCCGTCCGAGCGCAAAATCGAGACAGCCAGCCGAGAGCGCGAGAACACAGGTAGCTCCGCCAGCGAGAACGCGTCTCCGGGTAGTCATACCACGGGTGTCGGCGAGCTAGCGCCATATTCCTTCCGGAGAACCAGTACATCGTATAAGATGGTTCGTAGGGATCGAACCCATACATCAAGAGTTATCGGGGGTTGTCTCCCCTAGTAAGGCATGACGGAGTTTTCAGACCGCGTCGAGCAGGTGTCGATCAGCGGCATTCGCGAGGTGTTCGAAGCCGCCGGCGAGGATGCGATCAACCTCGGGATCGGCCAGCCGGACTTCCCCACGCCGGAACATGCCCGCCGGGCCGCCGTCAACGCGGTGGAGGCGGGAAAAACCGACGCCTACACCTCCAACAAGGGGATCATCGAGCTCCGCGAGGCGATTTCGGCGAAGTACGACCGTGACTACGGGCTCGCCGTCGATCCCGGCGACGCCATCGTCACCGCCGGTGGGAGCGAGGCGCTTCACCTCGCGCTCGAGGCCCACGTCGACCCGGGCCAGGAAGTGATCTTCCCCGATCCGGGTTTCGTCGCGTACGACGCGCTGACGCGAATCGCCGGCGGGACGCCGAAACCCGTCGCCCTCCGCGACGATCTCACCCTCGATCCCGCCGCCGTCGAGGAGGCGATCACCGAGGACACCGCCGTCTTCATCGTCAACAGCCCCGGCAACCCCACGGGCGCGGTCCAGAGCGAGGACGACGTCCGGGAGTTCGCCCGGATCGCCGACGAGCACGACGTGCTCTGTCTCTCCGACGAGGTGTACGAGCACATCGTCTTCGAGGGGACCCACCGCTCGCCGATGGAGTTTGCAAACACCGACAACGTCGTCGTCGTCAGCGCCTGTTCGAAGACGTACTCGATGACCGGCTGGCGGCTGGGCTGGGTCGTCGGCTCGAACCGTCGGATCGAGCGGATGCTTCGGATCCACCAGTACTGCCAGGCCTGCGCGAGCGCGCCGGCTCAGTACGCCGCAGAGGCCGCCCTCTCGGGCCCCCAGGACTGCGTGGACCAGATGGTCCAGGCGTTCGAGCGCCGCCGCGACACCGTCGTCGACGGGCTCGAAGACGCTGGCCTCGACGTACCGACCCCGTCCGGTGCGTTCTACGCGATGCCGGAGGTGCCCGAGGGCTGGTGTGACGAAGTGCTCGAGCGCGGCGTCGTCGTCGTCCCCGGCGAGGCCTTCGGCGCGAACGGGGCAGGGTACGCCCGCCTCTCCTACGCGACGGCGATGGACGAGTTGAAGGAGGCCCTCGAGATCATCGACGACGCCACGGCGGCCGTTCAGTAACGCTCCGGCGCGTGCACTCGATGAACGCCGAACGCACCGACGACGAACCCGATTCAGCAACCCACTCCACACGATGACGAACGCGAAACAGCCAGTTCTCGAACTCCTCGAGGAAACCGGACTCGCCCTTCCGGTAGCCGTACTCGACAACGAACTCGAACCGCCGCACCGAACGATCGATCGCACGCTCACGGAACTCGAGCGGGACGGACTCGTCGAGCGAGACGAGCGGTACGAGGCGTTCTTCCGAATCACCGAGAGCGGGCGGACGGTCCTCGAGAGCAGGTTCGAGGACGACTAATCGGCTCGACCGCGACGATCGACGTATCGACAAGCGGGCGGGTCCGCACTCGGGCGTGACGGCGCTCAGTCGAGGATCTCCGCACAGAGACTGCGGGCTGCCTCGACGTGCTCGTCGGCCCGGTCGTTCTCCGTCTCGCCGGCCTCCTCGAGCAGGTGCCGAGCCTGGCCCACCCGCTTGCGAACAGTGGCGTCGTCCAGGTCGTTCTCGGCCGCGTCCCGGACGACGGCTTCGGCCTCGCCGAGCCAGCGGTTGGTCCGCGAGTCGATCGGGAGCGACGCCGTAGCCTCGAGGTGATCGTGGAGTTCGCGTACCCGCGCTTCGAGTGGCTCCTCGGACCCGTCGGTTGTCATACCTCGGCTCTCGGCCCCCGGAAGCGTGGGCGTTTCGGTGGCGGCTCTGCCGCGTCGAAAACCTTCATACACCGCCTCCCCCAGGAGAGGGTATGACACGCGACTGCTCGTTCCTCGAGGATCTCCCGCTGGCGGCCGACCAGATCTCGTTCGCGACCGGCAGCCGGGAGGCCCACGCCACGGACTGGGGAGCCGAGCGCTACGGCCACGGAGTAACACCGGACGCGGTCGTCTGGCCGGCGTCGACCGACGACGTGGCAGCCGTCCTCGCCGCGGCCACGGAACGAGGGGTGCCGGTAACCGCCTACGCCGCGGGGACGGGACTCGAAGGAAACGCCGTGCCGGCCCACCGCGGGATCAGCCTCGACCTGACCCGGATGGACGACGTGCGGGACTACCGACCCGACGACTTCCAGATCGACGTCGGTCCCGGCGTCATCGGCTCTGCCGTCGACGAGCACGTCGCGAGCGACGGGCTGTTCTTCCCCCCGCTGCCGTCTTCGGGCGAAATCGCGACCGTCGGCGGGATGCTCGCGACCGACGCCAGCGGGATGCGCACGGTGAAGTACGGCGAGGTGTCGGACTGGACGCTCCGCCTCGAGGTCGTCCTTGCCGACGGCACCGTCATCCAAACCGGCTCGCGGGCCGCGAAGTCCTCGAGCGGCTACAACCTCACCGATCTCTTCGTCGGCAGCGAGGGCACCCTGGGGGTGATCACGGAGGCGACGCTCGAATTGGCCGGTCGGCCCGAACAGATCCGCGGTGGACGGGCGATTTTCGATAGTCTGGACGAGGCGACCGCCGCCGTCTCCGACGCCGTCCGCTCGGGCGTCGACGTCGCGACGATCGAACTGATCGACGAACTGAGTGCCCGGATGGCGAACGCCTACCTCGACGCCGATCTGCCCGAGTCGCCGATGGTGTTCCTCGAGTTCCACGCCAACCACGGCGTCGAGGCCGAAATCGAGCTCTGCGAACTCGTCTTCGAAGCTCACAGCGTCGAGCGGTTCGAGATCGCGAGCAAGGCGGAGATGGGCGACCTCTGGGAAGCCCGGACCGAACTCGCTCCCGCCACCTCAGCCTACGACCCCGGCCGCGAGATGATCCACCCCGGCGACGTGACCGTCCCGATCAGCGCTTATCCCGACCTCGTCGGCTTCGCGAAGGAACTCGAGGCCCAACACGACCTTCTGATACCGTGTTTCGGCCACGCGGGCGACGGCAACCTTCACTACACCGTACTGGTCGATCACGACGACCCCGAGGAGGTGGCGCTCTGTGAGGACGTCTACGAGCGGATCGTCCGTCGGGCGATCGGTCTCGGGGGCACCGCGACGGGAGAGCACGGTATCGGTGCGGGCAAGCAGGCCTACCTGGAAGTCGAACACGGCTCCGCCGTCGGCGTCATGCGAGCGGTCAAGCTGGCGCTCGACCCGACGGACACCCTGAATCCGGGGAAGCTCTTCCCCGAGACGCGAGACGGCGGCCGACTCGAGGGACGACGGCAGTAGGTCACGGATTCGCGTTCAGCCGCACCCGAGGCTCGAGGCGGCTCTTGCCGCGGCTCCGGGGTTTAGGTTCCTGGCGCGGCAGGAATCGCGTATGACCGACCAGCTACTGGTCCTCAACAAGGACTCGGACACGATGTCGGTGCTCGACGCCGACACCGGCGAGACCGAGACCGTCGTCGAGACGGACTTCAATCCCCACGAAATTACCGTCACGCCCGGCGGTGAGAAGGTCTACGTCACCTGCTCGCTCGGCGGCTCGCTGCTCGTCTTCGACACCGACGGCTGGGACCTGCTCGAGCGGATCGAACACGAGGCCTTCGACTTTCCCCACGGGCTGGCGATCCGGGAGTCCGCCGGGGAACTGTGGCTCGCCTCGACGTACAGCAGCCAGGTGTACGTCATCGACACCGACACCGACGAGATCCTCGAGCACTTCCCGACCCACCAGGACAAGTCCCACATGGTCGCGCTCACGCCCGACGAGTCGCGGGCGTTTATCGCGAACATCGGCAGCGAGAACGTAACCGCGATCGACTGCGAGGAGCGCCGAATCCTCGCAGATCCGATCGTCGGCGAGGAGCCCGAGGGGATCGAAGTTCACCCCGAGGGCGGGTTGCTCGTGGCGAATCAGGGTGACGACATGCTCTCGGTGCTCGACCCGGACACCTTCGAGGATCGGGGTCGCGCGCTGCTCGGCGAGAACCCGATCCGCGTGGTGTCCTCGCCCGACGGTCGGCACGTCCTCGTCCCCAACCGCGAGGGCGACGACGTCTCGCTGATCGACACCGAACACGTCCGCGACGGCGAGCAACGGCCCTGGGAGATCAAGCGGATCGGCGTCGGCATCTGGCCCGGCGGCACCGTTTTCGCCCCCGACGGCGAGCGGGCGTTCGTCGCGAACAACAAGACCAACGACGTGAGCGTGATCGACTGCGATTCCTGGAGCGAGGTTGACCGCTACGACACCGAACTCCACCCGGACGGGATCGCCTACCTCGAGCGGTAGCGCGGTGGCGATCGTTATGCCGTCGCGCCGCTCAAGCGGAGACAGAAGCGGTATGACTTCGGGGCTCCCTTTCCTCCCCATGAGTTCCGACTACCCCGTCGTCGAGAAGGCCTACGCCTACGCAACCCGCGAGCGACGGAGCGGCCTCGAGCTACTCGTCTTCGACCACCCGACGGCTGACGGCGGCCCGCAGGTGCCGAAGGGGACGGTCGACGAGGGGGAAACGCCGGCCGAAGCCGTCGTCCGCGAACTCGAGGAGGAAAGCGGCGTCACCGACCCGCTCGACGTGATCCACATCGAGACGGACCGCTGGCTCCACGAACGCCGTGGGAAGCTCTATCGGCGTCATTTCTTTCACCTCCCGCTCGCGGAGGAGCGCGAGCAGTGGACCCACACGGTAACCGGCGACGGCGTCGACGGCGGGATGGTGTTTTCGTACTACTGGGTCGTCCCGCCGGTATCGCTGGCTCGAGAGATGGACGCCCACCTCGGGACCCTGGAGTAACCGCCGGACGCGACTGAGTGCCTGCGCAGTTGCCACCCGCGGTATTATACATCAGCCCGTCGTCACTCGAGACATGTCGCTCGCGCGAAACGGGTCGGGACTCGAGCCGACGGTCCGCGCGTATCTCTCCCAGGTCCATCCCGTGTTCATGTTGCCGCCGCTGGCGGCATCGCTGTTCGGGGCGATCCTCGCGGCGTCGGTCGATCCCTTCCTCGCGGGGGTACACGTCGTCGCCATGTTTTCGGCGGTGTACACCGCCCACGTCAAGGACGGCTACGTCGACTTCTACGTCCGCGGCGAGGACGACGACCATCCGATGACCGAGTGGGGCTGTCACGTCGGCCTCGCGCTATCGACGGGGCTGTTCGCGGTGTGCTGTGCACTGCTGTTCGTTTTCGTCGACTGGATCGCCGTCGCGCTCACGCTCCCGACGTGGCTCATCGCCTTCCACCACGCACCGCAGCTCGATATGAATCCGGTGACGGCGACCACCGGCTACCCCCTGGGAATCGCGCTCGCAATCCTCGGTGGTTTCTACGTCCAGGCTGGCACCATCGGCGCGGTTCCGTTCGGCTTCGCCGTCGTCTTCCTTGCGTTGCTCTCGGGGATCAAGGTGATCGACGACGCACAGGACTACGACTACGATAAGTCGATCCGCAAGCGCACGGTCGCCGTCGTCGTCGGCCCCGATCGGGCGTACACCGTCGCCTACGGGCTGATGGTGGCGGGCCTGCTCGCGGTGGTCGCCTTGGCCGTCGCGCGCGTGTTTCCCCCCACTGCTGTCCTCGCGGTGCTGGCGTTCGGTGCCGTCGCGCTGCTTGCGAGTCGAGCCGAACCCGATATCGCGACCATGTTGCTCATCCGCGGCTCGTACGTCTTTCTCGCGGTGCTCGTCGCGGCGGTGTGGTTCGAACCGCTCGCCGGATTTGTGTAAGAGCTGATGGCCCTCGTCGGATCTCGGGACACTGATAGACATGCCGTGCTGAATATCGAGGATGGATGCAGCACCGTGACCCACTTTATTTCGTCCAGTTGGCGCTGAATCACCCAAAAAGAATCTCCTAACTCAGCAGTCAATATCTGTATACTGTAGCAGTTCCGCACTATCGGGGAGCCTCCATATCGAACACTTACGTGGAGACAAAAGTCATCGTCTACATTGATTCGTTCCATGAGTTCGAGGGAGTCTGCGAATTCATCAACTGCAGCGTGAAAAGCGACTGGAAACGCATCCTCGGGCGGTTCAATCCTCACCGTGTCATTGGTTCCTGCATCAACCGAATACGAATCCCACTCTATAACGCCATCTTCGGTCTCGAGAGTGATATGGAACGTACGGGATTCATCGCCCATGTTACGAAGAGTTGCGTCTACTTCGAGGACAGCGGGAGTCTCTTCAAGAAACTCGAGGCAACCGCCAAATAGAGAGACGAGGGCAGTACCTGCTACAATTATCTTACGTCGGGAAGGCATTAGTCAGCATCAAGTTAAGAACCGATCATGTTCAATACTCTGGAATTCTCTCGGCCGTTACTATCGGCATTACCTGTACTGAGCGTTCAACCTCCCGTGTTGATCGCTCCTCAACCCGTGCCACATTCGCGCTCTGTCTTCAGCATAGCTACGAGAAAATATCACTGGGAAAACAGTTTAACGAACCCCAGCTGCTCGAACTGTGCCGACTACTCGCCCCTCCACTGACAGACGTAGTCGGCGTAGAACCCGCGCTCGTAGGTCGCCTCGAGCACCTCGAACCCCGCCTCTTCGAGCATCGACTCGAGCAGGAAGTCGTATGTGCTGAACTCCTCGCGGAAGTGGGCGTGGAGTTCCTCGGTAGTGAAATCGGTATCCGTCATCGCCTCGAGCCACGCCTCGATCTCCTCGTTGCTGTCCCGCGGATCGAACGAGTAGACGAGGTCGCGCAGCCGAAAGATCCCGCCTGGCTCGAGCGTGTCGCCGACGGTTTGCAGCGCCTCGACCTTCCAGAAGTCGGGGAGGAGGTGGAGCGCGTTCTTCGAGAAGACGTATTCGGCGGGGTCGCCCCGATGGTCGTAGCTCACGAAACCGTCGTGGACGAGTTCGACGTTGTCGACCCCGCGGTCCTCGAGTTTCTCGCGTGCGACCTCGAGCATCGTCTCCGATACGTCGACGGCGATCACGCGGTCGCAGTGGTCGGCGACCGCGAGCGGAAACACGCCGGTTCCGGTGCCGAAATCGACGACGGTGTCCTCGGCGGAGAGGCCGTACTCGAGCAGTAACTGGATCTCGTCGGTGGGATCGAAGGGGATCTTCTCGTCGTAGCGGGCGACCTGTTCGGTCTCGAGGTGTTCCTCGCCGGCGTATCGTCGCTCGTCCAGCAGCCAACTGGCCGTCATACTCGTCCTTTCTCGGTCGTCACGAAAACGTTGCGGGTGGTGTGTTACCTGGGCGAGGTGAGCCACGCAAGCGCTCGAGGACCTGATGAATCGCCGTCTCACTGTCGTGATCGGAACGCTGAACAGGGGCGATATCGTAGCTTCGCCCGATGGGTAACGAAACCTCTGATGGTCCGATTATCCTCTTCGACGGCGTCTGCAACCTCTGTAACGGTTTCGTCCAGTTCGTCGTGCCGCGCGATCCGGAGGGCACGTTTCGGTTCGCCTCGCTCCAGTCGGACGTCGGTCAGGAACTGCTGGCCGAGCACGGCCTGCCGACCGACGAACTCGAGTCCATCGTGCTCGTCGAGGGTGACGACTACTACGTGAAATCGTCCGCGGTGATCCGGATCGCCACGAGACTGGGCGGGATCTACCGACTGCTCTGGCCCGGGAAGTTTCTCCCTCGCCGGATCCGCGACTGGGCCTACGACTTCGTCGCCGCTCGCCGCTACCGGTGGTTCGGCGAGAAAGAACAGTGTATGATGCCGACCGGCGACGTTCGGACGCGGTTTCTCGAGTAATTGGCGGTATCCTCCTCCAGCACTTCTTTCGGAAATTACCTATAGTTTCGGAGCGTAGGTGGCGTGAAACTCTCCGAAAGCATGAACGACCGTATCGACAGCCTGGTGAGTGCCTACAGGAACGAGGGTGCGATCTGCCCCGACGCGCTCGAGCGCTGTGGCGCACAGTACCGGGCGCAGGGAAATCTCACGCGCCAGCAACTGTACGCGCTCGCATACGAAGTGTCGGCCCGGAACGCCCATCTCGTCTTCGAGAACACCAATCGGGAGTGCGAGTCCGTAACGGGGAACGTCGCCGAACTCGAGGACGACCTCTCGCGCGTGACGCTGTTGACCGGGTTGACCGGGGTCGAGACGCGAACTGCGTCCTGCGTTCTGGCCGGCTTCAATCCACAGCGGTACGCGATCGTCGATCGAAGTGTTCGGGACGGGCTGGTCTGTCTCGGTCGCTTTCGCGGTTCGACGGACCGGATCACGTCCCGCGAGTACTGCCGGCTGCTCGAACACGTGCGGGAGATTGCGGCAGACCTCGAGCGCCCGCCCGCCGAGGTCGGGTTCGCCCTCTCCGCGTACGGGGCGGAGTAGCCGGCTACAGGTGCCGGTACTCGATCGAATCGATCACCCCGACCTCGGCGAATCCACCTACATGTACGTTTTCATGACGTATTCGACACAATCGGTAATGGCGACGGCGGGCTGTGTTCGATCGGTATGGACCGATCACGACGTCGACTCCTGCGAACTGCGGGTGTATCGCTCGGAAGCGTTGCCGTCCTGGGAAGCGCGGCATCGACGGTAAACGCGTCGTTCAGCGACGGCGACGCCGTCAGAACGACGACGGGGCTCAACGGTCGCGAGGGACCGGGGCTCCACTACGACGTCGTCAACACCTATCCCGAAGGGACGAGCGGCGAGATCATGAACGGCCCCGAAACGAGCGACGGCTACACCTGGTGGGGCGTTCACTTCCCGAGTTACAACGACTGGGTCTGGTGTGCGGGCGCCTACCTCGAGCACGAATCGGGTGGCGATCCGGGCGGCTGTACCAACCAGTTCCACACCAGCCAGAACGTCGACGACCTCGCCAGGATCATCATGTCCGAGGCGTCGATCAGCGACACCCCTGCCCGAACCGCCGTCGGCTTCACCGTTCCGACACGGATGGAACAGCAGGGCGTCACCAGCGTCCGTGACGTCTGGGGCGCGTACGCGACGGGTCAGGATCCGACCGCCGAGATCACCAGTCTGGCCGACGACATCCTCGCCTGCCGCGTCGCGGACAACAGCGGCGGCGCGACGCACTTCTACTCGCCGATGAGCATGCCCAAGGAGGGCGACGACACGAGCGGCTACGACACGAGCGGTGGTCTCGAGTGGACCGAGGGGCTCGACCGGCGCAACTACCGTCCCGGCTGGTCGCTCGAACTCGAGCGGGTGTACGTCGACGACGTGCCGGAGAAAGAGTTCAAGTTTTACCGCTGACGGCTCGGTGGGGCGGTCGCCGCTTCGCAGCGAAGCGGCCGGCGTCAGTCGTCGGCGGCCGCGGCTTCCGCCTCGCTCGAGTCCGCGCGCTCGAGGTCCTCGAGGTACTCGTCGGCGTCGATCGCCGCCTTCGAACCCATCCCCGCGGCGGTGACGGCCTGCTGGTAGTGGTAGTCGACGACGTCGCCCGCGCCGAAGATGCCCGGCACGTCGGTCTCGGTCTGGCCGCCCCCGCTCCCTCCCTGGGTGCGGAGGTAGCCCTCCTCGTCCATCTCGACACCGGTTCCCTCGAGGTACTCCGTGTTCGGCGTGTGGCCGATCGCGAGGAAGACGGCTCCGACGTCGAACTCGAACTCGTTGGTCTCGGGGTCGTCCAGGCGGTCGCTCGGGTGACCGGCCTCGTTTTCGACCAGCGTGACGTGGTCGACGCCCTCCGCCTGGGAGCCGTGGACCTCGAGCAGTTCAGTGTTCTTCATGATCTCGATCTCGCCCTCCTCGACTTTCTCGTGGACGCGGTCGATCCAGTAATCCTCCGCGCGGAACTCCTCGCGGCGGTGGGCGAGGTAGACGGTGTCGGCGAACTTCGTCAGGAAGGTTGCCTCCTCCATCGCGGCGTCGCCGCCGCCGACGACGAGCATATCCTCCCCGCGGAAGAACGCGCCGTCGCAGGTCGCACACGTCGAGAGGCCGTAGCCCATCAGGTCGTCCTCGCCGGGGATGCCGAGAGTGCGAGCGCTCGCCCCGGAGGCGGCGATGACGGCGTCGGCAGTGTAGACGTCCCCGTTCGTGAGTTCGACGCGAAACGGCCGCGAAGAGGCGTCGACGGAGTCGACGATCCCGTTTTTCAGTTCGGCACCGAACTGGGTCGCCTGCTCTTTCATGTTATTGACCAGATCGGGTCCGCTGATCCCTTCCGGGAAGCCGGGATAGTTCGCGACGTCGGTCGTGAGGGTGAGCTGTCCGCCGGGCTCGTCGCCCTCGATGACGAGGGGGTCGTTGTTCGAACGTGCCGCGTAAATCGCGGCGGTGAGGCCAGCGATACCGGTACCGGCGATGATCATTTTCCGGTGTTCGGTCACGTCCTCGGCTGTGCCGTCTTCGTTTCGGTTCCCCTCCGAGGCATCGCTCTCCCCGCCATCGGTGACGAGACCGAGTCGCTCGTCGAGTTCACCCGTTTCCTCGAGTGCGTGCGTCTGGTCCCAGCCGCCGACGAGTTCGTCGTCGATGAACACCTCTGGGGCGGTCCGTCGCCCGTCCGCGCGCTCGATCATTTCCTCGAACAGCTCCTCGTTGCCCGTGACGTTGTAGAGGTCGTACTCGACGCCCTTCGCGTCGAAGAGGTCTTTCGCCTTCTCGCAGTACGGACACGCGTCTTTGGTATAGATCTCGACTCGAGGCTGCTCGCTCATACCCAACTCTTGGGAAACGTGGCGTATACGCGTTGCGTTCTCGCTACTGTGACGTCAGGATCCACTCGTGAGACCCGGGAGCGGCGATCGTGGTAGCCGGCACCGGCTGCGAAAGCTGTGCGTGTTGCTCTCCCGACGTCGCACCCTCCACGAACTCGACGTCGACCGTGATCTCCTCGCCGGTCTCGTTCGAGAGGCTCGACGCGATACGGTCGGGGAAGTCGGGGTACGCCTGATCGGCCGGCCGTTCGACCACGACCGTCACGTCGTAGCTATCGGAAAACAGGCCGTAGTCGTAGAACTCCGCCCGTAATTCTCGTAGTTCGAGGGCGGCGTACTCCTCCTCGTCGAGGACCGCGCGGGTTTCCTCGCTGGCGGTGTTTTCGAAGGCGACGTGCTGGTAGAGCACTCCGCCGGCACCGAACATGACCGCGGAGAGTACCAGGACGGCGACGACGACGGAGCCGACCCGATCGCGAGTTGCGTTCGACCGAAGGTTGCCGCCGACCCACTCGGGCGGGCGGTAGCCCAGATAGAGGAAGACGACCAGCCCTGCCAGCACGATCGTGACGGTGTTGATCGCCAGCAGGACGAACGCCCCCAGCGCGACCAGCGGGTAGCCCCAGGCGATGCCGATACCGACCGCAGCCGCGGCGGGGATCAGCGCCGCGGCGATCATCACGCCGACGAGCGACACCGGAAGCGCGGTCGCGAGCCCGAACGCACCCGCGGCGCCGGCACAGACCCCGATCAGCATCGCCAGCAGACCGGGCGAGATCCGGTGTTCGACCTGTCTGATGGCGCTGATGTCGACCGTCGCGGGGATGAAGCCGGCGACCCTGATGAACCAGGCGAACGCGAGTGAGCCGAGGACAGCGACGACGAGGCCGCCGACGAGCGAGCCGACGCCGTCGACGATCATCCGTCGATCGTTCAATACGGTGCCGACGGTGCCCGTCAGCGCGGCACTCATCTGCGGGGCGATCACCATCGAACCGACGACGATCGCCGGCGAATCCAGCAGGAGACCGGCCGTTGCGACGAACGCCGACAGCAGCGTCATCATGTAGTAGGTGAAGTTGCCCGGCGTCATCTCGAGGGCTTTCGATCGGATCTCCTCGTGGGCCACGCTGTCGCCGCCTTCCTCGCCGAGGACGTACCGGTCCTCGAGATCGTCGATGTTCTCCGTCCGGGCGGTTTCGATCGTTGCGACGACCGTGTACTCCTCGTTGTCGAACCCGTTCTGCCGAAGCTCTTCGAACACCGACTCCACTGCCTGGGTCGGGATGGGGAACTCCACGAGAACCGCATCCTCGGTCTCGTTCGTGACCACGTAGTCGATGCCCTCCTCCTCGAGAACGTCGAACACCGCGTCATGCTCGGCATCCGTGACGCGCAACTGAACCAGGCGCATACGGTCCGTACAGTTCTCTCACAAATACGTATTTATCTGTAAATCCGTATTCTGGACGGCCATCCGGGAATTCCTCCGGTGCGATGGCTTTAGGTCGTCGTCGACGTGATTCACGCGTATGCCTGCGGATCTAGCGGAGAAGACCGACCGGTACGGCGAGTTACTCGCGGCGGCGCTCGAGGCGGCGACGATCGCGCCGCCGCCCGAAACGCCGATGGGTGAGGCAGCGGCGGAGTGTTACGAGATGGCCGAATCGTACCTCGAGGACGGCCGACACTTCCGCGATCAGGCCGATCCTGTCAACGCCCTCGCATCATTTTCGTACGGGCACGCCTGGCTCGATGCCGGTGCACGGATCGGACTGTTCGACGTTCCGACAGAAGGGCACCTTTTTACCGTCTGACCGCCTGTAGGCCATACTCCACGAGTGGGTCACGGACCGGTGGTCCGATACGAGTAATTATTGATGATCTATCATCCGATAACCGAAACATACATAACTGGAATCCCGAACAGTATATTAACTAACCGAAATACTTAAGTAGTTTTCGGCCTTACCGTATGTTAGCTGAGGCGACCGGGATTTTCTTCTGGTTTCCCCACCCGGGAGCCCCGAGTAACCCACCATGACAGATACGAAAATCCGAACCTACACTGGCGAGACAGAGGAAGAATCGACTCCGCGGTCGGACGAGCGAGAGCAGTGCCCGGAGTGTGGCGGCCGCCTCGTCTCCGACGAAGAGCATGCAGAAACGGTCTGTAGCGACTGCGGGCTCGTCGTCGAGGAAGCCGAGATCGACCGCGGTCCTGAGTGGCGCGCGTTCGACTCGGCCGAGAAGGACGAGAAGAGTCGCGTGGGAGCACCGACGACCAACATGATGCACGACCAGGGGCTCTCGACGAACATCGGCTGGCAGGACAAAGACGCCTACGGCAAGGCGCTCAGCTCCCGCCAGCGCCAGAAGATGCAGCGCCTGCGCACCTGGAACGAGCGCTTCCGTACCCGCGACTCCAAGGAACGCAACCTCAAGCAGGCCCTCGGCGAGATCGACCGCATGGCCAGCGCCCTGGGACTGCCGGAGAACGTCCGCGAGACGGCGTCGGTGATCTACCGTCGCGCCCTCGAGGAAGACCTCCTTCCAGGGAGATCGATCGAAGGCGTCGCGACGGCGTCGCTGTACGCCGCCGCCCGCCAGGCCGGCACTCCACGGAGCCTTGACGAGATCTCCGCGGTCAGCCGCGTCGACCGCATGGAGCTCACCCGCACCTACCGCTACATCGTCCGGGAACTCGGCCTCGAGGTTCAGCCCGCCGATCCGGAGCACTACCTGCCCCGGTTCATCAGCGGCCTCGACCTCTCCGACGAAACCGAGCGGACGGCGCGAGAGCTGCTCGACTCCGCTCGACGCAAGGGCGTCCACAGCGGCAAGTCGCCGGTCGGCCTCGCAGCGGCGGGCGTCTACGCGGCGGCGTTGCTCACCAACGAGAAGGTGACCCAGAACGACGTCAGCGAGGTCGCCAACATCTCCGAAGTGACCATCCGCAACCGGTACAAGGAGTTGCTCGAGGCCTCCGACTCGGCGACGGCGGCCGTCTAATGCGGATGACCGTGTTATCCAACCGTTTCTGATTTTCTCTCTGGACCACCGTCCCAGTGCCGACAGTGAGTCGAACACTGTCGTAGCGACAAAGCTTTTCACTGCGGGTGTGAAACGGGTTCTCATGGAGGAAACGACCGTTCAACTGTTGTGTCCCGAATGTGCCAAAGATTGGCAACTGCCGCCGAGTGACCTTCCCGACACCGCCGAGATGTTCCACTGTCCAAACTGTCACGCCTCGCGGCGTACCGCCGAATTCACCCGAACGGATCGGGACCTTCGAACGCTCAAACAGCTCGGATAGTCGCCGTACTCCCCCGTTTATTGATTGGTTAATCCTCCTAACGACAAGTTCGCACATACTGTTTATTTCTCTGCTCTTCTGATGTCACAATTTATAAGAAATAGGTGTATATGATGTGGTAATACTGTATTTCCCCCCTGCGGCCGGTCGATTATGAACGTACCATCTACAGAAACGGTACGTTTAGCCTCGAGACACACTATAATTCCAACATAGGACGTGTGGTAACGAGACTCAGGATAATAATATAACCCTGCAGTGGGTAGCATTGGATGGTTATGAAGAAACAGGAGCTCATTCACCTTCACGGCCTTCTTGCGGAGGTATCCAACCAGTGTGCAGAGTGGGACGACTGCCGAATCAATCTCGATGAGTACGAGTCGCTTGGGATTCGACCGACATCAATTCACAAATCGAAAACTGACCACAAAGCCGCTGTTTTTGCACTCGCCGGTGGAATCACTCACAACATGAGTGAGGAAGAAACGGAAGCGGTCGCCGCAACTGCAGACTAAGTATACGACATCATCTCGAGACAGTACGCTCGTGAGTGGCAAAACTGCTTCAACGGTCGATTGTTGCCGCGTACGCCGTCTCTACGTCCTCCGCTGAGATCTCATCTGTCCCGTCGCTTTCGTCGCCGACCGGCTGTTCCATCCATCCCGAACGGTTTTAGCTGGTTCGTCGTTACTCGAGAAGGTCCTCGAACTCGGGAAGGACGTCGTCGCGGTCATCGTCCGATTCTGCACTCTTCTCCGAGTCGTCCCCTTCATCGGTGGTCTCGTCCGCTTCCGCACTCTCCTCGGTGTCGTCGTCCTCGTCTTCGAGTACCTCGACTTCGAGGACGTCGAGCGGTATGTTCTCGAGGCGCTGGCCGATCTCCTTGCGGGCGATCCGCGAGGCGTGCTCCTCACGCTCGACGTTAAAAACGGTCATCTCGAGTTCAAGCGCGACCAGCGCCTCGTCGGCGGCGATGAACGCCGGAGGAAGCTCCTCGCCCGAGGGGGAGGTCCGCGTTCCCATGTTGATCTCGACGTAGTTCAGATCAGGGTTCAACATCTCGCCGGTTTTCGAGATGCCGATCCGAATCGCCTCGTCTTCGGTTTCGACGTCGAACACCGGGACGGCAGCCTCGACGACAACCCTGCAATTCATAGCTAGGTATTGTATGGCCTACAGTATGAAGGTTCGCCCACAGGAACCGGTCGATCGGCGCTGAATACGCCGAAATCCTGCGTTCGTCGAGGTGCCGATCACCCGTCTGCGGCTTCGAAAGGCCCAAGCCGTCGCTCCCGAAGGCATCTACCGATGGAAACTGGTTCGATCCCGATCGACGAACTGTCGGGCGGACTCGACCTGTACCGAACGCTCGAGAGCGGCCAGACCTACCTGTGGCGCCGAGGAGACGGTCGGATGTACAGTGGTGAGCCCAACCCCGGCACCTGGTACAGCACCGTCCTCAACGGCACCGAACCGGCGTTTACCGACGTTTCGAACGCTCGTCCGGCGGTGATTCGGGCCCGTCAGCGCGACGGATTCCTCGAGTGGCAGGCGACCGACGGGGTCGACGGCGATGGCGCGATTCGACGGCTCCTGCGCCTCGAGGACGACCTCGAGGGGATCGCCGCGACGGCTCCCGCGGATCCGCTGCTCACCGAGGCGTACGCCGCCCACGACGGAATGCGTCTCGTCGAGGATCCCGCGTTCGGGACGCTGATCTCGTTCATCTGTTCGGCCCAGATGCGCGTGAGCCGTATTCACGGGATGGTGAAAACGCTGGCCCAGGAGTACGGGCGGCCGGTGAGCCTCGAGGGGGAGACCTACTACGCGTTCCCGACGCCGAAGGATCTGGCGACGGCGACGGAGTCCGAACTTCGGGACCTCAGTCTCGGCTACCGCGCGCCCTACGTGGCCCGAACGGCCGAGATGGTCGCGAGCGGTGAGGCCCATCCTGTCGACGCCCGGGAGTTGCCGTACGAGGAGGCTCGCGACTACCTTACCCAGTTCGTCGGCGTCGGCGAGAAGGTCGCCGACTGCGTGTTGCTGTTCGCCCTCGGCTTCGACGAGGCCGTTCCGCTCGATACGTGGATCAGAACCGCCATCGAAGAACAGTACCCCGACTGCGACCGTGGCTCGTACGCGGCTACCTCCCGAGCGATCCGCGAGCGGTTCGGCGGCCAGTACGCCGGCTACGCACAGACCTACGTGTTTCACCACCTCCGAACCGGCGAGTAATCGGCCCCTATCCCGACTCGTCGTAATCCGCTCGCCCGGTGATCGCCCAGTAGGCCCGGGAGACGAGCGTGACCGCGAAGATAACCGCGAGGGCGAGGACGACCCAGCGCGCGACCGTTTCGCCGAGTAAATACCACGTTAGCCCGCCGGCGACGAGGACGAACACGACCGCTCCGGCGAACAACTCAAGGAGTTCGCGGATCGAGGCCCGACTACTCGAGACGTCGAGGTACTCGTCCTCGAACCGGTCGATAATTCCCATCAGGACCACCTCCCGCCTCGAGACCGGGCGCTGCGATCCGCCCTCGAGCGGAGTCGATTTTTTACCCCTCGGCACAGAGTGCGCATACATGAACGATCGAACGCGAGCGCACGTGTTCGTTTCGGGTACGGTCCAGGGCGTCTACTACCGGGCGAACACCCGCGACACCGCCCGGGATCGCGGCGTCGACGGCTGGGTGCGAAACCTCGAGGACGGCCGGGTCGAAGCTGTGTTCGAGGGCCCGGAGGAGGCGGTCGACTCGATGGTGACGTGGTGCCACGAGGGCAGCCCCGCGGCAGAGGTCGAGGGTGTCGAGGCGAAAGACGGGGAACCGCAAGGGGAGAACGGGTTCGAGGTTCGGTACTGAGACGACCACGTTAGTCGTCTGTCGGCGTGGCCTCGGGGCCGGGGTCGAGTTCACGGTACTTGGTGAGCCACGGCGGCTCTTCGGTGTGGGCCCACTCCGCCCACTCGGCCTTCTCGCCGGCGTAGTACGCCCGGTAGGCCGCGACCGGGTCGCCCGGTCGCCGGTACTCCTCCGGCATCGCCTGCGGGCGCGACGTTAGCTCCGCTTGCGTGAAGTCGATCTCGTCGGGGTCGATCCGATCGATCACGGCCCAGCTCGCGTGGCCGTCCTCGTGGCCGTACCGGGACTTGAACTCGGCGTTGAGCGCCGCCGCGTGCTCGCGCAGGCGAAGCCAGTTCGCCCGCGACTCCGTCGCCCATCGCGTCACCGGGTGGTTCGCGTGGGTGGGTCGGTAGAGAAAATCCGCCTCGAGGCCGTTCTCCCTGGCGGCGGTACAGAGCACCTGGGCGGCCTCGAGCAGCAGCTTGTTGACGTGCTGGTCACAGTGGTAGCGGGCGGCCAGCTCTGGATCCTCGTCGAGCCAGAAGACGTTCACACCGAATACAGGGCTTGCGGGTGGGTAAACGTAACGGGACCGGATGAGCAGGGTTCAGGCCGCACGGCGCGACCGGTAGCCGCCCGCGAACTCGCGCCAGACGACCCCGACGAACAGCGCCGCGATTACGAGCGCGACGCTCCGACGCTCCGCGACGGTCGCTGACCCCGTCCAGAGAATTGCAACGAGTACTGCGAGCACCATCGCGACGCGAACGCGGACTCGAGGCGGAACCTCGTCGTCGGTCGCCGCGAGGTAGCACTGCGGGCCGACGATTCCGACGCCGACGACCAGAACGAACAGGAGTGCAACGCTTTCTGTCGCAACCACCACCGGCAACGTCAGACAGACGAGTGTCACCGAGACGGCGATCACCAGCGTTTCATCGGCGGACATCGGTTACTGAGTCATTCATCCACTGGAGTATAAAAATTCTACATTTCCAGGGCGGTTTCGATCACCTTCGTCGGCTCCCACACGCTTTTCGCTCCCGACGGCAAACGCCCGGGTATGATTACCGGCGAACGGATGGCCGCCGTCGACGAGAACGCCGCCGCCCTGGGTGTGAGCCAGAAACAGCTGATGGAGTCGAGCGGGAACGCCGTCGCTCGAGTCGTCCGCGAGGTCGCCGACCCCGGCGCGCGGGTCGCGATCGTCGCGGGACGGGGAAACAACGGCGGGGACGCCTTCGTCGCCGCTCGCTTTCTCGAGAGCGACGACGTCACCACCCTGCTGCTCGGTCGCGCCGAAACGATCGGCACCGACATCGCCCGCGAGAACTGGGAGGCCCTCGAGGCCGGCGAATACGACGCGCGGGAGGTGGCCGACTCGCGGGGTCTCGAGCTTCCGGAGGCGGACGTGATCGTCGACGCGATGCTCGGCACCGGCATCTCGGGAGAACTGCGAGAGCCGGAAGCGACCGCGGCGCGGGCGATCAACGACGCCGGCCCGACGGTCGTCGCCGTCGACGTCCCATCCGGGTTCGACGCGAACGAGGGCGAACACGCGGAAAACGGCGTCGAGGCAGACCGTGTTGTCACGTTTCACGAGGAAAAACCAGGTCTCGAGGACCTCGAGGCGGAGGTCACCGTCGCCGACATCGGCATTCCGGCCGCCGCCGAGCACTTCGTCGGGCCGGGTGACGTTTCGCTCGCACGACCCGACGAGCGGGCGGGGCGGGCGTTCGTCATCGGCGGCGGCCCCTACACGGGAGCGCCTGCACTGGCCGCTCAGGCCGCGCTGCGGGCGGGGATGGAACTCTCCTTCGTTTCCGCACCAGAGGCCGTCTCCGGGCAGATCCAGGGGTACGCCGAGGACCTCATCGTCCAGTCCTACGAGAGCGACCGGCTGACCCCCGATCAGGTCGACGACCTGGTCGACACCGCCGAATCGTACGACGACGTCGTGATCCTGGGACCGGGACTCGGAAGCGCAGAGGAGACGCTCGAGGCTGCCCGCCTGTTCCTCGAGTCCTACACCGGTCCCGTCGTGGTCGACGCCGACGCGCTGTCGGTCGTCCCCGAGGTCGACACCGAGGCGACGCTGGTCTGTACGCCCAACCGCCGGGAACTGGCGGATCTGGGCGGTCCGGAGGTCGACGACCTGCGAGAGGTCCTCGAGGAGATCGAGGCGCTTTCCGCTGAACTGGGCCACGTGATCCTCGCCAAGGGCGAGGAGGACGTGATCACCGACGGCGAGCGAACGAAGATCGACCGCTCGGGGGTGCCAGGGATGGCCGTCGGCGGCACCGGCGACCTGCTCGCCGGTATCGTTGCCGGACTGCTCGAGCATGCCGAGCCGTTCGAGGCGGCCTGTGCGGCCGCCCGCGTCAACGGCACCGCGGGCGAACGGGTCGCGGAGACCCACCACGGCGGGTTGCTCGCCTCGGATCTGCTCTGTGAGATTCCGGCGGCGCTGTGGGGTGAGGACGATGACTGAGGACGCGGGCGCCGAGCGCCGATCCGCGGAGGACTCCGACGCGAGCGAACTGACTCACACCACCGCCGACGGAGACGTCCAGATGGTCGACGTGGGCGACAAACCCGATTCGAAGCGCCGCGCGGTCGCCGCGGGCGAGATTCGCCTGCAGCCGACGACGGTCGAGGCGATTCGCGCCGACGAGGTCGGGAAGGGGGACGTGCTCGCCACCGCCCGAATCGGCGCGATCCAGGCGGTCAAACACACCTGGGAGACGATCCCGATGTGCCACCAGATTCCGATTACCAACGTCGATACCGCCTTCGAAGTCGAGGAGGATCGGATCGAGCTCGAAGTCGCCGTCGGGACGACGGGGAAGACGGGCTGCGAGATGGAGGCCCTCGAGGGGGTTACGACCGGACTGAACGTGATCTGGGATATGGTCAAGGCCGTCGAAAAGGACGAGTCGGGGCAGTATCCCGAGACGGGGATCGAGAACGTGCGAGTGCTCGCAAAGGAGAAGCGGTCGAAGGAATAGCGACGGGTGGATCAGGGGCCGGCGCTACAGGTCCATCCCGCCGTTGACGTCGATCACTTCGCCGGTGATGTAGGAGGACTCCTCGCTCGCGAGAAATCGAACGACTGCAGCGATGTCTTCGACCGCCGCCAGGCGCTCGAGCGGGATACCCGCGATGATCCGGTCGAGCACCTTCTCGGGGACGCTCTCGAGCATCTCGGTGCGAGTGAACCCGGGGGCGACGCAGTTCGCCGTCGAACCGCCCTGGGCGAGTTCGAGGGCGATCGTTCGGGTGAACCCGAACATCCCGCTTTTCGCGGCGGCGTAGTTGGCCTGGCCGAAGTTCCCCTGCTTGCCGACGATACTCGAGATGTTGATCAGTCGGCCCTCGTGGGCGTTCCAGAGGTCGTCGTAGAACGCCTGCGTGCAGTTGAACATCCCGCCGAGGTTGACGTCCATCACCCGATCCCACTCGTCTCGGCTCATGTTCGTAAACTGCGTGTCGGCCGTAATGCCGGCGTTGTTGACCAGGACGTCCGCGGGACCGAACGCCTCGTGACAGACCTCCCGGACGTGATCGACGTCCGCTCTGTTCGTGACGTCCCCCTGTGCGGTGATCGCCTGTCCGCCGGCGGTTTCGATCGCCTCGACGGTCTCGTGGGCGGCCCCCTCGGAAGAACGATAGTTGATCACGACGTTCGCCCCCTCGCGGCCGAGGCGTTCGGCGATTCCGCGGCCGATTCCCCGGGCCGATCCCGTAATGACACACGTCCGGCCGTCCATTGACATGGTTGTACACACGTTGTATGGCCGACGATAAATAACGACCTGTTGTTTTCCTGTCCTGAAACCGCCTGCGGCGACTCGAGTCGCCGCCGAACCCGACTCAGCGTCGGCTCGCCTGCTCGATCCAGTCCTCGAGCCGGGACGGCGAAATTCCGGTCTCCGACGCGATCTCGACACCGTCGGCGCTCGCGAGATCCGCGAACGTCTCGATGCCGGCCTCGCGCAGGTCGGCGGCGTAGGCGTCGCCGACGCCGGTGAGCGCGGTCAGGTCGTCCGCTCCCGTCTCGTCGCCCGCGACGTCCTCGGCGAGGGCGGCGTCGACCGCCTCGTCGTCGGCCGTCGGCGTCTCGGGTTCGGCCTCGAGCGCCGCCTCCTCGACCTGCGAGCGCGCTTCGAACCACGCACAGACGTCCGGCCAGAGTTCGGCGTGGCTTCTCGAGGAGACCGACATCCCGATGTGACCCGTCGCGAACTCCATGATCTCCGTATCCTCGCTCGGGATAGCCTCGTTGAACGGCTTGGAGGCTTCCGGCGGGATCAGGTGGTCGTATTCCGCGACGATCTGAAGGACGGGCATCTCGATGTTCTCGATGTCGACGTGTTTGCCGTCGAGGTGGAGTTCGTTCTCGATCAGTTTGTTCTCCTGGTAAATGTCGGAGATGAACTGGTCGTAGGTGGCCCCAGCGACGTCGATCCCTTCCGAGAGCCAGCGCTCCATCCGGGCGAAGTTCTCGACGAAGTCCTCGTCGTCCATGTTCTCGTAAAAGCGGACGTACTTCGTCAGGCTGTTCGCGACGGGGTCCATCAGCGCGAAGCCGACGTCCAGGAACTCCGCGGGGACGTTGCCGAACGTGTCGGTGACTTTCTTCGGGTCGTAGTACTCCTCGGCGCCCCACTGCTCGAGCACGCCGCCCTCGCCCGTAAAGCAGAGGCCGGCCGCCATCAGGCCGAGATTGCGGACCTTCTCGGGGTGGAGCGCGGCGTACATCGCCGACATCGTGCCGCCCATGCAGTAGCCCAGCAGGTTGATCGACTCCTGGTCGGAGCGGTCGCGAACGACGTCGACGCAGTTGTCGATGTAGCGGTCGACGTAGTCATCGAGGGTGAGCGAGCGGTCGAGCGCGGAGGGCTCGCCCCAGTCGATCAGGTAGACGTCGAAGCCGGACTCGAGCAGGGTCTTCACCACCGAGCGGTCGGGCTGAAGGTCGAGGATGTACGGTTTGTTGATCAGCGCGTAGACGACGAGGATCGGCACGTCGTGTTGCTCCTCGGTCTGGGACTCGTAGTGGAGCAGGCGAAGCTTATTCTCCTCGTAGACGGCCTCGCTGGGCGTTTGCCCCACCTCGACGTTGTGGAACGTCTCGGTGCGTTCGGGAGCGACACGGCTCTTTTCGGCGACCTCGGTGGCGCTCTCCCAGGCCTGCCGTTGCATGTCCATCGCGAGTGCGTATGGGTTCTTCATTCGTCCTCGAGGTGTTCGAGTACCCGGTCGAGTTTGCGTTCGACGTCGTGCTGGCGTCGCTCGAGTTCGACCAGTCGGTCACCGACTTCGACGACGTCACTTTCGGTGGCGAAACCGAGCGTGCGCAGGGTGCTTTCGGCGGCCTCGTCGGCTTGCTGCTGGGCCTCGAGCACGTCGCCGACCGTTTCGCCGGTCATGCGGGCGAACGCGGTCGTCGACATCACGTCCTTGAACGCGTCGTTGGCGGTGTCGAGCCAGATGTCGCGGAACTCCTCGACGTCGACGTCCTCGCCACCGAGCGCGTCGGCCATCCGGTCGGCCATCTGTTCCGAGGCGTCCATCCAGGTCTCGTAGGCGCGGGCGTAGCCCTCGACGCCCTCCGAGAGGTCGTTGTTTTCGGTGGCTTCGCCGACGGCGTCCGACCAGCTCTCGACGAACTGCGCCTGGGCCTCCACGTTCTGTTCGACCGCGTTCGCGAACTGCTCGTTCCACTGTTCGACGAACGCGCTCCAGTTGTTGGGGTCTGGACCTGAGTCTGTCATGTGTAGTAGTTGAATCGGCGGCTGCAAAAGGGTATGTCTCTACGCGGCGGCGTCGAACTCGTCGGCGGCGTCCTCGGCGTTCTCGACGACGCGCTCGACGTTCGCCTCCGCCTGCTCGTGGGCCTCGAGGAACGAGTCGAACGAGGAGTCGACGGCGTCGGTGTAGCGGTCGGCGAACTCGTCGTAGGTGCGTTCGGACTCCTCGACGGCCTCGATCAGCGACTCGAGGCTCTCTCGCTGGGCCTCGGTTGCGGCGTCGAACTGCTCGTCGACCAGCTCGCGGAGCTCGTCGAAGTCGACCGACTCCTCGGGCGTGGTCGCCTCGAGAGCGTCGACGGAGGCGTGTGCAGCGCCCTTGGTGAGTTCGGCGTTCTGCTCGAGGAGGGAGTCGGAGGCCGACATGGCGTCAGCGATGGCGCCGAAGGTGGCCTTCTGGGCCTCGACGGCGTCGTGGGTCAGGGTTCGGCTCTGGGTGAGTGCGGTGCGCTGTGCGTCGAAGACGGGGGTGAATGGGTTCTGTGTCATTGTGAGTCCTCTCTGGTTCGCTTGACGGGAACGACGATCGTCTGGACGATGTCGCCTTCCTCGATGTCGAGGGCGTCCCGTTCGGGTTCGGGAATGCTGATCCGGCCGCCGCTCTGGACGCGGGCTTTGAACGTCGCCGTCCCGAGGTTCATCGGGTCGAACCCCGACGTGCCCTCGAGCGGGTTCGCCATGCCTGCCCGCATCATCTGGGAGAACAGGTCCTGCTGTGATTCGGCGACCTGCTCGCCCGCCTCCTGCATCTGCTTCGTGAACATCCCGGGCGTAAACCAGGGCGGTTGGCCGGAGTCGTCCGTCATCACCAGTATCGTAGACGGCCGCGCAGATAAGCGTTTCCACTAGATACCATCTAATGGGAGCAAATGGGGATTAAATACACAAAGACCCTCGAGTGGGTGGTTTATGCGAAAAGCGCTGCGAAGGAGGTCGCGGAGCGCCGATGGAATCGCGGAGTCGTCCACGCCGGCTGACGCAGTCAAAGGAGTCATATCAGCGACGCGCATACGTGATGACACATGACACGACAGCACTCGGGGGCGAACGCGGCCGAGATGACCGCCGCCTGGACGTCGCTCGCCAGTCAGTGTGTCCGAACTGCGGCCGCCGCCAATCGAGCCGCAGTCTCCGCGATGTTCCCCCGATCCGACGGAGATCACGCTACGTCCGACACCGAGGATCGAGCCGTCGCTCCACCGGTCCCCTCCCTCGAGTACTCGGATCTCGACTGGACGTTCGACCGAACCGTCGACGACCCCGCCCGCATCAGCGTCGGCGACGCGGTCACCTTCGAGAAGACGCTCTCGGACGAGGACGTACGCGCGTTCGCGCGGGTGAGCGGCGACACCAACCGCCTCCACCTCGACGAGGAGTTCGCCGCGGAGACCAGATTCGGCGGGCGGATCGTTCACGGAACGCTCGTCTCCGGGCTCATCAGCGCCGCCCTCGCGCGCCTCCCCGGGCTCACGATCTACCTCTCACAGGACCTCGAGTTCCGCGGGCCGGTGCGGATCGGCGACCGGGTGTCGGCTCGGGTCGAAATCGTCGAAGAACTCGGAAACGACCAGTATCGCCTCGAGACGCAGATCCGGGATGAGAACGACGACGAGACGGTTGTCGACGGTGAGGCGGTCGTCTTGATCGACGAGTTACCCGAGGAGAGTAGCCACTGAACGCTACTGCAACCTGATCGCACGACGGCTGTGCGACCAGTGTGTAATCGTATCAGTTACTACTATAGCACCTCGAGTTCGTCCCGAAGCGGTTTTTCACCACACTTCCTGGCAGGCGTGTCGAGGACAGTGCTGATAAGTAGCTCCTCGCGGAACTTCATCGCATGACGCTGTTCGGGACGGCAGGGATTCGCGGCCCCGTCGAAGAATCGGTGACGCCAGCACTCGCGCTTTCCGTCGGCCAGGCGGCCGGCGAGCCGGGCCAAACGTTCGTCGTCGGCCGCGACGGTCGAGAAACCGGCCAGGCACTCGCCGCCGCGATGGAAGCCGGCCTCGAGAGCGCGGGGGCCGATGTCCGCCGGGTCGGTCAGCTACCGACGCCGGGGCTGGCGTTCGCCTCGCAGGGTCGCCGCGGCGTGATGCTCACGGCGAGTCACAACCCGCCCGCAGACAACGGCATCAAACTGTTCGTCGACGGCGTCGAGTACGACCGCGACGCCGAGGAGGCCGTCGAAGCGCTGGTCGAGGCTCCCGAACTCGCCGCCTGGGACGAGTGGGGCAGCTCCGAGCGCCTCGAAGTCCTTCCGACCTACAGACAGGCCGTTATCGACTACGTTCGCGAGGGGTTCGGTAGTGAGAGTCCGCTCGAGGGCCTCTCGGTCGCCGTCGACTGTGGAACCGGCGTCGGCGCGGTCGCGACCCCACACGTCCTGGAGCGCCTGGGTGCACACGTGGTGGCGCTGAACGCGAACGTCGACGGCCACTTCCCCGCCCGCGAGAGCAAACCGACTCCCGAGACGCTGACGGATCTCTCGGCGTTCCTCGAGACGTCGTCGTTCGACCTCGGCCTCGCCCACGACGGGGACGCGGATCGACTCGTCGTCCTCAACGGCGACGGCGAGGTCGTCCACGAAGACACCGTTCTCGCGGTCGTCGCCGCTCACTACACCCGGACGGCGGACGTCGAGGATCCCGTGGTCGTCACGACGCCGAACGCCTCCGCACGAATCGACGAACAGGTGCGCAAGGCAGGCGGACGGGTTGAGCGGGTCCGCCTGGGCGCGCTCCACGAGGGGATCGCTCGAGAGCGCGACCGGGGGACCGACGACACAGCCGTCGTCTTCGCCGCCGAGCCCTGGAAGCACATTCACACCGCTTTCGGGGGGTGGATCGACGGCGTCACCAGCGCCGCCGTGGTGAGCGCCCTCGTCGGCGAGGCCGGCGACGTCGACGCGCTCCGCGAACCGGTGGCCGAACGCCCCTACCGCAAGGTGAGCGTGGACTGTCCCGATGAGGCGAAGGCGCCGGCGATGGCACGCCTCGAGACCGAACTCCCCGAGGCGTTTCCGGATGCGACGGTCGATACCGATTACGGGGTGCGACTCGAGTTCTCCGATGCCGCCTGGACCCTCGTCCGGCCGAGCGGCACCGAACCGTACGTACGAATCTACGCCGAGAGCGACGACGTCGACGAACTGATCGATGAGGCGCGGGCGGTCGTCGAGCGAGCCGTCGCCGACCGGTCCTGACCGGCCAGTGCCGGCCTGCCGGTTTTTCGATTACGGTCGCACTGGGTCTTGATCCGCGGTGTCGCGAACCCCACTTCGGTTCGTCTGTCAAATCGCATGTAATTTCCCACATCACACATGTAAATCGACTATTGCGACCGTTCGTCCACGGTATCGGGATGAATCCGTATACTTTAACCACCCCTCGCACGCTAGTCGCCTCCATGGCACGAGACAGACGGCGGTTCTTGAGTGGCGCTGGTGCAGCCGGTCTCGCCGCGTTGGCGGGATGCGTCGGGGGGTTCGGCGAGGAAGGGGACGACGGCGAGGGCGTCAACGTCGGTATGGTGTACGCCACGGGGGGTCTCGGCGACAACTCGTTCAACGACATGGCACAGTCGGGGGTCCTTCAAGCCGAAGAGGAGTTCGGCATCTCCTACAGTGAGTCCGAACCCGATACCGAGGGTGAGTTCGACGGCGCACAGCGAGACTTCGCAGAGTCGGGCGACTACGACCTGATCAGCTGTATCGGCTTCGCACAGCTCGACGCGCTGTCGGGGAACGCACCGGAGTACCCGGACCAGAACTTCATCCTCGTCGACGACACCCTCGAGGAGGAGGACAACGTCCGGAGTTACGTCTTCGGCGAGCACGAGGGGTCGTTCCAGGTGGGCCACCTCGCGGGGCTGTTGACGACGATGGAGTTCGAGGCCGGCGGGAGCGAGACGAACCCCGATGCGAGCACGGTCGGCTTTGTCGGCGGGGTCGAATCCCCGCTGATCCAGAAGTTCGAAGCGGGCTTCACCGCCGGCGTCGAGCACGCCGACGGTGACGCGGACGTCGTCACGAGCTACGTCGGCGACTTCAACGATACCGCAGGCGGCCAGGAAACCGCCCGCTCGATGTATCAGGATCAGGACGCGGACATCGTCTTCCACGCGGCCGGCGCGACCGGCGTGGGCGTCTTCCAGGCCGCCGAGTCCGAGGAGCGATTCGCCATCGGCGTCGACGCCGACCAGTCCCAGACCGAGGAGGACTTCGCTGACGTGATCCTCGCGAGCATGGTCAAACAGGTCGACACCGCGGTGTTCACCGCGATCGAGTCCGTCGTCAACGACGAGTTCGAAGGCGGCGAGGTCGAGGAGCTGGGACTCGAAGACGACGGGGTCCAGGCCGTCTACGGCCAGTCGATCGGCGACGAGATCCCCGACGACGTGAAAGACCAGGTCGAGGAGTCGAGAGAGGCGATCATCGACGGCGAGATCGACGTCCCCGAAGAGCCATAGTTGGTATGAGCGATCCGGGCACGGCGGCAGAACGCGGAGTGGAGGGGGGTGCAGACGGCGGGGATGCCACGCTCGCGGTCCATCTCGACGAGATCACCAAGCGGTTCCCGGGCGTCATCGCGAACGACGACGTCGACCTCCGGGTCGAACACGGGACCGTACACGCGCTTCTCGGCGAGAACGGCGCGGGGAAGACGACGCTGATGAACGTCCTCTACGGACTCTACGAGCCGAACGAGGGACGGGTCGTCGTCGACGGCACGGAGCGATCGTTTTCGACGCCGCGAGACGCCATCGACGCGGGGATCGGGATGATCCACCAGCACTTCATGCTGGTCGACACGATGACCGTCGCCGAGAACATCGCGCTGGGGAACGAACCGCGAAAGTGGGGCGGGCTGGCAGTCGACCGTGATCGGATCGAACACGAGATACTTGATCTGTGTGATCGCTACGGCTTTTCGGTCGATCCGAACGCGACGGTCGACGAACTGAGCGTGGGCGTCCAGCAGCGCGTCGAGATCCTCAAGGCGCTCTACCGGGGCGCGGACGTGCTGATCCTCGACGAGCCGACGGCGGTGCTCACCCCCCAGGAGGTCGAAGGCCTCTACGACGTCCTCGAGGAACTCACCGACCAGGGAAAGACGATCATCTTCATCACCCACAAACTCGGCGAGGCGATGCACGCCGCCGACGGGATCACCGTGTTGCGGGACGGCGAATCCGTCGGCACCGTCGCCCCGTCCGAGACGAGTCGTGAGCAACTCGCGGAGTTGATGGTCGGTCGGGAGGTGCTCCTCGAGGTCGACAGCGACCCCGTCGAGGCCGGCGAGCCGGTGCTCGAGACGGCGAACCTGACGGTCACGGACGATCGAGACGTCGACATCGTCGACGGCATCGATCTCGACGTTCGATCCGGCGAAATCTTCGGCATCGCGGGCGTCGACGGCAACGGCCAGGCGGCCCTGATCGAGGCGATCACCGGCCTCCGGAGCCCCGACGCGGGGCGAATCGACTTCGATGGCGTCGAGATCACAACGTGGTCCCGGCGGCAGCGTATCGACGCGGGAATGTCTTACATCCCCGAGGATCGTCACGAGCGCGGACTCGTCATGCCGTTCGATCTCGTCGAGAACGGCGTCCTCGGCAGCCAGCGCTCCCCCGAGTACGCCGACGGCGGCCGCATCGACTGGCGCCGCGTCCGCGAGCGCACGGAGGACATCATCGACACCTACGACGTGCGGCCGCCGAACGCAGACGCCGACGCCCACTCGTTCTCCGGCGGCAACCAGCAGAAGTTCATCGTCGGCCGCGAGTTTGAACGCGACCCCGACCTCGTGATCGCGACCCACCCGACCCGGGGCGTCGACATCGGCTCGACCGAGTTCATCCACGACCGACTGCTCGAGCTTCGCGCGGACGGAACGGCGATCCTCCTGGTCTCCTCGAACCTCGACGAGGTTCAGGGGCTCTCCGACCGACTCGCAGTCATCTACGAGGGCGAGTTCGTCGACGTGACCGATCCGGACGATGTCACCGAGGAGGAACTCGGACTGCTGATGGCCGGCGAACGGCCGGAGGAAACCGCACGGACCTCCCCGTCGAGCGAGGCGTTCACGGGTGATGATCGATGACGCGGCGGGACGACCTCGAGCGCTTGCTCGAGCGTCTGATCCACGCCTCGGTGCTCGAGCGCATTGCGATCAGCGTCGCCGCGCTGTTCGCCGCGATCCTCGTTGGCGGCGTACTCGTCTTCGTCTCCGGCGGGTTCGCGAGCTGTCGGGTCGGCCTCGATCTCGCCGGGATGACGTTCTGTTACAACCCGATGCAGGTGTACTACGAGCTGTTCCTCGGCGCGCTCGGCCACCCGCTCGAGGGAGGGTGGAACCCGCTGAACTTCAGCCTCGCGACGACGCTCCGTCAGACGACGCTGCTGATCTTCGCGGGCCTCTCCGTGGCCGTGGCGTTCCGCGCCGGGCTGTTCAACATCGGAACGCAGGGGCAGCTCGTCGTCGGCGGACTCGTGACGGCCGTCACCGTGCTCTACGCCGCGGCGGTCGTCCCCGGCGGCTTCGTCGGGACGGTCGTGCTCGTCCCCCTCGGCGTCCTCGCCGGGGCGGTCGGTGGCGGCCTCTACGGAGCGATTCCGGGCGCGCTCAAGGCCTACGCCGACGCCAACGAGGTGATCACGACGATCATGCTCAACTTCGTCGCGATCGGCGTCACCTCGACGCTGCTCTCCTGGCGGTTCCAGGACCCCAACAGCGCGAACCCCCAGACCGAACCGATTCCGGAGTACGCGGAGATCCCGAACCTGCCGCTGATCGGATTCAGCGGCCGGATGAACTTCTCGCTGCTCGCGCTCGGCTTCGCGCTCGCGCTCGCCGTCGGCATCGCCTGGGCGCTCGCCCGGACCTCCTTCGGCTACGAACTCCGGACGAGCGGCATCCAGCCGGAGGCCGCGGCCTACGGCGGCGTCGACGAAAAGCGCATGACCGTCGCCAGCATGACGCTCTCGGGCGCCCTCGGCGGCATCGCCGGCGCCTTCTGGGTGCTGATGCAACACGGCCGGTGGCTCGAGAACGTTCCTCCGCTCGGGTTCGACGGCATCGCCGTCTCGATCCTCGCGGGGAACAACCCGCTCGGGGTGGGCGCCGCCGCGTTCCTGTTCGGCGTGCTCTCGAGTGGGTCGCGGTCGATCAACACCGCGACGGACGTCCCGCCGGAGCTGGTGGGGATCCTCTCGGGGCTCATCATCCTGTTCGTGGCGATGCCGGAGTTCTTCCGGATGATCGGCCGACGCTACCTCGACGTCGAGGCCGGACGGCCGGCTCGATCTCACGGGGGTGGTGGCGATGATTGAGCGCGTTCGTTCGATCCCGCGCCGACTGATCGTCGCCGTCCTGGCCGCGATTGCGGTGCTGTGGATCGGCGTCGGTCTCGCCTTCCCCGAGTCGTGGCCCGGCGTCCTCCTCTCGGTGGCGGCGAGTCCGAGCACCCACACCGCGATGCTGCGCCTCGCCGTCCCGATCGCGCTCGCCGCCATCGGCGGCATCTTCGCCGAGAAGAGCGGCGTCATCAACATCGGGCTCGAGGGGCTGTTGATCGTCTCGGCGTTCAGCGCGATCATCGTCACCTTCTGGCTCGGCTCCGGGGAGTCGACGTACCTGCTCTCGAACCACTGGTGGGGCTTCCTCGTCGGCGTCCTCGCGAGTACGCTGTTCGCGCTGCTGTTCGCGGTCGTCTGCATCGAGTTCAAGGCCGACCAGATCATCGCCGGCCTGGCGGTCTGGCTGATCGCGCTCGGCCTCGCACCCTTCGCTTCCCGGATCGTCTTCGACAGCCCGAACACCGCACAGGTCGGGACGTTCAGCAACGTTACCGTGCCGGGACTGTCGGAGGTTCCGCTGCTCGGCTACCTGCTGTTCGACACGAGCCCCGAGGTGTACATCATGCTGGGTGCGGCAGCCGCCGGCTGGTACGTTCTGACGCAAACGGCGTTCGGTCGCTGGATCGAGGCCAGCGGTGAGAACCCGAAAGCACTCGATACGGCCGGCATCGACGTCAGGACGGTCCGCTACGCTGCGGTCATCCTTTCGGGGGTCTTCGCCGGCCTCGGCGGTGCCGGGTTCGCACTCGGCCAACTGGGTACGTTCGCCGGCGGCGGCGAGACGGACATGCAGGGACGCGGGTTCATTGCCATCGCGACCTACCTGTTCGCGAACTACCACCCCATCGGCGCACTCGCGGGCTCGTTCCTCTTCGCGGGACTCGACGCCATGCAGATCCGCCTGCAGGCGTACGGCTACGCCGTCCCGACCGAACTCATCCGCACGATCCCGTATCTGACGGTGATCGTCGTGCTGGTGTTCGTCGGCAAGACGCGACTGCCCGACGCTGCCGGCGAGTCCTACGAGTCCGGGGACGACTGACCCGGGCTCTCGTCTATCCCTTCGATGTCTTCTTACACCTCCTCGAGCAACCTATCCCATGAACGACCTGATCGACGCCGCCCGCGAAATCCAGTCGCAGGCACACGTCCCCTACTCGGAGTATCCCGTCGGTGCCGCCCTCGAAACCGCCAACGGCGAGGTGTTCGTGGGCTGTAACATCGAGAACGCGAACTACAGCAACAGTCTCCACGCCGAGGAGGTCGCCATCGCCGAGGCGGTGAAGGAGGGCCACCGCGAGTTCTCGCGCATCGCGGTGAGTTCGAACCGCCGCGACGGCGTCACTCCCTGTGGAATGTGCCGCCAGACGCTCGCGGAGTTCTGCGGGGACGACCTCCGCGTGATCTGTGACGAGGGCGAGGGCGAAGAGCCCAGCGAGTACCGCCTCGGCGATCTGCTCCCGAACACGATCACCGGGGAGATGCTCGAGTAGTCGGTGCGGCCGTCCGAAATCGTCACTCGAGTCTCTCGCGCAGAATCGTCCGGTGGCACCGCTTTTTCGCCGTGTTCTCGTAGCAGACGAGCGCCAGCGATTCGCCGGCCTCGAGCCGATCCTCGAGCGCGGCTATCGCTTCCTGGGCGTCGGTCGACTCCTCGAGATATTCCCGGTACCGCGCTTCGAACCCGACCTGTTCCCAGGCGGCGTTGTGTGCGCCCTCGTCACACAGCCCCTGCATCTTGAGGTCCTCTTTGGCCGTTTGGACTGCCTCGAGTAGCTCCGGTGGCGGTCCCAGCGCCGGCACGTTCTCGTCGACGGCGGCGTGGAACCACCGCGTCGGGTTGCGGACGACGCCCACGAGCGCCGCTTCCGGCGGAATCTCCGCGAGGTCGTGCTGGAGCGCCGCGACGTACGTGTCGGTGAGCGACCCGCGAGCCATACCGGCAGTACGGCGGTCCAGCATTTATATACGGTGGCGGTTCGAACCCTCGAGTCTCAGATGGCCGGACACAGCGAAGATCCGAACGCCGACGTACAGTACCACCTCGAGGTGTCGTCCGACGACGTCGCCGACACCGTGCTCCTGCCGGGCAATCCGGAGCGGATCGAGAAGATCGTCCAGTTCTGGGACGACTCGGAGGAGCGGGCGCATCACCGCGAGTACCGTACCGCGACCGGCAGCTACGAAGGAACACCGATCTCGGTGACCTCGACGGGGATCGGCGGCCCCTCCGCGGCCATCGCCGTCGAGGAACTCGCCCGGGTGGGCGTCGATACGTTCATTCGGGTCGGTTCCTGTGGGGCGATCCAGCCCGAGATGGCCGTCGGCGACCTCGTCATCACCACCGGCGGCGTCCGCCAGGAGGGAACCAGCGACGAGTACGTTCGCGAGGACTACCCCGCGACCGCCGACTACGAGGTCGTCTGCGCGCTCGTGGCGGCGGCCGAACGCCTCGGCTACGACTACCACACCGGCGTGACGATGAGCGCCGACTCGTTCTACGCGGGGCAGGGACGTCCCGGTTTCGAGGGGTTCGAAGCCGCCGGTGCCGAGGACCTGGTCGACCAGTTGCGGGAGGCCAACGTCAAAAACATCGAGATGGAAGCCAGCGCGATCATGACCATCGCCAGCATCTACGGCCTCCGCGCCGGCGCCGTCTGTACCGTCTACGCCAACCGCGAAACCGGCGAGTTCCGCACCGAGGGGGAGTCTCGAGCGGCCGAAACCGCTTCGCTGGCGACGCACTTGCTCGCGAAGATGGACGCTGTCAAGCGCGAGGCGGGCGCAGAGCGGTGGCATGCGGGACTCTCGCTCGAGTAGCGAGGGACGCTACGTCCCTCGAGGCGGACGAGCGGGGAACGCAGTGACCCGCGAGTAGCGGGGGTCCTCATTTCATTCACACCGCGAACGCTACGGGCGAGGAACGAAGTGCTCCGCGAGTAACGACTGCGGTCGATAGGCGCGATACTAGTCCCTGATCCGGACGATTCCCTCTTCGAACACCTTCCGGTTCGGGACGATGAACTCCTCGGAGTCGTCTTCGATCTTCGTCACGAAGATGTCTACCTCCTGAACAATTCCCGACTGATCGCCGATCCGGATCCGGTCGCCGATTCCGTAGGGCTGGTTCAACAGGAGATAGATGCCCGCGGCGCTCGAGACGAGGAAGTCCTGAAACGCGAACGTGCCGACGATGACGATACCGGCGGCGTACACCGTCAGCAGGATCATCAGCGCGAGGACGTTGACGCCGACCTGTGCGAAAGCGATCAGAAAGGCGACGTACAGCACCGAATATTTCACGACCTTCGGGATGATCGAGACTTCGGGGAGTTTGACGCCGCGGAGGTACTCGCTGACGATGAGTTCGATCTTGTCGGCGACGATGAACCCGAGGATGAGCACGAACACGGCGATGAACACCTGGGGGATGAATCCAATGATCCTCGCCCAGAACGCGTCCGTCTCGAGCAACTGGGCGATGTGTATCGCCGTCAACACCGCGATGCCGTAGATGAACCACGAACTGATCCGGGCGATGATCCTGACCGTCGACGTGCCGAGCGACTGGGCCGTCCGCTCGAACGGCGTCCCTTCCACCGCCTCCGGGACGCCCGCGGCCGTCAACAGTTTCTTGTTCAGTTGCCCGACGATGTACCCCACGACGATCCCGAGGAGCAACACGCCGGCGGCTATGACGGGTTCGTTGATCACCGTCTGCCAGCCCAGCATATCAGTACTCCTCCGGGTCGACCTCCAGAACGATCTCCCCACCCTTGAACGCTCGCACGAGGCCGTCGCTCTCTGAAAGCACTATGGAGACGGCGTTCGTGTCACGGCTGATCGCCCCACCCGCCATGTGTCGCGCACCGAGCCCCTTCGGAATGTCCACCCCCTCTGCGGAGGGCTCGAGGTAGCGGTAGGCCGAAACCAGTTTGCCGGAGTCGGAGATGACGAACGCGCCGTCGAGCCTCGAGAACTCCTTGAGCATGACGTTCACGATCGGATCGCCGACGTGGACGTGGGACTTCTCGAAGGGGTTGTACGAGAGCGGCCGGGACTTGTTCATCACCTTCCCCGCGTCGCCGACGACGAACAGCGCGCCGACGGGTTTCCCCTTCTGGCCCTTCTTCCCGAGTTCGATCGCGAGTTCGAGCACCGCCCGGATCACCTCCGGCTCGGCGCGGGACTTCGCGAACAGGTCGAAGATGCCGGTGTGGTCGTCCGCGTCGGCTCGCACGCGGGACACGGTGTCGGTCCCGTCGCCGAAGACGCTCGTCGCACAGGCGAGCACGTCGCCGTCGTCGATCACGCCCCGTTCGAGTGCGCCTTCGAGACCGAACCGGATCCGGTCGGCGACGTTCTGGAACTCGATCGGCAGTTCGACGAACGTGTTCGCACCGACCGCGTTCTCCGTGCCGACGACGATGAGGTCGATCTCCTCGTCCTCGAGTTCGAGAAACCGCTCGTAGTACGATCCGCTCGGAGAGAAGAGCACGACGGCGTCGACGTCCGAGAAAATGTCCCCGAAGACGTCGTCTATTCCGGCCATTACCACTATAACCCGTGGCTGCCCGAATAAGCGTTTTGGACCGTCTGACGCGTGTCTGTCTCTCGTTTCGGCTTCGTTCCGGTGTAATTTGGTTCGTCCGAGTTTCGTCTCGAGTCACTGGAATTCGACCGACTGCGACGACTCCTCTCCGGAACGCGGCCAGTTTAGGAAAACGGTTCACTGCAGTAATACGGCGGTGAACCGACCGAAACCGAGTTTGTGGATGGGCCCAAACTGACGAGCATGGAGACGGTCGTGATCGACGACGTCGAGCCCGACGACTACGACAGCCATATTCACGCGGACCGCCGCGTGCTGACCGACCCCCTGAACAGCAGCAACCTCGCCGTCACCTACTACTCCCTCGAGCCGGGCGAGCGCTTCAGCGGCTCCGTCCACGCCCACATGGACCAGGAGGAGGTGTTCGTCGTTCTCGAAGGCGAAGCCACGTTCGCAGTCCGGCCGGTTACGGAGGGCAGGAAACCATCCGAGAGCCTCGAGACGGTTCCGGTCGGCCCGAACGAAGCGATCCGGTTCGGCCCCGGCGAGTTCCAGTCGGGAGCCAACGAGTCCGACGAAGCGGTGGTCGCGCTGGCGCTGGGTGCGCCGCGAGATAGCGAGGAGACCCGGGTCTCGAGCATCCCGGTGCTGGGCAGGAACGTCGAGTGTCCTGACTGCGGACACGATAATATGCGGATCTCTTCGGATCCGGATTCGGAGCTGGTGTGTCCGGAGTGTGACGGCGAGTTGCGGGTTGGGTCTGGTGATAGCTGAGACGGGAGACCGCAGCGGGTGGTGGTAGCGAGTGAAACGAGTCTGAACCGCGGAATGGCGAACGGCATCAGCCGTGGGCCGGGAACGCTCGGAGGCGCATGCGCGGGGCAGGATTCGAACCACGGTCGCAGCGAAGCTGCTCCCTGATTCGAATCCTTCGTTGCGCATACACGCCACTCACCAGTGTTCGAGGCGGTATGCGCGGGACAGGATTCGAACCTGCGGACTCCTACGAGACAGCGTCCTAAGCGCTGCGCCGTTACCGCTTGGCTACCCGCGCGCAGTCTCGAGTTTCGGCGAATCGAGTAAGAAGCTGTCGGTCCGGGCTACTCGCGGATCACTTCGCTCCCCGCTCGTCTGTGTCGAGGCCCTCCCTTCGTTCGCGCCTCGTTACTCACGGGTCACTTCGCCCCCCGTTCGTCTGTGTCGCGGTTCTCGCTCCGCTCGAACCGCGTTACTCGTGGGTCACCGGCTCTTCGGGCGACCAGTCCGGTGGAACGATGAACGTTACGTGCTCTGCATCACGCAGCTGGTGGAGCTCTGCGGCTTGCTCTGCCAGCGCACGGTCTCGGTAGGGCATTTCGAGCCCACACCCGGTACAGACGAGTTTGCAGGTTGGTTCGTTCATAGGTGAGGACGGCTGTGCCTCTCGCGCAGTCCACCGGAGAGCCGACGACAGGCGTCGATATCTGCTTCGATCCCGCGGTGCTTTAGTAATCTGCACCTACGAAAATGGCCCCGAACAACCATCTTCCCGCACTATTCGTAGCTGAACGTTGCTTATCGTAGCTCACTGTTGTCCGACACTGTGTCGATCGGGTGACCGACCGCGAGCCGTGAGTTTATACCGAATCGGGCAGTAACAACGGTATGTACAGCGCGCGAGACCGCGTCGAGTACGCGGAGTGGCTCGAGCGGCTGGATCGAGTCGGCGACCGTCTCGAACTCACGACCGAGGCGCGAACCTGTGCGACGGACCTCTTCCTCTCGGACGTCCCCGACACCGATCGGTCGAAACGCGCGATGCTCGCGGCGAGCGTCTACGCCGGTTCGCTGGTGGCCGGTGACGGCCGAACCCAGCGCGAAGTCGCAGACGCCGCGGACGTCTCCCGGCTATCGATCCAGCAACACTGGAAGGACGTCCTCGAGCGGGCCGGCCTCGAGTCGCCGAGCTGGTGAGCGGGGTACCCTGCAGGCGACTCGACGGGAGACGTCGGTGCGAGGAGCGACCGCCAGCCGCCCGTCGAAACAGCGTTTCGACGAGAATCCATCGCCTGTCTCGACGTAAGGGTGTGCTACGGCGCCGAAACCTGGCACACACGTTCGGTGACGTGAGTCTCGACGACGAGATAGCATCAGCACGATCGGAGTCATCGATCTACTGTGTGGTCATCGACCCGTGACCGTCGCTACCGACGTTTGCGGCTGGCTGCAGTCACTCCCGATTCTCACGACGGCCGTCGTGGTCGGGCGTCAGGTTCCCGTGTTCGTCTATCTCGCCCTGTACGATCCGGGTGCTCGAGATGATGTCGTCGTCCTCGGCGAGTTTGTGGGGAACAACGACGATCTCGAGGGGGGCGTGGCCGCGTTCCTCGCGGATCTCGTTGATCCGCTCGCCGCCGTCGACCGTTTCCGGCGAGACGATCAGGTAGTCGAACTGCGGTTCGGTGGCGATTCCGGTGGGTTCCGAGAGCGTGCGAATCTCGAACTCCCGGTCGTGTTCGTCGGCGTACGTCTCGAGGCACGCGGCGAGATCGCGCTCGCGCTCGTCGTAGGGGCGAACGTAGCGGTCGACGTGGCGCGTCTTCGGCGCGAGTTCGTCGCTCGTCAGTCCGACGGTTACGTCTCCGAGTTCGAACGCCCGTTCGAAGAGTTGACGGTGGCCGTCGTGAACGGGGTCGAACGTCCCACCAAGCGCGACGTCCATACCCCATCCCACAGGGCGGGTGCGTATAAAAGGGTCGAATCGGTCTATCACCTGAACGGTGGCCGATTCGTTCGTCCGGTTCGCTGCGGCGGTGACGATTGGGTGAAGTCGACTGCGGGGGAACTTTCGACAACTGTCGACTGTCCCCTTCGCATCGTTTTTAGTGGTCGACGGCAGTGGCTGTGGTATGGGACTCGACGAGGAGGCGCTGGACTATCACCGTATCGACCCGCCCGGAAAAATCGAGATTTCGACCACGAAGCCGACGAACACGCAGCGGGACCTGTCGCTCGCGTACTCGCCAGGGGTGGCCGCTCCCTGTATGGAGATTCACGAGGACGAAACCGACGCCTACACCTACACCGCGAAGGGGAATCTCGTCGGCGTCGTCTCGAACGGCTCCGCCGTGCTCGGGCTAGGAGACATCGGCGCTCAGGCGTCGAAGCCGGTCATGGAGGGGAAGGGCGTGCTGTTCAAACGGTTCGCCGACATCGACGTCTTCGACATCGAACTCGATGAGGCCGACCCCGAGAGGTTCGCGGCGGCCGTGAAGATGATGGAGCCGACCTTCGGCGGCATCAACTTAGAGGACATCAAGGCGCCGGAGTGTTTCACCATCGAGGAGCGACTGCGCGAGGAGATGGATATTCCGGTGTTCCACGACGACCAGCACGGCACCGCCATCATCTCCGGCGCCGCGCTCGTCAACGCCGCCGACATCGCCGGCAAGGAACTCTCAGATCTCGAGATCGTCTTCTCCGGCGCCGGCGCGAGCGCGCTGGCGACCGCCCGCTTCTACGTCTCGCTGGGCGCGAAACGTGAGAACATCACGATGTGTGATTCGTCGGGTATTATCACGCAAGTCCGTGCCGACGCCGGCGACGTCAACGAGTACAAACGGGAGTTCGCCCGCGACGTTCCCGGCGGCGACCTCGCCGACGCGATGGCAGGCGCTGACGTCTTCGTCGGCCTCTCGATCGGCGGCATCGTCAGCCAGGAGATGGTCCAGTCGATGGGGGACAACCCGATCATTTTCGCGATGGCGAACCCCGACCCCGAGATCGGCTACCACGAGGCCAAGGAGGCTCGCGAGGACGACGTGATCATGGCGACGGGGCGTTCGGACTACCCGAACCAGGTCAACAACGTCCTCGGATTCCCCTTTATTTTCCGGGGGGCGCTCGACGTCCGCGCGACCGAGATCAACGAGGAGATGAAAGTCGCCTGCGCGAAGGCGCTCGCCGACCTCGCTCGCGAGGACGTCCCCGACGCCGTCGTCAAGGCCTACGGCGACGACCCGCTCCAGTTCGGTCCCGACTACATCATCCCCAAACCCGTCGACCCCCGCGTGCTGTTCCGGGTCGCCCCTGCTGTCGCGAAGGCCGCAGCGGACTCCGGCGCGGCCCGCATCGACGTCGACATCGACGAGTACGAGGAGGAACTCGAGGCCCGCCTCGGGAAGTCCCGCGAGATGATGCGCGTGGTGCTCAACAAGGCAAAGAGCAACCCCAAACGCGTCGCCCTCGCGGAGGGAGAAAACGAGAAGATGATCCGGGCAGCCTACCAGCTACGCGAGCAGGGAATTGCCGACCCGGTCCTCATCGGCGAGGAAGATCAGATCAAGCGAACCGCGGCGAATCTCGGTCTCGACTTCGAGCCGGAGGTGGCGGATCCGGACGACGGCAACTACGAGGAGTACGCGGATCACCTCCACGCCCTCCGCAAGCGCAAGGGGATCACGCGCACCGAGGCCGGCGAACTCGTTCGCCGGGACACGAACTACTTCGGGAGCGTGATGGTCGAACAGGGTGACGCCGACGCGTTCCTCACCGGCCTCTCGCATCACTACCCCTCCGCGCTGCGGCCGCCGCTGCAGGTGATCGGTACCGCACCGGACGTCGACTACGCGGCCGGCGTCTACATGCTCACGTTCAAAAACCGCGTGATCTTCGTCGCCGACGCGACGGTCAACCAGGCCCCCGACGAGGACGTCCTCGCCGAAGTCACCAAACAGACGGGGAAACTCGCCCGGCGGTTTAACGTCGAGCCACGCGCGGCGCTGCTCTCCTATTCGAACTTCGGCAGCGTCGACAACGAGGGCACCCGAAAGCCGCGGGAGGCCGCTCGACTCCTTCAGGACGACCCCGAGGTCGACTTCCCCGTCGACGGCGAGATGCAGGCTGACACCGCCGTCGTCGAGGACATTCTCGAGGGCACCTACGGCTTCTCGGAACTCGACGAGCCCGCGAACGTGCTCGTCTTCCCGAACCTCGAGTCCGGTAACATCGGCTACAAACTGCTCCAGCGTCTCGGCGGCGCGGAGGCCATCGGCCCGATGCTCGTCGGGATGGACAAGCCGGTGCACGTCCTCCAGCGCGGCGACGAGGTGAAAGATATCGTCAACCTCGCGGGCGTAGCGGTCGTCGACGCTCAGAAAGAGTAGCGAGGGATCGTAGATCCCTCGAACGAACGGGGGAACACACGCGAGTAGCGCGGTTCGGAGCGAATAGAGTGAGCGAGAACCGCGACACAGACGAGCGGGCGAACGCCCGCGAGTAGTTCCGCAAGCAACCTGGCGTTTCGGGACCGTCTCAACGCCAAGAACTACCAAAACCGAGATGTTTTTGTCGACCCGTTTCCTCGACCTTCAGCAGAGCACGCGCCACATGTCACAGAATCCATCGACTCCGCCCACGGATCCGTCAGAACCGGACGGACGTCACCGCCGACGAACGCTCCTCCAGGCGACCGGTCTCGCAGCGACCGTCGGGCTCGCCGGGTGTGCGGGACTGTTGGAGGAACCCGAGAACGACACTGCCGCTGCGGAGCCGGAGCCGACGTGTGCGCCACCCGAGGACGTCCCCGAAGACGTTTCGGAGTACGCAACCCATCCGAACGACGACGTCTCCATGTTCGCCCGTGGGCTGCGCCGCCTCAGCTACTACCCCGACGAAGTCGTCCCGGAGTCGGTCGACGTGAACTGGTCGTTCCCGATCAACAACGTTGGCCACACCGCGGCCAAATCGAGTCCGGTTCCGACACCCGACGGCGAAACGATCGTTATCGCCGGCGACACCGGCTGGGTCCACGCGGTCGAACCCCTCGGGGAACCCCGCTGGGTCACCCGAACCGGTGCGACGAGGCTCGGCTTTCACGGCTCGCCGGCGATCGTCGACGGTACCGCCTACATCGGCGGCTACGACGGCGATATGTACGCAATTGATATCGACAGCGGAGAGATCGTCTGGCGAACCCGGTCGGAGGACCTCGAGAACACCCTGGCGATCGGCTCGAGTCCCGCCTACTACGACGGCACTCTCTACGTCATCGCCGAGTACGGCTCGCCTTCTTCGGGTGCACTCTGGACGTTCGACGCCGAAACGGGCGAGCCAACGCTGGTCGACGACCGCATCTGGGGCCAGCCCCATCCCTCGCCGACGATCGACCTCGAAACGGGGCGAATCTGTGCGGGGTCGAACGACGGCGTCGTCTACTGCTGGGAGTTCCCCTCGCTCGAGTTCCTCTGGGAGTACCAGACGGGTGGTGAGGACGGCCCCGACGGTGAGGAACGGGCCGACGGTGCGTTCACCGCCGGTGCCGAGATCAAAGGAACGATCGCCGCCCACGACGGCCGGGGTTACGTCGGCTCCTGGGACGAGCACGTCCACTGCATGAACCTCGAGGACGGCACCGAAGAGTGGACGTTCGAGACCGGCGGCCGGATCATGGCGAACCCGGCCCTGGATCCCGAGGACGACGTCCTCTACATCGGTAGTAACGACAACCACGTCTACGCCCTCGACTGCGAGTCCGGCGACGAACTGTGGTCCGCCGACGTCAACGGGTCGGTCATCGGCGCGCTGACGGTCACCGCCGGCACGGTACTCGTCGGCTCCTACGATACCTTTCTGTACGCACTCGACAAGGAAACCGGCGACCGCTGCTGGCGCGTCGAGAACCGCGGCCACGTGACGAGTGCCCCGGTCCCCGTCGACGGCCGGATCTACTACGCCGAGCGCGGCGTCTTCTCGAACTACTGGGATGACGACAAGGAGACGGTGCTCGAGGAGCCCGGCCACGCCTACTGCCTCGTCGAAGACGACTGACTCGAGCGGAGAGCCAGCGAGGCATCGAAAACGACCACGCACCGTGACGTTTTTGCTCGCGGCCCGCTCGGTGTGGAGCAACGGATATGGGATCACCGAATCAGGAAGCGCCGCTCGACCCCAGGGACCTCGGGAAATCGGGCTCGCCTCGCCGACAGTTCCTCCGTACCTCCGGGGCCGTCGTGGTGGCCGGACTCGCCGGCTGTACCCTCCCGAGCGCCGACGATGGACGTTCCGCCGAGATCGAGGGGGACGAGGTCGCGATGTTCCGCCGCGACCTCCAGCGGACAGGGTACTATCCCGACGAAACGGTTCCCGATTCGGTCACCGTCAACTGGCAGTTCCCGATCAACAACGTGGGCCACACCGCGGCTAAGTCGAGCCCGCTCCTCACACCCGACGGCGAGAGGGTCCTGATCGCCGGAGACACCGGCTGGGTGCACGCGTACGCTCCCGACGGGGAACTGCGCTGGTCGTCGCTGACCGGCGCGACCGATCTGGGGTTTCACGGCTCGCCGGCGATCGTCGACGGCACCGCCTACATCGGCGGCTACGACGGGGATCTCTACGCGTTCGACATCGAGACGGGCGATCTGGTGTGGCGAACGCGCTCGAGCGAACTCGACGGCACGTTAGCGATCGGCTCGAGTCCCGCCTATCACGACGGTACCCTCTACGTCATCGCCGAGTACGGCTCGCCCTCCTCGGGCGCGCTGTGGGCGATCGATCCGGAAACCGGCGAGCCGACCTGGAGCGACGACCGCATGTGGGGCCAGCCCCACCCCTCGCCGACGATCGACCTCGAGACGGGGCGGATCTGTGCGGGGTCGAACGACGGCGTGCTCTACTGCTGGGAGTACCCCTCCCTCGAGTTTCTCTGGGAGTTCCAGACCGGCGGCGAGGACGGTCCCGACGGCGAGTCGAAGGCGGGCGGTCGGTTCAACCTCGGCGCTCAGATCAAGGGCACGGTCGCGGCCCACGAAGGACGGGGTTACTTCGGTTCCTGGGACGGCTCCTTCTACTGCGTCGACCTCGAGGACGGCACCGAGGAGTGGGCGTTCGAGACGGGCGAGGTGAACATGTCGAACCCTGCCGTCCATCCCGGAGACGACGTCGTCTACATGGGCGACGACGGGGGGTACGTGTACGCCCTCGAGACCGAGAGCGGCGAGGAGGTGTGGTCGGCAAACGTTCATGGCCGCGTGATCGGTGCGCTCACCGCAACCGCCGAGACGGTGCTCGTCGGCTCCTACGACACCCATCTCTACGCCCTCGACAGGGAGACCGGAGAGCGAAAGTGGCGAGTCCGAAACCGGGGTCGAGTCACCAGCGCGCCGGTCCCTCGAGACGGTCGGATCTACTACGCCGAACGCGGCGTCTTCTCGAACTACTACGATGACGACGAAGAGACGGTGCTCGAGCAACCCGGTCACGCCTACTGCCTCGTAGACGATGGATAGTACTGCCAGCACGGTGAGCGACTTCGCGGCAGATAGTAACCCCCACCGCGAGCGAACGTAGTGAGCGAGCGGTCTTTTTTGTTCGAGCTTTTTTGCGCGAGGGTGAACGGAGTGAACCCGAACGGAAAAAAGGTCGGGATGAAAGCGTGCATTCAAGTAGCCGCCACGACTTCTCCCGGGTATGCAAGATCAGGGACGCTCTACCCGCAAGCGAACCGGCGGTCGACTGAAGCACACCCGAAACCGCAAGAAGCACGAACTCGGCCGCTCCCCGACGGAGACACAGATCGGCGAACCCCGCTTCCGAACCGTCGCCGTCCGCGGCAACGACGAGAAAACCCGCGCGCTCGCGACGAACGTCGCTAACGTCAACACCGGCGGCGAGACGGTCCAGACCGAGATCGAAGACGTCATCGAAAACGACGCGAACCCCAACTACGTCCGCCGAAACATCATCACGAAGGGCGCAGTGATCAACACGGGCGAAGGGCAGGCTCGCGTCACCTCCCGACCCGGCCAGACGGGCCAGGTTAACGCCGTTTTACTCGAGTAATTCACAATCCATTTCCGAAAACACGCCGACTCCTGAGCGATGAGTTCGTCCGTTCAGGGCCGCGGTGCGGCCTTCTGTAACGCCGTCTCCGCGATGTTGCCGCCGTAGTCGGCGGTCCGCGAGAGCGAGTCGACGATCAGCCCGAGCGACTGGGCCTCGACCGGGTCGAGGTCCCGGAGAATGTCGTCGATCGCTCGCGTGTGTTCGTCGATGTCCAGGATCGCCTCGCGGGCGGCGTGGCCCAGCCGGTTCGCCTCCTCACTCTCCTCGGCGAACAGCGCGTCCATCGACTTCTCGAGGATGTCTGAGGCGTCGTCGTAGAGCGCGGTGAGTCCCTCGGCGACGTCGGCAGGAATCTCCTCGAGTTTGAGCGCGAGTTTGCTGATCTTCACCGCGTGGTCGGCGACCCGCTCGAGTTGGCGGGCGCTCGAGTGGTAGTCGAAACAGTCCTCGCGGGGAACACCGAGTTCTTCTGTCGCCCGCGGCGAGCGGAGCGTCGCCCGAAAGATACGGGAGACGACGAGCCAGAGGCGGTCGACGTCGTCGTCGCGTTCGATCACGTCGCGGGCGATGTCGTCGTCGTCCTCGAGCAGCGCCGTCATCGCGTCCTCGAGCATCGACTCGGCGATCAGGCGCATCCGAGTGACCGCGTTGACGATCGAGAGCTCCGAGGAGTCGAGCAAGTCCTGAATGACGACGCTGTCGGTCGTCTCCTCCAGGACCTCGACCCCGACGAGACTCTGGGTGGCGTCCCGAATCGCCCGGCGCTGGTCGGTCGTGATCCGGCCCGCCTCGAGGGTGATGATATCGAAGCCGCTTACGTACATCGTCATCACCGCGCGGGTGAGTCGCTCGCCCTCGAGACTCGTCACGTCGAGGGTCCCTTTCTGTCGGTGGGTGTCGCTCTGTGGAGTCAGAAGCAACGAGTCGTCTTCGGGGTAGAATTCGACGGTCGTTCCGGCGCTGACGTCGTTATCGGTCGCCCACGTCTTCGGCAGCGAAACGGTGTACGTCGACCCCCCCGTTACCTGGACCTTGCGAGTCTCCATACGCGGGGTTTTTCGACCAGGACTATAAATCACCTCCTATCTATAGACTGTTTCTAAAACCCGCGTAGTGGCGGCAAATACGTACATTACCGGTATACGGCGACGAATAATTAGCTAGCCTATCACAGTCAACGGTAGTCTAACATAGCACTATATAGTAGACATAGTAGGCTACTTAGAGGGAATAGACCACCCATTCAGTAATGGGAACGGAGCCGACACCAGATATAGAGGGGCACTCGCGTCGCCGCGTGCTGATGGGCGGCGCAAGCGCCATTCTCGCGGGGTTGGCGGGGTGTATTGCTCGTGGAGAGGACAGTGGCCTAGCAGGGGAGATCCGAGTGGACGGGAGCAACACGGTCCTTCCACACGGCGCCGTCGTCTCCGAAGAGTTCCAGTGGCGCAACAATCGCGTCGTGATCCCGGTTCGGGGTTCCGGAACCGGTGCGGGATTCCAGCGGTTCTGTACGGGCGAAACCCACGTACAGAACGCGAGCCGGACGATTCTCGAGGACGAGGAGGCGCTCTGTGAAGAAAACGGCATCGAGTACGTCGAACTCGAGACGGCGCTCGACGGCCTCGCGGTGTTCGCCAGTCCCGAGAACGACTGGTGTGACGATCTCACGGTCGAGGAACTCGCGGCGATCTGGGAGTCCGGTTCCGACGTCGAAACGTGGCAAGACGTCCGCGAGGAGTGGCCGGACGAAGAGATCGAACTCTACGGCCGCGACGCGGCCTCGGGAACGTTCGACTACTTCACCGAGGCGCTCACCGGCGAGATCGGTAACATCAGATCGGACTACTCCGCGAGCGCGGACACGAACGTCATCGTCCGCGGCGTCAGGGGGAGTCCCTACGGCCTCGGCTTCGGCGGGGCAGGGTACTACTACGAGAACGAGGACGATCTGAAACTCCTCGGCGTCGACGACGGAGAGGGTCCCGTCGAGCCGACCCGCGAGACGGTCGAAAGCGGCGAGTATACGCCGCTCACCCGATCCCTGTACACGTATTTCCGAACCGACGGCTTCGAGCGCGAAGCGGTGCGTCGCTTCGCCCGGTTCTACTTCGAGGAGATCGACGGCGAGGCGACCGAGGCGGACGTCGTCGAGGACGGTGAGACGCTGACCTGGACCCAGTGGGCCGCTCGACGGGTCGGCTACTACGCGGTTCCCGACGAAACCATCGAGGAGGACGTAACGAAACTCGAGGACGCGATCGAGGAGGTGGTCGCGTGAGCGACGCGACCGCGACGGCGATCACCAGCGGTGGCAGCGACCTCGCCGATCGGAAGAACGCAGCAATCCGGTACGTCTTCTTTTCGTGCGCACTCGTCACCGTGCTCACGACGCTCGCGATTATCCTCGTGCTCGTCCAGGGCTCGGTGGAGTTCTTCCGCCACGTTTCGCTCGTCGAGTATCTCACCGGTACGGAGTGGTCGCCGGTTATTCGGCCACAGAGCTACGGCGTGTTGCCGCTGGTCTGGGGGACGCTGCTGATCACCGTCGGATCGGCCGCTATCGCGATCCCGGTCGGCACCGCGACGGCGATCTACCTCTCCGAGTACGCCGACCCGCAGGTGAGAAAGACGATCAAGCCGACACTCGAGGTCCTCGCCGGGATCCCGACGATCGTCTACGGCTTCTTCGCGCTCTCGCTGATCACGCCCGTGATCCGGTTTTTCTTCCCCGAGACGGGGACGTTCAACGCCGCCGCGGGGGCGATCGTCGTCGGTATCATGATCATCCCGATGGTCTCGAGCCTCAGCGAGGACGCCATGTCGGCGGTGCCCGACGACCTCCGGAACGCCGCCTACGGCCTCGGCGCGACCAAGTTCGAGGTGTCGACGAGCGTCGTCTTCCCGGCGTCGCTCTCGGGCGTGATCGCGGCCTACATCCTCGCGATTTCGCGGGCGATCGGTGAGACGATGGCCGTGACGCTCGCGGCGGGAATGCACCCACAGATCACGGCGAACCCGCTCGAGCCGATCCAGACGATGACGGCGTACATGGTCCAGATCGGGATCAGCGACGTCTCGGTCGACTCGATCGGCTACCAGAGCCTGTTCGCTGTCGGGCTCACACTGTTCGCGATGACGCTCGGAATGAACCTGTTCAGTATGTGGGTTCGTTCCCGCTACCGGGAGGAGTATCAATGAGCACCGACACTGGCTCGCCGCTCGGCGAGTCGACCGGCGACATCGAGCGAAAGCGCACGATCGGACGCGTCTTCGTCGGCATCTGTTTCGCCTCGACGCTGGTGGGGATCGTCGCTCTCGTCGCCCTCGTCGCGGACGTGCTCTACGAATCCTGGGGCTGGATCACCTGGGAGTTCCTCACCTATCCGCCCTCCCAGAGCGTCGAGAACTACCTTCCCGGCGGCCGCGGCGCCGGAATGTATCCGGCGATCGTCGGCTCGGTGTTCCTCATCGCGCTGACCGCCGTCTTCACGATCTTCCTCGGCGTCGGCGCGGCGGTCTACCTGGAGGAGTACGCCCCCGAGAGCCGGCTGAAGTCGTTCATCGAGGCGAACATCGCCAACCTCGCCGGCGTCCCCTCGATCGTTTATGGTCTTCTGGGGCTGGCGATTTTCGTCCGGGCGTTCCAGCTCGGCTCGAGCCTCATCGCCGGCGCGCTGACGCTGACGTTGCTGATCCTGCCGATCGTCATCGTCGCGACTCAGGAGGCGCTGCGGGCGGTTCCCGATTCCCAGCGTCAGGCCGCCTACGGCGTCGGTGCGACCCAGTGGCAGGTCATCCGCGACGTCGTATTGCCCCGAGCGCTGCCGGGGATCATGACGGGAACGATCCTCTCGCTGTCGCGGGCGATCGGCGAAACCGCACCGATCCTGATGGTCGGTGCCGCGACCTCGCTGTTCGTCGCCCCCGACGGCCTCACCAGCCCGTTCAGCGCCATGCCGATGACCATCTTCGAGTGGGCGACCCTGCCCGAGGCGGAGTTCCAGCACATCGCCGCCGCCGGAATCGTCGTCCTGCTCACGATCCTGCTCGCGATGAACGCGGTTGCGATCTTCATCCGAAACAAGTACGATCCACGCTCCTGACCATGACACCACGAGACAGTTCGTCCAAAACCGCCGATCCGACCGCGACCGACGACGAATCGAGTTCCACAACAGGTACCTCCCTCGAAACCAACACACGAACGATGGACGGGGACAGCTCGGCAACGGGATACCACGCCGACGACTCACCGACGGACGCAACGGCGACTCGTACCGACGACACCGGCGCCGCCGCGCGTGGCGAGGAGATCGTGATCGAATCTCGCGACCTGGACGTCTTCTACGGCGACACGCAGGCCCTTCGGGGGATCGACATGGACATTCCCGAGCGCCAGGTGACGGCCCTGATCGGCCCCTCGGGCTGTGGGAAGTCGACCTTCCTGCGCTCGATCAACCGGATGAACGACCTGATCGACGTCGCCCGCGTCGAGGGGGAACTCTACTTTCACGGGAAGAACGTCTACGACGACGACGTCGACCCCGTCGCGCTGCGCCGAAAGATCGGGATGGTCTTCCAGAAACCGAACCCGTTCCCAAAGAGCATCTTCGACAACGTCGCCTACGGACTTCGCGTCCAGGGGAAAGACGACGACGTCGAGGAGAAAGTCCACACCGCACTCGAGCGCGCCGCCATTCTGGACGAGGTCGAAGACCGTCTCGACGAGAGCGGTCTCGAGCTTTCGGGCGGCCAACAGCAGCGACTCTGTATCGCCCGCGCAATCGCACCTGATCCCGAGGTGATCCTGATGGACGAACCTGCGAGCGCGCTCGACCCCGTCGCGACCTCACAGATCGAGGACCTGGTCGAAGAGCTCGCCGAGGAGTACACCGTGGTGATCGTCACCCACAATATGCAACAGGCCGCCCGGATCTCCGACAAGACTGCCGTCTTCCTGACCGGCGGCGAACTCGTCGAGTTCGACGACACGAACAAGATCTTCGAGAACCCCGAACACGACCGCGTCGAGGACTACATCACGGGCAAGTTCGGCTGACCATCCGTTCTCGAGCCATCCGTCTTACGTGCAACCGTCTGTGACGAGCGCAAGCTACATCAGCGCTGACGAGCGTTTCTACGCATGGCCAGAAAATCCTACCAGGAGCAACTCACCGAGCTTCGGGGTGACGTCCTCTACATGAGCGAGGTCGTGATGGAACGGCTTCGGATGGGACTCGACGCCCTGGAGCAGAAGGACGAAGAGCTCGCACGCGAAGTCATCGAAGGCGACAGCGAGATCAACCGGATGTATCTCGATCTCGAGCAGCAGTGTATCGATCTGCTCGCTCTCCAGCAGCCGGTCGCCAGCGATCTACGATTTATCGCGGCGTCGTTCAAGATCATCACCGACTTAGAGCGGATCGGCGACCTCGCGACCAACCTCGGCGAGTACACCATCGACGCCGAGCGCGACCTCTTTCCGGACGTCGACGTCCAGGCGATGGGCGATCTGACGCTCGTGATGATCGACGACGCGATGACGGCCTACGATACGGAGGACGTCGACGCCTGTCGAGAGCTCGCCGAGCGCGACGACGACCTCGACCACTTCGCCGAACGAGCGAGCGAAATCGTCGTCCGTGACCTGATCGAGCGCGAACTCGAGTCGCCCGACGAGGTCGAACTGCTCCTCCAGGACGTCTCCAGACTGCTGTTGACGATTCGGGACCTCGAGCGGGTCGGCGACCACGCGGTCAACATCGCCGCACGAACGCTGTACATGGTCGAGAACGACGACGAACTCATCTACTAAAACCCCGGCTAAAAAGCGTACACTGCGAGTCGAGAACGTTGATATGTCTCGAGCCCGGACCACCAGAGGATGGGATCCGAACGGACGGGGTGGTTCGGTGAGATCGGTATCGAACAACAGGCGCGGCTTCTCGGAATCGTCCTGGCGGGTACCGGACTGTGGCTCGCGCTTACGGGTGCCGCAGCCGCCACGGCGCCGGAGTGGTATCTCGAGTGGCTCGCGGGCGGCTCGCTCGGCGGGATGTCGGTCGTCGAACGCGGCTGGGCCGGTATCCTCGGTGGCTCGCTGTTACTCACGTTCGCCGTCGTACTGTATCGGAAAGTCGTTTTGCAACCGATCGACCGGACGCTGCTCGACGAATCACAGTGGTGACTGCGTCGAGCAGAGGTGGCTGAGTGTGAGCGTCGAGAACGCAGCGACCACGAACGCAGCGACGGGGAACCCACCTACCGCCGGAGGGCCGAGCGCAGCGACGGCCAGCAGACAGACGCAGAGAACGGACACGGCCGCGTAACGACGAGCCCACAGCCCTTCGTTGTCCTGGCGGCCGTCGATGAACGGATCGAGCTGTGCGGCACGCGGCGTTCGCTCGACGAGTCCGCGGTTTTGTTGGTAGTCGATAACTCCCTCCGCCTCGAGTTTGGGAAGATGCGACTGGTACAGCGAGATATACACCCGCTGGCGCTCGCTCGAGGTGAGCGCCTCGACGGTGGTTTCTTGCTCCCAGGCCGCTACCTGTTCGGCGAGATCGCGCATACGGACGGGCCCGTCGGTATCACGGAGATATCGCAGGACGTCGCGTCGACGTTTCGTCTGGAGCAGATGAAACACGTCGTCGATTTCGAGCGGCGACAGCTCGTCCGCGGTCGGCGTCTTCGGCTGCCGCGCGTCCCTGAGGCCACCCGAGACAGTGTCAGCAAAGCTCATATTCTCGCTCGGCAGAAGACGGTGTCCCTATATAAAGCGTCGCTGCTCTCCCACTACGTGACACACAGAAATACTACATTATCGGCAGGTATCGGTCCACTCCCACCGTCTGAACGCCTGTTGGCGCTGTGGGCGCTCGTCGCAATCGCCGATCCGGCCGACTCTGTTGCAGATCGTTCAATCGCACGACTGCGCCGAGATGCCGCCGAGCCGTCGTGCACTCGCTCGAGGTCGGCCCGGCGGCTGGCAGTCGTGGTCACACAGCCACGAGTGACCACGAAACGTTGGCTGAGCATGGTACCAGTCCCGGTGTGACTTGCCGTGATAACGGCTACACATCGTATGACTCGGTACTCGCAGGGGGTGTCCGGAAGTCGATACAGCGGGTCGGTGTCGTCCACCGACGTCCGCACTATCGGCATCCTCGGATATAAACGCACATTCTGCGGCCAATATGGCACTAACGCGTCTTAAAACGAGACAAAAACACATCTGATGCAGCCTATGGTGCCGTATTGTCAGATATGGGGGCGCAGACGGAAAGGCTCTGTACGGCTGTTTACAACTGACAGTCTACTCAGGAGTCGATTCCGGCCGGCGTCATCCGGTTCGAGAGCTCTTCGCTTACGAGAGCGGCGTGACTCCGACGAAGGCGTTCCGAGAGCGCCTGGTGTGAGACGTCGAGTTCGGCAGCGAGTTCCTGAAGCGTCACCTTCCGTGGCACGTCGAAGTAGCCGAGTTCGTTCGCTTTGACGATCGTCTCGTACTGCGTCGTCGTGAGCGGGCTCGCACCTCCCGAGGGCTCGTCGAGCGACGTCACGCGCTTTACGGATACCTGGTACTCCTGCTCCTCGAAAACGGAGTGGGCCCCGGAGAGCGCACTCCGGTCGTGGAAGAGCAACTTCAGCGACCACGTCCCTCCGCTCGCCGATGCCTCGAGGACGGCGCCATCGTTCTGTGAGACGATCCGCTGGAACCCCTCGAGTTCCTCATTGAACTCGAGGCGAAACAGCCACCGGTCGTCGCTCGTATCTGCGAGACTCGCGATCACGTCGACGGACGGATCGGCCTCGAGCGTCGCTTCCACCGTGTGACGGTCGGGCCCCGAAACCCACACGAGCGGTGGAGAGGAACCGATCAATCCAGCGATCTGGAGCTCGAACGCTGGCAGGCGATCGAACGTTTCGGAGAGACCGAGCCGATCGGCTGGACTTTCGAGTTCGACGACTGTCGTCATTGTCGATACCAACCACAACCGAATATAGACCCGTTCCGTTTGCGGTAGCCTTTCCCGCTACCATTTGAGATAGAATATCATCGGAAGCGGACACTCATAACCTTCGATAATCAGTAGTGGGGATGTCCACGTATGGAAAGCCGGGAGAGCCTCGAACCGCGGAAATTCCGCAGAATTTTCCTGCCTCACGCTCGCTGGCGCTCGCGTGAGACCTACCGGGTTCTCCCCGTCCTCGGGCGTTTTCGGCGTGGCCACTCGTCTTCGACTCGTGGTGTCGGTGAAAATGCCCGGGGAGGGCTCCGAACCCTCGATCTCCGCATGTCCCAGGTCCGAGGCTCGGCAGAGTCCTCGAGGGACACGGAGGCTTCCAAGGCGAAACCGCACCGAATCTCTGAACCCTATGAGTGCGGCGCTATGTCCAGCTAAGCCACCCGGGCTCACTCTCCGGTTGTGCCGTGTGTTTCTTTAAGCTTCCCATTCGAGGCTCCCGTGTAACGACGACCCACGGATTTATCACATGCTGTTACTAACTGCGGAGCATGAACGTTCCCGACACCGTTCGGTCGACGCTCGACGGCGAAGAGATCGCCGCACAGGTGTCACTCGGCGGTGAAGACGAACTCTACGTCACTCCCTCGAGAACGCTCGTCTACCGCGCCGAGGGGCTGTTGAGCGACGAATCCGTCGACGGCTACCCACACGACGCGGACCGCCTGACGCTCTCGGAAGGCCGGCGAAAAACCCGATTCTCGCTCGAGTACGCCCTCGACGGGACGAGCGAGTTCACCGTCCCCGCAACGAAATCTGAGGCGGCGCTCCACCCGATTCTGGCGGGCGTCCTGAGCGGCAACGGGATCACCGATCCCGGCGAAACCGTCGTCCAGACCTACCGGTTCAGCGAACTCACCGTGATCATCACGAGCGACCGACTCCTGAAACACATCGGCGAGGCCGTCTGGGACGGCGACTTCGAGGGGTATCACTTCGACGACGTTACGAACCTCGCCTTCGAGGACGGCTCGGTCGCAACCCAGATCGTCCTCACCGTCGACGGCCGACAGCAGCGCATCAAGGCGCCGAATGACCAGGCCGACGACGTCCGTGAACGGCTGAAACGCGCGCTGTTCGCCTACCACGACGTCGAGACGCTCTCGGCGCTGAACGAGCAGGTAGCAGACGATGACGAGGAGCAACGGGAAGATCCGGCAACGGCGTTCGGTGAGGGCGTCGATCCGCTCGACGCCGATCCACCGGCGCCCGAGAGTTCCGAGCCTGACACCTCGAGCGAACCGGCCGAGGCGACGACAGCGGCGGCGTCGGCAAAGGCGTCGAACGCGTCCGGGACAGCGCTGACACAGTCGGTCGAGGGCGACACAGAAACAAACGACCCACCTGCGACGTCGGCCGAACCGGACCCCGAGGGCGAGTTCGAACGCAGTGCCTTCACCCCGGCGAGTTCAACGGTCGATTCCCAACTGCTCGAGCGTCTCGAGGCGCTCGAAACGACCGTCGAACGACAGACTGAGCTCCTCGAGCGCCAGCAGGAAACCATCGAGCAGTTGATCGCAGAACTCCGGCAGGGCAGGTAGATCTCGGCTCGCTCCCCTGTCCGATCATTCTTCTCGTCCGGTTACTTTCCGGATGCACGACGAGCCGAACGGGCCGAGTTCGCCCGCATCGAGTTTGATAAAGTGTCCCGTCGAGAGCCCGGAGCCACAGCGCCGACAGGAAAAGTCCCCCTCTTTGGTGATCACGTCCTGTTCGTAGCGGACGTAGAGGCGACTCTTCGGGCGGATGATGCCGTTCTCCCGTTCGATGATCCCGCGGAGTTCGGCCTCGTCGAGGATCGTCCGCGTCACCGCCGGATCGCTCGTCACGGTTTCGATCCGGTCGACGGCGTCGGCGAGCGGGAGCGACTCGTGCTCGAGGCGCTCGAGAAGCGCGAGGCCGAGTTCGACGCGCTCGTCGGTCGCGTCGGCTGGGCGGTCGTCGGACCTCATCGGTACAACCTGCCGTGGCCGGTCGAATAAGCGTTGCGTTGGTGCGGTGGCCCCGGGAGACACAAAGGTTTCAACCCTCGAGTAAGAACTCGGTGCGATGGCAGTGCCGTCCGTCTCGAACCGGTCGCTCGTGGGGCTCGTACTCCTCGCGACGATCGCGACGGCGGGTGCGCTCGTACCGGCGTCGACGGTATTCACCGCCGTCGAAGCGGTGACCGATGACCCCGTCCGCTTCGCGGTCGTCGTCGCCGGCCTCTACCTCCTCCGGCCCCTGTTCGCGATTCCGACGACGCCGCTCGCGGTCGTCGTCGGCTACGGTTACGGCGTCGCGCTCGGCGTTCCGGTCGCACTCCTCGGCGTCGCGGTGACGGTGATCCCTGTCTTTCTCGCCGCCCGGTGGATCGGTACGCCTTCGAGCCCGCCCCGTGGAGTAATCGGACGGGCGCTCGAGCGAGCCGAAGCCGTCGGCGGCCGGTACTACGAGACGGCCGGTCCCGTTCGCGGCGTCATCGCCTCGCGGCTCGCACCGATCCCCTCGGATATCGCGACGTGTGCGGCGGCGATGAGCGGCGTTCGGCTCCGTCACCTGGTCGTCGGGACGGCGATCGGGGAACTCCCCTGGACGATCGCGGCTGTGGTCGTTGGCGCGTCTGCGGCAACGGTGACGACCGCCGGCTTCGGTGAGTTCGGACTCGCGTTGACGCTCGCGTGTCTGCTCGCGGCGCTGGTTCTGCTCGCGGGACCGATCTACCGTACCGTGTGGGCCGATTCCCGCTCGGGAGACTCGAGTCACGCTCTCGACGGCTGATTCGGTCTGACGCGCCGTTCGATACGCAGAACGTCACCTGAACGGATCGCTGCAGTCGATCACGACGCCGTGTTGCGGGCAGACGTACTTGCAGTGGCGCTTATACAGCGGGGCCTGACAGTGCGGACAGGTTGGGGCGCCCGCCGTCTCTCCTTCCCAGCTTCGTTGCCCCTCGCTCCCGTCGTTCATATCCTCTACTCCGTGATCGCGGGCTAAATCGGTTCGGTGTAGTCACGGGAGTCTGGCAGCTGGATCGACGTACACCAATCACCCGTAGTGAGTGGCAAGCTGTTGCACCCGCTGTTCCGCGGCGGCCTTGCTGATCGCGCGGACGAGCATCGTCGCCGGTTTGTACGCGGCGTACTCCGTCGGGGACTTGACCGCGGTGATCTTCCAGAAGCCGGGCGCGCGAAGCGTGAGCCGACAGCGCCCCCGCTCGTCGGTTGTCGCACGCTCCGTGTGGCTAATGACCGTAACGCCTTCGACCGGTCTGTTCCAGTCTCGGACGCGAATCGTGATCGTCTCGCCGACGACTGGCTCGTCCGTGTCGACCTCGATAACGAGCGGGCGCACGTCGATCATGCCACTCTGCACCACAGGCGCGGTGAAAAAACTGGTACCTGAACGTGATGGCTCCGGAGTCCGATCCGGAAACCGGGTTGCGTGCTACGGGGTTAGCACTCGGACCAGCCACAGGACTCGCAGGTCTTGCAGCCCTCCGAGAAGTACAGCGACAGCGAGCCACAGGAGGGACACTCGGGCGACTCGCCGGCGTCGATGAGTTCCTGGGTCGCGTCCCGATCCGCCTCATCGGGGTGCTGTGTGGCGGCCCCGCCGTCGGTTTCGGGACCGTCGTACTCGAACGCATCGTCGGCGTCGGCGGCGTCCTCGAGGGTCTGCTGTTTCGGGTACGGTTTGTCGATTTCGTTGTCGAGGTAGCGACGCATCGCGGTGCCGATGGCGTCGGGGATCGACTGGATCTGTTCGCCTTTGTCCCAGGCGACCTTCGGACTCCGAGTGCCACAGAGTTCGTCGACGATCTCCTCGGGGTCGACGCCCGAGCGCAGCGAGGTCGAGATAACCTTCGCCAGCGCCTCGGTGAAGGAGTTGGTGAAGCCGCCGGAGTGGCCGATGTTCGCGAACAGTTCGAACGGCTGGCCCGTCTCCGGGTCCTCGTTGATCGTCACGTACACCTTGCCGTAGCCGGTGTCGATGCGCTGGCTAACGCCCTGGAGGGCGTCCGGTCGCTCGCGCTTTTCGGTGAAGTCGACCTGCACGCGGTCGCCGTCGGTTGCGTCGAAGACCGGGTCGTCGCCGAGCACGTCGCTGACGTCCTCGCTCTCGAGGAACGCCTCGAGCCCGCCGAAGATGTCGTCGATCTGTTCGAGCAGCGCCTCGGCTGCCTCGCTCTCGTCGGCGAACTCCGTGTTGTCCGCGCGAGTCGTGAGCACCTGCTTCGAGCGGGTGCCGTCTCGGTAGTAGGTGACGCCCTTGCCGCCGTGGTCGTACACCCACTCGAAGACCTCCTTTGCGTCCTCGAGCGTGGAGTCGTTGGGCGCGTTGACCGTCTTCGAGATGGCCGAATCGACGCCGGCCTGGCAGGCACACTGGACCGCGGCGTGCTGTTTGGCCGTGACGTCGGCGGTGACGACGAACAGTTCGCCGATCGCGTCCGGGACGCTCTCGAGACCCTCGACGCCGTCGAACCGGTTGGTCGCCATCTGCTCCTGGGCCTCCTCCTTGACGGTGTCGACATCGATGTCGTTGGCCTCGAGGGTGCGCAGGAAGTAATCGTCGAACTCGACGAGCATCTCGTCGCCCTGGACGTCGTCGGTGACGTTCTTGTAGTAGGCGACGTTGTAGATCGGCTCGCAGCCGCCGGTGGTGTTGCCGACCATCGAGGTCGTGCCGGTCGGGGCGATGGTCGTCACGTTGTGGTTCCGGATGGGGAAGCCGTCCGGGAACTTCTCGGCGTCGAGGCCGGTCTGGTGTTCGAACCAGTCGCGATACTCGACCGGGTCCGCGTACTTCGACTCGTCCCAGTCGTTGAACGAACCGCGCTCCTCGGCGAGTTCGTGACTGGTCCACTTGGCCTCGTGGTTGATGTGGGTCATCAGCTGGCGGGCGATCTCGTTGCCCTCCTCGCTGCCGTACTTGACGCCGAGCTGGATGTACAGCTGGGCGAGTCCCATGATTCCGAGGCCGATCTTGCGCATGTCGCGAACGGTCTGCTCGATCTCCTCGACCGGGAAGTCCGACATAGTGACGACGTTCTCGAGGAACCGGGTGCCGTACTGGATTCGCTCGTCGAACTCCGCGTAGTCGATCGCCTCCTCGAGGAACGCGGAAATCGCGGCCTCCTGGCTGTCGTACTCGTCTCCGTGCTCCGCGCTCCAGACGCGCCAGTCGGGGGCGTCGAGGTCCGCGAGCGTCGAGAGGTTGATGTGGCCGAGGTTGCAGGCCTCGTGTTCCTCGAGGGGCTGTTCGCCACAGGGGTTCGTCGCCAGGATGCGGTGGTCCGGGTGTTTCTCGACGTCGAAGGAGTGTTCCTTGTTCACCCGCTCGAGGTAGATCACGCCGGGTTCGCCGTTCTCGTGGGCGCCCTCGACGATGCGCTCGAAGACGAGTTCGGCGGGAATCGAGAGCTCCTCGCCGACCTCGACGTGGTCGCCGAGGTCGTAGCGGCTGTACATCTCCTTCGTTTCCGCGGTGGCGATGTGGGGCTCTTCGGTTCGGGGGTTGGTGAAGGTGAACTCCTCGCCGCTCTGGACGGCCTCCATGAAGTCGTCGGTGACACCCACCGAGATGTTGAAGTTAGAGAGGTGGCCCTCGACGGCGTTGCGGAGGTGCTTTGGGACTCGTCCATCCTCGTCGATCAGCTCGCGGGCTTCCTCGAGCGCCTCCGAGAACGTGGTGTAGGTGTAGTCGTCGGGATCGTTGAGACGGAGGGTGTGGGCGAGCGAGACGTCCTTGTTCTTGGCGTGGATAAACTCGATGACATCCGGATGCGACACTCGCATGATGCCCATCTGGGCGCCCCGCCGGGTCCCGCCCTGGGCGATGGTTTCACAGAGCTGGTCGTAGGTCCGCATGAAGGTGATCGGCCCCGAGGCGATCCCACCCGTGGAGCCGACCGAATCCCCGAACGGCCGGAGCTGCCAGAAGCCGTAGCCGACGCCGCCGCCGGACTGGAACACCTCGGCGGCCTTCTTGGCCGTCTCGTGGATGTCCGAGAGGTCGTCGTCGGGGCTCATGACGAAACAGGCCGACAGCTGCTGGAGTTCGTCGCCGGCGTTCATCAGCGTCGGCGAGTTCGGCATGAACGAGAGGGTTTCCATCCCCTCGGTGAAGGTGTCGGCGACGTCCTCGACGTGTTCGCGAATCTCCGCAGGAAGTTCGGGAACGACCGTCTCGTAGGCGAACTTGTTGACGTTGTGTTCAGTAAGTGTCGTCTCTACGTCGTCCTCCGCGGTGACCCCTTCACCGAAGACCTCCGCTGCGAGCTCGTCCCGGCGCGGGTGACCGGGCTTGAGTTGGGCGGGCGTGACGGTAACCTCGAGATCTCGCTTCTCGGCCTCGTAGACGGCCTCCGCGAGGGCGATGTTCCGTCCGACGCGAGTGAAGAGGTCCTCCTGGCTCTCGACGAGTTCTCCGTCGGCGTCCTTGCGGAGGTAACGTGCGGGAAGAATGTTCTGATAGGCGTTGTCGGTCATGCGCGCGGCGAGGGTATCCCCCTCCGTGCGCTTGATCGGGAGTGTGAGGTCGTCCGCGGTGATGTTCGATTCGCTCATGCGCGTGTCACCTCAGCCCCAACCCCGCGCCCCCTGCCGATTCTTCTCTCTGTCCAAGTGCTAATTCGCATCATCCGTAACGAAGGTTCGGTATCCAGCCATGCACATAAAATGTGCGGTCTTGTACTTCCAACATTGTACTAATGCAACTCTACTTTCACAGATGTGTCTGCAATATATCGTGTCCGTTTTCCGTTAACGCACCCGCTCAGGCGCGCTAACGCCTAGTGAGTAGTAGGTGGGCGACCGCCTTAACGATTATCAGAGGAGACTGAAAGTAATCCAGGGCGGGCGTGTACGAGCGCCTGTTAGCGATTTTTTCTTTCACCAAACCCTGAAAGACTATATAGATAGACTACTCTTTCCCGCTATGTTCGGAGCATTCCTCACCGGAACGACCCTCCTCGCCGCACTCGCGGTGCTCGCCGGTATCGTCGTCGTGATCATGGCCGTTCGGTTCGCCGTCAAGATGGCGATTCGAGCCGGTGTCGTCGCCGTCGTCCTCCTCGCGAGCCTCTATGCGGTCGGGGTTATCGGGTAACGCCGTAATCGATACGTCGCTCTCATACTTCCGAGAGAAAGTTCTCGATCACGTCGTAGCCGACCGCGGTGAGCACGCTCTCGGGATGGAACTGGACGCACTCGAGCGGGTACTCCCGGTGACGAACGCCCATCACCAGCGGTTCCTCGACCGCGGCCGCGCCGTTTGACCCGTGGAGTTCGCTCCGACGAGCGACCGTCGCCGACACCTCGAGACAGTCCGGAACCGCCGTCGCGACGAGCGAGTGGTATCGGGCGGCCTGAAACCCCTGCTCGAGGCCGGCGAACACGCCCTTTCCGTCGTGGTCGACGGCCGACGCCTTCCCGTGGACGGGTTCGGGTGCGCGTCCGACCTCGCCGCCGTACTCGTAGACCGCGGCCTCGAGGCCGAGACAGACGCCGAACGTCGGGACGGCCGGACTCAGTTCTCGAAGCACGTCCGTCGTTACGCCCACGTCGCGGTCGTTTTTCGGGTGGCCGGGACCGGGGCTGATGACGATCCCATCCGGGTCGACCGCCCGCACATCGGCGAGCGTGGCCGTGTTCTTCATCACCGTCGTCTCCGCGTGTTCGCTCACGTACTCGACGAGGTTGTACGTGAACGAATCGAAGTTGTCGACGAACAGGACGTGCGGTCGCGCATCGGCCGCGGACGTCGACGCGGCGCTCATCGGGGCACCTCGAGCGGCGACTCTTCGGTACCGTCCTCGAGGGCCTCGAGGGCGGCGAGCACGCCGTCCATCTTCTGTTCGGTTTCCTCGTACTCCGAGGTGGGATCGCTGTCGGCGACCACCCCCGCGCCGGCACGGACGGTGACCAGGTCGTCAGCCGCCATCTCGTCACCTGCTCCGGCCTCGACGGTCGCGGTCCGGATCACGATCGCGAAATCGGCGTCACCGGACCAGGAGTAGTAGCCGACGCCGCCGCCGTACAGCCCCCTGGGTTCGGCCTCGAGATCGTCGATGATCTCCATCGCCCGCACCTTCGGCGCTCCCGAGAGGGTGCCGGCCGGGAACGCCGCCCGCGTGGCGTCGAACGCGTCGGGGGGCGTCATTTCCCCGGCTCCCGGAGCGGATCCGGGAGACGTTGTATCCGCCGCGAGAGTGCCGGTGACGGTCGATTCGATGTGCTGGACGTGGCTGTACTTGAGGACGTTCATGAACTCGTCGACCCTGACCGATCCGGGCTTCGAGACGCGCCGCACGTCGTTTCGGGCGAGGTCGACGAGCATCGTATGCTCGGCCCGCTCCTTGCCGTCCGCGAGCATTTCGCCGGCCAGTCGGCGGTCCTCGACAGGACTGGCTCCGCGGCTGCAGGTGCCCGCGATCGGGTTCGCCATCACCTCCCGTCCGCGCACCGAAACCAGGGTCTCCGGGCTCGCGCCCACCACCGTGAGGTCGTCGTGGGCGAGCAGGTACATGTACGGCGACGGGTTGACCGCCCGCAGCGACTCGTACAGGCCGAGCGGGTCGATCTCACCGGCGATCTCGCGCCGGCGCGAGATGACCCCCTGGTAGACGTCTCCCTCGAGGACGTGCTCTTTCGCCCGGCGAACGCTCTCCTCGTAGGCCTCCCGCGAACCGGCGCTCTCTCCGGTCCGGATGAAACCGCCAGTGTCGACCGATCCCGCCTCGGCGAGACGGTTCCGGACCCGTTCGACCTCTCGCTCGAGGCGATCGTACACCGCGCCGGGATCGTCGTCCGCCTCGATAACCGGGGTGCAGACGAGCGAGACGGTGTCGTCGCGGTCGTCGAAGACGAGGGTCTTCGTCGTCAGAACGAACTGGGCGTCCGGAAAGCGGGAGTCGGGACGTTCGCAACCGACCTCCTCGAGCCAGAGGTCGTAGACGGCATCGTAGGCGAGAAAGCCGACGAGTCCGCCCTCGAGGTGCTGGCGGTCGCGATCAGGGACGTTCTCGAGGCGGACGTCGGGGAGCGCTCGCCGGAGGACGTCGAGGACGTCGGCCCCGGCGTCCGAACCGTCCCGGTCGGCATCGGAGAGGTCGATGGCCTCGAGCGGGGCATCCGGAGTCAGCGCCTCGAGCGTCGCGCCCGATGGACCGACCGTGACGACGGCCTCCGGATCGTAGCCCACGTAGGAGAACCGCGCGTGGCGGTCGGTCCGGGCGGTGTTGGGTCGAAACGCCCCGTCGGGGTCGCTCGAGGCGGTTTTTTCGGCGCTCTCGAGCAGAAACGAGTACGGAGAAGCGTCACCCGTTCGGTTCGGTCCGGAACGGCCGGTAAGTGCCGCGTAGGCGTCGAGTGGCGTCGTCTCCACGTCGAGCGTGGCGAGGACTCGGACGACGACCGGTTCGTCGTCCGCCGGCTGGCGATCCGAACTCGAGGACGCAGGGTCCGCGGTTCCGGCCGTGTACTCGAGGAACTGCTCGCGCGTGATGTCGAACTCGAGGCACCCCGCCTCCGTCTCGGCGGTCACGGTTCGACGGGGCGACGCCCCCGTTTGGCGCGCTCGACGAACGACCGGAGCGCGTCGGCGTCCTTGACCCCGCCCGCAGCTTCGACGCCGCTCGCCACGTCGACGGCGAAGGGTGAGACGGTTTCGACGGCCGAGGAGACGTTCGCCGGCGTGAGCCCCCCGGCGAGGACGACCGGCGACGTCACCGCCCTGGTCGCCGCGTTGGTTCGCTCCCAGTCGTGGGTTTCGCCCGTTCCACCGCCGCCGCCCTCACCGACGCTGTCGACGACCAGTGCGTCGACGACGTCGTCGTACGTTTCGACGCTGTCGACCTCGTCGGCGCCGACCGCGAGCAACACGCGCGCGTCGGCTTTCGCGCGAACGTAAGCGAGGTCTCCCGGCCGCATCCCGCCGTGAACCTGTACTGCGTCGGGTTCGACCGCCTCGACCAGTTCGATCGCGCGTTCGGGGCCGGCCGGCATCGTGACGAGCACGGCCGTGACGAACGGCGGCGTCGCCGCCACGAGTTCCGCTGCCCGAGTCGGCGACACCTCCCGGGGCGTCTCGATCGGAACGTCACAGACGATCCCGACCGCATCCGCGCCCGCCTCGACCGCGCGTTCGAGATCCCGCTCGCGAGTGATGCCACAGATCTTGACGCGAGTCATCCCTGTACCCTCGGTCGAAGTCCACACAGCGCCTCGAGTTTCTTCCCGGCCGCCCCGGAGTCGATCGCGCGACGAGCGGCGTCGGCACCCGCCTCGAGGCTGTCGGCCTCGCCGGCGACGTAGATCGCCGCCCCGGCGTTGGCGAGGACCACGTCGCGCTTCGCCCCCCGAACCCGCCCTTCGACGATGCCCCGGAGGTCGGCGGCGCTCTCGGTCGGTGTTCCGCCCGCGATATCGGAGATCGCGTGGGTCTCGAGACCCAGGTCAGCGGGCGTGAGGGAGTAGGATTCGACGCTCGAGCCGGCGACTTCGGCGACCGTCGTCTCCCCGTGGATCGCGATTTCGTCGGTTCCCGAGCCGTGGACGACCAGCGCCCGCTCGACGTCCATTCGCGAGAGCGCGTTGGCGAGGATCGGCACCAGGTCGGGGTCGTAGACGCCGACGACCTGCGCGTCGGCGCCCGCGGGGTTCGTCAGGGGGCCGAGGACGTTGAACACCGTTCGCATGCCGAGTTCCTTCCGGGGGCCGATGACGGCCTTCATCGCCGGGTGGAACACCGGCGCGAGCATGAAGCCGATGCCGTCGCGCTCGATGGCGCGTTCGACGGCCAGCGGTTCGGCCCGGACGTCGACGCCGACCTCCTCGAGGACGTCCGCACTCCCAGAGGAAGAAGAGACCGAGTAGTTACCGTGCTTGGCGACCGGGATCCCGGCGCCGGCGGCGACGATCGCGCTCGTGGTCGAGACGTTGATCGTGTCGTAGTCGTCCCCGCCCGTCCCACAGGTGTCGACCAGGGGTTCGCGGTCTGGATCGATCGTCCGTGCAGCCTCGCGCATCCCCTCGGCGAAGCCGGCGATCTCGGCCTCGGTTTCACCCTTCGCCCGCAGCCCCGCCAGCAGCGCGCCGATCTGTGCCTCCGTTGCCTCCTCGAAAACCGCGGCTGAAGCGGCTCGAGCGTCCGATTGTGAGAGATCCTGCCTGTCGGTGACTCGTTCGACGTATGCCTGCATTGGGAAACACCAGTGTACGATCTTGTCTTACAATGTCCAAATGAGTACATCAACTTAAACGTATCGCCGACTGTGTCGGAGTGCCGTAGGGCGCCCGATTCGAAACCTTCAATTACGGGGGCGGGCAACGATTGACTGCACACCGACGCGGCGTCGGGACGCAGCCAGGCGGGTTGGTGGTCTAGTCTGGTTATGACACCTCCTTGACATGGAGGAGGCCGGCAGTTCAAATCTGCCCCAACCCACTACTTCTGTCGCGAACAACTCCGCGAGCGACAGGATTGTGACGTTGGGCAGTTTGAACCAGGCGAGTCGCGCGCAGCGAAGCGAGCACGTCTCGACGAGGTTCAAATCTGCCCCAACCTGCCCTTCTAGCCCAATAACGCGGGGGCGACGGCTCCACATTACGACCCGTTAGTGCCATCGAAACGCGAACCGAGTAAGCGACCGCCTCGTCGTTGATGAAGCGGTGGTCATGAACGCCTCGAGTTGTCGACGAGCGGTAGCCAGAAACTGATCTCCGACGGAAGATTACCGCAGGGAGACGACTCTCGAGGGCGCCTGTGGACACGACGTCGACGTGCCGACTCACCACGTATCGGGTGGGACGACACCGCTCGAAGACTGTCGGCGTGGTCTACCTCGAGAACAGTCCCAGGAGGCGGCCAAGAAGCCCCGGTGACGAGTCGGCGTCCCGGGAGCCGGTCTCCGATGCCGAGGACGAGCGTCCGGTCTCGTCGGCGGGCGCTGTGTCTGCCCCGGGAGCCGTCGGCTCTCCGCCGGTTTCGGTATCGGTCGTCGCTTCGAGGTCCTCGAGTGAGAGGTCGATCTCGTCGACCTCGGGTGTTCGGTCGCGTCCCTCGCCGGCTTCGGCAGCCCGGACGTCCGCGCCGGTGACGGTCCCGGCGTCGACGCGGGCCGAGAGTCCGTCTGTCGTGGGGCCCCGGGGCTCGCCCGCCCTCTCGTCTGGGTCGGCCGTGGCGTCCGTCTCGCGGGTCGCGGTGTCGGTGTCGTCTCGGGTACTGTCGGGGGTAGTGCCAGCGTCGGTTTCGATGGTATCGGGGGTGGGTTCGGAAGCGGAGATTTCCTCGCGGTCCGGTCGTGACGTCGACTCGAGCGAGTTGAGAATGTCGTCGACGCTCTGCTCCGAGACGACGCGGGTCGGTCCACCACCGGGACCAGCGGTGTCGCTCTCCTCGGAAGGCGGGTTCCCAGCCGTCGGCTCGGACGATCCGTCGTCGGTCATGGTAGGCCTCTGTCCGCCGCGGGACCATAAGCTTCCTGTCGTCTCAGGCGGCGGCCTGCGGCCGCGAGAGAACGACGTTGATCACGGTCCCGAGCAGGATGAGAATGCCGGCGAAGTAGAGCCAGGTGACGAACAGGATCACAGCACCGACCGCGCCGTAGGCCTCGTACTGGCCCGCGTTCGCGGCGTACAGCTGAAAGCCGACCTGGAGTATCGTCCAGCCGACCGCGGCGAACGCCGCTCCCGGGAGGATCTCCGACAGCGTGACGGAGATCGGCGGAAGCACGTAGTAGATCGGAAGGAAGACGAGGAACAGTCCGAGCAACAGTACGAGCCACCCAAGCAGGCCGCCGAAGGGTACGGTGTCGGCCACGAACCCGAGAGCCGTACCGATCACGATCATCAGCGAGAGCGCGCTCACGGCCGCGAGGATTACGGTGACTCCGTCGCGGAGCTGTTCGACCAGCGAGTCCTCCGCGGCGGCGTCGTACACCGTGTCGAACGCGAGACTGAGGCCGCGAAACACCTTGAGCGCGCCCCACGTCGAGACGACGAGTGCGACGGCGGTCGCCTCCGCTCGACCCGATTCCGTCATCAGCGCCGCGGTGACGAGGTCCTCGCCGGCCTCCGGGAGAAAGTCACCGGCGAAGAGGACGAGCCGTTCTGCGGTCTGTTCGCCGCCGAGGATCGAGCCGACGACGAGCGCGAGCAACACGAGCGGGATGAGCGAGACGAACGCGTAGTAGGCGAACCCGGCGGCGAGAAACGAAACGTTCCGAGCCTTTGCCGTTCGAGCCACCGACGTTATCGTCTCTGTGGCGTCCATGGTCGGCCGTACCACGACCGGTCATATGAGTGTAGGAGTCGTTCACGACCGATGTACTGTTCCGGCACCGTTGCCGTTCCGTAGCCCGAGGCCTACCACTCCGTACAGAAGTTGTGTGTCGCGAACACCTGCCCGTCCTCGGTGATGTAGACGCCGACTCCGCCGCGGTCCCAGCCGTCGATATCCTCCTCGAGTATCGCCGCCCGGTGGTCGGGCGAGTTCATCCACTGTTCGACGAGCCCCTCTCCGAGTTCCTCCGCGGTGTAGTAGGTGACCGGCTCGTCGTCGGTCGGCTGACTAACCCGCGTGTCGACCCAGGTCATCGCGATGTTCTCGCCGTAGGCCTGGCAGTAGTCGGCGACGTCGTTGAACCGGTCGAACGGCGTTTCCCCGTCTTCGTTGACGTGCGAGAAGTGCTCGGTTTCCGCCATGTCGCCGCTATGTGCACGCGACACGGAGGCGACGGTTCCGTCCCACTCGAGGGGCTCGAGGCCGTGTTCGGCCCGTCGATCGTTGACGCCGGCGTGGACGAAGTCCTCGACGGCTTCGGAGGACACCCGCTCGACGTCGGTTTCGTACGCCGACTCCTCCGGATCGCCGGGATCGGTCAGTTCGGGGCTTCGCTCGCCGGCCGGCGGGGGGTCAGCACTGGGCGAAACCGCGGGCTGGCCGCCGCCCCACTCGATTCGATCGAACTCGTCGACGCCGTCGAACGCCTCGAGTTCGGCGACGAGCTGCGGCCCGACCAGTGCGCCGCCGACGACCAGCGAACAGACGAGCGCAGCGATGAGGAGGAGTCTGAGTACGTCGGCGAATCCCCCACGCTCTCGGCGTCGTCGTTTCCGGTCCGGTGCGGTCGAACGCCGCGGTTGATGAGAGGTATCATCGCACGAGTCGGACCGGGAGAACTCGTCGCTCGGGGCACCTGCCATTCATACTGAAGGTCGGGTTCCAGCGATAAGACTGTCGCGGTTATAGTAGCTACTGCAAGTCAGTGCACACACCCTCGCGGTTCAGCGGCTCAGAACCGGCGATCGACCGGTTTTGAGCCGCCTCGCTGCGGGAGGTGTGTAAGTCGTTTCAGTTGGTACTCTCGTTCTCGACGACCGATTCCACCGGCCCGTCTCCGAACAACGTCTCGTGGACCCCGAGGACGAGACCGGGAACGACTGCCATGAAGAGGTGTTCCTCGAGCGGGATGCCGGCGAGGTCGATCCCCGTGCGAAGTTTGATGTCGAAAACGCCGATGGCGAGCGTGTAGCGGTCCCAGACGTAGGCGATCGGATACAGCGTGAGGATGGTAACGGCAGCCTTCCGGAGCGCGCCAGCCCGGCGCAACAGCAAGACGGCGACCGCCCCCCAGAACACCTCCGTGAGCAGGTACGTGTACCGACCGAAAACGCTGATGTCAGGAGCCATGGCCCCGGTACAACCCCATCCCAGAAAAAGGCACGCACCCCGGAGATGGCCGTCGCCGGCGGTACGTTAAATACCGTCGCGGGAGTAGGTGGCGCCAGAACGATGGATATCGCTGATATCGCCACCAAGGACTACATCGAAGTCGACGTTGGAACGCGAATGGGGAAAGTCCGGTCTACGTTCGAGGACGGAAACCCGAAGGGGATAATCGTCACCGACGACGGCGAGTACCGCAGCGTGATCAGCGAGCGCGAGGTGCTTCAGTCTCACGTCGAAGACGACGCCAAGGTGGCGGCGCTTATCAAACCCAGCCGGAACGATCCGGTGCCGAAACTCGACCGTCACGAGGACGTTCGCGAGGCCGCCCGGATGCTTATCGAGGGGAACGCGAAGGTCGCCCCGGTCTTCGAGAACGACTCGCTGTGGGGCGTTATCAGCGGGGACGCCATCCTCGAGGCCGTGCTCGAGAATCTGGACGCGCTCACCGTCGCCGACATCTACACCGACAACCCGATCACGCTCCGGGAGGACGACGGCGTCGGCAAGGCGATCAACCATCTGCGCGAACACGGCATCTCCCGGCTGCCGGTGCTCAACGAGAACGGCTACCTCACGGGCGTCGTCACGACCCACGACATCGCCGACTTCGTCATCCGCGAGAACGAGCGGATGACGACCGGCGACCGCGTCGGCGACAACGACCGGATGCTCGACGTCCCGATCTACGACATCATGAACAGCCCCGTCTCGACGATCACGCTCGAGACGAGCGCGCGCGAGGCCGTCGAGGAGATGCTCGGCGACGACTACGCCGGACTCGTCGTCACGCCGGACCACGACGACCGGGTGGTCAAGGGAGTCGTCACCAAGACGGACGTGCTGCGGGCGCTCACTTACACCGAGGAGGAACACATGGACGTCCAGATCACGAACGTCTCCCTGATCGACACCATCACGCGCGAGTCGATCGTCCAGAGCATCGAGGACGTCTCCGATAAGTACGCGGATATGCAGGTGCTCCACGCCCACGTTCGCTTCCACGAGCACAAGGAGAAACTCCGCGGGACGCCACTGATCCAGTGTCAGATCCGCCTCCGGACGAACAAGGGACAGGTCGCCGGCTCCGGGGAGGGCTACGGCGCGGAGAACGCCTTCCGTGTTGCACTCGACAAACTCGAGCGGAACGTCTTAGAGCTCAAGGGCGTCACCAGCGACGAGGAGTACCGCGGCCAGCTCCTGCGGAAGCTGAACGAACTGTAAGGCAGCCGCGGTTCCCGCCAGGACTCCGTTCTTCGATTCGGACGCTCTATAGTGTCGTCTCCTCGCCGGTTAATCCGGTGTCGGTAATCCTGAACTGAGCGGTTTCACCCACGGACTTCGAGCGGTGTTTCTCGAGCGTCGCTCGCCGGTTACCCCCCCGAAAACGGTCGATCCGGAGGACGACACCGGTCCAGTGTTCCATGGTGTTACCCCCGAGCGGGCGCGTCCGATCGGAGTCGGGATCGGCGAACACTTGGTTGGTGAGCACGACCGCGAGGTCGTGTTTTCGGGCGAGCGACAGCAGGTGTGTCACCTGCCGGGTTACCCGCCGGAGCGCGTCGCCGCCGTCGTCGTCGCCGACCCGCTCGAGGCGATAGAACCCCGTGGCGCTGTCGAGGACGATCATGTCGGCACGGTCGGCGAACTCCTCGGCATCCCGGACGGCTTCGGCCTGCTCCTCGAAGTCGAGGGCTTCCTCGATGATGATTCGGGATGCAACGTCCTCGACGTCGTCGACGTTGTCGGCTCGCGCGGAGAGTAGTTGGTGGAACCGATCGACGGACACTCCCTCGGTGTCGATGTAGACGGCCGTCCCGCCGTCGGCCGCCGTCTGGACTGCACCCGAGAGCGCGAGGTTCGTCTTCCCCGCCGCGGGCGGTCCGTACAGCTGTGTGACCGTTCCTCGCTCGAAGCCCCCGCCCAGCAGCTCGTCGACCGGCGGACAGCCGGTCGAAATCGCCTCGTCGTTCACAGTCGTGATTCGCGCGTGGCGAGGAAAAACCTCCCGAAACCGCCGGTTCATCCAGCGAGTGCGAACACGTTTATTCCATCGGGCGGCGAAGACAGGGTGTGATCGTCGTCGCGACGGAAGATTTCGAAGTGTACCACGAGGTCGTCACCGAACTGCGCGAGCGTGGTGTGGAGTTTACGACCGTCGAACCGGCCAACGAACTCCCGGCGTCGACGACCGTCGTCGTCACCGGGGCGACCAACGCGGAAGCGTTCGGGGAGTTCGTGACGGTCGTCGCCGACCCCGGCGAACCTCGACGCACCGTCGATCGGGCACTCACCGCGCTGCGCGGGGAGGACGGTCGGACGATTATCGGCGTCGACCCCGGCCGAAAACCCGGCATCGCCGTTCTTGCCGGTGAGATGGTCGTCGCTGCCTTTCACGTCCCCCTCGCCAACGCCGTCGAGGTGATCCAGCGAGAGGCCGCTGAGGCCGCCGACCCGGTCGTTCGCATCGGCGACGGCTCCCGTCTCGAGGGCGCGACGCTGGTCAACGACCTCGAGGACGTCCGGGTCGAACTGGTCGACGAGACGGGGACGACCCCCTACCTGGGAACGGGGTCGCGGGGGATGGGCGACGTGCTCGCCGCGGTCAACATCGCCAGACTCGAGGGTGAGGTCGTCGACAACCGCGAGATAGAGCCGACGACGGGCGAACTCCAGGTGATCAAGGACCGGTCGCGAGAACAGAGCGAAACGAACCGGGCGATCGACGAACTGCTCGCGAGGCGGGTCGCGTCGGGAGAGCTAACGATCGAGGAGGCCCTCGCCGCACACCGGGACGGAAGCACCGAGGAAACCGACGGCTCCGACGGGACGTATAGTACCAGCTGAGACGCATTGTACACTGCTCTCAGGCGTGCTCGAGACCGGTCAGGGCGGTCGATTTCGGGACGACTCGTCGCGAGCAGCTGTACACTGACTGTCTGTGGCGACTATCGCTGTCGCTCGAGGCGCGGATAATAGAGAAGGTGCGACTGAAGTGCTGTTCGTCGAGCGAACCGGTTACGCGGGAACGATCACGTCCGAGACGCCGAGAGCGGTGTGCTGGACGTTCCGTTGCTCCTGCATGATGATCTGGCCCGAGGCTGCATCGCCGCCGTCGTCGGCAACCGCGATCGCAGCCGACTGGTGGAGGAAGTTCTCCTGGCCGATGAACTGTGTCTGCTCGATGCTGGCACTCGAGTGCTGGTCGACGTCGCTGAGCTGGCTGTCGGTGCCGTCGTAGTCGAACGCGATCATCGGGTTGTCCGCGAGTTCGTCACCACCGAGCGTGACGGTCGTCTCCTCGGTGTAGACGAGGCCGCTGTGGTGGCCGTCGCCCTGGTAGACGTTCCAGGCGTCGGCGGAGGCGATCTGCGCGTTGTAGTTCGTCTGGTACGCGATGTGGATCGCCGTCGCAGTGCTCTCGTTCGTCGCGATCGCGACTGCGGAGCTCTGGACGTTGATGTTGAACTGGTCGGCGCTCTGATACTGGGAGACGCTCGCCTCGGCTGCCTGACTCGGGTCGGTGGTTTCTTTCTTGTCGCCCTTCTTGTCCGCGTCGTCGACGCGCTCCGCCTGCGTCGAGACGACGTCATTGTTGTCCATGTCCGCGGTTGCGACGTTCATCCCGGGCATGGCCGCGAAGACGTTCACCGCATCGGCGCTCGCGAGCTGTTCGTTGAGGTTGGTCTGTTCGGTCAGTTGCACGGCCGTCGCACTCGAGTTCTGGCCGATGGCGATCGCGACCGCCGCGGTCGCTTCGTTCACGTTCGCCTGATCGACGTCCTGTGCCTGATCGACGGTTGCGACCGCTGTCTGATCGGCGCTGTCGCCGTTGTAGTCGTATTTCGGCGAGATGCCGGGATCTTTCTTGTAGTGACCGCTGTACGGTGCAGCCGTCGGGCTCTGGTAGACGTTGGTCGCGTTGGCACTTCCCTGCTGGAGGTTCTGGTTCGCCTGCGAGAGCTGCTGGAAGGCGACTGCCTCGCTCGCGTTCGCTGCGAGCGCGAAGGCCGTAGTCTGCTCGGCGTAGTTGACCTGGCTGACGTCCTGGTACTGCGAAACGGCGGCCTCTGCGGTCTGGGTCACCGTCGCTTTGTCCTTCTTCGTGTCCGCAACGCCCCAGCCCGAGAACTGCTGGCCGTCACCGTTCCCCATCACGAGGTGGACGGTGCCGACGTCCTCGAAGGTCGTACTCTTGGGACCGAGTTCGTAGTTATCGGCGCTTGCTTCGCCGGCCTGTACGTTGTCGTTCACCTGGGTGGTCTCCTGGATGGCCGTCGCGTTGCCGCCATCGATTCCGATGGAGACCGCAGCGCCGTCCTCGTTGATGTTCACCTGGTTGACGTTCTGGTACTGGATGACCTCGCTAACGGCGGTCTGCCCCTCCGCAGCGTGCCCCGGGTTGTCCGTCAGGTGATCCTCGAGGAACTCCTCGAGCGTCTGATCGCCGGTGTCCACCCCGAAGAGCAGATAGAGATCCTCGCCGTCCTCGAGTGTCTGTACGTTCGCGTTGCTCCCATCGTCTGCGGTTGCCGGTGCCATCGCTACCATCGAGAGCAGCAGCATCCCGACGACGAGAACGGTCGTAAGTTGTGATCGTGCTAACATCCTGTGTGTTGATTTCTGTATTCTGTGACTGTCGATTGGTCGTGAAGTCGATGCGATGCAAACTGACATAGCGGGAAGACTCTCTTTGTTATCTATCGGTTGCGACGAGTACCACGCAGCCTACCGAACGGTATGCGGTATTTTCCAGCGGGAAGAGGCGGGCTACTGGGGTACACGACGTCTCTTCGAAAACTGCTCTTTCGTTCTCCTGCGCACACGATCACGTCCGAAGCAAGGGGAGAGCGAGCGCTCGAACGGGAACAGCCTTCAACGCGACCTGCTGTTTTCCGTCAGCGAGTGCGGGTGTTGAGGGGGATCGTACGTGGATGGGGTGGGTGCCGTCCGGCCGACTATTGTGTCGTTCCGTGGCGGCTAAATCACTCGCTCACAGCGCGCTGATTGGCTTCTGGAGTCTCAGCCGGTGACTGTTTCATCCACAATCACGACAGTACAGGAGAAACGGTCGTCCGAGAGACGCCAGATCACGCCGGTAGTCTACCCGAGGAAACGATAGAGCAGTCGAACAGCTGGGGTTCACGAACACAAACAACCCTCCGGTAGATTATCGACCGTGGTTTCGCAGGCCATACGGATCTGTTACCGGTTTAGAGTCCGACCGTTTCCCACTCCTGCCCGACCCGACACTACGAATTGCGGGTGCGATAGTGCTGAATCTTGCCTCTGATAGGGATATATCCACTCTATTGGACTATAATAGAAGTTCCGTGCCGGACAAACTCTATATTGATGTTCGATGGGGAATAAACTGTTTCGCCCCTTCAGAGTCCAATTTTCCGCGTTCAAAAGGACTCGAGTCACGAAACGATGGCCGTTGTTTAATACGAACTCCGTAAACGGCATGAACTGAGCACTGAGGAGGTGGCGAACGCGTCCCATCGAGGGGCGTCCCACGGGGGTCTACACCAGTGGTAACGCCATCTTCCTGTTCGTGCTCGGTGAATAAAAAATGAGCGACGAACGTAAATTTACACGACGCGGCGTAACGACGCTCCTGGCAGGACTGCTGGTCACCGGCTCCGCCGGGACTGCTGCAGCAGGCAACAAAGGCAAAGGCCGACGCCGACGCAAGCACGGCCGGCGACAGAGCCAGAAGAATCGCCAGAGGAACACGGCGTACAACAGCGGCAATACCGTGGCGAAGGCGGACCGCGGCGGAGAAGCCTACGCAGAGGGCGGTAACGTCCAGGAGAACTGGAGCAACCAGAAACAGCGCGGTGGCCACGGGAAGCGACACGGTGGCAGCCAACACCAGAGCTCGCGCCAGACTAACACGGCAATCAACAGCGGCAATACCGTGGCGAAGGCGGACCGCGGTGGATCCGCCGAAGCCTACGGTGGCAACTATCAGTCAAACGACAACAGCCAGTCGCAGCGGTAACCTGCGAGCGCCCGAGGCGTAATCGACCTCCCGACTGACTGACCTACCACTGGTCATCGGGGTTTGTTTTTTCGTGACTCTGGGACAGGCACGACTCGAGCGGCCTCAATCGGGGCATCTCGAACGATGGGACACGGCACGAGCCCTCGAGCATACCCGACTCGACGAAGTGCGTGTGCCCCGTCGCGACCGTGGTTCACACCGCTGGTAGCCGCTGATTGTCCACGTTACTTCGAAACCGGAGGCCGGTCAGGGGACGGCTATCGGTGAAACGGTTCCCGCCGTTCAAGCCGAATCGGAGAGACAACGAGATGGCGAGCGGCCGTCAGATCACGAGCGTATCACTCCTCGCTGTGCGCACCGTTGCAGGCAGTTCTGGAGTATAGTTTCGCTCGTCGCAGACCCAGCAAACACGATGACTGACCAACTGAGAACGAACCAATGACCGAAACGAACTTTCCATGGGGAACGGTAACCCACGAGGCCGATCCCGAAACCGGAGAAACGCACGTCGGCGTCTTCGTCGCCGCCGAAGCAGACGTCGCCGTCTCGACGGCGGTCGCGTCCGACGTGACGAACGAGGAGACCGTATCCGACGATCCGGAGGCCGAAACCGAGACGTTCCCGTGGGGAACGGTTGTCCACTCGAACGATGACAGTAGAACTGACGTTTCAGTCCTCGTCGACGCCGAGAACGGCGTTTCCCTCTCGGTAACCACGATTTCGGCGGACGGGACTCGGTCGACGTCGAGATCGGTCGTTCGGACGACCGGGAGCGCCAAACGAGGAACCGTGAGCGACACGGGAACGAGTGTGAACGTCAGCCAGTCGACGACCAGTTCCACGAACGTCTCGCAGAGTAGTTCCACGAGCGTCTCGCAGTCCTCGAGCACGTCCACGAACGAGTCGGTTTCTATCGACATCGACGATGGCGACGATAACGACTGACTAGCGCCCGGTGCGGCGCAGTGTGAATCCGCCGAGGCCAACCGTCGACTGCCCGTTACGGCGGGTGTGGTGAGTTTCGATCGTTCCTCTCTCAACTCGTCCGCTCGTCGTCCAGGAGCGCCCGTTCGGCGCGCCGGGCGATATCGCGAATCGCCAGTCCGGTTTCCTCTGCGACCGCGGCGGCGTCGTCGTACTCCGCACTCACGTCGTACACCTCGCCGTCGGCGTCGCTCGCGACCTTCACCGTCACCTCGTGGCGATCGCCCTCGAGTTCGATTTCGACGGTTTCGAACTCTCGTTCGGCGACCCATCGGTGGGTCGCACCCGAATCGCGAACGCCCAGGGTTCCGGTCTCTTCGGCCAACCGGCGGGCGACCCGCTTGGCGTCCTCCGGCCGACAGATCACCTTCACCAGGTGGCCCGGGCGGGACTTCTTCATCGTCGCCGGGAGAATTGAGACGTCTCGCGCGCCCACGCGCGAGAGCGACTCCTGGAGCCCGCCCAGCACTTCCGGCGTCGCGTCGTCGAGGTTCGTCTCGAGTACCGTGATCTCCTCCCGACGGAGCTCGCCAGCCGTCTCACCGACCAGCACCCGGAGCACGTTGGGATGCGGATCGAGGTCGTAGCCGCCCGCGCCGTAGCCCGAGGACTCGAGGGAAAGCGATGGTAGGGTGTCGACGCCGTCGGCGATGTGCCCGAGGATCGCCGCCCCCGTCGGCGTGAGCAGTTCGGTCTCGACGGGGCCGCCGACGAGCGACCAGTCGGCCCGTTCGGCGATCTCGACGACCGCCGGCACCGGGACCGGGTACTCGCCGTGACTCATCGAGACAGTACCGCCGCCCGTCGAGAGCGCGGTCGTCACGATCCGATCGGGCTCGAGGTCAGCGAGCAACAGGACCGCGCCGACGACGTCGGCGATCGCGTCGTCGGCACCGACCTCGTGGAAGTGGATCTCCGAAAGCGGTTCGCCGTGGACGGCGGCTTCGGCCTCGCCGAGGAGTTCGAAGATCGCGAGCGCATCGCGTTCGATCGACGGCTCGAGCGCCATCCCCTCGACGATCTCGCGGACCTCGAGGTAGCTTCGGTGGGGACCGTGGCCCTCCGCAGGCGTGTGTTCGTGGTCGTGTCCGTGTGAATGCTCACCCTCGTGCAGATGGTCGTGATCGGGTTCGTCAGCGTCCGAGGCCGTGGGCTCGTGGTCGTCGTCCGCCAGCACGACGTCGACTACCGTCGCGCTGATCCCACACTTCGTTACCTCGGTGGCGTGGTATTCGACGTCGAGTGCGTCCTCGATCGGCTCGAGGACGGACGGATCGGCCCCCGCGTCGATCAGCGCGCCGAGAATCATATCACCACTTGCCCCCATGCGGCCGTCGAAAGCGAGACTGGTCATACCTACGAGAGGGAGTGGCGCAACCAAAACCCTGTTCACTCCTGTCCGAAACCCGATGACGGCGACGGGTCTACGGACGTGATTCGAGCCGGTACTTCTATGTGTCTCCCCATCTGAGATAGATGTGATAGAGTGTGGCACGGTGGGGGACACCGATGCTAGCAAAAAACCTATCCGACCTGCAATCGGAGACACTGACATTGCCGTCCATCCCTAAATCATGAACGAAGTCCAACTGGAGGTTGCAAAGGCGTACCCGAACGACTCGGGTCGTGGAATCGCCCGGCTCGACCCGGACACCTTGCTCCATCTGAAGCTGAGCCCGGGTGACATCATCGAGATCGAAGGAGCCGACACTACCGCCGCGAAGGTCTGGCGAGCCGACCGGCAGGACTGGAACACCGACACCGTCCGCATCGACGGCTTCACCCGCCAGAACGCCGACGTCGGTATCGGCGAGCGGGTGACGATCCGCAAGGCCGAAGCGACCAAGGCGAACAAGCTCGTCCTCGCGCCCCCCGAAGAGGCGTCGGTGCAGTTCGGTTCCGACGCCGCGGGCATGGTCAAACGCCAGATCCTGAAGCGGCCGGTCGTCGGACGCGACATCGTCCCGGTGATGTCCTCGACGAACCACCCGTTCATGCGCTCTCCCGGCCAGGCGATCCCGCTGATCGCCGTCGAAACCGATCCCGAGGGGGTCGTGCTCATCACCGAGGACACCGAGGTCGAACTCCGCGAGGAGCCGATCTCGGGCTTCGAGAGCCGCGGTGCCGGCATCACCTACGAGGATATCGGCGGCCTCCAGGGCGAGATCCAGCGGGTCCGGGAGATGGTCGAACTGCCGATGAAGCACCCCCAGATCTTCAAGAAGCTGGGGATCGAGCCCCCGCAGGGTGTTCTCCTCCACGGGCCGCCGGGAACCGGGAAGACCCTGCTCGCGAAGGCGGTCGCCAACGAGACCTCCGCGAGTTTCTTCTCTATCGCCGGCCCGGAGATCATCTCGAAGTACTACGGGGAATCCGAACAGCAACTCAGGGAGATTTTCGAGGACGCGAGCGAGGAGTCGCCCGCGATCATCTTCATCGACGAACTCGACTCCATCGCCCCCAAACGCGAGGACGTCACCGGCGAGGTCGAACGCCGGGTCGTCGCCCAGTTGCTGACGATGATGGACGGTCTCGAGGCCCGCGGCCAGGTGATCGTCATCGCCGCCACGAACCGCGTCGACAGCGTCGACCCCGCCCTGCGCCGTCCAGGTCGATTCGACCGCGAGATCGAGATCGGCGTCCCCGACGAGGTGGGCCGCGAGGAGATCCTCCAGATCCACACCAGGGGAATGCCGCTTTCCGACGACGTGAGCCTCGGCCACCTGGCCGACGAGACCCACGGCTTCGTCGGCGCCGACATCGAGAGCCTCACCAAGGAGGCGGCGATGAAGGCGCTGCGGCGGTACCTCCCCGAGATCGACCTCGACGAGGAGGACATCCCGCCGAGCCTGATCGACCGGATGATCGTCAAGCGCGAGGACTTCCGCGGCGCGCTCTCGGAGGTCGAACCCTCCGCGATGCGCGAGGTGCTCGTCGAACTCCCGAAGATCTCCTGGGACGACGTCGGCGGTCTCCACGAGGCCAAAGATCAGGTCAAGGAGTCCGTCGAGTGGCCGCTCAACCAGCCCGAGAAGTTCCAGCGGATGGGTATCGACCCGCCGGCCGGCGTCCTGCTGTACGGACCACCCGGCACCGGGAAGACGCTGATGGCGAAAGCCGTCGCCAACGAGACGAACGCCAACTTCATCTCCGTGCGCGGCCCGCAACTGCTCTCGAAGTGGGTCGGAGAGTCCGAAAAGGCGATCCGCCAGACGTTCCGGAAGGCCCGTCAGGTCTCCCCGACGGTGATCTTCTTCGACGAACTCGACTCGCTGGCCCCCGGACGGGGTGGCGACGTCGGTTCGAACGTCTCCGAACGCGTCGTCAACCAGCTCCTCACGGAACTCGACGGCCTCGAGGAGATGGAGGACGTGATGGTGATCGGTGCGACCAACCGGCCGGATATGATCGACCCCGCGCTCTTGCGCTCGGGACGGTTCGACCGGCTGGTGATGATCGGCGAACCCGACACGGAGGGCCGCGAACGGATCCTCGAGATCCACACCGACGACACGCCGCTGGCGGCGGACGTCAGCCTGCGAGAGATCGCCGAGATCACCGACGGCTACGTCGGCAGCGACCTCGAGTCGATCGCCCGCGAGGCGGCGATCGAGGCGCTGCGCGAAGACGCAGAGGCCGACGTCGTCGAGATGCGTCACTTCCGGGCGGCGATGGAGAGCGTCCGTCCGACGATCACCGACGACATCCTCGACTACTACGAGCAGATCAAAGAGGAGTTCAAGGGCGGGACCCAGACGGCCGAACCCGGAACCGGCCGGCGCGGCAGCCGGATCGGCTTCCAGTAGAACCGAGCGTTTGGCAGCGGTTTCCCGATCGCCGGTGATATTTGTGTGGTCACTAACCCGTTCTACCGGCGACACACTCCGAGCGTCAGCAGCACGGGGCCGTCGCCGGACGTATCGTCTCTCCGTTCAGTCTCGGTATCGTGATATTGGTCGTATCGTAACTGAGAAGGCCAGTAGGCTCCGATTTCACTCGAAATTCCTGTCGTTAGTATACTCGTAACCAATGGAACGTTCCGCTTGCCGCACGAACCGTGCCGGTCGTTACCATGGATTGTGGAACTCGGTCAGACCGGCCCTGTGAATCGTTTCGTGGCCGTTCTCAGGTCGATGATCCCGAATTTAGAACCACTTATTCCGGTGAATCGATCGGAACGGCTCGAAACGCTGTGTCCCCTATATGTGGCTCTGTTCGGAAAATATGATACGTCTGCCGGTGTTTCCAATGTCGAGCCCCCCCGCCACCCACGACCAACGTACGTCCTCGGCGCCCAGCGTCGCGTCCGACGGACAGGACAGTCAGGGCGCTCTCGAGCGCCTCTCACCCAGGATCGCAAAATCCATCCGCGTTTCGAGCTTCTGGACCGCAATCGCACTGCCGTTCCTGCACGTTCCATTGCTCGCGACGGGACTGTCGACGGCGCCGGAAACGGCGACGTTTCTCGGCTTGCTCGTCCTGAATCTCGTTGCGCTCTATCTCGGCCACTCCCATCGCGCCTGATCGTTCGGTCCCCGCTGCCTTCGGCCTTCTTTCCTCCGTCTCTGTCATCTCACTCGTTCGACCGCCGACTCCGAAACTGTCCGAACTCCGCCCGAAGCGCCTGGCGTTTGACGAGGACGAACCCGGCCGCGATCAGGACGAACCCGAGGAGCGTCGCAAGATCGACGACCTGACCCAGCAAGAGCCAGCCGAACACCGCGGCAAAGATCGGGGCGACGTACGACACCATGTTGATCTCGACGGCCCCGAGCCGCTCGAGCAGGTCGAAGTAGACGAGAAAGCCGAACGCGCTGGCGACGATCGCGAGGTAGCCGAGCGAGACAAGGGCGATGGGATGGGTCCACGCTCCGATGTCGATCGGTTCCCGCATCGCGAGGCTGACGACGTGCATGAGGAGCGCACCGCCGAGCATCGACCAGGCCTCCATCGTCTCGATCGGGAGTGAAGCGTCGATCCGGCGCGTGAGTACGCTGCCGAGCGCGAACGACGCGGCCGCGAGGAAAACGAGTCCGGTCGCGACCACGTTGGTGGCGAGCACGTCGGACGGATCGGGTCGCGCGATGATGACGACGCCGAGCAGCCCGAGGCTGAGTCCGAAGAGGCCGATCCTCGAGAGCGCGTCGGAGGGAACCAACACCCTGGCGAACCCGGTGGTCAGTACCGGCGAGAGACTCACCAGAATCGCCGCCGCGGCGGCTGTCGTATGCTGCTGACCGACGAAGAGGAACGCATGGTAGGCTGCGATCAACAACACCGCGCCGACGGCGACGACCGCCCACTGGTCGCGTCCCCGTGGAATCGGATCCTCGACGGCGTAGGCTGCGTACGCGAGCATCACGACGCCGGCGATGTCGTAGCGCAACGCGGCGAACAGCACCGGCGGAAAGTGAGATAGCCCGGCGCTGATCGCGACGAACGCCGTCCCCCAGACGGCTGCAAGTATCAGAAAGAGCCCGAAACTTCGGTAGCTACTCACGATGGTCTGTCTTCTCTTCGGGACACTATGTGTTTCGATCCGAAACGTAACGACGGCCCGTCGCCGTCAATCGCTCGTCGCGGAATCAGTCGAGGTTGCGCCTGCGCCGGCCTCGTCGTCGGCCGGGACGCCGTAGAGGTGACAGGCAACCGGGTGGGCACCTTCACCCAGTCCCGGGTTCTCCCGCTCGCAGACGCTTTCGTACGTTTCACGTAACCGGTCGGCTGCCGCCTCCCAGTTCTCTCGGGCGACCGCCGCCAGCGCCTCCTCGACGACCTCGTCGTGTCGCGGCGGCAACTCGACCTCGAGCAACTGCGCCTTCAGTGCCGAGACGAACTCAGGAAGCGATTCCTCGTCGACTCCGTCGTCGATCTCGAACTCCTCACCGACGCCCTCGAGCGTGATCTCCCGGCTTTCGACCCGTTCGCGGAGGCTCATGATCGCGCGGTAGGTGTCCTGGTCGATCTCGAGGTCGTCGGGCGGGATCACCATCGGACACCGGGTGCGAAAGCGACAGCCGGATGGCGGATCACGCGGCGAGGGGACGTCGCCGGCGAGGGTCTCGCGATCGCGCTCTTTCTCCTCGGTCGAGGCGCGGGGAACGCTCTCGAGCAGCGCCTGCGTGTAGGGATGTTTCGGATCGTCGAAAATCTCCTCGACGGGGCCGACTTCGACGATCTCGCCGAGGTACATCACCGCGACGCGGTCGCAGACGTGCCTGATAACCGAGAGATCGTGACTGATCAGCAGATAGGTGAGATCGAACTCGTCTTGCAGATCGTCGAGCAGGTTGAGCACCTGCGCCTGCACCGAGACGTCCAGCGCGCTCGTCGGCTCGTCCAGCACGAGGAACTCGGGCTCGAGTGCCAGCGCCCGGGCGATCCCGATACGCTGGCGCTGCCCACCAGAGAACTCGTGGGGGTAGCGATCGAACTGGTCGGCCGAGAGCCCAACCCGCTCGAGGAGATCCCGGACTCGCTCGGTTCGCTCCGCCTTCGTCCCGACGCCGTGGACGTCGAGTGGCTGGCGAACGATCTGACCGACGGTCATCCGAGGATCGAGGCTCGAGAACGGGTCCTGAAAGACGACCTGGGCCTCCCGGCGGAACGCGTTGAGTTCCGCGTCCTCGAGGTCGTAGACGTTTTCGCCCTCGAATTCGACCCGGCCGCCGGTCGGCTCCTGCAGCCGAAGCAGGGTCTCGCCGGTCGTCGACTTCCCGCAGCCGGATTCGCCGACCAGCCCCAGGGTCTCGCCCTCGTAAATGTCGAAGCTCACGCCGTCGACCGCCCGCACCGCAGTGGGCTCCTCCCCGACGAGGCGGTCGAGGATCGAGTCGTTCTCCCAGAAGTACTTCTCGAGGCCGGCGACCCGGACCAGGGGCTCGTCCGCGCTCATCAGTGATCACCTCCGTCGGTCTGGACCTGCTCGCTCTCCGGTTCGGCCTCGGTCGGTTCCGCGTGGACGTCCGCGGCCGGTCGCTCCTCTTCCTGGAAGTAGTCGTCGGGGAGGGCCTTCGACTCGTCGTACTCCGTCTCCGCGAGGTAGCACCTCGTGGCATGTTCCGGACTACCACCAGCGTCGAACTCGGGTGGGTGCTCGAGACACTCCTCCATCGCCTTCGGGCAGCGATCGGCGAAGTAACACCGATCGGGCATCTCGTGGTCGAGCAGGCTGGGCACGTTCCCCGGAATCGGCTGTAAGCGACCGGCGGCGCCCTCGAGGTCGGGAATCGAGCCGAGCAGTCCCTCGGTGTATGGATGGACGTGATCGTCGAACACGTCCGCCAGGGTGCCGCGCTCGACGATTTCGCCGGCGTACATGACGCCGACGCGGTCGCACATCCGCGCGACCACGCCCAGGTTGTGCGTGATCAGCAAAATCGTCATCCCGGTCTCCTCTTGCAGTTCCGCGAGCAAGTCGAGGATCTGCGCCTGGATGGTGACGTCGAGCGCCGTCGTCGGCTCGTCGGCTACCAACACGTCGGGTTCGCCCGCGAGCGCCTGGGCGATCATCGCCCGCTGAAGCATCCCGCCGGAGTACTCGTGTGGATACTCGTCGGCGCGTTCGACGGGGTCCGGAATCCCAACCAGTTCGAGTAACTCCACCGCCCGATCTCGGCTCTCTTCGGTGACGTACTTCTTCGAGGAGAGGAAGTTCCCGAGCAGGTAGTCGGTCAGGCTGTACTCCTGCGCCTTCGCGTCGAGCGAGCGCGGGTTCGAGCGGGCGCGCTGCTGGGCCTCGACGGCCTCGGCGATCTGCTCGCCGACGGTGAGACTCGGGTTGAAGCTGCTCATCGGGTCCTGGAAGATCATCGAGAAGCGCGATCCCCGGAGGAGTCGCCGGGACTTGGCGGGCAGCGCCCGCAGGTCCACGTAGTCGCCGTCGGTGGCCTCGGCCGGTGCCTCTTCGACGATGTCCGGCGCGCGGAACCAGACTTCGCCGTCCGTAATTCGGCCGGGGCTCTCGATCAGATCGATGATCGACAGCGCGGTGACGGATTTGCCGCTGCCGGATTCGCCGACGATGCCGAACACCTCGTTGTCTTCGATCCGTAGATCGAGGTGTTCGACGGCGTTTACCTGCCCGTTGTCCGTGAAGAAGCGCGTACAGAGATCGTTGATTCTGAGTATGTCGGTCACGTTAGACACCTCCCTCTCCCTCGATACTCGGGTCGAGGGCGTCCCGGAGCCAGTCGCCCAGCAAGTTCACGCTGATCACCGCGAGCACGATCGCGAGCCCCGGCATCATTGGAATCCACCAGTTCGAGCGGGTGTCGCTCTGGCCCTGCTGGATGTCGTACCCCCAGGTGAGCGTCGTCTCGGAGAAGCCGAGATACGACAGTGCGCTCTCTAAGAGGATGATGGCGGCGACCTGGATCGTTGCCAGTACGATGATCGGCGTCATGCTGTTGGGCAGGATGTGCTGTTTGAGGATCGTCCGGTGGCTCGCGCCGATGCTCTTGGCGGCCTTGACGTACTCCTCCTGTCTGATGCTCATCGCCTCGCCGCGGGCGACGCGAGCGAACCAGACCCAGTTGACCAGCGCGACGACGAGCGTCACGGTGACGGGGAACGTGACGCTCGCCGGCATCTCGGCGACGTGATCTGCCCGCGGTATGAGCCAGCCGAGCGTATCGTGTCTGGCGGCGTAGACGAACGGATCCGGCACCTGTGTCGTGTGGAAGTCCGTATCCCTGAACACCCCCACCAACGCGATCGCGAGCACGAGCGACGGGAACGCGAGCATCATGTCCGCCCCGCGCATGAGGCCGTCGTCGACTGATCCGCCGTAGTAGCCGGCGGCGAGTCCGTACGGCACGCCGATCATTACGGCCAGCAAGGCGCCGAGGATACCCACGAGCACGGACACCCGCGCGCCGTACATCAGTCTCGAGAGGATGTCCTGTCCGATCGTGTTCGTTCCGAGCAGGAAGCTCGGTTCGCCGCTGAGATCGATCGTTTCGGTCACCATCTCCCCGTCGACGAGTCGGGTTTCACTGGTTTCGCCGCCGAAGAGGCCAAAGGGTTCCCACGGTGGTAGATCCGTTTTGTCGAGTTCCGGATCGTCGGACACGCGCGTTTCCGTCGGATGGTGAGGGGCGAAAAACGGCGCGAAGATCGCCACGAGGAGGATGGCGACGATCAGGACGAGGCCGATTTTCGGGAGAATACTCTGTCTGAACTCGGATTTGAGTCGCTGTCTGGTACGTTTCGAAATCATTCGACGATCACCCGTGGGTTGAGGTAGGCGTACAGCGCGTCGACGACGATGTTGATCAGGACGAAACCGACGCCGATCACGATCAGAATGCCCTGAATGAGTACCCAGTCGCGGTAGGCGATCTGTTGAATCAGGAACTGCCCGAGGCCGGGCCAGGAGAAGACCTGTTCGGTGATCACGGCCCCGCCGATCAGCGTCCCGAGCTGGAGGCCGAGAACGGTGATGATCGGGATCAGGGTGTTCCGCAGGACGTGTTTGTACAGGACGAGCGTCTCCGGGAGCCCTTTCGCACGGGAGGCTTCGACGTACGTCTTCCCGAGTTCCTCCAGCATCCCGCTGCGCGTGAGTCGAGTCAGTAGGGCCGTGAAGTACGTCCCGAGCGTGATCGCCGGCAGGAAGATCGCGGCCGTCCAGGCACCGAGCCCTCGTGGGTCGAACTCGAAGGCGAGCATCTGAAGGGCATCGACCAGCGACATCGGTCGACCACCGGTCGGAATCGGACCGATGGCGACGGCGACGAAGATGATGAGCATGATCCCGAGCCAGAAGTTCGGCGTGCTGATGCCGACGAGCGAGAACAGCGTTGCACCGTAGTCGGCCTTCTGGTGGCGCCGTCGGGCACTGATCACGCCGAGCGGAATCGCGATCAGGATCGAAACGATCGTCGCGGCGAACGCCAGCTCGAGCGTCGCCGGGAGCCGGGCGAAGATCATCGTCGTGGCGGACCGGCCGGTTCGCATCGAGGTTCCCAGATCGAACATCAGGAGGTCCGTGATGTAATCGGCGTACTGGACGTGAATCGGATCGTTGAGCCCGAGGTTTTCGGCCATCCGCTCTCTGACCTCCGGACCCGCGTCCGGCGGCGTGAGCGCACTGACCGGATCGCCCGGTGTGAGAAACCGAAGCAGGAACGTGATCGTCACCACTCCCCAGATGACGAGCACCCCCTGCATCAGGCGCTTTGCAAGGAATTTCCCCAGAGCCATGCGTACTGGTTCTCAAAACGGCATCGATGGACTAAAAGAACTACGGTTTGTGACCCCGTATCAGTCCGGGACTGCGGCGGGATGAGGTCGGAACGGTAGGCCGTTATTCGGCGTACGCGCTGATCTCGTCCAGGCGGATGTCCTCGTCCTGGCGGGCGTCCCACGCGAGTTCGTCGTTGACGCCGTAGATGCTGTACTGCTGGTGGAGGAACACCCAGGACGCACGCTCGTTCGCGAGCTGGTTCGCCTCCATGAGCAGCTCTTCGCGCTCGTCTTCGTCCGGTTCGCCCGACGCCTCCTCGAGCAGACCGGCGATCTCGTCGTCCTCGAAGTGCCAGAACGGCCCCTCCATGAACCACGGGTTCATCGCGTAGCCGGCGTCGAACGTCGGGTTCCCCCAGCCGATCAGGAAGATGTCCGGCGAGTCGGACATGTCCCCGGTGTCGGTGACGTCGAACAGCGACTGGGTCTCCCACTCGTCGTGGCTCGCGCTGACGTTGTCGAGGCCGTCGATGTCGCTCGCGGCTTGGGCGGCGATGTCGGTGTCCGCGAGATACCGGCCCGTCGGCGAGACGATCGTGATCTCCTCGTCGGTGTGGCCGCTCTCCTCGACTAGCTGCTCTGCCTCGTCGGGGTCGTGACCGTATGGTTCGACGTCGGGGTTGTGACCGAACATCCCCTCGAGCGTCGGCTGGCTCGTCGGCTCACCGAAGCCGTTGAGCAGACTGTCGATGATCGCGTTGACGTTGACAGCGTAGTTCATCGCCTGGCGGAACTCCTCGCTGTCGAACGGTGGTTCGTCGTTCGGCATGACGAGGAAGATGTTCCGGATACTCGGCTCGCCCTCGATGCGGAGGTCGTCGCTGTCTTCGACGTCGCTGATGTCCGCAGGGTTGACGTCGGTCACGATGTCGCTGTCGCCACCCTCGAGGCCGGAGATCCGGGCCCCCTCGTCGGCGGTGGCGTTGAATCGGGCCTCGACGACCCGCGGCTCGTCGCCCCAGTAGTCGTCGAAGCGGACGTAGTCGACGTGGCTTCCCTCGCTGAAGTCCTCGAGTTCGTACGGCCCGGTGCCGTTGATCTCGGTTGCGAGTTCGTCGTCGTCGCGTTCTTCGACCCACGACTGCTGCTGGACGCGGCCGAACGCCGAGAGGTTCCGGAAGATCGCCGGCTCGGTCGACTCGAGCTGGAGTTCGATCGTGTTGTCGTCGACGGCGCTTGCCTCCTCGATTGCGCCGATGACGCCGGCCTGCTGGCTCTGATCGGGGTCGTTGGTCCGGTTGACGCTGAAGGCGACGTCCTCGGCCGTCATCTCCTCGCCGTTGTGGAACGTGACGTCCTCTTGAAGCTCGAGTTCGACGACCATGTCGTCGGTTCGCTCCCAGTTGGTCGCGATGCGCTCGATCAGCTCGCCGTCCCGGTCCCGGTAGATGAGCGGCTCGTAGGCCTGGTTCAGGATGTTCCAGGTCGGTGTGTCGTTGTGGTCGATGGGATCGAGCGTGTCAGTCACGGATCCCTGCGTGATGACGACCTGATCGACATCGGCGTCCTCGTCGACCTCGCGGTCGTCGTCACCGTTGCCGTTACCGGTTCCGTTGCCGTTACCGTCGTCGGCACCGGCCCCGTCGTCATCGTCATCATCACCCGTTCCCAGGCACCCTGCAACTGCGGCGGTTGCTGTGGCAGCACCTGCGAATTTGAGTATCGAACGGCGCGAAAGGTCTGCGCGTTCTTCCCGTGGCATACGCTTACAGTTAGGGGAATGAGTATAAGTATATGATGGTCCTGAGTCACAATCCTCCATCGTCTGTCGTGTCTCCCGAAAACACCGGGACACGAGGATCATAAGCAATGCTTTCCACCGCGTTCGTGACTCGAAACGTGGGACGACGAAGGGCGGCGCAGTTGTGGTGCAGAGAACGCCAGTTCGATCGAGCCGTCGTTACGATTGTTCGGACCGGGACGTCGGTGTGACATCGGCATCGGCGTCCCGGACGTCGGGTCGATCGGGGAGGTGACAGGCAGCCGGGTGTGCCCCTTCCCCCAGCGCCGGGTTCTTGCGCTCACAGGGACTCTCGTACGCCTCGCGGAGTTGGGCAGCGCCACTCTCCCAGTCGTCACCGATCACCGCTTCGAGGGCTTCCGTGACGATCTCGTCGTGTCGTGGCGCCAACTCGACCTCGAGCAGTCGTGACTTCAGCGCTTCGACGGCCGTCTCGCGGTCGTCTCCCGCATCGACCGCTCGCTCCGTCTCGTCGCCTGCGGTGGGTTTGAGACTCACCGCCCGGTTTTCGATCCGCTCGCGGAGGCTCATGATCGCGCGGTAGGTGTCCTGGTCGATCTCGAGGTCGTCGGGCGGGATCACCATCGGACACCGGGTACGAAAGCGACAGCCGGATGGCGGATCACGCGGCGAGGGGACGTCGCCGGCGAGGGTCTCGCGATCGCGCTCTTTCTCCTCGGTCGAGGCGCGGGGAACGCTCTCGAGTAGCGCCTGCGTGTACGGGTGCTTCGGCTCCTCGAAGATTTCGGCAGCCGGTCCCACTTCGACGATCTCGCCGAGGTACATCACCGCGACGCGGTCGCAGACGTGCCTGATAACCGAGAGATCGTGACTGATCAGCAGGTAGGTGAGATCGAACTCGTCCTGGAGGTCGTCGAGCAGGTTGAGCACCTGCGCCTGCACCGAGACGTCCAGCGCGCTCGTCGGCTCGTCCAGCACGAGGAACTCGGGCTCGAGTGCCAGCGCCCGGGCGATCCCGATACGCTGGCGCTGCCCACCAGAGAACTCGTGGGGGTAGCGCTCGAGTTGATCCGCGGAAAGCCCTACCCGTTCCAGGAGATCCTGAACGCGCCGGCGACGGAGCACCGTCTCCGAGTGGCCGACGGACACCCGGACCACGACGCCGCCCTCGTTTCGGTCGACCGCGACGGTGAGCCCGTCCGGCACTTCTGCGGTGATGCCGCCGTCCTCGTCGACGTGCGCCTCGGCCGGGGACCGATCGTCCCGCCCGGTTCGAACGGCGACCGGCACCGTCGCGACGCCGTCCTCGACCGCGGCGACTTTGTCCACGTCGTCGTCGACGACCACCGACACCTCCGCACGGTCGATTCCGTCCGTCGTGACCGCTGCGACCGGTTCGACGGCCGGATCGGTCCAGGGCCAGCCGTGGATGTCGAGTGGCTGGCGAACGATCTGACCGACGGTCATCCGAGGATCGAGGCTCGAGAACGGGTCCTGAAAGACGACCTGGGCCTCCCGGCGGAACGCGTTGAGTTCCGCGTCCTCGAGGTCGTAGACGTTTTCGCCCTCGAATTCGACCCGGCCGTCCGTCGGCTCTTGCAACCGAAGCAGCGTCTCGCCGGTCGTCGACTTCCCGCAGCCGGATTCGCCGACCAGCCCCAGGGTCTCGCCCTCGTAAATGTCGAAGCTCACGCCATCGACCGCCCGGACGGCCGTGGGTTCTGCGCCGACGAGGCGGTCGAGGATCGAGTCGTTCTCCCAGAAGTACTTCTCGAGACCGGCGACCCGAACGAGCGGGTCCTCGGCGCTCATCGCCGATCGCCTCGTGAGGACCAATCCGTCGAACGCGAGCCGGTGGCGCCGTCGCCGCCGTCGGTCTGGGCCTCGGTCTGCGGTGTCGCTTCCGCCTGATCGGCCGCGGCCGGCTGCCGTTCCTCGAAGTAGTTCTCGGGGAGGGCTTTCGACTCGTCGTACTCCGTCTCCGCGAGGTAGCACCTCGTGGCATGTTCCGGACTCTCCTCCACGTCGAACTCGGGTGGGTGCTCGAGACACTCCTCCATCGCCTTCGGGCAGCGATCGGCGAAGTAACATCGATTCGGCATCTCGTGGTCGAGCAGGCTGGGGACGTTCCCCGGAATCGGCTGTAAGCGACCGCCGGCGCCCTCGAGTTCCGGGATGCTCCCGAGCAGTCCTTGCGTGTAGGGGTGTACTGGATCGTCGAAGACGTCTTCGAGCGTCCCGCGTTCGACGATCTCGCCGGCGTACATGACGCCGACGCGGTCGCACATCCGTGCGACCACGCCCAGGTTGTGCGTGATCAGCAAAATCGTCATCCCGGTCTCCTCTTGCAGTTCCGCGAGCAAGTCGAGGATCTGCGCCTGGATGGTGACGTCGAGCGCCGTCGTCGGCTCGTCCGCGATGAGCACGTCGGGTTCGCCCGCGAGCGCCTGCGCGATCATCGCCCGCTGGAGCATTCCCCCGGAGTACTCGTGTGGGTGTTCTGCGGCTCGCTCGACGGGGTCCGGAATCCCAACCAGTTCGAGTAACTCCACCGCCCGCTCCTGACTCGATTCGGTGACGTACTTCTTCGAGGCCATCACCGTGCTCGCGAGGTAGGAGGCGAGTCCGTACCCCTGCGTTCTCGAGGCAACCGATCGGGGATTCGCCCGGGCGCGCTGCTGGGCCTCGACGGCTTCGGCGATCTGCTCGCCGACGGTGAGACTCGGGTTGAAGCTGCTCATCGGGTCCTGGAAGATCATCGAGAAGTTCGTCCCTCGGAGCGTCCGCCGCTTTTCCGGCGGCAGCGCCTGGAGGTCGACGTACTCCCCGTTGACGGCCTCCGGGACCTCCTCGCCGAGGGAGTCGACGAGATCCGGATTACGGTACCAGATCGACCCGCCGGTGACCCGCCCTGGCGACTCGAGCAGCCCGAGCAGGGAGAGCGCGGCGACGCTCTTGCCCGAGCCGGACTCGCCGACGATACCGAACACCTCGCCGTCGCGGATCTCGAGGTCGATGCCGTCGACCGCGTTCACCTGGCCGTCCTCGGTGAAGAATCGGGTCTCGAGCCCCTCAACCCGGAGGATAGGTGGTCGCTCCATCTACATCCCACCCCCGTGTTCGCCCTCGATTCCCGGGTCGAGGGCGTCCCGAAGCCAGTCGCCGAGCAGGTTGATTCCGATCACCGTCAGCACGATGGCGAAGCCGGGAATGCTGGCGATCCACCACGAGGTCGCGAGGTAATCACGTCCCTGGGCGATGTCGAAGCCCCACGAGAGCGTCGTTCCCGAGAAGCCCAGGAAGGACAGCGAGCTCTCGAGGAGGATGATGGCGGCGACCTGGATCGTCGCCAGCACGATGATCGGCGTCAGGCTGTTCGGCAGGACGTGCTGTCTGAGGATCGTCCAGTCACTGGCGCCGAGGCTCTTCGCGGCCTTGACGTACTCCTGCTGGCGGATCGACAGCGCCTCGCCGCGGGCGATCCTGGCGAACCAGACCCAGTTGACGATGCCCACGACGAGCGTGAGCGTCACCGGGAAGACGAACGTCGACGGCATTCCGTCGACGAGGCCGAGGGCGACGAACGGATCGGGTATCCCGATACTCATCGGCCCGAGCAACCCGACGAGCGCGATCGCGAGCACGAGCGCCGGAAACGCGAGCATGATGTCGGCGAATCGCATGAGCGAGTCGTCGACCCGCCCCCCGTAGTAGCCGGCGACGAGCCCCACGCTGACGCCGAGTCCGACGGCGATCATCGTCCCGACGATGCCGACCATCAGCGACGTCCGCGCGCCGAACAGCACTCGCGAGAACAGGTCGCGACCGAGCGCGTCGGTACCGAACGGGTTGTCGAGCGAGCCGCTCGTGGTCGTCTCGACGGTCTCGCGCTCGCCGTCGACCATCCGGAACTCCTCGCTCGTCTGCGTGACGCCGATCGGCGGCAGGTTCGACTCCTCGAGGCCCTGTTGATTCGGGTTGTGCGGGGCGAGAAACGGCGCGAAGATCGCGGTGAGGAAGACCAGAACGACGAGAAAGAGCCCGATCTTCGCCATCAGGCTCTGGCTAAACTCCCGGCGAAGGCTCCGACGGATCCGTTCGGAGATCATCGACTCACCTCGCTCATTCGAAGCTCACCCGCGGGTTAAGGTAGGCGTACATCCAGTCGACGGCGATGTTGATGACGACGAAGCCGACGCCGATGACGATGAGCGAGCCCTGGATGATCGGCCAGTCTCTGACGGTGATCGCATTGATGATGAGCGTTCCCAGCCCCGGCCAGTTGAACACGAACTCGGTGATCACCGCTCCGCCGATCAGCGTCCCGAGCTGGAGGCCCAGCACGGTGATGATCGGGATCATCGTGTTTCGCAGGACGTGTTTGTACCGGACGAGCGTCTCGGGCAGCCCCTTCGCGCGCGTCGCCTGCACGTAGGGTTTGCCGAGTTCGTCGAGCATCCCGCTCCGCGTGAGGCGGACGATCATCGCGGTGAAGTACGTCCCGAGGGTGATCGCCGGGAGCACGATGTGTGCGAGCCAGGTCCGTATCCCCTGGACCTCGAGTTGGAAGACGAGCATCTCCAGAGCCGGCAGCAACCCGATCGGCCGCCGACTCGTCGGCAGTATTCCGAGGCCGACGGCGACCAGCAGGATGAGCATGATGCCGAGCCAGAAGTTCGGCGTGCTGATGCCGAACAGCGAGAACGTCGTGGCCGCGTAGTCGGCGGGCTCGTGGCGTCTCGTCGCGCTCACGACGCCGAGCGGGATGGAGAACACGATCGCCACCAGCGTTGCGACGACCGCGAGTTCGATGGTTGCGGGCAGTCGCGCGAAGATGATCCCGCTGGCGGGCCGGCCACGGATATAGGAGTATCCCATATCCCCCTGGACCAACCTGGTGAGGTACTCGACGTACTGGACGTAGATCGGCTGGTCGACCCCGAGGTTCGCGGCGATCTGTGCGCGAAGTTGGGGGGAAGCGTCTAACGGTGCGACGAAGTCGACGGGGCTTCCCGGCGTCATAAACCGGAGCAGGAACACGACCGTCACGACGCCCCAGATGACGAATATACCCTGCACGCTCCGGCGGAGGATGAACTGATACTGTGACATGATTGAGAGAGGTCTGAAGCGCGGACGCTTACTCGGTGAGAGACATCTCGTAGACGAGTGAGAACTCGTCCTGTCTGGGCTCCCAGTCGATGCGCTCGTTGATGCCGTATATCAGATACTCGCGGTTCAGGAAGACGAACACCGCCAGCTCGTGGGCGCGTTCACAGGCGTCCATCAGCAGCTGCTCGCGCTCGTCCTCGTCGATCTCGGCCGACGCGTCGTAGATGAGCTCCTGGAGTTCGTCGTCGAGGAACGTGTACTGGGAGGTTTCCTCGGTGAACCACGGGAACAGGTTCTGCTGGGCGTCGAACGTCGTGTTCCCCCATCCGATCAGGAAGAAGGGCGGAGTCGATTCGATGTCGCCGTCGAGCAGGATCGACGCCATCTCACCGAAGTCGCGCATTTCGATCTCACAGGAGAGGTTATCGAGGTCGTCGAGGTAGCCCACGCAGGCCTGTGCGATCTCGTCGCTCTGGAGGTACCGCCCGGCCGGCACCTCGAGCGTGATCTCCTCGTCGGCGTGGCCGCTCTCCTCGATCAGCTCCTCGGCTCGCTCGGGGTCGTACGGGTAGGGCTCGAGGTCGTCGTTGAAGCCGAAGTAGCCCTCGAGCGTCGGCTGGGCGGTGGCATCGCCGAACCCGGAGAGCACCTCGTCGACGATGGCGTCGAAGTCAATCGCGTAGTTGAGCGCCTGGCGGAACTCCTGGCTGTCGAACGGTTCGACGTCGTAGCGCATCGGGAGCATGAGGATCCGCGTGCTGGGCGCGTCGGCGATGTACGTCTCGTCCTCCCCGTCCACGCGAGGGGCGTCGTCCGGCGGAACCGCCGTCGCGATATCGATCTCGCCGGCGAGCAGGCTGTTGATGCGGGTGCTCGACTCGGTCGAGGCGTCGATCGTCACCTCCTCGATATCGGCCTCCCCTTGCCAGTAGTCCGGGAAGCTCGTAAAGTGGGTGTACTCGCCGTCGACGAACTCTTCGAGCTGGTACGGACCCGTCCCGTTGATATCCGCCGCGACCTCCTCGGGTTCGCGGTCCATGATCCAGTCCTCCTGAACCATCGGACAGTACGAGGCGAGGTTCGCGAACACCATCGGATTCGACCCATCGGACTGGACGAGGATCGTGTCGCCGTCCGCCTCTGCACCCGTGACGCCCGCGAGCTGGTCGGCCTGCGGGCTCTCGAGGTTCCCGACCGCCGGATCAACGACCCGGTTGATGCTGAACGCACAGTCCTCGGCCGTAAGGTCGTCACCGCTGTGGAACTGGACGTCGTCGCGGATGGTCAACTCGTGTTGGTCCTCCTCGACGATCTCCCACTCCGTCGCGATTCCCTCGACGATCTCGCCGTCCGCGTCGCGTGCGAGGATGAACTCGTAGCCCTGTAGCAGGACGTTGTCGGTCGTCGTCTCCCGGTGGTCGTGTGGATCGAGCGTCGTCGGGTCCTGGGTCTGGCTGATCGCGATCGACGACCCCTCTCTGTCAGCCGGATCGCCATCGCCGTTGCCGTCGCCACCGTCGTCCGAATCGCCGTTCGCTGCCTCACCTTCGGTATCGAGACAGCCGGCGACACTCGCCGTCGCAGCTGCTGCACCGGCAAATGCGAGAAACTGTCGTCGCCCCACCGTCGGTTCTGATTCCCGTGGCATGCTTCGAGATGGGGGTACGATTATTTATACATGTGGTATGGTAACAATGCGCGAATGTATTGCAGAGCGACAGGACGGCAGATGTGCCGTGGTATGGTATAGCAAACAATACAGTTAAGACATCGGGTAACATACCGACGGCCATGGCCGCCCATGGCCGCCCCGCGCTGCGGGACCTGTTCGACGAGTCGCCGACTCCCCACATCGCTCACCCTCCCCACACCCACCACCGTGACTTCTACGTCGCCACTGATGGGTCGTTTCGTGAGTCCGGCGGTGGGCTCGGCGCCGTCATCGAAACGCGCGACGGAACCCGTGTCGGACGGGTCGCCACGGCCGATACCCCGCCCGACAACAACGTCGCCGAGTATCGTGCGCTCCACCTCGGCCTCGATATCCTGGCCGCCAGGGCCCCGCCGAACGCGCGCGTCGGCGTCCTCGTCGATCACGACGACCTGGCCAGCAACGTCAACAGTGCGCTCCTGGCCGCGCGTCACCCGGACCGAGAGCCACCGCGGCCGTTCTCGGTACCGACCGAAAGCGCCAACCACTGGCGGGGCATCCAGGCCCGCCTCAACGGCTTCGGCGAGGCCCGCGCCGCCCGTATCGATAGCGACCAGAATCCCGCTCACCCCCTTGCGAACGCCCCGGAACAGTACGCACACGTCAACCGCGAACTCGGGCGCTGCGTGCTCCCGGAGCCCCCGGAGTCGACGCCAACACAGTTCCCGCCGCCGTCCCGGGCCAACCGAAACGGCCACGCCGGTGGAGGCGGTCGGGCCTCGGACTGAGCGAAACCGCCACCGTTATTCACTCCCCACAGAGAGTCGTCTCCGATGAGCCTTCGCGTCGCCGTCGCAGCGCCGTTCAAGCAGAACGGGACCCGAACCCTCCGGGAGAACGAGTTCGTCGTCGCGCTCTCGCTCGACCGGGACTGGTTCTCACCCGACCAGTCGACGCGACTGGTTACCGTCGGAATCGAACAGGGGCTGCTCGAGCGCGAGGGCTCCGAACTCAGGCTCACCGTCGATCCCGCATCGGTCACGGTTCCTGACGAGTTCGTCCCCGACGAGGACCTCCTGCGCGAACGATCGGCGTTCGAGCGCGTCCTCGACACCCTCGTCGCGGCAGGGGTCGAGAAACACGAGGCCGTCGGCGCGATCAACGCCCTCCAGGGCGACCTCGAGATCACCATCGAGGCCGCCGCGGTCGTCTACGCCCACGGCGAGGGCCTCGACGTCTCGGAGCTCGCCCCCGCGGCTCGAGAGACCGTGATCGAAGGGCGTTAGGCCCTCGCTACCCGAACGCCGGTATGGTCGAGAAGCGAATCACGGACGGCCGGCGCATCGCCGAACTCCTCTCCTCGGAACTCGACGGCCGTACCGACGGCGAACTCCGGCGGATGGCCGTAACGAACGTCGACGACGACGTCGAGGTGACCGCCGACGGCGGGCGGGCCTACGACGTCGAACGCGACGGCGAGCGCTTCGCCCGGGTGTTCGTCCACTCCGATCGAGCGCACCTCGAGTTCGATTCCGGCAGGGAAGCGGCCGTCGACGCGGCCGACGACCTCGAGTTACGGGCGCGACCGAAGGCCAGTCAGCCCCCGAAGACGCTGGTGTTCGTCGAGAGCGGCGCGGAGGTCAAGCGTGCGACGGACGTAGTGCAGGCGGCGAGCCGTGCGCTCAGAAGCGACGACGCGCCCTAAATCGCGACCGTGCGATCGGTAGATCGATCCGCGAGCGGTCACACGTTTGCCCGCTCCATCGCCACGTCAGTGAACTCGAATCGTGTCCCGCCGGTCGGGCTGTCTCCGATCTGGAGACGCCAGCCGTGTGCGTCGGCGATTTCTTTTACGATCGCGAGTCCGAACCCGATTCCCTCAGGGGTCGTCGTATACCCCCGCTCGAACGCGCTTTCACGTTTGGCCTCCGGAATTCCCGGCCCGTCGTCGTCGACGTAGAACCCCTCGGGGCGATCGGCGACCGTAATCGTCACCCGCTCGTCGCTGTGTTCGACTGCGTTTCTGAACAGGTTCTCGAGCAACTGCTCGAGGCGGGTTTTATCCGCGAGAACGGTCCGTTCGGTTTCGATCTCGAGTTCGGCCGCGTCCGTCGTGACGTTCTGCCAACAGTGCTCCGCGAGCGCCCGCAGATCGACTGGCTCCGTTTCGTCGATCACCGTTCCCGATCGGGCCAGCATCAACAGGTCGTCGATGAGCGTATTCATTCGATCGATCGCGCGGTGGGCGTGTTCGAGGTGTTCCACGTCCCCGGTTTCCCTGGCGCGTTTCAGCGACACGTCCGCCACGCTGAGCGGATTGCGGAGGTCGTGAGAAACCCTCGTCGCGAACTGTTCTAACTCCTCGTTCTGCTTCCGGAGCCGGTCTTTCGCCCGCTGGCGCTCGAGTTCGTAACTCACCCACTGACTCATCAGATCGACGAGCGTGACCGTCCAGTTCGAAAAGGTACCGACGCGGGGCTCGGTGTCGTAGAAGCAGAACGTACCGTACACGTCGTCGTCGAGGAACACTGGCGCACCGACGTAGCACGAAATCCCCCACTCGGTGTAGCCAGCCCGGTCCGTTTGCGTCGGCGCGTCTCGTGCAACGTCACCGAGGACGAGCGTCCGTTCGTTGCTGGCCGCGATCTCGCAGTTCGTCGCCGACAGCGGAACGACGTCCCCCGCCTGGATGCTGTCGTCCTCCGCGGCGACCACCTCGAAGACGTACTCGTCGCCTTCGATCTTCGAGAACGTTCCGTAGGCCGTCTCGAGCTCCGCCCGGCCGAGTTCGAGCAACGCCTCTACCTGTTCGGCGAACGTTCGCTGCGGGTCCGCGATGATCTCGTACATCTCTCGTAGCGTCCGTTCGCGGATCTCGAGTTGCGTCCGTTTGCGGACGCGATCGGTGATGTCGCGTCCGATTCCGGCGAACGCCCCGCGGTCCGCTCCGGACAGCTGTCGAAGGCTGAACTCGTAGGGGATCCGATCGCCGCCGGCGGTCACGAGCTCTCCCTCGACACCGGTGCCTCCCGTCTCGGCTCCGCTCGCGGCCGCACCCGTGATCCGTTCCAGGTCGGCCCCCTCGAAAAAGTCCGCCAGCCCCATTCCCGCCAGTTCCTCCTCGGAGTAGCCGGTCACCTCCAGCGCCGCCTGATTCCAGATGACGACTGTTCTCGACTCGTCGAAAACGAAGAAGAGATCGTCGAGAGCGTCGATCAACGACGGGCCGTTCATATGGCCAACACCACGTAGCCACAGAGTTATACTTTTCTCATCCGTTATTTTCACCCCGGGCGATCGACCGGCGTCTCGCTTACTCCCCGTTACAAACGAGACGGTAGAGCGTCTCCGGCGTGCGACACCCCTTGTAGACACCCGCGGATCGAACTCGGCGAGGATCGGACCGAGTGTCCATCAGGCCTGCCGCTCAGTTCGTCGACGCCATCGGCTCGCCGCGGTCGCCCGCTGCGATCCGCTCCTCGGCGTACTCGTCGGCGGCGTCGAGTACCGTGATCTCGCGGTCCTCGGCGCGCTCGATAAGGTCGAGCAGGCGGTCGCCGATGGCCTCGGCGTCGGCGAGGGCTTCCTCGCGGCTCCGCCCGAAGTACTCGTTGGCGACGGTGATCAGCCCGCCCGCGTTGATGACGTAGTCCGGCGCGTAGAGGATCCCGTTCTCCTGAAGTTCGGTGGCGTGGCGGCGCTCCTCGAGGGCGTTGTTCGTCCCGCCGGCGACGATGTCACAGTCGAGGTGGGGAATCGTCTCGTCGTTGATCACGCCGCCGATGGCACACGGCGCGAACACGTCGCAGGGCTCGGCGTAGACGTCGTCCGGCGCGACGGTGTCGACGCCGAGTTCGTCGACCATCGCCGCGACGGCCGCTTCGTTGACGTCGCTGACGGTCACCTCGGCGCCGTGCTCCAAGAGGAGTTCTGCGAGCCCGCGGCCGACCTTGCCGACGCCCTGGATCACGACGGAGCGACCCTCGAGGTCGTCGCTGCCGTAGGTGGTCTCGACGCAGGCCCGGAGCCCCGAGAAGACCCCGCGGGACGTGATCGGCGATGGGTCGCCGAGGCCGTCGCTGGTGCCGACGGCGTACTCGGTTTCCTCGCGGAGGATGTCCATGTCCGCGACGCCCGTATTCACGTCGACGGAGGTGATGTAGTGGCCCCCGAGGCGGTCGACCATCCGTCCGTAGGCGCGCATCATCTCCTCGGTTTTGGCCTCGGGGTCGGCGACGATCACCGCCTTCCCGCCGCCCAGATCGAGGTCGGTCGCCGCGGCCTTGTAGGTCATCGCCCGTGAGAGCCGGAGGACGTCCCGCAGCGCCGCGTCTTCGCTCTCGTACGGGAGTAGCCGGGTGCCGCCGAGGGAGGGACCGAGCGTGGTATCGTGGATCGAAACGATCGCCTGGAGCCCGGTTTCCTCGTCGACGAAGTGGGTTACCTGCTCGTGGCCGAGTGCCGCCATCTCGCTGTGAACCATATGGCAATATTTGCGCGGAGAAGGGGTTTAAACTGTGGCGATTCGGTTCGTGCGGGTCGGCGGCGCGACGGGTGATAGCCCGTCGCTCGCGGTGGTAGGTGGATACGCACTCCCGACCAACGTGGTGAGGTCACCCAGGAAGCGACGGGGAGAATCTCCCCACGAACCAGGCGATAGGGAGCGTGACGGCCACCAGCGCCCACAGCGGTGCAGCCGTTTCCTGACCCGCGATCGTACCGGCCAGCAGCGTCACCGAAAACGCCAGATACGTGATGACGTTCTGGACCGGCTTTCCGTTTTCGGTGAGGTCGAGGCCGATGTACGCGCCGAGGGCGGCCGCGGGGAGCAGGAGTACGAACTGCTGAACGTCGAGCGCGTGGGCGAACGAACGGCTGGACCATCCGACGGCCATCGCGAACGCGACGATGACGAGGTCACGGCTGTCGATCAACACGTGAGAGACGTTCTCTCCAGAACGATAATCGTACTGGTTGACAGGACCGTCAGTTATGATCGATCACTGACTCTCGTGACACCGGCAGTCGAGCGGAGTTCGAAGCCGATCACGCGAGCGCCTCGAGTCGTCGCGGTAACTCAGTCGCAATCGACGACTGCTCGAGGCAGGCAACCGCCCGCGGATCGGGCTCGGTATCCTCGAGGACCACCTGAATCGCGTCCATGCCGGCGTTCGTCGCCCCGTAAATATCGGCCTCGAGTTCGTCGCCGACGTACACCGCCTGCCCGGGCGCGACGGAGAGTTCCTCGAGGATCGCCTCGAACGCCCGGCGGTCGGGTTTGCCGGCCTCGAGTTCGCCGGTGACGAGCGCGGCGTCGAAGGCGTGCTCCCAGCCGAGCGTGGCGAGTTTGTCCCGCTGGGCGCGGACGGGGCCGTTCGTCAGGAGGCCGACGCGGTACTCCTCGCGGAGGTCGCCGAGCATCGACTCGACCCCCGGCAGGGGAGCCAGCGAGTCGGCGATCGTCTCCCGGTACGCCGTCGCCACCGCGGCGGGATCGGCGTCGGTGTCGTGGTCGGCCAGCAGATCCGCGAAGATCGGCTCGCGGCTTTCCCGGGTGAGGTTTTTGCGGTGGGCCTCGAGGTAGGCCTCCCGCGAAAGCGCCGGCGCGCCCGCTCGACGGGTCGCGTCGGCGAGAATGGTTTCACGGTCACGTTCGGGCACCGCCAGGGTATAGTCCAGGTCGAAGACGACCGCCCGTGGCATGCCCGAGGAAAGGGAGTCAGCGGACTTGAAGCTGTCCGTTTCGGGCGTTAATCGTCGCTCGGTTGTGGACTGCTGGACTTCGACTCGAGACGCGGGACGACCACGGACTCGATGCGATCGGAGTACTGCATGAGCGTGGTGCCGAGGATGCTCATGAACAGCACGTAGCCGACGGCGAAAGCGTTGATCTGGGTCGCCGTCTCCGTCGCCAGGCCGGTACCAGCACCGGCGATAGCGATACTCGCGATGATCAGCGAGAACTCCCCGCGGGTCACCATCCCGAGGCCGACGCGTACGGAGCGACGCTCGTCCAGGTCGTACACGCGACCGCCGAGGTAGCCGCTTACGAGTTTCGTCGGCGTCGTCAACACGACTGCTGCGGCGACCATCGTCGCCACGCCTGCAAAGAGGAACGGGTTCGTCACCAGGCCGATCCAGAAGAAGAATACGGCGGCGAACGTGTCCCGGACGGGTTCGAGCAGGCGCTCGAGTTCGTGGACGTGGTCGGTCGAGGAGAACGCCATCCCGACGAAGAAGGCGGCGACGGCCTCGCTGACGCCGAGCGCGAGCGCCGCGCCGGCGATCAGGACCGTAATGCCGATCGCCCGCAGGACGAAGTATTCGTGGGAGTCGGTCTCGAGGGACTGTTGGAAAAAGGCGGTTCCGAAGTGGACGAACAGCAGGAGCACCATGATAAACACGACCGCGATACCGATGTCGCCGGCCGCCTCCCCCAGGTTGCCCCCACCGAGGACGAGTGCGCTCGCGACGACGAGATAGATCGCGATGAAGAGGTCCTCGTACACGAGCGTGCCGAGCATCGGATCGGCTTCGTCGTTAGCGATCCAGCCGAGGTCGATCAATGATTTGGTGATGATCGCCGAAGAGGAGATGTAGACGATCCCGGCGACGAGAAACGCCGGCAAGAACTCCCCGAACAGGGCGTAGCCCAGAACCATCCCGACCCCGAAGTTGATGATGAGATCGTAGGTGCCGGCTTTCCCGATTCGGTTTTTCGCGGCGAGCAACCGTTCTAAGTTGAACTCAAGGCCGAGGAAGAACAGCAGGAAGACGATCCCGAGTTCGGCCCCGAGGTGGATGAAGTCGGTTTCCACGAGATACCAGGAGCTGACCTGCCCGAGGAGGTGCTCCCCGAGAAGCATCCCGATGACGATGTAGAAGGGGATCACCGACTGCTTGAGCTGATTTGCGATGAGGCCGGCGAGGGCGACCGCTGCGAAGAGCACCCCTACGTCGATCAGTGCGGTGCCTTCAGCGGCCACTCACGTCCACCTCTTGCTGGCTCGGCATCGGTTGATCACCGTGTCTCGTCGTTTCCGAGGAGCGTTTCGAACTCTTTGCAGTCGTCCTGGTCACCGACGACGACGAGCGTGTCGCCGGCCTCGATGACCGTCTCGGGTGTCGGTGGCGCGATCACCTCGTCGTCGCGCTGAATCGCGACGATCGAGACGCCGATCCGTCTGCGCACGTCGGCCTCCGCGAGGCTCTTTCCGGCGAGTTCCGACTCTCGAGAGACGCTGAACCATTCGATGAACGTTTCGTCGGAGAGCATCGTCTCCACGCGATCCGTCTGAACCGGCTGGAAGTACGCCCCCTCGAGGATCGTGCCGACCGTTCGGGCGAGTCGATCCGGGAGTTCGAACAGTTTGTCCGAATCGGCGTGTTCGGTCGGCTTCAGAAACACCTCGCGCTTGCCCGTGTTGTGCGTGACGATGACGAGACGTTCGTCGCCCTCGAGTTCGATCTCGTACTTCTTCCCGACGCCGGGGAGATCGCTTTCGTAAATAGTCATATCTCGTCGTCGTCGCCCGCCGATAATAAAATACGTCACTCTGGATCGGCCACGGGTTCGCATCGAGAACCCCGCCGACACCGGTAGCTCTTTCCGAACGGTCGTCGCGACGATAGCTATGCTCGAGGCAGTCGAACCGGTGCGTCTCGCCCGGAACCTGGGTCTGTACGCAGTCGGCGTCCTGCTCGCGATCGCTGGCGCGCTCGGGCTGGCCGCCGCCATCGATCTTCCAGCGATCGCGTCCGGACCGTTACTGCTTCTCGGCCTCGCAATCGTCATCGCCGTCCACGAGTACCTCGACGGGCCGTTCTGAGGAGACGCCCACGAAACCCTCGCCGGCTGCCGAGACGACGAGTGGGGCGTCCCGACGGGCCAGCGACGACGTCAGTACCGCTCGCCCTGGGTGGCGAACCCGTACCGCTCGAGTTCGGCCAGCCGGTCGAGGTGGTCCGCCCTGAGATCCGCCCGGCCGGTCTCCGCTTCGACCAGGGTTTCGATGACCTCGACGAGCTGTTCGCCGGCGAGGATGTCGGGGACGGTGACGTACATCGCGCCCGCCTCGAGGAGCGCCTCGGCGTCCCCGGCGTCGTCCGACCGAAGGATGACGTCCGCATCCGTCTCGAGTTCGAGTACGAACGCCGAAAGCGGGGGGTGATCGACCGTCGAGATCACGAGCGCGGCGTCCTCGACCCGCGCCTTCTCCCACGGATACGCCGACAGAGCGTCGCCGAAGACGTACTGCTGACACTCGACCGCGAGGCGGTCGCGAAACACCGGGTCGTTCTCCATGACGACGTACGGCTGGCCGAGGTCCTCGAGGGTCTCGACGAGACGTCGCCCCTGTCGTCCGTAGCCGAGGACGATCACGTGGTCGGTGATGTCGTCGTCGACGCGGCTCTCCTCGTCGACTTTCCGAGTTCGCTGTTCGGTGAAAAACCGCGAAACGAACGCCGCGTAGAGGTCCTCTTCGCGCCGTCGGACGAACGCGGTGAGCAGCATCGTCACCGCCGCCGCGAGAATGATCGCGTCGAACATCGGCTCCGCGATGGTTTCGGTCACGATGACCGCCTGTATTGCGATGATGAGCGAGAACTCGCTGACCTGGTTGAGACCGGAGGTCGCGAGGAACGCGGTTCGCGTGTCGTACCCCTCGTAGACGAACGCCAGCAGCAGGACGACCGGGTTGATGAGTATCACGAGTGCGACGAGCGCGATCGCGATGGTCGCCATCTCGAGCGTGGGGATCGAGACCAGCGCCCCGATCGTGACGAAGAAGATCGTAACGAAGAAGTCCCGGATCGAGTCGATCCCGTTTCGGACTGAGAGCGACTGGGTTTCGTCGTTTCTGATGGCGACGCCGGCGGCGAACGCGCCGACGACGATCGAGATGCCGAGGAACTCCGCCGCGGCGAGGAAGGCGACGAGTATCGAGATGCTCCCCATCAGGACGAGTTCGTCCGAACCGTCGGTGACGCGAACCAGCAGCGGGAAGCCGTGGCGGTAGAGAACGACGGCGGCGAGGAGCAACACGACGCCATAACCGATCTTCGCGGCGACCGCGTCGCCGGTCAGCGCCTCCGTGCTCAGGATCAGTACTAAACCGATCGCGACGAGATCGTCGAAGAAGTGGATCGAGGAGGCGAGCCGTCCGTGAACGAGGTTGTCACGGATCTCGGTCTCGAGCAACCCCGTGCCGACGATCGTCGAACTCAGCGTGACGGCCGCGCTGAAGTAAATCGCGTTTCGCAGGGGGTCGGCGAAGCCGTAGAACTCCGCGAACAGATAGCCAACGACGAGCGCGATCGGAGCGACGACGAGCAGTTGCATGATAGCCGCGATCTCGCCGTCTCTGAGCACGGACTGGACGTCGCCGAGATCGAGACGGATGCCGAAGACGAACACGAGGAAGGCGATTCCCCACTGCGCCAACACCAGCAGATCGTCGGTACCGATGGTCCAGCCGATGGCGATCCCGGCGAGGAGGTAGAACGGCACCGTCGGGAGCCGGAACTGATTCGCGATCAGCAACAGCACCCCCGCGGCGACGAAGATGAGTCCCAGGTCGACGATGAGCGCCTCAACCATCGGTTTCACCCCCGTCGCCGACCATGTCGGCTGCCGGTTCGTGTTCGCCGCGTCTGAGCCGCTGTACGTCGTCGTTGATCGTCTCGTCGAACGACGACCGATCGGAGAGATACCGCTCGAGGTACTCGCTGACCATCTCGGCGGTCAGGTGCGTGCTCATGATGACGTACGTCGCCCCGCGATCGTAGAGCGCGCGGGCGTCTGCGATGCGCTCGGACTCGACGAAGACGGCCGCGTCCTCGTCGACCTCCTTGAGCAGTTCCTCGTTGACCTCCCGTTCGACGCTCGAGCTCAACACGAAGCTCGCTGCCGCGAGGTTCGCTTCCTTGCGAATCTCGGCGTGGCGGAAGTCGCCGAAGACGTAGTCGTACTCGGCGTCTTCGGCCCTGTCGATGTGCCTCGTCTGGCGATCGATGACCACGACGTCGTCGTAGCGCTTTGCGAGGATCGGCAGCACGCGCTCGGTGATCTCGTCGTAGCCGATCGCGATGGCGTGGTCGCTGTACGTGGCGATCTCCGCGTCCCGATCGTCTTCGGATTCGAACCGGCGGAACCAGGGCTCGACGCGCTCGTAGATCGCGTGGTTGTTGGCGACGATGTACGTCGAGACGGTCATCGTCATCAGCGCCATCAGCGTGAGATAGCCCAGGATCTCTGGGCCGATGTACTCCTGTTGAAGGGCGAGTGCACCCACAATGAGCGAGAACTCACTGACCTGAACCATGTTGATCGAGGCAAGGAACGTCGGCTCGACGCTGAACCCCTCGCGGTCGATGAGGTAGAACATGATCCAGAAGTTGCCTACCATCAGCACCACCGAGGCGACGATCGCCTGCCACCAGTAGGCGAAGAGGCTCGCGGCCCCGCCCTCGATCTGGAGGCCGATGCTCGCGAAGAAGACGAGGATGAAGAAGTCGGTGATCGGGGTGATCCGATCCTCGAGTTCCTTGCTGTAGGGGAGCTGTGCGAGGCTGATACCGGCGAGGAACGCCCCGATTTCGACGCCGCCGTCGAACTGGCTCTCGGCGACGGCGATGAACAGAAACGCCCACGCGATGGCGACGATCAGGAAGACGTCCTTGTTGTCCGCGACCCGCCGGAACAGCCGTGGGAGGACGTACCTCGAGGAGAGAAACGAGACGACGCCGATGACCGCGATCAGCGAGAAAATCACCGCGAGGGTCTCGAGAATCTCTCCGGCGTTGTCGAGCGATTCGGCACTGAACATCGCGAGAACGATAACGAGGTAGATGTCCTGGACGATGAGAACCCCGACGTCGATTTTGCCAGGCAGCGAGGTGATCTCGTCCTTGTCGGAGAGCACCTTGACGATGATCGGTGTCGCGCCGAACACCGTCGCCAGCGAGATGACGATGATCTCCAGGCTGTCGAACCCGAGCGCGAGCGCGACGAGAAACGCCAGCGCCGTCTGGAGCACCGTCTGTCCGATCGCCACGTTCGTAATCGGGCGCAGGATCTCGCGAATGTCCGAAAATCGCATCTTCATTCCGAGGAGGAAGAGCAGAAAGCCGAGTCCGAGTTCCGCCATCAGGTAGACGAGGCCCTCGTCGGTGACGATGTCGAACGCTACCGGCCCGAGGATCACGCCAGCAGCGATGTAGGCGATGATCGTCGGCTGGCCCAGCTGGCGGACGACGATTCCGATGACCGTGGCGACGACGATGATAATCGCGAAGTCGGCGGCGAGAGCGATCTGGCTCATCGAGAACCCCGGCTCATACCGGCCGGTTTGCTAATGCGAGGTAAATACGTTGGCTTCCCGGCTGTAGCGGCGTCGGCTGGTCCCGGTCTTGATTGCCGGTCCCGGTCTTGATTGCCGGTTCCGGTCGCGATTGAGCTGTCGCGCCCCGTCCCTCCTCGAGCACGTACCAGTACTGCTAAGAGACGGGCGCATCAACGCTGTGAGAGAACGGTCGACGGCCCGCCGTCGGCGCGGCCCTCGACACCGGACGACGCGACTCACCGCCACCCATGGACAGAGACCTCGGAATCACGCGCGCGATCCGCCAGACCCTCCCCGAGTGGTCGGTCCCGATCTTCGAGGCGACCGCGCTCCTCGGCGACGAACTCCTGATCGTCGCTGCACTGCTGGGATACGCCGCGGTCGACGCCTATCGCTCGATCCGAAACGGGTCAGAGCGCCCGCTCTCGAGGCGGACCGGCTTCGTCCTCGCGGTCGTCCTCGGTGGGCTGGCGTTCACCCTGATCCTGAAGGCGTCGTTCGCCTTCTCGCGCCCGCCCGAGTCCCTGCAGGCGGTGCCCCGCGACGGCGACGGCTTCCCGAGCGGGCACACGATGGCCGCGACGATCTGCTGGGGGGCGCTGGCGCTCTGGGGGACCGTCTCTACCCGCCGCCGCCGCCTCCTGGGTGCGGCTGCCGTCGTCGCGCTCGTCGGCGTCTCGCGGCTCGCGCTGGGCGTCCACTACTTCGCCGACCTCGTCGCGTCGGTGCTCTTCGGGACGGCGTTCCTGCTCGGGGCCGGAACAGTCCTCCTCGACGATCCCGAGCGGGCGTTCGCCGGCGCCGCCGTGCTCGGTGGTCTCGCGGTGCTCGTCACCGGTGGGGCGAGCGATGGACTGCTCGCGTTCGCCGGCTGCGTCGGCGGCGCAGTGGCCTGGTGGGCCGTCAACCGCCCGGAAACCCGAAACCTCTGGTCGACGGTCGCGCGGTGAGTTCGAGCCCTCGAGGAACCGCCGCGGGCGTGGTCGGTCGCTCGGGGGCCAGTCGGCGCTCGAGTCCACGCCGATAGCAAGTTTTTCGACGGTCCGGCGGCCACTCCGCTCCATGAACTTCTTCGATCGGCTGCACGACCGGATCGTTTCGGTCGACAGCGTCGTCTCGGTGGGGCTCGACCCCGATCCGAAGCGCATCCCCGACCACCTTCGAGAACACGACCTCCCCCGGTGGGCGTTCAACCGCCGGATCATCGACGCGACTCACGAGCACGCCGCCGTCTACAAACCGAACGCGGCGTTCTACGAGGACCCCGACGGCTGGGCCGCTCTCGAGGAAACCGTCGCCTACGCCCACGGAAAGGGCGTTCCGGTGCTGCTCGACGCGAAGCGGGCGGACATCGGGAACACGACCCGCCAGTACGCCCAGATATTGGAGCGAGTGGACGCGATCACCGTCAACCCCTACCTGGGCCGGGATTCGCTGCAGCCGTTCCTGGCGAACGAGGAGGCCGGCGTCTTCGTCCTCTGTCGGACCTCGAACCCCGGCGGCGCGGACCTCCAGGACCTCGAACTCGAGACGGGCGAACCGCTGTACGAGCGGGTCGCCGCGCTCGCCGACCTCTGGAACGAGAACGACAACGTGGGGCTGGTCGTCGGGGCCACGAAGCCCGAAGAACTCGAGGAGTTGCGCGAACAAGTGCCCGATCTTCCCTTCCTGGTTCCCGGCGTCGGCGCCCAGGGCGGCGACGCGGAGGCGGCCGTCGAGTACGGGCTGGCCGGCGGTGTCGGCCTCGTCAACTCCTCGCGGGGGATCATTTTCGCGGGTGAAAATTCGGGCGAGGACTTCGCCGCGGTTTCCGGACAGGCCACGAAGCGGCTGAAGGATCGCCTGAATCGGTACCGGGAGTGAGCGTCAGTCGGTTTCGGCGTCGTCTCCTGTCTCTTCTGCGTCGTTTTCCGAGTCGGAAGTGGTTGCCGACTCGCAGTCGCGGCTCACTACTCGCCCGACCAGCCGCCCCTCGACCACCCGGCCGACGACTTCGACTTCGACCGGCTCCGACGGCGGCCGTTCCTCGAGGCGCTCGAGTCCCTCGCAGACGAGCAGATCCATCGGGCTCCCCGCGTTGGGGTGGTCGGCGACGAGGTCGCCATCTCGCTGCTCGAGGGTGAGACAGAACGTCTCGCCGACCGCCAGCGACTCCGAGACGAGATCCCGTATCGAGGTCATCAGAACCGGTGAGTGTCGACTTCGTCGGAGCCGCGATCCGGCTGGGCCTGGGCGGCGCAGTCGGCACACAGTCCGAGCCCACGCTCGTAGTGTTGCTCGCAGGCCAGCGTGCCGCAGTTGTCACACCGTTCTTGGGCCGGCCGCGACTCACAGATCTGACAGAGGCCACTGACGCTCATACGACAGGAGACGGGATCGACTGGCTTGAAACTGGTCCCGGAATAGCGTGGTTTCGCTGTGGGCGACTGTCGTCGGTGGGAGAGTTGCCGACAACCGGTGCTGGCGAGGTCAGCGTGAAGTTTAGGGCCGTCGACTCCCTAACTGGGCTGTGCATCGCTCCCCCCTGGTTCTCGGGCTCGCCGCAGTGTTCGCGGGGCTAACCGCGTTGCTCGCCATCGGCGCACTCGTCAGCGGACAGCTGATCGCGCTGTTCGTCGCGGCACCGCTGGGGCTGACGAGCTACTTCATGTACTACCACGGGAGCGGGAAGCTCGCGCGAGCGATTCGTCACCAGCAACACGCGCGCCGTCGACGGACCGATACGCGCGGCGGCTTCGGCGCCGGTCCGCGCACGCGTCGCGGCCCCCAAACCCGCGCGGAGCGAACGGCCCGAAGCCGGTTCGGGACCGACAGACGTGCCGGCGACACCAGCACGCGGCCCCCCGAATCCTCGAGCGGACCCACCCGATCCGAGGCGCGCTCGGTCCTCGGGCTACCCGCCGACGCCGAGCGGGCCGAGGTCCGGAAGGCGTACCGCGAGAAGGTCAAGGACGTTCACCCCGACCGCGGGGGGGACGAAGCCGAGTTCAAGCGGGTGACCGCGGCCTACGAGCGACTGTCGGAGTAGTCTTCCTCGAGCGATCGACAGCACTCGAGGAGTTCTGTGACGACCGCCGGTAACGGGCTCCGTCTGATGGCACCGCTGCGGCGGTCGTACTCGATCAACCCTCGATTTCCGAGCTTCGGAAGGTGATTGTGAGAGAGTTCGATGAGAACGGCCGATCGCTGTGCCGACGTCGGTTCGCCATCCACCTCCTGGGCGGCGATCGTGGCCGCGACGGTTTCCGTACTCGTCACTTCGCCTTCCGAGAGACAACCCAGCACCGCCCGACGGCGGTGGTGGCTCAGTATCGAGAGCAGGGCGTCGACATCGGTTCCGCGGTCGAACTCGCCCACTGGATCGAACCGACGCTCCGAACCGTGTCTCCGGTTGCCGGTGTCTTCCGTTCGGTGATCGACCATACACATGGAACTAGCAGGGACGGTAATAAGACTGTCAGAGAAATACTCCCGCCGCCTGTTCGAAACCAATAGCGACCGACGTCGGTGAACGATACTATTTCCAATCGTTTCACCCGTTGATATCATGGTCGCAACCGAGAGACAATCCGCGATGTTTTCGTATTCGTCTCTCGTACACCGGGAGGATGACGAACGATCGTTCTTCGCGACCGCCGTCAGTCGGTCCCGATCTTCCCCCCTCCATCACCGACGTCGCTCTCGACGGCTGTGACAGTCCGGGCCTGGCGGTGATCACGGCGACCGCGGCCGCCCACGAGGTCGAACCAACCGATCTCCCTCCCCTGAACGAAACGGTCGACATGGACGCGCTCGATGCGCTCTTCGAGTGGCAGTCATCGGACACCGCCTGGCCGGTCGTCGAGTTCTCCTACGCGGACTGTCGGGTCCGACTGGCTCCCGACCGGACCGTCGAACTTCTCGATGACGAACCGGTCGGTCGATGGACACACGTCTCCCCGATAGCGACCGCACCGGACCGGAGCCTGTTGGCCGACGTGGTGCTGGCACTGTCCGAGCGGGCTGAGCGAGAGCCGGACCGGGTACGAGAGGAACTCCTCGAGTTGCTCGACGTCGACGCGCTGCAGGCGCTCAACCAGCCGCGTGCGAACGGGATCCGACGCGAGGGCACGTCGGTCCGGTTTTCGACGCTCGGGATCGACGTTCTCGTCGATCCAGACGAGACCGTCTCCATGGGGCCGGCGCCCGAACGGCTCCGACAGACGGGTGGCAACGTACTGGTCGCCGGCGACGTACCCGACGCGCTCGCCGAAGCAGCGAGCATCGAACTGGCCGGCACCTCACAGCAGCGGCGTCTGTTCACAGTGCTGGACCGCGGTGTCGAGGCCGTCACTGATCAGCTCTCCCCCACGACTGCGACCTCTGCACACGTGATCAATCACGCCAGGGAGCTTCGATCGGCCACCGCCGCCGTCGATCCGGACCCCGTGCTTTCGGTCACTGACGTTTCGGGTGACTTCGAGGACGTCAGTGAACTGATCGGCGAGAAGCTCTCCGCACTCGCCACGGACAGAGACGGCGATCCGCCACTGTACTTCTCGCTGAGTTCGCTTCGTCCGATCGTCGAAGCGATGGACGCCGACGGCGTTCGGCGATTTCTCGACCCGATCTGTACGTCGGTTTCGACCTGCGGCGCGCTCGGGGTGTACACGATGCCCGTCGACCGATCGACGGCGCCGGTTTCCACACTCGAGGCATCGTTCGACGCGACCCTCGAGTTGCGACTTCACGGAACCGTACCCGAACAGCGCTGGCACCTCCACGGGAGCGAGCACATCACCGACTGGACCCCCGTGCGGGAGGAATGAGAGGGGGTAAAGCGTCGGCGCGTTCCGCCGGGGAGACCCGCAGCGTGGGCCGCCAATGAACCCGACGTTTCCGACCGACGATGACCGGCCGGGGCTCACCGTCGTCGACCCCGTCCAGAACAAGCAGTATCCGCTGAAGACCACCGACCGAGTCGCGCCGCGAGAGACCAGTCTCGAGGCCTTTCACTTCCCCGTCGACACCGCAGTCGAGTTCTCCACGGAACGGTTGGTGTTGCCGTACGTTGTGCCCGTCTGCGTCCGCAACGCAAGCGGAGAGATGGTCGCCGAAGCCGGACACTACGCCTACGAGTCGCTCCCCGAAGCGGAGTACGTCTTCGAGTTGACGGCACCGATCAGGCTGTACGTCCGCGTCCGAAGCGAGGCGTTGATCGCCTCCTCGGACGACCGCATGGAGTTCGATTTCGGCGACGACACGCACATCCGACTCGGCGCCCGCTCGCACCACGATCGGCCCGCCGGAACCGTCGAGACGACGGCGCGACCCGCTGACCTCGCCCGCGCCGTTTCGACGTTCGGCTCGGCGCTGAAGACGACCAGTTGCGAGCGGTCGCTGCCGTCGCTGCGCGGCCACCCGCCCCGGCTCGAACTCGGGGATTCCGTGCGAATCCCCGAGGGGTTAGAGCCGCCGGAGACCGGCGTCGAGATAGTCGTGCCGCCGGATCGGACGTCGGTGTTCGCGGCGACGCCCCTCGCGTACTACCTGGGAGCCACGGTCCGAACGGGAACGCAGCCACGACTCCGGACGGCCCACGGGCTCGAGCACCCGCTGGGCGACGGCGAGAAGGGATTCGAACGCGCGGTCGAGCGAACGCTCACGCGCGCGTTCTTCCTGGACTGCGTAACCCGGACGGAAGGGCTGTACAGGATCGACCTCGCCCAACGGGCTCGTCTCGAGGAGCGCGTCGATATCGCCTTCGACGAGCTGTACGACGCCTCGCTCGCCGAACAGCTCGACGCGTATCTCTCGGTCCCGTTCGACGCAATCGAGGACCTCCTCCCGCGGTGGCAGCTGGTCACGCACGCGACCCCCGACCCGGAGAACGTCTCCGCGCTGCCGTTTCTCGCCGACGAACTGTCGTTCATCAGGGAGGCGCCGGGGGGCGCCCCCTCGGCGACGGAGCGGCCGTCCGTCCGGGTCGCAGACGGCGAATTCACGCGCTCGTGCTCTCGCTCGGGCGAGGACGCGCGCCACCGGCCGACGGTCGACTCGTTCGTTTCGCCCCCCGACGTCGACGCTTTCGAGCAGGCGTGGCTCGGCGAGGGGACGCCGATCGGCGCGAACAAACTCCTCCAGGCGGGCTTCGAGCACGGGCTCGAACTGTCGCCCTCGACGGAGGGGGTAGAGATCACGATCGTTTGCAACGACGATCAGATGGCCTCGGAACTGGAGGACGGCCTCTACGGCGACCGCGACGAACTCTCGTTCGACGTGACCGTTCACCGGAACCTCGAGGTCGACGCGCTCCGATCCACCCTCGCGGAGTCTCGAGATTTCCTCCACTACGTGGGGCACGTCGAGAACGGGGCGTTCGTCTGCCCCGACGGGAATCTCGAGGCGAAATCCCTCGAGGAAATCGCCGTCGAGACGTTCCTGATCAACGGCTGTCAGTCATACGAGATCGGCGCCCGGCTGGTCGCAGCGGGGGGCGTCGGCGGCATCGTCACGCTGAGCGACGTCGGTAACGACGACGCGATCGCCGTCGGCCGGCTAGTGGCGCGCCTGTTGAATATCGGATTCACGCTCCGCTCGGCCGTTTCGATGGCCCGGTCCTACCGACTCGTCGGGAACCAGTACGTCGTTATCGGCGACGGCGGGGCGGCCGTCGCGCAGTCGGGCGGCGGCGTTTCGAACCGCTGTCGGGTCGAAGCGGTGGACGACGATCGCTACCGACTCGAACTGTACCCGTACCACTCACAGGACGGGATCGGCGGACTCTGCATACCGTACCTCGACGGCATCGACCAGTACTTCCTGGCGGGTCACGGGCTGCCGGCGCTGGAACTGTCCGGCACCGAACTGTATCGGTTCTTCCAGCTGGAGCAGATCCCGGTCGAGTACGACGGCGCGTTCTACTGGTCGTCGGACGACCGATTCGAACGCCTATAAAACCGTATTACGCGATTACGTCGCGGTTACGTGATCGATCCGTTGTTACCGGCGGCAACCGTTCCCGCCTGCGAGAGCAGCAGGCAGATGGTGAACAGCGCGCCCATCAGGCGTGGGTGTTCGGCGAGGTACGATCGTAAGATAGTGTTACTGTCGGACATGACATGCATCTCTTACGGCCGGGAGATAATATAATTATCTGAGAAAATCAGGAATAAAATCACTTGGTTCTTATCGAACGTCGTCGTATTTCTTTCACGTTCATTCCGGATATATTGTATATTACCCGACATCCCGATCGCGGACGTCGGCCCCGAAAACGGCCGCAAAAACCTTCCTACCCAGTAAATACGTTCTTTATCGGGGTATAACACCATTACTTCCGGTCGGGCGTTTCTACTCCGATCTCCTTCGACGGATGCGGGCGCGCGATTGCGACAACGCGAGTCGACCCGTCGCGGCGATCGATCTCTCTGCGAGGAGAAAACCCCGCCGCAAACGGCGTCCGCGGACGCTTCACGGGCTGGCGGACATCGCGCCCCTTCGGATTACTCAACGGGAGTGAACCCGACACTTTCCACGATCCACCGACGACGCTCGAGCGGGATGTTCCACGAAAATCCGCGCCGGTCAGTAGGTCTGTTCGCATACTCCCGCCCGGCGATTCGAGTCACTCGCGCCCACGTTCCCCACGGCAGCGGGCTGAAAATGACCTAAACTCGCTCGGGTTCGTCGCTTCGAAACTCTGGAACCTCGCACGATGGGCGCGCGACCGGCGCGCAGCTTCAGCCGGTCGTAACGACCGTCGTTCCGCCGTTGACTTTCGTCTCCGCTCGCCGATCGCCTCCGAGCGTCGTCCTTCGATTCCGAAAACGAGTCGCTTCGACGACCGCTACGTGATCGATCCGTTGTTCCCGGTCGGGACCACCCAGTACTGTGAGAGCACGAGTCCGGCCGTAAACAGTGCGTTCATCAGGCGCGGGTGGTCGGCGAGGAACGATCGTAACGTGGTAGTACTGTCGGACATGATGTCTCTCACTTTCCGGGGTCGGCATATACTTAGCTGAGAATGCCCTGAACGACATCGATTAATTCTTTTCCAGGTCGATCGAATACTTTCTATGTTCGAATTTATTGTCGTACGACCCCGTCGCGGCCTCTCGATATAGGCTCGCTTGAAAAGCGCATCCGACGGATAAATACGTTCTTGCAGGAGGAATAACATCCAATTTCGAACCGTGAAAGACGGCGTTCGCGCGTTCACTACGATCGTGTCGGTTGGTACCACGCGAACACGTCGGGAACCCTTTTGTCGGCTGGACCGCTACCCGTTACCATGAGCCGTGACCGGGCTCTGCTCGAGCGGGCCCTGGAACGTGGAGAACAGGACGGCGGTAACATCGAGTTCAAGGAACGACTGCTCCGGAACGTCCACCTGGAGGGCGGTCGCCGCGAGAGTCTGGCGGCACAACTGCGACACCGCGTGCTCTCCGGTGACGGCGAGGCGACCTACGTCGTCGGCGTCACCGACGACGGCGGGCTCGCCGGCATCGATCCCGACACGTTCTCCGAGTCGATGGACGTCCTCTCGCTGCTGGCCGAGGAGGCCGATGCGCACATCGACGACGTCCAGACCTGGGGGATCGAGAGTGCAGCGGAACCTACCGCGGAGACCGAGACCACGGAGACGCGAGAAGGTATCGTCGGCGTCGCGACGATCCTCGAGGGTGCCGTCCTCGAGACCGACGACGAACACATCGTGGTCGGCACGGCGGGCCACGTCGACCACGGCAAGAGCACGCTGATCGGTTCGCTCGTGACCGGCAACGCCGACGACGGCGACGGGGCGACGCGGGCGTTCCTCGACGTTCAACCCCACGAGGTCGAGCGCGGGCTCTCCGCTGACCTCTCGTATGCGGTGTACGGCTTCGACGACGACGGCCCCGTTCGCGTCCGAAACCCGAACCGAAAGGCCGACCGCGCCCAGGTCGTCGAGGAGGCCGACCGGCTGGTGTCGTTCGTCGACACCGTCGGTCACGAACCCTGGCTGCGGACCACGATCCGCGGACTCGTCGGCCAGAAACTCGACTATGGGCTGCTCGTCGTCGCCGCCGACGACGGCCCCACGCGGACGACCCGCGAACATCTCGGCGTCCTGCTCGCGACCGAACTACCGACGATCGTTGCGATCACGAAATCCGACGCCGTCGACGACGAGCGCGTCGAGGAAGTCGAACGGGAGGTCGAGGGATTGCTCCGCGACGTGGGTAAGTCGCCGCTGCGGGTCGAACGCCACGGCGTCGATGCGGCCGTCGACGAGATCGGCGACACGGTCGTCCCGATCGTCGAAACCAGCGCGCTGACGATGGACGGGCTCGAGACGCTCGACGAACTGTTCGACCGCTTGCCGAAGACCGGTAGCGGGGAGGGCGAGTTCCGGATGTACGTCGACCGGAGCTACGCCGTCACCGGCGTCGGCGCGGTCGCCTCCGGCACCGTGATGGCCGGCGAGGTCGAAGCCGGCGACGAACTCCTGCTGGGTCCGATGCCCGACGGCCGCTTCCAGGAGGTGGAGGTGCGCTCGATCGAGATGCACTACCACCGCGTCGACACCGCCCGGGCCGGCCGGATCGTCGGCATCGCCCTGAAGGGGGTAAAAGAGAGCGCGATCGAGCGCGGGATGGTCCTGCTGCCCGCTGACGCCGATCCAAGCCCGGTCCGGGAGTTCGAGGCCGAAGTGATGGTGCTCAACCACCCCACCCGGATCGGCGACGGCTACGAACCGGTTATCCACCTCGAGACGATCGGTGAGGCGGCCCGCTTCACCCCCGAAAACGGCCGCTTGCTGCCGGGAGACACCGGGACGTCCCGGGTTCGGTTCAAGTTCCGGCCGTATCTCGTCGAGAAGGGTCAGAAGTTCGTCTTCCGGGAGGGACGGAGCAAAGGCGTCGGCACCGTCACCGAGGTCTATCCGGCGGACTGAGGGGGCACACGCTACGACCGAGTTCGACAGGGGTCGCGGAGAACACGCTACCGCCGGTCGCCGGTGTCTACGGTGATACGCCGAGACTGTCGGGGTGGCTGCTACCGGACGACGGTGCCCGTCCTCGTGATCCGCCACCGGTCGATCGTTGCGTCCCGTCGATCACTCGGGTTGGTTGTCGTCGTGGACGTCCCGGAGCGCGGGTGACAGTGCCTCTAACTCCTCGATCAGGGAGTCGACTCGCCGCTGCGTGGCGTCGTTCGTGACGGACGGTGCCATCGCCATCGCGTACAGTCGGGCGCGGATGCTCTCGAACAGCAGGTCGATCTCTTCGTCACCGTCGCCGGCTTGATAGCCGAGCTGGTTTATCACGTGGTGGAGACAGATATCCCAGCCGATCGTCGGCTCGCCACCCGATTCGGTCAGCGCGTCCGGAAGGTCCTCGAACTCGTCGTAACACTCGAGGCTCATGCGACTCGCGACGGCTCGCATCCGGAACTGTCGGCGCTCCGGGTCGGGAAGCTCTCGAACGTCCTTCGCGACGGTGTCGACCCACCAGTCGTCGACCAGTCCGCGGTCGGTCAGCCGATTCCAGCGCGAGCGTTCGTCGTTCGTGATCGCCGTGTCACCACAGAGATGCACGATTACCTCGCCGCGATCCATTGAGGGGTCGTGCGCGTAGCGATTGAACACCATCCACTCGGAATCCTCGCGCGCCTCGAGTCGTTCGAATAGCGGTGCGACGTAGGTCCGAACGAGCGCCTCTTCGGCGGCGGCATCGGCAACGTCGAACACGACCTTCGTGACAGGGGTCACGGTTGGACCGTCGCGTCGGTAGAACCTGTATCTTATGGCAACAACCGTCGGAGGTCGCGACCAGAGCGCACAGGAGAGGTGTACCGGCGCGCGACCGGCCGGTCACTCGAGCAACAACACGCAGGGGAGTGCGTCGGGTTCGCGGAGGCGAAGCATCGCGTACGCGATGCCGCTCGTTCCGTTGAACAACGTCGGGTTCGTCACCTCGCGTCCGTGGCCGGGCATCGACAACACACCCCGCTGATCCCGGCGGTGGAGGCAGCGGCCGGCGACCGTCTTCGCATCCCCACTTTCTCGACCCGTCCGGCGCGTCGCCTCGAGCAACGAGATCGCCTGTCCGACGCTCCCACAGCAGAGGTGATCGTACCGGGTATACTCGGCCGCGAGGCTCGCATCGAGCAGTTCGTTCGCGTCGGCGAGCAGGTCGTCGTCCTCGAGAACTGATCCGGCCCCGAGTCGTGCCAACGCGCGGCCGGTTCGGCCGCGACACCACTGGTCGGGGATCCGTTCGGTACCGTCCGGCGTTCGCCCGCCCGGAGATCGTTGCTTCAGCCGCGTCGTTTCCTCCGCGAACGTCTCCCGTGCAACCCGCTCGTAGCGTTCGTCACCGGCGGTCGCGGCGAGTCGAGCGAGCGCGTAGGCGATGCCGCTGCTCCCGTGGGCCATCCCCGGCTCCGGATCGCCCGCACCCGGCCACGGCGGGCCGTCGGCCCCCTCGCGGCGCGCCTCGAGAAGCCGGTCGCCGCAGTCGATCGCGCGGTTCAACGCCCCGTCGTCTCCGAATCGATCGTAGTGAGCGAGTAAGGCGAGTAACACCCCGGCGGTGCCGTCGACGACGTCGAACGCCTCGTCGGCCTCGATTGCAGCGGGTGTCACCCCGCGGGCGTACTCCGTCGCCCGGTCGCGGTAGTCGGGTCGGTCGAGGAGCGACGATGCGACCGAGAGCGCGTACACGATCGAGCCGGTTCCCTTGAGGCCGCCGTACTCGGTCGGGTCGGGTCCGCAATCGGCGGCGACGGCGTCGAGGGCGCCGATCGCGCAGTCGCGAAACCGATCCTCGCCGGTTCGATCGTACAGTGCCGCCGCGGCGAGTCCGATGCCCGCCCGCCCGTCGTAGAGCGTGTTGTCCGCCGGTGAGACGCACAGCTGTGGCACCGTAACGCCGACGTACGAGGCCCACTGGTAGCTCGGCTCCGTCTCGAGGGCGGCGTCGACCGTCGCCTCACCGTACCGGATCGCTTCCGCTTCGAGACGGGTGTCGGTCGCCGCGAGCGATCCGGAGGGGGGAGCCGGGTTCGGGGGCGAGTCCTCGAGCGAGCGGCGAATCAGCCAGCACTGTTTCTCGAGTTCGGCGTCGTCCATCGCCTCGAGACGATCCCGTAGCCGGTCGTAGCCGGCACGATCCGCGTCGACCCCGGTCGGTGTTCCGTCGTGGCGAATCTCCGCGTCGTCGGTGTGGGCGGTAAACCGTGGAACGTCACGCTGTCTGAGCGATCGTCGCTCGGCGGCGTACAGCGGCCAGTACCGATCGGAGCCGACCTGGCCGTCGAAAAACGGCGCCGCGAGCCGTTCGAACTCGACGGAGAGTCGCGCCCCGTCGCGAAGCGGATCCCTCGCGACGCACAGTCGGAGAATCGACCGGTAGATTCCCGTCGACCGCGCGACGATCCGGTTTTCGACGCCCGCGACACACTCCCGGTCGACGATCTCGGAGCGGAACGCGCCCGCGCGGTGGCGCTCGCGGATCGTCTCGTAGGTGTGTCGGAACGCGTCGACGATCGTCTCGACGTACTCGTGCGGTGGGTGATCCGTTCCGTCGGTGCTGACCGTATTCGTCGTCCGGTCGACCGTCGGCGACTCCCCGTGGACGGACATGACGTCCGTGTTTACGGCTCGCACGACCGGTTTGGAGATTTCGTCCAGCTTCGTCGATTCGCTGCCGCTCCCGAGGCCGGCGGTGAACGACGACTTCGGGAGGCCGATCTCGTAGTCGTCGGCGTCGCCGACGTCCCAGGGCAGCAGTGCGGTTCGAAGGACCGAATCGATCGACGCCGCCAGCGCCGCCGTCTCGTAGGTCGCCGCCGCCGGGTCGACGTGGGGGTGGAGCAGCGTCTCCGCGTCGACGAGCGTCGGCTGTTCGCCGGCAGCCACGAGGTTCTCGTACTGACAGTCGGGCATGTCGAGCACGTACGCGACACACAACAGCACACCCGCACGCTGGTAGTACCGCTCGACCGCGGTCGACGTTTCGGGCTCGCGGTACCGCACCAGGCTCATCCAGCCGTAGTCGGAGCGCGGGAGGTACGCCGGCGGGTCGAACGAGGGAGTCTCGAGGTGCTCGTCGAGTCGCTCGAGAACCGTGTACAGCGCGATTCCGGCGTCGACCGGACGAGGTTTGTAGACGACCGTGCCGGATTCGAAGGAAACACGGACGGGAACCTGCCCGCCGGCGTGCGCGTCGTCGGCGAGCGGTCGTATTCCCGTCACGTCGCCGCCGATATCGAACCGGTCCTCGAGCGCCTCCCGATCGGCCTCCAGTCGCTCGAGGACCGTCCGCACCCCCGTCACCCACTGGTCGACGGTGCGAACGAGGAACCTCGCGAGTACCGGATACTCGAGACACAGCTTTCGAAATCCGCCGTCGAACACCGACGTGACGAATCGATCGTAGTACGCCGTTCCCGGCTCGGCGACCTCGTCGGGGTCGGCCGCCGCGAGTTCGGGATCGTGGTACTCGACGAACGCTTTGAATTCGACGTACAGCACACGAACACAGAGCTCCTCGAGACGCGACACGAGCCAGCGTTCGAGTTGCGGGAGGCTGTCTCGTGGCCAGGCATCGCCCGGAATGTCCTCGCGAGCATAGACGGCGATTGCGGTGAGAATCTCCACGAACGGAGTCTCTTCGGGCGTGTCGATCGACCGTCCTACGTCCGGCTGGCTTCGGTGGACGTGATCGACGATCGCCTCCAGGTCGTCGATCCAGCCGGGCAGCGGCTCGTCCGCGGGCCAGTTCGTCGCACCGAACTGCTCCAGCACCGTCGACTCCGTAAACTCCTCGTGGTGCAGTCGGTCGAGAAACGCCGATTCATCGGGAAACTGGTCGATCCACTCGGCGTACACTTCCGTCGGATCGATCGGTGGCTCCTCGCCCGGTTCGTTCGCCGGTCCGGCCAGTCGCTCGTGAATCGTTCGCGCTCGCCCGGCGATCACGCGTTTCTCCGCGGGCGATAATCGGTCAGTCATCGACGGGTTCACCCCCATCCGACCGACGGGCACCGACCCGGCCGGTTCCGAATGCGTTCTGTGTCGTGATCTCGGCGCGCCTCGGGCGAATGTTCGACACTGTCCAGCCCATTGGTACTGGTGTGGGACAACACCATTATAACAATAACCTATGGATGTTGCCAAAAGATATATATTTAGATGGTGTAAACAGGATTGTATGTCGATAGCACTCGACACGGCAGACGGAGTTGAAAAGGACGCGTACGACAACCAGTTCGCCGACAACCACAGGGTCCGTGACCAGAAGGTAAGCACCTGTACCGCCGGCGGCAGCCCGTGTCTCACCTGCGACTGATCCCACCAGAGCCACCGATTTTTCTGTACCGCGTCTCGGTAAAAGAGCGTTCAGTACCAGGTTAACGTCTCGAACGCCGTCAGCGACTCGAGAACGTAGTCCGGTTCCGGATCGGGCCGGTCGGGGACGACCCCGTCGTCGGGCACCCACACCGACTGGACCCCCGCTGCCCGCGCGCCGGCGACGTCACTCGTGAGCGAGTTCCCCACGTAGACGGCCCGGTCCGGCGTCGACTCGAGGGCCTCGAGAGCCACCTCGAACGGCTCCGGATCCGGCTTTGCGGCGGTTTCGTAACCGGCGCAGACGACCGTTTCGAACGCGTTCTCGAGGCCGGCCGCCTCGAGTTTCTCGCGTTGCATCACGGGGTCGCCGTTGGTCACGAGCCCGAGTCGGTACCGATCATCCTCGCCGACCGCGTCGACGGCCTCGCGGGCGCCCGGCAGGTGTTCGACCGCCCGCTGGTCCCGAACCTCGCTGAACGCCTCGGCGACGCGCTGACCGAGCTCCCGATCGTGACCCGCATCGACGGCAAGATCGCCGAAACACCGCACCCGAAGGTCGTGAATGTCGGCGCTCGGCTCGAGGTAGTCGTCGTAGCGGGCGTAGTACTCGCGAGCGGTGAACACCGGCGAAACGTCGGCGCGGTCGAATGCGGCCTCGAGCACCGTCGTCGCATCACGACGGTAGTCACAGAGAGTGCCATCGAGGTCGAACAGGACGGTATCGATCGAAGCGGTCATCGTTTCGAGGGATATCGGAGTTCCCGATACGTAAATCGTTACGACACGCCACCACCGAGAGTAGCCGCGGTCGCCGGTCGAAAATCGAAACGAAACCACTCAAAATAACTGGTAGTACGATATTTATCGCTCCGTACCCGCCCAAAGCATATGGTAATTAGCAAAAGTAATATATTGTAGCGCCGTCATTTGCCGTGTATGTCGATAGCACTCGACACGACTGACGGAGTTGAAAAGGACGCCTACGACGAGCAGTTCGACGACAACCACACGGTCCACGATCAGAAAGTGAGCACGTGTACGTACGGCGGTCGCGGCCTGTGTCACACCTGCGCATAGAACGCGGCTTCGGGCATCATGCCGTCTTTTTTGGACCAAGCAGTCCACCTTCGGTAGTGCGCTCCGTGCGCCGACCGGGTGCCTAACCGCGATACCCTTACGCTCGCCGATACCGTCCGTCGACGCGGTCGGCGAGGTCGAACAGGACGGCCCACTCGAGCAGCCTGCGAACCCGTTCGCGCCAGACGTCCTCGAGTCGAGCGCCGTACTTCCGGCGCTCGTACTGGGGAATCTCCTCGCGGAAGCGCTCGAAGACGGTCGCCGTCTCGAGCGGTTCGTCGGCGTCGGCGAGGATCTCGAGCACCGCGTCGGCGCCGTAGACGCGTTCGCGAAACGCCCGTTTGAGGGTCTCCGGCTCCGGGTCCTGTCGGACCCGAGTAAAGCCCGATGGCCCCTCCGTCGCGAGCTCGAGCGCGCGCAGGAAGGTGAGCCAGGTCCGGGCCTCGTCGCGCGGCGAAACGTCGGTGCGGCGCATGATCCGGGCACAGCAGTCGTCCTCGTCGCCGGGGACGAGCGGCACCGCGTCCTGGACCTCGGCGACGAACGCGAGGTCGGCGGGGGGATCGGGAACGAGTTTGAATCGCACGGCTACAGGCCGAACGACTCGACGAGGACGTCCTCGCTCGTCTCGCCGTAGACGTAGGTGGGACCCCCGAGAACGTCGATGGTTACCTTCGCCGGACCGAACAGATCCGCCGGAAGCTCCGCGAAGTCCCACTCGAGGTCGTCGAACACGTCGGCGAGCGGGCGCCCGTGCTCGTCGGCGGCCGTCGACGGCACCGACTCGAACGCCTCGAAGTCCTCGCGAACCACCAGGTGGGCCGTCCCGCCGTAGGCGAGGGCGTCGTTCGTGCGTCCGATAGCGGTTTCCTCGTCGCCGGCAACGGGCGCCACCGGCGCTCTCCCGGTCGCCGAGACGATGTCGATCGGGTCGTAGCCGAGTTCGGTGAGCCGGAACGTCGCGAGTTCGGCCACGCGGGCGGCGTTGCTCACGCTGCCGGCGACGCTCGCGGTGGGAAACGCGAGGAGGAAGACGCCGTTGGGGTCGACCTCCGCTAGCTCCGCGACCTGGTCGGCGGCTGCGGGCGTCGGCTCGCTGTCGCTCTCGACGGCCAGCGCCGTCAGGTCGAAGGCGTCTGTGTAGCCGACCTGACGGAACTCCGTCTCCTCGGCGACGAGCGCGCGGGCGGGACCGCTCCCCAGTCCGTCGAAATCCGCGGTCGTAAGCTCCCAGCTCGCCTTCTGGGAGCACAGTAGCGCGAGCGCCGGCTGATCGGTCGACAGCTCGACGTGCGGGATCGGCGCGCCACCGATCTCGGCAAGGTCGCGACCCGGCGTCGCCATCCCTGCCGTCTGGATCTCCGTGAGCAACAGCCCGGCTTCGATCCCTCCGTCGAACTCGAGGCCGAAATCGATGACAGTCGCCTCGTTCGTGAGTTCGTACGCCCCGATGTTCAGCTCCTCGGCGTACTCGAGGGCCTCGTCGACCAGCTCGATCGCCATCCGGTTTAGGCTCTCCATACCGCAGGGTTCGCCCGCCCGCCTAAAACAGTTTGTCAGTTTCGCGCGGCGGTTCCGTTCAGGCCACAACCTCGTAGCCAGCGTCCTCGATGGCACCGCTCAGCGTGTCGGTGTCGACGCGGGCCTCGTCGTGTTCGACCCGAACCTGATCGTCCGCGTGGCTCGCCGTTACCGACGAGACGCCCTCGAGCGCCTCGAGCGTCTCGGTCACGTTCTCCTCGCAGCCGCCACAGGCCATTCCGGTTACCTCGAGTGTCGTCTGTTCCATGGCAGTGGCTACCGGATCCGGACTGTTGAACGTTGTCGTTTCGCCCGCAGGCGTTCGGAGGACCGCGGCCGGCGGACCGCCGTCGGTTAGTCGCGGTTTCTGGCTTCCCGCCCGAGGTGGCTCTCGACCGACTCGACTTTTTCCCGGGCGGAGCCGTCGCTCGCTCGCTTGTCGTCGATCTTCAACAGCGTGCTCACCCGGTCGCCGTCGACGGCCTCGTGGGCGGCCTGGGCCGCGGCGAACAGTTCGCCGATCTCCTCGGCCTCGATCGTTGTTCCCATCGGCGTCGTCTCGTAGCTCACGTCGTACGCCTCCAGCGCGTCGACGGCCTTCGCGACCTCACTCGCCATGCTCTCTTCGGTTACGGGCGCCGTGCTCAGAAAGCCGATCACTGCCATGACTATCCCGTCTACGTCGGACGAAAAATAGCTGTCCGTCGTGGCTCCGCGGCCGGGCCTACTGTGTTCGAGGTCGGCCCGGGTCCGGGCGTTCGCCCGGCGGGTAGATGAGGATCTCTCCGGTGGCGTAGACGTACACCGCACACTCGAGGGCAGTGAACGCGACGTGGCCACCCGTTCGTTCCGAACCGTCCGCCTTCGAGCGGAACAGTCGCTCGAGGGCGTCCGGATCGATGCTGTCGTACAGGGAGAACTCTCCCTGCGAGACGTCGACCTCGGTGATCGATGCCAGCGCGTGAACGATCGTCGCGGTTATCGTTGCACTGCCGTCGGCGTCGTAGTGGAAGACGTATCGGTCGTTGGTCTGGTCGTACTGAAGCTCGGTGCGCTCGTGGGAGGAAGGACGTTCCGTTTGCATTGCGATACTCTGTTGTTCAATCGTCCAGTTGCCGGTAACATGCCCCAGTATAAAAACTAACCGGGGCCGAAATCGGTTTCGAATCACATAGATCAAACGTGTTTGACTGTCGGTTTCAACGATACGTCGCCACGACTGAGGCGGTCGGAATACAGGAGAGCGGACTGCCCCCAGTGTTCATTCGGGTGGCGAGCGTGTGAACTGCTATGATCGAACTGGACGAGGTGGACCGCGGTATCTTGCACATTCTCCAGGAGGACGCCCGAGAAGCGACCGCGGCAGCGATGGGCAAGCGGGTCGGCGTCTCGGCGAGTACCGTCAGAAACCGGATCTCCCGGCTCGAAAACGCGGGCGTGATTCGGGGCTATCAGCCGGAGATCGACTACGAACAGGCACAGTATCAGCTCCACATTCTGATCGTGTGCCAGGCACCCGTCGCGAAGCGGTCGGAGCTCACCGAGGCCACGCTGGGAATCGAGGGCGTCGTGACGGTTCGTGAGATGCTCACCGGAACGCACAACCTTCACATCGAAGCCGTCGGCACCGATTCGGAAGCGATCGATCGAGTCACCGGCGGGATCACCGACCTCGGTCTCGCAATCGACTCGGTCAACGTGATCAAGACGACACACGTCCAGCCGTTCGACCACTTCGGCGCGGAAAACGCCCTCGAGTGAACTCGCGAGTGGCGATCCGACCCGCCTTAGAACGTCTCCCGTGGCTCCATTGCGGAAGTCCACACCGATCGGGGTGAATCGCTGTTGAAAACGCAGCCTCGCCTGCCCTCGTTCGAGCAAATTCCATCCGACTGTGTCGCGTAGTAAGCGACAAAGTTGCGGATTCAAAAACGACAGACCATGAGCGAGTTTCAAAACCAACCGAAAATTGCAGCCCGGTGTACTGTCTGTTCGAAGATCCATACTGCACGGCAGTTCGACGACGGGTCTGTGCACCTCATCGGTCAGCGAAACCGCTGTCGGTGCGGTGGGACCGAATTTCGCCCCATTTCCGCCCCATGAGCAGCGACGCGTACCCGGTGTGTGAGGAGACGTTGTTCCGGTTGCTCTCGGCACCACGACGGCGAACGCTACTGTCCTGTCTCGCTTCCCCCGATGGCCCCGGACGGTCACCACGCTCGCCGCCGTGATCGCCGCCGAGGAACGCGGACGGCCACCGACGGAGATCTCGGAGGACGATCTCGAGCGCTGTCGCGTCCTGTTACACCACTCGGATCTGCCCCGGCTGTGTGACGCCGGACTCATCGTCTACGACCCCGAACGAGAACTCATCGAGACGGCGCCACGGTTCGACGAAACGGACGTTCGGTCGCTCCTTGAGGTGGCGGCCGAGGATCGTCCGTAATCGCCTCAGTCTACCCCGAAGCGAAGTCAGTGTCCCTCCTGATCGTCACGGTGAGAGACGACGACGGCAAGACGGGCGGCGATCCGGACCTGGTATCCGCAACCCGAACCGATTTTCCGCTGGTCGTCCACCGTTCGGATATGGTCTCTCTGGAGGAGCTATCCGCAGACTACTGTCCGACCGCGAACGGCATGCCGATGCTCGGCCTCGGCACCTGGCAGAACACCGACGCCGAGCAGTGCGTCGAGAGCATTACGACCGCTCTCGAGACCGGCTATCGGCACATCGACACCGCCCAGGCCTACGACAACGAGGACCTGGTCGGCGAGGGGATCGCCGCCGCCGACGTCGACCGGGAGGACGTCTTCCTCGCGACGAAGGTCTGGAAGTCGAACCTCGCCTACGACGACGTCCTCGAGACCGTCCGCGAGAGCCTCGAGCGCCTCGGCGTCGACTACCTCGACCTGCTGTACGTCCACTGGCCCGCCGAGGCGTACGACCCCGAGGACACCCTCGCGGCGTTCGACGAACTGTACGACGACGGGCTGATCCGCAACGTCGGCGTCAGCAACTTCGAGCCGGAGGATCTCGAGGTCGCCGCGGGAACCCTCGACGCACCGATCTTCGCGAACCAGGTCGAACTCCACCCGATGCTCTCGCAGGATCACATCCGCGAGGCGTGTGCCAACTACGACATCGAGGTCGTCGCCTACTCGCCGCTGGCCCGCGGCGCGGTGTTCGACCAGCCCGAGATGCAGGAGATCGCCCGCAAACACGGCGTCAGCGAGGTCCAGGTCAGCCTGGCCTGGCTGCGCGAGAAGGGCGTCACCGCGATTCCGAAAGCCACCGGCCGGGAGCACATCGAGGACAACTGGAAATCGCTGGCGCTCGAACTGGACCAGGAGGACGTCAACGCCATCGATGCCATCGACGCGACGAGCCGCGAGGTCGACCCCGCGTTCGGCCCCTGGAACTGAGCTACCGGTCCGACAATTCGTCGAGGAGCAGGCTTCCGCTCGGGGAGACGCAGGCGACGAGGACCGTTCGTTCGTCGCGGTCCGTGTACTCCCACTCGTATCGTTCCGACCGCGTTCCGTCGAGCACGATCTCGAACTCGTACGTGCCCGGTTCCCCGACGGCAGTATCGTGACGAGCGCCGGCGACGTCCTCGAGTGCGTACGAGTCCTCGAAAACCGGTCCATCCGGCGCGGAAACCGTCGCCGTCACGTTGTACTCTTCGGCTGCAAAATTCAGCACCCGAAACCCGTAGCCCGGTTCGCCGCGGTTCCGCGGTGGGTCTCGAGACTCGATCCGCGCCCGATCGATGGTGACGACCCGCCGTTCGTCGACGAACAACGGAAAGAGGTGGACGTCTATCTCGCCAACGGCCTCCGACGTGAACCCCTCGCGAACGCGCTTACTGCCGCCGCAGTTCGCCAGCGCGTAAAACCCGTCGTCCATCTCCCGGAGGTGGACGCCGTCACAGCCGATACTGATCTCCGTCGTCCGATCGGAGAGCGCCGCGTTGTGGAGTTCGGCCGCCGCGTACGCCTCGGCGAACTCGCGGGCCGTCTCGGCGGTGAGCGGGTCCGGTATCGCCGCGTGGTCTTTCGGCTGGGCGCGACGCGACAGGCAGCCACTTAGCGAGAGGCCAACGGCCGAGGCGGTCGTCGCGAGGAGGGCTCGGCGATCCATGCGTGACAGTACGGTGACCACACATATGTCACATTTGGAGACTGAAATGCCGCCTTCACCCACCGACAACGACACGAGGCCGAGCGGGACCTGCCGTCGTCGCTGTCACCTCGCCATCTGAGAGTCGAACTCGAGGCCACAGCCAAGACTCGTTGTCGAGCACCATACGTATATAAAAATAGGACGTTTTAGCAGGAAAGTTTACGGTGAACCAGTATTTCTGACTGAGTATGGCTACCCGCACGCGCACTCGTGGCGGGGGTGGCGTCGTCGGCGCGGTGAAAGTCGACATACAGCGGCTGCACGGAGCGTGGATGGAACTCGTCTTTCCTCGCCAGCGCGGCCGTGGCCACTCCGTCATGGGCAAGTGGAAACCCGAATCGACACCGCAGAAGGTGGGGTATCACGGCTGGAGCGCCCTCGGCGCGGTCGGGCTGCTCTTGCTCTACCCGCTGACCGTTCTGGGCCTCGCGACCAGGTTCTACGCCGTCAAACTCGACACGACCATCACGCGCATCGGCGTGGCTGGCGTGACCGGCCTCGCGCTCGTCGTCTGGGGAGCGCTGACGGCACTCGCCCATCTCCAGTTGCCGTACGACGCCTTCCTGGCGATCGCGGCGGCGAGCGCGGTCGCGACGGTCTCGACGGCGCTCGCGGCCGGCTTCTCGAAGGTCGGCGGCCGCGGAACGTCCACCCTGCTCGCCTACCCCTTCGCGATGACCGCGCTGTTCCTGCCGCCGGTCGTCGCCGCGCTCGTGACGCCCTCCCTCGAGGGCTACGTCCTCGAGCCGAGCTACGCCTTCGCCGTCTGGCTGCTCGACACCGTGTTGGTCGTCGGCGGCGCGAACGAGTACCTCCGGGCGAACTACGAACTTGTGGGCGCGGCCTACGCGGTGATGTGGGTCGGCGTCTCGTTCCCGCTTGGCTGGTTTTTCGGCGTGCTCGTGGGGCTCGCGAACCTCGTCCGGCCGTCCCAGTAACGCCGCCGCTCGAAGGCGGCGACCTCGAAAAACGAACGCGGCTCAACTCGTTTCTGCAGCCGTTACATGTAGCCCAGATCGCGCAGGCGCTCCATCAGGTCCTCCTTGTCCTGGGCGCGGCCCGCGCGCTCGGTCGTCCCCTCGAGGTCCTGCAGCCAGGCCGGATCGTCGACCGTCTTCTCGGTGCTGATCTCGCTGCCCAGCGAGCGAAAGCCTTCCCAGTACTTCGGCGAGACCGGGGTGTCGGCGGGCTCAAGATCGTCCGGCAGGTCCTCGGAACTCTCGGGAACGTAGCCCTCGTCGGGGAACTCGGCGACGGTATCGGGCACGACGAAGTTCCAGAACGCCTCCCAGACGGCGGCCTCGTCGAAGTGGAGGATGGGCTGGACGCGGTCGTGGGGCGGGTAGATGTCGGGGTCGTGGCGCGGCGAGAAGAACGTCTCGTCGGCGCGGGCCTCCTGTTCGTCCCAGCGGACCCCCGAGAGGATGCCGTCGACGTCGTGCTCCTCGAGGGCGTCGTTGAGCGCGACGGTCTTCAGCAGGTGGTTGCCGGCGTAGGTGTCGAGCAGGAACGGGAAGGTGTCCTCCTCATACTCGAGGATGTTCTCGACGTGGTGTTGATTGTGCTCCGAGAGTTCGGAGATGTCGATGTCGTCGCCGGGCGTGAGGTCGTTTGCCTCGACGTACTCGCCGATGTCCTCGTTGCGGGCGTAGTAGACCTCGAGGTCCCACTTCTCGGCCCAGTTGTCGACGAACTCGTGGATCTCGTCGAAGTGCTGGTAGTGGTCGATGAAGATCGCCGGTGGTACCTCGAGATCGTAGCGCTCGGCAACTTCCTTGACGAAGTAGAGCACGAGCGTCGAGTCCTTCCCGCCGGTCCACATCACCGCGGGGTTTTCGTACTGCTCTAAGCCCTGGCGGGTTACCTCGATCGCCTTCTCGATCTTGTCGTTGATGTGTGGATAATCTTCGGGGTCTTCGCCTTCACCGTCTGAGTAGTCGACGTCGACGTAGTCGGGAAAGTTCTGGGGCATCGCTGTGTAATTAGATATAATTACATCGGTTAAACCGTTTGGGGCGGCGGAAATCTCTGTCGGGACGTAACTACGAAATAGTATATATCTCTGGTGGTCAATCCTCCCTCGTCTCGTCGGTCGCGACGCCGAGGGTGGCGATCGAACGAACGGCTTCCTCGACGGTGAAATCCACGTCGTGGACGTTCTCTACCGGGACGTGCATCACGAACCCGTTCGTCGTCGGGTTCGGTCCCAGCGGCACCATGACCGTCTGCATCTCCTGGCCGTCGATCGCGGTTTCGATGGTCTCGGGCGTATCTGCCGTCAGAAACCCGAGCATGTAGGCGTCGTCGTGGGGAAATTCGACGATTTTCACCTCTTGGAACTGCTCGGTGTCGTCGTCGACGAGCATATCGCTCGCCCTTCGGACGGTCGCGTAGATGGTGCTGACGCCCGGAATCGACTCCATGGCGTTGTGGACGGCTCGAGAGAATCGCTCGCCGGAGGTGAAATCGGCCACAACCCCGACGAGAATAATCGTGCCGACGAGCGAGAGCAGCGTCGCTAGCTGGAGTACCGCCCGTGGCGGTTCGTTCGGCCAGAGATAGGCCGCCGCGAGGACGACCGGTGCCAGGATGTTCAGGATAAAGTTGAGCACGAAGCTGAGAACCGCGATCGTCACGACGAGCGGGATCGTAATCGCGACACCGTTTATCAGCCAGCGGCGAACGGTGGCGTACGTGGGCATGCGATTCGACACGGGGGTTGGGTAGGAAACTGTTCGGATTGCACAGTCCACCGATGTCACTGTCGCCTTCCCTGGCGGCCGAGAGCCGGCGACGCTGACATCAACAGGACACACTGTCTTTCGTCCAGAATATTCAGAGAAAACACTACACGCGGATGGATTAATGTGCATCACCGCCCATATATAACGGTAGATGACGCACGTTTCGTTACAAAACGTCAGTAAGTATTTCGACGGCGGGGAGACTGTCGCGAACTATCGCGTCAATCTGGAGGTCGAAGACGGGGAGTTCCTCGTCTTCCTCGGACCCTCGGGCTGTGGCAAGACGACGGCGCTGCGGATGATCGCGGGCCTCGAGCAGCCCTCGGAGGGTGCCATCTACTTCGACGACGAGCGCGTCGACGGCCGCTCGCCGAGCGCTCGGAACGTGGCGATGGTGTTCCAGAACTACGCGCTGTACCCTCATATGACCGTCGCAGAGAACATCGGCTACCCGCTGAAAGTTCGGGGAATGCCACCCGACGACCGGGACAAACGGGTCGAGGAGGTCACGGAGCTCCTGCATATCGAAGACCAGGTGGACAAGAAGCCCGGGGCGTTGAGCGGCGGCCAGCGCCAGCGGGTCGCGCTCGCGCGCGCGATCGTCAGAGAGCCGTCGGTGTTCCTCCTCGACGAGCCGCTGTCGAACCTCGACGCCAAACTCCGCCAGGAGATGCGGATCGAGCTGAAACGCCTCCAGAACGAACTCGATATCACGGCGATCTACGTCACGCACAACCAGGAGGAGGCGATGGGGATGGCCGACAGGGTGGCGGTCATGAACCGGGGGACGATCCAGCAGGTCGCGCCGCCGAAGGAGCTGTACGACCGCCCCCGGACGGCGTGGGTCGCCCGGTTCATCGGCTCGCCGCCGATGAACCTGTTCCGGGGAACCCGGCGAAACGGATCGATCGACCTCGGCGAGGCGGGGACCGTCGAACTGGGCGAGCTACGAGCCGCCGTCGAAGCAGGCGGCGGAAACGACTCGAGTGCGGCCAGTGCTCCGACGACGGACGTACGCGGCGAGGTTGCACTCGGCGTCCGCCCGGAGAACCTGACCGTCTCTACGACACCTCCGTCGTCGCAGAACACGATCCGGGGAACCGTCGACACCATCGAACCGCTCGGCGAGTACGACCTCGTCAACGTCGTCGTCAACGATCAGATCGTGAACGCGAAGATGCCTGAGGCGACTGTCGGTCGGGGGGATACCGTCTACCTGACGTTCGACGACGGTGACGCCTACCTGTACGACGACAGCGGCGAGTTGGTGGGCTGACATCGACCATGAGCTTACGAGATCACGTCGACGCGTTCGCAACCGACCGCGACCTGAGCGTCGACCTGGATGTGGATCGTGATAAGGCGATCGCGCTGGCGGTGTTCCTGGTCCCGGGGTTGACCCTCTTTACGATATTCTCCGTCGCGCCGATCGTCTACTCGGCGGTCGGGAGCTTCTACTCCTGGGATACGTTCACGATAGAAAACTTCGTCGGCCTGGATAACTGGGTTCGGTCGCTCACTAACCCCCTAATCATCCACTGGTCGAACATGCAGGAGTTGCGATATCCGATGGGGGCGCTCACGCACAATCTTCTCTGGGTCGTGATTCACGTTCCTGTGAGCACGCTGCTCGGCCTCGCACTGGCGCTGTTGTTCGCTGACCTGAAGGGACGGCGAATTCTCCGTTCGATGGTGTTTGCGGGGTTCACCGTCCCGCCGATCGTTATCGGACTCGTTCTCATGTTCGTCTACGATCCCCAGGCCGGGATCTTCAACGAACTGCTCCGAGTGCTCGGGCAGGAACAGTGGGTCCGAAACTGGACGCAGTCGCCACAGGTAGCGATCTATGCGCTCATCGCGGGCGGGATCTGGGTTCACACCGGCTTCAGCATGTTGCTGTACAGCTCCGCGCTGTCGGCGATCGACCCCTCGCTGATCGAATCGGCCAAAGTCGACGGCGCCAACGCGTGGCGGCGGTTCTGGGACATCGTCTGGCCGCTGGTCAAACCCGTCACCGCCGTCGTCGTCATCATGGGCATCATCTGGGTGATGCGGATGTTCGACATCGTCTACGCGGCCGGCGGCGCTGCGGGCGGGCCGAACCACGCCTACTCCGTGCTGGGCATCGAGGTGTACCGGGCCGCGTTCCGGCCACAGATCGACTACGGGATGGCGATGGTCGTGGCGCTGATCCAGCTGTTCATCGTCGCCCCGCTCGCGTTATACATCGCTCGGATGGACTGATAGAGATGACCGATACCGACACACACGAAACGACTGGCACCGACGGCGGAGTCGAGACGGCGAGCCGGGACGACCGCTATCTGCGGCTCGAGGAGATCCCCGAGCGGGCACCGGCGCCGGAACGAACCTGGCGAGCACGGCTCGAGGAGGCCGTTCCCACGAAGCGACGAGCGCTCACCTACGTCGTCGCGATCACCGTTGCTGTTCTCTGGATCGTTCCCTTCATCGGCCTGTTCATGGCGTCGGTCCGGCCGCTCTCGGAGATCATCGGCGGCTGGTGGCACGTAGAGGGAATGACGCTCACGCTCGAGAACTACTACCAGGCATGGAACTACAGCACCGCTCCGCTGGGCCAGGCGCTGCTCAACACGTTCATCGTCACGATACCCGCCGTACTCGTCGTGATGCTGCTGGGCGTGATGGCGGCCTACCCGTTCGCGCGCTTTGAGTTCCCGCTGAAGTCGACGCTCTTCTTCCTGATCTTGCTGGTGATGGCCGCGCCACCCGAACTCGTGGCGATGGGCAACTACAACGCCCTCCGCGAGTTCGGCCTGTTCGACACGTACATGGGGCTGATACTGATCCACATCGGCTGGGGACTGGGCTGGGTCGTGCTCTTTCTCCGGAACTATCTGCTCGGCATTCCGGAGGAACTCGAGGAGGCCGCTCGTATCGACGGCGCCTCGCGCTACCAGATCTTCCGGACGATCATCCTGCCGCTGTCGACGCCCGCGCTGGTCTCGGTCGCGGTGATCCAGTTCACCTGGGTCTGGAACGCCTTCTTCTTCCCGCTGGTGTTCATGCGCTCGCCCGATCTCTACCTCGCGCCGCAGGTCCTCCCGCTGATGCGCGGACGCGTCCAGGTCGAGTGGGGGATGATCGCCGCCGGCTCGATACTAACCATGGCCGTCCCGGTGATCCTGTTCCTGCTGCTCGAGCGGTACTACAAGCAGGGAATGGTTGCCGCCGTCGCGGACTGAACCGTTTCGCCGAGCCGCCGTTCTCTCGTCGATCCGCCGACGATCACAGCGGCACCAGCCCCGCCCGCGTCGCCCACACGGCCGCTCCCATCACGATGACGTTCGTGATGAAAAATAGTCTCGAGGACATCCAGGCGAACGAGAGCAAGATCGCGACGGGAAGCGCCGCGATCACCGCCGGCCAGAGCCCCCGAACCAGAAGCGACGCGAAAAACGCCGTCGTGAATACGTACAGGACGTCGACGGCGACGGCGTTGATGCTGCTCCGGCGAATCTCCTGACCGACGATCACGAGCGACTCGAGGAGCCCCCGTCGGCCGCTCTCCTCGCCCACTTCGGCCACGTCAGGCCTCGTCCTCCTCCTCGGTATCCGCCGGTTCGTCCTCCTCGTCGGTGTCCGCCGGTTCCTCGTCCTCCGGTGGCTCGTCTTCGTCCGGCGCGTCCGCTGTGTCGTTTTCGGGGTCCGGGACCTCCTCTTCCTCCGCGATGGTTTCCTGTAACACGTCGTTTAGCGATTCGGTGATCGCCTCGACGTCCTGGTCCGGCTCCGCCCAGAGTCCGAGTAGCTGCGACCAGAACTCCGCCTGGAACGGGTCGCCGAGGGCGTCGTCGAGGTCCGGAACGAGTTCGACCTCGTCGGCTTCTTCGGTAATCTCGCGCATGATGTCGAGGTCGTAGGCGTCGTCCGGGACGTCCAGTGCCGTCGGGACGAAGCCCCCGCGTTCGGTCCAGACCTGTTGTGCGTCGGGTGCAATGATGGCCTCGACGGCGTCTCTTGCAGCCTCGACGTCGTCCCCGTAGGTGGGGACGGTGAACCAGTTGATGCTCGTCACCATCGCCTCCGCCCCCGGAAGCATGAAGTAATCCAGATCTTCCGGATCCTCTATCGCGGCGAACGTCGGCGTCCAGGAGCCCATGAAGTACAGCGGCGTTTCGTTCGCCCAGAAGAACTCATACTGGACCCCGAAGTCACGGACTTCGCTGAAGTAGCCCGCCTGCAGCAGTTCCTGGATCTCCTCGAAGGCGGTGACGACGCGGTCGTCGGTGAACTCAGCCTCGCCGTCGATGAGATCCGCCTGAAGCTGCGCGCCGTCGTCCTGTCGAAGGATGAACGCCTCCGTCACGTCGCTAAGGGGCCAGCCGGCGCCGTTACCGGATGCGAGCGGGGCCTCGACTCCCTCGATCTCGTCGATCTCGGCCAGCAGATTCAGGAACTCGTCGTAGGTCTCCGGCGGCTCGAGGCCGTGCTCGTCGAAGAACGACGGACGGTACCAGAACCCGGGTTTGATATCACCGCCGAAGGGGGCGGCGTACACCTCACCGCCGACTTCCACCGTTGCATGATCGGCGGTGTACTCGTCTTCGTTCCACAGATCGCCGACCGGTTCCAGGTGACCCGCTTCCGCGTCTCGCCTGACCCGCCCCTCCGTCGGAAACACGACGATGTCCGCGGTCGCGGCCCCCGCCTCGAAGTCCATCAGGGTCTGAGTCAGGAGGGTTTCGGTGTCCCGGAACGCGTAATTGATCTGCAGGTCGGTTTCTTCCTCCACGTGGTCGACAACTGCCAGGAAGTCCTCCTCTTCGTCCTCGGACCAGAGAGCGGTTACCGTTACCTCTTCTTCCTGTGCGGCCGCCAATCCGACCGCTCCGATGAGGGTTGCCCCGGTTGCTTGAAGTACTGTCCGCCGATCGAGTTGCCATGTCTCACCAGGCATACATGTCCCCACCACTGAGGGAATATTAATGATTTTTTCAAATATTTTGATACGGATAGCAACGAAGGATAAACGCTCTCGAGTTGATTGTAGTTGCTACAGGGTCGATACGGAAGGTCGGCAGAACGACGGCGGGGACCTGTTAGCAATCTCATCACCGTCTCCCGTCCACCTTCGGCACCCGTTTCAGATGCCGCTGTCGATACAGGGGCCGATACCGGATGCACGGACGAAAACGGTCGCGATCGGGCAGTTACCACAAGACGGCTGAAGGTGTATTCGTCTCGTTAGTCGCCTTCTTCGCTGTCTCGTTCTTCGGCGTCTCGTCTTTCTTTGACTCCTTTCTCTCAGGTTTCCTCTCTTCCTTTTCGGGCTTCTTCTCCCGTTCTTTCTTTTCCGGCTTCTTGCGCTCTTTCTTCGCCTTCTCAGGTTCCTTTTCACGCTTTTTCTTCTCGGGCTTCTTCTTGCGCTCTTTCTTCACCTTCTTCTCAGGTTCCTTTCCACGCTTTTTCTCCCGCTCTTTCTTCTCGGGCTTCTTCTTGCGCTCTTTCTTCACCTTCTTCTCTTTCTTTTCGGGTTTCTTCTTTTCCGGCTTCTTCCGCTCCTTTCTCACCTTCTCACGTTCCGTTCTCTCCGGTTTCTTCGCCTTCTTTTCCGGCCTCTTCTTCTCTTTCTTTTCGGGTTTCTTCTTTTCCGGCTTCTTCCGCTCCTTTCTCACCTTCTCACGTTCCGTTCTCTCCGGTTTCTTCGCCTTCTTTTCCGGCCTCTTCTTCTCTCCCCGGATGGTCACGTCTCGGTCGAGTTGTAGCGAGTATCGATCTGGATCGGCGAGATCCCCCGAGAGTACCTCCCATCGTTCGATCGAACCACAGTCACACTCCTCCGCGAAGTAGGCGTCGTCGTTGAACGCGGGCTCGAGCACGATCTCGAACGCCGCCTCGAGCGGCCAGAAGACGCCGCCGTCGGTTTCGCCGGACTCGTACATCCAGTCGATGGTGTGCGGATTGCCGTCTACAGTCCACCAGTCCTCTGAAACCTCGTCGCCGTCTTCGTCGAGCAGGTAATCGTCCATCACGATCCACTCTCCCGCCTCGGGAAGTCCGTCGACGGTGAACGAAACTGCCCCACCGTCGTCGCCGAACAGGTGACCGTGCACGACGACGAGGCTCAGCCCGTCGGGTCCGTCGTAGAGGAAGACCACACTCGTATTGTCCCGCTGGAGTTCGACCGTTCCCTCTGAGCTGTATGACGCTCCGTCCGATCCGAGTCCCCCGTCGAACTCGGATACGGGATACGCGTATCCGTAGAGGTCCTCGACCGGTTCGTCGCCGCGTACTGGATCGAACTCGAGGTATCGATCGTTCTGGTGGAGTTCGAAAGTCCAGATATCTTCTCCTTGTCTCGCCTGTGCTGTCGGTATTGTAGCACTTACCGCCCCAATAGCGAACAACTGAAGTAATGTTCGGCGTTTTATTACACGTGCGCCCATTAGCCCAATCACCGCAGATTCTAGGGCGCCCGATAAACATAAGCCGACACCGGCAATCGCAAGGACACGTAACTGACGGCACCCTCCGAGAACGGACGACAACCTCGGAATCGCTCACGGTCGAAGCGCGGGCTGCGGACGACGACGGTCGGTTACTACCGACCGAAGAACAGGTGAGAAGGGAGTTCCCGGCGACCAGCGAGCATCAAGACGGGAGACTCCGTGCACCTCCAGCCCTGAGAGACGCGTACACCGTCACCTCGATCCGTCGGTACCGGAACGCTCCTCTTTGCGCACACGGGTTCGATGTTGCTCACACCGTGTCCGGGCGTGGTCGAGGACGATGATCCATACCCGGTGGGGACCGTCAGCCGGAGATGGTACTTGTTTCTGTGGCGTTGGTGCCTACCATTGATGCGCCTCCTTTGGAAGTGTCAACAGGGATATGTGGATCTTGGGCTGCAGGCTCTCCTCTGTTTGCTACACAGTATACTCGGCCGGGCCGGGTAGTCTCGGCGCAACTGTTCACGAGCCTCGTCTGCTTACCGTGGTTCTTCGTTACATACGCGAATCCGTACTGGAAGTGGTTGTCGGAACTCGTACCACGCATCGATGAATCTGCCACCGCATATAAAATTTCGATACTACTTCCCCTGTATTCGGGGCCCGTCTGAACGCAGGCGAACCTCGAGAACACCGTTGTTAAACCAAACCGTGGTCGCTTCAGCCGATTTCCAGGGGAGGGGAACCCGCTTGAGGACGAGTTCGTCCAGACCGATAGCGAGCGTATTCGTTTTCGGATCGATGCCGACCGAAAGATCGTCGGTATTCGCTCCCGGAATATCAGCGGTGACGACGAACTCGTCGTCGTCGAACCGAGTATCGATCAGAAGGTCGTCCGGTGCGGCCCTCCGTACTCGTTTCGTCCGCTGGCGTTCGCGTGTGTCTTGGCTTTGCAGATCCACTGGTATCTCGTCGACGGCCGTTCGGTCCACCGGCTCGTCCGAGGGGGCCGGTAGATCGGTGACGGTCACCTCGATCAGACCGCCGAGTAGATCAGGAAACGAACGCACTCCCGCTTCCAGATGGAACCCACGCGATCCGTTTTCCTCGCCGGATTCTTCCAGTTTCGGGTCGTCTCGGTTGTCCGTGCGCCTATCACTCATGTCGGTTGTCCGTGTGCTTATTACTCATGTCCGTTCATCCCCAGGGGTGCGAGGCCACGCCCGCGATTCGTCCCATCTACTAACAGGTGGCACAGAATTACGACGCCGAACGTTGTCTGGGTGGGACCCTCGCCGTACCCTGTTCCTGAATCGTCTCTACGGGCCGCACCGAACGAAGACGATTCGACGGAGTTCAGAACCCGTGATGACGACCCGCTCGAAATATCTCGTGTATCGGGACAGTTCATCGGCACTCCGTTTCGGGTAATTCGATAGCTGCACAGTAGTCGAGAAACTGTTCGATGGAATCCGATGGATACCGGAAACACATGGATCCGTGCCGACGATCGTATCCGATTATCCCTGCGTCCTCGAGCTTCGGAAGGTGAACGTGATAGAGATCGGTTCGGACGTCCCTCTTCTTCCGTTCTTCCAGGCGTTCAGACGGAGCGTTGGTTTCCCAGGCTGCGATCTGGTCGAGTACCTCTTCGAATTCGGCTCGCTCTTCGTTCTGGAGGTAGTACAGCACGTATCGACGACGTTCGTTGGCTATTACCTCCACGAGTTCGCTTATCTGGGTTTCCTCCTGATCGGTCGGTCCCGGTTCCTCTTCCATCGGGTACTGGATATCCGTCCGAGTAGCAAAGCCCCTAGTCCTAAAGAAATCAGTCACCTCGTTTCACGACACGCAGCGGAGGTCACCGTCGTGAAACCATCGGAGGCGACTATTGAGGCGGGTATCTCGCCTCAATGGCGGTCACGTATCAGTTCCGGAGGAGATTGTCGCCCCCTCGCTCACCGATGGCTATCGTCTCACCGGTGATGGAACCCTACACGAATTGGGTGCCCCGAGAGCCGGTTTTCATCCCACAGTTCCGAACGAAACCCGCTACCTGACATCGATCTCGGGGCGGCGGTATCGGTGAGAGAACGAACACCGCGGTCGAAAGCGCTGCTTTAGAACGACCAGGCTATCGGTATCCGGTGCCGGTCGTCGACCGGCTTCCGTTCCTAACGTGATTAGGTTCCATTCACCCACTCTCCCCTCCCCTCGGTTGTGCCGGCGCGAGTAACCTACGTATATGAACCTCCCGCCCAACCGAAACGAGTGGTGCGCCCGGTCTTCTGGTGTTGGAGAATTTCTCTGATAACGGCAAACCAGTCGCAACAACGGTTGGAGGCGGACTATTCGGATATCCCGGTCAGAAACGTATCGACGAGTTTCTGCGTTCCTTCTCGAGTATGCTGGTGGAACGTGGCCGGTGCGACATCGAGTGAGTTTGCTACGTCTTCGCCGGAACTGTCTCTCGGCCACTCGAAGTATCCCGCGTAGTACGCAGTCTCGAGTGTCGTCCGCTGGCGTTCGGTGAGCAGTTCTTCGAGCGCCGTTCGGAATTGACGGTCCGTGTGAACTGACCGCTCCCGTTTCTGTTTGCTAACGAGGTCAGTCCGCTCGAACGTCGATTGGATGGCCTCGACGACGTTCCTGACGTCGGCTGTCTGTGAAAAGGCTGCGACGACCGTTCCCGCCCCTTCAGTGAACCTTGCAGTGTGGACGGTGCCGCCGTACTCGGCCAGAGACGTCGCCAGCGATTGATCACCGACGACGAATTCGATGAGAGCACCGGCCTCACGCTCGTCGTCCTCGGTGATGACGCGTACGTGCTTGATTTCGTGACTGTCATCGGCGAGGTCGATCACCCGTTCCGGTGAGATGCCGGTCACCGTGAAGTACTGAAGGTATGCCCCGTCGGATTGTGAGGTGATTCCTTCCATCTCGAATTCCGCGTCGAACTCGTCCGAGGCTCTCACGAAGAAGACGTCGGGGTCGCGGATATCGAACTCGAGTTCCGTGACTGTATCGGTGAGCAGTGCCTCTTTCCGTTCGACCGCGTTGATCGCGAGCCCGATCGTCTTGCCGAGTTCGAACAGAACGGCCTGTTCTCGGACGCTAAACGCGTTCGCCCGTGATGAGTACGCGACGAGGACGGCGTACACTGTCTCCTTGTATAGCAGCGGAATCACCGCTGCCGACGACTGGCCGTTCCCGAACGCGCCGTCGTCTCGAGGGGCGGCAACCGCCAGCTCTGGCGGAAGCGTACCGATATCGGGGATGAGCTGTATCTTGCCGGATTCGACCGCCATCGAGACCGCGTCGACCGCGTCGATAGCAAACGATTTACTGAACGGCTCGGTACCGAGGGCGTCACCGGTCTTCGGCGCGACGTCGCGGGTTCCGGTGTTGACGTCGCCAATCCAGGCCGCGTGATACAGTTTCGAGTCGGTGAGCGTTTCACAAACCTGGCTCTCGATCTCCTCGCGAGTGGCTGCCTGAACCAGCCCCTGGTTGACTCGTCGGATGACCGTATTGATCTGGTTGAGCGTTTCCAGTTCGTCGCGCTGACGTCCGAGTTCGAGTTGCTGCTCTTTCACTTCGGTGATGTTGTCGATAACACCGACGAACCGGTACACCTCGCCGTCGTCGTTCTGCAACGGAAACGCGAAGCTGTCGACCCACCGGATGGATCCGTCGGGCCGGACGACCCGATACTTCTCCTGGAATCTGATCGTGGCGTTGTCGCCTCGCGACGTCCGTGTCACCTCTTTCATCGCGGCTTCGACCCGGTGTTGATCCTGCGGGTGAACGGCATCAAGGTGGTTCATCAGGTTGTCGTAGACGGAATCGCGTGAGCGTCCAGTGATGTGCTCGTACGCGGGACTGATGTACAGGATCTCGCTCAGATCCGCGTCGGCCATCCAGATGGCGCTGTTGATGTTTTCGGCGATCTGGCGCAGTCGGGCCTCGCTCTCGCGCAGTCGCTTCTCGCGCTCCTTGCGATCGGAGATATCCGTCGCGATGACGACCGCTTTCTCGACGTTTCCCTCCGGGTTTTCGACCGGTGCGATGCTGAGAGCGGTCCAGACGCGCTTCCCGTCGGGACGTTCGAGCCTGAACTCGGTATTGAGGACGCGCTCACGGTCCTCGAACACCCGGCTCAGCAGATCCTCGGGCTGAACCTGCTGTCCGCTGACGCCGTAGAATCTGCGCTGAGAGACGTCGAGCGTCTGGTTGGTGATTTCCTCGATCGTCAGACCTAACAGCTCCTCGGCCTGGTCGTTGACTCGGGAGATGTCGCCGTCGGGGGTGATCACGCCGATCCCCACGGGACTCGTCTCGAGGAGGTGCTCGATGATGTCGCGCTCCTCGCGAATCACCTCCTCACGCTCCTTTCGGTCGGTGATATCGGTCGCGATGATGGCCGCCTTCTCGACGTCGTCGTCTTCGGAATCGGTCATCGGAGCGATGCTAATCGACGCCCAAATGCGGTCGCCGTCTGGCCGTTCGAGGGTGAACTCGGTGTCGATTACCTGCTCGCGATCGTCGAATACGCGACTCAACAGATCCGTCGGCGACACCTGTTTTCCCTCTGAATCGTACAGGTTCCGCTGAGAGGCGTCGAAGGTCTGGTTGGAGAGTTCCTCCATGGTTAACCCCAACAGCTCTTCGGCTCGATCGTTGACCCGGGAGATGTCGCCGTCGGGCGTGATCACGCCGATCCCTACGGGGCTCGTCTCGAGGACGTGTTCGATCAATCCCCGTTCCTGTCGGAGTTCCTCTGCGCGCTCCTTCCGATCGGAAACATCGCGAACGATGCCGACCGTCCCTCGTATCGATCTGCCTGAGCGGACAACGGTAATCTGTGCTTCGCAGGGAATCGTCCCGCCACTGGCGGTGTGCGCGGTGAACTCTACGGTCGCAACCTGTTCGTCCTCGTCGTCGAGGAGGCGCTCGATTGTATTCTGGAAATAGGAGATGTCGTTCTCGTCGACGACTACCGATGCGTGCTCCCCCAGTAGCTCGTCTCGCGAGTAGCCGAGTTGCTCGATGATGCTCTCGTTGACCATCTCGAAGCGTCCGTTGCGGTCCAGTTGATAGATACCGTACCCCGTTAGCCGGGTGATCGCGTTGTATCGGTCGATCCATCGATCGGGCGTCTCCCGGTCCTCTGCGTCGCGAATAAACACCGCAAAAAGTGTCCGACCATCGAGTTCGAACTCTCGAACATCGCCGTGGATGCGAACGTCGCTCCCGTCTGCGTGACGGACGAACACGTCCAGCTGGCCGCTCCCATCGCCGGTTGAGATGGCCGAGAAGTCGTCACCGATAACGAGCTCCTCGAGCGGCTCACCCGCGAGTTCGTCCGTCGTGTACCCGAGACGGGTTGTCATCGAGTCGCTGGCAAAGACGATGGTTCCATCGGCATCGGCGACGATGGTCTCGATCGGCGCGGTTTCGACTACGTTTCGAAAGAACGCCGGACTCCCTCCTTCGGAGCCGAGTTCGGAGGCGGCATCCCCGTTGGCCCCGACCCAATCAGTTGGAGGTGTGTTTGCCATGCCGTACAATAACTGGACGAAGAGTAAGAAGCATGACGGTACTAGTTGACTTCTTGTATTTACTCGGGGGATGGTAGGATACAAACGTTCGTCCGACAACCGATAGTTGCCACAGAAAGTCAGTACACAGCTGCTCGCGATGACTCGCCCGAAACCGGTGCAGAGCTGCCGGTTTCGGCATCGCTTGCGAGCAGCGTGTAACTCGTTTCAGTCGTTACTATAGGCGGGTCCGGATCTCACTGAGGAATCGAGTCGACTGGACCCTAACAACTGGCTACCATCAATCCGAGATGAACTTGTTGTCCCGCCAGTTGACGCCGGACTGGGAGGTCTGGCGGTCGCGCGGCCCCTCGACGACTTCGACATCCGCGGGGCGAGGTTCGCCGTCGACGATCCGGGTCGCCTCGAGATCCCCGTCGTGTTCGGAGATCGCCGTCAGGGTACCCTTCTCGGCCTCCTGGGCGATGTCACAGAGGACGAGGAACATCTCGTACTGGAGCAGGGAGTTCTGCAGGACGGTTTCGCGGTCGCCCTTGAACGCGGCGAACTCGACGAGTTCGGACTCGATCTCCTCTTCTTCCTCCTCGTCCCAGCGGAAGCTGTTCCGGCGCTCCTCCGGGTCCTCCTCGTACACCCGGTTTTCGGTGACGCTCGCCTTCAACTGGGCGGCCGGCGTGTACTTACTCACGGTTTCGTCCTCGGCAACCGCTTTCAGGATCAGCGTGTTGTTTCGTCGCGTGAGCTCGACGTCGGTGATTCCGTCGGGGTAGGTGGCACTGTCGATGTGCTCGCGGAGCTCTTCGAGGGGCAGTTCGAGTGTCGAGTGAAGTCGGTATACGTGTCTAGATTCCTCTGTGGGCATGGTGTGGAAGTGTGCGACGGTGTCGTTCTTGCCTGCTAATACGGCCGCGTGGCATATATGACCTGCTATTAAATGTTGACTCGGTTGGCTTGTATGAATGTTTGCCGGCCCTAACTCGAGGAGAATGTTGCCCCGAGCTCGCCTCGCTCGTCGAGTTCGGCGAGCACGTCGGAGCCGCCGACGAACTCCCCGTCGACGTAGGTCTGGGGTATCGTTTCCCAGCCGCTGTGTGACTCGAGCGCCGTCCGGTACTCGTCGAGCGACTCGAGGACGTCGACGGTTTCGTACTCGTCTCGGTGCTTGCCGATCAGTTCGAGGGCGCGCTGGGAGTAGCCACACTGGGGCATGAGTTCGGTTCCTTTCATGAACAGGACGACCTCGTTGTCCGCGAGCGCCGTTTCGACGATCTCGTCGACTTCCTCCTGCTCGAGGCTGCGGTCTGGCTGGAAGGTCATGCCTCCACGTACGAACGTCAGCGGCAAATCGCTTGCGCCATGAATCGGACAGCCAGCGTCGGCTGGTCGGATCGCCAGCGCAGCCGAACGCGACCGCTTCACTCCTCCTTGCCGACGCTGATGACCTGCAACAGCGAGTAGACGGGGACGCCCTCGAGCTCTTCGACGCCCTGTTTGTCCGCCAGCACGACGCACGCCAGCGGTTCGCCGCCCTTCGCTCGAACGGCCTCGATCGTCTCGCGCATCGTCGTGCCGCTCGTGACGGTGTCGTCGACGATGTAACACTCCCGGTTGCGGATACCCGCGAAGTTCCGCGAGAAGGTGCCACCGAGCTCCTCGATGTCGCCTTCCTCCCACTGGTGCTTTGCGGGGGTGTAGGTGCCGAGATCCGTCTCGAGTTCGCGGGCGACGAGGGTCGCGATCGGTCCGCCGGCCTTCTCGATCCCGATGGTGAGGTCCACGTCTTCGCCGTGTTTCGCGAGCAGGTCGGCCATCGCCGAGGCGACCGCTCCCATTCGCTTGCTGTCCCGCCCGATCGCCGACCAGTCGACGTGGATATCCTGTGGACCGCCCGCACCGCCCGCCGGTGGCTGTCGATCGGTCGGCTCGGCTGCGGCGCCGCTCCGCTCGACGAGCCAGCTCGCCGTTTCCCGGGAAACGTTCAGTTCGTCGGCGATCTCTCCCTTCGAGAGTCCCCGCTCTGCGAGCTCCGCCGCGCCCTCGATCAGATCGTCTACGTTCTTCATATGCGGTCGAATTCGACCGCCGTTTTTATAGTCGTATCGTCCCGCGCAAACGCTCGTTCGAACGACTCGAGGTCGTAAACGCCTGTCACGAGGTCGTCGGTGACCCACGAAGGAAGCTGTGCGAGGGTATCGACGGCCGCCTCGAAGTGGCCGTGGTGGGAGTTGACGCTGCCGACGAGCGCCTTATTGTGGAGGACGAACTCCCGGTGGAGACGACCGCCGTCCACCTCGAACGTCCAGTCGCCGGGAACGCCGAGGAGGGCGCCAACGCCGTTGGGTGCGAGTGCGTCGATCGTTTCGAAGGCGTGTTTCGCGTACCCCGTCGCCTCGTAGACGAGGTCCATCCCTTCGTGAACCTCGGCGACCTCCGAAACGGGGGTTTCTCGGGAATCGACGTACGTCGCCCCCAGCTCCTCGATGAGGTCGATCGTCGGGTCGGGACGATCGCGCCGACCCAGACAGTAGGTACGCTCGAAGCCGAGCGTTTCCTGGCACATGGCGACCGTCAGCAGCCCCAGCGAACCGTTGCCCAGCACGAGCGCCGACTCGGGCCGCCAGTCGAACGCCGATCGGGACGCGGCGGCGTGCTCGACGGCCTTCTCCGTAATGCTGATCGGCTCGACGAGAAAACCCAGCGTCGCTAACTCGCGGGGGACCGGGACCAGATACGCCGCGGGGCTCGTGACGTACTCGGCCATGAAGCCGTGGGCGCCGGCGATGCCGCGTTCGGTGTACTCACCCTCCGGTGCCATGTCCGGATAGCCCGACTCGAAGTACTCGTTCGTCCCGTTGGGCGGGCGGCGGACGGTCGGCACGACGACCGCGCCCTCTTCGAGTTCGGTTCCGTTCGCATCCTCCACCACGCCGACGGCCTCGTGGCCGAGCACGAGGTGATCCTCGCCTTCGGGGACACCGCCGTGGCTGCCCTCGATCACCTCGTGGTCGGTGCCGTCGACGCCGACCCGGAGGATTCTGACGAGCGCCTCTCCCGGTTCCGGTTCGGGAACCGGCTTCTCGAGGAGCGTCGGTTCGCCGACTCCGGGCTCGACTGCGATCGCTTTCATAGCCGGCGGTTGGCGCCGCAGCGATAAAAGTTTATTCTCTTTCGAGTAAAGAATGGATATCGGCGGCTTCCGCGACGGGGCCACGACTATCGGAAACGGTTAACAGCCCTCCCCTGCCATCATCCCACATGGAACGATACGACCTCGTCTACCGGCTGTACGACGAGTTCGACACCGACACGCTGCGGGAGTACCAGGAGTTCGTCGACATCTTCCCCGCGGTCGACTCGAGAGTCGCCCTCGAGCACTGGCAGGAGGCCAGCGAGGAACTCGAGGCTCGCAAGGACGAGATCCGGCGGGAGTTCGCCGCCGGCGAGACGTTCGCGGAAGTCGCTGCGCGGGCGACGCGCGAACAGGCGTTTACCGCGCTCGACCTCGAGTCGAAGTACGGCCGGCCGGTGAACGTTCTCGTGCTCGACGTCGACGAGACGCTTCGATCGGCGGGGGGCACCGACAACGAGATTCCCCGCGAGACGCTCCACGTCCTCACCGAGTTTCACGAGCAGGGTGTCCCGATCGTCATCTGTACGGGCCAGACCCTGGAGAACGTGAAGGGGTTCGCGATCCAGGGACTGGGCAGCGAGGTCGTCCACTCGGGAGAGCTATCGATCGTCTACGAAGCCGGGACGGGGGTGTTCACGCCGGGTCACGGTGCCGACACCAAACAGCTCCTGTACGAGGACCTGGACGAGGAGATCCGAGACGTCTTCGACGACGTTCGCGGTCGCGTTCTCACGGAGGCACCCGAGGACCTCCGTCGCGGCTGTCACCTCCAGGGAAACGAGTTCAACGTGACGATGAAACCCAACTACGAGACCGGTTCCACCCGCGCCCGCGAGGTGATCGACGAGTCGCTCGTCTACCTGCTCGACCTGCTGGCGGACGCCGTGGGCACCGTCGTCGATCCGCTCGAGGAAACCGACCGGACGGTTCCCGAGCTGACTCGTGTGTTCTACGCCGCCCGGGATCCCGAGATCCGTAGCGTTCTCGAGCAGGAAGGGGCGTATCCGGATCTCGACGGGGCGACGATGCCGTCGGCGCTCGAAGCCGTCCTCGAGCGGATCGACGTCGCCTACTACGAGGCCGATGCGGCGGAGATCGGCAGCCTCGAGTTGAACAAGGTCGTCGGGGTCGAGAGAGCGTTCGACGTGCTCGACGTGGCGGAGCCCTTTTCGCTGGTCATGGGCGACTCGAAAAGCGATCTGCGCGTGATGCGGTGGGTCGCCGAGAACGACGCGGGAATCGCCGCCGCCCCCGAACACGCCTCGCGGGACACCCTCGATCACGTTATCCGGTCGGACGAACTCGTCTTCGACCGCGGAAAGAGCGTCGACGTCCTCCAGACGGTGTACGCGCTGAACCGCTTTGCCCGATTGAACTGAGCCGTCGACTCGCACGTCGGCGGGGAGCGATCCGAACGGAGATCATCCGTTACAAGCTCCGAGACTCTCGGTATTCCCGTACTTTCCCGTCGATTGCTGGCACCCTACTTAAATAACTGGAAGACACAAGCCAGCAGACCAACCGACGGGCTGTTGTATTCCGACCACAGCCGATCCGAGCGATAGCTCGCTCCGTTGGGACGCCAATTTTCGCGTGCTTTCGCGGGCTTCCCTCGACGACCCCATCACACGGCGGGATCGACTGGCATCTATGATGGATACATCTGCACGATCCGAGATCCGTATCGGTCGAATCGTCCGCCAACCGGGTCGAGCTGCCGGAACACCGAGTGATCCGCGATGACGACCGTCGCGGAGATCGCATTACCGACCGAGGAGTTCGCCCTGTCGACAACCTTTCGAGAGCACCCCGAACTCGAGTTGCGCGTCAAGAGCGTCGTCGGCGAGGGACCGCTCCAGGCGATGCCGCTGGTCTGGCTCTCGAACGTCGACCAGGAATCGATCGAGTCCGCCCTCGCAGACGACCCCACCGTCGACGAGTTCGTCCGCCTACTCGAGGACCCAAGCGCCGAGGAGTGGCTCTACCGGATCGAGTACAGCGACACCGTTAGCGGCGTCTGTAACGGCGTGTTCGAGAACGAGGGAACGATCCTCGACGCTCAGGTGTCAGACGGCGGCTGGACGCTTCGGCTGCTGTTCCCCGAGCGTGAGATGCTCTCAGCGGCCGTTTCGGCGATCGAAGAGCAGGGCGTCTCCGTAGATATTCGACGGATGGTCGAAGCCGGGAGAAACGCCGACCTCGAGGCGACCGCCGCGCTCACCGACCCGCAGGAGGAGGCCATCGCCGAGGCCTACCGTCAGGGCTACTACGACGTGCCCCGCGAGATCTCCCTCGAGGACCTCGCGGGCGAACTCGACATCTCCCACCAGGCGCTCTCCGAGCGCCTGCGCCGGGCGAACAAGGTGCTCGCCAGCGAGCAGATGGACGACGCCGACGGCGAGACGGCGAGTCACTGACGCTGTCGCCGGCTGGCGCGATGTCGCTTCGCTCGGTTGCGGGTGGCGCGCCAAGTGGGGAGATTTTTGCCACTACCCCTCCCAGCCCCTTACATGGAGCTTACCGACGAGCAGGCGGCGATCCGTGACGTCGTCAGAACGTTCGCGACGGAGGAGATCCGACCGACAGCGATGGAGGCCGACCGCACCGAGGAGTTTCCCGAGGAGGTCTGGGACGGCCTCGCCGAACTGGATCTGACGAGTCTCACGGTTCCGGAGGAGTACGGCGGCTACGACGCCGATCCGGTCACCTACAGCGTCGTCAACGAGGAGGTCGCCTACGGGATGTTGGGGGTCGCCACCGCGCTCTCGGTTCACTGTCTCGCGACCTCGTGTATCGCCGAGTTCGGCAGCGACGAACAGAAGGAGCGCTGGCTCCCCGATATGGCCGAGGGACGCCCCGTGGGTGCGTTCGCCCTCTCGGAACCCCACGCCGGCTCGAACCCGGCGGAGATGAGCACCGAAGCCAGACTCGAGGGTGAGGAGTACGTGATCAACGGCGAGAAGCAGTGGATCACCAACGGCCAGCGCGCGGGCGTGATCGTCCTGTTCGCGAAGACCGACCGACAGGATCCCTCGACCATCACCCAGTTCGTCGTCCCCGCCGACGCCGACGGGCTCACCGTCGGGGAGAAAGAGGACAAACTCGGTCTGCGCGCGAGCGACACGACCGCGCTGACGTTCGACGACGTTCGCATCCCCGAAGAGTACCGGCTAACGGAGGAAGGAAAGGGGCTCTCCGCCGCCCTCCACATCCTCACCGGCGGTCGGATCGGGATCGCCTCCCAGTCGGTCGGCCTCGCACAATGTGCCCTCGACGAGGCGCTCGCCTACAGCCAGGAACGCGAGCAGTTCGGGGGGCCGATCGCCGACATCCAGACCATCCGGCACAAACTCGCCGAGATGGCGACCCGAACCGAGGCGGCCCGACAGCTCACCCGGTACGCCGCCCGACGGCGGGCCGACGGCGACGGCTCCCTCGAGGCGAGCATGGCGAAGTATCTCGCCAGCGAGGCGGCCATGCACGTCACCAACGAGGCGGTCCAGATCCACGGCGGCTACGGCTACGTCACCGAAGGGGAGGTCGAACGCCTCTACCGGGACGCGAAGATCACCGAGATCTACGAGGGAACGACGGAGATTCAGAAGAAGGTGATCGCTCGACACCTGCTGGGCTGACGACGACCGATCGAACCGCTCAGCGTGGCCGACCGCTCCGACTCCGATTACTCTTCGGCGGGCGTCGAAACTCCGCGAATCTCGAAGCGTGCACCGCCGTCCTCGCTCTCGGTCACCGAAACGCTCCAGCCGTGGGCGTCGACGATGTCCTGCACGACTGCGAGGCCGATCCCCGTCCCGCTTCCGGAGGTGTAGCCGTACTCGAACACGTCGGAGTGGTTTTCGGGTGGAATTCCAGGCCCCGTATCCTCGACGTAAAACCCATCCTCGAGGGCGCCGACGCCGACCGTGACGTCGTCCCCGCCGTAGGTTATGGCGTTGCGAAACAGGTTTTCCAGGGCCGACTGCAGCTGTTTCGCATCGGCGATCACCGGCCCGTCGACGTCGACCCGGAGCGATCCGTCCGCCGTTTCGACGTTCTCCCAGGCGGCCACGGTGACCGCGTGTAGTGAGACGGCCTCCTGGTCGGAGACCGTCCGGCCCTCGAGTGCCGTCGTTAGCAGGTTATCGATGATCGTCTCCATCCGGTCGAGCGCCTGGTCTACCTGGTCGAAATCCTCGGCGTTCCCCCCGTCCCGGGCCATATTCAGGTATACCTGCGCGATGCCCAGTGGGTTTCGCAGACCGTGGGAGACGACGCTCGCGAACTTCTCGAGTTTCTGCTCGCGCTCCTTTCGTTCGGTGATATCCTGGGCCATCGCCATCCCGGCAAATGACTCGCCGCTCTCGTCGGAGACCGCCGTCGTGTGGACGACCCACTGGCGACCCTCGTACTCGACCTCGACCGACTGGGGCTCCCCCTCGAGGGCCTTCTGGTAGGCCGGCCCGAGCACGTCGGCTAGCTCACCGAACGCGTCCCGTACCCGCCGCCCCTCGAGATCGCTCGCGTCGTACTCGAGGTTCTCGAACGCCCGGCCGGCGGCGAGCGTGTACTCGAGGTCCTCGTCGTACAGCATTACGAGCCCGTTCGGGAACTGCTCGGCCAGGGTTCGGTACCGCCGCTCGGATTCTCTGAGTTGGCGCTCGCGTTCGATGCGGTCGGTGACGTCGCGGAAGTAGACCGAGACGCCGGTCTCTGAGGGGTAGATGTTGGCCTCGACCCAGAAGTCGAGGGATTCGAAGTAGAGTTCGTAGTCGGTCTGCTCCTGGGTGTCAATCGCCGTCTGGAAGCTGTTCCAGACGGCTTCGTTGTCGGCAGCCTCAGGGAAGACGTCCCAGAGGCGCTCCCCGAGGAGTTCCTCTTCGGTGTGCTGGAGGAGCATCTCGGCCCGATCGTTGACGTGAACGAACCGGAACTCGCGATCGAGGGCGTAAAAGGCGTCCGACACGCGGCCGAAGATCTCGCTCAGTTCCGTCTCGAGTTCGCGTTCGTGCTCCTTGAGCACGGTGATATCCTCGGCGGCGGTGATGACCCGATCGAGTTCGTCGTCGGCGTCGAACAGGGGCGCGGCGTTCACGGAGAGCCACGTCCGTTCGCCGTTCGGTCGCTCGAGCCCGAACTCCTCGTCGATCACTCGCTCGCCGGTTTCACAGACGCGCTCCCACGGTCGCTGGTCGGGCGAGAGGGGCTCGCCGTCCGCGTCGAATACCGTCCAGTCGTTCAGATCATCCGGTTGCTCGGCGATCTCGCGCTCGCTCAGCCCGAGTAGCTCCCGGGCGCGTCTGTTCGTCGTCAGTAGCTCCCCGTCGGCATCCCGAACCGACATCGCGATCGGCGACGTCTCCAGAATCTGTTGAATCTGGTCGCGCTCGCGTCGAAGCTGTTGCTCGTACTCCCGGCGCTCGGTCAGGTCGCGAGTGACCTTGGCGAACCCCTCGAGGGCCCCATCCTTGCCACGGATGGCGGTAATGACGACGTTCGCCCAGAACTCCGTGCCGTCCTTTCGGACGCGCCACCCCTCGTCCTCGACGTGGCCCGACCGCGCGGCGGTCGCGAGGTTACGCGTCGGAACCCCCGCATCGGTTTCCTCGGCCGTGTAGAACGTCGAGAAGTGTTCACCGATGATCTCCTCGGCGTCGTAGCCTTTGATCTGGCGCGCCCCCTCGTTCCAGGTGGCGATGGTGCCATCGGGTTCGAGCATGAATATCGCGTACTCGTTGACCGCGTCGATCAGCGAGGCGAACTGCTGTTCGTGCTCGTGCAGGCGCTGTTCGGATCGCTTTCGGGCAGTGACGTCGTAGTAGAGTTCGATCCGACCGCCAGCGTACTGGCCGGACTCGATCGGTTTACTTCGGTGCTCGAGCCACCGACCGTTCCCGTCGCCGGACCGGAAACGACACTCGAATCGTTCGGCGTAACTGTTGTCCTCGTACGTCGCGAGAACGGTGTCGACGAAGGAGTCGGGGTCGTCGACGACGGTTCGGATCTCCTCTTCGAGGAGCCGACGCTTGTTGCGCCCCAGCACGTCGGCACGCTCGAGGTTGAAGTAGGTCGCGGCGGTCTCGTTGATCCACGCGACCTCGAAGTCAGCGTCGAGAACGAAGACGCCCACGTCCGCCTCGTCGAGGACGCTCGTGATCGCATCGGTCGGTTCCGTCGGGTCCCAGCCCGTCGTCGTCGGTGGTCGCTCACCGAAATTCCGGACGACGCCGATGGCACCCTGGACCGTTCCATCGGCCACGAGCGGATTGTACCGTAGCTCGCAGCCGACCGCTCCCGCCTCAGTCAGCAGCGTTGCCGGAGACGCGCGAAGTCCGTCCGGAGACGGCTCCCGGGTCGAGCGCGCGACGTCCTCGAGTAGAGCCGTCGTCTCGCCGTCGAACAGCGTCGACGCATGCGTGCCGAGGAGATCGCCGCGTGCGTACCCCGCCTGTTCGAGCAGAACGTCGTTGACCGCCACGAACCGGGCGTCGACGTCGAGCTGAAAGACGCCGTCACTTACCGTGCTGGCGAGCGTCAGAAACTGCGGTGTTGTCCCCTCACCGCCCCTATCCGACGTCGTAGACGACCCCACACCGTTGGGTCGATCTTTCATCACGAGGCGATTGTTTCCCGGAGAAAATAAAGTCTGAGGAAAACGTCGTCCAACATATGTGTTTCTCGTCTCGTTCTCGAGAGCTGCCTCTTCCCGTTTGGCCGCAAGATGCACCGAAGTCTTAATTCCGCGGTTGTGCGTACCCACAGTCGTGACAGAGTACGACGCAGTCGTCTACGATCTGGACGGAACCCTCGTCGATCTGGACGTCGACTGGACCGCCGTTGCGATCGACGTTCTCGAACTGTACGCGAGCGCCGGCGAAACGCCACCGAGCGAGGATCTGTGGGAGCTGCTCGCAGCCTCGAGCGAGGCCGGCGTGAGCGACGCCGTCGAGGAGGCAATCGCCGCCCACGAGCGAGAGGGTGCCCGAACGTCGACGCGGCTCGCCCACGCTGACGAGGCCACAGCGCGGTCGATACCGGTCGGCGTCTGTTCGCTCAACTGCGAGGAGGCCTGCCAAATCGCCCTCGAGAAACACGATCTGCTCGACGCCGTCGACGCCATCGTCGGGCGGGACACCGTCGCGACACGAAAGCCGGATCCCGAACCCTTGCTCGCGACGGCTCGAGAGCTCTCTGTCTCAGCCGAACGAACGCTGTTTATCGGCGACTCGACGCGTGACGAGCGGACCGCCGAACGGGCGGGGACGGCCTTCGAGTACGTAGGTGACGGCCCCTCGAGTTACTAGCGGTACTACCCCTGAACCCGTTTCGCGTAGGCGAAGACCGCCAGCGCGACCAGGATCCAGACGACGGCGCCGACGCGGATCGCGAACTCCGCTCGCGCACCCCACGTCGACAGCTCCGCGGTCGTCGAGAGCAACGCGACCACCGGCGCGCCGACCACGATCGTAATCACGAACGTGGTCTGCATCACCCAGCCGTAGTCGACCCCCTCAGGCGACGTCGATTCGACGGGTTCTGGCACGAGCGTCGATCACGGTGGCGTCGTATTAAGCCCGCCGTTTGCCGCCGTCGCGACGGGGCGCTTGCGAGCGGCGGCGGTGGCGACCACAAGCGGTGCTGTTTACTAATCCGGACCGAATGCTACGGATATGCCTACCGTTCGGGACGTGCGCGCGAAGGCGGGGGAGGAACCGATTACGATGCTGACGGCGTACGACGCGCCGACGGCGGCGATCGTCGACGAGGCCGGAACCGACATCATCCTCGTCGGCGACAGCGTCGGCAACACGACGCTCGGCTACGAGACGACCGTCCCCGTCACGGTCGATGATACGGCACGACACGTCGGCGCCGTCGCTCGTGCGACCGAAGACGCCCTCGTCGTTGCGGACATGCCGTTCCTCTCGTTCGGCGTCGACGAGGCGCAGAGCCTCGAGAACGCCGGCCGAATGCTCAAAGAGGAGGGCGCCCAGGCGGTCAAACTCGAGAGCGGCCCCCACACCGTCGAGATCACCGAGAAGATGGTCCAGCTCGGCATCCCGGTGATGGCCCACCTCGGACTCACGCCCCAGCACGTCAATCAGTACGGCGGCTTCCCCCGCCAGGGAACCGACGAGGAGTCGGCCACACGCATCCTCGAGCTGGCGCGCGACCACGAGGACGCCGGAGCGTTCTCGCTCGTCCTCGAACACGTTCCCTCGAACGTGGCCGCCCAGGTGACCGAGGCGCTCGAGATTCCGACGATCGGGATCGGCGCCGGACCCGACTGCGACGGGCAGGTGCTCGTCTTCCACGACGCCGTGGGGCTCAGCGAGTGGAGCCCCTCGTTCTCCAAACAGTTCGGGAACGTTCGCGCGGAGATGGAGTCGGCCGTCGAAGAGTACGTTTCGGCCGTCGAAGGGCGGGAGTTCCCGGGCGAGGCACACAGCCACGAGGAAGCCGATCTGGAAGATATCTACTGACGCGTAGGGGCGGGCGAAACCCCTCTCGAGCGCGTTCGTTCTCGGCGCGATACGTACTACGTCGGTCGCTCCCTCTCGTCCGTCGACGGATGGTACTGATCTGCTAGCGGACGGATGGCGTACAACAGCCGTTCGACGGTCCCGTCCGGATAGTACCGGACCGTCTCGCTGTGGGCGTCCCACTCGATCAACCCCGCGTCCTCGAGCCGCGGCAGGTGTTCGTAGTAGAGCTGTCTTCCGACCTGCTGGGAACCGTGGCTGGCCGCTTCCGACTGTGGGCGGGTTTTCGTGAGGTGGGTGACGAGTTCGTCGATCGTCGCCGTCTCGTTCGCGGACTCCGCGAAGTACAGGATGAGCTGTCTTCGATGGTGGTGCGCGATGAGCAGCAGTAGCGTATCGAGGGACTGGGGATGAAGTTTCGAACTCATTCTTGGAATTCCCCACTCGATAGCGTCGGATAACGAATGTGTGTACGTTCACCGCTGGACGCATAAGCACCCCCGTTCACCCGACTACTCACACGTCTCGTTTCAGTACGATACCTGCGAGATGCCCCGACCTTCGAACGACCGGTTTGGGCCGCGCCGGCCGGTGGTTACGTCTCGAGCGAGTCGAGAAACGCGGTGACTGCGTGGTTGAACGCTTCGGGTCGCTCGAGCATCGCCAGATGGGCGGCGTTTCCGATCTCGTAGAACGCGGCATCATCGATCTCGGCGGCGAGGATCTCGTGGAACCACGGAGGGGTGAGCTGGTCGTACTCGCCACAGACCGCGAGGACGGGGACGTCGATCTCACCCAGGCGCTCGCGGACGTCGAACTCGTGGCAGGTGTGAAAGTCCCGGCTAGTGACGGCTCGATCACACTCGCGCATCGCGTCGATCGAGAGCGCGCGCAGTTCGGGATCGGGGTCGTGGAAGAACCGATTCTCGGCGTGGAGAAACTCGACCGCGCGGTCGAAGTCGTCGTCGAGCCACTCGAGGAGGTCCTGAAGGACGCCGAGGCGCGCCCCCGTTCCGGTGAGCACAGCCGCCTCGGGCTCGAACTCCCGCTCGAGGAGAATGTGAAGCACGACGGCCCCGCCGAGTGAGTTGCCGACGAGCACGCGCGAGTCGGTTTCGCGGGCAACCGCGAGAACGTCGTCCGCGTACGCCGACAGTGCAGTGTATCCGGGATCCGCGTCGATATCCTCGGAGTCACCGTGACCGCTGAGATCGAGTGCGGTGACGGGTCGTCGACCCGAGAGGCGACGCTGTGACTTCCAGACTGCCCGCGAACCGCCGCTGCCGTGGACGAAACAACAACCGATTCCGTCGCCGCCTCGATCGGAGTGGTCGTACGCGATCTCCCGCCCGAGGTTCACAACCCGTTCCATACCGGAGAGAGGTCGGATTCGCGTATAAAGCCCGGAGTTACGTTCCACGCCGTGGCGTCGCCCGAAACGGAGTTCGGGGGTCGGTCATCGGCGTGAACCACGGACAAGCTGTTTTGCCGTACCGTACTCCCTTCTCCGGGTTTACAGGCGAAAGATATATATTATAGTATAGCTTACCTTGGGTTAGTTATAATGACTCTCGAACAACTCGCCCGCGACGATGGGCATCTGGTACGCCAGTACACGTACGACGACGAAACCGTACTCGCGATCGACTTCGGTGGCATCGAGGCCTCCGTCGACGTCCTCGAGGGGACGGTGATCGTGGTCAGTGACGACGAACAGTACGAGTTCGACCTTCCCGAACACGCGACTGACGCGAACACGCTTATCAAAAACGGCGTGCTCACTATCGAGATGGAGGCAGACGAATGAGACTCACCGTTAAACCACTCAAACAGAAGGACGCAGGGCGCGGTCTCGCCGCGATCGACCGCGCGTCGATGCGCGAACTCGACCTCGAGAACGGGGACTACATCCTCATCGAAGGCAAGGGCGAGGCGCAAACCGTCGCCCGTGTCTGGCCCGGCTACCCCGAGGACGACGGGCGAAACGTCGTTCGGATCGACGGCCGCCTGCGCCAGGAGGCTAACGTCGGTATCGACGACAGGGTCACGATCGAAGCGGCGGACGTCTCCGCCGCGTCGTCGGTGACCGTCGCGCTGCCACAGAACCTCCGGATCCGTGGCGACATCGGCCCGCTCGTCCGCGACAAGCTGAGCGGTCAGGCCGTCACCGAGGGACAGACGGTGCCGTTCTCGCTGTCGTTCGGCCCGATGGCGAGTTCGGGGCAGTCCGTGCCGCTGAAGATCGCGAGCACGCAGCCGAGCGGGATGGTCGTCATCACGGATTCGACGAGCATCGAGATCTCCGAGACGCCAGCCGAGCAGATCTCCGAAGGTGGCGGCCGCTCCGCCGAGGGCGTTCCGAACGTCACCTACGAGGACATCGGCGGCCTCGACAACGAACTCGATCAGGTTCGGGAGATGATCGAACTGCCGATGCGCCACCCCGAGCTGTTCCAGCAGTTAGGAATCGAGCCGCCAAAGGGCGTCCTGCTGCACGGGCCGCCGGGCACCGGGAAGACGCTGATGGCCAAGGCCGTCGCCAACGAGATCGATGCCTACTTCGAGACCATCTCCGGCCCGGAGATCATGTCGAAGTACTACGGCGAGAGCGAAGAGCAGCTTCGCGAGGTCTTCGAGGAGGCAGAGGAGAACGCCCCCGCGATCGTCTTCATCGACGAAATCGACTCCATCGCGGCGAAACGCGAGGACGCCGGCGGCGACGTCGAACGCCGCGTCGTCGCCCAGCTCCTCTCGCTGATGGACGGCCTCGAGGAGCGCGGCCGCGTCACGGTCATCGCCGCGACCAACCGCGTCGATGCCATCGACCCCGCGCTTCGCCGGGGTGGTCGGTTCGACCGCGAGATCGAGATCGGCGTCCCGGACAAGGAGGGTCGTAAGGAGATCCTGCAGGTCCACACCCGCGGGATGCCGCTGTCGGACTCCGTGGATCTCGACCAGTACTCCGAGAACACCCACGGCTTCGTCGGCGCCGACCTAGAGAGCCTGACCAAGGAGGCGGCGATGAACGCCCTCCGTCGTATCCGCCCGGAACTCGACCTCGAGTCCGAGGAGATCGACGCGGACGTCCTCGAGTCGCTCCGGGTCACCGAGCGTGACTTCAAGGAGGCGCTCAAGGGCATCCAGCCCTCCGCGCTCCGCGAGGTGTTCGTCGAGGTGCCGGACGTCACCTGGGAGGACGTCGGCGGCCTCTCGAACACCAAAGAACGGCTCCGCGAGACGATCCAGTGGCCGCTGGATTACCCCGAGGTGTTCCAGGCGATGGACATGCAGGCCGCCAAGGGCGTTCTCATGTTCGGGCCGCCGGGCACCGGGAAGACCCTGCTCGCGAAGGCGGTCGCCAACGAGGCCCAGTCGAACTTCATCTCGATCAAGGGCCCCGAACTGCTGAACAAGTACGTCGGCGAGTCCGAGAAGGGCGTCCGCGAGGTCTTCGAGAAGGCCCGGTCGAACGCCCCGACCGTGATCTTCTTCGACGAGATCGACTCGATCGCGACCGAGCGCGGCCAGCGCACCGGCGATTCCGGCGTCGGCGAACGCGTCGTCTCCCAGCTGCTGACCGAACTCGACGGCCTCGAGGAACTCGAGGACGTCGTCGTGATCGCCACGACCAACCGCCCGGACCTGATCGACTCGGCGCTGTTGCGCCCGGGACGGCTCGACCGTCACGTCCACGTGCCCGTTCCCGAGGAGGACGGCCGCCGGAAGATCTTCGAGGTCCACACGCGGGACAAGCCGCTCGCGGAAGCGGTCGACCTCGACGAACTCGCGGCCCGCACCGAGGGCTACGTCGGCGCCGACATCGAGGCGGTCTGTCGCGAGGCCTCGATGGCCGCCACGCGGGAGTTCATCCAGTCGGTCTCTCCCGAGGAGATGGCCGACACGGTCGGGAACGTCCGGATCAGCATGGACCACTTCGAGCACGCGCTCGACGAGGTCCAGCCGAGCGTGACCCCCGAGACGCGCGAGCGCTACGAGGAGATCGAAGAGCAGTTCCAGACCTCCGAGCCGGAGACCAGGGAGGGAGAAGTCGGCCGGACCTTCCAGTAGGCCCCCTCGCCTCCGACGGTTCTCCCTTACGCTTATTTCCGATTACGGTCGAAGAGAGCGCCTCGCGCCCCCCTTCTCGGTCCGGGACTGTTATGGTATGTGCCAACATACATTTCGGGTAGAACCGTGAATTCGTCACCAGAGACGGATCCGGCGCTCGAGGAGGTCGTTCGCCAGCAGGAAGCCGTTACCGATCTCAGCCGCCGGGCGATCGAACGGGACGACTTCGATCAGTTGCTGGACGAGGCGACGACGATCGTCACGGAGACGCTGGATACCGAGTACGGGGCGGTTTTCGAACTGTTGCCGGGCGGTGACGAATTCTCACTTCGTCAACGCGTCGACTGGCAAGATGATGCGGTCGAGACGAGAGTTCGTCGCGAGGAAGCGTCGCGGGTCGGTTTCACGCTCGGTTCCGCCGAACCGGTCGTCGTCGACGATCGCCGGACGGAATCGCGCTTTTCGGCTTCGGAACTCCTTCCCGACAGCGACGTCGTCAGCGGGATCGGCGTCAGCATCGGCCCGGTCGACGATCCGTGGGGGGTACTCGAGACGCAGACGACCGAGCGACGAACGTTTTCGGCTCACGACGCGAACTTCGTCCAGAGCGTCGCCAACGTCCTCGCCGGTACGATCGGCCGCTATCGCTCCACGTCGAGCGGAACCGAGGAGTACGCCGATGACATCCTCTCCGCTGTCGACGATATGATTTATGTCGTCGACGAGGCCGGGAACTACCGACAGTGGAACGAGAGCCTGACCGCGGTCACCGGCTACTCGGACGCGGAGGTCGAGTCGATGCATCCGCTGGAGTTCATCGTCGAGAAGGATCACGACGCGCTCGCAGCTGGAATCGCGGAGATCTTCGAAACCGGGCACTCGCGCGTCGAGGTGACGGTGGTGACCAAAGACGGGGAGCGGCTCCCATACGAGTTCAGCGCGTCCAGACTCGAGACCCCGGACGGCGACGCCGCCCTGGCGGGTATCGGGCGCGACATCACCGTCCGCAAGGAACACGAGCGGGCGCTCGAGGAGTCAGAGCGGCGCTACCGTACGCTCGTGGAGAACTTTCCCAACGGCATCGTCACCCTGTTCGACGACGATCTCGAGTACACGCTCGCCGCGGGCCAGGCGTTCGAGAAGCTGGCGGTGTCACCGGACGAGGTGGAAGGTCGAACGCCGCGTGAGGTGTGGGGGAGTGACGTCGCCGACGACTTCGAGCCAACGCTGCAGGCGGCGATCGAGGGCGAGGAGGCGACGATCGAACTCTCCTACGTCGGCCGAGACTGGCTCATACACGCGGTCCCGGTCGCCGACGAGCACGGCGACGTCTACGCCGGTATGACGATGGCCCAGGACATCACCGAGCGCAAGGAACGCGAACGGTTCCTGCACGACGCGAAGGCACAACTAGAGGCCGCGACCGAGGCGGGGGCGATCGGGACCTGGGAGTGGCGGATTCCCGAGGATCAGATGACCGTCGGCAGCTCATTTGCACGCACATTCGGCGTCGATCCCGAGGCGGCGCGCGAGGGCATCTCCCTCGACCGGCTGCTGTCCTCGATCCACGAGGACGACCGCGACCGCGTCGTGCGACGGATCGAAGAGGCCGTCGAGACCTGCGGCGAGTACGAAGAGGAGTACCGCGTCTGGAACGCCGAGGGAGAACAGCGGTGGGTGGTCGCCCGCGGTCACGTCGAGTGCGACGAGAACGGCGACGCCCAGACGTTCCCCGGTGCGCTCACGGATATTACCGAGCGCAGGGAGGTCGAGGAGGCCCTGCGCGAGAGCGAAGCGCGCTATCGGACGCTGTTCGAGTCGATCGACGAGGGGTTCTGTATCGTCGAGTTGCTCTTCGACGAGGCGGAGGTGCCGGTCGACTTCCGGATCCTCGAGGCGAACCCGGCGTTCGAGGCGCTCACCGGGCTGGTGGACGCTGAAGGGGGAACGACGAACGACCTGGTTGCCGAGATCGAGCAGGACTGGTACGACACGTATGGACAGGTCGCACGCACCGGCGAGGCGACGCGATCCGTCCAGTACGTTGCCGACTGGGACCGGTGGTTCGATGTCTACGCGTTTCGAATCGGCGAGCCGGCGGAGCGAAAGGTCGCGATTCTCTTCAACGACATTACCGAGCAAAAGCGCACCCAGCGGGCACTCGAGCGGCTCAACGACGCCAGCCACGAGCTGATGGAGGCGGATCCGTCGACGATCAGCGACCAGGTTGCCTCGCTGACGGGGGCCGTCCTCGACGTCGAGTACGCCGCGCTGTGGCGCTACGACGAGGTAACCGGAAGTCTCGAAGAGCACGCCAGCCGCGTCGATGTCGTCGGCTCCGAGGCGGTCGACCGGCTCGAAGGGTTCGACGACCGCGTCTGGCAGACGTTTGTCTCGAGCGAACTCACCATCGACATCGAGGAAGACGCTCCCGACGGCGTCAGGTCCGGACCTCCGATACGGAGCTGTCTGTTCGTCCCGCTGGGGAGACACGGCGTCGTCTGCGCCGGTTCGACCCGACCGGACGCGTTCGACGATCGGACGATCGACCTCGCGGAGACGGTCGCGACGACCGTCGAAACGGCCTGGAATCGCGCCGAAGGCAAACAGCAGCTGTCGAAGCGAAACGAGGAACTCGAGCGCCTCGACAGGCTGAACAGTCTCATCCGGGAGATCGATCAGGCCCTGGTGGAGGCCGACAGCCTCGAGGCGATCGACCGGGCCGTCTGCGAGCGGCTGTCGGCCTCCGATTACTACGAGTTCGCCTGGATCGGCGAGCGAAATCCGGTCACCGAGACGGTCGAGCCGCGAGAGTGGGCCGGAGTCGACGACGGGTACGTGAACGCGCTCGCCATCGCGACCGACGAGCCGCCGATCGACCGGAACCCGGTCGCGACCGCGGTGCAAACCCAGGAGCTACAGGTCATCTCCGACGTCGCGATCGATCCGCGCGCCGCCGCCTGGCGGGAAGCCACGCTGGATCGGGGCGCTCGCTCGTGTATCGCCGTTCCGCTGGTGTATCACGACTCGCTGTACGGCGTGCTGTCTGTGTACACCGGCCACCCGCAGCCGGACGAACGCGACCACGCCGTCCTGGCCGAGCTCGGGGAGACGATCGCTCACGCGATCGACGCGGTCCACACCAAACGAACGCTGTTGACCGACAGCGTCGTCGAACTCACGCTCACGGTGGGGGATGCGGACGACGTCCTGGCCGAGCTGGCGGCGGCGATCGACTGCGAGGTCGAGTTCGACGGACTCGTTCCGCACGGCGACGATCTCGACCGCCTGTTCTTCACGACGCGGGAGGCACCGGCAGACGAGGTTCTCGCCGCCGGCGAGCGGCTGCCCGGCGTCGCCGGAATCGAGCAGATTCGGGAAGACGAAACGCGGTGTGCGTTCGAGGCGACGGTCGCCGAGCCGACACTCGCGTCACGTCTCCTCGACAACCACGCCCTCATCCGCTCGCTCACCGCGGGGGACGACGCCACCACGGTCGTCGTCGACCTCCCCGCCGACAGTTCCACTCGCGAGTTCGTCGAACGCGTTCGAGACATCTACCCGACGACGGAGCTCGCGGCCCATCGCACCCGCGATCGACCGGTCACGACGCCACAGAACCTTCGGGACGCCCTCGACGATCGATTCACCGACCGCCAGCGGGAAATCCTCGAGATGGCGTACCTGAGCGGATTCTTCGAATCGCCGCGCGAGCGAACGGGCAAGGAGCTGGCCGACGCGCTGGACATCACGCAGTCGACGTTCTCGTATCACCTCCGAGAAGCCGAGCGCCGGCTCTGCGAACTGGCGTTCGAGAACAGCTGAACGCGCCGGGTTCGCAGCCGCTCGCGGTCGCTCGAGTTCCGTCACCCGCAGGCTCGAGCCTCGTCCCCTGCAGCGGCCGGGACGGCTGCAGTAACGCCACATCGCGGGACGGATCCGCCCCGATCTAGATAATACGCGTCGGCGATCCTGACGGTGAAACACGTTCGACGGTATCCTTTCCACTGCCGTCCGTCAACCGGGAGTCATGGCGCAACGCGCACCCGTCCGCTCCGATGATGCCCAACCCCTGAACCGGTTGTTCGACGTCCTCAGCGATCCGCACCGTCGGCGTCTTCTCCTGCTCGTCGGCGACCGCGAATCGCGCGACGCACTCGACGTCGAGAGGATCGCCACCGAGGACGACGACCTCGAACGGCTCGTGACCGAACTTCACCACGTCCACATTCCGAGACTCGTCGAAGCGGAGTATCTCGAGTGGAACAGAGAAGACGGGACGATACGGCGAGGGTCCGCCTTCGAGGAGGTCGAACCGGTTCTCGGCGTGATGGGCGATCATCGGGACGAACTCCCCGGTGGCTGGCCATAGCGACCCGCCTCGGCTCGACCCGCTCCGCGAGCGCCGTGTGCGGTCGGAACCCTGCGTAGGCCTCGCTGGTTCAGTCGCCCTCGCCCTCGAGCCCCTCCAGCACCTCCGCCGCGTGGCCTTCGGGCGAGACTCCCTCGTACACGGCCTCGATCGTTCCGTCCGGCCCAACGACGTACGTGTTGCGGAAGACGCCGTCGAACGTGTTGCCGAACATCTGCTTTTCCCCGTAGGACTCGTAGAGCGTCGACACCTCGCCTTCCTCATCGGAGAGGAGGTCGAACTCGAGACCGTGCTCGTCGGCGAAGCGCTCGAGATCCTCGACGGGATCGTCGCTGATCCCGACGACGGCCGCGTCCCGGGCGTCGAAATCGGGACGGTGGTCCTCGAAGGCGCAAGCCTCGATCGTACAGCCCTCGGTGTTCGCCCGCGGGTAGAAGTAGACGACGAGGCGCTGGCCCTCGAAATCGGAGCGCCGAACCGTCTCGCCGTGTTGATTCTGCAGTTCGAACTCGGGTGCCTCGTCACCGACTGTAAGCATACCTGTGGGTTCGGCCGTTCGAGGGTATGTCTGTCGGTTGCAAACGCGTGCGGTGATTTCGCTTCGGGGTCGCCGAGAGGGCGCTACTCGAGGGGCGTCGCCGCGTCCCGGTCGACCAGCGGCGTCGCGTTCTGTTCGGGCAGGGTGACGATGTCGTCGCTCGAGAGCGTGTACTCCCGATCGTCGACGCCGAGAATCGAGCCGATGTCTCTGGTGATCCGAACGGTAACGCGGTCGACCGAGGGGTCGTCGCCAGCGTCGGGGGTTTCGGGCTCCGAATCGGAGTCCGATGGCTCCCCCGCGGGCCGCTCGTCTCGCCTCGCCCGGGGATCGGGGTCGTCCGGCGGCGCCGCCGGTGTGTCGGTACTCGAGGCGGGTTCCTCGGCGTCGGATTCGGCCGGTGGCTCCGCGGCCGCGGGGAGATCACCACCCATCGCGTCCGCGACGCTGACGCCGTCGTCCGCTGCGTCGTCGGGGGTTGGCTCGGGGCGCTGATCGGCAGCCGGCTGATCCGGTGGCGTCGGCGGCGTGTCGTCTTCGGCTGGCTCCGCTCGAGCGCCCTCGACATCCGCAGCGTCCTCGGGGTCGACGCCCTCGAGGACGTCAAGCACTCGGCCCTTGTTCGTCTGGATTCGCTCGACCAGGTCGTCGAACAGGTCGGCCTCCTCGGCGGTCAGTCCCTCGTCGTCCGCGGCCATCCCCGCCGCGGCGAGGCTCGCCTGCTTGACGAGTTTCCCCATTCGGCGCTCGTAGATGGCCTCGACCACGTCGGTGGCCGTCTCGATCTCGTCCGTAAGTCGGCCGACTTCGGGCGAAGAGAAGGGATCGTCGGCGGCCTCGGCGACGCGTTCGCGCTCGGCCTCGAGATTCGTGATGTACTCGCCGACCTCCTGGTAGAACGACGGGCGCAGGTGCTGGAGGCTGTCCTTCTGGCGCTCCTTGCTCTGGACCGTGCGCAACTCGTCTAAATTCATCCTTTGCTACCCACCACCTGTTGCCGCCCCGTCAGGACGGCCGGAGTGAACTCCTGAACTGAGTGAACATCGCCCGGGGTTGTAAATATATCGTCGTGAGATTTCTACGGCTCACTCCTTTTCCTTCTCCGCTCGCCCGCGGGCCATGAGGAACATGGCGACGTGTTCCGGCAGGCGCTGGGCCCCTGACTCGATCTCGCGGGTCGTTCCCCCGATTTCGACCGTCCCGCCGCCGGTTACGTCGACGGCGATCTCGTGGCCGGTGAACGTCTCCGGAACGGCGTCGACCAGGGGGTCGAACGCGTCGATCTCGTCCCGAGCGATGCGCTTCGTCTCGAGCGCACTCCCCCCGTGGAGACTGCCTGGCAGGCGGATGAGCCGGTTCGTGTCGGTGGTCACCGGCTCGTCGATCGGCGCGTTGTCCGCCTCGACGGCACGAGCGGCAAAGCGCTCGGCGAGTTGTGAAACGGCGGTGTGAACCGTCACGTTACCGGCCTCGATCTCGGCACGGTTGTTGCGCGCGGCGTTGAGCGTCGCCGTCGCCTTCCCCTCGCCGATACCGTCGAACTCCTGGAGGCGCTCTAAGGCGTCCTCGTCGTCCAGTTCGAGGAGGTCGTCCAGAAACGCCATGAGTTCCCGGTGGGCGCGTGCGCCCCAGCCGCCCTCGGTTCTGAGAGTTCGCCGTTGTGTCGGCGTCTTCCGTCCGAGTCCGGCGACCGTTTCCTCCTCGATCAGCTGTTCGTACTCGAGGCCGATGCCGCGGACGTAGTCGACGATCTCCCGGCGGTGCTCGCGATCCAGTTCGAGTATCGACTCGTCGCGGACGTGGACGTGATAACCCCGGCCGCCCGAGAAGACGACCTCGAGTTCCTCGAACGCGAAATCGTCCTCGAGAAAGTCGAGCAGTCGCAGGAGGGCGTCCTTGCAGGTCGCGAGCATCTCCGCGTAGGAGTCCTCGCCCAGCGTTACCCGCGGCAGGTGATCGGCGTCGAGGTCGAAGACCAGATCGGAACAGCGCCATTCCTTCTCGCTCATCGACCCCGCACCGGGGTCGCGGTAGCGCCCGGCCGAGAAGTAGACGTGCCGGGGCCGCTTTCGTTCGAGGAACGACTCGAGGTCGCCCAGTTCGAGCAGCGACCGGTGGCGCACCATCGTTGTGCCCGGCCCCTCCGTCCACGGGATAAAGCCCCACTCGCGCTCGTTTGCAGCGGGTGGCAGCGTGATATCCGCCCGGCGGTAGTGGTCGCGAAACCGGCCCCGAAGGTACGCCCTCGTTCGCTCCTCCATATGCCTCGAGTACTCTCCCGTGGGGTGGTATAATCCTGCCGGAGTTGCGGTCGGACGGCGGCGTTCACGCCGACCGCGTTATCGGCGCACGAAATCGGAGAGGCGGTCCGCGATGCCTGTGTCGGAGCCGAGTTTGAGGTAGTAGGCGTCGCCGCCGTCCTCGTAGTAGTTGTCGATGCGGCGTTTGATCTCGAAGCCGAGGTGTTCGTAGAACCGGAGGGCGTTCTCGTTTGTCGTCCGGGCGTGGCAGGTGACGGTTCGGTTATCGTCGGCGACGCGAGCGACGAGCCGTTTGCCGATCCCTTCGCCGCGGCAGGCCGGCGAGACGGCGAGAAAGAGGATGTAGCCGTCGCGGCGCACGGCGGCGAAACCGACCAGGTCGCGGTCGTGGAGGTAGCAGTGAACCGTCGAGCGGCGGTAGGCGTCCGTGAAAAAGTCCCATCGCTGTTTGAGCACACCCTCCTCGTCGTGGATCTGCTCTTTGAGCAGCCAGGCATCGTCGACGAAGTCGTCGCTGCCTGGCGGGACGACGCGACTGTCTACGTTGACGCTCACTACCACATCGTAGCAGCAGCGACAATATAATTCCACCGGCAGCAACTGCGGGAGTAGTGCCACCACGTGACGATAAGTCGCCGCTCGATTCGAGAGTCGCTGGGTATCCGCGTCCGCGGAACGTGGGGACGGAGCCGCCTCACGCACGACGGCGGGCGGTCGAAAGCGACGGACATACCACCCGAGCTGGCGAAGGGAGTCGTGATGCCCTTCGAACTTCGGGACCACACTGCCGACGTCGGCGTCGCCGCGACGGGCGAAAACCTCGAGGCGGTCTTCGCGGGCGTCGCCGACGGGCTGGCGGCGGCCTCCTGTGAGTCGATTCCCGAGGCGGAGTCCGACGCTGGCGGCCCCGCCGACCCGTTCGAGCTCTCCGTTACCGCTGAAAGCCGCGAGGCGCTGTTGTTCGACTACCTCGACGAGCTCATCTACCTGCGGGACGTCCGGCTCGAGCTTCCCGCCGATAACGACGTGACCATCACGGAAAACGGCGAGTGGCGTCTCGAGGGCCGGGCCCGCGGAATCCCCCTCTCGGAGATCACCGCCAGGGAGATCAAGGCGGTGACCTACTCGGAGATGCGTCTCGAGGAACGCAACGGGGAGTGGGAGGCGTACGTCGTCTTCGACGTGTAGCAGCCACTCGATCCGGGACGGGAGCGTTTTATCCGTCGTTGCCGTACCGGGCCGCATGTTCAGTGGGCTCCGCCGTCGGCGGTCCGCGTTCGTGGCTTCGATGCTCGCTTCGCTCGTGCTCGCGGTTGGTTCCGTCGGCGCCCACGAGGAGTACGTCGTCGATGAGGAACACGACGTCGGTGTCGCCGAGTTCTTCCGGGAGGCGCTGTCGGATCCCGCCGTCGTCGGTCCCCTGCTCGCTGGTGCGCTGATCGTTCTCGCCGTCGCGACCGGCTACCTGTGGGTTCGACCCGCACCCCGCGATGTCGCCGCGTTTCGGTTCGCCATGCGGGAGTACACGGAATACGTCCCCTGGCTCCTGCGAATCTCCTTTGGCATCCCGCTGATCGGCGCGGGCTTTGCCGGCTACTTCGTTAGCCCTGCGGTCGATGTTCAACTTCGCCTGCTCCAGGTGGCACTCGGTTTTCTCCTGTTGTTCGGGCTGGCGACGCGACTCGTCGCGCTCGTCGCGCTCGCGATCTACCTCGTCGGTGCGGCAATCTGGCCGACGCTACTGTTACAGCTCGAGTTCGTCGGCGGTCTGCTCGCTATCACGCTGGTCGGCAGCGGGAAGCCGAGCGCCGATCACGTCCTCGGACGGATCGTCGGCGGACCGGGGACGCTGTACGGCCGGGTCGACGTCGTCTACGACCGCGCCCGACGGTTCCGGGAGCGAGTCGAGCCCTACGAACGCTACCTGCCGACGGTCACTCGAGTCGGGCTCGGCGTCACGTTCGTCTATCTCGGCGTCACACAGAAGCTGTTGCAACCGGGACTCGCCCTCGCGGTCGTCGACCGGTACGACCTGACGGCGGTGATCCCCGTGAGCCCCGAACTCTGGGTGCTCGGTGCCGGCCTCGCCGAGACGGCTCTCGGCCTCGCACTCGTCGCGGGGGTCTTCACCCGCGCCGGAGCGGCGACCGCGATCACGATGTTCTCGCTCACACTCTTCGCGCTGCCCGACGATCCCGTTCTGGCCCACGTCGCGCTGTTCGGGATGGCCTCCGTGCTCTTGATCACCGGCGGCGGCCCCTACGCCCTCGACAACCGGATGGAGGTCGTTGAGGACGAACTCGAGGAAGCGGCCCCGACACCGGCTTCCGGATCGTAGTCGGTCCACTCGTTCGGAACCGTCCGACGGATCGATCGAGCGCAGGTGCTTTCACGCCCGATGGCGAACGTCCGAGTATGACCACGTTCGACGCAGACGGCATCACCCTCGAGCAGGTCCGGGAGTTCGTCTGGGAGATCCCACGAGAGGGAGAGATGCGCACTCCCGCGCGCGTACTCGCGAGCGAGGCGCTGCTCAGGGAGATCAGCGAGGACAAGACCCTCGAACAGCTGAAAAACACGACCCACCTGCCGGGGATCACGAACTACGCGCTCTGTATGCCCGACGGCCACCAGGGCTACGGCTTCCCGGTCGGCGGAGTCGGGGCGCTCGACGCCGAAAACGGCTGTATTTCGCCGGGAGCGGTCGGGTACGACATCAACTGCGGCGTCCGGATGATGCGGACCAACCTCACCTACGACGATCTCCAGGGCCGCGAGGAGGAGCTCGTCGACTCGCTCTTTGCGAACATCCCGTCGGGACTCGGCGGCGGCGGGGTCGTCGAAGCAGGCGTCGACACCGTCGACGAGATCCTGGCTCGCGGGGTGGACTGGGCGCTCGAGCACGGCCACGCCGTCGAGGACGACCTCAAACACTGCGAGGACGAGGGAATGCGCGAGGGTGCCGATCCCTCGAAGGTGAGCCAGAAGGCCAAGGATCGCGGGAAGAATCAGATCGGCTCGCTGGGGTCGGGGAACCACTTCCTCGAGGTCCAGCGCGTGACCGATATTTTCGACGCGGAGGTGGGAGAGGCGTACGGACTCGAGGAGGACCAGATCGTCGTCCTGATCCACTGCGGCTCGCGCGGGCTGGGTCACCAGACGTGTAACGATTATCTGCGAAAGATCGAACAACAGCACCAGGGCCTCCTCAATCAGTTGCCCGATAGGGAGCTGGCCGCCGCGCCCGCCGGCTCACAGCTCGCCGAGGACTACTACGGGGCGATGAACGCCGCGATCAACTTCGCGTGGGTCAACCGCCAGCTGATCATGCACCGCACCCGAGAGGTCTTCGAGCGGGTGTTCGACCGCTCCTGGGAGGCCATGGAGATGGAGCTGCTGTACGACGTGGCCCACAACATAGCCAAAAAAGAGTTCCACACCGTCGGAGACGAAGAGCGCGAACTCTACGTTCATCGCAAGGGCGCGACGCGCGCGTTCCCGGCGGGCCACCCCGAGGTTCCGAAGGCCTACCGCGAGGTGGGCCAGCCGGTGATCATCCCCGGCAGCATGGGCGCGGGAAGCTACGTTCTCCGCGGCGGCGAGCGCTCGATGGATCTCACCTTCGGTTCGACCGCCCACGGTGCCGGGCGGGTGATGAGCCGAACGCAGGCCAAGAAGGACTACTGGGGCGGCGACGTCCAGGAGGAACTTCGGGACCAACAGCAGATCTACGTCAAAGCCCAGTCGGGGGCGACGGTCGCCGAGGAGGCCCCCGGGGTGTACAAGGACGTCGACGAGGTCGTTCGCGTCTCCGACGCCCTGGGAATCGGTGACAAGGTCGCCAGAACGTTCCCCGTCTGCAACATCAAGGGCTGAGCGGTCCCGACATCCTCACTTGAGCCGGAACGGGTTGTCGTCGTCCGTTCCGCTCTCGTCCGCGGGTTCGTAGCCCTTCCGTGCCGTTAGCGTCACCGTCGCTTCGGGATCGTCATCGTCGGCCCACGGGCTATCGTACGCCGACAGTTCGACGTCGGTCACGTCCCACCCCTCCTCCTCGAGCAGTTCGACCAGCCGACGCTGATCGCTGAGCATCTCGTCGTCCATACGGTTTCGCTCGTTCTCGAGGACGGTAGGTATTGTGTCGACTCGTACGGTCCGTCGTAATTCGGTATCGGTGACACTCACCGGGACAGCGATTACCGGGAACCAGTTACAGCGATCAGTATCAGGTCGGCTTTTCCGGCTCGGCCGTTTCCTCCGTCCCGATCGCGATTACGTCCTCGACGAGCGCGCGGTGAGCTCGACGCAGTCGCTCGGAGAGCGCCTGGTGAGAGATGCCGAGTTCGGTCGAGAGCGCTTCCATATCCGCATCGCGTGGAATCTCGTAGTATCCCCCCTCGAGCGCGGCGACGAGCGTCTCGTGTTGCGCGTCGGTCAGACCGTGGCGCCCCTGCCGGTCGTCGTCGAGCTGGTGGATCTTCTCGATGTTGATCGCCAGCCCTTCCTCGCCCGCGAAGTCGTAGGTACGGGCGAGAGACTCCCGCTCGGGAAACAGGATTCGGAACCGCCAGTGGCTCCCCTCCCCGCGCGCTTTGAGGATCGTCGCCTTCTCCTCGGTCAGCAGGTGGATTATCATCGTCACGTCGTCGACCCAGCTCATTCGATAGAGACGCTCCTCACCCAGATCCGTGAGCAGTTCCGCCCCCTCGACGCTGGCGTCGTCCTCGAGGGCGTCGTTCAGCGCTTCCAGCCGTTCCGGCTCCCCCGTAAACCAGACGTACGGCATCACCTGATCCGGATCGTAGGCGACGACGCGTTCGATCTCGACTTCGACACCACCGGTCGTTTCAAGCGCCTGCCGGAGCGCAAACTCGTCCGCGGGAATCGTGAGTTCGGCGATCGTACTCATCGACTACTTCCAGGGTGCCGACGGTTAAGAGTGGTCCCCTCCCGGGTTCGCCGCTGGAGAACCGGCGGTTGTGTACCCCCTCGAAAATCGTAACCGATACTGGTTACGGACGAGGGGATCGGTCGGCGCGTTTAAGCGGATTCGCCTGCAACGAGTGATCGATGCTCACCGACGACTTCGGACGCGAGGTAACGGGGGTTCGCGTTTCGCTCACCGATCGGTGTAACTTCGACTGCGTCTACTGTCACAACGAAGGACTCGGTGACACCCGCGGTCCGATGGCGCCGGGCGACGACGAGATGGCTACCGACGACGTCGTGCGATTTCTCGAGGTTGCCGCCGAGTTTGACGTCGACGCCGTGAAGTTCACCGGCGGCGAACCGATGCTCCGCCAGGACTTAGAGGAGATCATCGAGCGCACGCCCGACTCGATGGAAACGTCGCTGACGACCAACGGCACCTTTCTCCCCGGGCGCGCGGAGGCGCTCGTCGACGCCGGCCTCTCGCGGGTGAACGTCTCCCAGGACGCCCTCGACCGGGAGGCGTTCGCCGAGATCACTAAAAGCGGCGGCTACGACGCGGTGATGGAGGGCGTTGAGGCGGCCCTCGAGGCGGGGCTCGACCCCGTCAAACTCAACATGGTCGTCTTCGAGCACACCGCGGGCTACGTCCCCGAGATGGTCGACCACGTCGCCGAAAACGACGGCCTCCAGTTGCAGTTGATCGAGTACATGCCGGAGCTAACCGGCAAGCCGGAGTGGAACGTCGACATCGAGCGCGTCCACGGCTGGCTCGCCGAACAGGCCGAGGAGATCGAACACCGCGAGATGCACGACCGCAAACGGTACTGGATCGGCGGCCCCAGTGGCGAGGGCGGCATGGTCGAGATCGTCGATCCCGTCGAGAACCCCACCTTCTGTGCGAACTGTCACCGCGTCCGGGTGACCCACCAGGGCTACCTGAAGGGGTGTCTCAACCGCAACGACGACCTGCGATCGATGGGCGAGATGACCAGACCGGAGATCCGCGAGGCGTTCCGTGAGGTCGTCGCCAACCGCGTGCCGTACTACGGCGAGTACATGGTCCGAAACGAACGCGGCGAGTGGGAGTTCAACGAGGAGTACATCGGGGTCTGAGTAGGTCGCGGCGCAGCTACGCGCGCGAACCCAGCCCCATGACGACGAAACAGGCCGCGAGCAACAGGAGGACGACGGCCGAAGCCGGCTGTCCGTCGGCTGCAAAGAGGTAGACCCCGTAGCCGAGCGTCGCCGCGAGCAGTCCGACGAACAGGCTCGAGACGACGTGGACGGTCTCGAGTCGAGCCGTCGCCGTCTCCCGCCCGAGTTGCTCCCCGAGGTCGATGCCATCCTGTCCCAGATCCCAGGCGATGACGGCGGCGACGGTTCCGAGCACCGTCAGTTCGACGCTGTCGCTTCCGAGACCGGAGACGACGACGCCGGCGAACAGCAGCAGACAGCCGAGGTCGACCGCAAGGCGGGTTCCGCGAACCAGCCCGACGCTGAGACAGACGAAGCCGACCGCAGCGATGGCGATAGCGTTTACTGACCCCATCCCAGCGGTGGCGACGGCGACGATCCCGGCGACGCCGGCGGCAACGCTCGCGATCCGCGTCGGCAGACGGGTGAGTTCGCTCACCGTCGATCACCCGCGTTCGTCCGGGCGAGCGCGTCGTCGAGCGTCTCCTCGGCTCGCCAGTCGATAACCGGAATCCCGCTCCGCTGGAGGTCGAAGCGGCGAATTCGCCGGGCGACCCGCGCGAGTTGCTGACTGGTCGTCCGCTCGGCGGTCGGATCGGGGCTGATGACCGTCACCGGGTGGCCGTGTGCGTCGAGTCGCCGCGCGATCATCGCTGAGGGGTAGTCACACAGCGGCGAGAGAAACACGATCTGCGTCTCCCCCGAGAGCCGACGCCGAAGGACTCTGAGCTGGGTGAGCCAGCGCGTCGTCACTTCGGGTGGAACCGTCGAAAACTGTGGGTGCGTCGTGAGCAGTTGCTGGAGCTGCACCCGATGGTGGTGGCCGGACGCCGGCGCCAGCCAGCAGGGGTCCCAGCCGTCGTCGCTGTCCGGACGACTGAGCGGACCGAACGCCGCCAGTCCGACCGTGTCGCTCTCCTCGAGCAGCGAGGCCGCGATCCGCCCGGCCGCGTCGACCGATCGGTCGACCGCGTGGGCGGCGTCGGGCTCCGGCGCGAGGTAGGCCGCCTTCCGGGAGTCGACGAGCACCAGCACCCGAGCCGCACGCTCCTCGTGAAACTCGAGAGTTGCGAGTTCGCCCGTTCGGGCGTGGCGGTTCCAGTCGATCCGGTTCAGGGGGTCGTTGCGGCGGTAGTCGCGAACGGAGTGAAACGTCGTTCCGGCGCCCCCCTCCGCGGTCATCAGCCGGCCGGAGAACGTCGCTGCCGTCGTGCGAAGCGGAACCGGTGTCGCCGTCGGTCGGAGGACCGGTTCACAGGAGATGACGGTTTCACAGCCGATCAGCAACTCTCGTTCGGTCGACCGCGAGAGGTCGCGCGTGATCGCGAGCGCGGGATCGAACTCGTGGCGACCGCGGCGGGCGGTCACCGTGTACTCGAGGGTAACCGACTCCTCTGGGCGAAGCGTCGTTCCGATCCGACTCGAGCCGTCGGTGACGGCCAGTCCCGAGGGAACGCCGTCGACGAACCGGAGGTCGGGGACGAGCGAGCCGGAGTCGTTGGTGATCTCGACGGTTACGGCGACCTCGTCGCCGGGTTCGGGCGACTCCTCGTCGACAGTTCGGTCGACGGTGAGGGCGGGCGCGGGCGCGTCGAGGGCGGCGGCGAAGCCGGCGTACCCGACGCCGACGACGCCGGCGAGCGCGACCGCCGGGGATTCGGCGGCCGCGCCGATACCGACCGCGAACAGCGCGATCGCACCGATCCCCGTCCAGTAGCCGGTCGAGCGGCGGGTCCGGTCGACGACTCCGTCCACGCGTTCGGTCGTCGTCCGGGGGACGACGTCCTCGAGCTCCTCGCGATCGTACTGGGGGAGATCGTCCGGCTGGGCTCGGCCTCCGAGTCCGGTGTAACCGATCGCGGCGACCGCCGCGGCGGTTCGGCGAACGCCGAGGCGGAAGTCGCTGGAGCGGTCGAGGCGGCGTGCGATCCGCTGGCGAAGCGAGTCCGCCGGCTGCTCGAGGTCGGGCGAGAGGAAGGCGGCGGCGTGCTCGTCGTCGGTCCAGGTCCCCGCCTCGATTCGCCGTCGGGCCTCCTCGTTCGAGAGGCCGTTGAACCGGGTGAGAACGGCGAGCGCCGCGCCGTGAAGGCCGTCGACGATCCGTTTGCTCGTCACGGTAAACGCGACGGTCTCCGATCGGAACTGGTCGACGGCCTCGCGCAGCGACTCGCCGGGGACCGGTACCTGGATGCGGTGTTCGGGATCCGGCGTTCCGAGCTGCTCGCGTGCGTCGAGTCGGCGGTACAGCGGCCGGAACGCGCCGAATGTCACGATGATCCCGACGAGGATGATGGTCCCCTGGACGGTGTTGACTGCCACGGTGTCGAACAACACCGCGAGGCCGACGAGAAACGCGGCGACACCGAGTCCCAGCGGAACGAGACGAACGCTCACTCGCGGTCACCTCCGGCGGCGTCGGCCTCCGCATACGCCTCCTCGATTCGCCGTAGAACCGTGACCGCGCGCGCTTCGATCTCCTCGGTCGCCTCGCGGTGGCCGTACCTGACGTCCTCGAACAGCCGGGTCAGTTCCCGGACGTGCTCGCGCTCGAGGCCGGCGTCGGCGGCCGCGTCGGCGAACTCGCCGGGCGTGCTCGTTTCGGGCCGGGAAACCTCGAGGAGGTCGGTCATCTCCCGCCAGGCCCGGTACACTTCGTTGTCGACGTCGGTGGTGTTCTCGATGCGGTCGGCGGCGCGTCCGGCGGCTGCGGCGACAGCGACTGCGTCGTCGGTCCCCGCTTCCGGCTCGGTGGCGACGACGGTGCCGGTGGCGTCCTCGTCGTCGGAGAGGCCACTGAGAAACAACGTTCCAACGAAGATCACGGTGAGGACCGCGAGCAGCCCGATCAGGGGTCCGAACGGCATGGGATCGGCGTCGCCGTCACCCTCGCCGGGCTCCTCGCCGCCGAACTCTTCGCCCGCCTGTAGTTCATCCGGCACCTCTCGTTCCGGAAGCTGTTCGCCGACGCCGAAGTAGAAGAACGCGCCGACCAGCGCCAGGACGAGAAGACCGACCGCCAGGTAGACGGCAATCATCTTGACCATCTCCCGGCGGTGGGTGATCAGATACCACGCCAGAATGATGGCACCCAGAACGATGAGCGCGTAGAAGAGAAACTCGAAGAGCGGGAGCGCGTGCTCGCCCGCGTCGGGTGCCTCCGAGGGGGGACGGCCGACTTCCTCGCCGCTCCCCTGCCCGCCGTCGCCGCCGGTTTCGACCGGTGAGCGAAGCGTCGCTGCGGCGATCGCGATCGCAACGATACCGATGACGGCAGCGACGAGACGGGCGAGGAGGTCGTTTCGGGACACCTGTTAGTTCGGTCTATCGTGTCGACCGTAATAAGTTAGGAGTGTTTCGAACGAGTGACAGAACGGGGCCCAGTGTGGCCGGGGCGGTGGGCGTTTCGTTGCGCTTAAGTACCCCACACGGATACGTTCGAGTGCAATACGCTGTAGGGGGTCCGCCCCCGAGTCCGGAAGGGCGATGATAGACACGAGTCGTGGTAGCCAAGCGGCCCAAGGCGCATGGTTGCTAACCATGTGGCGTCAAGCCTCCGGGGTTCGAATCCCCGCCACGACGTCGGACCCAGACCACGCTGATGGGATTCCATCAGTACTCGCATCGCACGCAGACCAGACACAGATACACGACACATGAGCGAGGAAGACCCTCAAGAACAACAGGACGACGACGATCTTCAGTACTTCGTCCGGATCGGTCAGACCGACCTGGACGGGACGAAGTCCGTCGAGCGCTCGCTCTCCGAGATGAACGGGATCGGTCGACGAACCGCCCGGATCATCGCCGAGAAGGCCGAGGTCGACCGAACCGCGACGTTCGGCCGCCTCGAGGAGGACACCATCGAGCGCGTCGTCGATATCGTAGAGAGCTACGCCGAAGACGTTCCCGAGTGGCTAACCAACCGCCAGCGGGACTTCTACACCGGCGAAACCACCCACGAGATTGGCAACGATCTCCAGTTGACCCGTCAGCACGACATCAACCGCATGAAGATGATCGACTCCTACAAGGGAGTCCGCCACAAGCGCGGTCAGAAGGTCCGCGGCCAGCGGACGAAGTCCACCGGTCGTACCGAGGGGACCATCGGCGTCAACGTCGAGGAGATCCGAGAAGAACAGGCCGAAGAGGCCGCCGAGGAGGGTGACGAATAATGGCGCTCGGTAGCGACACCAAACACTACGAGACGCCGAACCACCCCTACCAGGGCGAGCGAATCGCCTCCGAGCACTCGCTGCTCGATCGGTACGGCCTGAAGAACAAAGAAGAGCTCTGGCGCGCGCAGTCTCAGCTTCGCTCCTACCGGCGCGAGGCGCGTGATCTGCTCGCCCAGCCACAGGACGAGGACGCCGTACAGCGCCGAACCGAGGAGTTCCTCGGTCGACTCACGCGCGCCGGTGTCCTCGGCGAGGAAGACGGTCTCGGCGACGTCCTCGGCCTCGAGGTGGAGGAAGTGCTCGAGCGCCGTCTCCAGACGGTGGCCTACCGGAAGGGACTGGCCCACACGCCACAGCAGGCCCGCCAGTTCATCGTTCACGGCCACATCGTCCTCGGCGATCAGCGCCAGCGGATCCCGTCGTACGTCGTCGACGTCGACGAGGAGGATCTCGTCGCCTTCGACGAGAACAGCCCGCTTGCGGACGAACTCCACCCGGAACGCGCGGAGGGACAATAACATGGCAGACGACGAAAAATGGGGCGTTGCCCACGTACACGCATCGTTCAACAACACCGTCATGACCGTGACCGACCTCACGGGCGCGGAGACGATCGCCAAGTCCTCCGGCGGGACGGCGGTCAAGCAGAACCGCGACGAGGCGTCGCCCTACGCGGCCATGCAGATGGCCGAGTCGATCGCCGAGGAGGTCAAAGCTGCCGGCATCACGGGTCTGCACGTTCGCGTGCGCGGCCCCGGCGGGAACCTCCAGAAGTCCCCCGGCCCAGGCGCACAGGCGACGATCCGCGCGCTCGCCCGCTCGGGCATCGAGATCGGTCGCATCGAAGACGTGACCCCGATCCCACACGACGGATCGCGCGCACCGAAAGGCAAAGGCGGCTACTAGATCATGACAGTAGAGTACGACGTCGAGTTCGTCGAACGTGGGGATCGCAAGGCGCGATTCCTCGTCCGCGGCGTGACGCCCGCGTTCGCCAACGGCATCCGCCGTGCGATGGTCGCGGACGTGCCGACGATGGCGATCGACGAGGTTCGGTTCATCGAGAACTCGTCGGTCATGTTCGACGAGCAGATCGCGCTTCGACTCGGCCTGGTTCCGCTGACGACCCCGCCGGAAGGCGAGTTCGTCGAGGGTGACACCGTCACCCTCTCGATCGACGTCGAAGGGCCGGCGACCGCCTACTCGGGCGATCTCGTCTCGAGTGACGATCTCGTCACCCCGGCCGACGAGAACGTGCCGATCATCGACCTCAAAGACGACCAGCGCCTCGAGGCAGAGGCCGACGCGCTCATCGAGCGCGGCAAGAGCCACGCCAAACACCAGGGCGGCGTGGCCGTCGGCTACCGACATCTCCAGCGCCTCGAGGTCGGCGACGACCTGCCGGAGTTCGAGGACCAGGAGCGCCGCATCGTCCGCGGCGTCGTCGAAGAGGACGGTGAACTGGTGTCGACGAGCGAGTTCGACCACGATCTCAGCCAGCGGTATCCCGGCAAGGAGGTCCGCATCGAGGACGTCCCGAACGCGTTCGTCTTCCACGTCGAAACCGACGGCTCGTTCTCCGTCGAAGAACTCGTCAGCCGCGCCGCCGACTCGCTCGAGGCGCGTGCGACCGAACTCGAGGAGGCAGTACAGCTATAAGATGACTGGACGCCCCAACCCCCTGCGTACGATGCGGGCCGGTGCCGTGAGCTCCGAGGCCGACCCGCGACCGATGGGTCGAATCGAAAGGGGTTTTACGGGGCGACCAGTACCTGGAAGTGCGAGCAGGGATAGCCAAGTCAGGCCAACGGCGCAGCGTTCAGGGCGCTGTCTCGTAGGAGTCCGCAGGTTCAAATCCTGCTCCCTGCATCACTTCTTTCCGGAACTCACAGCCACAGTGGGTGGCGCGTCGGTTCCGACCGCAGCAGTTGGAGGAAACCAATGAGTAGCAAGACTAATCCGAGACTCAACGATCTCATCGCCGAGTTGAAGTCGACGTCCCGCAGTTCGGACGCCGACGTCTGGCGAGACGTTGCGGATCGGCTCGAGAAGCCCCGCGCGAACCACGCAGAGGTGAACCTGGGGCGGATCGAACGATACGCACGCGAGGAAGAGACAGTGGTCGTTCCCGGCAAGGTGCTGGGATCGGGCGCACTGCAGAAGAACGTCACCGTCGCCGCCGTCGACTTCTCGTCGTCGGCCGAGACGAAGATCGACCAGGTCGGCGAGACCGTACCGCTCGAGCAACTGCTCGAACAGAACCCAGAAGGATCCAACGTCCGGGTGATCGCATGAGCGTCGCAGAGTTCGACGCCGACGTCGTCGTCGATGCCCGCGATTGCATCCTCGGACGCGTCGCCAGCCAGGTCGCCCAGCGCGCGCTGGACGGCGAGCGCGTCGCGATCGTCAACGCCGAGGACGCCGTGATTACCGGCAGCAAGGAGGACGTCTTCGAAACCTACCGGACGCGGCTGCAGCTCGGTTCGGACAGCGGTCCGTACTACCCGAAGCGACCGGACACGATCCTCAAGCGCTCCGTTCGCGGGATGCTTCCGTACAAGAAGCCCCGCGGCCGCGAAGCGCTCGAGAACGTCCGCGTCTACGTCGGCAACCCCTACGAGGGTGACGACGACTACGAAGCCGAGATCCTCGAGGACACGTCGCTGGACCGACTCTCGAACATTCGCTTCGTGCACCTCCACGAGGTCGCAGAACAGTTAGGTGCTAACGTGACATGGTAACGAACACAAGTGGCAAAAAGAAGACAGCCGTCGCTCGCGCTACCGTGCGAGAGGGCGAGGGACGGATTCGAATCAACTCCCAGCCGGTCGAACTGGTCGAGCCCGAGATGTCGCGTCTCAAGATGCTCGAGCCGTTCCGCATCGCCGGCGACGACCTTCGAAGCGGCGTCGACGTCGACGTTCGCGTCGAGGGTGGCGGCATCAGCGGTCAGGCGGACGCCGTCCGCACCGCGGTCGCACGCGGAATCGTCCAGCACACGAACGACGCCGAACTCCGCGACGCGTTCATGGAGTTCGACCGCTCGCTGCTGGTCAACGACGTTCGACAGTCCGAACCCAAGAAGTGGGGCGGTCCCGGTGCGCGGGCCCGCTACCAGAAGTCCTACCGCTAAGGTGATTCAAGTATGATGGTACCGGTCCGGTGTTTCACGTGCGGCAACGTCGTGGGCGAACACTGGGAAGAGTTCAACGCGCGCGCCAACGAGGGCGACGAGGACCCGCAGGCGGTTCTCGACGAACTCGGCGTCGAGCGTTACTGCTGTCGGCGGATGCTCGTTTCACACCGTAATCTCGTCGACGTCGTCTCCCCATACCAGTGATCCCCATGCAACAGAACCGTCACAACCGATACGAGAAGGCACGCATCCTCGGCGCCAGGGCGCTGCAGGTGTCCTACGGGGCACCGGTGTTGATCGACACCGATCAGACCGAACCGATCCTGATCGCCGCCGAAGAGTACGACGCCGGGGCACTCCCCTTCACGGTCAATCGAGGGCGAGATCGACGATGACGCGCATCACCGAGATACGATTGCGTGAGGTGCTCGACTCCCGGGGGAACCCGACCGTCGAGGCCGACGTCCTCACGGAAAGCGGCGGCTTCGGCCGTGCGGCTGCACCGAGCGGCGCCAGCACGGGCGAGTACGAGGCGATCGAACGCCCGCCGGGCGAGGCGATCGCGGCGGCCCGCGAACACGCCGTCCCCCGCCTCGTCGGCGAAGGCTACGCCGGCAACCAGCGCGAGATCGACGCGATCCTGCGCGGTGCCGACGGCACCGACGACTTTTCGGAGATCGGCGCCAACAGCGCCGTCGCCATCTCGATGGCCGCGGCGAAGGCTGGTGCCGACGTACTCGGTGCCCCGCTGTTCCAGCATCTCGGTGGCGCGTTCCGCGGCGAGAACTTCCCGATTCCGCTCGGCAACGTCGTTGGCGGCGGCGAACACGCCGCCGACGCGACCGACATCCAGGAGTTCCTCGCAGCGCCCGTCGGTGCACCGAACGTCGCCGACGCCGTCTTCGCCAACGCCGCGGTTCACGGGGAGGTCGCGGACCTCCTCGACGAGCGCGGCGTCCCCTGCGGTAAGGGCGACGAGGGTGCGTGGGCGCCGTCGATCGACGACGACGAGGCGTTCGAGATCGTCGACGAGGCCGTTTCGACGATCGAGTCGGAGGTCGGCTTCGAGATCGGCTTCGGCCTCGACGTCGCCGCCGCGGAGCTGTACGATCCCGACGCCGAGGTCTACGAGTACTCCGATACGACTCGAGACACGGCCGAACAGATCGACTACATCGCCGACCTGGTCGACGAGTACGACCTCGTCTACGTCGAAGACCCGCTCGACGAGAACGACTACGACGGGTTCGCAGACCTGACCGACCGCGTGGGCGAGCAGACGCTGGTCTGCGGTGACGATCTGTTCGTCACCAACACCGATCGGCTCGCGGACGGAATCGACCGCGGCGCGGCCAACAGCATCCTGATCAAGCCGAACCAGATCGGGACGCTGACCGACGCCTTCGACGCGATCGAACTCGCGACCGAGAACGGCTACGACTCGGTCGTGTCTCACCGCTCGGGCGAAACCGAGGACACGACGATCGCACACCTCGCCGTCGCAACCGACGCACCCTTCATCAAAACGGGCGCCGTCGGCGGCGAGCGAACCGCAAAGCTCAACGAGCTCATCAGAATCGCAGACGACGCGACATGACAGACAACGACGCAACCCAAGAAGGGCTCGACGCCGCCGAAGAGGAGATCGACGAGGAACCGGCCGAGGGGCCGGGTCCCGCCGCCGAATCCGAGGGCGACGTCGAACCCGTCGACGAACAGGACGCCGAGGCGACCGACGAGGACGCCGAGGCCGAAGCAGACGCAGGCCCCGCACTCGACGACGACGTCATGAGCGACGAGGAAGCGGACCTGCTCATCCCCGTCGAGGACTACCTCGGTGCCGGTGTCCACATCGGTACCCAGCAGAAGACCAAGGACATGGAGCGGTTCATCCACCGCGTCCGCACCGACGGTCTCTACGTGCTCGACGTCTCGAAGACCGACGGCCGCATCCGAACGGCAGCGGACTTCCTCTCGAACTACGCGCCCGAGCAGGTGCTCGTCACCTCGAGCCGCCAGTACGGACGCTTCCCCGCCGAGAAGTTCGCCGAGGCCGTGGGCGCTCGCGCCCGCACCGGCCGCTTCATCCCCGGCACCCTCACGAACCCCAAGTACGACGGCTACATCGAACCCGACGTCGTCGTCGTCACCGACCCGATCGGTGACGCTCAGGCCGTCAAAGAGGCGATCACGGTCGGCATCCCCGTGATCGCGATGTGCGACTCGAACAACCAGACCAGCAACGTCGACCTCGTCGTCCCGACGAACAACAAGGGTCGCAAGGCCCTCTCGGTCGTCTACTGGCTGCTCGCCAACGAGGTCCTCGACAAGCGCGGCGCCGAGCCGTCCTACTCGCTCGAGGACTTCGAGAGCGCACTGTAATCGGATTTTCACGTCGAACGCTGGACGTTTTTCTCGCGACGCCGACTCGAGCCGCCGGTATCGAAAAACTGCCAGGGGAGCGAACCGAATAGCTATTACTCGCCCTCGGACGAATGGGGGACATGACGCTCTCGAGCGCTCCCGGCAAAGTCTATCTGTTCGGGGAGCACGCGGTGGTCTACGGCGAACCGGCGGTGCCCTGTGCCATCGAGCGGCGGGCGCGAGTCGGGGTACAGCGACGAGACGACGACAAACTCCGGGTACACGCCGAGGATCTGAGCCTCGACGGCTTCACCGTGGAGTACGGCGGGCGGACCGGCGACCACCCGGACGTCGACGTCTCCGAGGGGCTGATCGCGGCCGCGATGGGGTACGTCGACGGCGCGATCGACCAGGTTCGGGAGGTGACCGGCGAGGATGACGCCGGCTTCGACGTCACCATCGAGAGTGACATCCCGCTCGGGGCCGGGCTCGGATCCTCGGCGGCCGTCGTCGTCGCCGCCATCGACGCGGCGACGCGCGAACTCGGCGTCACGCTCGAGGCGACGGAGATCGCTGATCGGGCCTACCGGGTCGAACACGCCGTCCAGGAGGGGCAGGCGTCGCGAGCGGACACCTTCTGCTCGGCGACCGGCGGCGCGGTTCGAGTCGAGGGCGACGACTGCCGCACCATCGACGCGCCAGAGCTCCCGTTCGTGATCGGCTTCGACGGCGGCGCGGGTGACACCGGTGCCCTGGTGTCGGGCGTCCGAGAACTCCGAGAGGAGTACGCGTTCGCCGCCGACACGGTCGAAACGGTGGGTGACCTCGTCCGACAGGGCGAAGCGGCGCTCGAGGCCGGCGACCTCGCGGAACTCGGCACGCTGATGAACTTCAACCACGGTCTGCTGTCGGCGCTGGGCGTCTCCTCGCGCTCGCTGGACGCGATGGTGTGGGCGGCCCGCGATGCAGAGGCCTTCGGCGCGAAACTGACGGGCGCCGGCGGCGGCGGCTGCATCGTCGCGCTCGATCCGACGGAGGCGACCGAAACCGCGCTGAAGTTCACGCCCGGCTGCGAGGAGGCCTTCCGAGCGGAGCTTGCCGAGGAGGGGGTGCGGCGACTCGAATGATCGTCCTGAAACTCGGCGGCAGCGTCATCACTGACAAAGATCGTGCGGAGACGCTCGACGGCGAGGCCCTCGAGCGGGCGGCCGACGCCGTCGCGGATGCCTGGCGGTCGGGGGCGGTCGAGGACCTCGTCCTCGTCCACGGCGGCGGCAGCTTCGGGCACGTCAACGCGAGCGAACACGGCGTGAGCACGACCGAGGGAACCCACGACCCGGGTGCGGTCGCCGCCATCCACGGCGCGATGAAGACCCTGAACGGGTTCGTCCTCCAGCGTCTGCTCGAGCGAAACGTCCCCGCAGTGCCGGTCCACCCCTTCTCGGCGGCTCACCGAGACGCCGGCGGCGTTCTCCATCTGCCGACTGGGCAGCTCGAGACGCTCTGTGCCGAGGGGTTCGTCCCCGTCCTCCACGGCGATCTCGTCGCCCACGCGGGCGAGGGGGCGACGGTCGTCAGCGGCGACGAACTCGTCGTCGAGAGTGCCCGCGGGCTCGGGGCCGAGCGAATCGGCCTCTGTTCGACGGTTCCCGGCGTTTTAGACGAAGACGAACAGGTCGTCGAGCGGATCTCGAGCTACGAGGAGGTTGCAGCAGTGCTCGGCGAGAGCGAGTCGACCGACGTCACCGGCGGGATGGCCGCCAAGGTTCGGGCGCTGCTCGCCCTCGAGAGCCGGGCCTCGATCTTCGGCCTCGAGGCGCTGCCCGGCTTTTTCGAGGGCGGGCCGGTAGGAACGACGCTCGAGTGAGCGTTCCTATTCGTCGTTCTCGTCGTTCTCCGCCCTGTTACCCGGGATGCCGACCGACTCTCTCTCGAGCACCTCGGAGGTTTCCGCGTGCTCTCGAGCCAGTTCGACGTAGCGCTCGCCGGCGGCGGTCCAGGGCGAGTTCTCGACCTCTTTGACGACCTCGGCGGGGGCGCCGACGGCGAGAACGGAGTCGGGGATAGCGGTGTCTTCCGTGACGACGCTGTTCGCCCCGACGAGGCTCTCGGCACCGATCTCGGCGCGGTCGAGCACGATCGCGCCCATCCCGACCATACTTCGCTCGCCGACGGTCGCGGCGTGGACGATGGCGTTGTGGCCGACCGTCGCAGACGGGCCGATCTCACAGCCCTCGTGGAGGGTCGCGTTGTCCTGGACGTTCGCGCCCTCGCGAAGGACGATTTCGCCGTGGTCCCCCCGGAGAACGGCCCCCGGCCAGACGCTCGCATCGGCCTCGAGCGTTACCTCGCCGATGACGACCGCACTCTCGTCGACGTACGCGGAGTCGGCGATTTCGGGAACGTGACCGTCGAAGGATCGAATCATGCCTCGAGTCGGTCGTCGGGACGGTTAGTCGTTGGTGGTTCGCGGTGGATTCGAGCCCGCGGCGGACCGGGGCGTCGAGCCGCAGCGGTCGAACAGCGTGGGTCGGACGGCGCTCAGAAGGTGTCGACGACCTCGTGAATACAGCCGTTCGAGCGGTAGTAATCGCTGTGACCCGGTACGTAGGCGACGTTGTGGTCCGCGTAGTTCCACGGCGGCGTGCCGTCGCAGCCGGCGTTGCCGATGGCGTTACCCCACTCGGCGGCGCCGTAGGCCCAGTTGAGCACCTCGTCGTCCTCCATCCAGAAGTTGTCGACACGGCCGGCCGCCGCGGCGATGTCCGGACCGTAGGTGCCCTCCATCGATACTGCGTCGTCGTCGGCCGCACCGCCGAGGATCGAGACGGAATCGACGTCCTCGAGGCGGTCCCAGTGGGCCAGGTTTCGCAGCGCCATCAGAACGACGCGGGCGCCCAGCGAGTGGGCGACGAACCGCAGCGAGACGTCCGGGTTCGAGAGGCTGTAATCGTAGGCGAAGTGGGCGAGTTTGGCGCCGTTTCGCTCTGCGATCTCGGTCGCGTTGTACCAGCCGAAGTCCGAATCCCAGGTGTAGCCGACGAACGGCTGGTCGTACCCCTCGGCGACGAACGTCGGGGCGGCGTCGCCGAACGTACACAGCGCTCCCTCGTCGTTGTTGTTCCAGCCGTGGACGAACACCAGCAGTTCGTCCTCCGCGGCGGTGTGAACGCCCGGTATCCCGTCGCCGGCGTACTCGAAGTTCGTCGCATCGTTGCCGTCGGTGAGCGTGACGCTCCCGTACCAGGTGGTGTCGAAGTGGCCGCGCGTGGAGACTCGAGGGAAGTCGTGGTCGGGGTTCTCGCAGCCGTCTCCTTTCCCCGCTCGAGCGGATCCCGAACCGACGGCCAGGCCGGCCAGGCCGGCGGTCGCGACACCGGTGCGTCGCAGAACGGTTCGTCGGCTGATCGTGGAGCACCCATCACTCGATGACTGGTGTGTCATGTAACCAATTGTGATGCCCATCGCTATTGTTCTAGGGAAACGTGTAACTCACCGAACGTGAACGGAGGAGGCGGCAGTCAGTCGAAGAGCACGCGCTCGAGGATCGGTCGGAGGAACGACCCTCGGCGCGTCTTCTTCGAGTGTACGAGCAAGACCGGCTGATCGATCGCCGCCGCCAAACGGTCCGAACGTTGGACGATCAGCAGGTCGGGGAGCCGACGGTGGGTGACGGTGCTCACCATTACGAGGTCCGAGTCCTCGAGTTCGCTGCTGAGCGCTCCAATCTCGTCGTCGGTCCGAACGATCGTCGACTCGACGGGGGCGGTACAGAGTTCGTCGAGTTCAGTGTGGTAGTCTTCGATGGTCTCGATCAGTTCGTCGGGGGCGTCCTCGGAGACGGCGAAGACGAACCGCAACCGGGCGTTGCAGGCGGTGGCGATCGTGTTCGCGATCTCGACCTTTAGCGGATCGTTGAACGGGCTGCGATCGGTGACGATCGCGATCTCGTCGATCTCGAGCGGCCGCTCGTTCCGGACGAAGACGACGTCGCAGGGGGCGTGTTCCATGATCCAGTCGGTGTCGCGTCCGAACAGCGTCCCGAGGCGGCTGGTCGCCTCCTGGCGGGCCAGGACGAGGTCCGCGTCGATCCGGTCGGCGAAGTTGACGACCGCGTGGCGGGTGTCGTGGCTGACGATTTCGCCAACCTCGACGGGAACCTCGAGATCCCGCACCAGGTCGTCGGTTCGTCGCTCGAATTCGGCGTCGGCTGCCGAGAGCGATTCCGCCGCGGTGTCGAGTGGAACCTGGTCGGGGACCTCGTCGAAGCGGACGATCCGGATCCGCCCGCCGCGACGACGGACCAGCGGCGCGGCGAGTCGCAGGATCGCGTCCTCTTGCTCCCGGCTGACGTCCTGTCGCAGCGGGATCAACACCTCGTACTGGTCGGCGCGTTCGAACTCCTCTTCGGTCTCGCGAACGAACTGCTTGCCCGCCTCCCGGCGGGCCAGGCCGACGGCGACGCCCTCGCGCTCGACGCGCTCTTTGGCGTACCACTGGTACCAGACGAACCCGAAGATGGTGATGCCGACGGCGCCGATAATGGGGAGCCAGTCCATCTGTGCGATGATGAACACGCCCGAGACGATGCCGAACAGCTGCACCCAGGGATACCCCGGCGCGAAGAACTCGGGATCGTACCACTCGAGGTCCCGTTCGCGAAAGGCGATCAGCGCGCCACAGACGAGGATATAGACGAGGATCTGGAACGCGCCAGCAGTTTTCGCGATGTCTTCGACGGGGAGGGCGATAATGACCAGGATCATGATCCCGCCGGTGGCGAGAATCGCAACGATGGGGGTTGCAAACCGGGGATGGATGTACTCGAACTGGTCCAGAAAGAGGTCGTCGCGACTGAGCGCCAGCGGGTATCGCGAGGCGGTGAGAATGCCCGCGTTGGCCGTACTCACGAGCGCGAGGAGCGCGGCGATCACGATCGCGACGAGAAACAGGTAGCCGAAGAGTTCGTCGGCGGCCTCGGCCATCGGTGCCCCCGAAGCGGCGAGCGTGGGGCCGTCGATGACGCCGACGAGGACGAACACGAGCAGCGCGTAGAGGAACGTCGTCGCGATGAGCGATCCCAGAAGGCCGAGCGGAAGGTTCCGCCCGGGGTTCTCGATCTCCTCGGCGACGGCTGCGACCTTCGTCACCCCGGCGTAAGAGACGAGGACGAGCGCGGTCGCGTTCAGAATCCCGTCGACTCCTTCGACGAAGAACCCGTCGTAGTTGCCGCCTTCGACCCTGACGATCGAGCCGGCGACGAACACCGAGAGGATGATCAGCATCACGATGACCATGATCAGCTGGAGCCCCCCGGTCTGTTTGACGCCGAAGAGGTTGACGAGGATGAGGACGGTGGCGATGACGACCGCTGTCGCCGTGAGACTCGGCAGGGCGATCACGAACTCGAGGTAGAACATCCCGCCGACGAGCGCGAGCGCGCCCTTGAACATCAGCATGAGCCACGTTCCGAGCCCCGCGATCGTTCCAACGGCGGGACCCATTCCGCGTTCGATGAAGACGTAGTCACCGCCCGCCTCGGGCATCGCCGTCCCGAGCTCCGCGATGCTCAGCGCGGCGGGTACGACGAGGACCGCAGCGATGACGAACGCGAGGATCACGGCCGGTCCGGCCTCGGCCATCGCGAGGCCGGGGAGGATGAAGATACCACTCCCGATCATCGCACCCATACTGATCGCGATAACGGCGAACAGCCCCAGGTCGCGCTCGAGATCCTTGGCCATTACTACGCCCTTTCTGACGACGGGTTAGAAACGTTCGGATTTCGTCTTCGAGTGTCGGCAAATATGGCTGCTGAAAAACGATCAGGTTCCGAATCCAGAGAAAGGTAAACAAGTGTAGTATTCTGTCCGGTGACGTCGTTGGTACCAGTGAGGAACGTTCATCGCGCGCGCGATCGCGCGCGTTCCGTGCGTGAGACTCCCTCGGAGATCCCCAACCCACTGCGTTTTTAACGCCCGGGTGTGTAGGGTGCCCTAGCGAAACCCGCGGGCAAGTGTGTTCGTGATCGGCGACGGTGTCGTCGATCTGTGGGGTAGGACGCCCTCGAGCGCATAGCGGGATGGCCAACGCGCAGTCACGTCGGGGCCGACGAACCGGGAGTCCGCGGACCGTTTCGACGAGTGCCACGACCGGCACTCAGTGCTACAATCATGGAAATCGAAATTGCAACTATTGGCGGTTACGAGGAAGTTGGGCGGCAGATGACTGCCGTTCGCGCCGGAAACGACGTCGTTATCTTCGACATGGGGCTGAACCTGTCGCAGGTTCTCATCCACGACAACGTCGAGACAGAGCGGATGCACAGTCTGGACCTGATCGACATGGGCGCGATTCCGGACGACCGGATCATGTCGGACCTCGAGGGCGACGTGCAGGCGATCGTCCCGACCCACGGCCACCTCGACCACATCGGCGCCATCTCGAAACTGGCCCACCGGTACAACGCACCGATCGTCGCAACGCCGTTTACGATCGAACTCGTCAAACAGCAGATCGAGGGCGAGCAGAAGTTCGGCGTCGAGAACGACCTGATCAAGATGGACCCCGGCGAGTCCATGACGATCGGCAACGAGGGCGTCGAACTCGAGTTCGTCAACGTCACCCACTCGATCATCGACGCGATCAACCCGGTGCTCCACACGCCCGAGGGCGCCATCGTCTACGGGCTGGACAAGCGCATGGACCACACGCCGGTTCTCGGCGACCCCATCGACATGAAGCGCTTCCGTGAGATCGGCCGCGAGGACAACGGAGTGCTGTGTTACATCGAGGACTGTACCAACGCGAACAAGAAGGGGCGAACGCCCTCCGAAAACGTCGCCCGCGAGCACCTCCGGGACGTCCTCTACAGCATGCAGGACTACGACGGCGGGATCGTCGCGACGACGTTCTCGAGTCACATCGCCCGCGTGAAGTCGCTCGTCGAGTTCGCCGACGACATCGGGCGCCAGCCCGTCCTGCTCGGTCGCTCGATGGAGAAGTACTCCGGCACCGCCGAACGACTCGACTTCGTCGACTTCCCGAGCGATCTCGGGATGTTCGGCCACCGAAAGTCCGTCGACCGGACGTTCAAGCGCATCATGAACGAGGGCAAGGAGAACTTCCTGCCCGTCGTCACTGGTCACCAGGGCGAACCGCGCGCGATGCTCACGCGAATGGCCCGCGGCGAGACGCCGTACGAACTGGACGACGGCGACAAGGTCGTCTTCTCCGCCCGGGTCATTCCGGAGCCGACCAACGAGGGCCAGCGTTACCAGGCCGAAAAGCTACTCGGCATGCAGGGCGCCCGCATCTACGACGACATCCACGTCTCCGGCCACATGAACCAGGAGGGCCACTACACGATGCTCGACGCGCTTCAGCCCCAGCACGTCATCCCGGCTCACCAGGACCTCAAGGGGCTGTCGGGGTACGTCAGCCTCTGCGAGAACGAAGGCTACCGAATGGGCCGTGACGTCCACGTCTCGCGCAACGGCAACCTGATCCAGATTGTCGACTAACATGACGACCCCTGAGGCACGAGAGGAGGCAGTACTCGAGGCCGTCCGCGAGCGCCGCGAGTTCGTCAACGAGGCGATCCCGGAGGAACTCCCGATCAAGCGGCCGGAACGACTCTACGAGGCCTCACGGTACCTGCTCGACGCGGGCGGGAAGCGGCTCCGACCGACCGTTCTGCTCACGGCTGCGGAGGCACTCGTCGACGTCGACCCACTCTCGAAGAACTACCGCGAGTTCCCCACCCTCACCACCGGCGCACACGGTCAACCGCAAGCGCCCGACGCAGTCGACCTGATGGCCGCCGCCGTCAGCGTCGAGGTCATCCAGTCGTTCACGCTGATCCACGACGACATCATGGACGACGACGACCTTCGCCGCGGCGTTCCTGCCGTTCACCGGGAGTACGACCTCGAGACCGCAATTCTCGCCGGTGACACCCTCTACTCGAAGGCGTTCGAAATCATGCTCGAGACCGGCGCCGACTCCGATCGAACGGTCCAGGCCCTCGACATCCTTGCGACGACCTGTACGAAGATCTGTGAGGGACAGTCCCTGGACGTCGACTTCGAGAGCCGCGAGGACGTCACGCCCGATGAGTACCTCGAGATGGTCGAACAGAAGACCGCCGTCCTGTACGCCGCCTCGGCCTGTCTGCCGGCAGTCCTGCTGGGCGCCGACGAGGAGACGATCGACGCCCTCTACGGCTACGGGCTCGATGTCGGCCGCGCGTTCCAGATCCAGGACGACGTCCTCGATCTGACCGTCCCGAGCGAGAAACTCGGGAAACAGCGCGGCAGCGACCTGGTCGAGAACAAACAGACCCTCATCACCGTCCACGCCCGCGAGCAGGGCGTCGACATCGAGGGGTTGGTCGATACGGAAGACGTCGACGCGGTGACCGAGGCCGAGATCGACGAGGCAGTCGCCGAACTCCAAGACGTCGGGTCGATCGAGTATGCCAACGAAACGGCACGGGAGTTGGTCGACCGCGGAAAGAACCGACTCGAGGTGCTGCCGGAGAACGAGGCCCACGACCTGTTGCTCGATCTGGCGGACTATCTGATCGAACGCGGCTACTGAGACCGCGACGGTCGATTTTCGAGGCGTATCTCGAGAGCGTCGAGTGGAGCCTGGGCCGTTCCGTTTTCATACCCGGTGTCTCGTTCTGTGGCCCCGCTGGGTCTGGCGGGACAAACACCACTAGCCGAAACCGTTACCGAATCAAAAACGAAATAGGAGGGGCGGCCATCTGCGATCAGTCGAGCGTCGTCGACAGGAGATTCAGCTGTGAACTGTACATCGAGGCGTCCTCGCCGAACGTTCCCGTGTCCCCTGCCCCGAGCGGGTTGTTTCGGGTGAAGAGGAACGTCGTAACTCCCGTCGAACTGTCCGTATCCACGTCGTACCGGATGACGTAACCCGAAAACTGGTCCGGTCGACTGATTTCCGGGATCGTCTCCCCGTCTGCCATCTGCAGGACGCTCACTGTCGTTCCCTGTTGCAATCGTGCGATCACGTCGAAGCTCTCGTTGGGCTGAAAGTCGTAGGCAAACACCAGTGTCTGGTCGTTCTGTGCGGTTGCAGTCACTGCGGTGGACCCCGCACCGACTGCGAGCACGCCCGCTGCAAGACCCGCGCGCTTCAGTACGTCACGGCGCTCGAGGGTAGTTACGGCGTGATCGTTTTCATTCATGTGTTTCATTAGCACACCTCCGAGTGGAGTATATGGCAGTATTGTCCATTATATTACTGGGTGAACGGTGATCACCCCGCTTCTACTGTACACACGTCGTTCGCACGACAGCTTACTGAACGGTTGTTCACGCCGTGAACGGCCTGGCGTCGGCGGGCGGCCCGACACCGCGGCAGTTTTGAACGGGCGCGAAAAAGCTCTCGGCAATGAACGACGAGTTACGCGAACAAATCGAGCGCGAGGCGGAGAAACACGCGCTGCTCAACGCGGTAAAACACGAGAGCGACGCCAACGTCGGGGCCGTCATGGGGCCGCTGATGGGCGAGAATCCCGAGTTCCGAGAGCACGCCGACGCCGTACCGGGGGTCGTCGGCGGCGTCGTCAGCGAGGTCAACGGGCTGGATCACCTCGAGCGACGCGAGCGACTGGCCACGCTCGATCCCGAGGCGTTGGCGGACCTCGAGGCCGAAGACGAGGGCGACGAGCACGATCTGCCGGCCCTGCCGAACGCCGAGGAGTACGACGAGATCCGGATGCGCTGTGCGCCGAACCCGAACGGGCCGTGGCACATCGGTCACGCCCGGATGCCGGCGGTGATCGGCACCTACAAGGACCGGTACGACGGCTGGTTCTGCGTCCGCTTCGACGACACCGATCCCGAAACGAAGCGGCCGGATCTCGAGGCGTACGAGGGTATTCTGGCCGACGTGGAGTACCTCGGCTTCGAGGCCGACGCGACGTTCAAGGCGAGTGACCGCCTCGAGATCTACTACGATCACGCCCGGAAGCTGATCGACCTCGGCGGGGCGTACACCTGCTCGTGTCCGGGCGAGGAGTTCTCGGAGCTGAAAAACAGCGGCGAGGCCTGTCCCCACCGAGAGAAGGACCCGGAGACGGTGCTCGACGAGTTCGAGGACATGGTCGCGGGCGTCTACGACAGCGGCGATATGGTGCTTCGTGTGAAGACCGACATCGAACACAAGAACCCCGCGCTGCGGGACTGGGTCGCCTTCCGGATGATCGACACGCCCCACCCCCGCGAGGAAGCCGCCGACTTCCGGTGCTGGCCGATGCTCGACTTCCAGTCGGGGATCGACGACCACATCGTCGACGTCAGCCACATCATCCGCGGCATCGACCTTCAGGACTCGGCGAAGCGCCAGCGCTTTCTCTACGAGTACTTCGGCTGGGAGTACCCGGAGGTCGTCCACTGGGGCCACGTCCAGATCGACGAGTACGACGTGAAGATGAGCACTTCGCGGATCAAGGAGTTAATCGACGCCGGCGAACTCGACGATTGGGACGATCCGCGAGCGCCGACGATCAAGAGCCTCAAACGGCGGGGCATCCGCGGCGAAGCGATCACCGAATCGATGGTCGGCCTCGGTACCTCGACCAGCGACGTCGACCTCGCGATGAGTTCGATCTACGCGAACAACCGCGACCTCGTGGACGAGGAGACCGACCGGCGCTTTTTCGTCCGCGAGGGCGTCGAGGTCCCCCTCGCGGGCAGCCCGCCGGACGAGGCAAATCCACCGTTGCACCCCAACCACGAGGAGCGAGGGCTGCGAGAGATTCCGGTCGGCGACGCCGTGTTGCTCGAGGAGGCCGACCTCCCCCAGCGGGAATCGCGCATCTGGCTAAAGGGGCTCGGCTGTTTCCTGTACACCCGCGACGCGCTCCAGTACACCGGCGACGACATCGACGTCGTTCGGGAGGGCGACGTCGACGTCGTCCACTGGGTGCCCGCCGAAGAGAGCGTCCCCGTCCGGATGCGCACGATGGACGGCGACGTCTCCGGGCGCGCGGAACCGGGGGTAGCGGGCCTCGCACCCGACGACCTCGTGCAGTTCGAGCGGATCGGGTTCGTCAGAGTCGACCGCGTGGCGCCACGCGCCACGGAACGCTCGAGCGGCGCGAGGCGCGAACGAAGTGAGAGCCTCGATAAAGCGAACGGTGAAGCCGTGAGCGGACAGCGTCCGCGAGACCGTCCCGAGGCTGACGAGACGGTCGTCTACTACGCCCACCCCTGAGGCGGCCGACTCCGCGGTGCCGGAGCGAGAACACTCAGTCCGGATCGCGCTCGAGTAACGAGTCGGCGCTGTCCGGCAACGGATCGGCGACGACGCCGTCCTGACGACCGAGGACTCGAGCGTGGGCCGCACAGACGAACCGGTTGTCGGCCCACGGGATGTGGAGTTCGACGGCGGCCGGACGGTCGCAGTCTGCTTCCGTACAGTCCATAGGAGGGACAACGCTGTCGACTGCAACACTCTTTTCGTTCACCCGGACAGTGCGAACACGTCACGACTCAGCGAACGACCCGTGTGGGGTGGCGGTCGCTCGAGACAGCGGTCGTTGCAACACGGCGGCCGCTGTCTGTCCCTTCGTTCGTACTGAACTGGCCGCGTATCGCGAACGCTCCCGGTTTCGGCCGAGTCGGCTTCGAGTCGCAGCCAGGTAGAAACCCAGATGTGCGGTGCTCGGAACGAACTGGGCTGGGTCCGGCGAGAGGTTACAAGCGGAGTCGAAGAACGCCCCGAGGATCGATCCCGAAGCTATTCACGTGTTCGCCTGCAATGAGAAACGTGGATTCTAAGACGGTCTGTCGTCGATGGAAGGAGCGGTCCGGAGAGTACTCACCGGAGTACTACGCCTATTACGGGTCGGATGAGATGAGCGAAACGATCCACGGTATTCTGGATCAGTTCGTCGGCCGAGACGCATCCGTCCTCGAGCTCGGATGTGGCTGTGGCCGTCACCTCGCACACCTCTACGAACACGGTTTCGAGAATCTGGTGGGAATCGACGTCAACAGCGACGCGTTCGACGTGATGGAGGAGACCTATCCCAGCCTCGCCGCCGATGGGACGTTCTACATCGACGCGATCGAGAACACCGTCGACGACTTCGACGATAACCACTTCGACGTGGTCTACTCGGTGGAAACGCTCCAGCACCTTCACCCGGACAGCGAGTGGGTTCTCGAGGAGCTGGCACGGATCACCGACGACCTCCTCATCACGATCGAGAACGAAGGCGAGAACGATCGGTCACAGTCTGACAGGTGCGAAGTGACCTACATCAACGACGATTTTCCCCTGTACTACCGCAACTGGAACCGCGTTTTCACCGAGGCCGGCCTCGTCGAGGTCGATGCCAGGCCGGGCAAACGGGGAACCGTACGGACGTTTCGTTCTACCCAGGAGTGAACCGAAGCGCGTTCTCGTCCGGATCGTTCGGAGACAAACAATCCTCCCACCTCTACCGGTAGTCGGGGGCAGACGACGGCTTACAGGAAAAAAACCACGACGACGAATCCGAGTAGAATCGTCGCCGTGAACAGGAACTGCGCGGCCGTCGAGGCGAGGACGCCGACGGTCGCGTACACAGCAGATCGAGAGCTCCGGCTCACGTCGCCGTCTCGAGCCATCTCGAGGGCGAACACCGTTCCAAAGAGACCAACGAGCAGCCCGAGCGGCCCGGTGACGATCATGAGTGTGATGCCAACGACGACAGCGATCGCGGTCGTCTGCCAGGACGCGCCACCGAATCGGGCCGACGCCGCGCCGCCGAAGAGTTCGGTGAGGACGGTGAGCACGCCGAGAAGGGTGAAGACGGCGAGCGCGAGCAGGCCCGGCTCCGTGAACCCGGAGTGCCACCAGTAGAGGTAGACCCCCGAAAGGGAGAGCAACCCGCCGGGAACGAGCGGGACCAGCGTTCCGGCGACGCCGCCGACGAGCAACGCGACGGCGAGTATCGTGATCGCATCGACCATACGCCTCTCGACGGCGGGTCGCGGGAAATGCGTACCGCCTTCGCGAGAAGCGGAACGCTTCCTCCCCGGTTCGATCCCTACCGTTACGTCCCTCCCGGTGAACGGGGAAGATATGGGAGACGGAAATAACTCCGAACGGCCGGGTGCGATCGTCGTCGGGGCCTCCTCCGGCATCGGCGAAGCGGTGGCGCGAACGCTCGCCGCCGACGGCTACGCAGTTGGGCTCACCGCCCGCCGGGTCGAACGGCTACGGGAGATCGCAGCCGACCTCCCGACGGATGCCTTCGTCGCGGAGATGGACGTGACGGCGACCGCAGCGGCTCGAGAGACGTTCGCGGCGCTCTGCGAGTCGATGGATTCGGTCGACCTCGTCGTCATCAGCGCCGCCGTCGGTCCCGCGAACCGCGACCTCGAGTGGGAGCCAGAGCGGGAGACGGTGGCCGTCAACGTTCGCGGCTTCGCGGCGATCGCGACGGCCGCGCTCGCACACTTCGAGCGCCGGGGCGAGGGCCACCTCGTGGGGATCTCCTCGGTGGCCTCGGTGTTCGGAAACGGCGTCGCCCCCGCCTACAACGCCTCGAAGGCGTTCGTCTCGACGTACCTCGAGGGGCTTCGCTACCGCCAGGCCGGCCGCGGGACCGAGGTGACGATCACAACGGTCGAACCGGGCTACGTCGACACGGCGCTCGCGGCGGGCGAGTTCTGGATGTGTTCACCCGAGACGGCGGCCGAACAGATCGTCCGGGCGATTCGGGAACGGCGAGAGCACGTCTACGTCACCCGGCGCTGGCGGTTCGTGGCGTGGCTGCTCGCGCTGTTGCCCGAGCGAGTCCTCCGGCGATTGTTTACGTAGTTTCGGTCTCGGCAGGCGATCCGGGCGGAATCAGTCGTCAAAAAAGCGGTCGCGCTCCGCTCGAGCAACCTCGTCGCCATAGCGATCCACGAGCGGAACGAGTGCGTCGCCGAACGACCGCATGCACTGGCCCGCGGAGTGGTACTCGAGTGCGCTCGCGACGGCGGGCCACGGCCGCCCCTGCAGGCCGCGGGCCACGAGCAGTCGCTCCTCGCGGTCGGTGAGGTCGATTTTCGGCGGTCGTTCGGCGAGATAGCGGACGATCAGCCGGCGAAACGGTCCCGGATCGACGTCGAACAGGCCGGGGCCGTACGCCGCTCCGGCGACGACCCGCCACTCCCGGTTCGACAGCGACAGCGGCGGCGTCGCGTCGACGCTCCGGAGCACCGCGCGGGCGACGTCGGGCTCGAGATCCGAGAGCGCGTCCGAGCAGACGGCGGCGAATCGCTCGCAGAACCACCTCGCGTGGCGCTGCGCGAGGGCGCGACCGGCGTCGCCGGTCGGCCGGAGCATGAGGACGGAGTACTCGCCGCTTGCGTCGTTGCGGGTCGTCGAGACGTGCACCGACGAGTAGCCGTTTTCGCGCCAGAATTCGACCAGACCGGGGGTCGCACCGAAGCCGGTTCCCAGCCAGTCGAGGGCGGGGCCGTACTCCTCGGCGACCTCCTCGAGCAGTCGCGAGCCGAGCCCGCGCGAGCGGATCGCGTGGTGGGTCGCGATCCGGACCACCCGCAGTCCCGCGGGTTCGCCCGCCGCTTCGTCGCGCAACTGGCTCGTGAGCACGTCGGGGAGCATATTCCCGCGGATGCGCCCACCCTCGTACATCATCGCACGATCCTCTGGGGAGAGGTTCCCCTCGCGAGCCAGCAGGGCGACGCTCGCGACCCGGCCGTCGTGACAGAGCGCGCGGGCCTCGAGATTGGGCGCGTCGAGCAGTCGCGCGAGGTCGGCTGGTTCGGTCCGGTAGTGAGCCAGGACGAGCAGGCCGAACGCTTCGCGAAGGAAGGTCTCGTCGGCGAGCAGGTCGTCCGGCTCGAGGCGTCGGTAGGCGACGGAGTCGGGCGTGGCGTCGGCGACGAGCGAGTCGACGGGCGGGCGAGCATCCAGTAGGAGGGCGCGAAAGGCCCACACCTCGAGGGGATCGCCGCCGGCGTACCGGATCGGCTCGGTGAGCGTGACCTCCGAGACGTCGTGATCGCTCGCCGTGAGTCGATCCCGAAAGCGGACGGAGAACCCGCGGCCCGCACCCTCGTAGCCGTGTACTGTCGTGGCGAAGGCGACCCGCGGCGCCACGAGCAGCGACTCGAGGACGCGAACCGGCAGCGCGGCGGCCTCGTCGACGATGAGGACGGTATCACCGCCCGAGTCGCCGTCGCGTTCCGCCAGCAGTTCGGCGGCCGTCGCGGGGTCGAGAAAGCGGACCGATCCGCCCGTCGCCGTCTCGAGAGTCGGCGCGTGCGTTCGTTCCCCGACTGACAGGTCGATCCCGAGGGTCTCGAGGAGTTCTCGAGCGCGGGCGAACAGTTCGCTGACGTTGCGTACGCTGGGGGCTGTCACGAGGACCCCTCGTCCGGCGGCGGCGAGCGCACCCGCGGCCAACCCCGCCGCGCTCGACTTGCCGCGGCCGCGGTCGGACTCGAGAACCACCGCCCGAGCGTCGGTTCCAGGCTCTGACAGGCGCTCGAGGACGGCGACCGCGTCGGCCTGGTCGCCCGTGTAACACGCGTCGTAGGCGGCCGGCGGGAACCGGTGGTCTCCACCCGGGCCAGCGACCGGTGCGGGTTCGCGTCGATAAACCGGAGCGGGATCGGTCAACCCGTCGTCTTCGACGGTGTCTGTCTCGAGGTCGACGACGGCGATACCGCGATGAGCGCGGACGGTGTCGACCAGGCGCTTCCGGAACCGACCGGAGACGTCCTCGAGCGTGAACGGCGGGACCGCGAGCGACTCGTCGAAGCCGTCGCGACGATCGGGCCAGGACTCGAGGGAGGGGGTGAGCAAAACGAGCAGACCGCCGCCGTCGACGGCACCGACAACTTTCCCCAGGGCGTTCGGGCGCAGTTCCTCGTGGGCGTCGATCACGATCACCTCGCGGGTGGTTCCGAGCAGCCGACCCGCGTTGGACTGGGGAAGGTGTTCACAGCGGAGGCGGTCGTCGGGACCGACGAGGGTCGTCGCCGAGATGGGAACGTCGAGGGACGAGAGGGCGGATTCCAGGCGCTCGTAGGCGCGCTCCCGGTCGCCGGCGAGGACGATCCCTCGGCGTTCGTTGGTGACGGTCGCCTCCTGTCGAAGCGCGACCGCGAGTTCGGCGACGTTCATACCGCGTTCTACGGGACCACCGCCGTAATATTGCCCGTTTCTCCGCCACCGCGGAGCCCGGGAGACTGCGAACGATTCGAGACGCTGACCCGAACCCGTAACCCCAGTGACATCGCAAGCGAGCGCGTGTGTCCGGCTCCCACGCCCTCGCACATTTGGACACGCTTTTAAGGAGGGCACCGCTACTGGGTCGTACACCCTACGCGGGGTTGATGATGCTCCTAGCCTCACAGGATCTCCGCCGGACACAGTCCGGCCCGGGACACCGTTCCGGACGGCAGGGGAGCGCGAGCCCACGCGTAGGAGAGGTGAACAACCAATGGCAGTTTACGTAACTACAGAAACCCCAGCCGACCTCGCCGAGGACGCCCTCGAGGCCCTCGAGGTCGCACGAGACACAGGCAGCGTAAAGAAAGGAACCAACGAAACGACCAAAGCGATCGAGCGCGGCAACGCCGATCTGGTCTACGTCGCCGAAGACGTTACGCCCGAGGAGATCGTGATGCACCTCCCCGAGCTGGCAGAGGAGAAGGGAATCTCCGTCGTCTTCATCGAGACTCAGGACGACGTCGGCCACGCCGCCGGCCTCGAGGTCGGCTCCGCGGCCGCCGCCATCGTCGACGCCGGCGAGGCGGGAGACGACGTCGAGGACATCGCGAGCAAGGTCGAGGACCTGAGCTGAGGTGACCGAAGATGAGCGCTGAAGAGGGAGAAAGCGGCTCGACCCCCGCTGAAGTCATCGAGGTCGTCGGCAAGACCGGCATGCACGGCGAAGCCATGCAGGTCAAGTGCCGGATCAAAGAAGGCGAGAATCAAGGCCGAATCATCACGCGAAACTGCCTCGGGCCGGTTCGCGAGGGGGACATCCTCCAGCTGCGCGAGACCGCCCGCGAGGCCGACTCCATCGGAGGACAGTAAGATGGTCGAGAAGCGAACCTGCGACTACACCGGCGAAGATATCGAGCCCGGTACGGGCATCATGTACGTCCGCAACGACGGCACCGTGCTCCACTTCGTCGACTCGAAGGCGGAGAAGAACTACAAGCTCGGTCGTGAGCCCCGCGACCTCGAGTGGACCGCGGAAGGTCGTCGCGGCAAGACGCCCGCGCACGCGGAGACGCCCGCCGAGGAGTCCGAGGAGACCGGGGAGACCGTCACCGCGGACGAGGACGAGGACCTCGTCGAGGAGACCGAGGTCGACGAGGACGACGACCCCGCAACGTCGGATCAGGTCGAAGCCGAGACCGAACCGCAGGACGAGGAATCAGCCGACGAGGAGAGCGAGGACGACGAAGAATGAGCGACCACGAGCGAACCTTCGTGATGGTCAAGCCCGACGCGTTCGCGCGTGGGCTCGTCGGCGAGGTCGTCTCCCGACTCGAGGAACGCGGCCTCAAACTCGTCGGTATCAAAGTGATCAACATGCCCGAGGAGCGGGCCAAAGAGCACTACAGCGAACACGAGGACAAGCCCTTTTTCGACGGCCTGATCGACTTCATCACCGCGGGCCCGGTCGTCCCGATGGTCTGGGAAGGTCAGGACGCCACGCGGCAGGTCCGCCAGATGATCGGCGATACCGATCCGCTCGAGGCAGCCCCCGGAACGATTCGCGGCGACTACGCACTCGACCTCGGCCGGAACGTCGTTCACGCAGCCGACCACGAGGACGACGGCGCAAACGAACGCGAGATCGCTATTCACTTCGATGAGGACGAACTGATCGACTACGAGCAGCACGACGCGGGCTGGCTCTACGAGTAGCTCGCCGTTCGTCGCCGTCCGTTCTGTCAGACACGTAGTTGGTTGCAGACATGTATTGTGATAGACAGACGCAACATCTAATGTGACGGCTGTAGTAGAGTTCCCTGGTGGTTTCGAATGGTAACGAATGGTAGGTGGTTAATGGATGCGTGAAACCGACCGGCGGTCGGCGGCGTTGAGCAAAGAGTCGTCGCCATCACTGGATATGGTGTTCGACGCGCTTTCGGATCGACGACGACGGTACGTCCTCTACTATCTCCACGGCGTCACGGACGGTGTCGCAACGATCGAGGACATCTGCGGCTACGTCCTCGCCAGAGAGGAGTCCGCTGACGCCCCGGAAGAGCACCATCGGCGCGTGAAAACGACGCTCCAGCACGTCCATTTGCCGAAGCTTGAGGATCTGGGGCTCATCGAGTACGACTCACGCAGCGAGACGGTCCGCTACTGGAAACAGCCGACGCTCGAAGAGTGGCTCGAACACGCCCAGCACAAGGAGCTTCCCGAGCGGTAGGCTTCGGACGCGGTCGCTGAAAGGTTTAACACCGGCGTCACCGTGGCTCACTCTGTGGGGAGGCGAACCGGTATGCGTTGCAGTATCATTCCCTTCCTCAAAATTTAACAGGAGAGCGGTCAATACGAGACATAGGTGTTCAATTATGACTGACCACGAACTTCCGGAACTTCCATACGATTACGACGCACTCGAGCCAGCGATCTCAGAACAGGTCGTCACCTGGCATCACGACACGCACCACCAGGGCTACGTCAACGGCCTCAACAGTGCCGAAGAAACCCTCGCCGAGAACCGCGAGTCCGGCGACTACGGCTCCTCTGCCGGTGCGATGAAGAACGTCACCCACAATGGCTGTGGACACTACCTCCACACGCTGTTCTGGGAGAACATGTCGCCGAACGGCGGTGGCGAACCCGAGGGCGATCTCGCCGACCGCATCGAGGAGGACTTCGGCTCCTACGACGCCTGGAAGGGCGAGTTCGAGGCCGCCGCCTCCGCCGCCGGTGGCTGGGCGCTGCTGGTCTACGACCCCGTCGCGAAGCAACTGCGCAATCTCGCGGTCGACAAGCACGACCTCCACGCGCTGTGGGGCGCCCACCCCATCCTCGCGTGTGACGTCTGGGAGCACTCGTACTACTACGACTACGGCCCGGACCGCGGCAGCTTCATCGACGGCTTCTTCGACGTCGTCAACTGGGACAAGGTTGACGAAGAGTACGAGAAGTGCCTCGAGCACTTCGAGTAAGCGACGACTCCGTACATCCACATCGTTTTTTGCGCGCTTCCTTCGGGAGTAACAGCATCCGCTCGGAAGTCGTCGAATCCACACTGTTTAGGCCGTGACGGCGCTACGAGTAGTATGCCAGTTCCGAAAGACGAGTTCGATCGACTGCCGCCGTGTGACTTCTACACCCCCGAGGAGCTCCTCGAGGAGGATCAGATGTACACGATCTACGAGATCGCCCGACTGCTTCAGGGGCTTTCCGTCGACGCCGACATCGACCGAGGGACGGAGGACATCCTGCTCGACTGGGCGATCCCCTGGGTGATGAGCAACGCCGACGAGCTGGTGATCGGCGAACCGCGAAGCGACGAGGAACCCGGCTACTACGGGCTGAAATCGGCCGAATGATCTGTCTCGTCGTCGGCGGGGACCGCGTCGATGCGGGGAAGACCACCTTCTCGAGTGGGTTCCTCGAACGAACCGGCGGCGTCGGCTACAAGCCCCGCGCCGGGAACGATTTCTGGTTCGACCACGACGACTGTCTGACCGCGCTCTCGTCGGGGCGGCTCTACGGGAAGGACGCGGCGCGTCTCGCCGAGGCGGAGGGGTGGGGTCGACGCCCGGAGTCCCTCAATCCGGTTCACCGACTGTGGCAGCCCGCTCCGGACGGCGCCACGGGACTTCTCGGCCGGCGCGACCGGGAGTTCGTCGTCGATCGGGTCGGAACCGGAGAGCCGTCGTACGTCGTCAACGGGACGGCCGACGTGCCGGACACGATCGCCGAAAAGCTGCCGCTCGAGGCGGCGACGGTCGTCGAAACCGTCGATGCACTCAACGAGGTGATGGAGACGGCGTACCTGCCGGCGTTCGAGGCGATCACCGACGAAATCGAAGCGACCGATCTCGCGGTCGTCGAATCCTACGGCGACGTCGCTCGGCCGCTCCAGTCGCTCGACCCGGCGAGAATCGCAGCCGTCGCGGTCGTCGAACCCCGGCGGGCCCGGATCTACCGCGGCGACCGGTACGCTCGAGCCTGTGAGGTCGCGCGCTCGAGTCCGCAAGACGGCCGGCTCGAAAAGCGCGTCCCGGACGTGATCGAGCCACTGGAGCCGGTTGCCCGCGTCTCGCTACCGCCGCTTTCCGGAAGGGAGCGAGAGGATCCGGCCCTGACCGCGGCGGCCTACGAACGGGCGTACGACGCACTCCTCGAGGCGGCACGGGACCGGTAGCCGCTACACCTGTCTCGCCATCTCGCCGGCGAGTTCGACGTGGTCTGCGGGCGACCGCGTGATACTCGGTCCGTGGCCCGTGTGCAGCGCCACGAGATCGTCGTCGATGCGCTCGTTCAGGCGATCGATGCTCTCGATCAGCGTCGCGCGGTCGCCCTCGGGGAGGTCGGTCCGGCCGAAACTGCCGTTCTGGAATACGAGATCGCCGGCGAAACAGATCCCGGGCTCCTCGGCGAGAAAACAGAGGTGGTCGTCCTTGTGCCCCGGCGTGTGCAACGCGACGTACTCGTGATCGCCCATGCGGACGGTATCGCCGTCTTCGAGCGGGTGATCGACGCCCTCGATCGAGGTATCGTAGCCCCAGGCTTCGACGTCGAAAGCCGTCTTCACCGCCTCGAGGTTCCCGACGTGGTCGGGGTGGGTGTGTGTCAAGACGACTGCGTCGAGTTCATCAGTGTGTTCACGAATTCGCTCGACGACGTCGAAGTTCGCACCCGGGTCGACCACCACCGTCCGCTCGCCGGTGACGAGAAAGGCGTTGCTGGTGAACGCCTGTACCCCCTCTGTGAGATTGACGATCATGACGCGCGATACGAGCGCGGTCGGTTTGTGCATGTCGACCGACCGCCGACGTGGCGACGCTCGCTGCAGACGCAGCCGCGAGATTAATACCCGCTCCGTGACGACAGTCTCTATGGTTGTACTTACCGGGGGGACGGTTATCGATGCAACGGGGGTCCGAGAAGCCGACATCGCCGTCGAGAGCGGACGAATCGCCGCCGTCGGGGAGGTCAGTGGTGAGTATGGGGACGAACTCGACGTTTCCGGCCAGTTCGTTACCCCCGGACTGGTCGATGCGCACGTTCACCTTGGACTCGACGGACGGCCCGACATCTCGACGCTGCGCCTCGAGAACACGTACGACAGCGCCTACCGGGCCGTGGAAAACTTGCAGGCGGCCCTCGAGGCCGGCGTCACGACGGTCCGCGATCTGGGCTCACCCGGGACGATGGCGATCGACGCGGCCCGTGCCGTCGAGGAGGGGACCATCGCAGGCCCACGCGTCGTCGCCGCGGGAGAGGCGATCACCATGACCGGCGGCCACGGCCACTGGCTCGGCCGGGAAGCCGACGGTCCCGACGCGGTTCGAGCGGCCGCGCGCGAACAGCTCAAACAGGGTGCCGGCGTCATCAAGTGTATCGCAACCGGCGGCGTACTCACCGAGGGCACGCAGACGGGCGTTCCCGAACTCCTGAAAGACGAACTCGAAGCCGCTGTGGACGTCGCCCACGCGGCAGGTCGACCCGTCGCCGCCCACGCCCACGGACGCGACGGGATCGAAAACGCCGTCGAGGCCGGATTCGACAGCATCGAACACGGGACGTTCATGGACCGCGGGGTCGCAGAACGGATGGCCGAGCGTGACACTTACTGGGTGCCGACCGCGAACGCCGTCCACGGAATCACCGACGCGGGTGTCGACGGCGGAATCCCGGCGGAGACGGTCGCGAAGGCGGCGGATGCGCTCGAGTCGTTCGACGACGCCTTCGACCACGCGCTCGCCGCCGACGTTTCCGTCGCGATGGGCACCGACGCCGGAACGCCGTTCAACGCGTTCGCCGACATCCCCACCGAACTCGGTCGCTTGGTCGACCACGGGCTCACCCCAGAAGCGGCGCTCGAGGCGGCGACCGTCGGCTCCGCGTCACTGCTCGGGTTCGACGATCTCGGCCTCGTCGAACCGGGGTATCGTGCGGACCTGCTCGTTCTCGAGGACGATCCGCTCTCGGATCCGACGGCCTGGCAGCGAGCCGTCCACGTCGTTTCGGACGGGACAGTCGTCTGAATCCACCTGAGCGATTCCATTCACAAACTCTTTTAACAGGCGCACGTAGTGATAGACGAATGAATCGGTCGGTTCTCGTCGTCCTCGTCGTCCTCGTCGCGCTCGCCGGGGTGAGCGGATCGATTACTGCCGGTGGGACGAGCGCAGATGTGGCCGCTCAGTCTCACCAGTTCGATGGCCAGGGAGCCACGAACACTGTAGACGCTACCCAGTCGGAAAACTTCAGCGGCTCCTCGTCACAGGAGTTCGATAGCACGACGTTCGACATCACTGTCTACGAAAACGGAACCGCGACGTGGACGTTCCGCCACGACCGGATGCTCTCGAGCAGTGCCGAAGAAGCGGAGTTCGAGGAGTTTGCAGAAGAGTTCGAGGAGGAGGAAACGGACCTCTACGTACGCTTTACCGAGCAAGCACAGGCGCTGACGGATATCGGGAGCGACGAAACCGACCGGGAGATGGAGGCGACGAACTTCCAGCGGTCGGCCGGTATCGAACACCAACTCAACTCGATCGGCGTCGTCGAAATGACGTTCACGTGGACCGGGTTCGCGGAAGTCGACGAGAACGGGACCGTCACCGTCGGAGACGTGTTCGATGGCGGGCTCTACATCGGCTCCGATCAGACCCTCGTCATCAGCCCCGGGGACGATCTCGTGTTCAGCGAGGTCGACCCCGAGGGCCAGTACACGGGGGCGTCGCTCGAGGAGAGCGATTCCGTCTCCTGGAGCGGCGAACGGGAGTTCCTCGACGGTCAACCACACATCGTCTTCGAGCACCCGACCGAAGAGAGCTCGGTCGACGAAAACTCCGATGAAGAGCCGGAACCGGCGGAACCAGAGGAAGAATCGACCTCGTGGCTCGTCATCGCCGCCCTGCTCGTCGCGGCGCTCGGCCTCGGCGGCGCGTTCGTCTGGTACCGGTTCGGACGGACCTCGAGTGAATCGTCCACCGATCAGGCGGGCGATAGCGCCGACCCGCAGTCGACGATCAGTGGGCCAGCGGCCGGAGGGGCGACAGAACCCGAACCAGAGCCCGTTCCCGATGAGGATCTACTGACCGACGAAGACCGCGTCGTGAAGCTCATCCGAAACAACGGTGGCCGTATGAAACAGGTGAACATCGTCGACGAAACCGGCTGGTCGAAATCGAAGGTGAGCATGCTGCTGTCGGATATGGAGGAGGAGGGACTCGTCAGTAAACTCCGTGTCGGTCGAGAGAACATCATCAGCCTCGAGGGATTCGAGCCGGAAGCGACCAAGTCCCCGTTCGACGAGTAGTTATCGTAGGCGTTGAGAGTCAGTGCACACCCGAGTCACGATCATCGACGGCCAGCCTCGTTCTCAGCGACGAGGCTGGCCGCTCAGCTGTGACCGGGTGTAACTCGTTTCGACAACTACTATACCGTGTGAAAACGGGCCACTCTCGAGTCGAAACGGAATCCTTAAACGGTACAGGGCGCAACGAGAGAATGCACACATCGGACCGCTCCGTTAGTGTAGTCCGGCCAATCATATTGCCCTCTCACGGCAATGACCAGGGTTCGAATCCCTGACGGAGCACTTCTCGGCGAACAACTCCCTTAGTCACTGGCATCCGGATTCAGTGTATACCAGGGCTCGGTGAGGACAGCGACCAGTCACGATAGATACGACCCACGAACCGGATACTCCATGCACACTGTATGTATAAAGTTAACATACCACAAAGTTCATGCCAAATGCGTGCTGACTGCTGTGTAGCGGGGTACTCCACTCACGGTGCGTCCGCTTCGTACCAGCTCCCCGCAATCGCATGCACTGGTTGGGAATATGCCCCTATTCCCAGCTTTTTCGATCCCGGAATCCGAAGAACTCGGAAGAGATCCGACCGTCCCGCTGTCGACGAAACCATCGCTCTCGAATCGGCCGGTTCAATGTGTCGGGTCGCTCTCTATCGACTCGGTTCTGTCTCGTTGCTCCTGGGGCTCCTCACTGAGTAATTCGAGGTCTCCCTCGGAGAGCAATGCCTCGATCCCGTCGTGTTCCGCCGCGGTGAGCAACGTCGCGCCCGCCCCGAGTTGTTTCAACCGACCGACTCTGTCGACCGCTTCGATCCATTCGCGTGCGCACTCGAGGTGGAGTTCCCACTCGTGAAACGACGACTCGGTTCCCCGCGGCGGGGAGACGGTAACGGACTGCTCGGCTGCGTGAAGCGTGTTAGTACACCAGACACACGTCGACAACTCGAGTTCGATAGCGTTGGAGTCACTCATCTCGATGTGCTCGTGTACGTGAACGTTCTATGTAGATATACTGGTTCAACAGATGGTTAGTTATAGGTGATCGTGCCGCGTCGCTCTCCGGGTGGTAAACTCGAGTCGGGTAGCCCGGCAAAGCATTGCCACGATACCGCCAGGGTCACAGTGGGGGCAGTCGAGTCGATCCGAGCGTGCAGATCGAACGAGTTTTATGGACGAGCGGGAGTAGTATCGGCCATCTCGCGGACAGATATGGCCGTACTTGCAGGTCGAATCGAGGAAAACGATGGGTGTTGAGCAACGAGTCGTTTCAGGATTCAAAGCCGAGTTCGCGATGCGGTTGCTCAAAATCCTCGCCGGCGGGCTTCTCATCGTCGTCCTCGCGCGCCTCCTTACAGCAGCACAGTACGGGGTACTCCATCTAACGATCTATCTCTGCTCGATCGTCGTCCTGCTCTGCAATCTCGGAATTCCGAGAGCCGGTGCCCGATACATTACGGAGTACGAGGAGACGGATCCCGGACAGATTCCGAACATTCTCAGAACCGCGCTCGGAATCAACGTCATCACGATCGGCATCGGTATCACGCTGCTGTTCGTTCTCCGTGGACGGATCGCCGCGTGGTTCGGTGAACCGGCGCTCGAGGCCCTGTTGATCGTGGGAATCCTCTACGTGATCTTCGAGAATACGATGGAGCTGTGTCGCCGGTTCCTGCAGGGGTTCAAGCGGGTCGAATGGAGCGCCTCGCTCCCCGGTATTTTCACGGTGTCTAAGTTTGTCGCCGCGATCGGTCTGGTGCTGCTCGGCTACGAGGTGACGGGGGCGCTGGTCGGCTACGTAGCAGGGCTGGCGCTGGCCTCGGCGGTCGGTGCGGTCATGCTGTATCTGGCAGCCAGACAGTATACGGCGTCACCGATCGAACCGGGGCTTCGCCGACGTATTTTCGAGTACAGTCTCCCGCTGACGGTGACCAGCAGCAGTAACATCCTGCTGAAGCGCGTCGATATCGTACTCATCGGATTCTTCATGACCCCGGTCGCAGTTGGCTACTACACCGTCAGCAAGCAACTCATCAGTTTCGCCGCAAACCCCTCGAGTTCGCTCGGATTTTCGGTGTCACCGCACTACTCCGAGCAGTACGCGTCGGGGAACGTCTCACGCGCCGCGGAACTGTACAAACGAGCGCTCCGATCGATGTTGATCCTCTACGTGCCGGCGATGGTCGGTCTGATCCTCGTCGCGGAGCCCACGATCCGATACCTCTTCGGCGAAGAGTACATGGGCGCGGTCCCGGTCGTCCAGGTGCTGTCGATCTACCTCCTCGCGGATTCGATCACGAACGTAACCGGGAGCGGACTAGATTACCTGGGGAAAGCCAAGTTCCGAGGCTTACTGAAGGGAACGATGGCGATCGCGAACGCGGGTCTCGGCGTGCTGTTGATTCCGGAGATCGGCGTGCTAGGTGCGGCGATTCCGACCGTCCTGACGTACGGTATCTACGCTGCCGGGAACGTGTACATGATGTGCCGGCTCCTTTCGATCGAACTCACGGAGCTCGTGTCGATGGGCGCGAAAGTGGTTCCGCTCTCGGTGCTGATGGCGCTCGTCGTGTTCGGCTTGCTGTCCCTGGTAAGCGGACTCGCGACACTGCTGCTCGTCGTCGCGACCGGGGCCGTAACTTACGGACTCCTCGGGATCTACGCAAACGTGATCGACGTCGAGCAACTCAAGAAACTGGCCAGTAGCGGCTAACAGGAGAAGACCATGAATACACATATCGAACTCGTCGGCCCGCCTGGAAGCGGCAAATCGACGCTTTCGGCGATGATCCGGGAGGCGACGGGAACCAACCACGTGACGGTGTACGACGATCGAGAGGCGTACGAAACGTGCGTTTTGCGCGCATATCTTCCCGATGCAGCGGTGCCGGTCGGGCGGCGGCTACCCCCGAGGCTGATCCGTTCCGGCTCCCGGTGGAGCGGCTGGCGAGCCGAGATGCAACTCGCTTTCCAGTTGAACCGACCACAGGCCCACGAGCGAATGGGGGAGTTGATATCCGCGTACACCTCTGACCTCGACCGGCAGAGCTGGCTAACGCGGAAGGCCCTCGAGCTCCAGGCGAACTACCAGAGCGCACAGCGGCGTCTCCGGTCGTCGGAAGCGATCCTGTTCGACGAGGGGTTCGTCCACTACGCGCTCTCGCTGTTCTGCCCCCCGGAGCCCACGGCCCCCGTGTCGAGGGCCGACCTCGAGGGGTACCTCGAGTCGGTACCGCTCCCGGAGACGTGTCTGGTCGTCTCGGCGCCGAGGGATCTTCGGAAACGACGCATGGCTGCCCGCGAGAAGGGTCGACCAGGCCAGTACGCTCATCTGAGCGACGACGCCTTCGACCGGTATCTCGATCGGGCCGAGCGCTGCCTGGGGGCGATACGGTCGGTTCTGGCCGATTCCGATGTCGAGGTCGTCGAGTTCGACACCGCCGCTGAATTACAGGAGACGTCCGCGGCGGTCGACCGCTTCGTCGACTCGAGACTCCGACGACCGTAGCGCGACGACCCGAACCAGTGTATGGGTGTGTGAGAGCCATTGAGCCACGTTTAACAGCACGGACGGCGAACCGAGGACCGTGACCTCCGTCTCAGTCGTTATCCCCGTCTACAACGATCCGGCCGGCGTCGTCGAGACGCTCCGCTCTCTCAGAACGCAGACGTACTCGACGGCCGACTACGAGGTTCTCGTCGTCGACAACGGGTCGACCGACCATACGCGACAGACTGCCGCTGCGGTCGCAGCCGAGACGAAGAACGTCTTCGTGCACGAGGAAACCGACGTTCAGAGCTCCTATGCGGCCCGCAACACCGGGATCGAACACGCCACCGGCGACATCGTTGCGTTCGTCGACGCGGATATGACCGTCCCACCGACCTGGCTCGCGGACCTCGTCGCTGTCTTCGCTGACCACGAGGCCGACTACGTCGGCTGCAACGTCGAACTGTACGTCGAGGGCCGGGAAACGGTCGTCGGCGAGTACAACGTCGCGACCGGATTTCCGATCGAGTACTACCTCACCGAGCAGCGGTTCGCGCCGACCTGCTGTCTGGCCGTCCGACGAGCCGTCATCGACGACGTCGGTCCGTTCGACGCCGACCTCGTCTCCAGCGGCGACCGCGAGTTCGGCCAGCGTGTCGCCGCGGCGGGCTACACACAGCTGTTCGCGAGTGAAATCACGGTGTATCACCCTGCCCGTACCAGACTCGGTGACCTTCGGGCGAAGGCGATTCGGGTCGGCCGCGGCCACGAACAGCTGGCAGAAACCGACCCCGAACACGGCGACGCCAGGCCCCTGACCGACCCCAGAAACGTGTTGCCGCCACATCCGGGGAACTTCCGGGACCGGCTCTCCGGCTCGCACTCACTGGCTCGACTCCTCTCGTTTTACCTGCTCTCGTACGCCTACAAACTCCACCTCCTCGCAGGGCGACTCCTCGAGCGACGGGACCGGCGGAACCGCCGCGGAGCGACCGGCAGTTCCCGCTGAGCGACCGGAGCCGCTCGACGACGGTTCGTGAGGCGAGGACGGCAGCTATTTGACGCCGAACCGGGTGCAGTTACGATATGTCCGATGCCGACTGGCCGGAGACGTCCGTCGTTATTCCGACGCACAACCGACCTGATCGTCTCCTGGGGGCCGTCCGAAGCGTCGCAGCCCAGACCGTGACGCCGACGGAGGTTGTGGTCGTCAACGACGGCTCGAGCGTCGATTACGGTGCGGTCCTCGACCAGCTACCGACGGATCCCTTCGAGTTCAACTACGTCGAGTGTTCGAGTTCGGGCGGGGCTGCACGGGCGCGAAACGTCGGCGCCGAAGCAGCGACCGGCTCGGTGTACATGTTCCTCGACGACGACGACCGATGGCGGCCGCGGAAGATCGAAGGCCAGCTCGAAGTCTTTGCGGAAAATCCGGAGGTCGGGCTCGTCTACTCGGGACGAACGGCCGTTGACGACGATGGCCAGGAGCTGTACCGGATCGACGCGACCGAGCGCGGGCATCTCGAAGAGCGAATCCTCGTCCGGAACTACATCGGGACCACCTCCGGCGTCGCCGTCCGTGCGCCGCTGTTCGACGCGGTCGGCGGCTTCGACCCGGAGATGCCGGCGCTGCAGGACTGGGAGCTGTGGATTCGGCTCTGCCAGGAGACGACCGTCGGGTTCGACCCCGAGCACACGGTTGAGTGGACGACCCACGCCGACCCCGGCGACCAGATGACGGGCGAGCCCGATCGGTACGTCCGTGCGATCTCGCTCCTCGAGGCGAAACACGAGGACGAACTCGCCGCCCTCGACGCGCGGACGCGCCGACGGATCCGGGCGTACCGCTATAGCGCCATCGCCGACAAGTACGCTCGAGCCGGCTCACTCAAGCGCCTCCCCTACGTCGCTCGCAGCCTCGCTTCTTACCCCACGCTAACGGCGCTCAGCCGGTTGCTCCCACGTTCGGCGCTGGTTCGACTCCGGTCGCGGCTCTCCTGACCCCTGGCTCTCGGTGTTCGGTCGCTGCCAGCGGGTCCAGACTGTCGTCGGGTCGGCGACCGACCGCGCCCGATCGACGAACGCGCGGTCGATGGAGCCGTCGGTCGGGACCAGCCGCGTCTCACCGGATTCGAAATCGAGCAGTCCCAGCATCTCGAGGGTGAAAAACGAGTGGCGGTTCTCGGTACCGGTGTAGATCGCAGCGAAGACGTCTTCCGGGAGCGCTGCCGGCCACCCCGAGGGGTCCTTCCGGTACCGGAGGTAGCTGTTGAACGGACGGATCAGGTCGAACACCGGCGTGTCACGGAGGGTGTAGTAGCCCCGCCGGACGATCGAGTCCAGTTCCGTACTGGTAGCGTCCGCCTCGTTGACCCCGCCGTACTCCATGTACAGCTCGTCCGTGTACGCCTTGACGAGACGTTTGTCGATCCGCGCCGCGAGCGGAACCGTCTGCCAGAAGTCGACGAGCGCTCGATCCCAGAGCGGAACCCGATACTCGACGCCGAAGTGGCGATAGACGTCCAGATCCGCGTGAATCCACTTCGACTCCCGTTCGCGCCACTCCCAGCGTTCGTAGGCCGTCGTTGCCTTCGTCGGCGTCAGTCGGTCGCCATCGATACAGAGCGCATCGTCGAGCCAGCCGTCGAAGGCGGTCGCCAGGTCGTCGTCGACATCCCACAGCCAGACGTTCAACTCGGCGAGGTCGTCGACGACGCGCTCTCGCGAGACGTGGGCGTTCTCGGCGTACGCTGCCGGCACGTGCTCCGCCATCGTGGCCACGGTGTGGCCGGGCAGGAAGATGCAGTCGTCGTCGACGATCCCGCGACGGGTGAGCCGCCGGACCGCCAGCCAGTTCATGTGGACGAGTCCCGGAAGTCGGTCCCCGTTGAACGCGGTTGCGACGTAGCGCCGGTAGTCTGGTTGTTCGACGAGCGTCCGCCAGTCCGCCGACCGGTAGTCGACGGGAATCCACGGAACCGAGAGGTTCTCGGCGAGTGTCCGTGCAGTCTTCGCTTCCGCGTTTCCTGGCCGGCCGTGTGAGTACGTGAGGACGTTCTCGTAGCCGTGTTTGACCAGCAATAGGAGGAGAAGTCGCGAGTCGTATCCGCCACTGAGCGGAACTACCAGTTGTCGACCGTTCGCATCCCGGATCAGCCGTTCGACGATGTCATCGAGGGTTTCGGCCAGCTGGGTTCGAAGCTCGCGATCGGATCGACTCTGCGGCTCCACACTGTACTCATAGGTCTGCTCGCTGCATGACTCGCCGGTTTCGCGATCGACGGTCAGAAACTCCGCCGCCCTGACCTGTCGAATCTCCGGATACAGAGTCCGGTCGTCGTGGACATAACCGGTGGCGAGAAACTCGGCGTAGCTCCGAAACGACGCGTCGGCGCTCGAGGGACCTTCGAGCAGCGCGTGAGCGTCGTCTCCGATCCGGACTGCGTCGTCGTCGACCGTGTAATACACCGGTATCGACCGCAGGTGATCGGTCAGGCAGTGAACGACCCCGCCTCGGACGACGACCAGGGCGAACGGATGGGGCAGTTTCGCGGCTAGCTCCTGAAGCTCCCGTCGCGTGGTCGTCGCGTTGGCTCGCGTTGCCACGTCGGTCGGCTCGTGTGGCGTCGATACCCAGGTCCTGCCGACGGACACCCAATCGGACGAACAGTGTAGCTCGACGGCCCTCATTCACTAACTACGGCCACCGGGTGTCCGTAACTACCTACCGATCCGGACAGACGTTGCCGGTCACGACGGGGGCTGGCGTCTCGAGTGTAGCCAGGCGATCGACTCGAGAGGACTGCCAACCGCTGCTTCGGGAGTGTCGTCGACGAACAGGAGCAGTCCGATCGTCACGAAGAGGAGCCGGTTCGTCGAGAGATCGCCGGTGACCATCGCGTTCGCGAGGACGTAGGTGAAAAACGCGATCACCAGCCCGTGAAGAAATGGCCGATCCGACTTCGTTCGAACCGAAGCGTACAGGGCATAACCGAGGAGTGCGACGAACAAGATGATGCCGACGACTCCCGCTTCGACGCCGATCTCGAGGACGACGTTGTGCGGATAGTACCGGATATCCTCACCGTAGTACAGCCGCGGAAACTCGCCGAGGCCGTGGCCGAGAAGGGGGCGTTCGCGCCAGTACTCGAGGCTGCGAAAGAGGTAGTCGACACGACTGCTCGCGCTCTGTTCATCGTGCCAGGCGAGCAGGCTGGTAAGCCGTTCGACGGTTCTCGAGTCACGGAAGAGCCACGCTGCGGTCCCGGCACCGATCACGCCGACCAGTGAGCCTGCGACGAGGTGGTGGGTCGGAACCGTCCAGTCGCTTCGGATCACCACCCAGCCACCGTAGACGAGCAGCCCGCCGGCGAGCGCAATTATCGGCCCTCGACCGCCGGTCTGGAGCATGGCGGTGAAGACGAATAGCGCGCACAGTCCGTACAGGAGACGATCGCGCGTGGTCGTCGACCGAAGCCACAGGTACGTACAGACGAGAACGCCAACACCGAGGACACGGGAGATGAGAATGTAGTTGACGTTCAGTTGCCAGTGTGCGGCCCGTCCGACGAGCAGTCGCGAGTAGAGCACCTCTGTGCTGAGAAGGACCGCCGCAACACCGAACAGCACGAAAAATCGGTGTGTTCGTTCCGGGGAGCCCGCGAAAAGAGCGATCCCTCCGAAAAACAGGATCGGGACCACGACGAGGAGTCGCAGAAGCTTCCACTGCGCGTACGTGCCGCCCGTCGCCCACAGAAGCGACCCCGCGTAGAAGGCCGTAAACAGGCCGAAGAGGACGATCAAAAGGAATCTGTTTCCACGAGGCGGGGATCGGTACAACGCCAGCATTGCCGCAGTCCCGATAGCCAAGAGAAACAGGTAGTTGGTCGGGAGCGCTTCGAGTACACCGCCAAAGTATTCCGCCGAGACGTAGATCTCGTAACAGACCAGTAGGACGAGGACACACTCGAGTGAGAACACATGACGCGCGACCTCGGATCGGTCCGGAACCGTCAGAGCCACGTCCAGACACCCCCCGTCCGTCCCGGTTCGCGTCCGCGCTCTGGTTTTCGACGCGTGCCGTTCGTCATGCGGAATCCCTCAACACGCAGGAGTAGATCGCACCCCTGACACGCTGTGGTGCCAGCCGGATCGGGATTCGAAAGAGCAGGTTCACGAGGAACGCCACGGTTCCGATGTAGCGTTGCCGACGGAACTGCCACTGGAGGCGGAACTCGGTTTTCGCGTACTCGAGTCCGCCTCGTCGGGTGTAGAAGTCATCGCCCGCGCGGACGTTCACTAGCACTTCGGGAAGATTCGCGATGGTGTACCCTCGGTCGATCAACCGCATCCAGAGCTCGTAATCCTGCATGGAACGCCGACTCGAGTAGCTTCCGACGGCGGCGATCGACGATTTCCGGAACATGACCGTCGGATGGTTCAGCGGACACTTGTACGGGGAGAGGCGCGCGATACTGGCTGGCTCACACGGAACCTTCCGAACCCCATTTGTGCAGCCGGGGTCCTCATCGAATTCGGCAACGTAGCCGCCGAGAACGTCGATCTCCGGATTCTCGAGCAGGAACTGTACCTGTGTCTCGAGACGTTCCGGAACAGCGATATCGTCGGCGTCCATCCGAGCGACGAGTTCGTACGAGCAGTGCTCGAGGCCGACCTGCAGCGCCGTTCCGAGGCCGCGATTTTCCTCGAGTGCGATGATCGTAACGACGGCGGGGTACGCATCCGCCCACCGATCGATCGTCCGGTCGAGTGTGGCACCAACCGGCCCGTCCTTTACCACGACGAGTTCGGTGGGGCCATACGTCTGCTCAAACATACTCTCGAGGGCAGCGTCGACGTGATCCGGGTCGTCACCGCCGTAGACAGAGAGGAGAGCCGACACTGGTGGACGTCGGTCGGCGTCGTCGCGAGAGAGATCGGCGGATGTCACCTGGGCCTCCGTACTACTCCGTCATTCGATTCGGTCATATTAGCGCTGTGTTTCTCGCTTCTGTGTCTGTGCCTCTGACACACCCAACTGCGAAGGCTCGATTTTACTCAGCGTCCTCGGAATAGTCCTCGTTTTTCGATCGAAGGAGGATCGCGACATCGACGGCGACCTTCCAGAGCTGTCTGATCACGAGTTTCATATCGAACCAGAACGACTGAGTAGCGATGTACTCGAGATCGTATCGAAGCTTCGCCTCCGGGTTCGTACTCTTGGCGTCGTTGATCTGTGCCAGGCCCGTCAACCCGGGTTTGACGAACCACCGCTTTCGCCACGAACTGGCCTCCTGCTCGAGCAGCAACTCCTCGTCGGTCCAGGCCGCGCGCGGACCCACGACGCTCATATCGCCGACGAAGATCGACCACAGTTGCGGGAGTTCGTCCAGATGCGTCTTTCGCAGAATCCGTCCGACACGCGTGATCCGATCGTTCTCTTCGTCTTCAGTCGGAGCCGCCGATTCACCGTCCGGAACCATCGACCGGAACTTGTAGATGGGGAACGTCTCACCGAAGCCGGCGGTTCGTTTCTGGCTGTAGAGCACCGGGCCGGGGCTATCGAGTTTGATTGCAACGGCAATAGCGGCCATCAGCGGCGCGAGCGCAATCAGTCCACACACGGCAAAGACGACGTCGAACAGCCGCTTGAACAGGTGATCCTGTGGATCCCAGGGCTCGAGGTCCACGTCGACGAGTTCACCGACTGCACCCTCCGAAACCAGCACGCTGTCGGCGTAATCGCGGTGGACCTTGGCGTTAACCCCGTGTTCGTGGCAGGCATCGAGCGCGCCGAAGAACTCCGCGCGATCGGCCCGGCTGAACGCGAGTACGGCCGTATCGACGTCGTACTGGACGAGCGTGTCCTCGAGCCGTGAGAGCCCGCCGAGGCGGGGAAGCGCGCCGATCCGCCCGAGTTCGTCGATCTCGTCGGTTATCGTCTCGAGATCATGTTCTCCGGCGTCCAGTCCGCCGGTCGTGCTTCCACCGTCCGTGAGTGGGGCGGACTCGGGATCGTGAGTCTTCGGCTCCGCGATCGTCGGACAGAGGTAGCCGATCACCGGCGTCTCGATTTCGGGAACGACCCGCTGAAGCTGTTCCATGTCGTTACCGACGATCAGCGTGCGCCCCATCGATGGCGAGGGTCTGAGCCGAATCCAGACGAACCAGGTCGGCAACGCGACGACGAGAGAGGCGACGGTCATCGTGAGCGTCGCACGCGGAAGTCGGTACGACCAGTTGAAGTAGCCCAGCGTAGCCAGTGCGAAACCGCCGGTGACGACGCGCTGTTGGGTGATAAAGACCGTGTCCAGGAACCGCCGCGGCTGGGGTTTATACAGCGGGATCAGGCTCAGCCCCATCGCCAGCACGCTGAGCAGTACGGCCCACGCGAGCTCCCGCCCCTCGAGAAGTTCCGGGTCGAGGCGGTTAAAAACCGGAACGTACGTCGTGAACAACACCTGCGTCGCCTCCTGATTTGCCAGTAACACCGCAGCAACGACTATCAGCACCGCTCCGGTTGCACCAAAGATCCGATAGCGCCACCCAGTCAGCATTAATCCCGGATTACAGCCCCCGTCTCATAAGAGCTGTTACAGTCCACGAATTTAGATCGCAACTAAAACGTGTGGCTTTCGAATCGGCAGCCCCCTGTCGAACGGCGGCGCCCCCTCCGTTCGACCGTCGACCAGCAGCCAACCGGGTGCCGACGTACATAGGATGGGCATAACTCGGACTGGCAACAGGCCACCAGGGCGAAACCCGACCTCTCTCCCGATCACCGCTCCGTGGGCCCCAACGTTTTGGTTTCGATGGAATGTCTCTAAACCAATGTTTATTGGAGTGAACGCTGTTGGGTGTGACAATGGGCGGAATCGAACGTACACCTACAACCGGGGGAATCTTTTCGAACTGGCAGGCCGATCAAGTCATTAATGGGGCGGCATATCTCCTCTTCTCCCTCTATCTCACCGGTGTGTTCGTTTCGCACGCGACTGGAAACGTCCATCCCTGGCAGATCGCAACGGGATACGTCCTGCTGGGAGTCGGGCTTCTTGGCTGGCGGCAACTGGTCGACGGAGACGAAACGACCGGCCGGTTACAGATCGCCTTTCTTACGGTCGTCGGATTGGCGTTTCTACTCATGGCGATCCTCTATCAGAGTCGAGCCGACGCGCTCGGGCTCGGCCCCAGTCGCTCCCTCGAGATCCTCGTTGTCTTTCTTGCAATCGCCGCCTTCTTCATCACCTGCGGAGCGGCCGAACGCTACTCACCGCTCGAGTGGGCGGCTGTCGGCTGCTTTCTCGTGATCGTCGGCGTCTTCCTCTACCACACGCTGGCTGCATACCCCACGAGCGCCCGTGCCCGGTGGCCGATCTGGGCTGCGGTGATCATGGGCGGCAACCTTCTGTTGATCCCCCGGCTCGTCCCGGAACGAGTCTTTCTCTGGTTGATGAGCTGGCTCTCGGCGGTCACCGTCGTTCTCGGCTTGCTGACCTACGCCATCGGCGAGTACTCGCTGTGGTTTCTCGAGGTCCAGCAGTGGCACGGTTCCCCGTCCGTTCCGGGGCTGGAACTCGAGGTGAACACGATGCAGTCGTTCTTCGTGAACCCCAACGCACTCGGACTGGTCGCCTTCGCCGGACTCACGGGTGCGGCGATCGAGTTCCACCGAACGTTCAGAGACGGTTACGTGGGGTTGGCGGCAGTGTTTGGAGTCCTCGCCGTACTCAACGGTGTTGGTGTCTTTCTCTCGAACGCTCGAGCGGCGATGCTGGCGTCGATGATCTGTCTGGGGATCTACGCAGCCTACGCCGCCGTCGGTCGAATCGCGGTCCCTGTCGCGGTCGTCACGCTGCTCGCAGGACTTGGTGCGTTTCTCTTGACGATGTACTTCGAACTCATCGGCATCGACGCGAACAATCGGTTCGATCTCTGGTGGGCGAGCGTCCAGGCGTTCCGCGACGGTCCCGTGTTGCTCGGTGCCGGAACCGTCGACCCAGCGTTGCTCATCGAACCGTACATGCCGGGCGACAGGACGTGGAGTCCACACAACTCCTATCTCTCCATCTTCCTCCGCGGCGGGCTCGTCGCCGGTCTCGCATATCTCGCCCTGGTCGTCGGCAGCACCGTCCTCGGGACGATTCGCTACCGGGAGGTCAACGTCGGAATGCTCGCGTTCGCGATCGGCTGGGCGGTTCACCAGCTGTTCGAGGCCTACACCCTCTTTCAGTGGTCGATCGGATCGGTGCTGGCCACGCTCGCCGTCGGCTACCTGCTATTCGGCCGCGAATAGCCGCTTCCACGATATCGGGGGATTCAATCAGGTTCGTTGGAACGATCTAGCCAGTCCCGATGTACCGTTTTTGGAGTACAGGTGGCGGTCGCGCGACGACCGAACCACGGGTTTGCAGAGACCCTTCGACCGGAAACCGGGGGCGAAACCTGAACGTTCAAGGGACTGTTCCCGAATCTGAACGTATGTCCGCTGCGGCGCTGTCGGAGCCACACGTTCTCGCACACGCGAAGCGGCGCCTGTTTCCCGAGTCGAGTGCGACGGGGACGTACGCGGTCGTCGACACGCAGTTCGCAACCGACCGCTGGCTCGAGGCGGAACCGATCGCAGAGTCCGTCCGCGAGGCGCTCGCGCCGTTCAACCGCGTCCAACTCGGCGGCGGCTACCCCGACCTGGTCGGCGTAGGAACGCTCGATTCGGAGCTTCTCGCCGTCGACCGGCTCGGCGACTCCCCGCCGCTGGTCGCCGTCGAGGCGAAGGGGTACACCACGGGGGCGGGCGTCGACACTCACCGGGGAATCGTCCAGGCGTACGACCGGCTCGGCGAGGCAAACGCGGCGTATCTCGCAGCACCGCACGAGGCGATCTCACAGACCGATCGAAGCCTCGCTCGAGAACTCAACGTCGGCGTTCTCGGCGTCTCGGCGGGGGGACGGGTGTCGGCTCTGGAGACGCCACGGGTCGTCGGCGCCCGGTCGACGAGCGACGCGAACGCGATCCGGTTTCAGGCGAGTGCGCAGGGGGTCACGGACCAGTCGTTCGGGCTCAATCATCCGAAGAACTACCTCGGCTACCCGCTGGCCCACGTCGTCGACGAACCGACGGGAGACGTCCTGACAGAGCACCGGGTCGTCGGTGCTGTCGACGAGGCCCGCCGCGGGGCGGCGTTTCTCGGACTCGTCGAAGAGAGCGCGAGCGGTCTCTCGCTGACCCCGCTCGGGCGAGAAATCGTCCGGTTCGGAATTCGTAACCACGGCTCGCCGCGGGCAGCCCTGGAGACGTTTGCCGACTGGTACCGCTCCCGAAAGCGGTTCGTGGACCTCGCACCGGCGTGGGGCGAACTCGCCCGACGAGTCGTCTTCGCTTACCCTGCAACGACGCTGCTGGTCGAGGAACTCGAGGCGCTCAACGAGGACGGGGTTCCCGAACCGACGCTGGTCGACCTCGTCGAGTACCTTCACGTGCTTCACCCGGCGTTCACCGTCGAACTGTTCGTTCGGGGAGACGAGGCAGTTCGGCGTCGCGTTCTCGACTCCGACGGCGAACTTCGTCCCGAGGCGCTCGAGAACGGGGAGATCTACCACGCGCCGACGGTGTTCCAGCTGAAGGCGATGCTGTACCACACGGGAATTCTCACCCGGCGCGGGCGTGAACCGCACCGTCTCGAGCCGACCGAGGACGTCTGGGCGCTCCGAGAACGGGTGTAACCGCCCGGGCGCTACTCCTCCGGAGCCGACGAGTCGGTCTCGAGGTAGTGACGGCGAACCACCAGCACCGGGCAGACGGCGCTGTCGGCGATCCGTTCGGAGGTGTCGCCGAAGACCAGGTTCCGGACCGAGGGTCGGTCCTCGCCCAGGACGACCATGTCGTGGTCGTCGGCCGCCTCCAGAATCACCTCGAGCGGGTCGTCGTCGACGACGACCTCCTGCTCGATCCAGGGCTCCGGAACCCCGGTGTCTTGCAGGACCTGCCCTGCGCTCTCGAGAAGTTCGTCCCCTGACTGCCGATGGTCGTCGTCCGGGGCGACGTGCAGGAGCGTCACCTCCGCGTGCGTGCCGGCCATCACCTGACCGACGAGACGGGCGATGTTCTCGACGTTGACGTCGCCGCGGATCGGGACCAGGACGCGTTCGAGTCTGGGTGCCGGGTTGAGCAGGAGGATCGAATCGCACTCGAGTTCGACGGCGATCCGCTCGAACGTCTTCATCGGTTTGTGAGTGAATACGAGTCGAGTCGTGACGTCGCCGCCTTCGTCCTCGAACACCGACTCGAGTTCGGCCAGTTCGGTCTGGGCCTTCGATTCGAACTGGAGACGGGCCTGGCCGGGCGCGGTCTGCTCGGGAATCTTGTGGTAGCCGAGCAGGACGACCGGAATCGACGCGAACGTCTCGATGACGGCATCGGGTATCGTCTGTCCGCGAAGGATCTCGACGGGGATCAACACCCTGTTGCCGTCGTCCTCACTCATCTGAGACACCTTCCTCGAACGTTACGTCTCGAGCGTAATAGCTGTACCAGCCGACGGCGCCGGCGACCACTCCGATACCGATGATCATCGAGAGCGGTTGCATAAAGGCGATCAGACCGAAACTCGCGAGCGCGCCCACGATCGGAACGACCGGGTATCCCGGAACGGTGAAACTTGGCCGGTACCAGTCCGGATCACGACGGCGCACGACGAGCAGCGTCACGCAGATCAGCCCGTACATAACGAGGTGGAGAAACGAGGCGACCTCCGCGAGCAGTTCCGTCTGGCCGGTCGCGACGAGCACGACGACGGGGCCGCCGACGAGCATCAGCGCGATGTGAGGCGTCCCGTACCGTAGATTGACGCGACTGGCCTGTGGCGGGACCAGCGCATCCCGGCTCGTCGCGTACAGCGCCCGCGAGGCCGACAGGATCGAGGCGTTCGCAGAGGAGACGGTCGCGAGCAGTCCCGCGAGGAGAATTGCGATCGCGCCGGGGAGACCGAAGAACTCGCGGGCGACCTCGACGATCGCCGTTTCGCCCGCCGCCTCGAGTGCTTCGCTGCCCAGCGCACTGGTCGCGACGAAGATCGTGGCGACGTAAAAGACGCCGACGACGACGACCGATCCGACCATGGCGAGGGGAAGATTGCGTCCAGGGTCGGTGATTTCGCCGGCGACGGTCGCGACCTGTGCGAAGCCGAGGTACGATGTGAACACCAGCGCGGCCGTCGTCAGGATCGGAAACGCGCCGTAGGGTGCGAACTGCTCGGGGACCGTTTCGCCGCCGACGACGCCGAGTGAATCGAGGCCGCCGTAGGCGAGAAACAGCGTGAGGATGACGAGCAACAGCCCGACGATGGCGTTCTGGAGTGCGGTCGTGTTCTCGGTGCCGCCGACGCTCATCGCCGTCAGGACGACGCCGCCGAACACGCCGAGGACCGGGACAATCGGTCCCCAACCGCCCAGCGGGACGCCGGCCTCGATGAGAACGGCCAGCGCGTACTCGCCGAAGCCGACGAGGTAGAACGCCGAGGCGAACACCAGCCCCAGCCAGAGGCTGATTCCCACGACCGCGCCGAGCAGCGGCCCCAGCCCGCGGGAGATGAAGTAGTAACCGCCGCCGCTTCGGGGCATCGCCGTCGCCAGTTCCGAGGTCGGCAACGCGACCAGGAGAGCGATGACGGCGCCGAGTGCGAACGACAGGGCGGCGGCCGGGCCCGCCTGTCCCGCCGCGAGACCGGGAAAGACGAAGATACCCGCGCCGATCATCGTCCCGACACCGATCGAGAGTCCGCCCTTCAGTCCGATCGTCCGCTCGAGTTCCGTCCCACCCTCGTGACGCGTCGCGTCGTCGGTGACGGATACCTCGGAGGACGGTCCACTGGTGTCAGCCATACCGTCAGTTCACCGTCGAGACTCAAATGGTTGCACCCGGAAAACAGAAGCCAGGATGGTATTCTACGGATTCCCGACGCCGGGAGTCGGTTTGCCGTCGCCGTTACTCGAGGACGACCAACGGATCGCCCATGTCGACGCTTTCGCCTTCCGCGACGGCGATCTGGCTCACCGTTCCGCCGCGGGAGGCGACGACGTCGTTCTCCATCTTCATCGCCTCGAGGACGACCAGCACGTCGCCGGCGGCGACCTCCTGGCCCTCTTCGACCTCGACCGAGAGGATCGTCCCCTGCATCTCGGCGGTGACGCGCTCGCCGTCGCCCTCGATTGCGGCCTCGGCGCTGCCGGAGTCGCCACCGGCGGGTTCCGGGCGCCCACCGCTCCCGCTGTTTCCACCGCTGGCGGTCGGCAGCGTCGCCGCACCGCGCTCTTCTAAGTTGACCTCGAAGCGCTTGCCGTTGACCTCGACGGTGAACTCTCGCTCGACGACCTCCTCGTCGTCGCCAGCCGCCGCCTCTTCGGTTCCCCACTGGGCCTGAGCTTCCTCGATCCGGCTTCGATCGAGTTCCTCGTCCAGGTACTTCGTGGTGTGTTCGCCGGCGACGAACGTCTCGTCCGAGAGCATCAGTCGGTGGAACGGGACGATCGTCGTCACGCCCTCGATATCGTACTCGCGAAGCGCGCGTAGCGAGCGGGCGATACACTCGCTGCGGTCCTCGCCGTGAACGATGAGCTTCGCGATCATCGAGTCGTAGTCCGTGACGATCGTATCGCCCTGGCGCAGGGCGTCGTCGAGACGGACGCCGACGCCGCCCGGCGGATCGTACGTCGTGAGTTTTCCGCCGGGTGCCGGCTGGAACTCCTTGGCCGCGTTCTCGGCGTTGATCCGGAACTCCATCGCGTGGCCGTCGATCTCGACGTCCTCCTGGCTGAAGGCGAGTTCTTCGCCCGCCGCGACCCGGATCTGCCACTTCACGATGTCGATGCCCGTGATCTCCTCGGTGACGCAGTGTTCGACCTGGATCCGGGTGTTGACCTCGAGGAAGTAGAACTCGCCCCCCTCGACGAGGAATTCGACGGTGCCGGCGTTGACGTAATCGGAGGCTTTGACCCCGCGGCGGGCGGCCTCGCCGATCCGCTCGCGCATGTCGTCGTCGAGCGCCGGCGAGGGACCCTCCTCGATCACCTTCTGGTGGCGGCGCTGGAGCGAACAGTCCCGCTCCCCGAGGTGGCGGACGTTCCCCTGCCGGTCGGCGATGATCTGGACCTCGATGTGACGCGGCGCTTCGAGGTAGCGCTCGAGGTACACGGAGTCGTTGTCGAAGTACGCCTCACCCTCCCGCTGGGCGCTCTCGAGTTGATCCGCGACCTCGCTCTCGTCCTCGACGACCTTCATTCCGCGGCCGCCGCCACCGCCCTCTGCCTTGATCGCGATGGGATAGCCGTGTTCCTCGCCGAACGCCCGAACCTCGTCTGGATCGGTGACCGGGTCCGTGGTCCCGGGGACGATGGGGACGTCGGCGTCGTTCATAACCCGGCGGGCCTTCGTTTTCTCGCCGAGGGTTTCCATCGACTCGCTCGAGGGGCCAATCCACGTGATCCCGTCTTCGGCCTCGACTTTCGCGGCGAACGCGGCGTTCTCCGCGAGGAAGCCGTAACCGGGATGGATCGCGTCGGCGTCGGCCTTCCGTGCGGCCTCGATAACGGCGTCGTGGTCGAGATACGAGTCGGCCGCCCGCGCCGGACCGATGTTGTACGCCTCGTCGGCGTACCGCACGTGTCCCGACTCGGAGTCCGCTTCGGAGTAGACCGCAACGGTACCGACGTTCAACTCTTCGCACGCTCGCATCACTCTGACAGCGATCTCGCCGCGATTGGCTACGAGAACCTTCCGGAACATTCCTGTTCGAATCGTCAGTGGCGCCCTACCTTACTTTTTCGTAACGAGGATTGTCAACCGAGTTGCAGACAGGAGTTGACGCCCGCGCCGCCCCACGGGTATCGCCTGACTCAGAACCGGTCCGTCCGACCCGCCGCAGTCCACGGATCCGTGGGTGCCGTCGTCGGAACGCGCGCGCTGCGTCGTTGCTGCGCCCGGAGTCGACCGGCGTACGCCCAGCGTTTGCCATCCCAGCCGTCCTCCTCGTCCTCGGCCGCGGCAGCCGCGAGTTCGAGGTCGCGGACGTGCGCACCGATGGCGGCGACGATGGCGGCCGCCTCGTCGTCGTCTGCGTCGTCGGGAATCTCGAGGCTGACCGCCTCGCGTTCGACCACCGCCGACTCCGCGTCGGGTGTCTCCGTCTGTCGGGCCATCAGAGGGGGATGTTGCCGTGTTTCTTGTCGGGGTTCTGTTCGCGCTTCGTCTCGAGCATCTCGAGGTCGTCGATCAGCCGAAGCCGGGTTTCGGTGGGGTGGATAACGTCGTCGAGAAAGCCTTTGTCGGTCGCGGTGTACGGGTTCGCGAACTCTTCGCGGTACTCCTCGATGAGTTCGTCCCGGAGCGCGTCTGGGTCGTCGGACTCTGCGAGTTCCTCGCGGTAGAGGATGTTGACCGCCCCCTGGGGCCCCATGACGGCGATCTCGGCGGTCGGCCAGGCGTAGTTGACGTCCGCGCCGAGGTTCTTCGAGGCCATGACACAGTAGGCGCCGCCGTAGGCCTTACGCGTGATGACCGTCAGCAAGGGTACCGTCGCTTCGGAGTAGGCGTAGAGCAACTTTGCGCCGTGACGGATGATCCCGCTGTGTTCCTGGTCGGTGCCGGGCATGTAGCCGGGGACGTCGACGAAGGTGACGATCGGGATATTAAACGAGTCACAGAAGCGGACGAATCTCGAGCCCTTCATCGAGGCGTCGACGGTCAGCGTGCCGGCGTTGACCCGCGGCTGGTTCGCCACGAGCCCCACCGAGCGGCCGTCGAGCCGGCCGAAGCCGACGACGATGTTCTTCGCGAAGTTGTCGGCGACCTCGAAGAAAGAGCCCTCGTCGACCACGCTATCGATAACGTCCGTCATATCGTACGGTTTCTGGGGGCTGTCCGGAACGATCGATTTTAACTCGTCGTCGCGCCGATCAGGGTCGTCCCAGGGATCGACCCGCGGCGGGTCCTCGACGTTGTTCTGTGGCAGGTACGACAGGAGCCGTTTGATATCGTCGAGCGCCTGCTCCTCCGACTGGCAGGCGAACTGGGCGACGCCGGTCTTGCCGGCGTGGGTCATCGCTCCGCCGAGTTCCTCGTGGGTGACGTCCTCGCCGGTGACGGTCTTCGTGACGCCGGGACCGGTGATGTACATGTGGCTCGTGTCCTTCACCATGAAGATGAAGTCCGTGATCGACGGTGAGTAGACCGCACCGCCGGCACAGGGGCCCATGATCGCCGAGATCTGGGGAACGACGCCGCTCGCTTCCTGGTTCCGACGGAAGATTTCGGTGAAGCCGGCGAGCGATTTCACGCCCTCCTGAATTCGCGCCCCCGCGGAGTCGTTGAGACCGACGATCGGCGCGCCGACCTCCATCGCCATATCCATCACCTTGGTGATCTTCTCGGCGAACACCTCGCCCAGGGAGCCCCCGAAGACCGTGAAGTCGTGGGCGAAGACGAAGACGGTGCGGCCATTGACCTCGCCGTAACCGGTAACGACCCCGTCGCCGAGGATCTTCCGTTCTTCCATCCCGAAGTTGTTCGTCTGGTGGGTCCGAAGCTGGTCGAACTCGGTGAACGTGTCCTCGTCGAGGAAGTACTCGACCCGCTCGCGGGCGGTCATCTTCCCCTTCTCGTGCTGGCGCTCGATCCGGTCCTCGCCGCCCCCGAGCAACGCCTCCTCACGGAGTTCCTCGAGTTCCTCGATGCGGTCCTCCATCGTCATCGCGTCGCCCTCCCGTGGTGAGTCATTGGCGGGCACAACGGCAACGGGGAGGAAAAACGTTCTGCAACTGGTATGCTCGGTCGCCCCGACACGGAGCCGGGTCTGGACTTGAGCCGGTGGCGCGAGGATGATCGACCGGTAGCGATCATGATCCGTCGTCGATCCAATAAAAACAAACCGATATTCTGCACTGCGTTTATATATGAGAAGCCAACTCTTAGGAGTATGGTATCGCAGACCAACCGTCGAACAGTGGTGAAGGGTATGGCCGCAGTCGGTGCGATGTCCCTCGCCGGCTGTATCGGTGACGAGGGAGAGGTCGACGACGACGAAACGGGGGATGGGAACGGGGGTGGGGATGGACCCGACGTGTTGAACATCATCGGTTACCCACAGAGTGGCGTCCAGATCTTCCGTGACTTCTACTCCAATTACGACACCGGGACGGAGATCATCGTTCCGGACGGCCTTCGCGACGATGCGCTGCCGGGGGAAGTCGGTCAGGACATGGGGAACGTCACCGGAACGGCACCCTCCTCGGCCGGACCGAACGAAGACGCCTTCGAGGAACTGTACGAGGACGAGTACGGGCAGACTGCTGGCGTCTTCAACTCACACACGTTCGACGCCGTCGCGGTGTGCATCCTCGCGAACATCGCCGCGGGCGACAACGACGGCGAGGCGCTCAAGATGCAGGTGCGTAACATCGCCAATCCCAACGGCGACGAGTACGGTCCGGGGGAACTCGAAGAAGCTGCCGAAGCCGTCGCCGACGGCGAGTCGATCAACTACCAGGGCGCCTCGAGCGCCGTCGACTTCGACGACGTCGGCGACCCCGCAGAGGCCGCCTATGACATCTGGAACTTCACCGACGACGGCACCGAAACCTCCGATACGCTGGAGTTCGAGGGCCAGGAGCCGGGCGGCGAGGCGGCCGACGAGGTCACCGGTGGTACCGACCGCGACGAAGTGAGCGTCAGCATTCTGCTCCCGCAGACGGGCGACCTCGGCGAACTCGGGAGTCTGATGATCCAGGCCGGCGAACTCGCCGTCGACCAGTTCGAGGGCGTCTTCGACATCGACCTCGCGGTCGAGGACACCCAGACCGACGAGGACACGACGATCAGCGCGGGCGAGTCGCTCATCGACGCCGGTTACCCGTCGATCATCGGGGCCGCCTCCTCCGGGAACTCGGTTCCGCTGACCGGCGTCACCAGCGGCGCGAACGTCGTCCAGTGTTCGCCGGCGAGTACGGCACTCAGCCTCTCGAACATCGAAGACGACGGCTACTTCTTCCGGACCGCTCCCAGTGACCTCCTCCAGGGACAGGTCATGGCGGACGTGTCGTCCGACGAACTCGGTGCGGGGACCGCAGCGACGCTGTACGTCAACAACGACTACGGCCAGCAACTCTCCGAGCAGTTCGCGGAGTCCTTCGAGGAGAACGGAGGCGAGGTCCTCCAGGAAGTCTCGTTCGAACCGGAGCAGGGATCGTACACCGGCGAACTCGAGTCGGCGCTCTCCGACTGAGCATCGACCGGAGCCGCTTTTTCGAGCGTCACAGCCCCCAGTTAGCCCTGCGTTCGAGAATCGTCGGTCCGTCGCTCGAGTGAGACGTGAGTGAATCGGGCAACACAAAGGATCAGTACCGTCTGGGCGCGAAAAATCGGCCGGCGCTATCCGCCGAGGAAGTCCCGCCGAACCTGCTCGTCGTTCAGCAGCGCGTCGCCGGTGTCGACGTATCGGTTCTGTCCCTGGACGAGCACGTAGCCGCGATCGCACCGTCGCAGCGCCTCCTTGGCGTTCTGTTCGACGACGAGCACCGCGGTCCCGTGTTCGTTGATCGTGTCGATGTGGTCGAACATCTCGTCGACCAGGTCGGGCGCGAGTCCGGCGCTCGGCTCGTCGAGCAACAGTAACTCGGGGTCGAGCATCAGCGCCCGTCCCATCGCGACCATCTGCTGCTGGCCGCCGCTCATCGTCCCTGCCTTCTGGTCGCGGCGCTCCCTGAGCACCGGGAACTGCTCGAAGACGGCCTCGAGAGCGTCTTCGGGGACCTCGTCGAGAATGTACGCACCCATCTCGAGGTTCTCTTCGACCGTCAGCGAGGGGAAGACGTTGTCGTTCTGCGGGACGTAGCCGATCCCTTCGTGAATGATCTCGTCGGGCGAGCGACCGGTGATGTCTCGCTCCTGGAACGCGACCGTGCCGCCCATGTACGTCGTCAGACCGAACACCGACTTCATCGCCGTCGACTTCCCGGCGCCGTTGGGACCGACGATCACGACGTACTCCTCGTCCGCGACCTCGAGGTCCACCTCGGTCAGGATCTGCAGGTCGCCGTAGCCCGCGTCCAGGTCGTGAACGTCGAGCATCGCCATCAGACGTCACCCCCGAGGTAGGCCTCGATCACCTGTTCGTCGGAGGTAACCGCTTCGGGCGTCCCCTCCGCGAGGACCTGTCCCTGGTGCATGACGATCACGTGCTCGCAGTGTTCCATGATGAGATCCATGTCGTGTTCGACGATGAGAAACGTGTATCCTTCCTCGCGGAGTTCGTGGATGTGTGCCAGGAGCTTCTTCTCGAGGGTGGGGTTGACCCCCGCAAACGGCTCGTCGAGCAGGAGCATCTCGGGGTCGGTCATCAGTGCGCGGGCCATCTCGAGCAGTTTCCGCTGGCCCCCCGAGAGATTCCCCGCCTTCTCCTCGGCGATGTGTTCGATCTCGAAGAACTCGAGGGTGTCCCAGACGCGCTCGAGCAGTTCGTACTCCTGTTCCTCGACTTCGCGTCTCGCGATGGGCGTAACGGACCGCCAGAGTGCCTCTCCCAACTGATCTTTCGCGGGGAGCATCAGGTTCTCGAGAACCGTCATCTCGGACATTTCGCGGGCGATCTGGAACGTCCGGACGAGGCCGTAGTCGACGCACTGATTGGGCTTGATGCCGGTGATGTCAGTCCCCTGGAATCGAACGGCTCCGGCGTCGGGTCGGTGAATTCCCGTGATCAGGTTGAACGTCGTCGACTTTCCGGCGCCGTTCGGACCGATGAGGCCGGTGAGCGAGCCGGAAGCCACTTCGAAGGACGCGCCGTCGACGGCCGTGATCCCGCCGAAGTTCTTTCTGAGGTTCTCGACGGCGAGTTCGGTGTCAGTCGCGGGTTCGGAGGTCGTCACGACGTCCGTCGCCTGCGTCTCGGAGGTAGTGTCGCTCACGACTGCTCACCCCCGTGCTTTCCGCCGGTATTCTCCGGCGGGCGCCCCATCAACGGTATCGCCGCCGCCGTCTCCTCACGATGGCCGAGCAGCCCTTGCGGGCGTCGTTGCATCAGGAGGATCAGCGCCACCCCCATAAGGACGAACTGCAGCGTCAGCAACTCGTCGAACGCGTACCGAAGGAAGGGGAACGGGTCGGCCGAGAGGAGGGGCGCGACCGCACCGTCGAACGTGTTGGGTGCACCGCCCACGTCGATCGCCGATTCGATGAGCCGGCGGACGTAGCGCGGCCCTTCGAACAGCACCGCGATGAACAGACCGGAACCGAGGACGCTGCCGGTGTTCGAGCCGGCGCCGCCGATGATCAGCGCGATCCAGATGTAGAACGTCACGTGCGGGCGGAACGCCTCGGGCGTCACGCCCGTTCGGCGGAACCGCCAGAGGATGCCGGCGAGTCCCATCAGCGCACAGCCGAGCACGAACACCTTGATCTTGAACATCTGAGTGTCCTTGCCGAGCGACTGGGCGGCCTCCTCGTCCTCGCGAATCGCCTTGAGAACGCGGCCGAACGGCGACCGGCTGGTCCGCTGAATCAGCCAGTAAAAGCCCATCAGGACGATCACCAGAACCATCGAGTACGCGAGCGCCCGCGCCTGGACGGGACCGAACCCGAACAGACTCTCGGTCAGCTCGACGAAGCTGGTGAACGCATCGAGCTGGAAGATGACGTTCATCGGATCGTCGTAGTTGCGAATGAGGCCGCGACCGCCGCCGGTTCCCATCGACTGCCCCAGAATCGTAAACTCCTGGAACGCCGACGAGGTCAGCGAGAGGCGAACGATTTCGGCGAACGCGATGGTCGTGATCGCGAGATAGTCCGCACGCAGTCGAAGCGCTGGTATCGCGACGATCAACCCCGCGAGACCCGCGGCGATCACGCCGCCGGCCATCGCGATCGGGATCGGTAGGCCGAGCCCGGCGTACTGGGCTGCACCCGTCGGATCGGCGGGTTTCGCCAGCATCATCGTGACGTACAGTCCGATCGCCATGAATCCCGCGACGCCGATGTTGAACAGTCCCGTGTACCCCCAGTGGAGGTTCAACGCCAGGACCACCATGCTGTACAGTGCGATGAGGTAGGTCAGTCGACGCAGCGTGTTGACGATGCCGTCGACCGAGTACCCAAGCGCCAGCCCGATGAGGGCGTAGGCGACGTAGATCGCCCCGAGGACCGCGAGGATTTTCACCGCGTCGTGCTCCCAGAGTTTGTCCATCCGTTCTCGAGTGTTGGTGGTGCTCATGCTGTCGTCTTCCCTCCGAACAGTCCGGACGGTTTGATCAGCAGTACGAGAATCATGATCAGGAACGCCGTGATCGTCGTGAAGTCAGCGCTCGGCATCCAGACCATCGAGAGCTGCATCGTGAGCCCGATAACCAGCCCGCCGACGATCGCGCCGTAGATCGATCCGATGCCACCGAGGATCACCGCGGCGAAGATCAACAGCAACAGGAGCCAGCCGAACTGCCAGTTGATCGTTCCGGTCCAGAGAACCATGAGGTAGCCGGCCGAGCCGGCGAGACCGCCGCCGATGATCCACGTCCACCGGATCACTCGCTCGGTCGGGATCCCCGTCACGAGCGCCAGATCGCGGTTGTCGGACATCGCCCGCATCGCTTTCCCCAGTTTCGTCCGCTGGAGGAGGAGATGCACGCCAAGCATGAGTCCGACGACGGCGACCAGTAGCGTGACGTCGTGTGCGTTGATCTGTACCCAGCCGTCGACGAGCAACACCGACGTGGACGGCACCTCGCTACCCGCCGTCGTCCCGCGCGTACGCGAGGAGTAGACGAAGACGATGATGTATCGGAGCGCGAACGCGACCCCGATGCTGGCGATCAACAGCGGAATGCCGCCCGAGCCACGCATCGGTTTGTAGACGAATCGGTCGATCAGCAGTACGAATGCGGCGGTGCCGACGCCCGCGAGGACGAGTCCCGCGAGAATTGCAAACGGCGTCGACGCGATTGCGATGTCGAGTTGTGCACCGCCAATACCGCGCTGGGGTCCAACGAGCGCCAGGTGTCCGACGTTCTCCAGCACTCCGCTCAGCCCGAGAGCACCCCAGCCGGCGACGAGGTACGTGACCCCCCAGCCGATGAACGCGCCCGAGGTAACGTAATCCCCGTGAGCGAAGTTCGCGAAGTTCAGTATGCTGTACGTCATCGAGAGGCCGATCCCGGCGAGACCGATGATCAACCCGTACATCAGTCCCTGCCAGAGATACCGACCGACCTGGGCGAGACCGTATCGCCCCTGTGCGATCCCGATGACCAGATCCGCGAGAAGGAGGAGCCCCCCGAATCCGACGACGAGCATGAAGATTTGCTCGTTGGTCAGTTCACGACCCCGATTAACCACTTCATCTACTGTAGACATTCATAAACCTCCGTGCCAACGAGCTATTTCCGCGAGTATGTGTTATATGTTGCGGTGAGCCATACTACCAATCAGCAGCCTCGTGTCGGCCTGGAGACACGGTCCGTGTTTTCACGAGACGCGTACTCGCCGGTTCACACTAGACGCCATGGAACGTGGGTACAGATTAACAACTGCTACACGGGTGTCAGCAACGCAGTATTTGCATGCGAGTAACTCGAGAAAGGCGACGGTTCAGCGGGGTGGCCAGACGTGTCATCCCTGCGGATGTCGGGTGTCGCTCCACGTCAAACCGCTGATGCGTAATTTCGACAATTCGCTAGCAAGAACGGGGAACACACGGCAAATCGCCGCTCCGTCACAGTAGGTATATATAGGGAGATTATGTATGCCGTGATATGGCACAACGAGAAACGTGGGCCACGAGGACGGGATTCATCCTCGCAGCGGTCGGGAGTGCAGTTGGTCTAGGTAACATCTGGCGGTTTCCGTTCGTAACCGGGGAGGGGGGAGGATCTGCGTTCCTGCTCGTATACCTCCTGTTCGTCGCGCTCATCGGATTTCCAGCGATCCTCGCCGAGTTCGTCGTCGGCCGACGAACCGAGCGCAACCCGGTCGGCGCGTTACTCGAGTTAGGTGGAGACGCCTGGAAGTACGTCGGTGGGATCTTCATCGTCACCGGATTCGTCATCCTCTCGTACTACAGCGTCGTCGCTGGCTGGTTTATCAGGTACTTCCTGCTGGGCTTTACCGACAGCTACGGCGGCCACATCGACACGATCGGCGGGGGCGACCCGCGGCGATGTTCGGTGAGCTTGCGACCGGCCTCGACGCGTTCGTTTTCCACACCGTGTTCATGGCGCTGACGGTCGGAATCGTCGCACTCGGCATCCGGCGGGGGATCGAACTCGCGGTGAAAGTGATGGTTCCGGCGATCATCGTCTTGCTCCTCGGACTGGCCGTCTGGGCTGCGACGCTCCCCGAGGCCGGGGGCGGCTACGAGTACTACCTCTCACCGGACTTCGGCGTGATCGCCGGCAACTGGATGGAGCTTCTGCCGGCCGCTGCGGGGCAGGCGTTTTTCACTCTCTCGCTCGGGATGGGGGCGATGATCACCTACGCATCCTATCTCGGTGAAGATCGTAACCTCGCGAAAGACGGAACCGCGATCATCGGCTTCGACACCGGAATCGCGTTTATCACTGGACTGGTCGTCTTCCCGATCATGTGGGCCGGTGACCTGACTGAGCCAGGCGAGGGTGGCCCCGGTGAGATCTTCGTCGCGCTGACGCAGGCGTTCGCGGAAATAGGTGGCGGGCAGCTCATCGGCCTGCTGTTCTTCGGCACCGTCGCCATCGCCGCGCTCTCGAGTGCGATCTCTCTGCTCGAGGTCGTCACCGCCTATGTCATCGACGAGAAGGGCGTCGAACGCTGGAAGGCCGCGCTCGGAATGGGTGGAACGATCTACCTTCTTGGCGTTCCCGTGACGTGGGACCTCATCTTCCTCGACCTGCTCGACGGGTTCGCCGACGCCATCCTGCTCGTCTTCGGCGGGATGATGCTCATGATCCTCGTCGGCTGGGTCGTCCCACAGGTCGCGATCAACGAACTCGAGAAGGGGATCGGCCCGCTGAACGGCCTCGGAACTGCCTGGATCTGGGCGGTCAGAGTACCGATCATCGTCGTGCTGGCGATTTCGCTGTACCTCGGCATCATCGAGTACGTCGAGTTCCTGCAGACCGACTTCGCCGGCTGGTTCGAGGAGAACCCCTAGACCATCCGCGGTAGCGCTTTTAGGCTTCGCCGTACACTGGCACAGCCGCGCCGCTCGTAACCGACGCGCCGTCGCTACAGAGAAACGCCATCACCTCCGCGATTTCCGAGGGAGCGACCCACGAGTCGTGATCCGCGTCGGGCATCATTTCCCGATTCATCGGCGTATCGATCACGCTCGGCATCACGCAGTTCGCCCGTACCGTCCCCTTGTTCTCCTCGGCCAGGGTTTCCGTCAGGAGCCGGATACCCGCCTTCGTGATTCGGTAGGGGCCGTCGCCCTCGCCGCCCTCGAGCGACGAGCGCGCGCTCACGCTGACGATCGAACCCGACGACTCGTGCAGCGCCGACAGAGCGTGCTTCGAGGCGAGAAACGCCGATTTTAGGTTCACGTTCAGCAAAAACTCGAACTCCTCGAGGTCGGTTTCCTCGATCGGATCGCCCCCGCGCCAGGTGCCGGCGATGTTCAGCAGGTGATCGATCCGGCCGTGATCGTCGACGATTTCCTCGAAGACGTCGGCGACGGCGTCCTCGTCGGTCATATCGGCCCGGTAGAACTGTGTGTTCTCGTCCGGCTCGAGCAGCGCGTCCTCGTCGTCCGGTGAAACGACGTCGACGGCACAGACTGTCGCGCCTGCCTCTCGAAAGCGGTCGACGGCGGCACTGCCGAGTGCGCCGCTCGCACCGGTGATTACGGCGACGGTCCCCTCAAAATCGAACGTGGTCGTCTTCGCCATACCGGCTCTCCACCGGCGGGGAAAATCAACTTGCGGGTCGCCGAAGACGCCGCACCGGTCGAGTCTCAGGGTTCGACGATCAGCTTCCCGAGGAAGCTGTCTTCGAGTACCGCCCGCTGTGCTTCCGCCACCTCCTCGAGGTCGTACGTTCGAGCGATTGCGGCGGTGAGGTCGCCACGTCCGGCGAGGCGGCCGAGTCGCTCGAGACTCGCCGCGATCCGATCCGAGTTGTACATCACCATGAACCGGTACTGAAGCTCCTTCGCCCGCGCCGCAGGGACGTTCGAGAAGCCCGCGGCTGACTCGGTGTTTCCGATGCCGACGATCCGGGCACCCTGGGCGGCGACGTCCGCGTCGAACTGGAGGTAGTCGTCGAGCCGGTGATCGAGGATCACGTCTGGCTCGCCGGCCTCCCGGACGGCGTCTGCGAGGTCGTCACGGCCGTAGTCGAGAACCGTCTCCGCGCCGAGTTCCTCGAGTCGGTCGCGGTAGTCGGGGTTCGTCGTCGTCGTCACCTCCGCGCCTGCCGCCGCGGCGACCTGGACCGCGACGTGGCCGACGCCGCCGCTCCCGCCGTGAATCAGACACCGCTCGGCTGGCTCGAGGCCGGCGTACTCGATCAGCGCCAGCCAGGAGGTGACGCCGGCGACGCCGAGGGCGGCACCGACGTCGAAGCCAACGCCCTCGGGAAGCGGCGCGAGCAGGTCGGTCGGGACGGCGACGTACTCCGCGCAGGTTCCCTGGTGGCTCTTGCCGAGGCCGGTCGCAAAGACTCGGTCGCCGGCCTCGTAGTCCGAGACGTTCTCGCCAACGGCGTCGACGACGCCGGCGGCGTCGGAGCCGGGAATCCACGGGAGTTCCGCGGGCTCGTAGGCCCCCTCACGAAAGTAGGTGTCGACGGGGTTGATCGCCGCGGCCTCAACGGCGATTCGCACCTCGCCCGGTCCCGGCTCGGGTCGGTCGATCTCCTCTCGCTGCAGTACCTCCGGTCCGCCGTGGTCGTGGTAGCGAACGGCTCGCATACCGGTCCGTTCTCGCTCGAGTGTCATAGCTCCACACGGTCGCACCCCGGGCCCCGGCGTCGGAATCGGCTCGGCGCCCAACGCCACGATTAAGAGCGTCGCGCGTCTCTCCTCCGAGAAATGCGACTCATCGCCCACCGCGGGTTCGCCGCGACGGCCCCGGAGAACACGATCGCCGCCATCCGATCGGCCGCTCAGTGCGCCGACGCCGTCGAGTTCGACGTCCGTCGGTGTGGTTCGGGCGAACTGGTCGTCATCCACGACGAGACGATCGATCGGGTCACCGGGGGCGTCGGCGCCGTCGCCGACAGCACGCTCGAGGAACTCAAAACACAGACGGTTCTCGAATCCGGTGAGTGCATCCCCACCCTCGAGCAGATGCTCGAGGCCCTCCCGCCGGACGTTGAAGTCAACCTCGAGATGAAGGAACTCGGCATCGCGGCCGACGTCCTCGACGCCATCGGGGATGTCGACAACAGGGTCGTGACGACCTCGTTTCTCGAGCCGGAACTGCGTGCGATTCGGGAACTCGACCGCGACCAGCCGACGGGACTGCTCGCGAGCCGTCGCCTCGAGACGCCGGTAACGACCGCGATCGAACTGGACTGCGACGTCATCGGGGCGAACTACTGGCGCTGTCTCTCCACCCAACTGGCGCCCCGGGCGAAGGCGGTCGACCTCGAGGTCCACGCCTGGTCGATCGAGCGTCGCGCGGTCGCGAAGCTGCTCGGCTGGCGCGGCGTCGACTGTATCTCGGCCGACCGATATATTCGGGTGTAAACGGGCGAGTTCGGCGATCCTCGAGTGCGGGCAGGAAGGCGGACAGTCGGCGATAGTCGCAATACGTGTTTACGCCCGCTGGCGACCTACGTACTCCCGAGGGAGCACAGATGACAGCAACACAGCGACGAGACCGGCGGGTGGACGACGTCGAACACGGTGTCGGCGTCGGCGATCACCTCGAGTTTATCGAGTGGCTCGAGGAACACCCCGAGGACGGAGCCCTCGAGTTCCGCGCGTCGGGTGTCGCGGAGGAGACCGCAAACCGGACGACGGCGACGATCGGCGGCTGGGCGCTCGGCGGCGAGGAGATGGGCGACGATCGCGAACACACCCTCGAGTTCGGCCTCCCGCCGGAACTCGAGGGAGCGATGGGGTATATCGAATCGATGGACCGCTACGAGGCGATCGAGGGCGCGCTGGCCGGACTGACCGCCTGTATCAACGGGACGGTCGCCTACAACGCGCTCCGCGAGGGGATCGACGTCGAGGACGTGACGACGACGGTTCGCGCGCCCGTCGATCTCCGGATGCTGTTCGGCATCCACGGCGTCGATCGGGCCCACGAGATGTACGGCGAACTCGAGATCGATGTCGAGGTGACCGGTGACCTCACCCCCGAAGAGAAGTCGATGGTTCGCGAGTTCCCCAAGCGATCGCCCGTCTACACGCTCGTGACGCTCGAGCAGCCGAACAGACCGACCGTCGACTTCCACGCGGCGGCGTAGTTCCGGCCGACGGTTCTTTCGACCCGTTCTGTACCGATTCGATCCGCGAGAACGCCCGGGTTCTACTCGTGGTCGCGCTTTGACCCCCGTGCCCGCTCCGGGACGGCTGCGTCGACGCGCTCGGGATACGCCGCGGAGACGGCCGCAAGCGTTTCCCGACCCCACTTCGTCGACTGTTCGCTCGCCCCGAGTCCGCGGGCGACGTCGTCGACGTGATCGACCACGGCGTCCGGACGTTCCCTGGCGACGTACGTCAGACACCGGAGCGCGTCCGCCGTTGCCGCCGGTCGGTCGGCGCCGCCCTGCGACCGGACGAACGAGGCGATCACGTCGACGGAGGGCGCGACGTCGTCCGCCGACTCGGCGGCCAGTTCGGCGAGGCTGGCGGCGACGAGACCCTGGCACTGACACGATCCGTCGTCGAGCAACGAGCGGAGTTTCGGGACCGTTGGAATCGCCCTGCCCGGCTCGTTCTCGAGAACCCGATGAACCGCCGCGACTCCCTCCTGGCGCGTCGCCCGCTCCTCGGCATCGAGTTTGGCGAGAACTGCCGGAACGTCGAACTCGGAGACTCCGCTTTCGGCAGCGTCCGTTCCCCCGTCCAGGCGCCGTTCCCCTCCCCTCATCCAGTCGGTTACGACTGAGCGCTGTACTATAGGAGTTCTGGCCGTCGTCGGAAACGACGGGCGTCAGCGACCGGGACGGCTCCGTGTATCCGTGGCGGTTCGAACGATCTTCGGGGGATCAGGCGAGCCACTCGTCGGGTTTGGTGTCGTAATCGACGTCGTCCGCCGAGAGGTGCTCGACGTCCTCCCACGGGACGTCCTCTATCGTAAGGTCGTTCCCGTCGTAGCGGAGCAGTTTTCCCCGTTCTTCGGGTTCGGGCTCGCGGTTCCGACGCTTTGCCACTTCGACGTCGTGGTCGTCGACCTCCTTGACGATCGTGAGCAGGTTCACCGGGCGACCCCAGAGTTCGAACACGCGCTCGAGGGTCCCCCTGGCCTTGCTCAGATCCAGCATGACCCCGTTGTACTGGTGGCCCAGCAGCAGTTCGTTCGCGTTGTCGTAGTTGCCGTCGTAGACAGCGATCGTCGGTTTGCCGAAGTTGGTAAACCGCAACAGTAGCTTCTTTTTGACGTCCTCGGCGGCGTCGCTGGCGACGTGGAACTGGCCCGTCGCCTTCGAGTGCTCGTAGGTGAAGTAGTTGTTCTCGCTGATGAACTCCGTGGTGAGGAACTCATCGAGGAAGGTGACGTCGTTGTGACTCTCGCGGACGTCGAACATCCGGTCCCAGCCGGCAGTGAACTCGACCTCGTCGAGCGCTTCCTCGACTGACGCGTAGCGAGCGTCGTCGAAGAGATAGCGGCCGATCCGCTCGAGTTCGTTCTGGCTCACTCTCGAGAGGAACCCGCGGTGCTGGCGCTTGACCAGCGAGTAGTGACGCCGCGCCAGCCCCTCGTAGGTGAGCACCTTCCAGGGGTACCGATCCACGTCCACGGGCCCGCTGGCCCGTTCTGGACTGGCGGCTGCAGCCGCCTCGTCGATCTCATCCGCCCGGGCGGCCTCGAGCGCCTCGCGGTCGATCCACTCGTCGGGAAGCCCCTCGAGATCGTCGAGGGAATCAGCCGCGATGCGGTCGAGCGCCGGCGGCACCTCGAGATGGTCGAGCACCTCGTCGAAGTCGATGACGTCGGTGAGGTTCCGCCAGGAAACGCCCTCGATCCGGAGCAGGTGCTCTAGCACCTCCTGTCGGTTCGCGGTGTTCTCGACGTACTGCCAGAGTTCGAGGCCGAGGCTGTAGGGGTTGAGCCCCGGCGAGGCGAGCACCTTCGCCATGTGATCGGCGTAGTTCATGAACTCGTCGTCGCCGGCGAACGCCTCGTCGGCCATCATCGTCGACTCCCAGTAGGCAGCCCACCCCTCGTTCATCACCTTCGTCATCTTCTGGGCGGCGAAGTAGTACGCCTCCGCGCGCATCATATCGAGGACGTCGCGCTGCCAGGGCTCCATCTCGACGGCCCGTCCGCTCTCGGGGTCGTACTGCTTGCCGTGTTCGCGAACGAACGCGAGCACGTCCTTCTGGGGCGTTTCGGGGAACGTCGCCGTTCCGTCGTCGCCCTCGACGGCCTCGAGCCACTCCTCGTCGAACACCTCTCCTTTGACCTCCTCGGAGAGACCGAGTTCGTCGAGTTTGGCCGCGAGGTCGTCGTCGATCTCACGCGTCGTTCCCTCGGCGTCGTACCGATGGGTGAACACCTGGTGCTGGTCGATGGTGTCCTCGAGCGTGAGACAGTGGTCGACCCACTTCTCGACCTCCGCGCGGTCGATCTCGGGGTCCTGCATGTACTCGCCGATCGCTCGCGCGTGGCGCTCGAGCATCGCCGCCGCGTCGACCGCATCCTGGTCGATCCGGTCGCTCGTGAACAGGCCGAACCACTCGTTGTTCGCGAAGAAATCGGAGTGGGCCTCGACGTGCGTGATGACCGCCTTCTGGTCGGCCAGCGTATTCGACTCCTGGAGGAACGCGTGGGCCGGGTTGTCGTTGTTGACGATCTCGAAGGCTTTTCCGCCGCCGTACTGGCCCTGTTTCTGCTGGCGGTCGTAGGCCATCCCCCACCGCCAGTGGGGGTACCGCGACTGGAACCCGCCGTAGGCGATGAGTTCGTTCATCTCGTCGTAGTCGACGATCCAGTAGTTCACCGGGTAGGGCTCGAGTCCCAGCTTCTGTGCCAGGTTTCTCGCCTCCAGGACCGGTTCCTCGAGATCGGTCGCGATCGCCTGTTTGCGGAATCTGTCTGCGTTACTCATTGGTTTCACTCTCCGTCGAGAGGATCCGGTAGATGGCGTCGGTAACGTCCTCTTCGCCGTTGACGTAGGCGACCGCCACGTCCTCGGAACCTTCGCCGAAGTGGCGTTCGAGTTCCTCGGCGTGGGTCGCGTTGATCGCGTTACCGCTGGGCTGGGTTTCCACGTAGGCGTGAAGATTCGCCGGAATCGCCTCCATCAGCGGGATCACCCGCTCTTCGGTGTCGTTGCTCGAGTTCTCGGAGTCCCCCGCGGCGAAGACGTAGCGGTTCCAGTCGCTCCAGGGGTACTCCTCTAACAGTTCCGCGGCGAGTTCGTACGCGCTCGAGATCTTCGTCCCGCCACCGCTTCGGATGCCGAAGAAGTCCTCGCGCTCGACCCGCCAGGCGTCGGCGTCGTGGGCGATGTAGACGAACTCAGCGTTGTCGTACTTCCCGGTCAGGTACCAGTCCAGCGGCGTGAACGTGCGCTCGACCAGTTCGCGTTTCTTCTCGCGCATCGAGCCCGAGACGTCCCGGATGTTGACCACCACGACGTTCTTCTCTTTCTCCTCGACGATCTCGGGGTAGCGGTAGCGCTCGTCCTCCCGGCGGAAGGGGACGTGTTTGATTCCCTCTCGGCGAATGCGCTGCTGGACGGTTTCGCGTTCGACGTTCGCCTCGACCGCTTCGATCGACGGCCAGACACCGCGTTCGTCGGCCACCTCGTCGTGGGCCTCCTCGACCCAGGCCATCGAGACCGGGAGACTCTCCTCGCGGGCCCATTCGAACACCTCTCGGGGCGTGATTCCCTCGACCTTGCAGAGTTCGCGCAGGAACTCCTCGTCGAAGGCCATCGAGAGTTTGCGCTTGAGCCCCTCTTTGAACATCCGTTCGAAGTCGAGCGTGCTGTCGGGGCCGCTCCGGGTGAGGTCGGTGTAGGGGCCTTCTTTCTCTTCGATTACCTTCTTCCCCTTCGGCTCGAGGTCGAGGCCGAGTTCCTCGTCGAGTTCCTGGGCGAACTCCTCGGGGTCCATCTCGTAGTACTCGTGCTCGCCGCCGCCCTCCTCGCCGGGTTCGTCGCCGTCCTCACCGTCGCCCGGTTGGGGTTGTGGCTGACCGACCGGCTGGCCGACGTCGGGGGTGTCGCCGTCGCCCTGGCCGACGCCGCCCTTGTCGCGCTGGTCGTACTCGAAGGAGGGGAGGGAGACGATCTTCACCGGGATCCGGATCTCGTCGGGTCGGCTCCCGCCGAGATCGCCGTACTGGATGAACTCCGCCAGGTCCTCGCGTCGCTCCTCGCCGACCTCGCGGAACCGATCCAGATCGTCTCTCAGTCCCATCGGTAACTCACCTGCCCCATGACGTGTCTGCTGGTCAACTCGGCCGACGCCGGCGAGTAGCCGAAGAGATCGACCAGCGTTTCGATCGTTTCGGCTTTGACCCGCTCCGTTTCGGTTCCGCCCGGCGGGTCGTCCCACTGGCGAGGGTCGAGATCCTCGAACGTGCGTCGAACGTCGTCCCAGTCGTGGCTCTCGAGGACCGTCCGGATGATCGGGATAGCAGCCAGATCGACGTCCGAAACCGAGAAGTCGTCGTCGCGGTGCTCCCAGGCGTGGCGGTTCAGTGCGGTGATGACCTTCTCACGGCGGAAGCGGTGGACGCTCTCGCGCGGGAGGTTGTTCTCGTAGGACTCCTCGCTGAACCGGCCGAGGTGTTCGACCTCGAACAGTTTCATCTTCAGCGGGTCGGGTTCGATCTCCTCGCCGCGGTCGTTGTACAACGCCTCGCCGGTTTCCCACGCGTAGACGTGTTCGACGTACTCCGCGACGGTGTCCTCGTCGACGCGTTTGTCGTGCATGATCGCCTCGATGACGTCGGACTCCTGCTGGTCGAAGATGTGGTTTTTCACGGGTACCACGCGATTTTCGAACTCCGAGCGTTCACCCGTCGAGAAGACCGGGGCGTCGGCCAGCCCGCTCGCCATCTCGTTCAGGACGTCTCGCGGCATGATGACGTCCTCGACGGGGAGGTCGGGATGGTGGCGATCACGGTCGGCCTGTAGCAACTCGGCGAGCGTGTCTCGAGTGTAGGTGACCGGGATGCCGTGCTCGCCGTCGTGCGTCTCCTCGGCGAATTCGAACTCGTCTTTCTGGCGTCGGGTATCACCCTCCTGGAGGTAGCCCTGGTCGAAGATCAGCGCCTTGTCGACCAGGTCCAGACCGTTCGGGAGATCCTCCTCGTCGAGGCGAGTGACGACCGCGTACAGGGCGGCCGCCTCGATGGCGTGTGGTGCGAACTCGCGCTCTCTCACCGTTCCGTCGCCGTCTTTGACCGGCACGACCACCGGTTCACGGATGCGATCAACCAGCCCACTGCCAGCCTCCGACTCCCAGATCGTCGTCTCGTTGGTGAGTTCTCGGTGAATCAGTTCGGCTTCGAGGCTGCAGTTCGTCAGGTAGCCGAACTCGTGTTTGTCCAGCCGGCGCTTGAGCGCCTTCAGCGGGTCCATCCCGTTTCTGTCGGCGTGCTGGTTGAGCTGCGCCTCGAGGTCGGGGTTCGAGATGATCAGGAGCTGCGTATCGATGTCCATCCCGATCCCTTTGTCCAGTTTCACCGACTGCTCGTCGGGGACGTTGAGCAGCTTCTGGAGCAGATCGGCGTGCTGGGCGGCGTCCTCGACGATGGTGAGCACGCCGTTGCCCTGCGAGAGCACCCCGTCGTAGGAAAAGGCCTGCGGGTTCTTGCGCCCGCGCGAGTCCAGTTCCTGGAGCATGCCGTGCATCCACGAGCCGACCAGCCGCTCCTTGGGCGAGCCGTCGTCCTCGCTGTGGAGGACGCCGACGCCCTGGCCGACGTCGACGACGTAATTTTTCACCCGCAGGTGGTTGCCGTCAGTGATCGCCGAGAACAGCCCATCGGTGCCCTCCCGCCGGTAGCGCTCTTCCAGGAAGTCGTACGCCTCCCGCGAGAACGGGTCGAGTCGCCCTTCGACGCGGGTGGGGACGTGCGTTTCGTCGTCGAGCGCGGAGAGCAGTTCCTCGCGAACCGAGGGAGGGAACACCGAGAGCGGGTGTGCCTGTACGGGGCTCTCGTACCAGTTTTCGTCGTCGCCGGCGGTGACGTCGCCGCCGTAGCTCAACCCGCGGCTGTCGGCGTCGACGGTGTTTACGTTCCACTCGACGGTGTACCGGCGGCCCTCGGGCGTCTTCGAGTACTCCCGGAGCCCGTTGACCAGACAGCGCTTGAGTTCGGATTTCCCGGTCGCGGTCGGCCCCTCGAACCAGACGATCTTCTCGTCTTTCCCTCGGCCGGCGGCGATCGATCGGAGGTCGGCGACGAACCCGTTCAACACCCCGGTGTTACCCAGGATGGCGTGCTCCCCGTCGTTGTACGGGTCGTCGAAGAAGCGGTAGCGCCGCCTCTCCTCGCCTTCCTCGATAACGGTTCGCGTCCCCGCGGCCTCGATCGCCTCGAGCAGGTACTTCGAGGCGTGCGAGCCGATCGTCGGCGACTCGAACAGCCGGTCGACGTACGCGCCGAGGCTCATCGGCTCCTCGTAGGTCTCGGCGAGGGCGCGGTCGGCGTCGCGGACGTACTCGTCTCCTCTGGTCATGTTAGTCTTCGATTTCCGCCTTGGCGACCTCCGCGCCGGCGAACTCGAGCACCTCCTTCGCGCCGGCTTCGGAGTAGCCCTGTTCCATCAGCGCGTCGATCCAGGCGCTGCGCTCGTCGTCGTCGAACTCGTTGGCGCTCACCAGCGCGGAGAAGTTGATGTTGTGTTTCTTGTCCTCCCAGAGCTTGCGCTCGAGCGCGCGGCGCAGGCGTTCGTTGTCCTGGGGGTTGAACGTCGTCCCCTCGCGGGCCCGGCGGGAGACCCAGTTCGATACCTCCTGGCGGAAGTCGTCCTTGCGGTCCTCGGGAACGTCCAGCTTCTCCTCGACCGACCTGAGGAACGTCTCGTCGGGCTCCTGTTCCCGTCCGGTCAGGGAGTCCTCGATCGTGTCGTCGTCGATGTAGGCCATCACGTGGTCCATGTACTTCTCGCCCTGGCGCTGAATCTCGTCTAGGTCGTAGGCCAGCGCGTGGCGCACGTCCTCGATGGCGCGCTCGCGGTACTCCTCGCGGACGAGTTCGAGGTAGCGGTAGTAGCGCTCGAAGTTCTCCTCGGGGATCGAGCCGTGGTGCTCTAAGTTCTCCTCGAAGAAGTTGAACACCGTCAGCGGCGAGAGGAAGCCGCGCTGGCGGTGTTTCGAGTCCATGATCGCTTCGGCGATCTCGTCGCCGATAAAACGGGGGGAGACCCCGACCATCCCCTCACCGATCTCGGCTTTGATGGCCGCCTCTTCCCGGAGCTTCTTCACGTCGATGTCGTCGCCCTCGTCGATCTCGCCGTTGTACGCTTTCACCTTCGAGAGCAGGTCGACGGTCTCGTTGTCGGGCTCTTCGACGCGCGTGAGGACGCCGAACAGTCCAGCCATCTCTAAGGTGTGCGGTTCGACGTTGATGTCCGGAACGTCGGCGTTGTTCAGCATCTTCTGGTAGATCAACGCCTCGTCCTCGTAGGAGAGGACGTACGGGAAGTCGATCCGCTTCGTGCGGTCGTTGAACGCCTCCATCTTCTCGTCGCCCTTCTTATCCTTGTATTCGGGCATGTTCGTCCGCCCGACGATCACCTGGTCGATGTCGATCCGCGGGTTGTTCTTGGGCTTGATCGTCATCTCCTGGGTTGCGTGCAGGAAGTCGTAGAGGAACTCCCGCTGGAGTTTGAGCAGTTCCTCGCCGCTGAAGATCCCCCTGTTCGCGTTACAGAACGCCCCCGAGTAGTCGAACGCTCGCGGATCGCTCTCGCCGTAGACCGCGATCTTCGAGTAGTTGACGTCGCCGGTGAGTTCCGTCTCGTCCTGGTTCTTCTTGTCCTTGGGTTCGAACGTCTCGAGACACTGGCGCTTGTTCTCGTCTGCGACGAGCCGAACGATCTCGATGTGGTTCTCGAGGACCGCCTGGAGGTCGTCGTCGTAGGCGGCGAGCAGCCGATCCATGTAGAACTCGCTCTCGGGGTCGAGGCTCTGTTCGTTCTGGATGGTGTAGGGGGCGTCGAGGCGCTCGTTCAGGTCGTCGATCACCGACAGTCGCTGCTCGTAGGGGAGGAGCACGAGGGGGTCCTGGTTCATCGGCGACCGGACGGTGTCGTCCGTGGGGTCCTGGTCACGGATCACGTCGCCGAGGTTCGTCCACCGGAAGGTGTACATCCGGCCCTCCTCGCGGAGCGTGTAGTCCTCGAAGTACTTGCGAACCTGCTTATCGAAGTGGGATTTCCCGGAGCCGACCGGTCCCAGGAGCAGTTTGATCCGGCGCTCGGGGCCGAGCCTGCGGGCACCCGACTTGACCTTGTTGACGAACTCGTGGATCGACTGGTGGATAACGGTGCCGTAGAACGTGTTCTCGCCGTCACCCAGCGGATCTTTGCTCGCGAGTTCGTACTCGACGACCCCTTCCGTCTCGTCGTAGGTCGTCCCGTAGTAATCGAACATATCCGCGACCCGCTGGTGGGCGTTGCGGGTGATCTTCGGGTCCTCGTAGGCCGCCTCGAGGTACCAGTCGAACGTTTTCGTTTCCCGCAGGTCCGCGGGCATCGATTCCTTGTAATCGGTGCTCAGCTTCTCGAGCGTCTCGATGTCACCAGTCATTGTATCATTGCCAGTTGTGGTTTCGGTTTCCCCCGTCGACCGCTGCGCGAGCGGCCGTCGCCACCCATGCCGTATTCGACCTGACCGTGGTCGTGGACACGGTATCCGCCACCGGACGGTCCGCCAGCCTGCGGGGGAAGCGATCGCAACCCCGCACCGAGCCCACTGCTCGGGGAGGGCGCGTCCGCGAAGGCGGCGGCGGTGTTGTATGTCATGTGTGAACCATCACCACTCTTTTTCGCGGCAAACCGGATCACGGTCGCAGCGACGGCACGCCGGGGACGGGCGCAGAGTGGATCGGTCCGTCGGACGGATACCGATAGTGTTTAATGAGTGCGTAATCCAACTACTTAAGACTAACCCCAAAAGATATTTACCAGGAGCAAATTCCGGTGTGAATTGACAGGAATCCATCTATGTTGGTGGCTCTCACACCACGTCTGGGGGGTAACAGTATATAAGTGAACGGCCGGATCGGTCAGGTTCTGCTCGCCCGCGGCGGGCCCGAAGGACGACGACGATTTAGGCGCGCCCGCCGTACTCGCGGCTATGACCGACTTCTCGGCGCTCCCCGAGAACTGGATCGTCTGGAACGACGGCGAGGGCGGGCGCGCCGTCCTGGCCTACCGACCGGACGTGTTCAACGCCGACGACTTTCCGGCATCGTGTCTGCCCACGCTGTATCTCACGCACGGCAAACGAACTCGCCGACCGGGCGTCAATCCGAACGACCGCACCGCCGAAGACGACTGGTACGTCACGCTCTACCTCGAGCCCGACGTTCACCTCCGGGAGGAGAACCGGTTCCCCACCCGCGGCGACGCCCTCGAGTACGCCGTCGACCTCGCCGAGCGGTTCGACGACGGCGAGATCGACTACCGCGGGCTGTACCAGATCCCTCGCGAGCGGTACTTCGACCGCCTGGACGAACTCACCGGTCGCGACGGCGACTGACGCGGGGTCGCCGACGCCGATGGGACGTGAGCCTTAACCCCCCAGACCGAGAACTCACGGGTATGTCGACCGTCACGCTCATCGGAACCCGACTCGCCGAGTCGGGAACCGAGTTCGTCTATCACGGCGAGGCCGACGGCTGCGCGGGCTGTCCCTACCGGAGCCAGTGCCTCAATCTCTCCGTCGGGACCAAGTACCGAGTAACGGACGTCCGTGAGAACGCCCAGACCCTCGAGTGTGCGATGCACGACGGGGGCGTCCGCGCCGTCGAAGTCGAACCGGCCACGGTTACGGCGAACGTTCCCTCGAAGGGCGCCTACAGCGGGAGCAAGGCGACGCTTCAGGGGCCGTGTCCGTACGTCGAGTGTCCCAGCCACGAGTTCTGCGAACCCGACGGCGTCGAGTTCGACGATGAGTACCGCATCCGGGAGATCCACGGCGACCCGCCCCACGACGTCTGCCACCTGAACCGGTCGCTCCAGCAGGTCGAACTCGAGCCGGATCGGTGATCCGCCTCGAGCAGTCGCTCGTTCGTCCGGATCGACCGTCAGGCGTCGTAGACGTCCGCTTCGAGCCACTCGCCGGCCCAGCACTCGATTTCTGCGAACACCGGCTCGAGGGACTCACCCTTCTCGGTGAGGCTGTAGTACGTGGCGACCGGCGCGTCCTCCTCGATCCGGCGGTCGACGAACCCCATCTCGCCCAGATCGTCGAGCACCCGCGAGAGGGTCCGGGCGTTGGCGCCGCTGGCGCGCTTGAGTTCGTTGAACCGCTGTTCGCCGTTCTGGAGTTCGTGGAGGACGGCCAGGCGCCACTGCGAGCCGATCTGTTCGATCGACTCGACGACGGGACAGGCGTCGCCGTTCTTCTCGCCGGCCGTGTCGGGCTGTTGGGATGACATCGGGGTTACCTGCTAACCACTGTGTTAGGAAACACTATAGCAGTTCGGTATCGTACCAGCTAACACTGCGTTAGCTGCGGTCGACGTTTCGACGTCACGACTGCCCGACGAGCGTTTCCCTACCGATGACCGACGACGAAACCCCACCGACGACCGGCCTGCACCACGTCACGAACATCTGCACCGACATGGACCGGACGAAAGCGTTCTACGAGGACGTTCTCGGCTTTCACACCGTCAAGAAGACCGAGAATTACGACGATCCCGGCACCCTCCACTACTACTTCTCGTCGACCCCCGAGGGCGAACCCGGCACGACGATCACCTACTTCGAGTACCCCGGCAGCCAGGGCCAGCCCGGTCCCGGCGCGAGCCACCACTTCGCGATGGGTGTCGAAGACGAGGAGACGCTCCGTGAGTGGCGCGAGCATCTGCTCGCCCACGACGTGCGGGTCTCGCCCGTCCGCGACCGGACCTACTTCAAGAGCATCTACTTCAGCGATCCCGACGGCCTCGTCTTCGAACTGGCGACGATGGGTCCCGGCTTCACCGTCGACGAGGAGGTTCCGGGCAGCGAGTTCATCGACCCCCGGGAGGACGGCCAGTGACCGACGGCGAGCCGAGCGCGGGGAATGAGACGCTCGAGATCGACGTCGAGGATCACGAGGGGTCGCTCTATCGCGTCCTCTCGAGCGCGGTCGTCCCGCGGCCCATCGCCTGGGTGAGCACCCGGAGCGAGGACGGGGTCGACAACCTCGCGCCGTACAGCTTCTTCACCGTCGCCTCGGTCGACCCGCCGGTGGTGCTGTTCGCCCCCGTCGACGGCGCCAATGGACTCAAAGACACGCCCAGGAACGTCGAGGCGACCGGCGAGTTCGTCGTCAACCTCGTCACGATGGAGCTGGCGGCGGCGATGAACGAAACCAGTGCGACCCTCCCGGCGGGCGAAAGCGAGTTCGACCACGCCGGCCTCGAGCGCGCCCCGTCGACGGTCGTCGACCCGCCGCGGGTGGCCGCCGCGAGCGTGGCCTTCGAGTGTACCCGCCGAGAGCTGGTCGACGTCGGGAGTTCGACGCTCGTGCTCGGCGACGTCCGCTACGTCCACCTGGACGAGGAGACGACGACGGAAGGAAAGATCGACGTCGGGAAGATCGACGCGGTGGGCCGCCTCGCGGGGAGCCAATACGCCGACACGAGAGAGCGCTTCTCGCTCGAGCGACCCCCCTGAACGTGCGATGCTACCGCTCAGCCGGCTCGCCGTCCTGCTCCAGAATCGTCTCGAGCGATTCGAGGGCTCGCAGACAGACCGGAGCGTAACCGACGGCGAGCGGCGACAGTTCGAACGCGATCCGACACCGGCCCGTGCCGAGCTCGTCGACCCGGTGACCGGAAGAGGGGATCCGAGCGACGGTCCAGTTCCAGCGCCTGCGTTCCGGATCGAAGTCGGTAACCCTGAACGGGAGCCGAAGACCGGCGACGCTCCGCAGCGTGCCGGCGGTTCCCCGCTCGAGGTAGCGGTGGGTGGACTCGACACCGGCGATCGTCGGACTCCACTCCGCCCACCGATGTGTATCACACAGGAGCTCCCACGCGTCGGCGGCGGGAACCGAGACGACGTGGGAGGCCTCGAGTCGCCACCCGTCGGCCGTGTGAGCCATCTGGACGCGAGTCATAGCTGCTCATTGGAGGTGCAGCTACCTAACTTGCCGGCCGGCTCCCGGACTCCGTGGGCGCATCACGGAGTTCTCGTCTCACAGTAGTCGTCACGCGACCGTCGGGGCGGACCGAACAGTATTATAAACTCACACACAAGTTCCCAGCCATGGTGAACGAGTACACCCGCCGGGCGACGCTCGCGGCGGCCGTCGCGGCGGGCGTCGGCGGCCTCTCGCTGTCGGGTGCTCGCGGGGTGCTCGAGCTGTTCGCACCCCTGTCGGGAGCCGCCTGGAACGCGGCCGGCCGTGAGCGCTCGGAATCGGTATCGAGTCCATACGGCGAGGCGACGGTTCGGATCGACGAGGAGGGCGTCCCGCACGTCGAGGCCGACGACGAGGCGGCGGCGTACTTCGCCGTCGGCTACTGTCACGGCTTCGACCGCCCGTTTCAGCTCGATCTGCAGCGACGGGTGATGCGTGGACAGCTCTCGGAACTCGTCGGCGAGGCCACGCTCTCGGAGGACGAGTTCCACGTCGCGATGGACTTCGCGGGGGCCGCCGAGGCGACCTGGGCGCCACTCGAGGAAACTGCCGTGGGTGACCTGCTCGAGGCCTACGCCGACGGCGTCAACGCGGCCTTCGAGAACGAACAGCTCACCCTCGAGTTCGAACTGCTCGGGTACGATCCCCGGCCCTGGACGCCGGTCGACACGCTGTTGATGGAGAAACAGATCTCCTGGAATCTGACGGGGAACTTCGGGGAACTCCGCCGGGCGCTGCTCGCTGACCGGCTGGGTGCGGACGCCCTCGCGGATCTGTACCCCGAACGGATGGACCACGACGTGCCGATCCTGCGCGAGGAAATCGAGGACAATTCGACCGCAGCGACCCGGTGGGTGGACCACCGAGAGGCTCCGGTGGGCCGCGAGCTAACCGACTGGCTCTCGGGGTTCGAGTCGCCCACGGGCGTCGGCTCGAACAGCTGGCTGGTTTCGGGCGAGCACACCGACAGTGGCGCACCGATCCTCGCCAACGACCCGCACCTGTCACTGATGACGCCGCCGCTGTGGTACGAACAGCACGTCCGCGTCCCCGAAACCTCGGTCCGCGGCGTGACCTTTCCGGGCGTCCCGTTCGTCATCATCGGCGCGAACGAGCGCAGCGGCTGGGGGTTTACCAACGTCGGGGCGGACGTTCTCGACTGTTATCGCTACGAGACCGACGACAACGAGGAGCGTTACCGCTACGACGGCGGGTGGCGGGCGTTCGACACCCAGGAACGCGAGATCGCGGTCGCGGGCGGGGAGAACCGTTCGCTGACGGTCAAGAAGACCGTCCACGGGCCGCTGATCGAACGCGAGGACCAGCGAGTCGGGGTCGCCTGGACCGGGCTCACGGCGACCCGGACGACGGAGGCGATCTACGAACTCGCTCGCGCGAACGGCCTCGAGGGCGCTCTCGACGCCACTCGGCGGTTCGACCTGCCGACGCAAAATCTCACGTACGCGGACGCGGACGGGCGGACGCTGCACTACGTGACGGGGCGACTCCCGATCCGGACCGCCGACGGCGATCCCGTCTCCGGTAATCGCGTCTTCGACGGCTCCGCTGGCGAGGGGGAGTGGGACGGCTTTACGCCCTACGGCGAATCGACCTGGGAGGGGTTCGTCCCCTTCGAGGAGAAACCCCACGCGGTCGACCCCGATCTGCTGGCGACGGCGAACCAGCGGGTCACGGACGATCCCGACCACTACGTCGGCGTCGCCTACGCGACCCCCTACCGCGGCCAGCGGATCTACGACGAACTCGACGATCGCCTCGAGTCCGGCGAGCCGCTCGACGCCGCGTTTCACCGCGACCTCCAGGGAGACGTCCGCGACGAGCGCGCACCGGGGTTCGTCTCGCTGCTGCTCGCAGCACTCGAGGATCGTGGTATCGGCACCGGTGAGGCCGGCGCCGGGCAGGGGAGCGACCTCGCCGACGCCGCCGACATACTCGAATCGTGGAACTATCGGATGGAACGCGACTCCGAGGGGGCGCTGCTCTTCTCGCGGTGGCTCGCTCACTACCGCCGGGCGGTGTTCGAACCGCTGTTCGCCGACACCGACCTGGACGAGTCGTACTACCCGAACGACTGGGTACTCGAGACGCTGCCGGCGGACAGTCCGCTCTTCGAGGACGTCCCCCGCGACGAGTTGCTGGTGGGCGCGCTCGAGGAGACGGTCGCCGAACTCGAGGCCGAGGGCTGGACGGTTTACGGCGACCGGAACACCACCGCATCGATCGAACACCCGTTCGGCGTCGAGGCCCCGTTTCTCGACTACGACGAGCAGCCGATGGACGGCTCGCCGGCCACGGTCAACAACTACCGCCTCGAGTCCGCGGTCGGCAGTAGCTGGCGGATGGTGGTCGAACCCGGCGAGGGGTCGTGGGCGATCCTCCCCGGCGGCAACTCGGGGGATTTCTTCTCGCCACACTACGACGATCAGTTCCGCCGATGGGTCGACGGCGAGTTCAAACCGATGGACGGCGAGATCGCGGGCGAGGTTGCGACGACCTTCGAGGAGGGATCGTCGTGAGCGATGACGAAGGGGCGGATACGTCGACCACTGAAGGGCGTGACCGCGAGAGATCGGGAGTGCGAGCGGAACTCGAGCGGGTTCGAACCGAGCCTCGAGTCCACCTGTTCGCACTCGTCGCCGCCGTCGCTGTCGGACTGGTGCTCGCGTGGCTGCACTGGCTCGGTCTGATCGTCGGCGGTGCGCTCGTCGGCCTCGTCTCGCGGTCGCTGCCGCGTGCTCTCGTTGCCGGCCTCGGATTCGGCGTCGTCGTCCTGGCCGTCTTCATCCTCTCGCTCGGCCCTGCGGCCTGGCGACTGCCGTCGATGACCCCCGCCGTCTACGTCCCGGTCGGTGCCGCGCTCGGACTACCGGTTCTGGGTGCGGTTCTCCGGGGCGTCGTCTGAGCGACCGCCGCAGCGGACACCGTTCGTATCGAACGGAAAGTATATGCTGGTCCACATACCTGTCACGGTCGTGTCGAGTCGCCGCTCGCTCCGCCGCCTTCGGACCCTGCTGGTCGACCCGCAGTCGTTCTTCGAGAGCCGCGCTCCTCGAGTATCGGTCGGTGCTGCCGTCGCCGTCGTCTTCGTCGTCGCACTTCTGACGACCCTCTCGGCCGGGCTGGCCGGCTGGCTGCTCGCCTCGAGCATCGACGCGACGACGACCGAGACGGTGATGGAGCCGTGGCCGGCGTCGACCTGCGAGAGCTTCGAGTCGATGAACGAAGAAACGAACGTCTCGACGGTCCCCGAGCCGTGTACGATCGATGAACCGAAGACGCGGGAGGTCGACGTCGGAAGCGAGGTCTGGTCCGGATTTCTCGGCTCCCTACCGGTCGTCTTCGTGGCGACGGTGGTAGGTTGGCTATTCACCGCTATCGCGCTCCACGTGGCATCGGTGTTCGTCGGCGGAAAGGGGTCATTCGTCGGTACGCTGTCGGTCGCTGGCTGGGCGATGATTCCCGAACTGCTCACGGCGCTGGTATTGCCGATTGTCGTCGCACTGACCGTCGACGGTGAAACGTTCTCTTCGGAGCCCGAACTGCTCGCGGGGCAACTCGAGGAACTGGCAGTCGGCGGTGAGTGGAGCGTCGTCCTCGCGCTGGTCGTCGTGATCTGGCAGGCGGTTATCTGGACCCACGGCCTGCGCTACGCGCGCGGACTCACGTTGGGGGAGGCGAAACTGGTCGCCGGACCCGTTGGGCTGCTCTGGTTCCTCTTCGCCGTGCTCTGACCCCGGCGGCAGGCGACCGACTGGGCGCGGTGTTCTCGGTCGCGGTCGACAGCTATCGCATCCCAGGGGATGCCGAAGGACAGATCGTACGGAGTGGCAAGGACTGCTATCGGCGTGTTCACGGTTGGGATACAAAAGTCAGACGAACGTCCACGCACGGCCTCGACATCGAGTTTAGTCGTTCCCCCCTCGCTCCTCGAGACACTCGATTCGCTTGAGCGGACACTCAGAGAACAGCGTGACCGAGAGATCCTGCAGATCCCTGGAGCTGGCCGAGTCGTCCGTGCTGAGTTCTTCGACGACGGATTCGACCGCATCAACAGCGTCGCCGTCGTACTCGATCGACCAGTCCGGATCGATCGACCCCTCGACATCCTGTAGATCGACGAACGTCAGGTACATTGCCTCCGGGACACTTCGACGATTCCATCGCTCTCGACCGTTACCTCGAAGGACGAAAACTCGAACGCGATCCGGATGTTCTTCCGATGCCCGCCCACTCCGAAGGGGGTGAACAGGCCGTCGAGGGCGCCCGTGTCGACGGCGTCGTGTAGCGGCTCGAGTTCGGTCGGCTCCGTCCGAGAGGCGGCCGAAACTGCGGATATGACGGCGAGGCTCGTGTCGTCGATCGAGGGATCATAGCGTAGTCGGCAGAAACCGTTCTCCTCGTCGGTCTCGATTTGCGTTGTCGATTGGAGGAGAGTATGGTCATGTTCCGTGCCATATTCGAGTCGGGTCACGGTCGATGCTACGAACGGAGTCCCGGTATGCATGACTTTTACTTTGGTAAAGGATTTATATACTCAGTCGGCCGGGCGGATTAGCGTGCTCGCGATCAATCGTCTCGTGCCTCGCTGGAGGCGGGAGGCCAGTGCCTGCCTCGTGATCCCGAGTTCCGAGGCGACCTCTTCCTGGGTTGCCTCGCGGGGAGAATCGAAGTGGCCCCGGGCGTACGCGAGCGTCAGGGCCTCCCGCTGGGCGTCCGTGAGGCCGTACTCCTGTCCCGAATGCAGCGGTGAGAGCGCGTGCAACTGCACGAGTTCGATCGGAATCTCACAGTCCAGGCAGTACGATTGAAAGTCGGAGACCGCCTGTTGATCGTCGCCGCGGATCTCGAACGTCCACTTGCCCTGTCGGCCAACGGCCGAGACGAGCGCCACGTCGGTTTCGTGAATCGCCGTCAACACGCTCTCGTAGTCGAACTCCCAGCCGATTCGGACCAGCGCTTCACCCTCGACCTCGTCGATCACCCGAAGCTCCTCGATTCCCGGGTGATCGATGCCGCTCATCTGTATCTCCGCGACGTCGACCTCCCGGAGCCAGAAGTAGGGGACGATCACGTCGTTCGTCGGTACGACCCGGTCGAGTTCGATCTGTGCGGCGGGGAACTTCGCGAACACCTCGGCGAGGGGGAACTCGCCCTCGGTCGCGACGAACGAGGCTTCGATGGCCATATCCTCTCTACGCTTCTGGATGTAAAGACCTCACGGAGAGTGAACGTCTCGAGTCCACCGCTCCCACTACAGCCCCCATCGCTCCCGTGTGTACGCCATCTCCCAGAACCGAACCTCGAGTTTCGTGCTGGTCAGAAACGCCCGCTCCATCGCCTCGTGTTCGCCGGGAGAGCGCTCGCCACAGCGATCGACGAACGTCCGCATCGCTATCAACTGGTGAGCGTCCACACCGTATCGGGGGTCCGGGTCATGAGAGGCGCGCCGCCAGATCCGCCTCGGTGATGATGCCGACGGTTTCGCCGGCCTCGGTGATCATCACGGCCTTGTAGTGATCGAGCAGGTTGCTGATTTCGTCGACGGTCGCGTCCCGCGAGACGGTCGGAAAGCTCTCGGCCATGTGTTCGTCGACCGGTTCGTCCCGTGCCTCCGAGTCGAGATGAACCAGGTCGCCCTGGCTGATCGACCCCACGGGGATGCCGTCCTGGATCACCGCGAGCTGTGAGTAGGCCTCCTCGGCCATTCGAGTTGCAGCGGCCCCGACCGAGTCGTCGGGGGCGACGCTGACGACTTCCTCGTGCATCAGGTCCTCTGCCCGGATGACGTCGCGCTCGGCGTTCTCGAGGGCGTTGACGATGCGCCGCAGCGTCGAGAGTCGCGGATCGACGTCACCGCCCTCGATACGGGCGATCAGGGGCTGTGAGACGTCGGCGCGGTCGGCGAGTGCGCTCTGGGTGAGTCCCAGTTCGGTTCGGCGCTGGCGAAGGTCCTCGGGCGTCGGCAGTTCCATACCCGCACATAACCATGGGTTATAGAAAGCTGTTTTGGGTGCTCGTTACTCGTCGTCGGCGTCGGTCTCGAAGATCTCGACGACCGACAGCGGGACGTCTCTGAGCGCGCCCCCGACCTCGCTCTTTGCGATGCGGGAGGCGTGTTCTTCGCTGTCTGCGTTGAACACGTCCATCTCGAGGGCGAGGCCAACGAGGGCGGTATCGGCGGCGATAAAGGCGGAGTCGAACGGTTCACCGCAGGCGGGACAGCCCGTCGCGCCGACCTCGACTTCGACGTACTCCATGTTCTCTCTGTTGAGTCTCTTTCCGGCTTCACTAACGGCGACACCGATGGCGTCGTCGATCTGCTCGACGTCACGAACGAGCCACGCGGCTTCCATCGCGACGAGATAGTTTCCCATACGTGATGGGTCGGTCCGGGGGGTTTCCTGCTTTGCGGTTCGTCGCTCCGGATCGCTAACCGGACGGTGATTCGCCGCTTCGAGGTGCGCACGAGAACCGGATGATGGGCATAAGTTATGAGAATCCCCCGGGTCAAATCGAGCCGGGATAGCCGAATTCCGACTCGAGTGCGACCCCAGTTGTCCGAAAGACAACCTCAGTTGAATCGCATGACTGCACCGCCCCGTTCCTCGATTGACAATCGTTATCGTTTTTCCAGAGCAAGAAGACTTATATATGTCACTGGGTTGTGCCTCGACTGAACGCTGATGAAATCCCGCGCGTACTACGCGACGACGTTCGCCCTGTACCAGCTCTGTATCGCGATCGGTATCGCCGTGATGCCGCTTGCAATCGCCGCCCGCCAGGCGGGGGTTACCCTGCCGATCCACCGCCTCCTCTCGAACGCCGAAACGGCATTCGAGAACGCCCAAACGAGTATGGACTGAGCCCAATCGCTCCGTTTTCGCCGCGTCTGTGCTACCACCGTTCGCCGAGAACCGTCTCCGCCGAGGCTCGGCCCAAGCGATGCAATCGAGGCGAGCCGACAGCCGTCGGAATAGCGGAAACACCGACAGTGAACACCGATCTTTTATACCGTGCCGGTCGTTAGTGACGCCAATGCGTACGCCTATGCACGACTCCGACTTCTCCCGAACGGCCGAGAAGCTAGCCGACGATACCAGTCCGTACGATCCGGAACTCGGCTCGCTCCCGCGCAACGACATCTCGAGCGCGGACCTCGACAACGTGAACAAGACGGGGACGACCACCATCGGCCTGACGACCGCAGAGGGCGTCGTCATCGCGACGGACATGCGCGCCAGCCTCGGCGGCCGGTTCGTCTCGAACAAGAACGTCCAGAAGGTCGAGCAGATCCACCCGACCGCCGCGTTGACGATGGTCGGCAGCGTCGGCGGCGCCCAGTCGTTCATCAAGAGCCTTCGCGCGGAGGTCAACCTCTACGAAGCCCGTCGCAGCGAGCCGATGAGTATCGACGCGCTCGCGACGCTCGCGGGGAACTTCGCCCGCGGCGGCCCGTTCTTCGCGATCCACCCCATCCTCGGCGGCGTCGACCACGAGGGAAGCCACGTGTACTCCATCGACCCGGCCGGCGGCGTTATGGGCGACGACTACACCGTCACCGGCAGCGGAATGCAACTCGCCTACGGCCTGCTCGAGCAGGAGTACGACGAGGACCTCTCGAACGAGGAGGCGATGACCGTCGCCGCCCGCGGCATCAAATCCGCCGCAGAACGTGACACCGGCTCCGGCAACGGGGTCTTCCTCTGTGAGATCACCGAGGAGGGCGTCGACATCCACGGCCACAACGAGTTCGAAGAAGTCATCTGAGGCGACGGCACGGAGCCGACAGCGCTCTCGTTATAGCATCGGAGCTTCCCTCCTCGAGCGGTGGTTCCGGCGCCGTCACTCGTGGCCCCGCCGGCGGCGCTGGTTGCGGTCGGCGCTCTCGACCGGAGTCCGCTGGAGCGACGGGAGGCGAATCCCCCAGGAGTCCGCCGCCAGCCCGAGGTAGAGCGCGAGCGCCAGCGCGCCGGTCGTCAGCCCGCCGATCGTCGACGTCTCGACGGCGAGGTGAAGACAGATGGTGACCAGTACCGCGAACGTGTACACGTTCCACAGGTCGCCGCGGACGGCCCGAAGCGCGCCGGCGCCGACCGCGGCGGCGATCGCCAGCAGGTAGACGCCGCCGACGACGACGCCCGTGTGTAGCAGGATACCGAGATACGAGTTGTGAACGGGGATACCGGTCGCGAACCCGTTCCCGACGACGGGGTTGGCGAGGATAGCCTGCACCGCAAGCTCCCAGGCATCGAATCGGACGAGAAGCGTCCCAAGCGCCGAGAGCACCGCCCGCTCGAACAGGGAAAAAACGAGGATCGCGGCGAACGTTCCGCCGGCCGAGATCCCGGTTGCGATCCCGAGGCGCCGATCGAGGCCACCGAAGAGTATCACGGCGCCCGCAGCGCCCGCAACCATCGCGGAGCGCGTGTTAGAGAGCACGACTGCAACCGCGAGAACGACCGTCACGCACGCCCACAGCCACCGGCGGGTTCCGCTCTCGAGCGTGAGGTAGAGGCTCGTGAGCGCTCCGAGCAGCGCCGCGAACCCAAAGTGATTCGAGTTGGAGTAGATCGACGCGGTTCGTAATCCCTCGATTTCGTGGACGTGATCGCCGAGGAACGGCGCCTGGAAACCGTACTGGTGGTGAGCCGCGAGTAACGCGAATCCCACGAGTGAGAGCCCCAGCGCGAGGACGGTGAGCGCGCGCGCGAACGCCGTCGGGCGTCTGGCGATCATCCTCGGCGCGACAACGACGAGCGCCGCGATCGCGAGCGGCGTGAGGACGAGATACGGGAGAAACGTCCGTTCGCCCGTGGCCACGAACTGGGTTACCAGTCCGAGCCAGTAGACGGTGAGAGCGATCGCGACCCACGGAATTCGATCCGGAAGACCGGTGACCCACAGCCCGTAGACGAGTACCAGACAGACGAATGCACCCGAGAGGAGATAGCCGGCGCTCGAGGGGAACAGCCAGGTCGCGGGTGCGAAACCGGCGATGATTACGAACGCAGGGATCGCGGCCGCCAGGCCGGGTGCATCGTGGGCCACGGTCAGGTACCAGATTTCCGGTTCGCCATCGGGTGTAAGAGAGTTCTGCCTCTCCCGCACGCACGTCGATGAGCCGTGCGCGATCTCGTCGGTGGGAGACGCCGATTCAACGAATACATAATTATACTCGCACGTACATCCTTTACGGTTATAGATACGACGTGGATAATCCTTCGTCCCGGTCGACTTAGACCGGTATTAACGCGATACCGAGCCGGTGTGGCGTCCGCCGCCTCGAGGCTGCTGTGCACCCCACGCCGTTCACTGAGTCGCGTACAGCTGAGCGTACTTGCCGTCGTTGTCGACGAGCTGGTCGTGTGGGCCGGCTTCGACGATTTCTCCGTTCTCGAGGGTGTAGATCCGATCCGCGTTGACCACCGTCGAGAGCCGGTGAGCGATCGCGACGATGGCGTACTCCCGATCCATCGACTCGATGGCCGCCTGGACCTCGCGTTCGATGTTCGTATCCAGGTCGCTCGTCGCCTCGTCCAACACGAGGACGTCCGCGTCCTTGAGCAGCGCCCGCGCGAGGGCGACGCGCTGGCGCTGGCCGCCCGAGAGCCGAACCCCGTCGTCGCCGAGTTCGGTATCGAGGCCCATGGGAAGTTCGTCGGTGAACTCGGTGACGTGTGCGATCGCACACGCCTCCTCGACGGCCGCATCGCTCGCGTCCTCGTTGCCGACCAGCACGTTCGCACGCAGGGTATCGTTGAAGATGAACGGGTCCTGCTGGACGAACGCGATCCGCTTGCGCCAGGCCTCGAGATCGATTTCCGTGATCGGCACGTCCGAGGCCCGGATCTCACCCGAATTAGGCTCGTACAGGCGGGCGAGCAGCGAGACGACGGTCGATTTTCCGGCGCCCGACTGGCCCACGAACGCCACGAACTCGTCGTGGCCGACCGACAGCGAGAGGTTCCGGAGCACCGGCTCCTCGCCGTCTTCGGTGTCGTAGGAAAACGAAACGTCGTCGAACTCGATCGGCGTTACTGGCTCCGGTGCGGGGCGGTCACCCTCGTCGCGTTCCGCCTGCTTTTCGAGTTCGCGGATGAACTCCTGGGTCCTGAGCAGGTGGGCGAGTCGCCCCTCGATCTTGTAGAATTTGTTGTTGACGCGGCTCGCGACGGGTGCAAGCTGGAACATCGCGAACAGGAAGACGCCGAGTTCGCCGAGTCCCATCCCGGTGAACTCGAGGGCGACGTAGATCAGCGCGAAGACGACCAGTGCCGCAGCCAGGTGGTAGAACTTTTCGATCGCGGCCTCGTTTCGCCCGAGCGTGATCGTCGACCGGGTGAACGTATCGATCGAGGCGGAGAAACGCTCGCGGAGGTCGTCACCCTTGGTGTACAGTTTCACGTCTCGAATTCCCTGCGTACCCGCCTGTGCAGCCTCCTGGATGCGCTCGTTCGATTCGGCGACTCGGTCACCGACGGCGTATCCCGGTTCGACGACGTTTCGAACGAGAAACGTCAGCGCCCCGAGTACGACGATCGCGATCATCGTCAGCTCCGGTGCGAGGTAGAACGCGATGGCCAGATACATCAGCGCCAGTAGGAGCTGTTCGAACAGCTGAACGAAGTCGCGGATCACCTTGCCCGCGTACTCTGCCTGCGTCACGATCGCGTTAAGGATGTCGTCCGAGCCGTGTCGATCGAAGTAACCGACGCGGGCGTCGAGCGCCCGCTCGAACGACTTCGTCTGGAGGTGGCGCACGTAGTAGGTCTGGAGGGCCACCCTGAGCCACGCGACCACGAAACTCGAGGTGTACCGGACGGTCATGATGAGCCCGACACCCAGGATGATGAACCCGAGCGAGAACGGTATCCCCAGGCCGTCGTAGACGGTGACGAACGCGCCCGTCGCGCCGTCTATCTCGGCCGGATCGCCCGGCTCCTGGACCACTTCGATGATCGGAATGAGGAAGCTGAGCCCGATCCCCTCGAGGATCGCCGCGAAGAAACTAAACAGAATAATGAACGCAGTCAGTGCCGGTTTGTACGCGGCCACGCGCCAGAACGCGCGCGCCTTTTCGCGTACCGACAGGTCTTCGTTGACCATGCTCCGTATCCCCTGCAGATACCAGTAACCATCACTTCAACGTTGCGAGAGCGGCCAGCCCCGGTAGCGTCGGTGTTTACCGGTATCCCGGGCCGCGAGCGAGTCAGGTTCCGGGCGGGTCCGCGAGCAACCGTTCGTAGAGCCGCGCGTGCTCGGCGGCGGCCCGGTCGAGCGAGAATCGGCCACGGGCACGCTCTCGAGCCCGGCGTCCCGCCTCGAGGCGGTCGTCCGCATCCTCGAGCAGCGCCCGTATCCGCGCGGCGAACGCGTCGGGGTCGTCCGGGTCCGCGTAGGAGCCCGCGTCAGCGACAACTTCGTGGAGCACGGGAATGTCGCTGACGACCACCGGCAGGCCACAGGCCATCGCCTCGACGGCGGCGACGCAGAACCCCTCCGAGCGAGAGGAGAGGACGAACAGGTCGCTCGCGTCGAGCGTTCGGTACACCGCCTCTCGAGACACCGTGCCGGTGAACGTCACCCGGTCTGCGACCCCGAGGTCGGCGGCGAGGGACTCGAGGTACGCTCGCTGTGGGCCGTCGCCGACGAGGGTCAGTTCGGCCTCGGGGTGCTCGAGGCGGGCGAACGCCCGGAGGAGCGTCTCGAAGTTCTTGGTCTCGATCAGGCGACCGACGGTGACGACCTGCGGGGCGTCCCCTTGCTGCTGTGTTCGGCGCTCCTCGGAGTCGATGTCCGAGAGCACCGCGTCGAGCCGCCGGAGGTCGATCCCGTTGTAGATCACGCCGACCCGGTCGGCCGAGAGCAGTCGGCGTTCGAGCGGGTAGAATGAACGACCCGTCGCCTTCGAGTTTACGATGATTCTGTCGGCCCGTCGGAGCGTCGACGCGTTGACGAGGTTCTGGGCCAGCGTGTAGTGGTCGCGGTGGTCCGCGTGCTGGGTGTCGAGGAGTGGTTTGTCGCGCGGGGCGACCGCGCGAGCCAGCGAGCCGACGAAGTTGTGGTGGGTGTGGATCAGGTCGTAGCGCGAACTCGAGAGCAGCCCGCGAAGCCGACAGGTCGCCCGCGGGTCGAGCTTGCAGCGGGTACCGAGGGTGATGACCTCCATCCCGTCGGCGACGGCCACCTCGAGTCCCTCGACCGACCGGTCCTCATAGGAGACGACGGTCACGTCGACTGGCGTCCGCTCGTGGATCCGCTCGGCGAGTTCGTAGGCGTAGGTCGTGTGGCGGATCACGGCCAGAACGAACAGCGCCCGCGGAGAGTCACCGCCGCGGGCGGGTGACGAGTCTCCGTCACTGTCGGTCGTCTCGCTCACTGGAGATACCCCAGGTCCTCGAGTCGCTGTCTGGCCGCGTCGTCCATCTCGCCCGTCGCTTCGCCAGCGGCGCGCTCGAGAGCACCGAGGCGGTCCGACAGCACTCGCGCAAGCGCTTCGCAGACAGCCAGATGGTCGGCCGCGACGTTCGTCGTCTCACCGGAGTCCTCCCGCCGGTCGTACAGCTCCCGGGAGCCGTCGGTCCCCTCGATGTACGCCCACTCCCTCGTCCGAACACTGCGAAGCGCGCGGTCGTGCCGACGGAGTTCGGCCGTGAGTTCGCCGACGCGCTCCTCGAGGGCAGCCATCGAGGGCTGGGGAGTTCGGTACTCGCTGATCGCGTGACTCCGACGTTCGTCGTCGAGGAGCGAACGCGTCGAGACGGTCGCGTTCGTCGGGGTCTCGAGGCCTGCGAGGTCGAGAATCGTCGGGTAGAGGTCGCGCAACTCGACGAGCCTGTCGTCCTCCTCGTCCGCGTCGAAGCGGTCGGGGTACCGAACCACGAGCGGAACGTGGACCAGGGTGTCGTAGAGGCAGTACTGGTGGTCCATGAGTCCGTGATCGCCGAGATTCTCGCCGTGGTCGCCGACGATGACGAACACGGTATCCTCGAGGACGCCGTGGTCCTCGAAACAGTCGAAGAGGCGACCGATCCGGTGGTCGAGGTAGTTGACCTCGGCGTGATACAGCGCCCGCAGGGCCTCGAACTCCCGGTCGCCCATCTCGGTTTCGCCCGCGATGTACGACCAGGCGTCCTGGTTGACCGACTCGAGGAACGAGGGCTCCATCCCATCCGGGACGAATCGGTCGCGGAAAGCTTTCGGCGGATCGTACTCGAGGTGGGGCTCGAGGTAGTTGACGAACACGAAGAAGGGGTTCTCGGCGCCTCGATTCCCGAGCCAGCGGTCGATCCGCCAGTTCGTGAGCCAGGCACCGTTGTCGTAGCGCTCGCGGAGCAGTTCCGAGTAGAGAACGTTGACGAGAGTGGCCGGCGCGTCCCTGCTTGCCAGCTTCGAGAGTCCCGCCCTGATGCGGCCGACCGTCCAGTCGGCCTCTTTTGCGACCGAGGCGAGATCCGCGCCGCTCGAGAGCAGTTGCCAGCCGACGCGGAACTCCTCGAACCCCCGGTCGAAGCCGAAGTCGCTGCTCACCCAGGTGTTGTTCGAGATGCCGAGGGTTCGGTAGCCGTTCGACCCGAGCCGTTCGGCGAGCGTCGGTGAGTCGGGATCGAACCGCTTCGTTCCCGCGTGCGTGCGATGATCAGTGGTGTACTGGCCGCTGAACAGCGAGGCGTGGGAGGGAAGCGTCCACGGTCCCGTCGAGTAGGCGTTCGTGTACGTCGTCCCCTCGGCGGCGATTTCGGCGATGTTCGGGGCGACCTCCGGGGCCTCGAGGACGGCATCGACGCGGGCGGTATCCATCACGATCAGGCAGACGTTCGGCGGGGAGTTCGTCATCCCGACCACCCCCGCCACGCGCCGTCAGCCGCGATGGCTCGAGGGGCCGATTCGGGACGCCGGCTCGCAGGTCGCTCGTCCACGATCACTGCCCCGCAATCCGTTCGAGATGGTCGGTCGTCAGTTCGGCGGTCCGCTCCCAGGTGGCGTCTCGCGTCACGTACTCGCGGCCCTGCCTCGAGAGCCGCGAGTGGTACGCCGGATCCGACAGGATGGCGCGAACGGCCGCAGCGAAGGCGTCGACGTCCCCGACGGGTGCGGTTTCGCCACCTTCGGTGACGATCGACGCGATGTGACCGAGATCGCTCGCGACGGCGGGGACGCCGGAGGCAAAGGACTCGAGCACGGTCCGGGGAATCCCCTCGGATCGGCTCGGGAGGACGAAGACGTCCGCGCTCCGGTACACCTCGGGCATCTCGTCGTAGGAGACGTGCCCGAGAAAGCGGACGTGATCGCGAACGCCCAGACTGGCTGCGAGCGCCTCGAGTTTGGGACGCAGCGGGCCGTCGCCACAGAAGTACGCCGTGATCTCCGGAAACTCCGACGATAATCGCTCGAGCAGCCGAATCACGTCCTGCGGATGCTTGCCGTCGACCAGCCGCCCGACGAACAACACCGCCGGTCCGTCCCCGTCGATCGCGTCACTCGTCGTCCCGTCTGGCGTAAACCGCCCGGTATCGATTCCGTTCGGAACGATCTCGATCGGTGACTGTATTCCGTACTCCCGGAGGCGGCGTTCGTCGGCGGAGGTGTAACAGAACGTGACGTCCGCCCGGTTGAACGTCCACCGACCCGCCGTCCGGAGGTAGAGATCGAAGATCCGCTCGGAAACCGTCTGGGAGAAGAGGCCGTGGTTCGTGATCGCGAGCGGAGCGTCGTCGACGAGTCGGTTGAGTGCTGCGAGATTGGTCGAGAAGTACAGATGCGAGTGGGCGTGGACCACGTCGAACCCGTCGGCCCGGCGAAGGTAGCGTGCGACGCCGACGGAGATATCGTTTCCGAGCACCGTCGCCGTCGGATCGTAGCGGACGACCGTGTAACCGTCCCGTTCCTCGAGTGTCGGTTCGGCCGGATCGGTCCGGACCGCGATGACCGTGACGTCGTGGCCCATCGCCGCCTGGTCGCGACTCAGCGCGTGAGCGTGGTAGGGTCCCCCTCCTTTTACTTCCGGGTAGAGTTTCTGTGCGATACGGAGTATTTTCAGTCCAGTCATCCGTAGTACGCGAGCGCCCTACAGTTCCTGGGTGTGGAAGCCGACCCGAACACTGACCTCTCGTCGACGCCCCCCCGTTGTCGTTCCGTGCCGAGTCTCTCAGTGAGCCAGAACCCCATTGAGGGTGTCGTACAACAATCGGTGATAAGGAAGTTCCGGCTTCGTAACCCATTGGCGTAACCGGTCGTGGCCGTCGACGCCAGTAAGGAAGCGTTCCGCTCGCCACTGGAGCGCAGATCGCAATGGGGTTCATCGTCGTCGTCGGCTCGGTCGGTCACGGACTAGTTGATGCGCGGTTTCGCTTCGGACTCCGTCGCCGCCGACTCCGTCGAATCGAGTCGCTGTGCCCGGCCCGTCTCGCTCGAGCGGTAGATCGCGTCGATCACCCGCTGGACGGTCAACGCCTCTTCGACGGTGTTCATGGTCGGCTGGTCGCCGCCGGCAATCGTCTCGAGGAACAGTTCGTCCTGCTCTTTGTAGCCGGTCAGGGAGGGATCGCCGGTGAGTTCGACGTCGGCGTAGTGGTCGAAACCGACGGTGTCGGCCTCCCGGAGCGTTAGATCGGTGTCGCCGATTTCGAACTGGGCGCCGGAATCCGTCCCGCGAGCGATGAAGTCCATACTCGGCTCGCGGTTGGTCGCCCACGCGGCCTCGAGCGAGATCGTTTGCCCGCCCGCACACCGGATGAACGCGGTGACTGAATCGTCGACGTCGTAGGTTTCGGCCTCGGCGTCCCAGTTGTCACCGAACCCGTCGGGGTCAGCGTACGCCTCGTCGTGGCCGAACGTCGTGCGGGCGACGCCGCTGACCTCGGTAACGTCGGGGAAATCGAGGGCGTAAAGGGCGAGATCGAGGGCGTGGACGCCGATGTCGAGCAGTGACCCGCCACCGGCGAGATCGGGGTTGGTAAACCACGATCCCGGGCCGGGGACCCCACGGCGCCGGACGTAGTTGGCCTCGACGTGCGTGAGATCGCCGAACCGACCGCGGTTCTTGTGAGCGTTGAACAGTTCTGTCGCGCCCGCGTGACGGTTGTGAAAGCCGACCATACAGATCCCCTCGGCCCGCTCGGCAGCCTCGGCGATCCGCTCGGCGCTCTCGAGGGTGTGCGCGAGGGGTTTCTCGACGAGAACGTGACAACCAGCCTCGAGCGCGGCGACGGCGATCGGTTCGTGAAATCGGTTGGGCGTCGTCACGACGACGGCGTCGACGGCGTCGTCGACGACGAGACTGTCGTGATCGTCGTACGGTTGGGCACCGAACTCGTCGGCGAACCGCTGGCGCTGTTCCGGAACCAGATCCGCGCCGGCGACGATCTCCGCACCGAGATCGCGGAGACTCTGTGCGTGGAGTTGACCCATGCCGCCGAGGCCGACGATACCGACGCCGACTCCCGAGCCGATCACGAGGAAACACCTTGTTTACGTGGAAAACGGAGGCAGGGCGAGTTCTCAACAGAAGAGTGTGCGTTTGATCGTATTCGGTGCCAGGAACCCATGATCGGTAGGCGGAGTGCGATCGAAATAAGCGTTGTGACCCAGTAATCCATCCATTATATGCTAAGTCAAATACACCATCACGTTTGTCTCAGTAGAGATGATATGAAGTCGTAATGTGTGATTGCGCCGACACCCTCGACCAACTCCCCTTTTGGCCTCGCCCACGAACGGCAATTCGATGGCTACCGTTACGATCTGGAACGAGTACCGACACGAGCGAGAGGACGACGCGGTTGCCGCCGTCTACCCCGATGGGATTCACGCGACGCTCGCCGACGCCCTCTCCGGCGACCACGACGTCCGAACCGCGACCCTCGACGAGCCCGACCACGGGCTCTCCGAGGCGGTTCTCGAGTCGACGGACGTGCTCTGTTGGTGGGGCCACAAGGCCCACGACGAGGTCGCAGACGAGGTCGTCGACCGAGTTCAGGAGCGGGTGCTCGAGGGGATGGGACTGCTCGTGCTCCACTCGGGGCACTTCTCGAAGGTGTTCAAGCGGCTGATGGGGACGACCTGCAACCTCCAGTGGCGCGAGAGCGGCGAAACCGAGCGGTTGTGGGTGGTCGACCCCGGCCATCCGATCGCCGACGGACTCGAGGAGTACGTCGAGCTTCCCGAAACCGAGATGTACGGCGAGCCGTTTGACGTGCCGGAGCCGGATCGGCTGGTGTTCACGAGCTGGTTCGAAGGCGGCGAAGTGTTCCGCAGCGGCTGCTGTTATCGGCGCGGTAACGGCCGAATCTTCTACTTCCGGCCGGGCCACGAGACGTACCCGATCTACGAGAACGCAGAGATCCGACGGGTACTCCGCAACGCCGTCGACTGGGCGACACCCGTCGACGGCTCACCGCGGACGTTCGGAAACCGGCCTCGAGACGAGCCGTAGCGGCGATCGGAACGACGTGGCTGTAGCCTGTCACTGCGTACGGGCAGTATCGGTGAAAGCCGTGGCACACCGGCTGGCGAACGCTCATCCCCGTCGGACTGCGTTGCAGGTTTCTGCGTCAGAGGCCACCAGGCCCACCACTCGCTGCGCCTGCGCTGCCACCATCCAGGCTGTTGGTACAGTCTTGGCACCAGTATTCAGTCACTTTTTGCCGTTGGACGGGCGGCCAGGAGAACGACAGACTCCATTTGACGATCTCTTTTTTCGAGTATCCACCCGCAGAGTCCATGCCACAGCCATCACATACCATACTATAATTGTATACAACTCAGGAATAAAATCGTTGGCACTCACCTGTGGCCTTTTTGCAATTGCCTCTGGCACCCGCTACGATACGCTCTCATCGCTCGCTGACTCACGAACCGCTTCGCTGCGTATCGACCAGTTCGACGGCCACCGTCAGTTCCGTCCCGGTCGCCGCCTCGAGACGTTCCCGTACGGTATCCGCGAACTCCGCTGGTTCCTCCTCACCCGGCGGTCGTTCGACGAGAACCGTAACCGCCGGCTGGCGGTCGGCGTAGACGTCGTACAGCTCGTACTGGATCGCGGCCTCCTCGAAGTGCAACCCCTCGAACTCGGGATCGTCGCTCATCGCCGCGAGCTCGGTCTGGACGTCGTGTTCGACGGCCGACACCTGGTAGGTTCCGTAGGTGACGCCACCGAGGACGACGGTCAGCAGCATGATCGCGACGACGATGACGGCGGCCCTCGAGCGGACCCGCCTCGAGGCGCGTCCGACGTTCTCCTGGCGGTGGGGCCGGTATCCCGACAGCCAGAGGATCAGCAACGCGGTGAGATTGATCGCGAACAGGTTGACGAGAACGAGCGTTCCCGCGGTGAGGATCACCGCCGGGTGGCCCCAGGCGATTCCGAGACCGACCGTCGCCGCCGGCGGGACGAGGGCGACGGCGATTGCGACGCCGACGAGGACGGAGCCGACGTTCCGCGTGAGACTGATCACGCCCGCGGCGCCGGAGCCGAGGGCGAGAAACAGCGAGAGCACGGATGGGGTGATGCGTTCGGCGACCTCGGGGACGGTCGTCACGTCGAACCCCGGCGGGAGGATGACGGTTCCTCGAAGCGCGATCCCGATGAGTGCGGCTGTCGCGACGGCGACGAGCAGACCCAGACTCTGCAACAACACTCCGCGGGAGGCGAGGCCGTCGTCGTCGACGACGACCCCCACGCTGGCCGAGAGCGCCGGCCCCATCAGCGGCGCGACCACCATCGCGCCGATGATCGTCGCCGCGGAGTTGGTGAGCAGTCCCGCGGTGGCGATCATCGTACTCAACACGAGCAAAGCGAGGTACGTCGAGAGCGCCGGGGCGAGCTCCTCGGCGCGGGATCGGAGTTCGTCCCTCGAGATACGCGTCCCCGCGAACCGCTGGCTCGAGTTCTCGGCCGTGCGCGACACCACCGTCTCTGCGGAGAGCACTACGGCGTAGGAGTCCTCGTCGAGACCCTCTGCCCGTAGTCGCGACAGCAGCGGCTCGACCCCGTTCGGCGGGACGAGAACCGACACCAGCGCCTCGAATCGGCCGGTTCCCCCTTCGTCAGTAATCGCGTACTCCACCCCTTCGGCGTCGAGCGTCTCGAGGACTCCCCGTCGCTCGCCGTCGGGGACGAACAGTTGGACCAGTCGCATACGACAGCTACGCTCGAGGGCGTCATATGACACGCTGACTGATTCGATGACTGTCAAGAGCCGATGAGCGACCGGTCGGAGAGCGATTCAGAACGTCTGGCGCCCCTCGTCGGTAATGACGCTCTCGAGGAGGTCGACCGGCGTCGCGTCGTAGGCCGGGTTCCCGACGGCGAATCCGTCGGCGGGTTCGGACATCACCTCGACGCCGGAGCGGAACTCGTTCTCGAAGACGAACCCCTCGGTGATGATCTTCGAGGCAGAACCGAGCACCGTCACCGGCACCCCGAGCTGGCCGGCCGCGGCGGCGATCGGAAAGGTGCCCACGCGGTTGTACAGCGTCTCCTCGACGATGCAGTCCATGCCGACGACGACCCGGTCGCACTCCGTGAGGTAGTGGCCGCTGGCGCTGTCGGTGATGAGCGTCGTCTCGACCCCCTCCATCGCGGCCAGCCGGCGTGCGGTTTTCCGACCGATGTAGCGCGGCCGGGCCTCGGTGACGTAGACGTCGAACTGCTTGCCGGCGTCGGTCGCAAGCTCGAGGGCTTCGATAACCGTCGAGGAGAAGTCGTGAGTGAGCAACGTCGCCCCGTTCTCCAGGTGGGAAACGGCGTTCTCGGCGGCCCGCCGCTTGCCCGATTCGACGCGGGCGACGACGTCCTCGATCGTCGTCTCCGTGAGCATCTTCGCCTCTTCGACGTCGTCGGGGTCGTCGTCGACCACCTCGTCGACGACGGCGCGAACGGCGTTCTGCAGCGAGGCGTGAGACGGGTTCGCCCGTCGGAGTACCTTCGCGTTTCGCTCGAGGGCGCGGGTGTACTCCTCGACGGAAGCGAACTCCCGGTCGAGCAGGTCCCTGAGCGCGCGGGTCGCGTTTACCGCCACCACCGAGGAGCTGTGGGTCTGCATCTCCCTGATCTCCTCGGCCGTCTCGTCGATCATACTCGAGGGCACTCCCGACGGGACAAAAGAGCTTCCGGGTCGACCACTGGGAACCGGATCCACCACCGTATGGCCGCAGGCTTACCTTCGCCCCGCCCCTCCGTTCGCTTATGAGCGTCGCCGTCAGATACACCTGTCCACACTGCGGGGCCGTCGTGAGTGTCGATCGACGGCCGGATCTCGCCGACCGATCGGTTACGATCTCTCCCCAGCCCGGCTGGGAGTACGCCGATCCCGGCGACGACGGGCTCGAGGACGCCGACGGCATCGCCTTCGTCTGCGGCGAGGACGAGGTAACCGATCTCGAGGGCGAGTCGATCGAGGGCTGTGGTCGTCCGTTCTACCTCAACTTCGTCCGGTTCGAGACGGGGGTGGAACTCGAGCCCGATCCGCCGACGTACGGCGGGCCGCGGTTCGATTTCCGGCCGTAACGTCACTCACGGAGGAGTCCGCTCGAGAGTTCCGCGAGCCATACACTCAAGCGGAAGTGGAAACAACCTCGGCGGCATGTATCGACGTGATACGCGTGAGACGAGCCTCGACGGCTTGCTGGCCGACCTCGCGACGGTCGACAGCGTGCTCCAGGCCGCACCGGGGCCCGACGGGCGGATCGCATACGTAAAAAACCGCGAGGACCGGACGGATCTCTGGCTGCTGGCGGGCGGCGAGGACCGCCGGCTCACCAGCGAGGGCGCCCGTGCGATGCGGTACGGACGCACCGACGCCCAGTGGCTCGACTGGGGTCCCGACGGCGACCGGATCGCGTTCGTCACCGGTGCGGGAAACCTCGCGATCGTCGACGCCGACACCGGGGCGGTCGACGTCCTGACCGACTGGGACGAGGGGATCAGCGGCCTCGCGTGGGGCAACGAGGGCGTCGCGGTCGTCACCGACCACTTCTCGCGAGCGAGCCTCGCAGTCGTCGACCCCGACGGTGCGGGCGTCGAGGTCCGCGCCGATGACGAGTTCCTCTACGCGGATCCGCGCTGGGACGGCGACGCGCTCCTTGCCGCGCGCTCGAGTCACCGCCACTTCTTCGATTACCAGGCGAGTATCGTTCGCGTCGACGTCGATGGCACGCTCGAGACGCTGTTCGCCGAGGAGGGCGTCCGTGCGGCGTGTCCCCGTCCACGCCCCGGCGCCGAGGGGGAGTTGGCGTTCGTCCACGACGGCACCGGCTTCGACGCCGTCTACGCGCTCGCGGGTGACGCAAAAGCGGGTCCGGTCCGGCTCTACGCCACCGACAACGCCGAGGTGGCCGATCCCCGGTGGAGCCCCGACGGCGACCGCCTCGCGGTGACGGTGACGCGGAACGGCCGCGCCCACGTTCAGGAGGTGACCGTCGACAGGACGGCGCTCGAGGGCGAGACGACCGCGCGGGAGGTCGCGACCGGCGACGCCGTCCACAGCGGACCGCGCTGGGACGCCGACGGCGACCGTCTCCTCGCGGTTCGGGACGCGCCGACGGAGCCGCCGGCGGTCGTCGATGCCGAGTCGGGGGAGCGACTCACGCCGTCGACGACCGCGGGGCTGGCCGAGCGACTCCCCGAGCCCGAGGCGTTCACCTACGACTCCGGCGGCCTCGAGATCCACGCGATGATCCACCTCCCGGATGCGGACGCCGGGCCGGACTCGGTCCCGCTGGTCGTCAACCCCCACGGCGGGCCGACGACCTACGACGGGTTCGGTTTCGACTACCGGGCCGCCTACTTCGGGGCGCTCGGCTACGCGGTCGTTCGGCCGAACTACCGCGGTTCCGACGGCTTCGGCCGCGCGGTCCGGATGGCAAACGACGACGACTGGGGCGGCGGCGACCTGGCGGACGTGATCGCAGCCGCCGATGCCGCGGCCGAGCGCTACGAGGCGGTCGACGGCGACCGCGTCGGGATCTTCGGCGGCTCCGGCGGCGGGCTGATGACCGTCAACGCGCTCGGGAACTCCGACCGGTTCCGCTGCGGAGCGGCCTTCTACGGCGTCTACGACTACGAGACGTTCGTCGACGACACCGACGACGTCGGCTGGCAGCTGCTGAAACGCGAACTCGGGGACCTCGTCGACGACCTCGAGAACTACCGCGAGGCGAGCCCGATCCGGGCGGTGCCGGAGATCGACGATCCGTTCGCGGTGCTTCACGGCGAGGCGGACGTCCGCGTGCCGATCAGCCAGTCCGAACAGCTCGTCGCCGAACTCGAGAAACACGACGTGAGACACGAGTTCCGTCGCTACGAGGACGAACCCCACGGCTTCAGCCAGCGCGATACCGTCGTCGACGCGTACACCCGCGTGGCGGACCTCTTCGCGAAGTATCTCCGGCGGTATCCCGACGACGGCAGCAGCGTGCCCTACGCTCCCCCGTCCTAATTCTCGCGTCTCTTGACCCCGGAGCATTCGCCCGAGGCCGTACGGCCGTCTTCGCCTTCGGATGGACGAACACAACGCTTTTCGAGCGCCGACCGCCACCTATCGGTATGAACGAAGCCGACGTGCGCGACCGGTTGCAGGCCGTCGATGACCCGGAACTGGGCGAGGATATCGTCTCGCTGGGGCTCGTAAACGACATCGAGATCGAGGGGGACGACGTCGCCATCGACCTCGCGCTCGGCGCGCCGTACTCGCCGACGGAGACGGCTATCGCCGGGGAGGTACGGGACGCCCTCGCCGAGGACGGAATCGAACCCGACCTGTCGGCGAGCATCCCCGGCCGGGACGACGCCGGCGAAGAGACGGTGCTCCCGAACGTCAAGAACGTGATCGCCGTCGCGAGCGGGAAGGGCGGCGTTGGAAAATCGACCGTGGCGGTGAACCTCGCGGCGGGGCTCTCGAGGCTCGGCGCCCGCGTCGGCCTCTTCGACGCCGACGTCTACGGGCCGAACGTCCCGCGGATGGTCGACGCCGACGAGCCGCCGATGGCGACCGAAGACGAGACACTCGTGCCGCCCGAGAAGTACGGCGTGAAGCTGATGAGCATGGATTTCCTGCTGGGCGAGGACGACCCCGTCATCTGGCGAGGGCCGATGGTCCACAAGGTGATCACGCAGCTCACGGAGGACGTCGAGTGGGGTCACCTCGACTACCTGGTGATCGACCTCCCGCCGGGAACCGGCGACACGCAGCTCACGATGCTCCAGACGATGCCGGTCACCGGCGCGGTGATCGTCACGACCCCCCAGGACGTCGCGCTGGACGACGCCCGGAAGGGCCTGCAGATGTTCGCCCGCCACGACACCGTCGTGCTCGGCATCGCCGAGAACATGGCAACGTTCGTCTGTCCGGACTGCGGCGGCGAACACGACATCTTCGGCAGCGGGGGCGGCGAAGCGTTCGCCGATTCCCACGAGATGCCCTTCCTGGGGTCGATCCCGCTCGACCCCGCCGTTCGGGAGGGCGGTGACGAGGGGGCACCGACGGTGCTCGAGGAGGAGAGCGAAACCGGCGAGGCTCTCCGAGAGCTGACCGCGAGCGTCGCGAACAACACGGGAATCGTTCACCGACGAGCGACCTCCGAGTCGGCCGAGAGCCGCGAACCGCCGAGCGAACCGGACGAACTCGAGGGCCGATGACGGACGGCGAGGACACCGGCGACGAAGGGAGGTCCGACGGCGCGACGCAGGGCGAGGAGTTCCCACCGGACCTCGACCGCGTCGAATCGCTCCGGGAGATCGCCGACGACGTTCGCGGCGAGACGAGCGAGAGCAAGCAACTCGCGAACATCCTCTACCGGACCAGCGACCTCTACGACGAGAGCGAGGACACCTCCCCCGAGGAGATCGTTCGCAACGTCAAGTTCATCCTCGAGGTCACAGAGCGCGGTGGCCTCGGCAGATAACCGCGGCGATGACCCGCGGTCGGCGAGCGGGACACGAGACTCGAGCGTGCCGACCGTCGGCAGCGACGATGGCTGGCGGGTAGCCGTCCGCCTACCGGTCGTGTCGAACGCGATCCGATCGACCCTCGAACACCTGACGGCGGCCGATTCTGTATGCGGTTCTATCGACAGACAGTAATATCGAATCGCGCGCTTTCGTGCCCCAAATGCCCATGAACCGGACCTTCCAGATTTAATGTCGGTTGTGGTATATTTATATCGTTCCGCGATGTACCTAGTTCTGGAGTATCATGGGAACAAACGTGAGAGACTCGACCTATTCCGGTACGGACCTCGACCTCGAGGAAACGAAAAAACGCCGCTCGACGCTAGCGACGATCAAGCTGGGGATCTTCTACCTCGCGCTGTCGCTGGCGGCCGCGATGACGGTCCTGTTTCTTCCGGACCTGCTCGCGCTGCTCGTGATGGGGTGGACCGCGGACGCAGGTCTCGCACTCGGCATTCACCGTTTGCACGTGATGGGAATCGCCGCCGTCGTGGGCGCGTTCCTGCTGGGGCTGTTCGCGCAGGCGTATCGACCGACCAGACGCGTCGCGTCGATGTGGGGCGCGTTCTGTATTATCCTGGTCGTCAGCGCCGGTACCGTCGCCTACGGCGTCGGGCGTCCGGAGGAGGTGCTCCCCTTCCTCGCGGTCACGAGCATCGCGCTCGTCGCCCACCCGGCCGGTCGAGGACTGCTCCGACGCGGTGACTCCTACAGCCCGGCGCTGCTGGCGCTCGTCGCCGTCGCCGCGGTCCCCGCGCTCGCGTTCGCCGTGGCTCAGTGGGGACTCTCCGCTACTCCGGTCGATTCCCACGCGCTCGAGGGCCACTACGTGATGATGGCCGGACTCGCGATCGCACCGCTCGCGTACGGTCTCTTCGCCGCGCTCGGCTTTACGGGCTGGCGACTCGCCGCCTGGCTCGCCGCGCTGCCGGCAGCGTACTACGGACTGCTGTCCATCGCGTTCCCCGCCCAGGCGGGTTCGACCGGCGTGATCTGGGGAATCGCAGCCGTTCTCTGGGCGATCGTCTTCGTCGCGGTCGCGGAGTACTCCCGCGGGGAGACGCCGACGGTGCTCCGGCGCGAAATCGGGCGCTCGAGTCGGTCACCCGTCGACGAGGCGCTCGAAGAGGGGAACTGATCCGCGAACGGCACGTTTTTTCGTCGACCGTCATCCGATGAGTTCGCTCGCCGCTCGAAAGAGGACCGTGGACGGCGTTCCAAAGCGTCTTTGCGTCCCGCTTTCGAGGTCCACGTGTGTCTCGATTCGAAAGTGTCCGGGGGTTCGATCGTGGCGTCTGGGTCGTCGCCAGCGCCCGGTTCGTCAACGTCCTCGGGTCGGGGCTCGTCTACCCGTTCGCCACCCTCTACTTCTACCGCGAGATGGGGATCGCGTTCACCCTCGTCGGGATCGGGCTGTTCGCCAACAGCGTCGGCCTCGCGCTGGGCACCCTCGCCGGGGGCTTCCTCGCGGACCGCTACGGGCGCCGGCCGGTGATGGTCTCGAGCATGGCGCTGGCGGCGCCCGCCCTCGCGACGTACGCGCTCGTGACGACGGCCCCGCAGTTCATCGCCGTCGCCTCGGTCGCGGGGCTTGTGATGGGACTGTTCACCCCGGCCAGCCAGGCGATGATCGCGGATCTCACGGACGACGACGCTCGAGACCGGGCCTACGCGCTGCTCAAGGTGGCCAGCAACGCGGGGTTCGGCGTCGGATTCGTCCTCGGCGGGCTGATCTACGGGATCAGCCAGGCGGGCGTCTTCGTGGCCAACGGGGTTACGAGCGGCGTGGTGGCCGTTATTCTCGTACTCATGCTACCGAAATCGCCCGCGGCGACCGGGCTCGAGGGCGCTACCGATCGCGCTCTGGGGCGCCCCTCCGTCCGCGACAATCTCCGGCAGTGGCGCGAGTCGATCACGCATCCGACGATCCTCGCGCTGGCGCTACTCAACGTCGGCTTCGCGATCGCCTACGCCCAGATGAATTCGACGATCCCCGTCCACGCGGAGACCACGTTCGACCTCACGAGCGAGCAACTGGGAACACTGTTCGTGCTCAACCCGCTCGTGATCGTCACCCTCCAGTTGCCGATCGTCGCCCGGATCACGAACTGGCGGCGCACCCGGGGGCTGGCGCTCTCGGCGGGCTTCTGGACCGCCAGTTTCGTCGCCGTCGCGCTCTCCTACGGCGCACCCTGGGCGCTCGGCGTTGGCCTGATCGGGGCCTTTCTCGTCCTGCGAACCCTCGGTGAGATTCTCCACGCCCCGCTGATCACCGCACTGGCCAGCGACGTCGGGCCGGTCGACTCCCGCGGGGCGCAGCTCTCGGTGCTCGAGATCGCCAAACGGCTGGGCTTCGGTATCGGCCCGGTCGTCGGCGGCGTCTTCTTCGACTACGGGATCGACGCGCTGCTGTGGCCGGCGCTGATCGTCGGCTGTCTGGGGCTCGGGCTGGGCGTGCTGGCGCTCGAGCGGCGGGTCACACCGAGCCAGAACGGTCGGACGGCTGCACCGAGCGACTGAGCGGCTCTCCCTCGAGAGCGGGCGGTTTTAGTAGCCGTGACGCGAGGGACGGCTGTGGACGCGAATCAGCAGACTCGAGCGAACCCGTTCGGCATGGACGAGAACTGCCGGAACTGTCCGGCGCTCTGTGAGACGCGCACGCAGGTCGTCCACGGCTACGGCGACGTGGGCGCGGACTTCCTGTTCGTCGGGGCGATGCCGAGTTCGGGTGCCGACACGGTCGGCGTCCCCTTCGCCGGCGACGATCGGGGGGCGGCCTTCCAGCGAATCCTTCAGCGTCTCGGCCTCTGTGACGTGACCTCGGACCTCGAGCGGCCGGAACTCGTCAACGTCTACCTCACGAATCTCACCCGCTGTCGCGACCCCGAGCGGTCGCCAACCGACGAGGAGGTCGACAACTGCGAGCCGTTCCTCAACGCCGAGATCCGGATGATCAACCCCGAGATCATCGTCCCGGTCGGCGAGCGGGCGCTCGCGGCGATCGGCGAGGAGTACACGACCACGCCCACAGAACGGCTGACGCTGCCGGACTGTCACGCGACGTCGATCCGCGGCCGCGGCTTCGAACTCGTGCCGATGATCGATCCCGCCGACCAGACCGACGACCAGACACAGCACTGGATCGAGGAGTTCGCGTCGCTGATGACGTCGGACTACCGCCAGACGAAAGGACGGCGAGAGCGGTAACGGGAACGACCCCAGCAGGGATACGGCCGGGGGACTACCAGTAGGGACTCTGCAGCCAGCGGTCCGAGCGCGCTCCCACGGCGAACAGGGCGAAGACGACCGCAAACGTGACCGCCGCGGTCGCGACCGTCGGCACGAGGAGTTCACCGGGGGACTCCAGAACGAAGTTGGCGACGAGCGCATAGCCGCCGGCGAGGGCCATTCCGATGATTATCAATGTGCCCAGCAGTCCGGTGAGGGTCCGTTCGATCATACGCGTCTCGAGGCCGGCCGGCGCCTTAGTTCGTTCGACGGACGACAGCGACCCGAGCGGGAGAGTTATTCGGCTGGCGCCCCGACCCGTCGTTCGTGGCGCTCGACGCCGGTGACTGGCTCGCGGCCGTCTGTGCGGCTGTCGGTAGCGTGGCGACCCTCGCCGCCGGCGACGGCGGGTCGCTCCTCGTCGGCGCGGCCCTGTTTCTGCTGGGGCTCACCGGCGGCGCCGGCGTTGCGACTCTCGCTCTCTCGCTCGCCGATGGCTGAGAAAACGCCGCGTTCAAGGCCGACGGGCTCGCACACTCGAGTATGATCGTCGTCGTTCCCGTCGACCCACCCCGTGAAGGGCTCGTCCTCCCGTCGCTGGTCGAGGAGACGCCGCTGACGGCCGAAGAAGCGGTACTGTTGTACGAGGCCGCCCTGACGGACGTGTTCCGGGCGGTCGACGCCAGCGGCGGCGACCTGCTGGTGAACTACCGCGACGAGGAGACGCTCCCGGCGGACGTCGTCGGCGATACCGACCCCGAAGCCGAGGCCCGAACGCTCGCCGCGAACGCGCTCGAGAACCTCGAGGACGTCCGCTTCGAGCGCCAGGTCGGATCGACGCGGGCCGCCCGCGCCGGCAACACGGTCACTCACCTCCTGAATCAGGAGGACGCCTCCAGCGTCGGCGTCCTCGAGCCGACGGCGGCGCTCGTCTGGCGGACCGAAATCGACGGCGCCGCGATGTCGATCCGACGCAACGACCTCGTTCTCGGACCGGCACCCGGCGGGCGGGTGTACTTCGCCGGGTTCGCCGCCCCGATCGACTTCGAGGACGCGTACGCGACGCCGGAACTGGCGACGCTCGCGGGTCGTGGAGAGGCTGCCGGTCTGGACGTGGGGTTCGCGCCGATGCTCCCGACGATCGAGACGGAGGTCGGACTCGCGTCGGCGATCGCGGGCCTCGAGGCGCGCCGCGTCGCGGGGCGACCGGGCGGCGAGGCGACGGCGGCCGCGGTCGCCGAACTCGGGCTTTCGGTCGGCGAGGGATCGACGATCGAACGGACAACCGACAACGCTTTTTGACCGGATCGAGAACGGTCACTCGAGGTGAGGTGGCAGAGCGGCCCAACGCGCCTGCCTTGAAAGCAGGTGGCATTCAGCCTCATGGGTTCAAATCCCATCCTCACCGTTTTCTCGCGAACTTACGCGACGAGCAGTGCGAGGAGCGCCGTGAGCGAGAAACCGAGAACGGTGGGATTTGAAGTAGACCAGCCGCGCGCAACGTAGTGAGCACGTCTGGGCGTGGTTCAAATCCCATCCTCACCGCTTCTGCGACGAACGAACGTGAGGAGCGAAGCGTGAATGTTGAATTTGAATCAGGGAAGTCGCAGCGCACGAGCGAAGCGAGTGCGACCGTCTTCACGTGGTTCAAATCCCACCCCCACCGTATTTCCGGTAGTAGACGACAGAACCGAATGAACGACCTCGAGAAAATCGTCAGCTCTGAACCGTGAAGCGATCAGCAGTCGTCACTCGTGTAGAAAATTCTAACTTTCTACCTGTGGGAGTGGTCTCATGAATCCACCAGCCATCCTCGAGAACTCCCTCGTCCAGACCGCGGTGACGGCCGTCCTCGGATTGGTGCTGGCCGTTGCAGGAATCGCGCTCATGCCAGCGCCGGGATCTCCGGTGCTGTTCATGTTCGGCGTCGGACTATTGATGCTCGCTCCGGTGTTCTCGGTGTTCGGGTGAACGACGTGCGTATCGCCCACCTGGCACGCTACCGAGATGGGAATCGAGGCCCAGCGCCCGCTCGAGCAGACCATCGTCGCACCGTTCGGCCGTCTGCTCTGGGCGCGTCTCGTGAATCGTCTGCACTGTCCGAACCGTGTTCCGGAAGTTCTTGATCGTCGCCTCGTCGGAGGTCGAAGTCGCGGGCTGTCCGATCAAGAGACGAAGACGCCTCCGTCGGCGACCGCGCGCCGCTGCTCGACGAACACGGCGACGAACTCGGCGGCGAGGAACGGGGCGCCGATCCAGCCCGCGACTGACCGCCGACGCCCTACCCGATCGTTTATACAGTATCGCTGACATAGGTGTAACTGACGATGGACGATGACGAGGAGCTTCGTCGCGAGATCCGACGCCTTCGCGAGGACGTCGATACCCTCGGCCGTCGGCTCGACGCTCTCGAGGGCTCGAACGCGGTCGACATCGACGAAGGACCGTCCGAGGAGCCGCCCGACTCGAGGTCGGAGGCTGACGACGTCGCCGAGTCGCCTCCGGACCGGGAGGTCGAGCCCGAATCGACCACGGCCGAACCCGGCGACGGGGCGGCGGAGGGCCGCGACTGGGAACTCGCCGTGGGGGTGCGGTGGCTCGGGCTCGCCGGGGCGCTCGCGCTGGTCGTCGGCGTCGTGTTCTTCATCCGGCTCGCTATCGAGATGGGGCTGCTCGGCCCCCTGGGTCGCGTCGCCGCCGGAGCGGTCGGCGGCGTGGCCCTGTTCGCCGGAGGCCGATACGCCGCCGACCACCAGGGCTACGTCCGCTGGGGTCGCATCGCGGCCGGTGCGGGACTCGCAATCGCCGCCTTCAGCCTCTACGCCGCCTACGGGTTCGAGAGCTACCGTGAAGCGATCGGAACGCCGCTGTGGGTCGTCCTCGCCGGGCTGACCCTGCTCGTCGGGATCACGGCCGTCCTCTCGGTCCGCGACGGCGCACCCCTCGTCGCGGGCGAGGCGTTTCTCATCGGTTACGGGACCGCCGCGCTGAGCATCGACGCGGCGACGCTCGTCCTGACACCCGCCTACGTCCTCTTGCTCGCGGGCGGACTGGTCGCCATCGCGACGGTCAGACCGTGGAGCCGAGTGGTCGTTTCCAGCGTGGTCGCCACGTACGCCGTGATCGTAGCGTGGGCCGTGGCCCTCGACCCGCCCGGGATCGCACTCGGCACGGTCGCCGTCCTGTCGTGTCTGCTCTACCTCCTCGGCGGCTACGTTCTCCGAGGACACGGTCGATCGGGCGGGCGGCTCTATCGCGCCCAGCTCGTCGCGCTGACGGCTCTCAACGCCGTCTTCGCGTCGACACTTCTCGAGATCGCAGTTCGTGATGCGTTTCCCGACGCCGCCGTCGACGGGGTGGGCACGATGGCCGTCGCCGTCCTGCTCGCTGGAGCGTACGCGGTTACGCGCCGTCGGGCGCTTCGACGCGACGACGCGGCAGCGACCCTCTCGGTGCTCCTCCTCGCGGCCGGTATCGCCATGGCGGCGGAGACGTTCGCGGCGACGGTCGGCGCGCTCGCCGTGATCTGCGGGGCGGTCGTCCTCTCGCGGGCGGCCGACGCCCCCGGCTTTCGGACGGGGGCACACGGCGTGGCTGCGGCGCTCACCCTGAAACTGCTCGTCGTCGACGCGAGCGAGTTGCCGGCGTTCGATCTCGGCGATCCGATCGCGACGCTCACCGGCCGCCCGGTCGCGTTCGTGCTCTCGATCGGGGTGTTCTACGCGCTGGCGTGGTGGCTTTCGGTCGACGAGTCGTCGCTGGCCGACTACGAGCGCGGCCCGCAGCCGTCGGCCAACGGAATCTACGCAACCGCCGCGACCGGACTCGCGGTGACCGCACTCGGACTCGAGCTGTCGGGACTCGGTATCTCGGTCGCGTGGGCCCTGTTCGGCTTTACACTGCTCGGGATCGGCCTCTACACCGACGTTCGCGGCGTGCGACTGCTCGGCGTCGGCGTCCTCGGACTCGCGACCGCGAAGGTGTTTCTCTACGACACGAGCGACCTCGACACCCTCGCCCGGACACTGTCGTTTCTCGTCCTTGGGGCGGTCCTGCTCGCTGCCTCCTACGTCTACGCTCGATCGCGCGGCGACCTCGAGGTCGGCTTCGGACTCGCCGAACGAAACGACGAGTGACGTCCGAATCGTCTCGAGAAGCGGGAGTTGCTGGCAGCCGCGGTCTGACCGACTCGCCGCTCGGAGCAAGTGGACGGTGCTGGCGCGGATAGCCAGAGAGTAACCCTTTTGCGGCCCCCACGCACACCACCCGGTATGGACTGGCCACACGACCCCGACGGCGAGGAGGGAAGCGAGGGGATGCGAAAGTTCGACATGGCGGTCATCGCGAAGAAAGTCGACGAGGAGGAGGACTTTCCGCTCTCGCGCGAGGAGTTCGTCGCGGAGCACGGCGACGATCCGATCCGGATCAACTACAAGACAGTCGTCCCGATGCGTGAAATCTTCGAGCACGTCGACACCGGCGAGTTCGAGACGATCGTTGACATGCACAAGGCGGTCGGCCGTGCGATGCGCGAGGGTGGCTTCTGGGACTACCACCCCGTCGGTGCGAACCCCGAGCAGAAGTCGGCCTGACCCCGTTCGATCTCCCGTTCGTTCTGCGTCTCGAATCTGGATTGCGTACCACTTATACGACGCCGTTCGAAAGCTTCGATCACCGTGACGAATACGCAGGTTACGCTCATTCAGATCGACAACTACGGACCGTGGACCGTGACTCCCGAACCCCGACGCGAAGCCGACTTACAGACGCTCCAGTCCCGGCTGTACGCGGACATCTCGCAGTTCGTCGGCAACCGGGACGGCTACGTCTTCTTCACCCGATTCGACAACATGATCGCGGTGACCAACGGGCTCTCTGTCAACGATCACGCACTGCTCCAGGAATCGATCGGGAACCGGTACCCCGTCACGCTCAGCCTCGGCATCGCCACCGACTCGAGTCCCGTCGGCGCGCTCGCCGACGCGAGCGAATCGATCCAGAGCGCCGGCAGCGCCCAGGACAAAGATCGCCGGGAGATCCTCGACGGCCGGATAATCGACGAGGCCGAACGTATGGACGACGACGTCCAGATCGCCCACTTCGACGTGATCGACGCCACCGGCAACTACACCGATCAGCTCAACGCCTACGACAGTTTCATCGAGATCGAGCAGGGGTACGCCGCGTTGATGCGATACATGCGAACGGCCCACGACAGTCTCTCGTTCTTCGTCGGCGGCGACAACATCATCGCCACCTGTCCGGCTCTCGAGCGAGTCGACTACGAGGACGCTATCGAACACGTCGAGAGCGACGTCGGCGTCTCGCTCAGAGTCGGCGTCGGCCGCGCGGCCAACGCCCAGGCCGCCGGAATGGACGCGAAACACGCTCTCGAGGTCGGACGGGCCGACGAGTCCCGGGTCGAACTCGAGTGGTAGCGCCCCAGAGACTTCGACAGCGGGCCGAATAAGTGTGCCGGGGGTAGTTTTTAGGCCATCTGTGGGAATAACTCACACATGGAATCGGAACTGTCGGTCAGGGACGTACTGACGACCGAATACGTCGGCGTCAGCGAGTCCGATACGGTTCTCGGTGCTGTGCAGCTCATGCGCGAGGAACGGGTCGGCTGCGTGCTGGTTCTGCGGGGATCCGATCCGGTCGGCATCATGACGGAGTGGGACGTCCTCGGCGTCGTTGCAGACGAAACGAATCCCGCCGAAACGACCATCGGGTCGGTGATGTCCGCACCCGTGCTCACGATCGACGCCGGGCGGTCGGTCACCGACGCTGCGGATATGATGGCCAAGGAAGCGATCCGAAACCTGGTCGTCATGGAGGACGACCGCACCCTCGGCGTTCTCACCCAGCGCGACATCATCACCGCTGCCGGCTCCTTTCAGGCGGTCGCCTCCTCGACCGCCTCGAGCCAGAGCGCCGAGGCACCGCTCGCCGGACACGGCGGTGAGCGAGAATCGGAACTCGTTCCCAACGGTGGCAACGAGTATTCGACGCAGGGCCTCTGTGAGGCCTGCGGCAGCTTCGCCGACTCGTTGTGGGAGGCGAACGGACAGGCCGTCTGTGCGGACTGTCGCAGCGTCTGAGAACGGCAGCCCGATTCCACCCAGACCGTGCCAACAAGTGTCAAAACCGGTTGATTCGATGGAAAGACCTTTCGGGAGGGCCGGTGGACTGATCGGTAATGATCGACACCCTCGACGACCTCGACGTCGAAGGGACGACCGTCGGCGTTCGGGTTGACATCAACAGCCCCATCGACGACGGCTCGCTCGCTGATGACGCCCGCCTCCGGGCACACGTCGAGACGCTTTCGGAACTCCTCGAGCGTGGCGGCCGCGTCGCCGTCCTCGCCCACCAGGGCCGTCCCGGCGGTGACGAGTTCGTCACCCTCGCGCCCCACGCCGCCCGTCTCTCGGAACTCCTCGAGCGCCCGGTCGACTACGTCGACGCGACGTTCGGGACCGCCGCCAGAGAAGCCGTTTCCAGCCTCGACGACGGCGAGTGTGTGGTCCTCGAGAACACCCGATTCTACAGCGAGGAGTACATGGAGTTCGAGCCAGAACGGGCCGCGGACACCCACCTCGTCACCGGTCTGGCCCCCGTTCTCGACGCCTACGTCAACGACGCCTTCGCCGCGGCCCACCGTTCACAGCCCTCGCTGGTCGGCTTTCCCACCGCACTTCCGGGATACGCGGGACGGATCATGGAGGAGGAACTCGAAGTGCTGGGGGCGATCGAGGAGACGGCCGAACCTCGCGTCTACGTCCTCGGCGGCGCGAAGGTCCCCGACTCGATCGACGTCGCCTGGAGCATCCTCGAGAAGGGGCTGGCGGATCACGTGCTCACCGCTGGCGTCGTCGGCAACGTGTTTCTGATCGCCGACGGCGTCGACCTCGGCGACGCCAGTTCCGATCACATCTACGACGAGGGCTACTGGGACGAGATCGACCGCGCCGCCGACCTGCTCGACGCCTACGGCGAGCGGATCGCCTTCCCCCACGACGTCGCCGTCTCTCGCGACGGCGAGCGCCACGAGATCGGCGTCAACGCGTTGCCGCCCCGCGAAGGGGAGGGCGCGATGGACATCGGGAGTTCGACGCTCGCGTACTATCGCCGGATCCTCGAGGAGGCCGAGACGGTCATCCTCAACGGCCCCGCCGGCGTTTACGAGGACGAGCTGTTCGAGTACGGGACCCGAGAGCTGTACGACGCCGCCACGACCGTAGAGACGAGCATCGTCGGCGGCGGCGACACCGCCTCCGCGCTCCGGCGACTCGGCGTCGAGGGCTTCACCCACGTCAGTACCGGCGGCGGTGCGGCCCTCCGGATGCTCACCGCCGAACCGCTTCCCGCCGTCACGGCACTCGAAAATGGCCCCACACTCGAACCCCCGGTTCACGATTGAGCCCGCCGCGGAGGCGGATATCGACGCGGTCGTCGACTGCTGGGTCCGCCTCGCAACCAACCAGCGCGAACACGGCTCACACGTCCCCGCCGAATCGAACCGGCTGACAATGCGCGACGCGCTCACGGCCCACCGCGTTACCGACAGTTTGCTGGTCGCTCGAGCCGACGGGGACGTGGTCGGGTTCGCCTCGTTCTCGGTCGAAACCGGATCGCTCACCCTCGACGCGACGCGCGGGCTGCTCTCGAATCTCTACGTCGAACCGGCCTACCGCAACCGGGGGATCGGTTCGGCGCTTCTCGAGGCCGTCGAGAACGAACTCGCCGGTCGCGGGGTCGACGTCGTGACTCTCGAGGTGATGGCGGCCAACGAGTCCGCCAGTCGCTTCTATCGCCGTGCGGGCTACGGCGAACACCGGATCGCGATGGAACGTCGACTCGACTCACCGACCGAAAGCGATACACACTCAAAGGAGGACGGCTAACCGACTGCCAGCGCCAGGGGAGCATGGGTGGTTCATGCACTCGACTTGTAATCGAGACTCCCGGGGTTCAAATCCCCGCCCTGGCTTCCTCATCGTAAACACCTCCGTGAGCGACGCGGAACCAACAGGGGGCTTTGAACCGGAGAGAAGCGCCGGGAAACGGCGGATTATCGCTCGAAGAAGGGAGGCTTGAATTGTTTAGATAAAACTGTGTGTCGTAGAAATAGACGTATGTTAAGTCCCAATTTATACACTGGAGTCCAAATGCATACGTTGAAATCCACCCCTGAACAGTGAAAGTCCGTAGAGGTCACAGGATTTATAACCACCCGTGTGAAGAGTGTGCTCTAATGCTACTCTCAGTGGATCGTTCGGACGCAAAACCACACCAGTCACTCAGTTTCGAAATCGTCGATGCAGTCGCCACACAGGAGGGTGTCGATGCAACGGAGATCGAACCCCCGGAGTACGAGGCGCTGTACGACGTCGTCAATCCCGAGGCGCTCGAGGCGCTCTTTGCACCCCGAGACGACGGGACGCCCCGAGGCGCCGGGCGGGTCGAATTTGAGTTCTGTGGCTACGACGTCGTCGTCACGAGCGACGGCGACGTCACCGTTCTCCAGTCGGGGTAAGTCGTTCTACCTCCGAGAGTCCTCGCGGTGAGTTTCGATTCGCTCGCGCCAGCTTTCCGGAATCGGCCGTGAATCCCCCGACTCCCGGTCGACGATCACCTGGACGGTGCGAGCCGTTGCCGCCCGGTCGCCGTCGGCCCGAACCTCGTACTCCATCGGAAGGCTCGACTCGCCGAGTTCGGGAACGGCCAGCGCGACGGTGACGGTCTGGTCGGCTTCGATAGGTCGAACGTAGTCGATCGTGAGGTTCGCGAGTACGGTGTCGGCGTCGACGAGCGACTCTCCGATCACTGCCGTGAAGTATCGCTCGCGGGCCTGCTCGAGATACGTCGCGTAGACTGCGTTGTTGACGTGACCCATGAAGTCGACGTCGCGGAGGCGGACGTCGACGGTGGTTTCATACGTGTACTCGCTCATGTACGCGGAGGGTTTGTTGTACCACGGGTTAGGTGTCCGGGTCGTCGCCCGCTGCTCAAGGACGGGCCGGGCTTCGTTCGAAGCACCGCAGGGAACCAACATTGTAACGAATCGACTACACGGTTGTTAGCCGATCCTACCCGCTGTTCTGACACGCCGCCTCGAACACGTCGTCGTGTAGCCGTCCCGTTACGGTTTCCATCAGCGGCTCGAGGTTGGCCGTGTCGGCCCGGTTGTACTCGACCAGGGTTTCGAGCGCCGCCTCGTCGCCCCGCTCGTACTCGTGCCATAGTCTGACGGCGTCGCGGCCGGTGATGTCGGGCATGTCGCGACCGATCCCCAGATCCGTCTCGATCTGCTTGAGCCCGCCCCCGAGACCCAGCTTTCGACAGGCGTACATGAGGTCGACGTGGGGAACGTCCGCGTCGATATCGTAGCAGGTCTCGAGGAACGGAACGTCGAACCGCTGGCCGTTGAACGTCACCAGCAGCGATGCGGCGTCGAGTTCCGCCTGGAGTCGCTCGCCAGTGAGGTCGCGACCGTTGACGAACGTCTTCGTCTCGCCGCCGCGATGGACGCTGACAGTCGTCACGTCGTTCCGATTCGCGTCAAGTCCCGTGGTTTCGATGTCCAGAAAACAGGCCTCCTCGCGGACGTTCTCGTAGAGTCGCCACCGGCTCGAAGCGGGCAACTCCTCGGCGAAGTAGCCGAGGTTCCCGCGCTCGAGGTGGGTCCGCCCCTCGTCGATGAACGCCTCGATGCGGTCGGAAAGCGTCGATCCCACGACGCTGCCGTCGAACTCGTCCCAGTGAGTGATGCCGTTCGCCCAGAGCCGTCGCTCGGTCGCCTCGCCGACTCCTCGGACGGGAATGAAACTGTTCTCGATTCGCACGTTCGTTCAGGGGGTCGACGGGAGCAAAAACGCTTGGGTCGCGCGGCGCGTTCTCGTTTCCGCGCGCACGGTCGCCCCGAGAATCGGCCCGTTTTTCATGTAGGGGGTGATACAGTACGTATGAGTCGCGCAGACGACGACCTCGCCGAGGCCATCCGGGAGCTCACCGAGACGCTCAGGGAGCTCCAGGGAGAGTTCCAAGCCCAGTCACGCCGGCGAGAGCGGCGTCGGCCCCGAGTCCCGCTCCGACCGCCGACACCACGCGAGCTACTGCGGTTCGCCGACGACGTTGCCATCCCGACGCTGATCGCGATTCTCGAGGCGAACGTGCGCGCGCTCGAGGCGTTCCAGCGAAGTCTCCGGCTCGCTCGCACGGCAGACGACGCCCGCGAGCGAACGCGGGACGCCTCCGATACCACGCGGGAACGTGCCGAAGAGCTACGAGCCACGACGCTCGATCAGCTCGACGGTGCGCTGGGCGCGCTTCAGCGCGCCGTCTCGGAGGGAGCGCTGCCGGAAAACGAACGCGCGCGTGAACTGCTCGAGGACGCTCGAGCGCTTCGGTCCGACGTCGACGCCCGACTGACCGAAACCGCGGAGTCGAGCGATCCGAACGAGGAGTCAGTGAAGACGATCGAACTCGAGGAGCCTGACGACGACCCGGAGACGAGCGTCGACGTCGACGCCGAACTCGAGACGCTGCGGGACCAGTACGGGCCGGACGAGACTGACGAATCCTCGAACGACGAGGAGGATCGACAGGATACGGGCGAAGAAGACGGCTCCGACGCGCACGACGACTCTGATAACTTCGACGGTGGCGACGACTCGAGCGGCGGGCGGTAGCGAAAACGCGAGTTACTTCGGGCGTTATACCGGCTCGAACCGGAACCCGTCCCACTCCTGACTCTCGGGAAGTTTTATTCCGACGCCGGGCTCCCGGAGCTCTTCGACGTAGGCCGGACGGACTTCGTCGCCGGTCTCGATTGCGTCGGTGGTGAGCTGTCCGATTGCCCGAACGGATTCGTCCTCGCCGACGTCGAACTCGACGATCGCGAGGTGGTTCGGCTCTCTGACTCCCGGCGGGGTTGCCGTGCTCGTCGTCCAGGTGACGACGGTCGCGGTGTACTCGCTTAGATCGACGGTGTCGACGGGCTCCTCGCCGTCCTGGCCGAGGGGGTGGCCGGGGTAGCTGATCGAACCGTCGCCGTACCGGTAGGCGGTCATTTCGCGGTCGCTCATGCTGCTGCCTCCATGATCGTCGTGATCACGCAGTTTCCGAAGCCGCCGACGTTACAACAGAGACCGACCTCGGCGTCTACCTGTCGCGGGCCGGCCTCGCCGGTGAGCTGTTCGTAGATCTCGACGCCCTGGGCGACGCCGCTGGCGCCGAGCGGGTGGCCCTTCGACTTCAGGCCGCCGGAGGTGTTGATCGGTAGTTCGCCGTCGCGATCGGTCTCGCCCGCGTCGACGCGCTTCCAGGCCTCACCCTGATGGGCGAAGCCGAGCCCCTCCATCTGGAGGAGCTCGAGGATCGTGAACATGTCGTGGAGTTCGGCGACGTCGATCTCCCCGGGGCCGTAGCCGCTCATCTCGTAGGCCGCCTCACCGCTGTCGACGACGCCGCCCATCACCGTCGGATCGGGTCGTTCGTGGACGACGTGGGTGTCGGTCGCGCCGGCGACGCCCGCCACGACCGCGTATTCGTCGGTGTACTCCTTCGCGACCGATTCGGGACAAAACATGAGCGCCGCGCTTCCGTCGGTGATTGGACAGAAGTCGTACAGCCTGAGCGGGTCGGCGACGATGGGGCTCTCGAGGACCGTCTCCAGATCGACTTCCTTGCGGAACTGGGCGTGGGGGTTGTCGACGCCGTGTTTGTGATTCTTCACCGCGACTTTCGCCAGGCTCTCGCGGGGCGCGTCGAAGCGCTCGAGGTAGTGACGTGCGGTCATCCCCGCGAAGGAGGGGAGAGTGACGCCATGTTTGTACTCGCAGGGGTGTGTGATCGAGGCGATTACGTCGGTAGCCTCGGCCGTCGAGCGGTGGGTCATCTTCTCGCCGCCGACGAGCAAGGTCATCTCACTGGCACCGCTGGCGATCGAGCGCCAGGCGGCGTAGATGCCCGCGCCACCGCTCGAACTCGTCTGGTCAACCCGCTCGGTGTAGGCGGGCAGCGCCCCGAGGTCGTGCGCGAGAGCGTTCATGATCCCGCCCTGGCCCTCGAACTCGCCGCTGGCCATGTTCGATACGTACAGGTGCTCGACGTCGCCCGGTTCGACCCCCGAATCGGAGAGGCAGGCGATGCCGGCCTCCGCGAGGAGGTCGCGGATCCAGCCGTCGCGCTGGCCGAACTGGGTCATCGAGGAACCGATGATCGCGACACGTTCCATGCACCCACAGACTCACGTCTACGGTTTATATGATGGGGTCTACGCCCGGAATGCGGTCCGATCGCGGTCGGCGACGGCTGCGGAAGTCAGCAGTGACGGCTTTCGACGAGTTACGCCGATTCCGCCGACGGGGTCCGAAGCTCGCTCGCGCGAGAACGGGCTCGCTCGATGACTGCCGGCCGGGCTGCAAAGGAAACCAGCACGTCGTCGTCGCCGTACGTGACGTCGTCGACGTGGGCGTTGTCGTGGATCCAGGAGACGAGACTCATCGTTTCGTCGGCCATCGGCAACACCAGTCGCTCCTCGCGCCAGTCGGGGAGTTCCGCGTCGATCCGCTCGAGCAACTCCTCGACGTTCGTTCCCTCCCGGGCGCTGACGGTAACGGGATTGGGTGCGAGTGCCGAGAGAGCACTCCGCTTCTCCTCGAGTTCGTCCTCGCTTACCCGATCGATCTTATTCAGCACGGTCACGATCGGGGCCTCGTTTCGCTCGTAGAGCGTGTCGTGGCAGGTGACGAGCTTCTCGTGGATCTCGTCGATCGGTTCGCTGACGTCGACGACCAGCAAGACGAGGTCCGCTCGGTACACCGAGTCCAGCGTCGACTTGAACGACTCGACCAGCCAGTGAGGGAGGTCGCTGATGAAGCCGACCGTGTCGGTGACGAGCACGTCCCGCGGCTCGATGTCGGCGCGCCGGGTCGTCGTCCCGAGGGTGGTAAACAGCCGGTCCTGGGATTCGGCGGTCGCGTCTAGATCCGGATGGAGTCCCTCGTTCTCTCCGACCTCGAGATCGGTTGCCAACTGCCGCAGCAGCGTCGACTTGCCGGCGTTCGTGTAGCCGGCGAGGGCGGCCAGATCGAAACCGGAGTCCCGGCGGCGTTCGCGGCGGTGTTCTTCGGTCTGCTCGATCTGCTCGAGTTCGTCCCGAATCCGGCTGATCTGGGCCTTGATGTCGCGCTCGCGGCTCTCGTCGTACTCGCCGAGCCCCATGAACCCGGGGTGTTCGTCGCGCTTGGCGAGGCTGGTTTTCGCCTCCGCGCGCGGCAATTCGTACCGCAGTTCGGCGAGTTCGACCTGGAGCTGTGCCTTCCGGGTCTGGGCGCGCTGGCCGAATATCTCGAGGATCAGCGTAAAGCGGTCGATCACCTCGACGCCCTCGGGCAACAGCTGGCCGAGGTTGTACATCTGGTACGGCCCCAGTCGGTTGTCGAAGATGACCGTCGTGACGTCGGCCATTTCGGCCTTTTCGGCCAGCTCGTTCGCCTTGCCTTCGCCCAGCTGGAGGGCGGCGTCAGCCGTTCGCGACTGTGTCACTTCGCCGACGACCTCGTAGCCCGCCGCGCGGGCGAGATCGGTGATCTCTTCCGTGTCCGGCGTTCCTGAGTCGACGCGTTTCGCGATGATCGCTCTCATGGTGGGGATGGAATTGGAGAAGCGACTGCGTTGCCACTCATCGGCGGAACGCGTCGCCTCGTGGCACTGTTGACGACGTTCTGAGACGCGTCCGCCGGGGCGGATGTCGTCGGTGGAGCCACGCTATGGATGCCGATCGGTCACCTCCGTTCTGCGGTCGACACTCATAGTAACCGCTACGCGATGAACCGTCTTCAATCCCGTGGCGGCACACACCCCGTGATAAACTGAAACTCTGTTTACCACAACAGTCTTGTTACCTGAGTCGAATCAGAGTCGATAATGGTAGAGATCGATCCAACCACGCTCGGCCTCGAGTTCGGCGGCGGTGCCGTCATCGGCGCGATTATGGGGTTCGCCGCGAAGAAAATCGCCAAACTGATCGCCGTCATCATCGGCCTCCAGCTGGTCGTCTTCCGGTACCTCGAGTCACAGGGCATTCTGATCGTCGACTGGAACGCGCTGTCGGCGGGACTGATCAGCACGACCGACCACGCGGATCCGACCTGGCTCGAGTCGCTGATCTCGACGCTCTCGCTCGGCGTCGGCTTCACCGCCGGCTTCATGATCGGCTTCCGCCGCGGATAACTCGTCGCCGGACGAATCCGTCTCGGTAGAGCAGAGTACACTTTTGGTATCCAATTCTGAGCGTGAAAGGTACGGCCAGCACAGAGCAATCAGTTAACGAATGAACGCAATCAGTATCATGGCAATTCCGAGCGGAAGATACACCGGTCCCAACCCAGCGGTACACGTATTGACCCCGCCGTCGGGTGTATAGGTGACTGTAACGCCAGTAAACCCGTTGAGTTCGTAGCCACCTGGCGGCCCGTCGGGTCCGTATCCTACATCGCTACACGTCGACCAGAAGAACGGGAGGCTGATCAGGACGAGGAAGACGCCAAGAAAAAGCAGTCCCCGCCTCGTCTTCGGCTGCATAGTCCGGCTTTCCACTCGGGGCTGATAGAGTTTTCCACAGATGATATGTGTGCAGACATATATGGCAGGCCGCCATCGTTATTTGCAATCCAGCCCGGCTAGAATTCCGTGTTCGATACAGGCGGTGCAGGTAACGCTGCGGAAGAGCATCCAGCGCTGCACCCGCGAGCGACCAGCGGGAGCGAGCGGCCTTTTTAGCGTAGATTTTTGCAAGCGGTTCGAGCGACCGTAGGGAGCGAGGACCCGCAGTAAAAAGGTACGTTTGCAAACACAGGTAGCACGGACTGGTCCTAGCAAGGACCGTTTTGAAAGACGTTACTTGTAATGGGGAGTGGGGGAGTACTCTCGGCGAACAGAACCGCCAACGCGCTACCCGAAACGAGCCGTAATTCTCTCGCCGTAGCCCAGTATTAGCAGCCATCCAACAGCGATACTGACGACGCTCGCTGCCGTTCCGAAGATCGGCGTCCGCTGCGGTCGCGTCTCCGACAGCGGTTCCGTCGAGAGGGGGTCGCCGTGGACGAACGCGAGGTACGACAGGAGTATGGTCCCCAAGAGGATCATGTAGACGCCGTGGAGATCGATCCCGTCGTCCTCGCCCATGTTCGAGCGCTACTGTCTGCGGACCGAAGTACGTTATGTCCGCAGCCGAACGTTGCGAGTCGAGTGCTTCATTTCAGAACCCACTCCGAACGACGAACAGGCTACTGGTAAAACCCGTTTTCGGCTACCGCGTGCTCAATTCGTCTTTGTCCTTGACGATTCGCGTCTCGGCCTCGCCGCTCGTGTGTTCGTTGAGCAGGTCGTAGAAGTCGTTTTGCAGCCCCGCCGGGAACGTGACCACGCCGACCCAGGAGCCATCGGGCTGCCACTCCTCGCGCTCCAGGTCGCCGTACTGGCGGACTCGAGCCTGGACGCTGCCGGCGTACTCCGGGGGTAGTTGGACCGCGATGGTCACCTCCTCGAACCGGATCGGGATGATCGGCCGGAGTTCGTCCAGGGCCTCGTCGACCTGCTCGCTCACCGGCACCATCGGATCGACCGTGAAGCCGGCTTCCTCGAGGGCGTTCTCGATGCGCTCCGGTGGATGGGGCGCGTTGTCCATCTGGGGGTTGACCGCGTTGCGCGTGATTCGGTTGATCAGCTGTTTTCGCTTCTGTTCTTGCATCTCGCGGCGCTGTTCGGCCGTGATCTGGATCTCCCCCTCCCTGATGACTTCGGGGATGATCTCGAGGGGGTCGGTAGTGTCGAACACTTTCTCGAGGTCCGTCTCCGCGGGCCGGTCGCCCGTCGAGGCGTTGTCGAAGACGTCCTCGGCGGCGATCACTTCCTCCAGGTCGCCGTCGAACTCGCCGCGTTTGATCGCGAGCGCTGCGTCCGGATCGACCAACACTTCGAACCGCGCGCCGTGGGACTCGAGTCGCGCGGTCACCGCCTCGTCGAGCGAAATCATACGTGATGGTATCTCCGCCAATTAAAAGAGTGTTTCCCGTACGCCGGACCCGATCCGGTGCCCTCCGCTATCGCAGAGCGAAACACGACCGCGATAACAGCGATTCGTCTCGAGGCGATAGAAACCGCGAGAAGACGCTCGAAAGCGGGTAGTCTCGCTACTCGTCGTCGTCGCTCTCTTCGCCGTCGTCGAGCAGGTCGTTCTCGCGAAGGACCTCCTCGATCCGGTCGTTGTCGAACTGTTCGAAGCGTTCGGTTTCGACGTCGATCGTCGCGAGGCCGACCTCCTCCGGCAGGAGCGAGCCCTCGTTAGTCGAGGCCAGTGCGTCGAGTGCGAGGTCGATGCCGCCCTCGAGATCGCTCTCGTCGTCGTAGTTCTCCTCGAGGAAGCTCTGGAGTTCGCCGCGGTCGGCGCCGACGGCCAGCGCCTTCCACTCGTAGGGCGTGCCGGAGGGATCGGTCTCGAACAGGCGCGGTTCGCCGTTCTCGATGCCGCCGACGATCAGCGCGACACCGAACGGGCGTGCGCCGCCGACCTGCGTGTACTGCTGGATGTGGTCGGTGATCTCCTTCGTGAGGCTCTCGACGCCGATCGGCTCGCCGTAGCGGAGGTGATTGACCTGGGCCTGTCGGCGGGCGAAGTCGATCAGTTGACGGGCGTCGGCGACGTGGCCCGCGTTCGCGATGCCGATGTGGTTGTCGGCTTTGTGGATCTTCTCGACGCTCGATTCCTCCATGAGTCGAGAGGGAATCCGCTTGTCGACCGCGAGGACGACGCCGCCGTTCGTTCGAACACCGATACTCGCCGTCCCACGTTTGACCGCCTCGCGGGCGTACTCCACCTGGTAGAGTCGGCCGTCGGGCGAGAAGATCGTGATGCCGCGGTCGTACGCCTGCTGTTGGGCTTGTCCCTGCATAGTATCACGCTAAATCGTAATCGAGGTTTGTCGTGCCTACGAACGCATCGTCGAGTCGCACATCTGCCGCTCCGTTCCGTGTGACAGCGACTCGCTCTTCGTTCTCGAACACGACGTTTCTCTCTTCCGGAACTTGCCCGCGGCGTCCTAAATACTTTTCTTCAGCGGCACGGATCGTGCCACTGATACCGCGAACCCTGATCCCGACCGCCTCGCCGTCAATCTCGTCGATACAGGCGATCGCCGCTCGCGCGGGTTCGGCCTCGCCGTGGCGGACCTTCACGAGCGCCTCGCCGACGCCGTCAGCGAACCGAAACCGGACGACCGTGAGATCGGCGTCGGCGCTTCCCGGGTCCCCCAGCAGGTTCTGCCCTGCGTACCACACCGCCCGCTGGAACGACCGCCGGCTGATCGAGGCGTCCGGCCAGGCCTCGAGGCCGACAGCGAGATACCGCCACCGCGGGCGGAGGTGTTTCGGAAGGTGCTTCACGGCAGTTACGCGCTCTCGCTGTCACCCGCGCCGTCGCGGGGTGCCTCCGCGACGAGCACGCCGACCTGGTCGTGGATTCGTTCGACAGCCGTCAGCGAGAAGCCGGCATCGGTAAAGGCGTCCGCGAGGGTACCGACGGTCGCCGGATCGTCGACCTCGGGACCGTAAAACGGCTCGTCGGGGTCCGGTTCGCCGAAGAACATCAGGTCACCGAGGACGAACTTCCGGGGCTCGAGGCCCGCGATGACGTCGATCGCCTCGCGCTTTTCCTCGTCCGAGAGGTGGTGCATCGCGAAGTTCGAGGTAACCACGTCGACGGGACCGTCGTACTCGGGCTCCCGGAACGTGCCGTAGTCGAACTCGACGTTCTCGATGCCCTCGTCGTCGGCCTTCGCTCTCGCTTCTTCCATCATCCCCTCGCTGATATCGCGGCCGACGACCCGCTTTGCGTCCGTGGCGAGCGCGAGCGCGATGGCGCCCGTTCCGGTGGCCAGATCGAGGACCACGTCGTCCTCGCCCGGGGCGGCGTGCTCGATCACGAGGTTCGCACACGCGTGGTACTCGTCGGATTTGGACTCGTCGTACTCGGTGGCCTTCTCGTCGAATCTGGCGGCGTGTTCCTCAACCGTTTTCTTCATACCTGCCCCGTTCGACCCCCGGCTCAATGAACGAATCGGACTGGACGCGGCGATTGCGCTCGGCGAGTCGCCCCCACGCTCGCAGTCCCTCGGCGATCCACTCGCCGTCGACGCCGAGCTGTTTGCCGACCGCGCGAAGCTCCCGCGGCGCGCGAAGCTCGAGGTGGCTCCGGGGATCGGCGCTGACGACGTAGGGCGCGTCGTAGTAGTCGACGATCTCGCGGAGTTTTCGCAGCGACCGGAGCGCCCGCACCCGCTGGCCGCCGCTCTTTCGGAGGGCGGGCGCGAGCGAGAACTCGAGGTGCACCCCGTTCTCGCCGGCCGCCTTCGCCAGAACGTGATTGATGTCGCCACCGCCGGCCATCGGATGGGCGAGCACGTCGACTTTCGCCTGTTCGACGGTGAATCGGTTCATCGCGTTCGAACCGCCCTCGACCGCGAGGATCGTGTGCGAGGGACGGAAGTTGCCGACCGAGCCGCTCGCCTGTTCGGGACTGTCCGCCCGGATCTCGACGCCGGAAACGACGTCGATCCCGTACTCCTCGGCGATCCGCGCCCCGTCGTAGTCGGCGCGGGCGCTCGAGTGGTTCCGAACCACCACACCCTCGAAGCCGTAGTCGGCCGCCGTCTTCGCGACCCTGGCGACCGTGCTCTCTCCGTCGGGATGGGCGTGGACCGCCTCGTACATACTCGAACGGTTACGCGGCGATGACTTGGGAGTTGCGCCACGCGACCGATTGTGCCGTGCTGTGAGGTCGGTGGCCGGGAGCACGTCCGAGCGAGCTGCGAGGACGTGGGACCCGGGGAAGGGGAGGCTGTTCACCGACACTCGCCGCGAGCAGCCGAAGGCTGCGAGCGGGCCGACGACTGACTCGACGCGAGTAAAGCGAGCGGAGAGGAACGAGGAGTGCTTTTGATCAACCTTTTACCGAGTGACGGCGGGCTGTGCGACAGCATAGCTGTCGTCAGACCGCCAGAACGCAGAGTAAAAGGTTGTTAGTTGAGAATCGACTCAGCCACCGTCGCCAGCTGCCCGTTATCGGCCTCCTCGAGGCGCTCGTCGCCGATCTTCAGGCGCAAGCGGGGGCGACCGACGTCGATCGGAACCTTCTCGGTGTCGATCAGGCCCATGTCCTCGAGTTTGGTCTTCGTCCGGCTGAACGTCGCCTTGCTAGCGATACCGACGTCCTCGCCCCACTTCGAGATGTCGTACAGCAGCGCCTGATTCTTCGCCGCGACGAGCAGCGAGATCGTGACCTCGTCGAGGCCGTCGCCGTCGCCGCGGGCGGTCTCGAGCGACTCCAGGATCGCGGTGAAATCCGCCTCGGCGTCGTCGCCGATCTCCTCGGAGAGGGTTTCTCGGACGCGCGTGATCGGTGGCGTCCGGAGGTTGAACGCCGCCGCGTCCTCCCACCGACTCGCGTAGGTATCCGTGGCCGCTTCGACGAAGTCTTCGTCGTCGGTTGCGAGACCCCCGACGCGGTCGCCGGCGTGGACGAGCGCGATGACGCGGTCGTCGGTGATCAACAGCGAGTTCTCCGGTGCCTGGGTGAGCGCCCTGAGATCGAGAGCATCTGCGTCGATGAGATCGGCCGCGTTCGAGGCAACGATGAAGTCGTCCATCACGTCCTTGAGCGTTCGCTCGTCGGCGAGCATATGAACCGTCGGCAGGTCGCCGTCGAACCCGGTCGCAACCGTGATGAACTCCTCGATAGCCTCCCGGGACGGGTTGATCAGGTAGACGTCTCCCGTCGTCTCCTCGAGAACCGACTCGAGGATATCCCCTATCTGATTGTTTAGTAAATTCGAGTTCATTTCCCTGGATAAGTAATTGCCATCATTATACTTATTTTTGTCGGTGTTCCTCACGTCAGAAGTTCTGATCAGGCCAGGACAGTGTAATATTTGCAATAGCTATGATAATATCCATTTGGAACCATGCCGGGAGAGTAGCAGTAGCGTGCGTTCGGAAGCTGCGTCTCCGGCGGTGGAAATCGATACTCACCGGGGTCGAAGCGGTTCGGACACTGATTGTTCGAATTGGGACGGAAGGGTACACTTATACAGCAGCCAGACGGTCCATCGGATATGGACCACGAGCACGTTCGGGCCGTCGATCCGGCCGTCGCCGACGCACTCGAAAACGAAGTCGAGCGCCAGCAGTCGACGCTTTCGATGATCGCGAGCGAGAACCACGTGAGTCGCGCCGTCCTCGACGCCCAGGGAAGTGCGCTAACCAACAAGTACGCCGAGGGGTACCCCGGCGCCCGCTACTACGGCGGCTGTGAGTACGCCGACGTGGTCGAAGAGCTCGCTATCGAACGGGCCACGGAGCTGTTCGGAGCCGAGCACGTCAACGTTCAGCCACACTCGGGGACGCAGGCCAACCAGGCTGTCTACTTCGCCATGCTCGAGCCGGGCGATAAGATCCTCTCCCTCGACCTGAGCCACGGCGGCCACCTCAGCCACGGCCACCCCGCGAACTTCACCGGACAGCTCTACGAGGTCGAACAGTACGAGGTCGACCCCGAGACGGGCTACCTCGACTACGACGGCCTGCGCGAGCACGCCGAGGCGTTCGACCCGGACATCATCGTCTCGGGTTACTCCGCGTACCCGCGCGAAGTCGAGTGGGAACACGTCCAGGAGGCCGCCGACGCCGCTGACGCACTTCACCTCGCCGACATCGCCCACATCACGGGCCTGGTCGCGGCGGGCGTCCACGACTCGCCGGTCGGCATCGCCGACTTCGTCACCGGTAGCACCCACAAGACGATCCGCTCCGGTCGCGGCGGAATCGTCATGTGCGACGAGGAGTACGCCGACGACGTCGACTCGGCGGTGTTCCCCGGCGGGCAGGGCGGCCCGCTCATGCACAACATCGCCGGGAAAGCCGTCGGCTTCGGCGAAGCGCTCGAGTCCGAGTTCGAGCAGTACGCCGAGCGAACGGTGGCCAACGCGAAGGCCCTCGGCGAACGCCTCTCGGAGCACGGCTTCTCGTTGGTCTCCGGCGGAACGGACAACCACCTCGTGCTCGTCGACCTGCGCGACTCCCACCCCGACACGACCGGCGGCGACGCCGAGGAGGCCCTCGAGGCAGCCGGTATCGTCCTCAACGCGAACACGGTTCCCGGCGAGACGCGGTCTGCGTTCAACCCGAGTGGCATTCGGGCAGGGACGCCCGGACTGACGACGCGCGGGTTCGACGAGGACGACCTGCGAACGGTCGCCGACTGTATCGCGCGCGTGATCGACGCGCCCGACGACGAGGACGTCAGAGCCGAGGTCAGCGAAACGGTCGACGAACTCTGTGCGTCGAACCCGCTGTACGAGTAGGGTCCACGAACGCGTCCGTTCCTCGCGTATGTTTCTGTTTTCTCGTGCGTGCGCGAGCTAATTCTCCTGTCTGTGCAGTTATCGATGCGAAGCATCTCGTGTGCAACGATGGGGCCACGGCGAACGGAGTGAAACCGCTCTCGTGCACCCGAGAATATGCACACACATGTATAGTTCTCATCCCGATCGGAGAATATTGGGCACGAACCCGAGGGTTGATTAGGGTCGCGCTCGCCGTCTCGAGTATGACCGAACTCATCGATGGGAACGCCGTGGCGAGCGAGATCCGGGACGGACTGGGTGACGCGATCGGGACCCTTGCCGACGCCGGTTCACGGCCGGGTCTCGCGACGGTGCTGATGGGCGACGATCCCGCGAGCCAGACGTACGTGAACATGAAACAGCGCGACTGCGAGGAGGTCGGCATCGACGGCACGCACGTGGACGTCGACGGCGACGCGCCCGCGGAGGAACTGTACGACACGCTCGAGGAGCTCAACGCCGATCCCGACGTCCACGGTTACCTCGTCCAGAACCCGGTTCCCGATCACATCGACTACCGGGAGGTGATCCGTCGGATCGACCCTGCCAAAGACGTCGACGGCTTCCACCCCGAAAACGTCGGTCGGCTCGTCGCCGGCGACACCCGGTTTCGGCCCTGTACGCCCCACGGCGTGCAGAAGCTGCTCGAGGCGTACGACATCGAGACGGCGGGCGCTGACGTGACGATCGTCGGCCGCTCGCAGATCGTCGGCAAACCGCTCGCGAATCTCCTGCTGCAGAAGGCCGACGACGGCAATGCGACGGTGACGGTCTGTCACTCCCGAACCGAGGATCTGGCGTCGAAGACGCGCAACGCGGATATCGTCGTCGCCGCGGTCGGTGTCCCCGAACTCGTCGACGGCTCGATGCTCTCGGCGGGGACAGTCGTGATCGACGTCGGCGTCAACCGCGTGGACGCCGACACCGAGAAGGGGTACGAACTCGTCGGCGACGTCGACTTCGAGACGGCAGCCGAGAAGGCGAGCGCGATCACCCCGGTACCCGGCGGCGTCGGTCCGATGACCCGTGCGATGTTGCTGTACAACACGGTCGCAGCCGCCAGCGAGCAGACCGGCGTCGACGTCACCCTTCCCTAGCCAGCGTCGCTCGGCTGGCTACCGGTGACTGTGCAGTCCGTTTCTGATTGCCGTCTCGAGGTCGTGCGGTCGCTCCGACCCGATGAACACGGATGCGGCGTCATAGCGGTGGATCCAGAGACCCTCGGTGGCATCCGGCACGTACTCCCAACCGGCTCGAGTCCACTGGATTCCGTACCCGTGCGAACGTCGCTCCCCCCGCTCGAGTGATTCGATCGTATCGAACGGGATCCGGCGCTCCGATCGGTGAAACGGCGAGTATCGGATCGAAAGTCCGCGATCGTCGACCCGCGTCAGCAGTTCGCCGCGCGCGATCAGCGCCAGGGGAATCGCGGTCAGTGCGACGAGCAGCCCCAGCGGGACGGCTGCGGAGGTCCCTGCGTCGTCGAGGACCGCAATCGCCACGAGAACGACGGCCGGCATCGAACAGGCGATCACCGCGGTCAGGAGCCACGGCGGGTGGCGCTGTCGTTCTTCGAACCGTGACTCGTCCATTGACAGCGGTTCGAGGTGGGAGACAAAGATGGTTGCCGTTCGTGAACGTTTGCGGACTACGTCACTCGAGTCGTTCGAAACGGTCTTCCGCCCGGACGAGGGCCGCGTCGTCGCCGCGGAGTCCGTTCGCGAGGTCGCGGGTCGCCTCGATCAGGCGCTCCGCGGTTGCCGGCTCGACGTCGCCGTCGAGCATCTGGACCCGTCTGACGTGATCGCCGAGTGACTCGAGGAGACTCCGTTCGGTCGGGGTCGTCGAACGATCGGCGACCCAGGTCCGGATATCGTCTCTGTACTCGTCGACGGCGCTCGCGTACGCGAGTCCCCGCGGGCCGTGAAACGATCGGGGCACGTCCTCGACGTCGGGTCGGGTGCCGTCGTCGGCGTCGGCGAGCAACGACAGGAAGTAGAGCTCTTCGGCGTCCTCGAGCCGGGAGACCCGAGCGACGACGTCAGCGACGTGGCTGAGCTCTCTCGCAGCGAGAGCGGTGTCGTCGAGTTCGCGTAACTCGCCGCCCCTGATGAACCCGCGCTTGCGGATGTACTCGCGACACCGCTGTCGCGCCTGCGTGGCGAGCTCCCGCGTCGACGCCCCGTCGACCTCGTTGCGGACCGCGGTGAGATCGAACGGCACGTCCATGTCGGTGTGTTCGGTTCGCTCGTCGAGGCCCACGCTCCGGAGGCTACCACAGGCGGGACAGCCGACGCTGCCGGTTTCGTAGTACGACCAGCGGGTGTCACACTCGGTGCACTCGCGCTCGCCACGGATCTTCATCGGGGAGGGCTACTCGAACCAGACAAAAAGTCCCATCGCCGGCTCAGTCTCTGAAGACGAAGGCGGTCGCACAGAACCCTCCGACGCCGACCGTGAGCCAGTAGGTACAGAGCCGGTAGAGCAGCGCGACAGTGAAAGCGACGGCCCAGTCGAGGTTGCCAAGAGCGGTCAGTCCCGCCGTGACGATCGCCTCCACGCCACCGGTTCCGCCGGGCGCCGGAACGATCGAGCCGAGTTTGCCGAGCGCGACGGTGACTGCAACAACGGCGAAGCTGAGCCGGTAGCCGAGTGCGCTGGCTCCGATATACACAGGCAGCATGAGAAATAGCATCCCGGCGTGAGCGGACAGCACGCCGGTCGCGAGCAACCGCTTGTCCGACGTGATCGTGTCGATGGTCCCGTAGAACCCGTCGAGTCGCCGGCGGACGATGTCCTCTGCGAGTGCACCCCTGATCCGATCCGAGAATCGTCCGATCGATCCGCGACCGAGCGCGGCGAGTTCGAGGGCCAGCCGGTAGACGACCGGCGGGTGTCTTACGGCGACGTACAGGACGACGACGCCGACGGCGAACAGGATGACGAAGGCGACGAGTTGCGTGACCATATCGCCCCCGACGATTTCGGCGCTTCCGATCCAGAGAACTCCCAGGAAGCCGAACGTGTAGTAGGGGACGTAGTTCAGCAGACCCGCGGAGATAACCCCGGCGAGACCGTCTTCGTACGCCATCTCCCCCTCCTGAGAAACGAGATACGCGACGAACGGCTCAGTCGTGACCTGACCGTACGGTGTGACGTACTTGACGAACATGGCCGTCAGGAAAATCGCACCGATACGGGTACGCGACATCGTTTCGTCGACGTGCCGGAGAAACTCCGTCCAGACGAAACCACGAAACGTAAGCGCCAGGACACCCGAGACGACCCCGAGAGCGAGGTAACGATAGTTTACGGTCGCGAGTTCCGAGATGATCTCCTCGCTTCCGATCACGTTGACGAGCGCGGTGAGGACGACGGCAGCGAAAGCGAACCCCACGATGGCACGGCGCTTCACGCTGCCACCATCGAACGCGGTGTACAATTATCTTCTGAGCGAAGCGGTCACACACGCCCGAACACGCAGGTTGGACCCGGGTATCGTGGGTGTCGGACTTCCTGGACAGTGACACGTTTCCAGTCGGTGGCGGGCCAGGGACGAATTATCACCGCGGAACGTCTCGAATCCAACACAGTCATCTTATTTTACCGCATAGTCAACATGTGATTAATGTACGGCAGTTGCAGGCCGCAGGCCAACAGATGGGACCGTACTATCCGGATATATGTCCCGACGTAGACTAAGTCGACGAAAGTTCGTTGCCGCTGCAGGAACTGCAAGTGCCCTTGCGCTGGCCGGCTGTACCGACGAAGGTCCCGGTGACGACGAAGAAGGCGCTAACGGCGTCGAAGACGAAAACGGCGCCGCCGACGATCCGATGGACGACGACGAGGACGAGAACGGAATGGCCGACGATGACGAGAACGGAATGGACGACGAGGACGAGACGTACACGCTGACCGTTACCGTCGAAGACGAGGACGAAGAACCCGTCGAAGGTGCCACCGTCTGGCTCGAGGAGGACGGTGGACTGATGGACGACGGAGAGGATACCGACGACGAGAACGGCGAAGAGAACGCAACCGACGAGAACGGCGAAGAGAACGTAACCGACGAGAACGGCGAAGAGAACGCAACCGACGAGAACGGCGAGGATGCCGGTGAAGACGAGACGGACGCCGAGTGGGAGGACGAGACCGACGAAGACGGTGAGGTCGAGTTCACCGACCTCGAGGACGGTGACTACACCGTCTACGCCGAACACGACGGCGACGAAACCGACGAGGACGTCACCATCGACGGCGACGACGAGGAGGTCACGCTCACCTTCGGAAACGGTATGATGGACGACGGCGACGACGGCGCCGCCGACGAGTAATCGACACCCCGTTGGGAAGTACGCCCACGGATCCCCCGCTTTTTGCGTCTCGTCCACAACGAGCGGTCGCTGCCGGAATCTTTTCGTGCGTGGTGCCCGAACGGGTAGGTACGATGACACGGAGCTACCAGTCTCCTGATCGAGAAATTCTCCGGCAGCACTGACGTCGGCGTCACCGTCGGTACCGACGACCGGCTCCGCCTCGTTCTCGGAGCGAACGACTACGAACTCACCAGACGCGAGGCCGCCAGACTGCGCGACCGGCTGTCGGATGCGCTCACCGAAACCCACGAATTCTGCCATACGGTCGGCCATCACCGCACCGACGGTTCCTACGTCGTCTCGAGACGCGGCGCCAGTTCCGCCGGTCATCGAAAGGTGTTCGACTCTTTCGATCAGTGTCGCCGATTATTCGAGGAGTTACCCACTCAGTTCACCGCAACCGACGTCGGCACGGCCGGGTTGACCGGTGGACGCCGACACATGCTCGTCTGGCACTACGTCGAGCGGCCGGCGTTCGACTGTGACCTGCTCTCGAAACAACCATTGACCGCTCGAAAAGCGGATCTTTCCGGTGAAACGGATGGGGGCCGTAAGGAGTAAGCGCCGAGCCGCCGCCGCCAGAGGTTTCATCCTCGCCCCTCGTACCGGGTAGTATGCGCGACGAAGCCGAAATCCGCGAGCAGTACGAATATCTCACGGAACAACTCGAGAGCGAGGAGATGCGCCACGACGGGGTCAGACAGATGTTTACCCATTATAAACGGGCACTCGGGTGGGTTCTCGAGGAAGAACACATCTGAGTCGGCGAGGACGTATCATATCCGAAGACGTTGTCGGTACATTTAAGTACGGAGAGCGAATTTCTTCACATGACGCTTCGCTTGGAGGGCCGAAGCGTCAGCGGGGACCAATTCAGGGCGGCAAGCGATCGCGTGACCCTTTTCACGTCACGCGATCTGCTTTCCTGTTTACCACAGATCACTCGAGAGTCACCGGTGTTCCAACTGTTCACGGTGAAACTATCCCACTTGCAGACATGAATTTCGAGTTATACGATTGTGGTCGAATACCCGTCATCGTTCGCATCATTTTCCAGACGCTGAAAAAGACCGATGTCGATGGTAATATCGGTGTTCAGGCCGAAACGACCCGACATACTTATTAAAATTCGACAGTAAGTACGACCGGTACTTACCCAATGTACGACCTGACAGGATTCCAGCGTGACCTGCTCTTTGTCATTGCTGGGGAAGAAGAGCCCCACGGGCTCGCTATTAAGGACGAACTCGAACAGTACTACGAAAAGGAGATTCACCACGGTCGGCTGTACCCCAACCTCGATACGTTAGTCGAGAAGGGGTTAGTCGAGAAGGGGCGTCGCGACCGGCGGACGAACTTCTACACGCTCACCCGCCGCGGCCGACGCGAACTCGAGGCCCGTCGCGAGTGGGAAGGACAGTACGTCGACCTGTAGTACGTGCGTTCGTCCCGACTGATAACCGCGCTGGCAGGCCTGGCGGTCGGACCTCGCCGCGAGCATCGCCGCCTGGTTGTATTTCGAGACGGTTCTACTCTTCTTGTTTCTCCCGTTCGTTCCGTTTCTCGTTCCCGGTATCGGAGATCGGAACACCAGCGACGACCCTCCGCGGACACGACGCTGTCCCCGCTGTGGGTACGAGACGACCGAGACGAGCGACGACTACTGTCCGCGAGACGGGACACCGCTTGCGTAGTCGTTGAAAGTCATTGTACCCTCGGTTGCGACTCGCCGGTCGAAACCGACCGTTTCGGCCGGCTGACTGCGATCGATGGGTAACCCGTTTCACGACCAGTATCGATCACGGTACGGAATCGTTCCGGGGTCGCGGCGGTTAAGTACCGATACGTCGAACTGTCGGCAGTGAACGAAGTCTCGTTACAGCTTCTCGAGGCACCGCTCGACGAGACGGTCGTCCGGATCGCGCTCGCCGGTGCACTCGGACTGTTCCTCGGCCTGGAGCGCGAGTGGTCCCAGAAGTCCGCCGGCATCCGAACGTTCTCGCTGATCAGCCTCCTCGGTGCGGTGTTCACGATCCTCGTCCTCGAGGCCGACGTTGGCGAGGGCCTGCTGGTGCTCGGTGGGTTGCTCGTCATCGTCCAGGGGGTGTTGCTCGCCATTCAGGGACTCCTCGGCGACGAGGGGACGGGGCTCTCCCTGACGACGTCCGTCTCGATGCTCGTCGCCTACGGAGTCGGCGCACTGGTCGCCGCGGAGTTCATTCTCGAGGGCGTTACCGTCGCGGTGCTCTCCTCGCTGCTGTTGGTCCTCAAACGGGAGCTTCACGAGTTCGCGTGGGGGCTCAGCCGCGAGGAGATGCGCTCGACGATCGAGTTCGCTATCCTCGCGTTCGTGGTCTATCCGCTCTTGCCATCGGCGTACGATCTCACCCTCGGCGGCGTGACGGTACCGCTCGAGCCCCAGGTTATCTGGCTCATGGTCGTCGCCGTCGCCGGGATCGGGATCATCAACTACGCGATCGTCTCGACGTACGGCGGGCGGGGGATCGCCGTCACGGGCTTTTTCGGCGGGCTGGCGTCCTCGACGGCCGTCGTCGGGACGATGCTCGACCACGTCCGCCAGCGCCCCGACGCCGCCTCTTACGCCGTCGCCGCGATCTTGCTCGCCGACGCGGCGATGGCGGTACGGAACCTCGGGATCGCCGTCGCGTTCACCGTCGGGAGCGGCGTCTCGCCGCTGCTCGAGGCGATCGTCCCGCTCGGGACGGTCGTGGTGCTTGCAGTTCTGATCGCCGGACTCACCGCCGACTGGCGCGAATCGGCGCCGATGAACCTCGAGAACCCGTTCTCGCTGAAGAACGCGCTCGGGTTCGGGGCAGTGTTCTTCGTCGTCCTCGTATTCGGTTCGCTCGCCGAAACGTGGTTCGGCACGCTCGGATTCTACGCGACGGCCGCCGCGAGCGGGCTGATCTCGAGCGCCGGGGCGACGACGTCGGCCGTCGTCCTCTATCGCGGTGGCCAGCTCTCGTCCGCCGAGGCGACCATCGCCATCCTGCTGGCGACGGTGTCGAGCATCGTCGTGAAGGCTGTACTGGCCGGGACGTCGGCCAATGCCCGCTTCAGAAACCGGGTCGTGCTGTACAGCGTCGTGTTGCTGGTTGGTGGGGCGGTCGCCTCTATCGTGGTCGTCGTCTAAGAGTTTCGGGAACCACAACGAATATTTTTAATCATTTGCTTGCGCAGATCCTCCATGGACCGAGAGACTGTCGTTCCCGAGGTAGATACTGTTCCCGGAGCACGTGCCGAACGCTGGGCGGAGTATCATCACCAGTTCTCGGCGCCGAGCACGTACGTCTACGACTTCGTCTGGGACGCGCAGGCGCCGGCGGTTGGACCGTTCTGTACGGACGTCGACGGGAACGTGCTCATGGACTTTACGAGTCACGTCGCGGCGGCACCGCTCGGATACAACAACCCACTGATCGTCGACAAACTTCGAGAGTTCGATCTGGTCGATCCCCTCAAGATCGCCGGCCAGGACTTCTACGTCAGCGGCGGCGGCAGCCCGGAAAACGCCGACTTCCCCGGCCCGACTCAGCTGATGGAGCGGCTGGTCGACCTCACGAGCGAGTACGACATGGATCGGGTGTTCCTCTCGAACTCCGGCGCTGAGGCCGTCGAGAACGCGATCAAGATCTGCTACGCTTCCGGCGGCCACCGCGCCTTTACCTTCGACGGCGCGTTCCACGGCCGGACCCTCGGTGCTCTCTCGCTCAACCGCTCCAAGGCCGTCCACCGAAAGGGCTACCCCGAGGTGCCGGGCGTCGTTAGCGTCCCCTACCCGTCGACCCAGGAGATGTACGACACCCAGTGGCGGACCGACGGCCCCGGCGGCAACGTCGTCGCCGACAAACTCGACCCCGAGCAGGGCGTTATCGACCCCGACGAGGTCGCCTTCCTGATCTTCGAACCGCTCCAGGGCGAGGGTGGCTACCGCGTCCCTCACGACGGCTTCGCGCAGGACCTGGCCGACCTCCGGGACCGTTTCGACCTGAAGATCATCGCCGACGAGATCCAGTCGGGCCTCGGCCGCACCGGCGAGATGTGGGGGATCGACCACCTCCCGGTCACCCCCGACGTGATAACGAGTGCGAAGGGGCTTCGCGTGGGTGCAACCATCTCCCGTTCGGACGTCTTCTCCGAGGAAAAAGGACGGATCTCCTCGACCTGGGGTGCCGGCGACATGATGGCCTCGCTGCAGGGCGTGCTCACGATCGACGCGATCCGCGAGGCGAACCTCCTCGCGAACGTCCGCGAGCGCGGCGATCAGCTCCGGCAGCGACTCGAGGAGGGTGAAGCTCCCGGACTGACCGATGTCCGCGGACGCGGCCTGATGCTCGCCGTCGAGTTCGACACCAAGGCCCGCCGCGAGGCGGTCGTCGAGGCAGCGATGAAACGCGGCCTGCTCACCCTCGGCTGTGGCTACAAGACCCTGCGGCTGCTGCCCCCGCTCGACGTCACCGCCCGCGAGATCGACCTCGGCGCGGAGCTGTTCCTCGAGGCGATCGACGACGTCGCAGCGGAGATGGCGTAGGTCGCTACCGCTGTCTGTCGCCCCGTTCGCCGTCGACTCGCTGCTGCCAGGCTCGTTCGGACGCGTCGTAGGACGACCCTGCAGCGATCAGAAATCCGGTCATCGCCGTCACGAGGGCGATGCTTCCGATCGCGACGACCGCGATCGAGAGCGCGTCGTCGGGGAGCACGCTCGCCGAGGTCAGAAGCGAGACGGTCGTCACCGCCGCGATCAGCGTCAACAGCCGAGCGAACCGGCTGCCCGGAATCGACGAGTTAGCGGACATACCTCGAAAGCACCTCCAGGACGCCGTCGTACTCGTCGTCGGTCGTCGCGTGACCCAGCGAGTGAATTGACTGACAGACCCACACGCCGGCGGTGAAGTTGAGCAGCGCCACGAACGAAAGGACGCCGAGGTCGCCGCCGACGAACAGGCCGCTGACGAGCGCCCCCACGAAGGCGATCGCCATGATAGCGTGGGTCACGAGCGAGCGGACGCCGAAATCCCGCAACGGGACGAGAAACTGAGTGTTCATACAGTCGTTCGACACCGACACCGAGTATATAGATTGGACCAACCAGTGCATTCTCGGCCGGCTAAAATATATTTTAGCTAACATACATCTTCCCGAAGGCCGAGTACTCGAGTGATGACCGGACACGATCAGCAGTTCGACGGGTCGAGCGGCTTCGCTTCCACGTATCGGAAGGAGAAAGGAGAGTCGGCTGCCGCCGACAGCCCTCGGTTTACCACGGGGACGACCATCGTGGGGATCAGAGCGGGCGAGGGCGTCGCGATGGCCGCGGATCAACGGATGAGCCTCGGCGGCCGGTTCACCGCGAACAAGGACGTCCGAAAAATCTCGACGGTTCACCCGACCGCCGCGATGGCGATCTCGGGATCGGTCGGCCCGGCCCAGGACCTCGTTCAACGGCTCCGTGCGGAGGCGAGTCTGTACGCCTCCCGCCGGGGTGAGCCGATGAGCATGACCGCCCTCGCGCGGACGGCGGGCACACTCGTTCGCGGGAGCCCCGTTTCCCCGCTGCTCTGTGGCGTCGACGAAACCGGCGGCCACGTCTACGAACTGGACGGCGGCGGCAGCGTCATGGAAGACGCATATGCCGCCGGCGGCAGCGGGATGCAGGTCGCCTACGGCGTCCTCGAGCGCCGGGTCGGCGGCGACCTCGAACTCGAGGAGGCCGTCTCGACCGCGGTCGCCGCCGTCGAGGCCGCGAGCGAGCGCGACACCGCCAGCGGGGACGGCGTCACCGCAGCGTCCGTCACGGAATCGGGCGTCGAAATCGACGTCCGGGGGGCGAGCTAATGCAGTCGAACCAGGGAGCCTACGACCGCGGAACGACCACCTTTTCGCCGGACGGTCGGCTCTACCAGGTGGAGTACGCCCGCGAGGCGGTCGCACGCGGCGCGCCGGCGGTCGGGGTACAGACGGCCGACGGCGTCGTGCTGGTCACGGAGAGCCGCGCACCCTCGCCGCTGCTCGCTCCCGATAGCGTCGAGAAACTGCACGACGTCGACGGCCGGCTCGTCGCCGGGACGGCGGGACACGTCGCCGACGGTCGACGCCTCGTCGACTACGCCCGCCAGTACGCCCAGGGGGAGCGACTCCGATACGGCGAGCCACCGGGGGTCGAACCGGTCGCGACGGCGCTCGCGGACTACGTCCAGGAGTCGACCCAGACCGGCGGCACCCGCCCGTTCGGGACCGCTCTGCTGGTCGGCGGCGTCGACGCGGAGCCGCGACTCTACGAACTCGACCCGTCCGGCCTGGCGAGACGGTGGCGCGCCACGGCCGTCGGCAGCGACAGCGAGGCGATCCGGGCGAGCCTCGAGTCGGCCTACGCGGACGACCTCGACGAACACGCCGGCCTGCGGGTGGCGCTTCAGGCGCTCGCCGACAACCGCGAAACTGCGCTGTCGGCGGATGCGGTCGACATCGCGACGATCGACACCGACGGAATCGAGCGATTCACTCCCGCCCGGCGTGCACAGGCGCTCACCGACGCCGGGCTCACGCATAGTAACGACTGAAACGGTTTACACACTGATCGGACGACGGCTGTGCGATCAGGTGTGCGTTGACTTTCAGTGGCTACGATAGTTACCGGCTCGTGTCGGCAGCGACTGGCTCGCGCTGGTCGCTCCGTGGGGAGAGCCCCCGCGTGACGCGGCCGCAGATCAGACCGCCGCGCCGTCTTCGGTACGGTCGTCGCTCGAGTCTGCCCGTGCGTCGGCTCCCTCCGACTCGGACGCCCGCTCGTCGACCGCCCGGCGGCGGCTCTCGACGACGGTGCCGTCGCCGCCGACGTACAGGGTCAACGACTCGTCCTCGAGTCGCGAACTGACGAGAATACACCACGGATCGCGCGAGACGACGCGTTCGCGCCACTCGCTGCCGACGTTCCAGAGCGGGCGCTGACGGACGTCCTCGCCGTGGTCGTGGTAGAACGAGACGACGGCCGGGTGGTCGAGAACGGTTAGCGAGACGGGACACCGGAGTGCCACGCCGCAGCGATCACAATCGAAGGCCAGCTGGACGGGGCCGTGGTCGTCGGTTCGGTCCGGTTGGGGCTCGGTCGCGGGTTCGACACCCGCCGTCGTAGCCCCGCCACACTCCGGACAGACGCCGTCGGCGAACGTCAGCAGCCGACGGCGGTGGTAGGCATCGAGGGCTGCCGGGATCGAGTCGGCGTCTCGCGTCGCGTAGCCGCTCGGCGGAAACGACAGCGAGAGCACCGGCGAGTCACACGCCTCGCAGGCGATCTGCGAGACGTTGTCCGAGACGTGTGCCGCGAGTGCCGGTTCGGCACAGAACGGGCACGGCTCCTCGAGGGCGAGGCTATCGCGGTCGACGCTGTCGGTGTAGGTTCCCGCGCGGATCGCTCGCCCGACCTCCCGGCCCGCGTAGGTGAGTTCGTACCGATCGTCGGCCCGTTTGCGGACGAACTCGCCGTCGAGCTGGCGGAGGTGGTAGGCGAAGCCCGCCGAGGTGTCGACGCCGCTGTCGGCGTACAGCGCGGAGAACGAGCACGGCCCGTCGGCCGACAGCGTCCGCACGACGCCCATCCGGACCTCGTTGCCGAGCGCCTGGAAAGCGTCGCTCGGCGGCGGGGAGTCGCCGCCCGCGGCAGGGTCGCTCATGTCGTCGTCTGCGACCGGGGCGCGTAAATCTTTGACGGACGGAACGGCGTTTCGGCTCGGGAGACGACGTGCGTCCGAGAGCGCGGTCGAACGCCTAGAACTGGTACCGGCGCTCGTCGTCCAGCGTCGGATACTGGTCCGCCCCCGTCATCTCCCCGTAGGTCATCCCCGAGAGGTACTCGTCGTAGGTGACGTCGTAGCTCGAGCGCAGGTGAAAGTCGAGATTGCCGGTGTCGACGGCGGTCTGGAACAGCATGTGGACCGCCCGACGGAGCAGTTCGTCGGACTCGTCGGGACCGAGCGCACACTCGAGCAAGGCGAGTTCGTTTCTGGTCTCGCGGTCGAGCGAGACGGCGAGTTCGTCGCCGAGGTCGGCGTAGGCGTCGGTGAGATCGTCGTCGAGATCGTCCAGGCTCATATTCGGCTGGAGTCAATCCCGTCGGATAGTCCTTTCGTGCCGTCGCCGGCGGGCGGCCCGCGCGCGCCCGTCGGTCCACACCAGTGGGCCTAAACGCCAGCCCTCCTAACCCCCGCCGATGACCGAGGCCGACGTCCAGTTGCCCGATGATCTCGAGGCCGTCCAGCAGGCGCTGATCGAGTGGTACGAGGGCGACCACCGCGAGTTTCCCTGGCGGCGAACCGACGACCCCTACGCCATCCTCGTCAGCGAGGTGATGAGCCAGCAGACCCAGCTCGAGCGCGTCGAAGAGGCCTGGGTGGAGTTCCTCGAGCGGTGGCCGACGACCGCCGACCTCGCGACGGCCGACCGGGCGGACGTGGTCGGGTTCTGGACGAGCCACAGCCTCGGCTACAACAACCGGGCGAAGTACCTCCACGAGGCCGCCAGCCAGGTCGAAACTGAGTACGACGGGGCGTTTCCGGAGAGCCCCGGCGAGCTCGAGGAGCTGATGGGCGTCGGACCCTACACCGCCAACGCGGTCGCGAGTTTCGCGTTCAACAACGGTAACGCGGTCGTCGATACGAACGTCAAGCGGGTCTGCTACCGCGCCTTCGACGTTCCCGACGACGACGCGGTTTTCGAGGACGTCGCGAACCGGCTCATGCCCGAGGGGGACTCTCGAATCTGGAACAACGCGATCATGGAACTCGGCGGTGTCGCCTGTACCAAGCAGCCCCGCTGTGACGAGGTCGGTTGTCCGTGGCGAGAGTGGTGTGGGGCCTACGCGAGCGGTGACTTCACCGCGCCCGACGTCCCCACCCAGCCGAGCTTCGAGGGAAGCCGTCGACAGTTCCGCGGGCGCGTGATCAAAACCCTCCGCGAGTACGACGAACTCCCGCTCGACGATCTCGGACACCGGGTTCGCGTCGACTACAGCCCGGAGGGCACCCACGGTCGGGAGTGGCTCGAGGGACTGCTCTCGGACCTCTCGGCGGACGGACTGGTGACGGTCGACGAGCGCGAGAGCGAAACCGTCGCTTGGCTCCGCCGGTAGCCCCGCGGAGCGGACGTTTTTGCCGCCGGAGCGTGACGAGGCTGTATGGATTCGACGGAACACGAGGCGGAAGGTGTCACGGAGCCGGTTCGAGTCGTCGCGGTCTGTGGCAGCTTACGCGAGGAGAGTTACACCCGGATCGCCCTCGAGCGGGTTCTCGAAGAAGCCGAACGCAGCGGCGCCGAAACCGAGTTGCTCGACCTGCGAGAGTGGGAGCTGCCGACGTTCGATCCAGACGTCGACCGCGAGGCGGCCGGCGACGCCGACGACCTCGCGACACGCGTCCGTGGGGCAGACGCGATCGTTCTGGGCACGCCGATGTACCACGGCTCGTACTCCTCGCCGCTGAAGGCCGCGCTCGACTACTGCGGGTTCGACGAGTTCAGAGACGAGACCGTCGGCCTGCTCGCCGTCTCTGGCGGCGCGTTTCCGGTGACCGCCCTCGAGCACCTGCGGTCGGTGTGTCGGGCGCTCAACGCGTGGGTGATCCCCCACGAGGTGGCGATTCCGCGCCCGAGTTCGGCGATCGAGAGCGGCCGGTTCGTCGACGATTCGCTCGAGGAGCGCGTCGCGACGCTGGGGCGTCGGGCGGTTCAGTACGCGCGGATCGAACCCGATCCGAACTCCTTCGAGAGCGACCAGAACGTCGGGGCTCGCGGGAAGTAACCGACAGCGTCGCCGACCCGGTCAGGGTGCCAACAGCCGCTGAAATCGTCGCTGTTGAGCGAGGAACGCGAACAGCCCGAAGACGAGAACGCCGATCTGGAACGCCTCGATTCGGAGTACGACGTCCACGACATCGAGCGAGAGCGGCGTCGTCACGGCCCACTCGGTGAACCAGGCCGACGCGAGCAGGATCGTCGCCCCGGTCGCGACGAGCGCGGCCGGACCAACGGCTGCGATCGTCCGCTCGCTTCGCGACTGGGCTCGGAGCTCGTTCGGCCCGAACACCCGGGACTCGAGTCCCTGCTGGACGGCGAGCAAGGCCGCCAGCGTAAGCCCTGCGACGAGGACGCCGGTCCGTCCGTCGATCGTTTCGGCCACGAAGAGCCAACAGAGCCAGCTTGCGGTCAACGCGAGGGCGACAGCGAGCCGATCCGGTCGGAAGGGGCTCCGGAGAGTGGCCGTCGCGACCTCGAAGACGACCGCTCTGAGCAGCGCACCACAGAACAGGATACACAGTCCGAACAGCGCGGCGACTGCGGTTCGTGGTTCGACCGCGATGACGACGAACCACAGCCCCACGGTCACTGCTTCGACAGCCGCTGCAGCGACGCCAGCAGTTAGTCCGGCGAGACGATTGCGGGTGCTCCGGGCAAACAGCCCGGGTCGCCGGATAACACTCATACAATCGGGTGCTCGCCACGATGGTATTGTTATGGAAGACATTATCTCACCGCAGAGTTAGCTTCCGTGTCCGGTTCGAGGAAGTGAATTGGCAAACCCTTTAACCGTCGCTTGCCCCGATTCGACTCGATGCACGCGATCACGAACAGTGGGTGGATCGAGGTCGTCACCGGAAGCATGTTCTCCGGGAAGACCGAGGAGTTGCTTCGGCGGCTTCGACGCGCGGAGATCGCCGGTCAGGACGTCGCCGTCTTCACCCCCGCTCTCGACGATCGCTACGGTACCGACCGCGTCGGCTCCCACGACGGCCGCCAGTGGGAGGCGCTCGCGGTCGACCCCGACGCGGATCTCGAGAGGGTCTTCGAGGAACTCAACGGTGAGCAGGTCGTCGCATTCGACGAGGCGAACTTCTTCGAGACGTCGCTGGTGGACTGCTGTGAGCGCCTCGCGGCCGACGGCCGGCGCGTCATCGTCAGCGGCACCGACCAGACCTTCCGCGCGGAACCGTTCGAACCGCTTCCACAACTGATCGCCGTCGCGGAGTACGTCGAGAAGTTCCGCGCCATCTGTGCGGTCTGTGGCGAACCCGCCACCCGCAACCAGCGGCTGGTCGACGGCGACCCCGCCCACGTCGACGACCCGACGATCCTCGTCGGCGCCGAGGAGTCCTACGAGGCGCGCTGTCGCCACTGCCACACGCTCCGGACCGACTGAGAATGACCCGCTGGATCGAGAACCCCGAGGGCGGTCGAGACCGTGGCCCGAGAGCCCTCCTGCGCGCCTGGATCGAGGTGCTCGTCCGGCCACACCGGTTCTTCCGGGCAGCCGTCGCTCCCGGCGATCAGGCACCCGGACTGACGTTTCTGATGGCGGTCGTCCTCGTCTCGGAGACGACCCGATTTCTGCTCGTCCCCGGCGTTTACTCGATCGAGGGAATCTCGCGTCCGCTCGCCGGCCTCTTCTGGCTCAGCATCGTCGTCCTGCTCGTCGCGCCCCTTGGACTGCACCTCGTCTCCGCGATCCAGACGCTCGCTCTGATGGTCGTCGTCGAAAACCGGGCCGGAATCAGCCAGACCGTCCAGGTGATCGCGTACTCGACGGCCCCCTGTGCGCTCGCTGGCGTCCCGATCCCGGAGCTCCGGGCCGTTCTCGCGTGTTACGGCGCGGTCCTACTGATCGTCGGTCTGCGAGTCGTTCACGGTACGACCCCGCTTCGGGCGACGGTCGCCGGCGCGGTTCCGGCCATCCTCGTGTTCGGTTACGGCTTCCGAGGCCTCGAGGCGCTCGAGGCGATCGGCATTCCGCTGTGACCGGCCGTCGCCGTCGGTTTCGACCGGTAATCGCTTGGTACAGTTCGGTGAGCCGTCGAGATCGAATTCATCAGATGTGCGAACTAATCCCATGGTTATCGGCTTCCGGAGACCGGTTAACAACGTATTAGCTTCCGTTCATCACCCGTTAGGCAGTCAGTAACTCGAGCGAGTTGGGCCAAACTGATCGAAACGTTGGACAGAACTATTTACAGGGATGTCGTCCACCGCAATATGCCCGAAAAGGAGCAACAGGAAGAGAGCCTCTCTGAGCGTCTCGTCAAGGAAGCAGTCGGCAAGGGAATGGAGTCACCGATGCGCGAACAGATCCTCGAAGCCGTCGAGGAGTCGGAAGGGACCGAACAGGAGTCGAAACCGACCCTGCCGCTGGTGGGCGCGCTCGTCGGCCTCGGGGCGGCCGTCGGCTATCTCGCCGGACGTCAGCAGGGCGATCTCGAGGAGACGCCCCTCGAAGACATCGACGAGCCCGAGATCATCGAGGAGTTCGCCGAGGAAGAAGAGACGGAAGCGGAAACTGACGCCGTAGACGAGGAGGAGGCCGACGCTGCGGTCGAGGAAGCCGACGCGGAAGCCGAAGAATCGGGGCGCAAACTGCCCCGTCTCGTACTCGCGTTGAGTGCGCTGGCCGGTATCGCGCTGATTCGACGCCGTCTCAAATCCGACGACGAGGACGAGTGGGAGCCGATCGAGGAGTTCGAACCCGCCGTCGACTCCGAATCGGTCGACGAGGAGGATGCGGAGTTCGAAGACGAAGACGAAAACGAGAACGAAATCGAAGAGTGAGGAGTCTGTTTCGCTGAGCAGGCGGGACCGAATTCTACTTTTCCCAGTTGACGAAGGAGCTAAGGGGCCGACGCCGACAGTGTGAGCAATGGAGACGACCCACCGCGTCATCGTCGGTGACTCCCGGAACCTCTCGGTCCCCGACGAATCGGTCGAACTCGTCGTCACGTCGCCGCCGTATCCAATGATCGAGATGTGGGACGAGCTGTTCGCGGCGTTCGATTCCGAGATCGGCGAGGCGCTCGAGGCCGGCGATGGTCGCCGGGCGTTCGACGCCATGCACACCCAGCTCGATCGTGTCTGGGACGAGGTCGAGCGCGTGCTGGTCGACGGCGGCATCGCCTGCATCAACGTCGGCGACGCAACCCGGTCGATCGACGATAGTTTTCGTGTCTATCCGAATCACGCTCGCGTGCTCGAGGCGTTCGAATCACGGGGTTTCGATCCGCTTCCGGACGTGCTCTGGCGAAAGCCCGCCAACAGCGCCGCGAAGTTCATGGGAAGCGGGATGATCCCGCCGAACGCCTACGTCACCCTCGAGCACGAGTACATCCTGATCTTCCGAAAGGGGTCCGAGAGCCGGTCGTTCCCGCCCGGCGCCGACCGTCGCTACGAGGCCGCTTACTTCTGGGAGGAGCGCAATCGCTGGTTCTCGGACGTCTGGTCGGACGTTCGCGGTGAACTCCAGTCGCTGGCCGGGGACGACGACCTCCGGGAGCGGTCCGCGGCGTATCCCCTCGAGATCCCCTACCGACTGCTCTGTATGTACTCGATCTACGGCGACACCGTTCTCGACCCCTTCTTCGGCACCGGAACGACCGGTCTCGCTGCGATGTGTGCGGGACGTCACTCGGTCGGGGTCGAACTCGAGGACGCCTTCGTCTCCGTCTTCGACGAGCGCGTCGACGACGTACCGGCGCTCTCGCGGGAGGTCAGCCGCCAGCGCCTCGAGCGCCACCGGGAGTTCGTCGCCGAGCGACGGGCCGACGGGTCGGACCTCGAGTACGATGCCGACCACTACGAGACGCCCGTGATGACGAAGATGGAGTCACGGCTTCGACTCCCCGCGGTCGACGACGTCAAACGGACCGAGGAGGGGTATCGACTCGAGCACGCGAGTCTCGAGTAGGACAGCTTCGGCGAGGATACCCCCGTCCTCGCAGCCGGCTGCGTTGCGGGCCAGAGCATCGCTCCACGGAATCCGTTCCGTCAGAAACGGAACGAGCAGAGTTAGGTCAGAGACCGGGGCAGGCGGTTCAGATCTGCCTAGCAGTACGACGCCGCTCGCGGTAGAAGTGGTGGGTTTGGGCAGATCTGAACCTCGTCGAGACGTGCTCGCTTCGCTGCGCGCGACTCGCCTGGTTCAAACTGCCCAACGTCACAATCCTGTCGCTCGCGGAGTTGCTCGCGACAGAAGTAGTGGGTTGGGGCAGATTTGAACTGCCGACTTCCTCCGTGTGAAGGAGGTATCATAACCGGACTAGATCACCAACCCGCACCCGTTGGTACCCGTGCATCGAACTTAAGACTTCCTTTCAAAAGCGAGCGACGCGGCTACTCCTTCGACCGGTACTCCTCGAGTCTTTCTCGAGCGTTCCCGAGCGCCTCCCGAGCGTCGCCTTCCGCCTTTTTCTCGGCGTCTTTCACATCGTCGATCAGGCCCTCGACGCGACCCGGTTCGGGCTCCTTTTCGCGCCCCGTCAGCTCTCGGACCTTCGCCTCGATCGGTTCGAGTTTCTCTTTCACGCCGAGTTTCGCGTGTTCACCCGCTCGTTTCAGGTAGTACTGAGCGTCGTCGAAGTGTTTGCTCATGAGAGTGGTCGAACTTACGACGGGACCAATTAAATCATTTTTGCGGAAGACAGAAATACATCTGTGACTGTTATTCCGACTGATATTAGACTCGGCGGCGCGGTCAGTACGATGGGCTCGCTTCGGGTTCGCCGTCACGCTGGTTGACGACGCGGGCAATCGTGAACAGACCGTCCGAAAGGCGATTGAGGTACTGGACCGCCTGCTCGTTGATCTCCTCTTCGCTCGCCAGGGCGACCGCCCGCCGCTCGGCCCGCCGACAGACCGCCCGCGCGTGGTGGAGTTTCGCCCCCGACTCGCTTCCGGTCGGAAGGATAAACGATCGAAGCGGCTCGAGTTCCTCGTCGAAAGCGTCGATCCACGATTCGATCTCCTCGACGTGAGCCGCACGAACGGCGGGGTCGTCCTCCTCGGGGTCGGGATTGGCGAAGTCGGCCTGGACGATGTGCAGGTGATTCTGGACGGCTTCCAGCCTCTCGTCGACGTCCGCGTAGCCCGTCGGGCGGGTCGTTCCGACGAGCGCGTTGAGTTCGTCCACCGTTCCGTAGGCCTCGATCCGTGGACTGGCCTTCGAAACGCGGCTCATATCTCGCAGATCCGTCTCCCCGTCGTCACCGCGCCCGGTGTAGATCGGCATACCCGAGGCGAAGGCGGCTCCGTACTTAATTCCGCTGTCGAGACTCCCGACCGTCGGGGCCAATTCTGTATATTGCCATATGGTGTATCAGTCGTGGCTCGGGCGCGCATCGATCGTCGAACGACCAAATCAGTACGTTAAACTCGCTCGGCACACGACGGGAGGATATGGCTCAGGAACGCGACCACGAGTGTCCCAACTGCGGGGAGCGAACGTTCTACCGCGCGGCGAGTACGACACTCCACCTCGGTGAGAAGATCAAGTGGCACTGTCCGGACTGCGATTACGGATTCGTGACGATCAACGGGATCAACTCGAGCGCCGCCTAACCGGTTCGAGTATCGAACTCAGAACGAGGAACTGTCCTCCCATGAACGTCTTTTGGGGATGGATTCTGGTCGACCGGCAGCGTACCGGTGCCTGCCCGAGGTGGCTCTGGTCGAACGCGGCGTCTGTCCATCGGGTGGAAGGCTGCTACCGTGTGAACCGTGACGCGAGAGGTATAGATAAACAGAATGTCGCGATACTGACTGAGCAGACGAGCCAGGAGTACCGGCGACTCGGCAGCGACCACACTCGATCCCGGGGGTCTCCCTGCTCGCTCCGTTAGAACTCGTAGGCCGTGCTCCGTGGCCATGGTGTGCAGGTTCTGCACGGTGACGACGCGGCAACCCGGCAGTCACCCGCGAAACGATGACCGCCGGTCTAGCCGTTCTCGGGCGGATCCGTAGTGTTAGTGTCTCCCGCGTCCGCGCGAGCGAACCAGGACGTCCGCGCCGATTTCTTTCTGGACGTCGTACGTATCGCCGGCTTCCGTCCCGAGCGTCCGGACCTCGAGCGAGAGCGAGGCGTGGCCGTCGCCGTCCTCGTCGCCGCGAACCGACAGCGTCGCGATCGGCTCGCGCCCGGGACCGTCGACGCTCGCCGAAATCGCGTTCGTTTTCGCTTCGGTGCCCGACTCGTCGATTTCGGTCGTCGTCAGTGACTCTCTCGGGTCTCCGCCCGCCGTGGCGTCCTCGATGGTCGCGGGACCGTCGACCGTTACGGTGAGATCGTAGACGCCGACGCCCTCCTCGTCGATTCGCTGGACGATCACGTCGATCGTCGTTTCGGTTCCCGGCTCGATTCGTCTGTCCGCCGGGTCCAGACGGACCACAGTCGGGTTCGGATCGGGTGCTGGTGTCGTATCGTGTCGTGACATGGGTTACTCCTCCTCCACGAGCTGGTAGTGGGCCTGTACGTCGAGCAGGTCGACCTCGTCCTCGCCGTCGCCGTTGAAGTCGAACTTCTCGGGGTTCTCCTGGATCGTCGGATCGTCCAGGTGGTCGTAGAACAGCTGCGTGTCGTCCTCGGTCAGCTCGTCGTCGCCGTCGACGTCCTCGTAGAGCCCGTCGTCGGTGAGGTCCTGCGGCGGGTAGTCGGCGTCCCCGATCGGCTCGAGGTCGCCGTCTCCCTCGTCCGCTTCGTCCGTCTCGCGCTCGAGGATGGTGCCGTCGGTTCCGACCGTCACGGCGGGCGAGAGTCCCGTGTCGTCGAGCGAGATTCCACGGAGCGTCGTCTCGACGCCGGTTTCGGCTCGCTTCCACTCGCGAGTCAGCCGTTCGTACACCGTCCCTTCGGAACCGGCCGTTACCACCTCGTCATCGGTCGCGTCGATGGCGAGCAACTCGCTGCCGCCGGCCCAGAGCTTCGTCCAGACGGCGCCGTTGTACCGAAAGACGGTGCCGTCGCCGCCCGCGACGTAGATCTCGTCCTCGCTTCGGGCAACGACGTCGGTCAACCCGACGCTGGCGCCGTCGATGCCGACGGTCTCCCAGCTTTCGCCGGCGTCTTCGGTTTTGTACACCTGGCTCGTCGTGTCGCAGACGTACCCCGTGTCGGAATCGAGGAAGTCGATTCCCAGCGCGCTCGAGCCACCGCCGGGTTCGACCACCTCGTTCCATTCCATGCTGCCGTCGGCCTGCTTCGTCCCGCTGAAGTACTCGCCGGAGCCGTTGACCAGATGGACGGTTTCTTCGCCCGCGACCCCGGTGACGGCGATGGCTTCCCAGGTGCTCGTCTTCTCCTCGGGCGCGGAGTAGTCGGTGAGCAGCCCCTCGGCAGTGTCGTACTCGCCGAGAACGCCGCTGCCGCCAGCGAACCAGACTGCCCCGCCGAGATCAGTCGAGGCGACCGCGTTGAGCACGTTCCCCTCGGCGGTGGGGCCGCGTTCGACGGCGATCGACCACTCGCCGTCAGTCGTTCGCTCGAGGACGTACCCCTCGTCGCCGACCGCGTACGCGCCGTCCGCGTGGACGGTGTCGTGGAGCGTTCCCTCTATCGGGGAGTCGGCTTGGACCCACGGCGCTGGTTCCTCTTCCTCTATCGGATCACCGTCGTATTCGCCGCGCTCGACGATGGTACCCCCGTCGCCAGCCGCGACGTCCGGGAAGGAGCCAGACGTATCGAGAGCAACCCCGTACAGCGCGTTCTCTGTCGGCGTGTCGACCCGCGTCCAGTCGCCGCCGTCGTAGTTGTAGGTCGCACCCTCGCTCCCCGCTGCCAGTCCGCCGTCTTCGGTTCGGTCCACGGCGTGGACCGTCCCTTCGCCGACGGTGATGGGCGTCCAGTTCGCACCGTCGTAACGGTAGATGATCCCGTCCTCGGCGGCCACGCTGATATCGTCCGGGGCGGCCGCCGCGATATCCAGGAGTCCTACGCCGGCGCCGCCGATGCCGATCGTCTCCCAGCTTTCGCCACCGTCGGTCGTCTCGTACACCTGGCTGGTCGTGTCGCAGACGTACCCCGTCTCGCTGTCGAGGAAGTCGATGCCCAGGGCGCTCGAGCCGCCACCGGGTTCGATCACCTCGCCCCAGTCGACCCCGCCGTCGTCGGTGACGGTCCCGCCGAGGTACTCGCCGGAGCCGTTGACCAGGTGAACCGTCTCGGCACCGGCGTCGCCGGCGACAGCGACGGCTTCCCAGGTACTCGTTTTCTCCATCGGCGCGGAGTAGTCGGTCAACTGCTCGTCCTCGACGTCGTACACCGCCACGACGCCGCTCCCGCCGGCGAACCAGACGCGGTCGCCGTCGTCGGTCGCGTCGACGCTTCGCAGCGGGTTCGATTCCGTCGTCGGTCCACGCTCGAGGACTGCGTCCCAGCCGTCCTCGCGGCGGAGCAGCGCGTAGCCACCGCCGCCCACGGCGAACGGACCCTGGCTCGTCCCGACGACATCGTGGAGGGTTTCTTCGGTAGGCGACTCGCTGCTGACCCAGTCGCCGTCGTCGGCACCGACCGGCACGCCGCCAACCGCAGCCGCGCCAGCGATTCCGACGCCCGTCAGCTGTAAGAACCGTCGTCTCGAGTGGTCGTTATTCCTCATACCTCACCCGGCCGATATCACAACCTGAGTGAAGGTATTTTGGGTAACTCCAACCGAAAGGTCGAATTTCTACTCGAGTGTACTAGCTCAAACGATCTAGGACAATATTCGTCCAGGCTAGATTGATCTGAGAGATCTATTTCTACCGGCTATTATCCCGACACGAGCCGGCGATTGAGCACCCAACAGCAGGGGGTCGGCGTTACGAGCTGTCGTCGGTCAGCGCCTGCCAGGAGAGCCGCGGGTTGCGCGCCGCGCTCGTCTGATCGATTCGCCGGGCGGCGGTTCGCTCGGGGGCGGCCTCGAGCACCTCGTCCCCCTCGTCGGCGACCGCGCAGAACGCGGCGGCGAGCTGGTCCAGCGTCTCCTTGCTCTCGACCTCCGTCGGCTCGGTCATCAGCGCCTCGGGGACGATCTCGGGCCACTTCGTCGTCGGCGGGTGCACTCCGTAGTCGAGCATCCGCTTTGCGACGTCGGCCGCGTCCTGGTCGCCCGCGCTGGCGACGAACTCGTGGTGGAACGGGCCGTACGGCACCTCGTAGTCGATCTGACTCGCGAGGTAGTTCGCGTTGAGCACGGCCTTCGCGCTGGCGTCGCCGAGCCCCTCGTCGCCCAGCCGAGCGATGTAGGCGAAGGCCTTGAGCAGGACGAGCCAGTTGCCCTGGAAGCCGTGGACGTGACCGATCGACTGCTCGGGATCGAACAGTTCGTAGCCGCTCTCGCCGTCGTCCCGCTCGCGCACCCGCGGGGAGGGCAGGAACGGGGCGAGTTCCTCGGTAACGCCGACCGGGCCGGCGCCGGGACCGCCGCCGCCGTGGGGCGTCGCGAACGTCTTGTGGACGTTGTAGTGCATCACGTCGAAGCCCATATCGCCCGGGCGGGCGCGCCCGAGCAGCGCGTTGAGGTTTGCCCCGTCGTAGTATAGCAGCCCGCCGACGTCGTGGACCATGTCGGCGATTTCGGCGATGTCGCGCTCGAACAGCCCGAGCGTGTTCGGGTTGGTGAGCATCAGCGCCGCAGTGCGCTCGGAGAGAGCGGCCTCGAGCGCCTCGAGGTCGACCCGACCGTCGTCGTCACTGGGCAGCGAGACGACGTCGTACCCCCCCAGCGCCGCGGTGGCGAAGTTGGTGCCGTGGGCAGACTCGGGGACGATCACCTCGTCACGATGGTTTTCGTCGTTGGCTGCGTGATAGGCCGCCGCGACGCGAATGCCGACGAACTCGCCGGCCGCGCCCGCCGGCGGCTGGAGCGTGACGGCGTCCATTCCGCCGATTCGACCGAGGTAGTCTTGAAGTCGATACAGCACCTCGAGGGTGCCCTGGATCGACGCCTCGGAGCGGTCGGGGTGGACCGCGGCCGTCGGCAGGGCCGCCACGTCCTCAGTGAACTTCGGGTTGTACTTCATCGTACACGATCCCAGCGGGTAGGGGCCGCTATCGATCCCGTAGATCATCTGGGAGAGGCGCGTGTAGTGGCGCGCGAGTTCGGGTTCGGAGAGTTCGGGTAGCTCGAGGCCGTCCCGCGTGAGGTCGTCCGGAAGCGGCGAGTCAGTTTCGTCTATCTCGACGCTCGTCCGGTCTTTCTCAGAGAGCAACGGCTCGTACTGGCCGTTGCGGACGTACCGTGCCTGATCGTACCGGGACTGGCCGCCCGGCGCCTGCTCGCCGGGACTGCGGTCGTCGCTCATCGAGCCACCTCCGCGAGCGCGTCGACGAACGCGTCGAGTTTCGCGTCGCTGACCCCCGTAACGCAGCACTGGAGTTCGTGCTCGCCGACGACGTGGACGGCGAACCCGCGGTCCTCGAGATCGTCTGCCACAGCCTGTGCGGGCTGGTCGACGTGGGCGACGAACTCCCGGAAGTGCCAGCGGTCGTGAACCGGCGCTTTGACGCCGACGATCTCGTCGACCCGTTCGGCGAGGTCGTCGGCTCGAGTCACGCCCTGCTTCGCGAGGTCGACCATTCCCGACGGGCCGAGGGAGGCGACGTGCATCGCCGTCCGGAGGGCGACCCACGCCTGGTTCGTACAGATGTTGCTCGTCGCCCGCTCGCGGCGGATGTGCTGTTCGCGGGTCTGGAGGGTGAGGGTGAACGCGCGGCGGTCGGTCGCGTCCTCACTGACGCCGACGAGCCGTCCCGGTACCTGCCGGAGGAATCGCTCGTGGGTGGCGAACAGTCCGAGCCCCATCCCGTAGCTCGTGGGCAGGCCGAGGACGCTCGCGTCGCCGACGACGACGTCGGCGCCGACGTCCGCCGGGCGCTGGAGCAGTGAGAGCGCAACGGGGTCGGTACCGAGGACGAACAGCGCCTCCGCGTCGGCCGCGAGGTCGCCGATCTCGGACAGTCGCTCTTCGATCGCACCTCGAACGGTGGGGTTCTCCGCGTAGATCATCGCGACGTCCTCCTCGACCAGTTCCGCGAGCCCCTCGAGGTCGGCGGTCGCGTCGTCGGTCGGATAGGTCTCGATCGTGAGATCGGTGCCGGCGACGTAGTTCTCGAGAGTGCTTCGTCGGCCCTCGAGCAACAGATCGGGGACGAGTACGCGGTGGCCGCTCGTCTCGCGGGCGCGGTCGGCCAGCGTCGCGGCCTCCCCCAGGGCCGTCGCAGCGTCGTACATCGAGCAGTTCGCGATCTCGAGGCCCGTCAGTTCGACCAGCAGCGACTGGTACTCGAACAGCGCCTGGAGAAAGCCCTGGGACACCTCCGGCTGGTACTGGGTGTAGGAGGTCAGAAATTCGGAACGGTCGGCGAGGTGGTCGACCAACGACGGGACGTAGTAGCCGTAGTGGCCTCGCCCGAGCAGTTCCGTGAGATCGTCGTTTCGCCCGAGAATCGACCGGACGAGCTCGCGTGTCTCCCGCTCGCTGCGGGCATCGATTCCGAACTCGTCGTCGAACTGCACCTCCTCGGGGATGTCGAAGAGCTCGTCGACCGATGCGGCTCCGATCGCCTCGAGCATTGCCGCCGTATCGTCATCGGTGTGGGGAGCGTACGGGCTCCCCGTAGCGTGTGATCCGTGCATGGTAGTAATCTGATCGTCGTGCGAGGGTCTCGGGCCGCGATATACTCCCCGACCGCCGACTGCGGGTTTCGATCCGAGACACGATAGTCGGTAGTTACGAACACGGGGTAATGAACACACCTCTTTCGGTCGCATGGATACGGTGGGACTCCCCACCGCCGCATCAACGGGTGTGATCGACGGTCGAGTTCAGAAACGACATGAGGGGGCGACGGAGTTCGGCCCGAGTGCTGCCTCGTCGGAGGCGTCCCCGGAGCGCGTTGGGTGTCGGGAAAAGTCGCTACTCGACGAACCGATACTTTCGCTCGCCCATTCGTCCCCAGCCGTCGAAGACGAACTCGGACTCCGGAGCCGTGAACTCCTCGACGTCGACGTCCATCTCGTGGTTGTGGACGTCGTGGACCTCCTCGTACTCCTCCCAGGAGAGATCGTATCGCGACTCGAGTTGGTCGTCGACGTTCAGCACCTCGATCTCCTCGCGCCAGGTGTCCTGGACCGTCTCGGCGTGAACCTCCGCCTGTGCACCGCTTCCGTAGGAGCCGACGATCAGCGTCTCGCCGGTGACGTCCTCGTCGGCCTCGAGGGCGTGTTTCAGCGCACTCACGCGGGCGACGTGAACCGAACCGGTGTACCAGTTGCCGACCTCACGGGAGATCGTCAGCGTGGGGTCGATCGTCTCCGCGTACCACTCCCGGTAGCGGTCGGTCCGTTTGAGGGCGTCCGTGTACTCCCTGACAGCGTCGTGGTAGGCTTCCTCCGTGTCGAACGCCTCCATTCGGGGCTGGTGGCCGATCTCCTCGGCGAGTTCCTCCTCGATGGCGGTGTCGCGCGTGATGTACCGGTAGCCCAGAAGGCCGGCCTTGCGGACCATCCCCGGGAACGGCGTGTGAAACGGCACGAAGCGGACGTCGTCGGGGTGGATGTCGCCGGCGACGGACTCGTAGTCCATCAGCGCCTCGCGCATGCGTGCGAGGTAGACCTGTACCGAGCGCTTGCCGTCGACGCTCGGGAACTGCTGGTTGGGTTTGAGGAAGTCGGTTTCGTCGGCGCTGCCGTACCCCTGGTGGGTCGAGAGTTCGACGAGCGAGGGGTCCTCGTCGATGAGCATGGCGACGGCGCCGGCGCCCTGGGTCGCCTCGCCCGCGTCGTCGCGGGCGTAGAGCGCCGTGTCGGTCGCGATCACGAGCGCCGCGCGCCCGCGATTCCGACCCGCACGGATCCAGTTGTACGCGTCGTCTAAACTCTGGGTACCCGCGATGCAGGCGAACTTGCGCTCGCCCTTGTTGGCGTGGTGAAAGTCGCCCTCGAACACCTGCTCGAGACAGCCGGCGACGTACGTCGAAACCGGCTTCGAGTTGTCGAAGGCGCTCTCGGTGGCGACGTCGATCCGGCCGATGTCGTCGGGTTCCAGCCCCTTGCGCTCCATCAGTCGGTGTGCCGCGTTGGCGGCCATCGTCACGATGTCCTCGTAGCTGTCGGGGAACGAGGAGGCGTTCAGCCCCAGCCCCTTCGTGTACTTCTCCGGATCCTCGCCCTTCTGCGGGGCGAACGTCCCCGGGAGATCGAGTTTGAGGTTGCCGGTCCAGATTTCGACGGCGTCGATACCGACTGCAGTCATATGCCGTACATACCGATGGGGCCACAAGTGTGTGTCGTTCGTGGTTTCGACGGCTGTCGAACAGCGGTTGCGGACGCACGGCGGCGGCGGAAACCCTGTCGTGGTTGACTACTCCCGCCGAAAACCAGTTTACTCGTCTTCCTCGACGACTTCGGGGTCGCTCATCGCGCTCTGGAGGCTGTCGAGGCCGTTGATCCACTCGGTGACGAGCCCGTACTCGAGCTCTTCGGCGATCGAGACGTCGAGTTCCTCCCCGTCGATGATCAGCGTGCCGGCCTGGGCCGCGTAGCCGAGTGCGGCGTCGAGATCCTCCTCGGCCTCGGCGTTGGCGGCAGCGCCGAGATAGTCGTCGATGCTCCCCTCCTCGGCCGGTCCGCCCGCGACGTACTCCTCGGCGGCGAAGAAGACACAGACCAGACTCGTCTGGACGCCGTCGACGAGCATTCGCGTCTCCTCGTCGTCGATGTCGACCTCGGCGAGAACGATCTCGCGGACGTCGGCGATCTCGGAGAGCGCCTGTTCCTGCTCGAGTTCCCCGTCGTCGTAGGCGGAGACGATCTTCGCGATCGCGATCGCCGTATCGTCCTGGAGGTTCAACAGCAGCCGAGCGGAGGACTCGTCTTCCGGATCGATCTCCTCGTCGTTGATACGGTCGATCCAGTTCTGCCAGCGTTCCGCCGAATAGTACTCGGTGGGGGGATTGCTCATACGGATACCTATACCGGCCGCTTGAAATGCCTTTCTCTACCTGTGCGTGTGAGAGAAGCAGAGTACACCGCCTCTGTACGTCAGTTGCGGCGCGTTTCCGTGTCGATCCCGTAGACGCGCGCGGGGGTTTCGACGTGGGCGTTCCTGACGGCATCCCCGTGGTCGTTCTCGAGCAGCCACCGGACCCGGCGGGGAACCGTTTTGGGGCCGAGGACGGCACCCGGCCGGTCGGGGTCGTCGACGAAGTCGGTTTCCATGAGAAACGGCTCCCCCGTTTCGGCGGCGACCTCGAGGCGATCCTTCTCGCTCATCACGCTCGGCGTCGGTCCCTCGAGGCGCCCGCTCGCGTAGTGTTTGACGACGCGGTGGGCGGGGAGGCCGGCGTCTTCGGCCCACGCGGCGACGTCGGTGAGATCCTCGCTGGCCTCGGTGTGGAGCTGGACGGCACACTCGCGGTCGGCCCCGTGTTCGAACGCCCGACGCATCACCGCGTTCGAGGCGTCCCAGACGTCGTCGCTCACGTCGTAATGTGGACGACCGGACTTGAGCGCGAGTGCCTCCCCCGATCGGACGTACTCGGCTGCGACGTCGATTCCGCCCTGCATGATCCCTCGGGCCTCGTCGGGCGAGAACCCGCGGTCGTCGACCAGCCGAGAAACGAGGCCGGGATGGACACCCAGAACGGGCCAGGCTCTTCCCTCGAGTTCCGCCGAGGCGTCGGCGACGATTTCGAGGGTTCGCTCGAAGACGGGCCGAAAGTCCTCGCCCGTTTCGGCCTCGACGCCCAGGTGCCAGGAGGGTTTGTTCACGATCAGAAGGTGTGTTCCGCCTACGCGTGCGAAGTCCCGGACCGCCTCGAGGCCCCGACCGTTGTCGGGGTCGATGTGGAGGTGGTTGTCGAGGATCGGCGTGTCGACGTCGGTCATGGCAACCACTCGGCGAGCCTGCCGGGAAAAGTCACCGCTTCAGCTGGCTCTTCGAGTCGAACGTGACCGTCCTATGGGTCGAGTGCGATCGTCCTACGTTCCGAGCGTGATCGCCTCGTCGGCGGCGTTCTGGAGGGCGTCCGAGCGGCCGTGAGTGCCGGGAGCGATTGCAACGGTTTCGACGCCCGCGCGGCCGGCGTACTCGAGGACGGGTTTAAAGTCGGTGTCCCGGGAGCCGATCGCCAGCACGTCGAGTCGTCCTTCAGCGACGAGGGCGGTCGCGTCGACGGCGAGTTTGACGTCGACGTCGCCGCTCGTGATGATCACCTCGAACCCCCGCGCTTCGGCGGCCTGGATCAGGCCGGGTGTGGCGTGTTCGTCGAGGTAGAGACGGAGCACGCTCGTCCGGCCGAGCGATCTGCCGAGGTCGCGCAGGTCGTCGAGGTCGACGTCGAACTCCTCTCGGAACACGTTCGGCCCGTCGATGAACAGCCCAACCGTCGGTGTGTCGTCGGTGTCGGCGAAGCGGGCGCGAACGCGCTCGAGCATACTCTTTCGGAGGTACTCTCGAGTAAAAAGGTGTGACGGATCGCCGACCGACGCGGGACCGTTTTCGCAATAATTGCCCGGAAACCGTCTCGAGCGGACGTGTCTCGAGGGTATACGCCGTCAGTGAAACAGTTGTTCTGTTTACAACCCGGGATGATCAGTGACTACGAATCCGGCCAATCGGCAGAACACCGCGGGGTGTGGTCAAACTGCATTAGTATCCATGCTAAGAAACTATTGTAGAGTTTACTATACCGAATATATTCCTCAACCAGTGGACAAGACGTAACTATAATAGCCCTAGAGTATTCCTAATGGTGATTTCCATAACCATCGGAACGCTGACATAAATTTCCAAGAGTTTCACAAGAAATTAATATACCATCGTGGTTGGTGATATCGTATCATGGCAAAGGATGGCAACCCTGGCTTTGATCGACGAAGCGTACTGAAAACAGCGGGCGCACTCGGGGCGTTCTTCGGTCTCAATGGCGTCGTCAGTGCAACCCCCGGCCGTGAGCCGGGGCCGAAAAAAGACGAAATTCTCGTGGGCGTCGACGATTCCGTTTCGGACGCCGAGTCGACGGTCGAACCCCTAATTCCGAGCAACGCGAATATCGTCCACACGAACGAAACGCTCGGCTACGTCGCGGTGAAGTTCCCGTCGAACGCCTCCGAACAGGCCAGAGAGAACTTCAAGCGGAACGTTCTCAAGAACCGGGAGGTCGCGTACGCCGAGGACAACGAAACGCTCGAGGCGTTCTACACGCCGAATGACCCGCTGTACAGCGACCAGTACGCCCCACAGCAGGTCAATTGCGAGGGTGCCTGGGGAACGACGCTCGGTGATTCGTCGGTCACGATCTCGGTCATCGACCAGGGGATCCAGTACGACCATCCGAACCTCCAGGAGAACATGGACGGCAGCGTCTCTAACTACGGGTACGACTTCGCGGGCAACAGCAGCGATCCGTATCCCGTCCAACAAAGCGAGAACCACGGGACCCACGTCGGCGGCATCGCCGCTGGCGGCACCGACAACGGGACCGGTCACGCGGGCATCTCGAACTGCTCGATGCTCTCTGCGCGCGCACTCGACGAGAGCGGCGGCGGATCGCTCTCCGATATCGCCGACGCGATCCAGTGGTCTGGGGACCAGGGTGCGGAGGTCATCAACATGTCCCTCGGTGGCGGCGGCTATTCGAGCACGATGGACAACGCCTGTCAGTACGCCCACGACCAGGGCTCGCTGCTGGTCGCCGCCGCGGGGAACGACTACGGCGGCAGCGTCTCCTATCCGGCAGCCTACGACACGGTGATGGCCGTCTCCGCGCTCGACAGCAACGAGAACCTCGCCAGTTACTCCAACGTGGGGTCGGAGATCGAACTCGCCGCGCCGGGTAGCAGCGTCCTGTCGACGGTCAACTGGGACGATTACGACTCGTTCTCGGGAACCTCCATGGCGTCGCCAGTGGTCGCGGGCGTCGCCGGTCTCGCGCTGTCCGCCCACCCCGGACTCTCGAACGAACAGCTCAGATCGCACCTCCAGTCGACCGCGGTCAACATCGGCCTCTCGAGCAACGAACAGGGGTACGGACGAGTCGACGCCAACAACGCGGTCAACACGGAACCGGGTGACGACGGCGGTGACGATGACGACGGCGGCGACGGCGGAGACGGAGACGAGGAGACCACCTCCGTCACCGACTCCCTCGGCGGCTCCTGGGACAGCGACTGCTGGTCGTACGCCTGGAACTTCGACAACCCGAGCCAGGTCGTCATCGACCTGAATGGACCGTCCGGCGCCACCTTCGACCTCTACGCGAACGAGGGCCGCGCCCAGTGTCCGACGACCAGCGACTACGACCACATCTCCTACAACTGGGGCAGCGACGAGCAGATCGTCATCGACAACCCCGATACGTCGACGGCGCTGTACATGCTCGTTGATTCCTGGGACGGCAGCGGCGAGTACACCCTGACGATCACGGAGTACTCCGGCTAACGCCGTTTCGGTCCCTTCACTCTCGTCTCCGCCCGCGGATCGCTTTTTTCACGCTCGGACACTGTCTCGAGACGGACACCGACAAAAAGACATTACTACCCCGAGAGTGTCCCCCAAACTATGCCGCTTGAGACGCCGCCGTTGCGTGGGCTCCACGACGAGCGAGGGGCGAAGTTCACCGAGTTCGGCGGCTGGGATATGCCGGTCGAATTCGACTCGATCCGTACGGAACACGAGGCCGTCCGCGAGGAGGCGGGCATCTTCGACGTCTCTCACATGGGTGAGATCACCGTCACGGGTCCCGACTCGAGGACGCTGATGCAGCGACTCACGTCGAACGACGTGGGCGCGCTCGATATCGGCGACTCGCAGTACGCCGCGATCACCACCGAGGAGGGCGTTATCATCGACGACACCGTCGTCTACCGACTGCCCGACGACGCCGGCAACCCCGCGTACCTCTTCGTTCCCAACGCCGGCAACGACGAGGCGATGCACGAGCGCTGGATCAGCCACCGAAACGAGTGGGAGCTTGAGGCGACCGTCGACAACCAGACCGACGAGTACGCGATGTTCGCCGTCCAGGGGCCGAACGCCCGCGACCTCGTCGCCGACGCGGTCGACGAACCGATCGGCGACCTGGGTCGGTTCGAGGCCAGGTACGCAACCGTCGAGGGCGTCGAGTGCTGGACCGCCCGAACCGGCTACACGGGCGAGGACGGCTACGAGTTCATCGTCCCGTGGGGCGACGCGGAGACGGTCTGGTCGGCGTTCGACTGCCAGCCCTGCGGCCTCGGCGCTCGCGACACCCTGCGGATCGAGGCCGGCTACCTGCTCGCCGGCCAGGACTTCAATCTCGAGTCCAATCCCAGAACGCCCTACGAGGCCGGCATCGGCTTCACCGTCAAACTCGACACCGAGTTCGTCGGTCGCGACGCTTTAGAGGGCGTCAAGGAGGAGGGCGCCGAGGAGAAACTGGTCGGCTTCAAACTGATCGACCGCGGCGTGCCCCGCCACGGCTACGACATCACCAACCCCGACGACCGGGTGATCGGCGAGGTCACCAGCGGAACGATGAGTCCGACCCTCGGCGTCCCGATCGGACTGGGCTACGTCCCCGTCGAGTACGCCGACACGGGGACGACCCTTCGCGTCGTCGTCCGCGGCCAGTCCAAAAAGGCAAGAGTTGAAACCACCCCGTTCATCGACACAGTATAATGAGCTTCGATATTCCCGACGACCGACGGTACATGGAATCGCACGAGTGGGCGCTCGAAACCGACGACGGCGTTCGCGTCGGCATCTCCGACTTCGCACAGGACGAACTGGGCGACGTCGTCTTCGTCGAACTCCCCGACGAGGGCGACGATCTCGAGGCCGAAACCGCCTTCGGCGTCATCGAATCGATCAAGGCCGTCTCCGACCTGTACGCGCCGGTCAGCGGCGAGGTGAGCGCTATCAACGAGGCGCTGTTCGACGCGCCCGAACTCGTCAACGACGATCCGTTCGGCGACGGCTGGATGCTCGAGATCGAGCCCTCGGACGACGCGGAACTCGAGGCGCTGTTGACCGCCGACGAGTACGAAGACCAGATCGCCTGAGCGGTCCCGACTCCGCCGCTATCCGGCGGCTTTCTCCCGATTCAACAACACCAGTGCGCTTCCAGCCACTGCGATCATCGCCGTGCTCCAGACGACCCAGACGAACAACGTATCGACGACGGAGACCACCGCGATCGTCACCAGAAACACGGCGAGAAGGCCCGCAGTGAGCCGTTCGCTCCGATCGAGCGCCATCGTTATTCGAGAGCGATGAGCGACTCGAGGACGTCCTCGAGGGGGTCGGTCGTCACGGCCAGCGAGTAGCCGTCGATCCGGGCGAGATCCGCGGCGTGCTCCCACAGCGATTCCTCGTCGAGGCCGTGGAGGATTACCGCGTTCGGCGTCGGGTTGACGACCCGCAGCGCAACGAGCGGCGATTCGCCCCGGGTGACGTCGGTAAAGACGAGTACGCGGTTGGTACTCTGGCCGTAGAGCCGGAAGAACTCCTCGCTCGAGAGCCGGGTGATCGCCTGGATGCTGTTGATCACGGTGTGGCCGCTGACGCTGTCGGTGCTCCCCGTGGCGATCTCGGTCGCGCCGGCCTGGTGGTACAGCTCCGAGAGCGGAATCGTGGTCGCGTACTCCCGCAGATCGTAGACGACGTCGCTTTCGAAGCCCGCGGAAAGGACCCGACCGTACTGACGGATGCGGTCGCCGCCGCGGCGCTCGTCGATCGTGAGCAGCCCCTCGACCAGCCGTCGGATGACGCCGATGCCGGGGCTCGTCCGGCGGCCACTCTCGTAGTCGGAGATCACCGAGGAGGACACCTCGAGTTCGGCCGCGAGATCCGTCTGCGAGACGTCGAAGTCGGTGCGCCACTTTCTGAGCGTGGCACCGGGGTCGTCGCTCAAAGTGATCTCGCCGGCGATCTTCTCCGCGAGTTCTCGACGCGGCCCTCGTCCGCCCATGTGACGGGGTCATGGGGTCGACTCAAGTAGCTATCGGAGACGGTCGGTCAGCTACGAGCCAACCGATAGAGCAAGGACGTGCTCGACCGAACGCGCTACCATGACTCACGAAGTCCGTCCGTACGAGGCGGGAACCGACGCCGAGGGGCTGTGGGCGCTCAAACGCGAGTTCGAACTCGGACTCGGCGGCGACACCGGCGGCGAGGAGAAGGCGGCGGTCTACGCGGCGAAACTGACGGACGACTACCGGGAGAGCTACCTCGAGTGGGTCGACCGCTGCGTCACCGAGGAGCCGGGGGCCGTGTCGATGGCGGAACTCGACGGGGAACTCGTCGGCTACGCGTTCGTCCTTCCGTCGTCTCTCTCGCATATCTGGGACGCCGCCGTATTGAACGAGATCTACCTCGAGCAGACTCACCGGGGCAGCGGGATCGCCGACGATCTGATGGACGCCGTCCTCGAGACCGCTCGCGGACAGGAACTTCCCCTCGAGCGGCTCGTCCTCGACGTCGACCGCGAGAACGACCGGGCGCAGGCGTTCTACGAGCGCTACGGCTTTTCACACTGGGGAGAGATGGTGGCGCGGTCGCTCGAGTGACTGTCGGAGCGAGCGGTGGGGGCCCTGCTCTGGAACCACTAAACGCGCCCCCTCTGAATACCGGATACTGACCGACTGGATCGAGAATTCGATAAAACATGATGTGGATTCGATGTTCTGGACGCGTCGAATCCACGTAGCTGGTCTTTCGTAAATGGTGAGATGAGCCCAGTTAGGTGAGTTGGGCGATGGGTATCTCGGCCGTCCCGGGGAATATTTTTACCTTCTCCCATCGTACGTCGGCGTATGTCCGATGCGTCGTTAGACGACCGCGGCCGTCTGACGCTCCCGAAGGAAGTACGTGAGCGATACGGCGAGCGCTATTATATCGTTCAGCTTCACGACGGAATTAAATTAGTTCCCGTCGCTGAAAACCCGCTCGACGCGCTCAGAGACGAGTTTTCGGGCGTCGACAAGTCGCCCGACGAGCTTCGCGAAGAGGCACGGAAAGCGGCCCTCGACGAGGCCGGACGATAGATGTACGCGGAAACGGATCTTCTCCTCGCGCTCATCAAGGACGAAGACTGGCTCGGTGGCGCCGCCGAAACCGTGTATCGTGAGCATCAGGACGAGTTGTGGACGTCACAGTTCACGCTCATCGAACTCCTTCTGGTCGCCTATCGCGAGGAACGAGATACGGAACGCGTCGTCACGAACGCTGCCGCCCTCGTCCAGGTACGCGGCGACGTGGATACCGTTGTCACTGCAGCAACCTACGTCGAAGACCACGGGTTCACGCCGTTCGACGCGCTTCACCTCGTCGAATCGGACGGGGATACCATCGTCTCCAGCGACGACGCGTACGAGGACATCACGTCCCGTCTCGACCTGAAGACGGGCGTCGAGGAGTGACGCTCCGGAACCACTAAACGCGCCTCCTTCCAATACCGGACAATGACCGACTGGACCGAGACGTACCGTCCGACCACGCTCTCGGAGGTACGCGGAAACAACAAGGCTCGAGACAAGCTTCGCGAGTGGGCCGAGAGCTGGGACGACCACCGGAAGGCGGTCATCGTCCACGGGAGCCCCGGCGTCGGCAAGACGTCGGCCGCCCACGCGCTGGCCAACGACCTGAGGTGGCCGGTGATGGAACTCAACGCGAGCGACAACCGCCAGGCCGACGTCATCGAGCGAGTGGCCGGCGAGGCGGCCAAGAGCGGGACGCTCACTGCTGGGGAGTCAGGTCGGCGGCTGGTCGTCATGGACGAGGCCGACAACTTCCACGGCAACGCCGACTACGGCGGCTCCCGCGCGGTGACGAGCCTCGTCAAGGAAGGGAACCAGCCGATCATCCTCGTCGCCAACGAGTTCTACGACATGAGCCAGTCGCTTCGCAACGCCTGCGAGACTATCGAGTTCCGCGACGTCTCCGCCCGCTCTATCGTCCCCGTCCTGCGGGACATCTGCCGGAAGGAGGGGATCGAGTTCGAGGACGCGGCCCTCGAGAAAATCGCCGAATCGACGTCGGGCGACCTCCGCTCGGCGGTGAACGACCTCCAGGCAGTCGCCGAGGAGGCGGAGACGCTCACCGTCGACGACGTCGTTACGAGCGAACGCGACACGACGGAGGGAATCTTCGACTTCCTCGACGCCCTCATCAAGGAGGAGGACGCCCAGGGCGCGCTGTACGCCTCCTACGACGTCGACGAGACGCCCGACGACCTGCTCAACTGGATCGAGGACAACGTTCCGAAGGACTACGCCGGGGCGGAACTCGCCGACGCCTACGGGTTCATGGCCAACGCCGACCGCTGGCTCGGGCGGGTGCGGGCCACCCAGAACTACTCCTACTGGCGGTACGCAACCGACAACATGACCGCGGGCGTCGCGGCCTCGAGACGCGAACCCAAGGGCGGCTGGACCCGCTACGGACCGCCGAGCTACTGGTCGAAACTCGGCCGCACCCGCGGCAGCCGGGACACCCGCGACTCGATCGCCGAGCGGATCGCCGAGCGCGAGGGGACGAGCGTCGCCACGGCCCGCCGGGAGGTCGTTCCGTTCCTCGAGAGGATGACCCACCACTGCAAGAACCGCGACCTCACCGTTCGGATGGCCGCCGCTTACGAACTCGACGCCACGGAGGTGTCGTTCGTCACCGGAAGCGGCGCGGACACGAACAAGGTCCAGTCGGTCGTCGAGGACGCCGAGGAGCTAACGACCGAACAGGCCGTCGCCCACTCCGGGAACGCCTTCCTGGCGGCGGTCGAGTCGAACGACGGCGACGGCGGCCACGACGCGGCGGCCGGCGACGAAGAAACGGAGACACAGCAAACTCTCGAGGCCTCGAACGAGGCCGACGAGGAGGCGGCGACGGAAGGGGCGGAGGATACCAGCGATGGCGACCAGCCCGACGACGATCAGGCCGGCCTGAGCGACTTCTTCTGAGGCGTGCGGACACGCGAAAATCTACGGCAATCCGCGTTCCTCACCGACGGCCTGGCAGGCCTCGAGACAGGCCATCACGTCCGCTTCGTCGTGGGTTGCCATGGGAGTGAGCCGGAGCCGACTCGAGCCTGCCGGCACCTGCGGCGGGCCGACCGTCGCCGCGACGACGCCGCGATCGCGCAACGCCGTCTCGAACGCGAGCGCTCCTCTGTGGTCGCCGACGAACACCGGGAGGATGTGCGAGTCCCCGAGAACGTCGAATCCGATCGACTGGAGACCGTCGCGAAGGTGCGAGACGTTGTCCCAGAGGCGTTCTCGCGGATCGTCGTGACGCGAGACGTGGAGGGCCTCGCTTGCGGCCGCGGCCGCGGGAGGTGCCAGCCCTGCGGAACGGGCGAACGATCCTGCCTCGGACACGAGACAGTCGATGAGTGCCTCGTCGCCCGCGACGTACCCTCCCTGGCTGGCGAGTGCGGTCGCGAGCGATCCCAGCTGAACGTGGACCCGATCCTCGAGGCCGTCGGCCTGGACGATACCGCCGCCGCCGACGTAGAGGCCGGTGGCGTGGGTTTCGTCGACCATCGTCCACGCGCCGAACGCCTCGGCGGCGTCACAGAGACCAGAGAGCGGGGCGACGGTACCGTCGGTCGGGAACACCGAATCGGTGACGACCAGCCAGGATTCGGACGCAGACCCTGCGCGATCCGCGCGGGCAGACAGCTGGTCCTCCAGATCCGGAACGCTACAGTGGTCGTAGCGAACGACCTCGGCGTCGGTGAGCCGACAGCCGTCGGCGGTTCCCACACGGTTGTACTCGTCGACGAAGATCACGTCCGGTTCGAGCGCGGACAACGTCCCGACGGCGGCGGCGTATCCCGAGGAAAACGCGAGCGCACGCTCGGTTCGCAGCGTCTCGGCGAGCAGTCGCTCGACATCGTGGTGAACCATCGTATCGCCCGACAGACAGCGGCTCGCACCCGAGCCGGTTCCGACCGTTGCCGCCGCCTGTCGCGCCGCGTTCTGGACGCGCTGGTCACTCGTCAGGCCGAGGTAGTTGTTCGAGGCGAACACGAGTGCCTCCTCAGAGTCGAGCACGGGGAGCTTCCCGCCCGACGGTGCTGCGAAATAGCCGCGTTCTGCGACGCGATCGGCGGGCGACAGCGTCCGTCTGCGGCCGGCTTCCTCGAGGTTCTCGAGACGGGTCTCGAGGTCGAATCCGCGGTTTTCCATCCGGATAGAGGGTCACAGTCACGTGGTATTACGTTCACGGTTCGCCCCGCAGACAGGGGCCGCGCTCGAGGCGGTGGTGGCGGTATCGTCATCCCCAGTCGATCAACCGGCTGGCACAGTAGAAAAACGCGATCCAGGCGACGAACAGGCTCGCAACGATCAGGAAGTAGTCTCCGATGGTTTCGTCGAAGACGACCAGGTAGCCGATGGCGATGCTAAGCAGAACGAGTGCGAGTGCGAACAGTCCGAGACACCGTCGGCGCTGTGTGCTCACGCCACTGGTTTCGATGGTCCCGACCGTTAGTAGTCGCTGCCTTGGGTCGGTGAAGACAGGGTTACCGTCCGGAACGGTGTGCTGCGCTCACGTTCGCAGTGAGAGTTCGTTCTTCCAACAACCGTTTCGCGACCGCCTAGACCCACAGCGAACTCCCCGTATCGCTGGTCGCTGCCTATCACACAGGGGGTAGCCGAACTATGTTATCCGTCCCGCACGTTCCCGAAATTTAAAGTTTTTGGCCAAGAGAGTGGTAGCAAGTGACCCATGACGGACACCGACACCGATTCGGGCGACCGGGCGTTCGACCTCACCTCGAGTGCGGACGACCTGTTCGGTCCGATTCGAACTGAACCACTCGCGGACGAACCGACCGACCGACGACACGATACCGAACGTGTCGAAACGGACGGGGAGACCGAGACGACGGCAGCCGAACTGTTCACACAGCTTCGAGACGAGGGGGTCGACGAGGACAGCGACGTCCTCTCGGGTGAGACCCCCGAGGAGATCATCGCCAGCGCGGACGAACCGGCTGAGCCACCCGAGCAGGGAACGAGCGACGACCTACTCGCGGCGGAGGCTGCGCTCGAGGAACTCCTGTTGACCGACCGACGGGAGGGCGAGGAGTTCGTCTGGATCGACAGCGGCGGACTCGACGACGAGTCACGGGACCCAGCGGTGGCGAACGCAGAACCGACCGGTAGCCACGAGTCGATGACGGTCGATAGCGACCGGAGCGCCTCGTCGGCGGACCTGTGTGACGAAGCCAGCGAACCGACGGAGTCCCGGTCGAAGCCGACCACCGACGACCCGCTGGAGTCAGCCTCGAACGAGGAGGTAGCGCCGACCGAGGACGGCTCCGATCAGGATGCGACCGACGCCCGCCCCGCACTGTTCGGTCGGCTGCGGGCGCTGCTCCGATCACTGCTCTAATACGGGAACGAACCGCTCGCCGCCTCGCTCACTGGGAAACCGCCGACGTCAATCGCTGAATGAGTGTCTGTCCGACTGTATCGTCGGCGACCTCGACGTCGCGTCTGAGTTCGCCGTCGCCGTTCGCGGTCAGGATCTGTACCCCCTTCTTGCGGGCGACGGTTGCAGCGCGTTCGTCTATCGTTCCCGAGGTCGTTACCAGTATCGCGTCCGCGCCGCCGGCGGCCTCGAGCAGCCGCTCCACGTCCGCGAGCGTCGCGCGGTCGTGAACGTCCGCGACGACGACCCGATCGAGTAGCGGGTCCTCACCGTAGACGTGGACGTGCTTGCCCATCTCCTCCGCTTCGACGGGTTCGTCCGTCCTGGTCTCGTAGCCGCGTGATTCGAGTGCGGTCGTGATGGCGTCCCTGGCGGCGAGTTGACCCTCGAGCCACTTCTCGCCGGTCACATCCAGGTCGTAGCGGCGGAGGGCCCGTTCGATCCCGTTCTCGAGCAACGACAGGCGGCCACAGGACCGACAGTGGAGTCGTGGCTCCGGGCTGTCCATACACTGTCCACAGTCGTGACAGGCGTGTCCCCACGAGCCGTGGAGTTCGTCGCTGGGAACGCTGTGATCGCACGTCGGACAGTCGAGATCGCCGTCGTCGACGAGGAACTCCGATCGCGGTCGCGTCGTGTCACATTCGGGGTGGGTCAGCAGCTCCGTGCTGATCGCGTGCGGTGACTCGCAGTGCGTACAGACCGTCGTATACTGCATTCCTTCCGCCTCGCAGCCGGGACAGAGATATATCTTCTCCTCGAACCGCACCGCGAGGAGGTCAGCAGCGGCGAGTTCCTCGAGCGCTTCGCGGTCTTCCTCCCCGACGATTCGTCGTGCTTCCGGATACGATACGTCTCCCGTCTCTTCGTCGACAGTCGGTGCGTACTCGTCGGTCGTCCCGTTCGAAAGATCGACGAGCAACTGTAGTCTGTCTGGTGCTACCATCTATCTCCCCTGAACATCAGTACCCAACCGTCGGACAAACCAATTTCTCCGTTTCAAAAGTCAATAGACGGTGAAGATGCGATCGAGACGCCCGCAAAACCGCAAGAACGCGCCGGGCGATTGCGTCGGCGTCCTACAGCAGGTCCTCGACGTTGTCGGCGACTTCCTCGGGCGTATCGCCGACGGGAACGCCTGCGTCGTTTAGCGCGTTGATCTTGCTCTCGGCGGTGCCGGTACCGGAACCGGAGACGATCGCACCCGCGTGGCCCATCCGTTTGCCTGGGGGCGCGGTGCGACCGGCGATGAAGCCGGCGACGGGCGTGTCGACGTGTTCGTCGATGAACGCGGCAGCCTCCTCCTCGTCCTCGCCGCCGATCTCGCCGCACATGACGATGGCGTCCGTCTCGGGGTCGTTCTCGAACAGTTCGAGCGCGTCGACGAAGTCGGTCCCGATAATCGGGTCGCCACCGATGCCGATGGCGGTGGTCTGGCCGATGCCGCGTTTGGTGAGGTTGTCGACGACCTGGTAGGTGAGGGTCCCGGAACGGGAGACGAGACCGACGTTCCCCTCGGAGAAGATGTTCCCGGGGAGGATTCCCAGCTTGGCCTCGCCGGGGGTGATGAGACCGGGACAGTTCGGGCCGATGAGTCGGGTGTCCGTCTCGGTGAGCCGCTTGTTCACCTTCGCCATGTCCTGGGTCGGAACGCCCTCGGTGATGGCGACGGCGAGGTCGAGATCCGTGTCGAGCGCCTCGAAGATGGCGTCGCCCGCGAACGCGGGCGGCACGAAGATTACCGAGGCGTCAGCGTTCTCTTCCTCGACTGCCTGATCGACGGTGTCGTAGACCGGGACGCCGTGGACCTCCTGACCGCCCTTCCCCGGCACCGCGCCGGCGACGACGTTCGTGCCGTACTCGATCATCTGACCGGCGTGGAACTTCCCTTCGCCGCCGGTGATTCCCTGTACCACGACGCGGGTGTCGTCGTCGACTAGTACGCTCATGCTTGTCCCTCCTCAGCGTACTCGACGGCACGCTGAACCGCGTCCTCGAGGGTCTGTTCGACCGTCACGAGGTCCTCGTTCAGAATCTCCATGCCTTCCTCCCAGTTGGTTCCCGCCAGGCGGACGACAACGGGCTTGGGAATTTCGTCGAACTGCTCGAGCGCCTCGTTGATCCCCTTGGCGACCTCGTCGCCGCGGGTGATGCCCCCGAAGATGTTGAAGACGACCGAATCGACGTTCTCGTCGGAGAACACCATGTCGAGCGCGTTCGCGATCCGGTCGGCCTTCGCGCCGCCGCCGACGTCGAGGAAGTTGGCGGGCTCGCCGCCGTAGTGGTCCACGAGGTCGAGCGTGGTCATCACGAGGCCGGCGCCGTTACCGATGATGCCGACGTTGCCCTCGAGGCGGACGTAATCGAAGTCGTACTCGTCGGCTTTCTGCTCGAGTTCGTCGCCGCCCGCCGCCTCCTCTTCCATCTCTGCCAACTCGGGCTGGCGGAACAGCGCGTCCTCGTCGATGTTCATCACGGCGTCGGCCGCGATGACCTCGTCGTCGCTCGTGACCATCAGCGGGTTGATCTCGGCATCGGCGCCGTCGCGGTCGTCCCAGAGCTGGTAGAGCGTGGTGAGAACGCTCGAGACGTCGCGCGCCAGATCGCGGTCGACCTCGGCGTCGTAGACCGCCTTGCGAGCCTGGTAGGGATGCATCCCGAACGCGGGGTCGATATGCTCCCGGGCAATCGCTTCGGGTGTCTCCTCGGCGACTTCTTCGATATCGACGCCGCCTTTCGTGGAGACCATCGCGACGGGTTTGCCCTCCCCGCGGTCCATCGTGATCCCGACGTACAGTTCGTCGGTGAAGTCGACTGCCTGTTCGACCAGCACGCGGTCGACGTGGTAACCCTTGAGGTCCATCCCGAGGATGGACTCCGCGGCCTCGCGGGCTTCGTCCTCGTCCTCGGCGAGCTCGATCCCGCCGGCTTTCCCGCGGCCACCGACCTGTACCTGGGCCTTGATTGCGACCGGGTAGCCGATCTCCTCGGCTGCGGTCAACACGCCGTCGACGTCCGACGCGAGCTGTGAATCCGGCGTCGGAATCCCGGCGTCGGCGAAGACTTGCTTCGCCTGATACTCGTGGAGTTTCATTGCGCATTCGAACGGGCGTTGCGCCGTTGCTTAAATCATGGCAGTTTCCGTTCGCGACACGGGACAGCGTCGAGTGGAGCCACGGGTGAGAGCGGGTATCGACGCGGGAGGGAATACCGGCTTTCGGCACTCGTTGGACCGTTAACGGCAGCAAGACTCTTCCCGAATAATATGCTGAAAGTCCAACCGATAGACAATAGATATAGTGATTCAGATTGATATGTTGCTCGAGATTATAGTAACGCCTGCTACTGACAAGGGCCGGCGTGGGGGATCGGTTCCACGGGAGGCGACGAGCCAGATCAGCATCGAGGGGCACCTCGAACGGGCATTCGCTCAGGAAGACGTTACCGAATCCAGGCATCACGTGCGGGACGCGTTACATCTCTGAGACACCGAGCACTGGTGAGCGACCGCCACTCAGGCACCGAGTGAGAAGCGGGATTCGGGTGCGGTCCACCCGACCGTTCCCGGGGATGGCTCGTGGCGCCGTTTACCGGTCGGGAGGGGGCTTCAGACCGTTGATTCGGGTGTGCTGCAGGGCAGCCGGCACGAAGAAGCAACCCTTAAAACTCGCGCGCGGGTTCTGTGAGATATGGCTGGAACTATCGAAGTGCTCGTCCCCGGCGGCCAGGCCAACCCCGGCCCGCCGCTTGGCCCCGAGCTCGGTCCGACCCCCGTCGACGTCCAGGCGGTCGTCTCTGACATCAACGACCAGACCGCCGCATTCGACGGCACCGAAGTCCCCGTTACCGTCGACTACGACGACGACGGCTCCTACACCATCGACGTCGGCGTCCCCCCGACCGCCGCGCTCGTCAAAGACGAAGCCGGCTTCGACACCGGCAGCGGCGAACCCCAGAAGGAGTTCGTCGCCGACCTCTCGATCGATCAGGTCACGAAAATCGCTGAGCAGAAGAAACCGGATCTGCTCGCCTACGACACGAAAAACGCCGCCAAGGAGGTCGTCGGCACCTGCGCGTCGATGGGCGTCACCATCGAGGGCGTCGACGCCCGCGAGTTCAAGGCGAAGGTCGACGCCGGCGAGTACGACGACGCACTCGCCGAGTAACCGCTAAGCGATCTCTGAGCGGACTGCACTCGAGTCGTTTCGTCTTCTCCGAAACGCAGCGATCGGTCGAGTCGTGCATACGGTCTCAGAGGATTCCGAGAGCGTAATTGGACCCCTGAGCGTCGGCTTTTGATCCAGTACGTTCGCAAAAATCCGACTGGGATTTGAACCACGCGAAGACGTACTCGCTACGCTGCGTGTGACTTCTCTGATTTAAATCCAGGGCGCAGTCGCCGCTCACGAGTTGTTCGCCGAGAAGTGCTCCGTCTGGGATTTGAACCCAGGTCATCGGCTCGAAAGGCCGAAATGATTGGCCGGACTACACCAACGGAGCGTTCGTCGTACGCGCCGAGCCCCACGTCGCGATGCTCCGTAGGACACCGGAGCGAACTGCACTCGACGCTTACTTCGGGCTAATAAAAAGCGTTCCGTTCCGTCTCCGGACTGGCACACACTCACTCGCGGTGGCCGATCGAGCCCCGTCACGCTGCTACCGCAGGAGTCGACTGTCCGTTGCCTGGAATCCGCCTCTCTATCGTGTACATTCCAATCGGTGCGACCGGCCGGCACCTCAATCCTTTTGACGCCGTACCGCGACTCGCCAGTCATGAAGTTCGTCCGATTTCGCGACCCGGCGGGTGCCGTCCGACGCGGCGAGTTAGACAGCGGGCACGTCCACTTCGGTAACGAGAGCTACGACCTCGAGTCCGACCGGATCGACGTCCTCCCGCCCTCCGAGCCGTCGAAGATCGTCTGTATCGGTCGAAACTACGCCGACCACGCCGCTGAGATGGGCTCCGACGTCCCCGACCGGCCGATGCTATTTCTCAAGCCGCCGAACACGCTCGCGGGTCACGGCGATACCATCACCGTCCCCGCCGGAAAGGAACGAATCGATTACGAGGCCGAACTCGGGGTCGTGATCGGCGAACAGTGCCGGGACGTTCCGGAAGCACGGGCGATAGACGTCGTCGAGGGCTTCACCTGCGTCAACGACCTCTCGAACCGCGACGATCAGCGTCAGGAACAGAACTGGGTCCGCGGGAAGGCCTTCGACGGGGCGGCCCCCGTCGGCCCCGTGCTCGCCACCCCCGACGAGGTTCCCGACGATGCGTCCGTCCGCTCGTGGGTCAACGGCGAGCAGCGCCAGGACGGGTCGCTCGAGCAACTCATCTTCCCGATTCCGGAACTCATCGCCGAGATCACGAGCTACCTCACCCTCGAACCGGGCGACGTGATCGCCACCGGCACCCCCGAAGGCGTCGGGAAATTCGCGGACGGCGACGAGATCGAAGTCGAAATCGAGGGCGTGGGCACGCTCGAGAATACGGTTCGGATCCCCTGATCGCGACGCCTCGAGACCACTCCGCGACGTGCCGCCAGCCGAACGTTTTTCGGCGACTCGCGTGAAGTGACGACCATGACCGTTAGATTCGGTGCCGTTACCGTCGACTGGCTCGGCTACGCGACCGTCCGCCTCGAGGGCGAGACCGGCACGGTCGTCTACATGGACCCCGGCCGGTACGGCGTCCTGGACGAGTACGACGCCCGCGACGGCGACCTCGTGCTCGTCACCCACGACGACCACTACGACCCCGACGGGATCCGGCGGGTGGCCCACGAGGACGCCATCGTGCTCTGTCACGAGGCGATCGACGCAGACGAAATCGATCGGGTGGAGGAACAGCCCGAGGAACTCCCCTACGAGATCGAACGCGTTCGTGGCGACGAGAGCTTCGTGCTCGGCCCGCTCGACCTCTACACGACCCAGGCGTACAACGAGGCCAGCGGCCCCTACACGGACGACGACGGGAACCCCTACCACCCCGAGGGCGAGGGGTGTGGCTACGGCGTCACGATCGACGGGGTGACCGCTTTCTGGCCCGGCGATTCCGACGTGCTCCCCGTCCACGAGGAACTCGCGGTCGACCTCCTCCTGCCGCCGATCGGCGGCAGCTTCACGATGGACCGCCGCGACGCCGCCGACCTCGCCGAGACCATCGAACCGGGACTCGTGCTCCCGATCCACTACAATACGTTCGATGCGCTCGAGACGGACGAGGAAGCGTTCGTCGTCGACGTCGCCAAACGCGGCGTGCCGGTCGTACTGGACGAGTAGCTCGACCACACCGATTTTCGTCGCTCTGCGGCCGTCCTGTCGAAGGATTTAGCTATCAGCAAGATGTATCGCTCGTATGGACAGTGATCCCCCGCCCGCGTACTGCACGAACTGCGGCGAGGGAGTCTGCGAGACGATGAACTTCTGTCCGAACTGCGGGACCGCCACGAGCACCGGGGCCGCGGAGTCCGACGACGAGGAGTTCACCGACCGGGACGTCCTCGAGCGTCGCATTCGGATTGCACTGGACGAAGGGTGGGACGTAGAAGAGGACGCCGGAAGCCACGCAGTGCTGATCAAGCGGTCGCTCGGCGGTGCGCTGACCCACGTCGTGATCGCGCTGTTTACCCTCACGTGGACCATGGGGATCGCCAACGTCCTCTATGCCGGCTACTCCTACTTCGGAAGCCCGACACGGACGGTCGTCGACGCGGACGGGGTTGTCGACTCATCGAAGCGAACCAGTCCCTCGATCGCAGAGCGAGCCATGGGCACGATAGTGACCCTGTTTCTCTGGGGATTTGCCGCGATGTTCACGGCCATCGGGCTGTTCTTCTGGATGGTGAGTGGAGGGACGGTACTCGCAACACTGGTGTTCCTGTTCGCGTTCGTCTTCAGCATTGCCGGGTTCACCACATTTCCGCCGTCGAAGCGCCGACTCGCAGACCGAGGCCCGGTAAGCAGACACGGCCGAATACGCGAAACCGACGAGCGCCGGATCGTCGACCCCGGCGCGGACTGTATCGAGTGTGGCGACTCCGTTGGCGCTGGGTTCGAGCGAACCTACCGCGACGAAGTCGCGCTGTTCGGCGTTCCGCTGACGACCTCAGAAGGGACGAACGTCTACTGTCGTCACTGCGTTAGCGCGGAGAAACGAGCCTTTGGGTCACCGTCGGACGAGTGCCGGACGGAATCGGGGCCCGGCGAGTTCGTCCCGGGGTCCGATCACGACGTCGACCTCGAGCGAGCCTGATCGTGGGACGAGAAGCGCCTAGCTGACGTCCATCGCCTCGAGTCGTTCCGGCAGCATCTCCCGAAACCGCGGTTCGATAGACGTCTAGATGACGTCCATCTCACTGAGCCGTTCCGGGAGATACGTCTCCGTCACGAAGTCCAGTCCGCGAGCGGCGAGCGACTGCTGTTCGGACTTCTTCTCGATCTCGAGCTGTAACTCGATCTGTTCCTCCCAGTAGTCGGTCTGGAAGCGCGGGTCCTCGAGTTCGCTCTCTAAGGCGTTGATGTCCGAGTCCGACAGCGGGTCCGTCGGAAGGTCGTACTCGACGATATCGGCGGGCTGGATACCGATGTACTGGGCCTCTGGCGTTGCGAGGTACTCCGAGAGGTGAGCGGACTTGATCGAGCCGTAGGCGACGGAGCCGTAGATCCGGTAGGACCACGGGTCGCCGTCGGCGAAGACGGTGACGGGAAGGTCGAGTTCGTCGTGGAGCCGCTTGGTGATCCGTCGGGTCGCCCGTGCGGGCTGGCCCTTCAGGTGGACGATCAGCGCGCCGTACTCCTCGTCGAAGCCGTTCTCGACGAGCCGGTCGCGCATACCGCCGGTCTCCACCGCGAGCACGAACTCGGCGTCGGAGTCCAGAAACTCGATCGTGTCCGGGTTGTTCGGGATCTGGTAGCCGCCCTCGCCGACGTCCTCCTGGCAGTGGATCTCCCGCTCGCCGCGGCGTGTCTGCTCGCGCAGGTGGAGCGGCCCCATGATCGTCGCCCCCGACTCCTCGGGCCGCATGTGGAAGTCCTCGCGGGTGACCTCAGAGACGATCTCTAAGTCCTCGATCAGCTGGTTCGACTCGTCCTGGTCGTTGAACTGGGCCTCCTTGTTGTCCCAGCTCTCGGAGAGGTAGTAGAGTTCACGCAGGGTCGAGGAACGGTCCTCCTCGAGCTGGTTCGCCAGGAACTCGATGGTGTACACCGCCTTGAGGAGCTTCCGGGCGCCGCGAACGGAGTTCGCGGATCGGGTCGACTGTCGGTCGCCGTACACCCAGACGCCGCTATCCTCGTCGTACTCGATGTTGCTCTTCGTCCGGGTCGGAATCGACATGCTCGGGATCTCGCCCAGTTCGAACTGGTCGTAGAACTGCGCGGCGAGATCGATCAACTGCGCTCTGGCCTGCTCGTCGTTTTTCGTGCTCATGATGACACCGTGAGTTTCTCGTCTTCGACGCCTTTCACGTCCAGATCGAACGCCGCGTCGGCATCGACCTCGTACTCGAGGACCGCCTCGTCGTCACTCGAAACGTCCGGGGACCACTTGACGAACCACTCCTCGTCCATCTCGACGACGGTCGCGCCGTTGCTCAGGTTCCGCGGCTCGGCGGAGACGATGTCGGTGATCTCGAGCGATTCCGTCGTACCGGAGTGGTTCTCGACGACGACGCTGATCCGGTTCCCGTCGCCGTTTGCCTCGATCTGGCGGCCGACGACGACGTTGTTCATGATGCGGCCGATGGCGTCGTCAATGTCTGGCTCGTCTCGGCCGGTCACCTCTGCGACCTTCTCGGCCATCTCGGGGAGGATCTTCCCCAGGACGTTCTGCTTCTTCCGCCGTTTTTGCATCGACCGGCGCTTGTTGAGGTAGCTCTTGAGTTCGCGGGCGGCCTCGCGAATCGCGAGTTCGATCTCGTCTTCGATCTCGGGGACGTTCGCGACGGCGTCTTTGGACTCGCTCGTGAACGGCACGTTCGTCGAGGCGACGTGGACCATGATGACCGCGGGACCGTTCGGCAGCCCGGAGCCGCCGGGCTGGTCGAGGCCGTAGTTGCGCCAGCCGATCGACTTGACGACGTCGGTGGTCGCACACGCACCGCGCTGGTAGACCAGCGGTACGCGGTTCGCAAACCGGAGGACGTCGACGCTGCCCTCGGCCCCGAGGTCGCCGCCGTAGGCGATACCGGCCTCGACGATGAACGGATCGCCGCCGGAAACCTCGGCGTCGCGGGTCGCTGCCGCGTAGAAATCGGCCTCGAACTCCTTTCTGAGCCCCGCCTCGATGAGGTCGTCGGTGATCGGTGAGAGACACCGCGTCGGCGGTGCCATGATGTCGGTCGCCCGCATCCCGTCGACGAGATTGCTCGTCGCGTCGCGGTCCTCCGCGAGTTCGCGAACCAGCGGCGGATCGTCGGGGACGGTCACCATCACGTCCCAGATCGCCTCGGCCACGTTCTCGCGGGCGGTGTCGCCGAACGCCACCTCGTCGTACTCCTCGGTGAGTTCCGCGGCGCGGTCGACGTAGGCGCGCAGTTCCCGCCGGGTGAGCCGGTGCCGGACGTCTTCCTCGTCCGCGAACTTGCCGGCGAGCCGGTCGGCGAAGGCGTGGATGACCTCATCGTCCTTTCGCGTGCTCGTCGCGTCATCCGCGAGCGCGTACAGGTCGGTGACCAGGCGCGATTCGTTCTGATCGCCGGTCTCGTCAGCCTCGAGTGCACCCTCCGCCGCCGGATCAGCGTCGATGAGCGCGGTCCAGACCGCCTCGAGAACGTTCTCCCTGACGGTGTCACCGAATGCGGTGTCGTGTTCTGCTTCGGCTGACTCCGCAGCCGTCGCGATCAGCTCCCGGAGTTCGTGGTGAGCGATTCGGTCGCGACTCGAGACGGCGTCGGCGACCGTCGCGGCGAAGGCGGCCGTCGGTTCGGCGCCCTTGTTCACGGTGGCGTCCTCGACGATTGCCTCGACGTCGGCGGACTCGTGGGTGCCGGGTGGCGACCAGGACATCTCGCGACCGTAGTGGCGGTCGCGGAAGGCGTCGATCACCGAATCGGCGGTCTTCTTCCCGACGCGGGTAAACTCCTCCTGGAGGAAGCCCGAGACCGTCTGGGAGTCCGTCGCGTTCAGCATCTTCAACACGGTGCCGAGTTCGACCCCGTGGGGGTGCGGACGGATCTCCTCGGTTTCCTCGGGGAGCTGGTCCGTCGCCCGTTCGAACTTGAAGTGCGCCGTCGGCTCGCGAAGCTCGAGTCGCGCGTGGGGGTTGACGACCGCGGTGTGCTTGATGTAGTCGTGGAGCTGTCCGCGGGCGCGCATGTTCGCCTCCATCTCGAGTTCGATCCGGGTGCCGTGGGGCCGGTCCCAGGTCGTCTCGCGGTCGACGCTGATCTCGGGTTCGTTTTCGTCGGTGTCGACGATCAACTCGAAGTACTGGGCCTGGCTGGAGCCCTGGGTGCGGCTGGTGATTCTGGCGGGCTTCCCGCTGGTCAGCTGAGAGTAGAGCACGGCGGCCGAGATGCCGATCCCCTGCTGGCCGCGAGATTGCTCGCGAGCGTGAAAGCGAGAGCCGTAGAGCAGCTTTCCGAAGACCTTCGGGAGGGAATCCTTCGTCAGCCCGGGGCCGTTATCCTCGACGATCAGGGTGTAGTAGTCCTCGTCCTCCTGGATCTCGACGTAGATGTCCGGAAGGATGCCCGATTCCTCTGCGGCGTCTAACGCGTTGTCGACGGCCTCCTTGACGGCCGTCACGAGGCCTCGAGCGCCGCTGTCGAAGCCGAGCATGTGCTTGTTCTTCTCGAAGAACTCGGCGATGGAGATCGCGCGCTGGTTTTCCGCCAGCTCTTCGGCGATCCCCTCCTCCTCGCCGAGTGTCGACTGAAACGACGTCATCGTCTGTTCATATCGGCGGTGGGGCTAAAAGGTGTGCGCTACCGGAGCGAAAGTGAACATCGTCTCGCGCGCGAGCGCGTACACGTGACTTTTATTACCCCCCGCCCACTAACCGAAAGCAGGTTTCTCATGTCCCAGGAAAGCGAGTACGGAGCCGGACAAATCCAGGTCTTAGAAGGTCTGGAGGCCGTGCGAAAACGGCCGGCGATGTACATCGGTTCTACAGACTCTCGAGGGCTCCACCATCTCGTTTACGAAGTGGTGGACAACTCGATCGACGAGGCACTGGCAGGTCACTGCGACGAGATCACCGTCACCATCCACGACGATGGCGCGGTGACCGTGGCCGACGACGGACGCGGGGTTCCGGTCGACACCCACGCGGAGTACGACCGGCCCGCCCTCGAGGTCATCCTCACCGTCCTCCACGCCGGTGGGAAGTTCGACAACAAGTCCTACCAGGTCTCCGGCGGCCTCCACGGCGTCGGCGTCTCGGTGGTCAACGCCCTCTCGGGTCGCCTCGAGGTCGAGGTTCGACGCGACGGCGGCGTGTTCACCCACGCCTTCGAACGCGGCGAACCCCAGGGCGATATGGAACGGGTTCGCGACCTCGATCCCGACGAAGACACCGGAACGGAGATTACGTTCTGGCCGGACGAGGAGATCTTTGAGACGACCTCGTTCTCCTTCTCGACGCTCTCGAACCGGCTTCGGGAACTCGCCTTCCTCAACTCCGGCGTCCGGATCACGATCTGCGACGAACGCGAGGCGGAAGTCGAAGCGGCCGACGGCGAAGTCATCGAAGAGACCTTCGAGTACGAGGGTGGTATCCGCGAGTTCGTCACCTACCTGAACGAGACGCGGGCGCCGATGCACGAGGACGTCATCTACTTCGAGGACGAGGACCAGAACATCCAGATCGAGGTGGCGATGCAGGCGACCCAGGAGCTCCAGGGATCGATCCACGCCTTCGCGAACAACATCAACACCCGCGAAGGGGGAACGCACCTCACCGGGTTCAAGACCGCGCTCACGCGCGTCGTCAACGACTACGCGACCGACAACGACCTGCTCTCGGACCTCGAGGAGAACTTGCGAGGAGAAGACATCCGCGAGGGGCTGACCGCAGTGATCTCCGTCAAACACCCCGATCCCCAGTTCGAGGGCCAGACCAAGACCAAACTCGGCAACTCCGAAGTGCGGGGAATCGTCGAGAGCGGCATGCACGACGGGCTGAGCACCTACTTCGAGGAACACCCCGATACCGCCCAGGCGATCGTGATGAAGGCCGTCGAGGCCGCGAAGGCCCGCAAGGCGGCGAAGAAGGCGGAGGAGCTGACCCGCCGCAAGTCCGCCCTCGACTCCACCGCCCTCCCCGGAAAACTCGCTGACTGCCAGACGAAAGACCCGGACGAGGCCGAGATCTTCATCGCGGAGGGTGACTCCGCGGGCGGCAGCGCGAAACAGGCCCGAAATCCCGAGTTCCAGGCCGTTCTTCCGATCAAGGGGAAGATCCTCAACGTCGAGAAACACCGACTCGATCGAATCCTCGAGAACGACGAGATCCGCAACATCATCACCGCGATCGGCGCTGGCATCGGCGACGAGTTCGATCCCGAAGCCGTTCGGTACAAGAAGATCATCATGGCGACCGACGCCGACGTCGACGGGGCACACATCCGTACCCTGCTCCTGACGTTCTTCTACCGCCACATGCGCCCGCTGCTCGAGGGCGGCTACGTCTACGCGACCCAGCCCCCGCTGTACCGGATCCGCTACCGTGGGAACACCTACGACGCGATGACCGACGCCGAACGCGACGAGATCGTCGAAGAGAAGTGCGACGGCAACCCCTCCCAGGTCCAGCGCTTCAAGGGACTGGGCGAGATGAACCCCAAGCAGCTCTGGGAGACGACGATGAACCCCGAGAACCGCATCCTCAAGCAGATCACCGTCGAGGACGCCGCCGCCGCGGACAAGATGTTCTCGGTGCTGATGGGCGACGCCGTCGAGCCGCGAAAGCAGTTCATCAAGGACCACGCGCCGGAAGCCGAGTGGATCGACATCTAGACCCGGTTACTCAAAACACACCTACGCAATCTACATGAGTTCAGACGTACCCGACCCGACCGACATCGACGCCAGAAGCGTCGAACCGGTCCGGATCGAAGACGAGATGGAACAGTCATACATCGACTACGCGATGAGCGTCATCGCGGGTCGCGCCCTCCCGCGAGTCGAGGACGGGCTCAAGCCCGTCCATCGGCGCATCCTCTACGCGATGCACGAGATGGGCGTCTCCTCGGGCTCGAGTCACCGCAAGTCCTCCTCGATCGTCGGGGAGACGATGGGTGACTATCACCCCCACGGCGACCAGGCGATCTACGACACCCTGGTCCGGATGGCCCAGGACTTCTCGATGCGCTACCCGCTGGTCGACGGCCAGGGGAACTTCGGCTCGATGGACGGCGACCCGCCCGCGGCCCCCCGCTACACGGAGGCGCGGATGGCCCCCATCGCCGAGGAGTTACTCGAGGACATCGAGAAGGACACCGTCGACTTCTCTGCGAACTACGACGACCGCCTCCAGGAACCCGACGTCCTGCCCGCGGCGTTCCCGAACCTGCTGGTCAACGGCTCCTCGGGGATCGCCGTCGGGATGTCGACGAACATTCCCCCACACAACCTCGGCGAGGTGATCGACGCGACGATCGAACTCATCGAGAACCCCGAGGCGACCGTCGAGGACCTGATGGAGCACGTCAAGGGCCCCGACTTCCCGACCGGGGCGAACATCGTCGGTCGCGACGCCATCTACTCCGCGTACGCGAGCGGTCGCGGGCGGATTCGCGTCCGTGCGGAGTTCGAGGTCGAGGAGTGGAAATCGGGTCGTGAGCGGATCGTCATCACGGAACTCCCGTTCCAGGCCAACAAGGCCCGGATGGTCGAGCGGATCGCCGACGACGTCAACGAGGGCGATATCGAGGGGATCTCCGACCTGCGCGACGAGTCCGACCGCAACGGGGTTCGGGTCGTCGTCGAACTCAAACGCGGCGCGAACACCGAGGTCGTCAAGAACCGACTGCTAGAGAACCACCTCGAGCGCACGTTCGGCGTCATTAACCTCGCGCTGGTCGACGGCCAGCCGAAGGTGCTCTCGCTCAAAGAAACCCTGCAGGAGTACGTCTCCCACCGTCGCGAGGTCGTTCGCCGACGCAGCGAGTACGACCTGAACGAGGCCGAGGAGCGAGCCCACATCCTCGAGGGCCGGCTGAAGGCCCTCGAGAACGTCGAGGACGTCGTCGAGTTGATCCGCAACTCCGAGGACCGATCGGCTGCGAGAGCGGGCCTGCGCGAGACGTTCGACTTCTCCGAGCGGCAGGCGGAGCACATCGTCCGGATGCAACTCGGGAGCCTCACCTCGATGGAGGCCGCCGAAATCGAAGACGAGTACGGGGAGGTCGAAGCCGAGATCGAACGCCTCGAGACGATCCTCGAGAGCGACGTCGAACTCGACTCGGTGATCACCGACGAGCTGCTCGAGGTGAAAGACGAGTACGACGACGACCGCCGGACCTCGATCGTCGAGGACCACGGAACGGTCACCCACGAGGACCTCATCCCGGAGGAGGACGTGATCGTCGTCATGACCGAGGACGACTACGTCAAGCGAATGCCAGCCGACGCCTTCGATCCGCAGGGCCGGGGCGGCAAGGGGATCATCGGCGCCGACGTCAAGCCCGACGACAGGGTGACGACGGTGTTCCAGGCGAACACCCACGACTACCTGCTGTGCTTTACGAACCACGGCCAGGTGTACCAGCTCAAAACGTACGAGATTCCCGAGATGGGTCGTACCGCCCGCGGGAAGTCCGCCGTCAACATCCTCGACCTCGATAAGGGCGAGAACATTACCGCCATCGTCGACACCGACGCCTTCGAGGCCGACGAGTGCGTGACAATGGTGACCAAACACGGCTACGTGAAGCGCACGGCCGGCGAGGAGTTCGACAACATCCTCTCGACGGGGATCATCGCCGCCTCCCTCGAGGACGGCGACGAACTGGTCGACGTCGAGGTGACCGACGGCTCGAAGGATCTCGTGGTCGCGACCGAGAGGGGGATGACCATCCGCTTCGACGAGAGCGAGGTTCGGCCGATGGGCCGGAACGCCCGCGGCGTCAACGGGATCAAACTCCAGGACGACGACGCCGTCGCCGGCCTGGTCGCCACCGACGAAGGCGACGAGCGGGCGCTGCTGACGGTGACGCGAAACGGCTACGGGAAGCGCACCCTTCTCTCGGAGTACCGGACCCAGTCCCGCTACGGGAAGGGACTCATCGACATCAAGACCAACGATCGAAACGGTCGCGTGGCCGCAGTCAAAGCGGTCACGCCGGACGATCACCTCGTGATGATGAGCGAGCGCGGCCAGATCATGCGGACGCGAGCGGGCGAAGTGTCGGCGGTCGGCCGGAACACGATGGGCGTCACGCTGATGAACGTCGACGCGGGTGACGCCGTCGCGAGCGTCGACGTCATCTCGAGTGACGAGTCCGACGACGCGAGCGACGAGTAGACCCCCGGTCCGTTTTCCGACAGTTCCGTACAGGCCTCGGCAGTGACTCGAGTGCTATCGGGCGAAAGACTAACAGAAGCGACGAGGGCTCAGTGTGCCGGCTCTTCTGCCGGCGCCTGCATGTCGTCGATACGCAGAATGAGGATGTTGTTCGTATCGTCCTTCCCGTCGACGGTGCCGTCGATGACGAGTTTCGATAGCGGCGTCGGACCGACGGTGACGCTGTCACCCTCGTGGATGTCGCTCATCGAGCCCTGGAGGTGCACTTCGGCCCGACAGAGTTCCGGGTGGTGGACGCTCGAGAGGTCGATCTCCTCGACGAGGACGCCCTCGACCGCCTCACCGTCGTGTTCGAGGGGGACGGAGGCGGGTTCGTCCATCTGCTGGATCTCGAGAGCCTCGTAGGCAGCGGCGGTCGGTTTGTATCCCCCTTTCGGTCCGGGGACCCCTTCTACTAACTGGAGCGCCTTCAGGCTCTGCATCTGGTTACGGATCGTGCCGGGGTTCCGGTCGACCTGCGCTGCGATCTCTTCGCCTTTGATCGCATCCTCGGACTCTTTGTGCAGGTTCGTTAGCGCCCGCAAAATTTTTTTCTGGCTGGGGGTGAGTTCGATCGATGACATAGCGAACCCTTCGTAATTGAATTCCTTAAACCCGATGGGTTGACCGGGTAGCGCCTTCGATCTCAGATGTTACGTTGGCTGTCGTAACTCTGTTGATCAGTCATCGTCAACACGTCAATGGTTTTTGTCGATCGGCGGTGTGTGACGGCTATGGACGGACAGCGTGTGCTGGTAACTGGTGGGGCCGGGTTCGTCGGATCGAATCTGGCCAATCACCTCGCTCGGGCGAACGACGTGATCGCCGTCGACGACTGCTCGCTGGGAACGCCATCGAATCTGACTGATCGCGTGGAGTTCGTCGAGGCGAACGTGCTCGATCCGGATCTCCCGACCGATGTCGACGTCTGTTTTCATCTGGCTGCGATGTCGTCGTATTCGATGCACGAGGCGGAACCGGCCCGCGGCGCGCGAATCAACGTCGAAGGGTTCGTCAACACAGTCGAACAGGCCCGCAGGGACGGCTGTGACTCGATCGTCTACGCGTCGACCTCGTCGGTGTACGGCAGCCGAACGGAGCCGTCCTCCGAGTCGATGTCCGTCGAGGCCGAAACCGGATACGAGGCGTCGAAACTCGCCCGCGAACGCTACGCCGAGTACTTCACGAACCGATACGGGATGAGCCTCGCCGGCATACGGCTGTTTTCGGTTTACCAGGGGTACGGCGGCGCCGAGAGTCACAAAGGCCAGTACGCGAACGTCGTCGCCCAGTTCGCCGACGATATCGCTCACAACCGCTCACCGGTGCTCTACGGTGACGGCACTCAGACGCGGGATTTCACGCACGTATCCGACGTCGTCCGGGGGCTCGAGCGGGCGGCGGATGCCGAGCTAACGGGAACGTACAACCTCGGGACCGGCGAGCGCTACGACTTCAACACGGTCGTCAACCTGCTCAACGAAGAACTCGGGGCCGCGGTCGAACCGTCGTACGTCGAGAATCCGATCCCGTCGAACGTCTACGTTTACGACACGATGGCGGATGCGTCGAAATTCGCGGCGGCAACCGGCTGGAAGCCGAAAATATCGTTCGAAGAGGGAATCGAGCGGGTCTGTGAGCCGTATCTCGCGGCCTGAGTCGGCGACAACTAGCCCGGGACAATCCAGCCCTCGACGATCACGTCCTCGAGGACGAACATCAGTGCGACGCCGACGATGAACGTGGCGGCGTTCAGCCGGGTGACCACGGCCTCGGCGTCGAACTTGATCAGGTCGACGAGTTCGATGAGCACCTGCAAGATTGCCCCCACGGCGACGGCGTAGAACAGCACCGCGAGCACCGACGAGTTCGCGAGGCTACCGACCCAGCCGCCGAGGATCACCGGGCCGCCGGCGATGACGCCCATTAGCGCAAAGTGACGCAGCGGTGGAACCGAGTGTTCGCGGGCGACCGCGGCGACGATCGTCGGCCCCTCCATCACGTTGTGCATGACGAAGCCGACGACGAGCAGCATGACGAGCGTGCCCTGGCCGTCGATGAACGCGACGCCGATCGCGAGTCCCTCGCCGATGCTGTGTAAGCCGAGTGCGACCGCGACGAGGTAGGCGATCGTCAGGCCGCTCTTTTCGGCGCTGGCCATTTTTCGCTGTCGCCACTCGCTGACCGCGTACATCACGGCGAACGTGCCGCCGACGCCCGCGGTCGCGAGTCCGGCGGCGACGATCAGTCCGGCGAGTTCGATTCCACCCACGGCCACGGGTCCGATCTCGGCGCCGTGCTCGAAGACCTCCTCGGTCATCTCGAAGGCGATGAACGCGAGTACCCCCGCGGAGAGCGCCAGAAAGGCGTGCAGGTAGCGGTGGTCGAGCGCTCGAATGAACGGGAACCAGAGCATTCCGATCACGACCGGGACGATGCCCGCGATCGCGCCGATGATCGTGAGCATCCACAGGATTTCAAGGGTGCTCGCTCCGGCCATCGACTCGATGTCGCCGAAGGGTGAGGTTAGATAGAGCAGTCCGGAAACAGCACCGAGAATAACGATCGGGGCGATTGCAAGTATCCAGGTCGGTACGGAGTCGGCGATCCTATCGCGACGTGACAACGACACCACCTCGAGTTCGCAACTCGATTGCGTTCTTCATACGCCAATGTTTAGACGCGGCTAATAATATATGTTCCCCATCGATATTTAGACTGAGTCTACGCTAATGAATGTCGGTAGACACGTAACGCGTCGGGGCTCGTTACTGTTCGATGCCGGCCGGTACCACTACTCGGACGTGGCGGGCGACGTCCTCCGGCAGGGAGATCGGGTCGTCGTGACCGGCGGCACGAGCCGTGATCATTCCGAACGGAGCGATTTCGAGAATTTCGAGTTCGACGCCGGGTTCGATGCCATGGTCCGCAAGATAGGAGAGCACTTCCGGATCGTGGTCGGCAACCTCCTCGACGACCACCGTCTCCCCCTCGTCGAACTCCGTGACGGAGTCCCCGGCCGGCGTCGGTGCCTCGAGATCCGCACTCGGGATCGGTGAGCCGTGGGGGTCGACGTTCGGATCGTCGAGAGCGGCCGCGACGCGTTTCTCGAAGTCCTCGCTGATGTGATGTTCGAGGCGGTCGGCCTCCTCGTGGACCTCCGACCAGTCGTAATCTAAGTGTTCGGTGAGGTAGGCCTCGAGCAGTCGGTGGTGGCGGACGACTTCGAGCGCGACCGTCTCCCCCTCGTCGGTGAGTGTAACCCCGCGGTACTTCTCGCGGTCGACCAGCCCCCGTTCCTCGAGTTTCTCGAGCATGCTGGTGACCGTCGGCGACGTGACGTCGAGTTCGTCGGCGATTTCGGAGGTCTTGATCCGGTCCTCGCGGCCGCGCTGAAGCTGATAGATCACCTTCAGGTAATCTTCCATCACGTCGCTCAGCATCATCGTAATCAAATTAGGGCCGTCTAACCCTAAATCTGTCGTCGGCTTTCCCGCATCGGAACCGCTACGAACTAAACGCCCGCTCCCGAACGGAACCGTATGGGCCGAACCGTGCGAATTATCGGTGCGCCGATGGACTACGGGGCGAACAGACGCGGCGTTGACATGGGGCCGTCCGCGATCAGATACGGGGGACTGGCCGACGGACTCGAGGACGCCGGCGTCGACTGCGTCGACACCGGGGACCTCCTGATCCCGCGGGCCGAAGAGCGAGATCCCGATGCCAACCCGCCGCGGACGGGCAACGCGAAGTTCCTGAACGAGATCGAGGACGTCTGTTCGCGTCTCGAGTCACAGGTCGCAGAGGCGCTGGCGGACGGCGTGTTTCCGCTCGTTCTCGGTGGCGATCACTCGATCTCGATCGGGACGATGGGCGGCGCCGCCCAGGAAGCGGACCTCGGCGTGATCTGGTTCGACGCCCACGCGGACCTCAACACGCCCGAAACCTCGCCCAGCGGAAACGTCCACGGGATGCCCCTCGCCGCGGTCCTCGGGAAAGGACTGTTCGGGGAGTTAGAGTGGGCGAAGGCCCCCCGGATTCGCGAGGAATCCGTCGTCTACGTCGGCCTGCGCAGCATCGACGACCGGGAGCGCGAGGCGATTCGAGAGAGCGAGGCGACCGCGTTCACCATGTCCGATATCGACGAACGCGGGATCACGGCCGTCGTCGAGGACGCGATCGAGGTCGCCACTAGCGACACCGACGGCATTCACGTCAGTCTCGACCTCGACTGGCTCGACCCCAAGGCGGCACCCGGTGTCGGGACTCCCGTCCGAGGCGGGGCGACGTATCGAGAAGCCCACTCCGCCCTCGAGACGATCTCCGAGTACGACAATCGCCACGGCGTCCTCCGATCGATGGACGTCGTCGAGGTGAACCCGATCCTCGACGAGCAGAACGAGACTGGGACGCTGGCCGCCGAACTGTCCTCGAGTGCGTTCGGTAAACGGATCCTGTAACACCGACGCCATCCGGCAGAACCTGCCGCATGAGACCTGTACACACGGCGGTGACGGTTTCAACACCTTTGTATCGGAGTGTTTCCCAGAGTGCAGTATGACTGAGAATGTCGTCGTTCTCGGCGCTGGTTATGCGGGTGCCGGCGCGATTTCGAAGCTCCAATCGGAACTCGACAGCACCACGAGACTCACCTGGGTTTCTGATACCGACTACCACCTCGTTCTTCACGAGTCCCACCGCGTGATCCGAGACCCGAACGTCCGTTCGGATATCACTATCCCCGTTCACGACATCGCCGATCCCACGACGCAGTTCATCCAGGACAGCGTTACGAACGTCGACGTCGACGAACAGGTCGTCGAACTCGCCGACAGCGAGGACGTCGAGTACGACTACGTCCTCGTCTGCCTCGGCAGCCAGACCGCCTACTACGGCATCCCCGGCCTCGAGGAGCACTCACAGACTCTGAAGAGCCTCGACGACGCACTCGAGATCCACGACCAGATCAACGCTGCGAGTCAGGAGGCGACCCGCGGCGAGCCTGCACAGATCGTCATCGGCGGCGCCGGTCTCTCTGGTATCCAGTCCGCCGGCGAGATCGCCGAGTTCCGCGACAAACACCGCGCACCCCTCGACATCCACCTCGTCGAGGCGCTCGACGAGATCTTCCCGGGTAACGACCCCGAGATCCAGCAAGCCCTGCGCGACCTGCTCGAGGAGGCCGGCGTCACCATCCACACCGACGACCCGATCACCGAGGCCGAGGACGGCACCATCCACTTCGACGAGGGCGACCCCCTCGAGTACGACGTCTTCGTCTGGACCGGCGGCATCACCGGCCGCGACGCGATGGGGGAAGCCGACCTCGAGAAAGAGCACAACCGCGTCAACGCCGGCGCGAACTTCCAGACCAGCGACGAGCGCGTCTTCGCCATCGGCGACTCGGCCATCATCGACCAGGGGAGCCAGCCCGCACCACCGACCGCCCAGGCCGCCTGGCAGGCCGCCGAAGTCGCCGGTGAGAACATCTCGCGGGCCATCGAGAACCGCCCGCTTCGGATCTGGGAGTTCGAAGACAAGGGAACCGTCGTCTCCGTCGGCGAGAAGGCCGTTGCCCACAACGTCCAGATGCTGCCCGTCGACACGTTCGGGGGCGTCCCGGCAAAGAACCTGAAGAAGTTCATCGCCGCCCGCTGGATCGCCGACCTCACCTCCTGGAACCGCGCGCGGAAGGCCTGGTCGTCGCTGTAAGGACCCAAATCGAACGACTCAATCGCTCGCCGACGAAACCCGTTCTGATGGATCCGCTCGTCGTTGATGCGTCCGCGACCCATTCGCTTTTCACCGCAGCCAGCGGAGGCCTCGAGTCGGCAACCGGAGCCCTGGCCTTCGAGAGTCAGGCACGCGAGTGGCTCGACACCGCGAGCGGTCCCTGGCAGTATCTCCTCATCTTCGCACTCGCCGCGACGCCGTTGCTCGAAATTCTGGTGGTGATCCCCATCGGCGTCGCACTCGGTCTCGATCCGGTACTGGTGGGGGCCGTCGCCTTCGCCGGCAACGTCCTGCCGATTTATGGCATCGTTCTCGCCCACGGGCGACTCTCGGCCTGGCTCGAGTCCCGACGGAGCGACGAGGAGGGGCCGTCGAAGCGCCGTCAGCGGGCGAAACGGATCTGGAACGCCTACGGCCTCCCCGGTCTGGCGCTGCTCGCACCCGTGGTGACAGGCGTCCACCTCGCCGCGATGCTCGCGCTCGGCCTGGGCGCACGCGGGCGGTCGACGCTCGGCTGGATGACCGCGAGCATCGCCCTCTGGACCGTCGTGATTACGGTCGTCTCAGTGACGGGGCTGTCGGTGCTCGGCGGCCTACTGTAGCCGTCACATCTGGCAAATTTATCACCCCGCGACCATGTTCTCGAGTATGGAATCGTTTCTCCCGCTGTTGTTCGGTCTGACCGGGGTCGGCGCGCTGTATCAGACCCACCGGTACTACAGCCAGTATCGGGCGATAACCTCGGCCGCCGCGGACATCGATCCCGGTGGTCGAACCGAGGGCGAGACGACGATCCACGGTCCGATCGACGTGACTGAGCCGGCGACGCCGCCTCGAGAACGGCCGGCGGAGGCGTCCGAGAGCCCCGACGCGGCCGCGCTCGTCGCCTGGCGCGTCCGACGCAAGGTGAAGACGGGTGGAACCCGAAACCGGAGTACCGGCTGGCGAACCGACGATGGCGGACTGGCCGTCGGCGAGTTCAGCGTTCTCCACGGGGGGCGCTACGTCCGGGTCGATGACGAGCAGCTGGTTCCCGATGTGACCCTTTTCGACCCCTTCGACGCACCGACCGTCCACCTCGGCGAGCCGAAAACAGAGACTCGTCTCGGCGACCCCGATCCGCTGACGAAGCTACTCGAGCGAGTGGGCCTCATCGGCGACGGCGGGCTGCTGAGCGGACTCGAGGTCTCGATCAGTTTCGGCCGGAAGACGCTCACGCCGGATCGCTACCAGGAGACGGCGATCTGCGAGGGCGAGGAGATCGCGGTGCAGGGAGCCGTGGTCGAAACGGACGACGGACCAGCCATCCGGGGGACCGACGACAGCCAACTGGTACTCGTCGGGGGAGACTTCGAGGAGCGCGGAGCCAGGCTCCGCCGGAGCGCAGGGATGCAACTCGCGCTCGCCGGGATCATGTTCGCCCTCGCAGCGGCGACGCCCGGACTTCTCGCTTCTCTCGGGCTCTGACTCGAGGCGACGGACGCTCAGGACGACTCCTCGCCGTCGCTCGAGGCGGTGCCCATCGGCTCGGCGGGCACCCCCGCGACGGTTTCTCCCGGCGGCACGTCCCGCGTCACGAGCGAGTTCGCCGCGACACTCGCACCCGTGCCGATCTCGACCCCGGGGAGGATGATCGCGCCCGCACCGATCATCGCCCGCTCGCCGACGACGACCTCGCCGGTGCGGTACTCTTCCTGGAGGAACTCGTGGCACAGAATCGTCGCGTCGTAGCCGACGATAGCGTGATCCTCGAGGGTGACGAGTTCCGGCCAGAAGACGTCGGGCGTGGCCTCGAGCCCCCACGAAACCCCCTCGCCGACGGTCGCGCCGAGCCGGCGCAGTAACAGGCGCTTGAGCCGCAGACTGGGGGAGATGCGGATCAGCCAGACGACGACGTAGTTGATCGCGACGCGAAATGGGTGTTTCGCGTCCGGCCAGTGGGCGAGCGAGTTCGCCCGACCGGGCGTCGGGTGAGCGGTCACGCGGTCGTGTCTCGAGTCGGCGTCGTCGGTCACTGTCCGGTGATTGGTGGGAGTCCTACAAGAAACTACACGACCGACGCGGTCGATCGCAGACCCCGTTGTTCGACGGAGCGGAACCCACTTCCAGCCACCGCCCGTTGGTTCTGTATGGTCCCGCTCGAGATGGGATGGCGGCACCTGCTGTTCGAGAACTGGCCGGTCGATCCCGCGATTCTCGAGGGCCACCTCCCCGAGTCGCTCTCCCTCGACACACACGACGGAGCGGGATGGCTCTCGGTAATCCCGTTTACCAACGTCGCCGTCCGGCCACGGGGCCTGCCCCGATGGGCGGGGATCCGACTTCCCGAGATCAACGTTCGGACCTACGTCAGCTACGAGGGCGAACCGGCGGTGTACTTCTTCAGCCTCGACGCCCAGGGGGTCTCGAGCGTGCTCGCTGCGCGACTCGTCCACCACCTGCCGTACTACTACGCCCGGATCTCGCTTTCGACGCGGGACGGCGAGGTCCAGTTTGCGAGCCGTCGACGCCACCCCGGCGCGCGACCCGCCAGATACAGGGCGACCTACCGACCCGTCGGAGAGCCGTTTTCCGCACCCGACGATTCGCTGGCGCGATTTCTCGTCGAACGCTACCGGTTCTACACCGAGGCTCCCGACGGAGACCTCCGATACACGGGCGTCGAGCACGACCCCTGGACGTTATACCCCGCCGAGGCAACGGTTGCGGAGAACACCCTGCTGCGGGCGGAACGGTTCGCGGTTCCCGACGTGAACCCGGTGTACTACTACAGCCCGGGGCTCGACGTAACGGCCTCCCGGAGCAGGCGACGGTAGTCGACACGACGTCAGCGCCGTCGAGGGCAGTTCGTGGGTCGCCTGTGGCCTCGAGCCCCGGACTAACTTCGAGGAGATTTACAGAAACTACAACGGTTCTTTGAGCCTGGAGTAGCTACTTGATGCCAAACTACCAACAGATGCCATGAAGCGGCGCTCCCTACTCTCGGCTTGCGCACTGGTTTCGGTGGCGGGCTGTGCGAGTGCGTTCGGGACCGACAACGCTGGCCCCGGCTCGGTCCGCGTCGAGGCGGACGCGACCACGGGTTCGGACGACCTCGAGGTCACTGCCATCGACCGAAGCGGCCTCGTCGACCACGGGGAACGCGGCGAGGTCGAACTCGAGGTGACGAACGCGACCGACGACGAACTCGCGTTCGAGGAGCCCCCGTTTCCGCCCGACGCCTCGCTCGCGCTCGACGAATTCAGCGAGAACGACGACACAGCCGCAGAGACGCTGTCGCTCGAGCGGGTCAACGCGATGGGTTCGATGCTGGCTCCCGGCGAAACGGTCTCGAGCGCGTACGAATTCGAGTACGACAGGGAAACGACCGCTCGCGGCGAGTTCGGAACCCATCTCATCGCCGACTACGACCGTGCCGGCGAGTCGGAGACACTCGTGATCACACTCCGGCTCACGCTGATTGGAATCAGCCCGGACTGAGGGGACTAGTCGGACCGAAGCGAGTCGACGTGGTCGATCCGCTGCTGGACCAGCTCCGCCTTCCCGATGTCGTGTCGCATGTGCAGCCCCTCCTCTCCCGCGACCGCGAGAGCGTCCTCGGCGATTTCTTCGGCCTCGGGGATGGTGTCCGCGATCCCGACGACGGCGAACGACCGCGAGGTCGTTGTATAGATCCCGTCCTCTCGCTCGTCTACGCTGGCGTAGTAGAGCAGCGCCTCTCCGGCACTCTCCTCGTCCACCTGCACTTTCGCACCCGCTTTTGGATCCGTCGGGTACCCCTCCGGCACTGCGTACTTACAGACCGTCGCTTGCTCGGCGAACTCGAGTTCGGGCACCGGTCCGCCGTCGCGGGCGGCGACGAGCACGTCGAGGAAGTCGGTCTCGAGCACCGGCAGCGTGTTCATCGCCTCGGGGTCGCCGAAGCGGGCGTTGAACTCGATCACTTTTGGACCCTCCGCCGTCAGCATGAACTGGCCGTAGAGAATCCCTCTGTAGTCCTCGAGCGCCTCGACGGTGGCCTCGATGATGCCGACGGCATCGGTGTAGTCCTCGCGGGTCATGAACGGCAGTTCGAAGCTCGCGTCGCTGTAGGACCCCATTCCGCCGGTGTTCGGCCCCTCGTCGCCCTCGTAGGCGCGCTTGTGATCCTGGACCGCAGGCGCGGTTACGAACGAGCCGTTGGCGACGAGCGCCTGGATCGTGAACTCCTCGCCGATCAGCCGCTCCTCGAGGACGATCCGGTCGTAGTCGGAGTCGCGGATGTACTCCGTGCCCTCCTCAGGGGTGACCTGGTCGCCGATGACCTTCACGCCCTTCCCGCCGGTGAGGCCAGCGGGCTTGATCGCGAGGTCGCCGTCGTACTCGTCGACGAACTCACACGCCGCGTCCATGTCCTCGAACGTCTCGAAGTCCGGACAGCCCGGAATCGCGTTGTCGGCCATGAACTGGCGCTGAAACGCCTTGTCCGTCTCGATCCTGGCATCTGCCTGTTTGGGGCCGAAGGCGTAGACGCTGGCCTCCTCGAGGGCGTCCGCGACCCCCGCCGCCAGCGGTGCCTCGGGGCCGACGACGGCGATGGTCGCGCCGACCTCCTCGGCGTAGGCGACGACCGCCTCGGGATCGGTCGTCTCGAGCGTCTCGAACCCAGTCGCCAGCCGCGCGATGCCTGGGTTTCGGTTGCCGGCGCAGGCGTGCAGGTCTGCCTCGCTATCCTCCAGGGCGCGGGCGATGGCGTGCTCGCGGCCGCCGCCGCCGATCAGGAGTACGGTCTCTGGCATGGTCGATAGCGGAACGCACGAATCTGTAAGTGTTATCCTTTGACTGGGCGAGAAGTATCCGCGTTCGTGGATACCGGTGACCGGCAGTCGGTCGTGGAGCCCGGGGGCCGACGATTGCAGACGGTCGCGCTCGCACTCGGGCGGCTTTCGTAAGCGCAAACTCGAGACCCCAGTCGCGTCGGCCCCCCGTTACTTTCACCTCGCTCGGCGTACGCTGGGTGCATGTCCGAGAGAGGGTCCCGATACCGGTGGCGGTTCGTCGTCGCCGCGGCGCTCGCCACCGGTCTCGCCGGGACGTACCAGTTCGCCTGGCCGGTGCTTCGGGACCCGCTCGCCGCCGAGTCGGGCGCCTCGAGCGTCGCGATCGGGACCGTCTTCACCGTACTGGTCGTGATGCAGACGCTCGCGGCGTTTCCGTCCGGATGGGTCCGAGATCGGCTGGGACCGCGAGTGCCGATGCTCGTCGCGACCCTCTTCGTCGTCGTCGGCTACGCGGGCGCCGCACTGGTCCCGTCCGTTCCCGAACTGTACCTCTGGTTCGGGATCGGCGGGGCCGGCGTCGGCATCGCGTACAACGTGGCGATCAACACGCCCGCGGAGTGGTTTCGGACCAGGCGAGGGATGACGACCGGCGTGGTGAGCATGTCCTTCAGCCTGACGAGTTTCGTGCTGATCCCGGTGCTTCGACGGAGCGTCAACGCCGACTTCGCTGCGACGATGCTGGTGCTCGCCGCCGCCGCGGGAGCCGCGTCGCTGGTCGCCGCGTTCGTCCTCAGGGATCCGGGTCCCGGGGAGGGAGCGTCGGAGACGGCGGGCGACGGCGGGACGAGACCCGTCGGGAGCGGGGCCGCCGAATCGGAGCCGGCTATCGCCTGGCGCGAGATGCTGCGGACGCGCGAGTTCTGGCTGCTGTACGCCGTCTTCGTCGCGGTCAACGGGGTGGGGCTCATGGTGCTCGAGAAGGTCGTCACCTACGCGGGCCAGCTCGGGTTCACGTCGGCACAGGCGACCGCGGCGGCGGCGATCGTCGCGCTCGGACAGGGGGTGGGGGTGTTCGCGGGCGGAGCCACGGCCGACAGGATCGGCCCGGAGCGAACGGTCGCCGGCTCCCTCTTTCTCTCCGGGGTTGCCGTCATCGGCATCGTCGCGGCCGGCGCCCTCGAGCTCGGATGGGTCTTCGTCGCCTTCGTCGGACTCGTGATGTTCTTTCGGAGCCCCGCGTTCAGCATCCTTCCGGGGATCGTCAACCGGCGCTACGGGCAGACGTACGCCTCCGAGAACTACGGCCTAATGCTCACGGCGAAGCTCTGGGGCGGCGTGTTCGGCGGGACGGCGACCAGCCTGCTCGTCGTTCGCGTCGGCTGGTCGGTGACGTTTCTCGTCGGGGCTGGACTGGCCCTTCTCGTCGGCGCCGCCGCGCTGATCGCCTTTCGGTCGGCGTGAGCGCGGTGCGACGCTCGACGGCTGGTCGTTCCTTTTCGACCGGTTCGGTCTCGAGTACGTCGAGCCCTGGACCGGTATCCGTTCTCCCTCGGCCCACTCACTGCTGCGGGGTAGCGGCGACGCAGTCTCGAGGCGCGCCCGGCGGGTGCGCCGAGGACGACCGCGCGTCGCCGGGGTGGAGTGGCGGCGACCATCCTCGAGTGCGGGGCGCGGGTGCGCCCCGCGCGAGTATTTGCGGTGTGCAGTGGCGGTTGTGAGTGTGCTCGGCATTCGTCGTTGGCTCCGTCGAGGCTATCAGTGTCCGCAGTTCCACAATCCGCAGGAAGCGTGTCGAGCCGACTCCGAAACTTCAGTGGCTATTATAACCCTGCTTCACCGAACTCAGGCTAATGCGACAGTACCTCGAGCTCGTCGACGACGTGCTCTCTGTGGGCGCGTACAAGCCGAACCGGACGGGGGTGGACACGATCTCGTCGTTCAGCCAACACTACGAGATCGACCTCGGAAAGGGGTTCCCGCTGCTCACCACGAAGAAGATGGACGGCTACCGCTGGAACTCCATGCTCCACGAACTCGAGTGGTACCTCTCGGGCGACGAGCACATCCGCGACCTCCGCGAGGAGACCAAAATCTGGAACGCCTGGGCCGACGAGGAGGGGCGCCTCGACACCGCCTACGGCCGGTTCTGGCGTCGGTATCCGGTTCCCGCGGGGGAAGGCGAAGGAGCCGGAGATGGGAGACTCGAAGGCGAGTCCTGGCCCGACGCCGCCCACCAGTGGGTCACCGAGGAGGACGACGGCTCGCTCACCTTCGACCAGCTACAGTACGTGATCGACACGCTTTCGGACTCGCCGAACTCCCGCCGGCTCGTCGTCAACGCCTGGCATCCCGCCAACGCCGCGGTCTCGACGCTGCCGCCCTGTCACTACTCGTTCGTCTTCAACGTTCAGGGCGACCGGCTGAACTGCCACCTCACCCAGCGCTCGGGCGACGTGGCGCTCGGTATTCCCTTCAACATCGCCGCTTACGCGCTGCTGACGAAGCTCGTCGCCCAGCAGGTCGACCTCGAGCCCGGCAGCTTCGCCCACACCGTCGTCGACGCCCACGTCTACTGCGGCCGCGGCGCCCGCGGTGAGTGGTACGCCGACAACCTCGGGACGCTGCAGGAGCGGCTCGCTGGTGTCGACGAGACCGAACCCGCAGCGTACCTCGAGGTTCGCGAGTGGCTCGAGTCGACCGCCCCCGCCGAGGCCGACGGCGAGGAGCGGTTCGATCACGTTCCCGGTTTGCTCGAGCAACTCTCGAGAGAGCCGAAGGAGCGCCCGACGCTGAATCTCGCCGAAACGACGCTCGACGAATTCGGCGCCGAGGACGTTTCCCTCACCGGCTACGACTCCCACGATGGCCTGCGGTTCTCGGTCGCAGAATGAGCCTCGAGACAGACCTCGAACTCGTCGGCATCGTCGCCGTCGCAGAGAACGGCGTGATCGGAAACGACGGCGGGATGCCCTGGCACATCCCCGAGGACCTGGCGCACTTCAAAGCGCAGACGATGGACCACCCGGTGATCATGGGCCGGGTGACCTACGAGGGAATCCTCGAGGCGCTGGGCGAACCGCTCCCGGGGCGAACGACGGTCGTGTTGACGAGTCGGGACCTCGAGACCCCCGACGACGGGCGCGTCGTGGTGGCGAGCGGACTCGAAGAAGCCCTCGAAGCAGCCGAAACGGCGGCTGCGGAACGTCACGGCGGGGCGGACCGGGCGTTCGTCGCGGGCGGCGCCACGGTGTACGAACAGTTCCTACCGGGGATGGACCGGCTGATCGTGACAGAGGTACACGACAGCCCCGAGGGCGACACGCGCTTTCCGAAGTGGAACCGGACCGGCGATAGCTGGAAGGAGGCCTCTCGAGACGAACGCGATGGGTTCGCGTTCCTCGAGTACGTCCGACCGCCGTAGCGTCTCACACCCCCGACACTGGATCGCACGGTTCCCGGCAATATTCCCGCTTCGAGGCGTTCTCGAGGGGTTCAAATCCCCCCGGTTCGATTCATACATATGGCAATTGATGAGTTCTCGGAGGCGATCCGGGAGTTCGAACACGACGGCGAGACGTACAAGATGGCGGACCTCACGGTCCTCGAGGAACAGGGACTCTGCGACCTCGAGACACTGCCCGTGAGCGTTCGGATTCTTCTCGAGGCGGTCCTGCGGAACGCGGACGGCGAGACGATCTCGGCGCAGGACGTGAAGAACGCGGCCTCCTGGGACCCGGACGTACCGGACGTGGAGGTTCCCTTCCAGCCGTCCCGCGTGGTGCTGCAGGACCTGACCGGCGTCCCGGCAGTCGTCGACCTGGCCGCGCTTCGGTCGGCCGCCGACCGCGCCGGCGAGGACCCGACGATTGTCGAGCCCGAAGTCCCCTGCGACCTCGTGATCGATCACAGCGTGCAGGTCGACTACTTCGGCAGCGAGGACGCCTACGAGCAGAACGTCGAACTCGAGTACGAGCGCAACGAGGAGCGCTACCGCGCGATCAAGTGGGCCCAGCAGGCCTTTGATGGGTTCAACGTGGTTCCGCCGGGAACCGGGATCGTCCACCAGGTCAACCTCGAGCACCTCGGGCGGGTCGTCCACGCCCGCGAAGAGGACGGTGAGCAGTGGCTCCTGCCCGACACCCTCGTCGGCACGGACAGCCACACCCCGATGATCGGCGGCATCGGCGTCGTCGGCTGGGGGGTCGGCGGCATCGAGGCCGAGGCCGCGCTGCTCGGCCAGCCGATCACGATGACCCTCCCCGAGGTCGTCGGCGTCAAACTCACCGACGAACTGCCGGAGGGCGCGACCGCGACCGACCTCGTGCTCCACATTACGGAAAAGCTCCGCCAGGTGGGCGTCGTCGACAAGTTCGTCGAGTTCTACGGCCCCGGCGTCTCCCAGCTTTCCGTTGCTGATCGGGCGACCATCGCCAACATGGCGCCCGAGCAGGGCTCGACCATCAGTATGTTCCCCGTCGACGAGGCCACGCTGGACTACCTCGAACTCACTGGTCGCGAGGACGACCACATCGACCTCGTCCGCGAGTATCTCGAGGCCCAGGGCCTCTTCGGCGACCACGACCCCGAGTTCACCGAGGAGGTCGAGTTCGACCTCGGCACCGTCGAACCCAGCCTCGCGGGGCACAAGAAGCCCCACGCCCGCATCCCGATGGGCGACTTAGACGAGCACTTCCCGACGCTGCTCGAGGAGGAAGGTGTAATCGACTCGGGTGCCGCCGAGAGCGACGGCGGCCTCGTCTCGAAGGAACAGCCCGGCCTCGGCGACAAAGTTCCCGTCGAACTCGAGGACGGCACCGAGGTCGAGATCGGCCACGGCTCGGTACTCGTGAGCGCGATCACGTCCTGCACGAACACCTCGAACCCCTCCGTGATGGTCGCCGCGGGCCTCCTGGCACGCAACGCCGCGGAGCAGGGCCTCGAGGTACCGGAGTACGTCAAGACCTCGCTCGCGCCGGGCAGCAAGGTCGTCACGGAGTATCTGAAACAGGCTGACCTGCTCGACGACCTCGAGGAACTGGGCTACCACGTCGTCGGTTACGGCTGTACGACCTGCATCGGCAACGCCGGCCCGCTCGCGGATCCCATCGAGGCCGCCATCGACGAGCACGACCTCTGGACGACCAGCGTTCTCTCGGGCAACCGCAACTTCGAGGCGCGCATCCACCCGAAGATCCGCGCGAACTACCTCGCCAGCCCGCCGCTCGTCGTCGCCTACGGCCTCGCCGGGAAGATGGACATCGACCTCGAGACCGAGCCCATCGGCACCAACGACGCGGGCGAGGAGGTCTACCTCGAGGACGTCTGGCCGGACCCCGAAGAAGTGCGCCAGACGATCCACGACAGCGTCTCTTCCGAACTGTTCGAGGAGAAGTACGCCAGCGTCTTCGAGGGCGACGAGCGCTGGGAGGACCTCGCCGCACCCACCGGTGACGTCTACGAGTGGGACGAGGAGTCCACCTACATCCGCGAGCCGCCCTTTTTCAAGGACTTCCCGCTCGAGGAACCCGGCGTGGAGGACATCGCGAACGCGCGCTGTCTCATGACTCTCGGCGACACCGTCACCACGGACCACATCAGCCCCGCGGGGCCGTTTAGCGAGGCCCTGCCGGCGGGCCGATGGCTCGCCGCCCAGGGCGTCGAACCGTACGAGTTCAACACCTACGGCTCCCGCCGCGGGAATCACGAGGTCATGATGCGGGGCACGTTCGCGAACGTCCGCATCGAAAACGAGATGCTCGACGGCAAGGAGGGTGGCTACACGGTTCACCACCCCACTGACGAAGAGACGACGGTGTTCGAGGCGTCCGAACGCTACCGCGAGGATGACACCCCGCTGATCGTGATGGCCGGCGTGGAACTCGGCACCGGCTCGAGTCGCGACTGGGCCGCGAAGGGGACCGACCTGCTCGGTATCCGCGCGACGATCGGTCAGAGCTACGAGCGAATCTATCGGGACAACCTCATCGGCATGGGTGTCCTCCCCCTGCAGTTCAAAGAGGCTGAGGGCTGGAAGGAACTCGGCCTCGACGGCAGCGAAGTGTTCGAGATTCGGGGTCTGGAGGAGGGCCTCGAGCCCAACGCTGAACTCACGGTCGTCGCCGAGGATGAAGACGGCGAGGTCACGGAGTTCGGCGTGACCGCCCAGGTCGGCACCCCCGCAGCGGTCGAGTATATCGAGAACGGTGGCGTGCTCCACCTCGTGCTCCGTCGGCTGCTGACCGAGTAAGGGGAAGTGAAACAGGCCGTTTTGATTTTTATCGATGTAAGACCGATGAGCTGTGTGTAGAGTCCGACAGTGATGGTTCTCGAGCGACTATTCTTTAGGGGAGTTTGCTGGACAGAGACGCAACCGGTAGTCGTTTTATTTCACCGTTGAAACGCGGAAATACCCGAAAGAGAGGCCTGCAAACGTACCTTTTTACTGCGGGTCCTCGCTCCCTACGGTCGCTCGAACCGCTTGCAAAAATCTACGCTAAAAAGGCCGCTCGCTCCCGCTGGTCGCTCGCGGGTGCAGCGCTGGATGCTCTTCCGCAGCATTACCTGCACCGCCTGTACCGAACATTCGTCCCTTCGGGTTCGTCAGTAGTTGATACGGCGGCTTCTTCAGTTACCACGAGGGAGATCAGTTTCCGAGAAACCGGTCCAGTTCGCGAAACTCGGCGGGTGAAAGGATGACTTCGGTCGCGAACGAATCGAATCGTTCGAAGTCGTCGTCGATCGTCAACACGGTATTCACCCCTTCGTCGACCGCGACCTGCGCATAGTATCCGTCCCACCCGTCGACGTTTGCCGCACTGGCTCGAGTGAACCCACCTCGAACGACGTCTTCAGGCATTCCGTCGTACCACCGGATTCGCTTTGCGTCCATGAAATTCTGTAGCAGACGGGACGCGTCCGCGTTCGAACGCCCGTAGTAGGTCGTGAGAACGATGTGTGCCCCATACAGCGCGGGATACGGAACGACGGCCTCGATGTTGCCGGCGATCGCATCCCGGACGTACGAGAGCGCAGCATCTCGAGCGGGAGCCTCGGTGTGTGCAAGGGCGATCACACCAACGTCGAAAAGATACGGACCACCGGCGTCACTCATCGCCGTTTCTCTCCGCTCCCCTCCGCACGGCGTCTCTGTGTTTCCGGGCGACTGGGTCGGTTCCTCCCTCGAGCGGCGTCGTTTCACCTCGCTCCGAGGACGTTTCCGCAATGAGTTGTTCCATCCGGTCGATAATCAAGCCGGGGTCGTCTTCGGGTTCGACGACCGCTCTCCCGTCTTCTTCACGGATTTCGACTTCCGTACCGGGGGTAATGCCGAGACGCTCCCGCACCTCCTGCGGGAGGACGATTCGCCCCTTCGAATCCACTTTGGCCATGTTCCCACTTTCGGTGGGAACGGCGATAACGGTTTTGGTCAGCACACTAATCCCACTCCCTGAAGGCGCCACCTACCGACAGCGGGTCGACTCGAGGCACCCTCACCGCCCTTTTACACTGCCCGGCCGTAGACGCGCCTATGACCGCGAGCGATCCCATCGCCAGGAACCGTCTCGAGGACGAACAGAGTCCCTACCTGCGCCAGCACGCGGACAACCCGGTCAACTGGCAACCCTGGGACGAGGCGGCGCTCGAGGCCGCCCGCGAACACGACAAGCCGATCTTCCTCTCGATCGGCTACTCGGCGTGTCACTGGTGTCACGTCATGGAGGAGGAGAGCTTCGCCGACGAGGAGGTCGCCGACGTGCTGAACGAACACTTCGTCCCGATCAAGGTCGACCGGGAGGAGCGCCCGGACGTCGACAGCATCTACATGACCGTCTGCCAGCTCGTCACGGGGCGGGGCGGCTGGCCCCTTTCGACGTGGCTGACCCCCCAAGGCAAACCGTTCTACGTCGGGACCTACTTCCCGAAGCGCTCGAAGCAAGGGATGCCCGGCTTTCTCGATATTCTCGAGAACATCCGAAACTCCTGGGAGAACGACCGCGAGGAGGTCGAGAACCGGGCCGAGCAGTGGACCGCGGCCGCGCGGGATCGCCTCGAGGAAACACCCGACACGGTGGGGGCCCCCGAACCGCCGACGGGCGAAGTGCTGGAATCGGCCGCCGAGGCCGCCCTCCGGAGCGCGGATCGGGAGTACGGCGGTTTCGGCACCGACGGGCCGAAGTTTCCCCAGCCTGCGCGGCTCCACCTGCTCGGGCGAGCCTACCAGCGGACGGGCCGGGAGGCCTACCGCGAGGTGCTCGAGGAGGGCCTGGACGCGATGGTCGACGGCGGCCTCTACGACCACGTTGGAGGCGGCTTCCACAGGTACTGCGTCGACCGCGACTGGACGGTGCCCCACTTCGAGAAGATGCTGTACGACAACGCCGAGATCCCGCGCGCGCTGCTTTCGGGCTACCAGCTCACCGGCGAGGAGCGCTACGCGACGACTGTCGAGGAGACCCTCGAGTTCGTCTCCCGCGAACTGACTCACGAGGAGGGCGGTTTCTTCAGCACACTGGACGCCCAGAGCGCAGACCCCGAAACCGGCGAGCGCGAGGAGGGCGCCTTCTTCGTCTGGACCCCCGAGGAAGTGCGGGACGCACTCGAGGACGAGACAAACGCCGAACTGTTCTGTGCGCGCTACGACATCACCGAGTCGGGCAACTTCGAGGGGCGGAATCAGCCGAATCTCGACGCATCGATTCCGGAACTCGCCGATGAGTTCGGTCTCGAGGAGGGCGAGGTCGAAGAGCGACTCGAGACCGCCCGCGAGCGACTGTTCGAAGTTCGGGAGGACCGACCGCGGCCCAAGAGGGACGAAAAGGTGCTCGCGGGCTGGAACGGGCTGATGATCTCGGCGTTCGCTGAGGCCGCCATCGTGCTGGACGAGGACGCCCACGCGAACGCCGCGGTGGACGCCCTCGAGTTCGTCCGCGACCGCCTCTGGGACGACGGCGAGTCGCGGCTTTCGCGGCGGTACAAGGATGTCTCCGAGCCACGCTCGGAGGCTCGTGAGACTGAGTCTTACGGTGGGAACGTGGCGATTCGGGGGTACCTCGAGGACTACGCCTTCCTCGCCCGCGGAGCCTTCGACTGCTATCAGGCGACCGGCGACGTTTCCCACCTCGTCTTTGCCCTCGAACTCGCCCGCGTCATCGAGGCGGAGTTCTGGGACCCGGCGCAGGAAACGCTGTACTTCACCCCCGAGAGCGGCGAGTCGCTGGTGACTCGGCCCCAGGAACTCGACGACAGTTCGACGCCGTCCTCGATGGGCGTCGCGGCAGAGACCCTGCTCGCGCTCGATCCGTTCATCGAAGACGACTTCGAGGGAATCGTCGAATCCGTCCTCGAGACCCACGCGAACCGACTCGAGGCGAACCCGCTCCAGCACACCTCGCTCTGTCTCGCCGCCGACCGCCTCGAGACGGGGCCCCTCGAGGTGACAGTGGCCGCGGAGTCGATGCCGCGGGAGTGGCGGACGGCCTTCGGCGAACGCTATCAGCCTGACCGGCTGTTCGCGCCGCGACCGCCGACGGAAGCGGAACTCGAGCCCTGGCTCGCCGAGCTAGATCTCGACTCCGCGCCGCCGATCTGGGCGGGCCGGGAGGCCCGCGAGGGCGAACCGACGCTCTACGTCTGCCGGAATCGGACGTGCTCGCCGCCGGTTCATGAAGTCGAGGAGGCGCTCGAGTGGCTCGGGGAACGAACCAGTGCCTGACTGATATCGTCGAGAACCTTCGAAAACATAAGAAGGTTTACTGCTTATCGCCAGGATCAGATGACATGGGGTACGAACTGTCCACCGCGAAGGTGGTGTCTGGTCTGTCGGTCGCGTATACAGGGTACTATTTCGCAACCGATACGATGATCCTGACGGTGTGGTTGATCGTCAGTGCGGTGGCCGTCGCCGGCCTCTCTCTTGCCGTCCACGGGCTGTTCACGGGTATCGAGGCGGCGGTTGCCGCCGGGAGGGGGCGTCCCAATCCCGGCCGTGAAACCGAACGGTGAACGCCGCTACCACCCGACTCCCCCCTTGACGGTCTACGCCGACTCGAGCGCCGCCTCGATCTCCTCGCCGAGGTGGATCGCCGGCGGCAGGGGCTCGCTCTCGACGAACCTGGCGACCTCGTTGCCCTCGTCGTCCTCGACGACGATCGTCGGAATGTACTCGATATCGTACTCCTCGACCTTCGGCCCCTGCTTCTCCTGGTCGACGGGAATCTCCTCGATCCGGTCGTCGGGGATCTCGGCGGCCTCGAGGGCCGCACCGAAGTCGGGCAACAGGGAGCGGCAGTCCTTGCACCAGTCGCCGCCCCAGATTGTGTAGCGGAGTTCGTCGCGGTAGGCCGCGAGTGTGTCGACGGTGTCCTCGTAGGAGGGAGCGTCCCAGGTCGGGTTCGGACGCATCGTCTCGAGACTCATACCCAGGCGTTGCGGCGCGGTCGATTTATACTGTTTGGAGGCGGCCGATGTATCCAAACAGCGCTATCGACGTGTCGCAGCGCGAAAAAGCGGCAGTAACGGTGATCCCCACCGACCGGATGGACGGTGACAAGATGGTGGTGGTGGTGGTGTGTCGTGTGGATCCGTGTACGGTAGGGATACAGAGAGACAATAGCCCCGAGACCACGTTATTATGGGCCGCATAAGCCGTTTCGCGCCGGAGATACGCCCTTGATAGTCATACACGCTGGAGACGACGATCGATCGTGAGCGAGTATCGACACCCGATCGGCGAACCGGGGACGACCGACGACCGACCACCGGCACGTCCTGCCGAGGTCCAGCAGGCGTTTACGTCTCCGCTCCCAACCCTCGAGCAATGAAGGGGAGCATCCTGGACACCATCGGCTCGCCGCTGGTCCGGGTGAACTCGCCGGAGGGAGCGACGATCGCTGCCAAAGTCGAGTCGTTCAACCCCGGCGGCTCTGCCAAGGACCGGCCCGCACTGGCGATGGTTCGCGCCGCCGAACGCGACGGTACCCTCGAACCCGGCGACCGGATCGTCGAGCCGACGAGCGGCAACACCGGAATCGGCCTCGCACTCGTCTGTGCGGCGCGGAGATACGATCTCACGATCGTCATGCCGGCCTCGAAGTCCGAAGAACGGCGTCGGATCATGGCCGCCTACGGCGCCGACCTCGAACTCGTCGAGGGGAACATGGAGGCCGCCCGCGAGCGCGCAGACGAGATCGAAGCCGAGGGCGCCGTCCAGCTCGGTCAGTTCGAGAACTCGGCGAACCCCGAGGCACACTACCGGACGACCGGCGAAGAGATCGTCGACCAGGTCGGCGAGCGGCAGGTCGACGCCTTCGTCGCCGGCGTCGGCACCGGCGGAACGCTTTCGGGCGTCGGTCGTCGGCTCCGCGAAGAGTTCCCCGAGATGGAGATTATCGCCGTCGAGCCGGCGCGAAATCCCGTCCTCTCGACGGGTAAAGCAGGCACAGACGAGTTCCAGGGAATGGGCCCCGGTTTCGTCAGCGACAACCTCGACACCGAACTGATCGACGACGTACAAACCGTCGCGCTCGAGGACGCAGAGGCGGAGTGTCGCCGACTCGCCCGGGAGGAGGGGATCCTCGTGGGCCAGTCGAGCGGTGCGACGAGCCTCGTTTCGCAGGCGGTCGCCGACCGCCTCGCCGAACCGGAACTGAACTGCCCCGAGGTTCCGGACGCCTTCGAAACCACGGCAGCGATCACGGAAACCGACGGCGGTGACCCCGCGTTCGACGACTGCCCGCTGGTCGTCACCGTCTTCTGGGACAGCGGCGAGCGCTATCTCTCGACCGGCCTGTTCGACTGACGCCAACTGTTGTCGACCGTTTCGGACCGTTGCATCGATTTGCGATCCGTCGCTCGGAAATCACCCCGTGAGAAAGCGTCGCAATATCTCGTTGAACCGTTCGGGTCGCTCCCGGGGAACCCAGTGGCCGCAGTCCTCGACCACCTCGAGGCGTGCCGCCGGAACCCGCGCGGCCGCGCGTCGGGACCAGTCGACCGGAAACAGCGGGTCCGCCGCCCCGTGGACGAGTAGCGTCGGCATCGAAAGCGACTCCAGATCGTCGCTGAAGTCCGTTCGGGCCGTGCCGTCCGCGGCGAGTTCGCGTTGCTGGAACGCCTCGAAGGCGATCCCCGTCCGGGGCTGGCGCGCTCGCGACCGGACGCCCGCTACGAACGCGTCGTCGAGTTCGTCCGCATCGGCGACGATCGAATTCAGGCCGAGGCGCGTCGTCTCCGTCGACAGGCCGAGCATCGACCAGCCGACGGGGTTCGCACCCGGGACGAACGCCGCGGCCCGCCAGAACGATCCGGCCGGAATACGCGGACCGAGGCCGTAGCTGGCGACCAGCCCCAGTCGGTCGACCCTGTCGGGGGCCTCGAGTGCCAGCCCGAGGGCCGCCGCCCCGCCCATCGAGATTCCCACCAGTGACGCGTGCTCGAGGCCGACCCCGTCGAGAAACGACTCGAGGACGGCGACGTAGCTCGGGACCGAGTGCGGGAGGCCGTCCTCACTGTCGCCGTAGCCGGGCCAGTCGGGAGCGTACACCCTGAACTCGTCGGCGAGCGGATCGATCGCGTGTCGCCAGGAGAGCGTCGCGTCGTCGATACCGCCGCCGTGCAAGAGGACGACCGGCGGGCCGTCGGTCCCCGCCCGCCGGTAGGCGATTCGACAGCCGTCGACTGTCGTCGCGCCGGTGCCGCCGGTCACGGCGAGAACTCCGCTTCGGTGAGTCGGACGACGAGCGTCTCCTCGACGTCACGGAGGTCGTAGTTAGGGACGTCGTCTCCCGTTCGTCGGACGTACAGCGGTTCGACTAGCCGGGGTGCTGTCACCGTCGTCGCGCTGGCTCCCGCCTCGTCGCCGGTCGGGACCTCCGACTCGGTCGACTCGAGTCCGTACACCTTACAGAATTCTCCCGTCTCGGCGGGTTCGGCGTCGCCGTTTCGAAACGCCTCCGCGAGCCCTCGAGAGAGCCACTCCGTCCCGGAGACGCTCGGTTCCTGAATGAGAACGTCCTCGACGAACCGCACGAGGTACCAGTCGAGGTCGTTTAGCAGCGAGACGGCTGCCCCGACGCTAACCGTCCGCACCGCCAGCGAGTTCTCGAAGGGGCGCGTTAGATCGTACGTCGCGAGGGCCTCGCGAGAGGTCTCCCGCGAGAGCAGTTCGTACTGGAGGTTTACCTCGGGAGCGCCGACGAGACAGACGCGGGTCACTGTACGATGATGGGAGTGTCGCGATAATGTGGGTTTCGGCTTTCGACGGTGCGGTCGATGGCTGTTCTCGCGGTTACCGGGGCCGGGGCTCGACTAGCGTCGCCCGTTTCGCCGCCGCGTCGGCGCGCTCGAGCAGGTCGTCCGGTTCGGCGGTGAGCAGCGGCTCGAGGCGGGCGTTGGTCTCCGCCCGGTCGGGGGCGATCCGGTTGCAGCCGGCGTCGATCGTCGAGTCGGTGAACGTACCGATCTCGCGGGCCTGGGCGACGATCTCCTGCTTATCGCGGGTCAACAGCGGGCGGTGGATCGGGAGATCCGTAACCCGGCTCGTGACGCCGACGTTCTGGGCCGTCTGGCTCGACTTCTGTCCGATCGCCTCGCCGGTGACGATACCGCTCGCGCCCGTCTCCTCGGCGATTCGTTCGGCGATGCGGTAGAAAAAGCGCCGCAGCGAGAGCATCCGCCCCTCCTCCATCGTTTCGGCCAGCAGGGCGATGGTGTCGCCGCCGGGAGCGCGGTAGGTCCGCATGTCGAAGTTGGGGGCGTAGCGCGAGAGCGACCGGACGGTTTCGATCGCGCGCGCCTCGTGATCCGGGCCGCCGTAGTCCCCGAGATCGACGTAGACGGGGATCACGGGCGAGCCGCGTTTCATCAGCTCGTAGGCGGCCACGGGAGAGTCGATTCCCCCGCTGACGAGCGCGATCATGGGGGCCTGAGAGCCAAGCGGGAGCCCGCCGGGACCCTCGAGGCGCTCGACGAAGACGTAGGCCGCGTCCTCCCGGAGTTCGACGCCGAACGTGAGATCGGGGTCGTCGAGGTCGACTTCGGGGTCGATCCCCTCGTCCTCGGCGGCGTTCCAGATGGCGCTCCCGCCCTCGCGAGCCACGTCCTCGCTCGTGAACGGGAGTCGCTTGTCGGCCCGGCGGGCGTCGACGGCGAACGTCCCACCCTCGTACTGTTCACGGGCGGTTTCGGCGAGGGTGTCGCAGATCGCCTCGAGTTCGGTCGACACCGCGACCGCCGGACTGGTCGAGACGATTCCGAAGACGTCCGACGCCGCGGCTGCGGCCGCATCCACGTGCGCTTCGTCCGTGTGGATCAGCGGGCGGTCCCAGCCGGGTTCGACCTCGCCGGGGACCCCGCGATCGTCGAGGACGGCCTCCGTGTTCTCGAGGAGGAAGTCGGCCATGTAACGTCTGACCGTGTTGCTCTTCGTGCTGACGTCTCCCTGGCGGATGAGGACGACGTCGGCTCCCGGCGGGTGCATGAGGGGGGATAGATGGTCCGGGATATAAGGGGGTTACGAGGCCGGAGAGAGCGATGACGTCGAGTGGGTCGCTGTCTCGAGGCCAGCGACCGCTCGGCGACCGGCAGGTCAGTGTCGTCAACCGACGGTGCGCGGCTGTACGCGCCTCGATTCAGCGATACTCGAGATGGGTGGATCGCTCTCCGACGGCTGGTGTCAGATGGAGTCGACTGGCCCAACGAACTCGTTCTCGCCCGTGTCGTGGTGAAAGATGTCGACAGACTCGGGAACCGCATCGAAGGTGACGCGCCCGGAGTACTCGATCTCCGACGGACATCGATCACAGTCCTCCGACTCTTCGGGAGACTGTACCATTACGTCGATTCGCACGTCGTCGACGTTTCGGTCGGGTTCGCCAGCGCCGTCTTTGACGTCGACTGCCAGTCGAAGACACGGTTTGTACGTCGCCACGGTCCCCTCGATCGCGAGTTCGGGTTCCGTTTCCGCGAACGATGCAGTCGCAGTGTGTTGCGGTTCGTCGACGCAGTCGGTACCGTCGATCCGAAGGTCCCTGGTCGCTGCTTCGGGTGGCTCTTCAGAGCCAGTGGCCGACGTCAGCCGATCAGCACACCCTGCGAGCAGGGTCGTCGACCCGATCACTAGCAGCGACTCCCGGCGATTCATGATACCCGACTACTTCGATGCGTGTTAAGTGGTTTTTGGCTGACAGCCGCCGAGGAGACGCCGTCTCCCTCACATCGAAGTACGGGTTGACCGGATCGCACGGAGAGTGACACCCGCGTGAGCGACTATCCCCCTCCGCTAACGCCAGGTCGCTGCCGTCTGCCACTGAGCGCAGTATTCGCCCCGGTGAAAGACCGACCGCTCGAGAACTTAGATGATCGACTCGTCGACGGTCGGGCTCACGCTGCCGGTGTGGGCGTAGACGCCGACGACGAGTACCGTCCCCGCTGCGATGGCGATGACGGCGCTGACGGCGTACATGATCTCGAAGCCGATCGTTTCGGCCAGCGGCAGCGAGATCAGCGGGCCGAGGCCGCCGCCGACGTCGCCGAGGACGTTGTTCGTCCCCATCGCCCGCCCCATCCGATCTTCGGGCGTGAGGTCGGCGAGCAGGGCAGTGAGCGGGCCGCCGACGCCGCCCTGGCCGGCCCCGATCAGGATGCAACCGAACACGACGATCCAGAACGACGGCGCGAGCACGAGGACGAAAAAGCCGAGGCTGTTCAGGACGAGAAAGCCGACGAGGACGGGGACTCGAGCCCCCACCGTATCGCTCATCACGCCGCCGGAGATGGTGAAGATCGCTCCCGCGAGGACCGTGACGGCCATCAACATCCCGGAGGTCCCCTGCTCTTCGAACGCGACGGGGTAGCCGAGGATCTCCGTCGAGATGGTGAGCCCCTCGACCTGGAGATAGAGCACGAGCGTCGAGAACAGCACGCCGACGTAGGCGAAGTAGAGCCCGAAGTTGACGAGGCCGACGGTGACGGCGGGGATCGTGAGTTCCAGATCCCACGGTTTGACCGACTCGTCGTGCTCTTCGACGTGCGTTTCGGGGACGATGAAGTAGGCGATGATACTCGCGAAACCGGCGAAGGCGGCCGCGAGGACGAACGCCGCGGTGTTGCCGTAGATCTCGCTCGTGATCCCGCCGAGAACGAGTCCCGCGGGGAAGCCGAAGGTGATGCCGGCACGGACGATCCCCATGCTCGTCCCGCGGGAGTCGGCCTCGCTGACGTCTGCGGTAATCGTGTACGCCGTCGCGAAGACGAGGGCGCTACCGAGCCCCCACAGGAGTCGCGCGAGCAGGAACCAGAACTCGGCGGCGTCCGGAAACAGCATCGCGATGACGTAGCCGAACGTCGCCACGCCCTCGATCGCCAGCCCGATGACGAACGGTTTGCGGGTCCCGATCCGGTCGACGAGCACCCCGGCGGGCGCGTTCGCGACCAGCCTGGTCCACCGGTTGGCTGCCAGGATCAGCCCGACCATGAACGCCGAGATGCCGAGCACCTCGCCGAGGTTGGGCAGGATCGGAAAGATGACGCCGCCGCCGAAGCCGACGAAGAACGTACTCGCGACGACGGCGAGGACGATGCTCCGGGGACTCGGCTCGTTGTTAGTCACTGGCGATCGCTCCGAAATCCATTTCGATTCGTAATACGATTCTCATCGATCGCTCTTGACTATTCCGAACATCCCCCAATCGTGCCGGTACGGGGGTCGAGCCGGCGTCGCGGCTCAGAAGGTGGTGAGCTCGCCGTCGATGACGCTGCGGGTGATCTCGGTGACGTTCGCGAGCTGGTCGTCGACGATCGCTTCGGTCTCGGTTTCGACGTCGGCCAGCGAGACGCCCTCGGCGGTGACGACGTGGACGTCGGCGACGTGGGGCTGGTCGATCGGTCGGCCGATCTGGCTCAGGAGTCGAACGCGGAGGTCACGGATGCCCTCGACGTTCGCGACGACCTCCTCTGCGATCTGCGTCGAGAGGAGGTTGTAGATCTTGCCGATGTGGTTGACCGGGTTCTTGCCGCTCGTCGCCTCCATCGACATCGAGCGGTTCGGTGTGATGAGCCCGTTCGCGCGGTTACCCCGCCCGACGGAGCCGTCGTCACCCTGTTCGGCGGAAGTTCCGGTCACGGTGAGGTAGATCGACCCCGAGTCGACGTCGTCGGCGGTGTTGACGTGGACGTTCACGTCGCGGTCGGTGTACTCACCGGCGACATCGGTAACGAACTCGCGAACCGATTCGACTGCGTCGACGTAGGCGTCCATGTTTTCGACGTGCTCGTCGACCATCGCCGCGGCGACGGTGACGTCGATCCGATCGCCCTCGCGTTTGCCCATGATCTTCACGTCGGTACCCAGGTAGGGGTTCTCGGCGGCGAACTCGCCGTTGAGACGGCGCTCGGCGTTGCGGACGATCTCCTCGGTCTCTGACAGCGGCGCGTGGCCGACGCCGAAACTCGTGTCGTTCGCCATCGGGACCGTAATCTCGTCTTCGCCGAAGACGTCCTGGAGGTCGCCGCTGCCCTCGCCGAGCTTGACGTCGACGATGATATCGGTGCCGAACTCGAGCTGGGGAAGCTCCGACTCGAGGTAGTCGCGGGCGGCGCGCACCGCGATCGCCTCCGTCGGGATCGTCTGGCCCTCGTAGTGTTTGGTCGCCCGGCCGACGATGAGCACGTAGATCGGATCGACGACCTCGCCGCCGCCGAAGGCCGGCGCAGCCTCGCCGGCGACCAGCTGAGTCTCGTCGGTGTTGAAGTGGAGCACCTTGCCGACGCGGTCGAGGTACGCGCGGGCCAGCGCCCCCGCGACGCTCTCTGCGATCCCGTCACAGATCGAATCGGGGTGCCCGATCCCCTTTCGCTCGACGATTTCGACTTCCTGATCCTCCACGGCGCGTCGATCGATCGGCTCGACGCGAATATTGCGGTCTGTCATTGCTCTGATTTCCCCACCGGCCGTTCTATAACTTGCGAAAACACGGCTCGATGCGATAATGCCCCACAGTTATTTCGAGCCGCTCAATCCTCGAGCGACAACTCGAGATACGACGTTCGAATCTGGTCCTCCGGATCGAGCCCCAGTCGCTCGAGGACGTCGTAGGCGCCGTTGCGGGCGTCCTCGAGTTCCGCCTCCGTCGCGTCGGTTTCGACCTCGACGAACTCGCCGACGCCGTCGACGGAATCGAGGGTGACCGTGTAGCCCTCGATCGCGAACCGCGAGCGTTCCTTTCGGACCGTGGCGGCGGGATCGAACCCCAGATTCGTGAGAATCGTCTCGAGGGCCTCGTGGTCGTCGGCCCCCGTCTCCGCCTCCTCGCGAGTCTTCGAGGCGTCGTCGACGAGCGGACCCTTGTAGGTGAGCCGCGTCTCGGACTCGTCGCCCTCCGCGGCGGACTCCCGGCGGATCCGGAGCGCCTCGTCCGTCTCGGGAAACGACCGATGCGGTGCGTCGTAGTAGGTATCGACCTGCACGACGGTTCCGACCGGCCGGGCCTCGAGGGCCTCGAGGCGGTCGCGAACCGCCGCGAGATCGGCGGGAACCTTCAGTTCGACTTCGTACATACGGGGGGACACGCGCGGCCGCCGGAAAAACGGTCGTTTCTCGATCGGTGCTCGAGCCAAAACGTCGTCCTTAAATGTAGACGGCGGGACGTTCACTGTATGACCGAGGATCAGGAGGCCGAGCTCGAAGAGCAGGCCGACGACGCCGATGAGGAAGTCGAAGACGCAGCCGACGGACTCCAGTCCGGCGACTTCGTCAGGATCGACTACACCGCACGCACCGTCGAGGACGACCAGCTGGTCGACACGACCGACCCCGACGTCGCCGAAGAGGAGGGCGTCGACGACCAGGACCGCGAGTTCGAACCGCGCATCATCGTCCTCGGCGAGGGACACATCTTCGAGGAGGTCGAAGACGAGATCATCGGAAGCGAGGCCGGCGTTACCGGCTCCGTGACGATTCCCGCAGCCGAGGCCTTCGGCGAGTACGATCCCGAAGCCGTCGAGACGATCAGCGCGGAGAAGATTCCCGAAGACGACCGCTACCCCGGCGCTCACGTTCAGGTCGACCAGCAACACGGGAGCATCATCACGATCCTGGGCAGTCGCGCCCGCGTCGACTTCAACCACCCGCTGGCGGGTGAGGACGTCGAGTACGAGTTCGAGATTCTCGAGGAGGTCGACGACCGCGAGGAGCGCGCGGCCGGCCTGTTCGGCATGTACCTCGACGTCGAGCCTGAGATGTGGATCGAGACCGACGAGGTCGAAGAGGAGGTCGAGGTCGAGTCCGACGACGATGAGGACGAGGACGCAGAACCCGAGTTCGAGACCCAGACCGTCGAGAAGGAGACGCTGTACATCGAGGCGACCCCGCAGCTGACGATGAACCAGCAGTGGATGTTCTCGAAGCAGCAGATCGCCCAGGATCTGATGGAGAAGGTCGACGTCGACCGTGTCATCGTCCAGGAGGTCATCGACGGTATGGGCGGCATGGGCATGCCCGGCATGATGGGCGGTATGGGCGGTATGGGCGGCGCTGGCGGCGAGGACATCGAAGACGCGCTCGAGGACGCCGACATCGACGCCGACGAGATCGTCGACGAACTCGAAGGCGCCGACGAAGAGTAGTCGACTCCCCCGCTTCTAACTGCAACGCGCGACCGACTCGAGTGAGCGGCGCGTCCGCACTCGTTCACGTCGGGTACGGCGTCCACCAGGGGCTTTTGACGTGTGTCAGCCCACGCTCAGTAAGTGTACGGTTGCCGGTTGCAACGGCAGAAAACAGCCGCCGAGTCGCAACTCAGGCGATATCGCGGCTCGTATCGATCTCGACCTGTTCGGAGAGCTGCAGTTTGATCGTCTCGGTCGGCGCGCCGCCGCCGCGGAACTTCGGAATCGAGAGCTGGTTTTCGATCTCGGAGCCCTCGATCGTCGTCCGGAGGTCGAAGACGGCGTCGGCGAGGTGTTCCGTCCGGTACCGGTTCGGAGGCTCCGTAGCGCCCTTGAGGCAGTGTAAGACGGCGATACTTCCCGTATCGATCATGTGTCCTTTGAGCTGATTGAGAAAGTCGACGTACGCCGCCGATTCGGCCTGCTCGAGGACGTTCATCGTGTCGATGATCAGGTTCGCTCCCTCGGGGACCGCGCTGGTGAGCCGGTTCGCGTCCGCGAGCGGATTCTCGCTGGCGACGTGTCGTACCGTCGGACTCCCCGATCGCGTCTGCGAGGAGTCGATCGCGTGACGGACGAGCGCCTCCGATCGTTCCGTCGAGAGATACAGCGTGCCGCGGGCGGCCGTGAGTTCGTACAGCAGGAGTTCGGACTGGCTGGCCGGATCGGCGGTGTAGGCGACCACACACCCCGGCGGTAACCCACCGTCGAGTTTGCGGTCGAGTACGTTAATTCCGGTCTGTAGCCGACCAACCATACAGGTACCATGATTTTCCCGACCGGCTGTATAACTCTTTGTGTTATCGGATGTCGATCGGTTACTACCATCCATTCGAGAACGATCGCCGTCGAAACCCGACCGGGAACCGAGTGGACCGCGCGAAAACGTCGGCCATCGAATGGTGAGATTCAAGGGGCAACGGGGAGCCGTATCGAACGGATGCGCCACGACCATCTCATCACGAGCAAACAACTCTCGCGGGCGGATATCGAGGGGGTTCTCGACCGTGCCGCCGAGATCGACGCCGATCCGGGCGGCGTCGCCGACCGCCACGCCGGGACGCTGCTCGGCCTCCTCTTTTTCGAGCCGAGCACGCGGACGAAGATGAGCTTCGAGACGGCGATGAAGCGCCTCGGCGGCGACGTCGTCGACATGGGCTCGGTCGAATCCTCGAGCGTCAAGAAGGGAGAGAGCCTCGCCGACACGGTGCGGGTCATCGAAGGGTACGCCGACGCGCTCGTCTTGCGCCACCCAAAGCAGGGATCGGCGACGATGGCGAGCGAGTTCGTCGACGTGCCGCTGATCAACGCCGGCGACGGGGCCGGTCACCACCCGTCCCAGACCCTCCTCGATCTGTACACGATCCGAGAGAACGCCGGTCTCGACGATCTGACGATCGGGATCATGGGCGATCTGAAGTACGGTCGGACGGTCCACTCACTGGCCTACGCACTGACGAAGTTCGACGCCCGTCAGCACTTCATCAGCCCCGAGAGCCTGCAGCTTCCGCGCGAAGTGGTGTACGACCTCCACCAGGAGGGCGCCTCGGTCCGCGAGCACGAAGACCTCGAGGCGATCCTTCCCTCCCTCGACGTGCTCTACGTCACCCGGATCCAGCGCGAGCGGTTCCCGGACGAAAACGAGTACCAGCAGATCGCCGGCGAGTACCAGATCGACGCCGCGGCGCTCGAGGCGGCGAGCGACGAGCTAACGGTGATGCACCCGCTGCCGCGCGTCGACGAAATCGCCCCCGACGTCGACGCGACCGACCACGCGGCGTACTTCGAACAGGCCCACAACGGCGTGCCGGTCCGGATGGCGCTGCTCGACCTCCTCCTGGGTGAGACGAAATGACGAACGACGACGCTCACGAACTCCTCGTAAGCAAGATTCGGAACGGAACCGTCATCGACCACGTCCACGGCGGGCAGGCGCTGAACGTCCTCACGATCCTCGGGATCGACGGCAGCGAGGGCGAACAGATCTCCATCGGGATGAACGTTCCCTCCGATCGCCTCGCACGCAAGGACGTCGTGAAAGTCGAAGGGCGCGAACTGAGCCAGGACGAAGTCGACGTGCTCTCGTTGATCGCTCCCGACGCCACGATCAACATCGTTCGCGACTACGACGTCGTCGAGAAACACCGCGTCGAACGGCCCGAGGAGGTCACGGGAGTGCTCACGTGTCCGAACGCGAACTGTATCACGACCGGCGGCGAACCCGTCACCTCGGCCTTCGAGGTGCTCGCGGACGGCGTTCGCTGTGCCTACTGCGAGACGATCGTTCGCGAGGAGATCGCCGCCCTCATCGACGGCTGAGCGGTCGTCCGGCGGCACCGACCCGGCGGTCACGGTCGACTGCCGCCCGACGTATAGTTAGCAAGACAGAATATCTAAGTGACCTCCAGCCGATTCTCCGCGTGCACATGTCGCGTTCGATAAAAATTCTGGTCGCACTGGTCGCAATCGTCGTCATCTGGAAGCTCTTCCTCAGCGGTCCCTCCGAGGTCGAAGTCGAGTACGAACCGGTCGAGTAGCCGACTTCCGAACGCCTTACTCCCTCGAGTCCCTACCCTCTCGTATGTACGGCGTGGTCACGCGAAACGAAGCGGAGGTGGGGTGGGGGGAGTTCGACCGCGGGTTTTACGAGGTCAAAGACGTCACCGGCAGAGCCGCCGATCCGATTCCCGACGCCGTGAATATGGTTTCTTGCTTCGGCGACAACGCGGCCGCCGACGCCGACCCGTCGCTCGTCCCCGTCGACGATATGGGTCGGCCGGCGACTCGCGACCGGAAATACTTCGACTGGGCCTACATCTGCCCCTCCCGAAAGGAGTACCGCGAGGGGCTGTTCGAGATCATCGACGACTGCGTCGAGGCCAACGAGGACGTCCGCCTCGACGATATCGGCTTCCCCCGCCCGGAGTACTGTCACTGCGGTTTCTGTGAGCGCGACTTCGAGGAGAGTGCGTACGACGACTGGTACGCCTGGCGGGCGAGCGTGATCACCGACTTCCTCGAGGCGGCGACCGACCGCATTCCGGGCCGGGTGTACATGACGCTCTATCCCGACCCCTACCCCGGCCATCTCTACGAACGGGCTGGCATCGACCTCGAGGCCCTCGAACCCCACGTCGACGAGTTCGTCGTCCCGCTGTACGACACCGCCTACGGGACGACCTACTGGCTCGAGACGATCGCGAAGGGATTCGAGAGCGCCCTCGAGACGCCGTTCAGCATCGAACTGTACGCGGTGAACGTCGACATCGACAACCTGATTCACGCCGCCGAGGTAGCGGGTGCGTACGGCAACGAGGTGTTCTTCGGCTACGACGCGAGCAACGCCCGTGCGGCGCTTCGACGGATGGACGCCGACGAGCGGGAGGGAGTCTCGCACGGCGAGCCGAGTTCGTAGCCACCTACCGAACGAGGGTGTCTTCGGGGTTGTTTCTGCCACTCAACTGCTGTGTGTGAACGATACACGCATCGCTTTTGCGTATCCACGACGAACGGTCGACTATGTACGAGCGCATCCTCCTCCCGACGGACGGCTCCACGACGACCGATCGCGCGCTGGAGAACGCCATCGATCTCGCGACGCGATACGGCGCATCGTTGCACGTGCTCTACGTAATCGATGCGACCGTCTTCGCCAACGACGTCGAAACGGGAACGATCGTCGAGGAGTTCGAAACCAGCGGCGACCGGATCGTAACTGACGTCGCAGAGCGGGCACAGGCGGCGGAACTCGAGGCGGTCGTGACCGACGTGGTCCGGGGAACACCGCACGAGAAAATCCTCGAGTACGCCGACGATCACGGGATCGACATGATCGTCATGGGAACGCGCGGGCGGACGGGGATCGATCGGTACCTGCTGGGCAGCGTCACCGAAAAGGTCGTCAGAATGTCCGATATTCCCGTGTTGACGGTCCGCGAGCGCCAGACCTGAACGGTCGGCTAACCCGAAAACCGATCGGTCGGCCACGCGGCTTTTTGAGCGAGTCGGTCGTACTACGTCTATGTCCGCTCGGACTTCCTTCGACGTTGCCTGTCCTGACGACCGCGACTGTTCGGTGCTCGTCCTCGGCCTTTCGAACCCCGGCTTCGCCGGCGTCACCGCGACCGACTACCTGGTCCGACACCTCGAGTGTGAGGAGATCGGCCACGTCGCGCCCGATGGCCTGCCGGCGATCACGCCGTTTGCGGACGGCGAGCCGCGCAATCACACCCGAATCTACGATGTTCCGGAGACGCCCCTGGCGTTGCTCGTCGGCGAACTGTTCGTCCCGGTGTGGGCCGCCGCCTCGTTCGTCGACTCCGTTCTCGAGTGGGCGGAGACGGCCGGTATCGACGAAATTGCGATCCCCTATGGGGTCGCGTTCCCACACGGCGAGGACGAGCACAGGGTGTTCACCGTCGCCACCGAACCGTTTCAGGAGCGTCGGCTCGTCGACGCGGAGTACGACGGGCTTACCGGCGGCGTCCTCGACGGCATCGTCGGAGAGCTGATGGCCCGGAGCCTCAACGGTGAGGCACCACCCGCGGGTGCGCTCGTCACACCGATTCATCCACCGGGACCGGACCTCGAGGCCGCGCTGTTGCTCGTCGACGCCACAGAGCGACTGTACGGGATCGACGTCGACGAGCGCGAACTCCGCGAACAGTCCGATCAGCTAGCCGAGTACTACGAAACCCTCGCGGATCGCATGAACGCCCTACAGGAGGAGGCCCCCGGCGGCCGCGACTACCCCGTGGATCGCAGCTACATGTGAGCGAGCCGCGGCCGGCCGGTGAAACCGTGTACGGAAAGCGGCGGCGTTTTTACGCTTCCCGTCGCACCTCGAACCATGTCACTGCCGACTGCGCTCGAGGCCGCTGACGGACCGCGGGCGATCGACACCCACGCCCACCAGCCGACGAGCGAGTTCCTGCACGACGCGGGCGGCGAGATGATGCGCGACGCCGCCGACCGCTTCGGGTCTGACCTCGAAACTGACACGTACGAGAACATGATCGAGGAGTACCACGAAGTGGGGGTCGGCCGGGCCGTCTTGCTCGGGTGGGACGCCGAGACGAATACGGGGAACCCGCCGGTTCCCAACGACTACGTCGCGGAGGTTCGAGACGAGTATTCCGACTTCTTCATCGGGTTCGGCTCCGTCGACCCGCTCAAAGAGGACTGTGCCGAAGAGGCGCGACGCTGCGTCGAGGACCTCGATCTCTCCGGGTTCAAGTTCCAGCAGATCGCTCAGGGATTCGACCCCTCCGACCCCGAACACGAAGCGCTGTGGGCGACCATCGAGGAACTCGAGGTTCCCGTCGTCTTCCACGGCGGCAACTCGACGCTCGGCGCGTGTGCTCCCGGCGGTCGCGGACTCAAAATCAAGTACGGCAACCCGATGCTGATCGACGACGTCGCGGCGAACTTCCCCGACCTCCAGATCCTCATCGCCCACCCCGCGTTCCCCTGGGAGAGAGAACAGCTCGCCATCTGCCAGCAGAAGGGGAACGTCTACATGGACCTCTCCGGCTGGATGCCCAGGTACATCGACGAGCAGGTGCTCCACTACGCGAAGACCCTCCTCAAGGACAAGGTCATGTTCGGCACCGACTACCCGATGCTCGAGCCGAAACCGTGGCTCGAGCAGTTCGCCGACCTCGAGTTCAGCGAGGAGCTACAAAGAAAACTCCTCTGGGAGAACGCGGAGTCGTTCCTCGGGCTGTGAGTTCGGCCTTAAAAAGTCGACGAGCACGGCGTAAACCCCGTCCGCCTCGAGTTCACCACGCACGGTGAAGGGGGTGGGACGCCAACGGGTGCGTCTACAGGATGTCGTCGTCGTCGTCTCGATCGCGACGACTTCGGTGATCGTCGTCGTCACCGATCAGACTGTCATCGTCGTCACCGATCAGGTCGTCGTCATCGTCGCGCATTCCGGTATCGCGATCTCCCGTCGTCCCACCGGTAGCCGTTCCCGTCGACCGGCCGGTGTCGGTGCGAGACGATCCGACGCCCGAGAGGTCACTCTCGAGTCTGATCTCGTCGTCCGTGACCCGAGAGACGGCCTGCTCCTGGAGGGGGTAGGCTTCCTCGCCCGTCCCCTCCCAGCCGAGTTTCGCTTTGATCGTGTCTGTGATACCTGGGTCGGGTTCGACGTGTGCGGTTCCGTGTTCGACTGCCGCGACGATCCCGACCTCGTCACCGTTTGCGTTGACGACCGACTTTCCGATGTCGTCGTCGCTGAATTGAGCGGACATTGCACTCGGACCCACCACGAACCCGAGTAAGCCAGTGGTGCTTGCAGATGCACGTCACCGAAACCCCGGAAAACGCCGCCCGCGTTACTCGAACTCCGGTTGGCGTCCCTCGAGAAACGCGTTCACCCCTTCCTCGTGGGCGTCCGAGGAGTACGCTTGAACCTGTAACAGGTTCTCGTAATCGAGCGACTCCGACCAGTGTCGGCCCAGGTTCTCGTGCATCGCCTGTTTCATCAGCCCGATCGTTCGCGTGGGGCGACGACCGAGTCGGTCGACCGTCTCCGTGACCCGTTCTTCGAGGTCCTCGGACGGAACGGCTTCGTTGATCAGGTCGTAGTCAGCTGCCTCCGCAGCGGAGAAGAACTCGCCGGTGAACGCGAGCTGTTTCGCGGTGCGAAGCCCGACGAGTTGGGGCAAGAGGAAGGTCCCCCCGGTGTCGGGAATCAGTCCGACCCGGACGAACGCACAGGAAAACCGTGCATCCTCCGTTGCGTACGCGAAATCCGACAGCGCGGCGATCGCGAGCCCCGCACCGACGGCGTCGCCGTTTACCTTCGCCACGATCGGTACCGGACACTCGAGCATCTCCTCGACGACGCGGCCGAACGTCTCGCAGACCCGCTCGTAGGCCGCCTGCGGCCCTTCGGTTCGCTCGGCCATCGCCTGGATGTCGCCGCCGGCGCTGAACGCCGCCCCCTCTCCCGTGAGGACGACCGCGTGATGATCGTCCGGCGAGGCGGTCGCGATCGTCTCGGCCAGTTCCTCGGCCGCATCGGTCGAGAACGCGTTCATCACGCCCGGCCGGTCGAACGTCACCGCCAGCACTCCGTCGTCGGATTCGACGTGCATAGCTCAGCGGTCTGTCGCGCGAACCTTAACTGTTGTATCCTCGGCCCACAGCGGGGTGTCGCCTCAGCCGTCCCCAGCACCGTCGCTCGGGGGCGTCGAAAACAACCGCGAAGAAACAGGAACCCGAGCTCCCGCCGACTCGAGATCCCGGTAAAATCTCAGTTCCGGAAGCGCTGTGCGACGGTGACGCTGACGAACAGCGCGAGAATAACCGCGCCGAGCGTGATTCCTGCCAGCGCCGAGAGTCCCGTCGCAGAGGCGAGCAGCAGCAGCGTGCTCACGAACGCCGCGCCGAAGTAGTAGCTGCTCACGTTGGTCGTCGTCTCCGCATCCGACTCAGCCGTCTCGGTGTCGGTCGGCTCGAGGTAGGGGTCGAACTGATCGGCCGCGGACGTGCGCTCGACGATCCCCCGGCTCTGGTTGTAGTTGATAATCCCCTCCTCATCGAGTTTCGGCAGGTGTGATTGGTACAGCGAGATGTACACGCGCTGGCGCTCGTCCGAACTCAACTGTTCGACCGTCGTCTCGTTCTCCCAGGCCGCGACCTGCTCTGCGAGATCGCGCATGCGAACCGGCTCGTCGGCCCCCTGCAGGTAACGCAGGGCGTCCCGGCGACGGCGCGTCTGCAGGATGTGGAAGATGTCGTCTTTGTCGAGGTCGACCGTCTGTGACTCACTATGGTCACCGGTCTGTCCCGCAGCCGCGTCGTCGGAGATGGTCTGTGTCGTGCTCATTGTCTCACTTCCTCCTTATCCCGAATCAGTAATAAAGCATTGAACGCCTCCCGACCGTATAGAACGATTTCAGACCGTTTCTCGGCCGGTTTCCCGATTTACAGGCCTCGAGTCATCGATTTGGTTGGTAAGATGGAATTAGGATGAGATGATCTATGATCCCATCGTGTTAGTCACCGTTTATTCTGTTCAACACTCTTCAAAACCGATGCAGTCGGGCGGTTTCTCCGGGAGAATTTACCTCGAGAACAGTGTCGAAAAACAGTATTTTTCTCGAGTGAGTCGCGATCGAGTGTCTCTTTGCGTGTCGTTCGAAGCCGATGAAACAGTCCCGCGATCGTTGACATGTGCGAGAGTCTCTGACACGGTGGAATGAGTGGGGTTCTCATCCCAACTCGAGGGAGCCGTGGGTATCGCGGGCTCGAGGGGGGTCACGGCGGTCCGACTTGCTGTCGAAGAACGGCTTTCGCGATGCCAGTGTCAAATGTGGCTTCGACAGCAGAGTCAAGAACCTGCTACGTCGAGCACCAGTGTCTGCTGGATCGGCTCGAAACCGAGTTTTTCGTAGAACGCGATCGCACGATCGTTGTCGACGTCGACTTCGAGCGCGAGTTCGCCACAGTCGTTCTCACGCGCCCGTGTTCTGACATGCTCGATCAACTCGCGAGCCAGACCGGTGCCGCGATAGGACTCACGGACGTAAATGTCACAGACGAAAAGACGATCGGGCCGGTCGAAAACGCTTGGTGATTCGTCTCTTTCGGTACCGATGAAGCCGACGAACTCACCCCCGCCAGCAGCGATCGAGTCTCCGTCGTGAGAGCCGGCGACGGCGATCCACGTGCGATAGCTCTCGGTTTCGAGGCGCTCGAGTCGATACTCGAGTTCTTCCTCGATGATGTCGACGTCCTCAGCGAGCGCGAAGTCGTCAACGAGCGCCTCGAGTTCCCGGTTGTAGGGGAGCCACAGGGTCTCGAGATAGCGACGAACGGCCGCCTCGTCCGCGGGGAGTCGACGAATGTGCATGCATATGGGTGACAGACGCGTGACTTGTACCTGTTGTTCGGATCGTCGAATGCGTTGAGATGGACGTGTGTTGAGGCGGAAACTATCCGACGCGTGTAACGGTGCTCGAGGCGTTTCAGGTGGCTTGTTCCGGGGCAAAAGGGGCCGGGCGCGATTGTGAACTACGCCCGAGAACCTGCGCGAGGCGCAGAACCTCGGTCTAGTTCAAATCGCTTCCGTCCGGTTCACTCACTGGTTCGCTGCGCTCACCAGTTCGTTGCACGGGCCGGGCGCGATTTGAACACGCGACCGTCTGATTAAGAGTCAGACGCTCTGCCTAACTGAGCTACCGGCCCTGTATCCTCGACTTTCGGGTGTGCGGTAAAATAGGTTTTGCTTGGTTGGCGGCGTGTGAGTAGTGGACATCCGTCCCAGAACGTCACAGTCTTCGGGAGCGTTAAGTACGGTGAGTCCGACCAGAGTGTACATGAGTACGGGGGTCACCATCTCGTCGACATCCGACTACGCTATTCTGGGCTGTGGGAGCGTCGGCTACGCCGTCGCCGAGGAACTGGTCGGGCAGGGAAAGGACGTGCTGATCATCGACAAAGACGAGAACCGCGTCGAGTCGCTTCGCGATCAGGACCTCGACGCGCGGACCGCAGATATCCGTGAACCCGAAACCGCGGAACTGATCGCGGATCGAAGCGTCGTCCTCATTCTCGCGTCGGACGTCGAATCGAACAAGCGTGCGGTCGAGCACATTCGATCAGTGGACGACGACCAGTTCGTCGTCGCCCGCGCGAGCGATCCCGTCTCCGGCGACGAACTCTCCGAACTGGGCGCAGACATCGTGATCAACCCCTCTTCGGTGATCGCCGACTCCGCCCTGCGGGCCCTCGAGTCGGGCGAACTCGAGTACAACGCCGCAAAGCTCGCCGACATTCTCGAGGAGACGACCGACCGGCTGGCGATCGTCACCCAGAACAGTCCGGACCCGGATTCGATCGCCAGCGCCGCGGCCCTGCAGGCGATCGCGGCCCACCTCGGTGTCGACTCCGACATCGTCTATCTGGGTGACATCGGTCACCAGGAGAACCGGGCGTTCGTCAATCTCCTGGGAATCGAGCTCCTGCAGTGGAACGACATCGAAGACCACTCGGTGTACGACACGGTCGCCCACGTCGACCACGCCGCCGCGAGCGAGATTAACCTCGACGTCGACATCGTGATCGACCACCACGAACCCGACGACGAGTACGACCCCTCTTTCGTCGACATTCGGCCGAACATGTCCTCGACGTCGACGATCATGACGAAGTACACCCAGGAGTTCGACATGAGCGTCTCCGAAGCGGTCGCGACCGCCCTTCTCTACGGCATCCGCGCCGAAACCCTCGACTTCAAGCGCGATACCACGCCCGCGGACCTGACTGCCGCCGCCTACCTGTACCCCTTCGCGAACCACGACACGCTGGAGCAGGTCGAGTCGCCGTCGATGTCCCCCGAAACCCTCGATGTGCTCGCCGAGGCGATCGCTAACCGCGACGTCCAGGGAAGCCACCTCGTCTCGAACGCCGGCTTCGTCCGCGACCGCGAGGCGCTCACACAGGCGGCGAGTCACCTGCTCAACCTGGAGGGCGTGACGACGACGGCCGTCTTCGGCATCGCCGAGGAGACGATCTTCCTCGCCGCGCGCTCGAAGGACATCCGGATGAACATCGGAAAGGTGCTCGACGACGCCTACGGCGAGATCGGCGAGACGGCCGGCCACTCGACGCAGGCGAGCGCGGAGATTCCGCTCGGCATCTTCACGGGGATCGAAATCTCGGAGGATACGCGGGAAACGCTGCTCGAGTTGACCGAAGAGGCGGTCAAGCGGACGTTGTTCGATGCGATGGGCGTCGAGGGGACAGAGGGCTCGAACGGAAGTTAGGCAACGACCTCTTCTTCCTCGTCGGCGTCGCGAAACCGTTCGACAACGTCGTTGACGAGAATCACGTCCCCGACCGCGCGCACCCACCGGTACGGAATAATGACTCCCCTGGCGCTCCTGGCTTCCTCGGCGAACAGTTCCGTATTGAGGTTCCCGAGTGCGAGCCCCGTCACGGCCTCGCCGTCGACGTTCAACCGAAGATCCTCGACGTCCCCGACGAAGACTCCGTTGTTCGAGTACACCTCACGTCCGACGAGGGACGTTATCTCCTGGGTGGTGTCGTCCATACCGAGGCCCATGCGCGGTGGACTCTTAATTCTTGGTCAGATGCGTTCGCCGTCAGCCCCCGCTACGATACGCGCCGGTTTATCGCGGTGAGACGACCGACCAGCAGGGTAGGTATTTAAACCTCCCGTCTCGGACAAGACCACGGGTTGAGGCGAGGCCGTAAATCTGGTATTGAGGCGGCGTTCTGGAGCCGTAATCGGTGGAGTGTCTACCGAATCCCACCCGTATGAGTTTATAAATAGGCGTAACACATACATAATTGAAATAGTATCCTGAGGGGTGGATCGGAGAATGAGGCTATACCACTGAGGAATAAACCGTAGAGTGCCGGGGTGCCTTTCGAAAGGCAGACCGGATGCCTCTGACAAAATTGCCGCTCGGCGGACCGAACACCCGGATCGGTCCGTCCCCGATTCTCACCGATCGAGAGCGAAGCGAGCGTCCGACGAGCGCGTGATCGATCGCCGCCGCGTCACCGGGATCCGATCGCATCGACGTTCGCGTGCTCTGAGAGGAGGGTCTGCATCTCCTCGACGGTTCGTTCGTCACGCGTCCGACCGCTTCGCACGACGTCCTCGGCCCGTTCGACGGTGGTGAGCGTATCCGTTTGCACCGCCAGGATCGGAACGCCCTTCTCGGTCGCCTGTCCGACGATCGCACCCGAGGGTCGGTGGCCGCCGGTGAGGATCAGGCACCGAACACCCGGAGCCTCGAGTGCCGCCGTGTGGATCTCCGAGCGGTCACCGCCCGTGATGACTGCGGCGTCTTTCGTCCGCCGGAAGTGACGGAGTGCGCTGTCGGCCCCCATCGCTCCCACCGAAAACCGCTCGACGTAGGCGTCGGTCCCCTCGTCGACGAGGAGGGTCGCCCCGAGTTCGTCGGCGAGGGTCGCGACCGTAACCCCAGCGAGCGTTCGTTCTCGAGGGAGAACGCCGTAGACGGAAATATCCCGCCCCTCGAGGAACGGAACGACGTCGGTTTCAAGCTGGTCGTAAGCGGCATTCGAGACGTTGTTGAAGAGAACGCCGGCGAAGCGGTCGCCGAGGGTTCGCCGTGCCGCGAGGACGTCGTCGACGTCTCCCGGCGACTCGTAGGGGGCGATCAGTACGACCCGGGCGTCGACCAGATCGGCGACGTCGGCGTCGGTGAGATCGACGATTCCGCCGAGATCGAGGTGGCCGCCACCCTCGAGGATCATTCTGTCTGTGTCAGCGGAAAGCGTCGCGAACGCCTCCTGAATACGTTCTCGGAGTTCGTCCGGATCTTCGCGCCCGCGAATCGCCTGCTCGATGAACGTCGGCGAGTAGACGACGGGCTCCAGATCGTGCATCTCCGCCTCGAGGTCGAGCACCTCGCGGGCGAGCAGCGGATCTTCGTCCAGGGTCTTGCCGACGTTGCTTTGCAGGCGCGTCCCCTTCGGTTTCATGTAGCCGACCGTTTCCCCACTCTCGCTCGCGAGGCGGGCGAGTGCGAGTGCGACGGCCGTTTTCCCGGTGCTCTCGTGAAGTGAACTGATGAGTAGTGTGTCTGTTTCGGTTGTCATTGCGATAGCTTCTCCGTGTCAACGGTCAGTCTGAGGTCGATCGCCTGTACGCCGTCGGGCCCCGCCACGAGCGGATTCACGTCGAGTTCGAGGATCGCCGGAAAGTCGGTGACGAGCTGTGACAGGCGCTGGATCGTCTCGACGATCGCCTCGAGATCCGCCGGATCGCGCCCGCGAGCGCCGCGCAACAGCGGGGCGGCCCGAATCTCGTCGACCATCTCGCGGGCCGCCCTCTCCCCGATCGGGGCGACGCGGACCGACGTGTCCTCGAGGATTTCGACGAAGATGCCGCCGAGGCCGAACAGCAAGAGCGGGCCGAACTGCGGGTCCCGGTTGACGCCGACGATCGTCTCAGTCGACTCCTCGAGGTCCAGCATCTCCTGGACCTGGACGCCGAGGATCGTCGCGTCCGGCTGGTAGTTACGGGCGCGAGCGACGACGTCCTCGTAGGCATCGGCCACCGCCTCGTCGCTCACGCCGACTTTGACGCCGCCGATGTCGGACTTGTGGGAGATGTCCGGGCTGACGATCTTCAACACGACGTCCCCGTCGATCGACTCGGCGACCGAGACGGCCTCGTCCGGATCGTCGACGATCTCGCCCGTTGGCGTCGGGATGCCGTACGCGTCGAGAAGCTCCATCGCCTCGACGCCCAGGCGGTTGTCCGTCCGGCCCTCTGCTCGCTCGAGCACCGACCGGGCGCGTTCGCGGTCGACGTCGAACGTCGCCGGCTCGTCGACGCGCCGGTTACGGATGGCCCGGTACCGGGCGAGCGCGTCCAGCCCCGACACCGCCCGCGCGGGATCGAAGTAGTTCGGAATGCCGAACTCCCGCAGTCCGGTCTCGGCGGCGCGAGCGCGGTCGCCGCCCATGAGACAGGTGACGACCGGCTTCTCGTGTTCGGTGTGGCGACCGATCACCGCCTCCGCGAGTTCGTCGTACCGGAGTACCGCCGTCGGCGCGCTCACGACGACCGCGGCCCCGACGTTCGGATCGCCCAGCGCGATGTCGAGCGCCTCGTCGAAGCGTTCTAAGTTCGCGTCGCCGATGACGTCGATCGGATTGTAGACGTTCGCCTCCTCCGGCATTGCCTCCTCGAGCGCGTCGATCGTCTCCTCGGTAAAGGAGGCCATCTCGAGGCTCGAGTCGCCGACGGCGTCGGTGGTGAGCACGCCGGGACCGCCCGCGTTGGTGACGACGGCGACGCCGTTCGACTCGGGCGCCGGCAACCCCGAGAGGGCACGTGCGTAGTCGAACAGTTCCTGAACGGACTGCGCTCTGAGGACGCCCGCCTGCTCGAGGCCCGCCTCGTAGGCTCGCTCGGTTCCGGCGATCGCCCCCGTGTGCGAGGACGCGGCTTTGGCACCCGCGTCGGTGCGGCCGGACTTGACGAGGACGACCGGCGTCTCGTCGGTGACCTCTCGAGCCGTCTCGACGAACGCGGAACCGTCGTCGATCCCCTCGAGGTAGCCGATGACGACGTCCGTCTCCGGGCTCTCGCCCCACTCGCGGACGAAGTCGGTTTCGTCGAGGACGGCTTTGTTGCCCAGCGAGACGACGTCGCGGAAGCCGATTCCCTGCTCGTTCGCCCAGTCGAGGACGGCCGTGATGAACGCACCTGACTGGCTCATAAACGAGATCGAGCCCTCGATGGCGTTCTCCGGGCCGAACGTCGCGTTCAGACCGACGCCGGTGTTCATCACGCCCAGGCTGTTGGGGCCGACGAGATTGAGGTCGTACTCGGCGGCGATCTCGCGCAGTTCCCGCTCGCGCGTTGCGCCCTCACCGCCGGTTTCGGAGAAGCCAGCGGTGATGACGACGACGTTCTCGACGCCGGCTTCGGCGGTCTCGCGGATCGCTTCGAGCACGATCGACGGCGGGACGACGATGACCGAGAGATCGACCGACGGTGCACTCTCGAGGTCGGGGTAGCACTCGAGTCCCAGTACCGTCTCACGGTTGGGATTGACCGGGACGACCTCCCCCTCGAAGTCCGCCTGGAGGTTCTCGAGGATCGCGCGGCCGACCGCACCCTCGCGGTCGGTTGCACCGACGACGGCGACTGACTCGGGTGCGAACAGCTCCTGTAACCTGCCCATCGGCTTCGGATTCACCGAGGAGGGAGTTAAAAGTGAACCCGACCTCAGGAAGTCGGCGGTCTCGACAGGCAATCAGTGCGTCGAGAGCGCGGCCACAGACCGGCTCGAGGCGGCGATCGCGAGCAGGTAGAAGCCGATCGCGACGACGACGATCGAGCCGCCGGCGGGCAGGCTCTGGTGGATCGAGAACGCGAAGCCGCCGAGCACCGACAGCTGTCCGACGATGATCGAGAGGTAGAGCGTCTCGCGGAAGCTGTGGGCGACCTGGGAGGCGGCGGCGACGGGGACGACGAGCATCGCGGCGACGAGGATCACCCCCAGCACCTGCATCGCGCCGACGACGACCACGGCCGTCATCACGACCAGCAGGGTGTTGTAGAACGTGACGTTGAGTCTGGCGACCCGCGCCGCCTGCTCGTCGAAGGTGATGAACAGGAGCTGTTTGTACGTGAGCGCGACGATGGCGACCACGACCACGCTGAGGATCGCCATCATCCGGGCGCCCTCGACGGTGACGACGGCGATACTGCCGAAGAGAAAGCCCTCGATATCGATCGCGACGGACATCATCCCACGGCTGTAGCTGATGATGAGCGTGCCGACGGCGAAGCTGCCGCTGAGCATGATCGCGATCGGGACGTCACCGTAGGCGTTCGTCCGCTCGGCGAGCCACTGCACGCCGAGGGCACCCAGGATGCCGACGACGAGGGCGACGAGCAGCAACGACCCCTCCCAGCCGGTGATCGCGATAACGACCAGGCCGACGGCGACTCCCGCAAACGCCGTGTGCGCGAGCGTCTCGCCGATCAGCGCCATCTGACGATGAACCAGGTAGGTGCCGACGAGCGGGGCGACGACGCCGATGAGGACGCCGGTCGCCAGCGACCGCCACATGAACGGATGCGAGAAGACGTTCGTTCCAAGGTAGTGGTCCATCCACATGCCCGCGATCATGAACTGTTCGTACAGGCCGCCGGTGAGCGGATACTCCCGGAGCCAGTCGACGACGAGGAAGCCGATCATGACGAACGCGAGTGTGCCGATCAGGACGATCAGCCCCACCTCGAGGCGGCGGCGCCGCTCGGGCGTCAGCGCGCCCTCGAGTCGTCGTCCGGGTTCGGTCAGTACGCTCATCAGTGATCGTGGTGGACGACCTGGCCGGTCGCGCCGTAGGCTTCCTCTAAGGCGTCGCTCTCGACGAACGATTCGGTGTCGCCGTGGTGGAACAGTTCGGTGTTGATGCAGGCGATGCGGTTTGCACGATCCGTGACGACGCCGATGTCGTGCTCGATGAGGATGATCGTGATTCCCGACTGGTTGAGCGATTCGAGCAGCCGGTAGAACGCGTCCCTGGACTCGGCGTCGACGCCGACGGTCGGCTCGTCCAGGGCGAGCAGATCGGCCTCGGAGGCGAGCGCGCGGGCGATGTAGGCTCGCTGGCGCTGGCCCCCGGAGAGCTGATTGATCCGCCGATCGGCCAGGTTGGTGATCTCGACGGTCTCGAGGGCGTCCTCGACGGCCGCCCTGTCGGCCTCCGAGAGTTGGGCGTGGCCGGCGCGAGCGAACCGTCCCATCGTGACTGCCTCTCGCACCGTAACGGGCATCGAGCCGCCGCGGTTGGTCGCCTGCTGGGAGACGTAGCCGATCCGCTCGCCTTCGGCGAAGGTGTCGATCGGCTCGTCGAACAGCCTGATCGAGCCGCTGTCGGGCGACTGGAGCCCGAGCATCAGGTGGAGCAGCGTCGTCTTCCCCGAGCCGTTCGGCCCGATCAGCCCGAGGAACTCGCCCGCTTCGATCGACAGCGAGACGTCTCTGACGGCGACCTGCTCGCCGTAGGCGAAGGTAACGTGCTTGAGGTCGACGACCGACGTCACGGGTATCTCACTCCGAACTCTGCCGCGGACGCGTTTAATTCTTCCATTGTCGCTCGAACCGACTGACCGCTGTCCGGAGCGGGATTGGACGCTCGCAAGGCGGTCATTCCGCCGCACCGAGCGCCTGTGCGAGCGAGGGGATGGTCACTTCCTCCATCTGTTCGACCCAGCCCCACTCGTTTTCGGCCCACTCGGCGGTCGTCCCTTCCGCGGGGGTGAGCGGCGCGACGTCGCTCGCACTGCTGTTCTCGACGATCGTTTCGGCCAGCGCCGGAACGTCGTTGTCGGGGTCGGGCGTCTCGAAGGGATCGTAAAGGATCGTGTCGATTCCGTATTCTTCGACCAGATCGATCGTCCCCGCGATATCCTCCTGGCTCGGCGAGTCGTTCGGCGAGACGCCGACCGGCGAGTGCAACTCGAAGCCGTACCGGTGCTCGAGGTACTGGAAGGAGTCGTGACCGGCGAAAATCGCGATGTCGCGCTCCGCATCGTCGGTGAGCGCTTCGAACTGCTCGTCGACGTCGGCCAGCCGGTCTCTGTACGCAGCGGCGTTCTCCTCGAGTGTCTCCGCGTCGTCGGGAACGATCTCGGCGAGTCCGTCGGCGATCGTGTCGACTATCTCCATGGCGAGAACAGGGTCGACCCAGACGTGGGGGTCGGCAAACTCCTCGCCGCCCTCCTCGGGCTCCTCGACGACCGCGGCGGCGATGAGGTCGTTGCTCGTGTCCCAGACGACCTCGCCGTCACTGCGGAGTTCGAAGACGAGCTGCGTTCGACCGGTTTCCTCGCCGGAAAGCCGGACCGAGTCGCCGTCGGACTCGATCGAGAGGAGTCCTTCCTGGGCGCCGTCCGCGACCGCCGCGTCGAGCTGAAACTGCTCGTCTTTCCCGACGGGGACCACGCGTCCCTCGTCGTCCTCGAACGCCGCGGCGAGCGAGAGTTCGCCCTCGAGCGGAATCTCCGGGAGGCCGCCGTGCCAGTGATCGTCGTGCCAGTCGGCCGCCAGCTCGCCCGTTCGCTGGTTGATCAGTCCGCCATCGTAGATGTCGAGGTCGTCGGGATCGAACTCGTGGTCGTGGTCGGGCTCCCACTCTTCGGGCGACCCCGCATCCCAGGCGAGCAGCTGGTCGTCGAGTCCCACCATCGCGTCGATGACGGCGACGTCGTCGTAATCGGACTCGAGCTGGGCGGCGATGTCCTGTGCCCAGGCGAACTCGGGGGTGTCGAGGAAGACGAAGACCTCCGTGCCTGCGATCTCTCGGGCGATGTCGGCGTCGGGCTCCCAGCCGTGCCCCATCTCCCCGGCTTCGACGGGGTTCTCGAACTCGAAAACGTCACTGCCGACCTGCTCGGCCCAGTCCCAGAGAGCGAAGAAGGCGGCGTACCCCTCGCGCGATTCGCCGCCTCCGTCGCCGTCGCCGTCGTCTCCGGGCTCGCTGAGACAGCCGGCGAGCGTGCCGAGCGCGACGGCAGCGCCTCCGCGCCGTAGCACCGAACGGCGTATCAGATCCATACCGGAGGATGCCACTACGCGGGTAAAAACGTTATTATGTGGGGTGGGGTTCTTAATAAATCGTGGCGCGTGACGGGGCGTCGTTAACAACGCCCCAGTGGCGGGGAAAGCGAGGGTGGGCTACTCTTCGACGACTTCGACGGTGATCGGCGGCGTGTCGTAATCGGAGTGGTCGCCGTGCCAGAGCTGGAAGACGACTTCGGTCATCCCCGCTTCTTCGCCGGTGATGTGGACGTGATCGCCGTGGGATTCGGTTTCGACGATCTCCTGGGCACCCTCCGCGACTTCGACGGTGAGTGTGTACTCGTCGCCGAGCGGGATCTCCTCGCCGTCTTCGTCCTTGACGTGTGCGCCCAGCGAGATGTGATCGCCGACCGGGACCTCGGGGAGTTCGTCGTGCCAGTGGTCCCCGTGGATGTACGCCGTTACCTCGTCGGTATCGCGGTCGATGATATCGAACTCACTGATCCCGTCGTCGTGGTCGTGGTCATCGTGGTCATCGTCGTGATCGTGGTCGTCATGATCGTCGTCGTGGTCGTGGTCATCGTGGTCATCGTCATGATCATGGTCATCGTGGTCGTCATCATGATCATCGGCGTGGTCGTCGCCACCCTCCCCTTCCTCGTCATCGTCGTCGCCGAGACAGCCGGCGAGTGCGAGGACCGACAGGGAGCCGGACGTGGCGAGCAGCGAACGGCGGGTCGTGGTGCGTGGATCAGCAGTCATTATCAGACACTACCCGGATTTTGTGGGTAGTTAGTAATCAAGCTGACGATATTGTTAATGAGTGAGCTACCCCCAGATGTTCCGAAATTCGACCGCTACTACCGGCGCCACGAGAGCGCGCGACCGCTCGGACAACGCTCTGGAGCCACGGAGCCAGGCGCCAGTATACTTATTTCGAATCGATACAGACGTGGTGACATGACGGACGCGACAGTCGAAGCCGACGAAACGCTCGAGACGCTGGCGAGTCTCCCGGAGGTTCGCGCGCCGGTGGCTTCCCCGGACGGCGACCGGATCGCCTTCTACTACGACGGGACGGGTCGAAACGAGCTCTACGTGCTCGACCGCGAGACCGACGAGCGAACACGGCTCAGCGACGGCGAGGTCCCGCGAGCTGTTCGATACCCGATCCGCTGGCATCCCGACGGCGACCGCCTCTTCTTCCACCGCGACGAGGGCGGCGACGAGCAGAACGATATTTTCTCGATCGACCTCGAAGGGAACGTCGAACGGGTCGTCAGCCGCGACGGCCAGTGCGTGCTCTCCGACGTCGGTCCGGACGGCCGGTACCTCTACTACGCGAGCGACGCCCGCGACCAGCTCAATCTCTATCGCCACGACTGCGAAACCGGCGATTTCGATCAGCTTACCGCCTACGAGCAACCCGCCCGGAGTGGCGTCGTCAGCCCCGACGGCGAGCGGGTCGCCTACGCGACCAACGAGTCCGACGACCTCGACAACCAGGACGTCTACGTCGCCGGCGCGGACGGCTCGAACGCGCGGAACCTCGAAATCGGCGACCACGGCGCCGAGGCCCGACCCGCGGCCTGGCACCCTGACGGCGATCGGCTGCTCGTCTCGGACAACTCCGAAGACCTCACGCGCTGTGGGGTGTACGACCTCGAGAGCGACGAGGTCACGTGGTACGGCGGCGACGCCGAGGAGTCGCCCGTCGAGTTCAGCCCGGACGGGAGCGGCTTCCTCGCGCTTCGCACCCGCCGGGCTGCGGTCGTGCCGATCCGATACGACCCCGCGGACGGGTCGGCGACCGAACTCGACCTCCCCGAGGGCGTCGCGAGCTATCCGGGCTCGATGGGCGGCGGCAATCCGTTCCTCGACGAGGAGTCGGTGCTCGTCAGCCAACAGACCTCGAGCCAGCGAAAGCGGCTGCTCGCGTACGATCTACCGAGCGACAAGAGTGAGGTGCTGATCGACGCCGAGTACGGCGGACTCGACCCCGACTCCTTCGTCGACTGCGAGTACGTCACCTTCGAGTCGCGGGACGAACTCGAGATCGGCGCACTGCTGTACGAGCCGGCGGAGTCGTCGACGACGGGAATCGTCCACGTCCACGGCGGCCCGCACGGCCAGTCCCGGCGGTGGTTCAGCCCGTACGTGCAGTTCCTGGTCAGCCGAGGGTACACCGTCCTCCAGCCGAACTACCGCGGCTCGGTCGGTCGCGGCCGCGAGTTCAAGAACATGGTCCGGGGCGACTGGGGCGGCGGCGAGCAGGCCGACGTCGCCAACGCGGGCCGCTGGCTCGCCGACCGGGAGGGGATCCAGGACGTCGCCGTGATGGGCGGCTCCTACGGCGGCTACAGCGCCTTCTGGCAGCTCGTTTCGTATCCGGAGATCTGGTCGGCCGGCGTCGCTCGCGTCGGCATCACGGACCTGCTCGCCCTCTACGAGGAGTCGATGCCCCACTTCAAGACGACCCTCGAGCAACAGCTCGGTGACCCCGGGGAGAACGCCGACTTCTACCGCGAGCGGAGCCCGCTCACCCACGTCGAGAACATCGAGGCGCCGATCTGTATCGTCCACGGGGTCAACGACCCGCGGTGTCCGATCTCGCAGGCCCGGCTGTTCCGAGACGCCCTCGAGACGAAGGGGTGGACCGAGGGAGAGGAGTACGCCTACCACGAACTCGGGGCGGAAGGCCACGGCTCCTCCGATATCCAGCAGAAGATCCGCAGCTTCGGTATCGTCGACGAGTTCCTCGAGGAGTACCTCGGATAGGGGTCGGCCGCCGGGAGCGATCGACGATTCTCTCCAATCGGAGCACCCGGGAGTGTCGCTCAGTCGTTGCGTTTCCACGGATCGGACCCACGGATAACCGACCGATCGACTCAGCCGAGAACGTCGATCGGCTCCGCGTCCGCGAACGAACGCAGCGTCTCGGGATCGATCGGAAACACCGCCTCCGGCGTGCCCGCGGCCGCCCAGACCGTGTCGAACTCGAGCAACGTCTCGTCCATCACGACGGGTACCGCCCGATCGTGACAGAACGGCGGTACGCCGCCGATCGACCAGCCGAGTTCCCCTTTGATACGGTCGGCATCGGCCATCGAGACGGCGTCGGGATCGGTCCCGAAGTATGTAGCGAGGGCGGCCTCGCTGACGCGGTTCGCACCGCTGGTCACCGACACCACGAGGTCGCCGTCGACGTCGAACGCGAGCGAACTCGCGATCTGTGCGACGTCGCAGCCGACCGCCGCCGCGGCGTCGGCCGCCGTCTTCGTCCCCTCCGGAAACTCCTCGACGGCGGGTTCGAACCCGTAGCTCTCTCGAGCGGCCTCACTGAAGCTCTCTGCGCGCGGGTGCATCGGTCGGAACCATGCTGGCAGCCGTAGAAAAGGTGGTGATCCTCAACGCTCGAGACAAACCGCCAGTCGAACACCGTCGAGCCGTCGATAGCCGCAGTGAGGCTCGCGGACGACGTCGAACGTCTCGAAGCGGATCACCAGCCGTCCGGGGTCGATCGTCGCGCGCAGAATCGGGCCGCGGCTCGTGATCGCGACGTACGGCGGGGCGGCGACCGGCGGCGCCGATAGCTCGTGGCCCGTCGCCTCCACGGCGTCGGCGAGGACGAGGGGCAACTTCGCGAGCAGCCCCGTCGACTCGAGGTGTGACTCGAGGGGGCCGACGACCCGTTCGCGCTCCGGTACCTGCGAGCGCTTCCACGGGTCGGTAACCTTGTCGGCACAGTAGTCGATTCCGTCGAGCACGGCCACGTGATCGGACTGGATTCGGCGGCGGGCCGCTCGAGCCGGATGTGACACACTCCCGAGTGTGCCGGCAACGCACAAAGGTCTCCCGACTCCGAGCGGTCGCCACCGGTTACGAGTCACGAGACTCGCTGACGGTTCCGATTTTCAGCGTCTCCACCCGGCGCAGCACGGTCGACAGCGCCTGGCGCCACGGCGGCTCCTCCAGGTACTCGAGCTCGCGCCGCAGTTCCTCGTTCTCGCGTTCGAGCCGATGCACCGCCGTCGCGAGCTGGTCGGTGCGGCTCTCGAGTCGGTTTCGGCGCGTGCGCTGGGCCTCGAGGTCGTTTCTGAGTTGATCACGCTCGCGAGCGATCCGATCGCGCTGCTCGGCGACCTGCTCGAGTTCGCGCTCGCGGGTGACCTGTCGCGGAGGGACCGACTCGAGGTCTCCTTCGAGAACGAGTCGACCCGAGGTGGTGGCGTTGACGACCGCGCCGGCGAGCAACAGCAGGCCACCGAAGTAGAGCCACGTCAGGAGCAGCAGGATGGCACCGATCGCGTCGGCGGATTCGGAACCGGCGGCGATGGCGACGTACACCTGAAACAGCGCCTGGAGCGCGGCCCAGCCGACGGCGGCGACGAGGACGCCCGGAAGGACCTCCCGGAGCGTCACCTCGACGTTCGGGAAGAAGTAGTACATCGGGTAGAACGCGATCGTGAACCCGACGACGAGCAACAGCGGGTTGATGAGCCCGAGAAACGGCACGTCAGGGAGGAACGCGAACGCGACGGTGGCGGTCCCCGCCGCGAGCACGGCGAGTCCGAGCGCGCCGAACACGATGAGGGCGTCGCGGAGATCCCCCAGAAAGGAGCTCTCGCTCGCCGAGTCGTAGATCTCGGAGAACGCGGTGTCGAGCCCGCGGAAGATCTTCAGCGACCCCCACAGCAGGATCACCAGTCCGATGATCGACGTCCCGGTCGTCGCCGCGGAGTCAGCGATCGACTCCTCGAGCAGCTGCTGACCGCTCTCGGGGAGAACGCCCTCCGTAATGTCCGCGACCTGCGCCGCGAGCTGTTCGTCGCCGACGATCGTGACGAGAAAGAACACGAGGACGAGCAACGGAATGAGCGAAACGAACGCCTGATAGGCGATGCTCGCCGCCATGAACGGGACGTTCTTCTCCTGGATCCCCGCGACGACCTGCCTGGCGGTCGATACCACTGATCGGTCCTCGGAACTCATAGTGGATACACGCGGAGGCGGCCGATAATGAATCTGCTTGCACGAGGTGTGGCGACAGGGAAACTACCGGCGATCCGCGAGGAAGGCGTCGACCGCCTCCCGCGACGGGAGCGCCGTCATCGCTCCCGCGCCGGTCGTCGCCGTCGCCGCGACGGCGCTCGCGAACGACAGCGCGTCCTCGAGCCCCCGCCCCTCCTGCAGGGCGAGGATCGACCCGGCGACGAAGGCGTCCCCCGCGCCGGTCGTGTCGACCACGTCGACGTCGTAGCCGCGGTGGTCTGCAGTTCCCGGCCACGGTGAGCCCTCGCTCCCGACCGCAATCGCCCCCTCGCTCCCCCGGGTGACGAGAACGGTGTGGGGACCGGCCGTCTCGAGGACATCCTGCGCGATCTCGCGGGGGGAGTCACCCGTGAAGCCGAGCGTCTCGAGTTCCTCGAGCGTCGCCTTGCAGACGTCGACGAACTCGAGAGTTTCCCGGCAGACCTCCCGGAACGTCCGCCCGTCGGGCCACAGCTCCGGCCGGGCGTTCGGGTCGAACGAGACGGTACACTCGTTCTCGGCGGCCCGTCCGAGCAGGTCGAGCGTCGCCTCCCTCGAGGTGCCGCTGGCGAGCGAAACGCCCCCCGCGTGGACCCACGAGAGCGATTCCAGCACCTCGTCGCCGACCGTTCCCGGCTCGAGTCGGGTGTCTGCGGTGTCCTCGCGGTAGAACGAGAAGGTTCGGTCGCCGCGCTCGTCGTGGGTCACGAACGCGAGGGTGGTCTGTGCGTCCGGGTCGCGCTCGAGGAAGCGGTCGGGGACGTTCTCCGAGATGAGGGTCTCCTCGAGAAAGCGGCCGAACGGATCGTCGCCGACGCGGGTCCAGAACAGCGGCGGGGTCTCGAGCCGGGAGAGGGCGACGGCGACGTTCGCGGGCGCGCCACCGGGGCGGCGTTCGAACCCCTCGACCTCGGATAGCGGGCCGGGCCGCTCCGGCAGGAAGTCGATCAGCGTCTCGCCGGCGACCAGCACGTCCGTCATCGTCGGCAACTGGGCGGCTGATGGTGTTAGTTCTTCGCCCTTCCGATCATCGAAGGGACACCACTCCGTGAGAACACGATCAGAACGGAGCCACGAGTTCCTCGTACGCGATGGACGCCAGCGTTCGTGCCGCGTATACGGCGGGGATCTATTGCGCGAAGTTTTCGCAAATAGAAAAGATTGTTTTGCCAGAGGAGAATAGTTCCTTAGCGAAGTAGGTACTCTTAATATGCGAAAGCAGTAACGATCCGACGATGACCAGGTCCAACCAGGAGTGGTGGCCGAATCAGTTGAACTTACAGATTCTCGACCAGAACGCCCGCCAGGCCGATCCGATGGGCGAGGAGTTCGACTACGCCGAGGAGTTCCAGAAGCTCGACCTCGAGGAGGTGAAGGCGGACATCGAGGACGTATTGACGACGTCCCAGGAGTGGTGGCCGGCCGATTACGGTCACTACGGGCCGTTGATGATTCGAATGGCGTGGCACAGCGCCGGTACCTACCGTACCAGCGACGGCCGCGGCGGTGCCGCGGGTGGCACCCAGCGCTTTGCGCCCCTCAACAGCTGGCCGGACAACGCGAACCTGGACAAGGCGCGCCGACTGCTCTGGCCGGTCAAACAGAAGTACGGCCGCAGCCTCTCGTGGGCCGACCTGCTCGTCCTGTCCGGAAACGTCGCCCTCGAGTCGATGGGATTCGAGACGTTCGGCTTCGCCGGCGGACGCGAGGACGCCTACGAACCCGACGAAGCCGTCGACTGGGGTCCCGAAGACGAGTGGGAAGCCTCCGAGCGCTTCGACGAGGAGGACGCACTCGAGGGCGGACTTGCCGCAACCGTGATGGGGCTCATCTACGTGAACCCGGAGGGACCGGACGGGAACCCCGATCCGGAGTGGTCCGCGGAACGAATCCGCGAGTCGTTCGGCGAGATGGCGATGAACGACGAGGAGACCGCCGCGCTCATCGCTGGCGGCCACACCTTCGGGAAGGTCCACGGCGCCGCCAATCCCGACGACCACGTCGGTCCAGAGCCCGAGGCGGCACCGATCGAGCAACAGGGCTTCGGCTGGGAGAGCAGCCACGGCTCCGGCAAAGGGGCCGACACGATCACCAGCGGGATCGAAGGCCCGTGGAGCGCCACGCCGACGATGTGGGACACGAGCTACCTCGACAATCTGCTCGACCACGAGTGGGAGCCCGAGACGGGTCCCGGCGGTGCGGTGCAGTGGACCGCGAAAGACGGCGCCCTCGACGGCGTCGCACCGGGCACCGAGGACTCCTCCGAGAAGGAGGACGTGATGATGCTGACGACGGACGTCGCCCTGAAACGGGATCCGGAGTACCGCGAGATCATCGAGCGATTCCGGGAGGACCCCCGGGAGTTCCAGGACGCCTTCGCGAAGGCGTGGTACAAGCTCATTCACCGCGACATGGGTCCGCCGTCCCGACTGCTCGGCCCGGAGGTTCCCGACGAGGAGATGCTCTGGCAGGATCCACTCCCCAACGTCGACCACGACCTGATCGGCGAGGAGGAGACCGCCGACCTCAAAGCGGAGCTGCTCGACTCGGAGCTCTCCGTTTCTCAGCTGGTCAAAACTGCCTGGGCGGCAGCGTCGACCTACCGCGACAGCGACAAGCGCGGCGGCGCAAACGGTGCCCGCATCCGCCTCGAGCCCCAGAAGAGCTGGGAAGTCAACGAGCCCGACGAGCTAGCGAGCGTTCTCTCGACGCTCGAGAGAATTCAAGAGGAGTTCAACGGCTCGCGGTCCGACGACGTGCGCGTCTCACTCGCCGACCTGATCGTGCTGGGCGGCAACGCGGCCGTCGAGCAGGCGGCGGCCGACGCCGGCTACGACGTTGAGGTTCCGTTCGAACCGGGTCGGACCGAGGCCTCGCAGGAACAGACAGACGTCGACTCCTTCGAGGTGCTCGAGCCTGAGGTCGACGGGTTCCGGAACTACCTCGGAAACGGCCACGAGGAGCCGGCCGAGGAGTTGCTGGTCGACAAGGCCGACCTCCTCGATCTGACGGCCCCCGAGATGACGGTGCTGGTCGGCGGCATGCGCGCACTCGACGCGAACTACAACGACTCGGATCTCGGCGTCTTCACCGATCGGCCGGGAACGCTGACCAACGACTTCTTCGTCAACCTGCTCGATATGGACTACGAGTGGGAGAGTTCAGAGGAGTCCCAGGATATCATGGGATGGGAGGCACCAGAGGACGCCCAGGCGATCTACGAGGTACGCGACCGCGAGACGGGCGACGTCGAGTGGCGAGCGACCCGCTTCGACCTCGTCTTCGGGTCGAACGCCCGGCTTCGCGCCATCGCCGACGTCTACGCCTCCGACGACGCCGAGGAGAAGTTCGTGCGTGACTTCGTCGATACGTGGGACAAAGTGATGAGTCTCGATCGCTTCGATCTCGAGTAATCTCGAATCGTCTTTTCTGTTCTGCTCGTTCTCCCTACTCCGAGTCCGTCTCGGCCGCCGGATCGAACCGCTCGAACCAGCCGGTGAGTTCCTCGAGCCGGTGGATCGCACGCTCGGGGTTGGCGATCGCGTGGTGTTCGTCGGGGTAAACGACCAGGCGAGCGGGCACGCCGCGCTTTCTGACGCTCACGTAGAGCTGTTCGGCCTGGGAGGGCGCACAGCGCCAGTCCTCGCCGCCGGCGGTGAGCAGCAAAGGGGTGTCGATCGCCGCAGCGTCGTCGATGCTCGAGATTTCGTCGTAAACCTCGGGGTTCTCCCACGGGAGTCCGAAGTCGTTTTCCCACCAGACGTGACAGTCGTCGGTGCCGAACGCCGAGTACATGTCGTAGACGCCGTGTTCGGCGGCTGCGGCGGCGAAGCGGTCGCTCCGGGTGACGGCGTAGCCGGTGAGGATCCCGCCCTGAGAGAAGCCGGTGCAGAACAGTCTGTCGGGATCGGCCCACCCCCGGTCGACGAGTTCGTCGACACCTGCGAGGACGTCCGCGACCTCCCCACCGTTCCAGACGCCGTCCAGCGTCTCGCAGAACGCTCGGCCGTACGAGGTGCTGCCGCGGTAGTTCGGCTCGAGGACGAGGTAGCCGCGACTCGTCCAGTACGCGGTGGAGAACTCGAAGCCGGGTTCGTCGTACGCCATCGGCCCCCCGTGGATCGAGAGGATCACCGGCCGCGGATCCGGCTCGTGAGGGTCGAACGAGGCCGGCGCGTGAAGCATCGCCTCGATCCCCGTGCCGTCGTCACTCTCGTAGCGCAGTCGCCGGCAGGTCGGCGTTTCCCAGCGCTCGAGTTCGGTCTCGTTGAGCGCGGTGAGGCGGGTGAGCGCCGGCTCGTCGGACTCGAGGTCGTCGGCTTTCAGGGCGAAGAGGTCGATCCCCTCGTCCGACCGATCGAGGACGACGGCGAGCGTTCCGGCGGCGTGATCGAGTCCGGCGAGCGCCCGGTCCCGGCCCTGTGCGTCGAAAACTCGCTCGGCACCGCCGTCGGCTGCGGCGCAAACGAGACGCGTCCACCCCTCGTCGCCGACCGGGATCACCAGCGTCTCGCCGTTCAGCCACCGGGGGGCGCCGCTGCGGGCGATCGTCCGGTCGAGGTCGCCCGTCACCGACCAGTACGTCTCGAGGTCGGAAACGTACGCTTCCGGGGGATTGTACCAGTTGTCCGGGTCGCTGCCGACGAACGAGAGGCGGTCGCCGTCCGGCGACCAGACCGGACTCGAGGCCGAAAGCGTCGAATCGGTCACCCGCTCGAGACCGGTCCCGTCCGGCGAGATTGCGTACAGATCCGTCACGTAGGTGTCGTCGGGTTCGTCGGTCCGGTTCGAGCAGAACGCGATCCGCCCGCCGTCTGGAGACCACCGCGGCTGGAGGCCGCCCCGGTGGGCGACCAGGCCGCCGCCGTCGTGAGCGTCCTCGAGTTTGCGGGTCTCGCGGCTCTCACAGTCGACGACGAACAGGTAGGTACGGACGGTATCGAGCCAGCCGCTCCCGTCGTACTTGTGCTGGAGGCGCTCGGTTTCGATCGGGCCGCCCTCCTCTCGCTGCTCGAGGTACGCTCGCTGGTCGTCGGTCGGGTCGCGGGCAGCGACGACGACCCGCTCGCCGTCGGGCGCCCAGTCGAAGTCGTCGACCCCCTCCTCGAAGGTCGTCACCTGCCGGGCGTCGCCGCCGTACTCGAGGGCGAACGTCCACAGTTGCGTTTTCGGTTCGTCGCTCGAATCGGAGTCGTCGGGGTCGCCGTCGTCGCTCGAGTCGGATTCGCCGTTCGTCTCGGGTTCCCCGTCTCTGGTTCCGGAGAGCGTGAGCCCGAGATCCTCCTCTCGAGTAGCGAGCACCCCCAGTCTCGAGCCGTCGGGGCTGAACCGCGGCGAGTGCGCCCCGCTGGCGCGGGTGAGCCGGTGTGGGTCGTCGGTTCCGCCAGTTGGAACGACGAACACCGAGCGGTGCGTTTCGTCTTCCGCCAGGTCGAACTCCTGCGCGACGAACGCGGCGAGTTCGCCGTTCGGCGAGAGCGTTACCTCGGTGATTGTCGCGTACTCGGCGTACGCTTCGGTCGGGATCGCTCCGTTCTCGAGAGCAGAGTCCATACCGCAACTCGGGGAGCGAGCCACCTTGAGCGTCCGGACCCCGGTGAAACAGGTCGCCGGGGGGGTGCGCGGAACCAACATCTTTTTAGTTTTAGGCCCGCCTAAGATCATTCGATGGACGTTCCCGCCAGGAAAGAGAACGAACAGTCGGTCGACGATCGCGAGCGGACGGACTCGCTCGTGACCAGCCACGAGACGAGCCCCGGCAAGGTCGTGTTCACCGAACGGAATAATACCGACGGCTGGATCGCGACCGACGTCACGGTCGACCTCGAGCCCTGAGCCGGCTCTGGTCTTCGCGTACGAAAAATACCGCCCGAATACTGCCGCCTTCCTTGCTCAGTGCGTCGCTTCTTCGAGCACGAGCGTTTCGTCCTCGAGGTAGTGTTCGATGTGGTGGGCGTCCTCCTCGATGATCACGAGGTTCTCGCGCAGGATTTCGGCGGTCGCGTAGTCGCCGAGGTTGTTCGCGAGTTCGATGCTGTCGCGCATCGACTCGATGATGTCGCCGTACATCTCGAGGTCGTTGTCCATCATGGTCCGGATGTCGTAGACGTCCTCACCCTCGAACTCGACCGTTGCGCGCTCTTCCAGGTTCGACGGCCCGGAGACGGGGACGCCGCCGAGCGCCTGAGCGCGCTCTGCGATGACGTCAGCGCCTTCTTCGATGTGTTCGTACGCTTCCTCAAAGAAGAGGTGCAGGTCGCGGAACTCCGCTCCCTCGACCACCCAGTGGTGCTTTTTCAGCTGGTGGTAGAGTACGTAGGCGTTCGCGAGTTCGGAGTTCAGCGCGTCGACGATCTGTTCGGCCTTCTCTCGATCGAGTCGGAGCCGGTTCTCCTCGACGGTGTCTGCCTGCTGACGGACGGTTTTCTGAGTACTCATCTCGCTAGTCGCTACACCGCCGTTCCTCTTAAATGTTTCCCGGCACAGAATTTTTGTTCTCTTTTCGCAAAGATTATTTTCATAGATGTCGTTTCGCCGGACAGCAGAGCCACTACTCGAGTCGTCAGTTCGGAGAACAGTTGATCTCGCCACCCTGTTTTTTCACCCTTGAGTAAATATTTTCAGTGAGGCGCCCGTAGCCCCGTGTATGTCAACCAGCATCGCACAGCGGAGAGAACGGATTTACATCGACGGCGAGTGGCTCGAGACCGAAAACAGCCTGTCGGTGACGGATCTCGCCGATGGCGGTATCTTCGCGGCCGTCGCGGCAGCGGGTCCAGAGCACGCCCGGACGGCGCTCGCGGCCGCCCACGAGATCAAGCCCGAACTGCGCCAGACGACCGTCGTCGAGCGCGCGAAGTGGTGTGAAGAGATCGCCGAGGGGCTTCGCGAGCGCGAGGAAGAACTAGCGGAGATCATCGTCCGCGAGGCTGGCAAACCGATCTCCTCGGCCCGCGGCGAGGTCGGCTCCGCGGCCGAGCGCTTCGATCGGGCGGCCGAGGAGGCCCGCAACATCGTCAGCAAGGGCGAGTTCCGCGAGGGCTCGACCGAGGGCCACGAGGGGTGGAACGCCATCGTCAAACACGAGCCGATCGGTGCGGTGGTCTGCATCACGCCGTACAACTACCCGCTGGCGACGACCGCGCTCCAGGTCGCTCCCGCGCTCGCCGCGGGCAACAGCGTGCTGCTCAAGCCCGCGAGCAACACGCCGATCTCGGCGGCGATCCTCGCCGACGTCATCGCCGACGTCGACGGCATCCCGGACGGCGCGTTCAACTTCGTCCCCGGCAGCGCGAGTGAGATCGGTGACGTGCTCTCGAGCGACGACCGCGTCAACGCCATCGCGATGACCGGCTCCTCGGGCGCCGGCAAGCACGTCGCCCGCGAGAGCGGCATGGTCAACCTGCACATGGAACTGGGCGGCAACGCCCCCGCGATCGTCTTCGACGACGCGAACCTCGAGGAGGTCGCCGGCGCGTGTACCAAGGGCTCGCTCAAGTACGCCGGCCAGCGCTGCTCGGCGATCTCGCGCGTGCTCGCCCACGAGTCCGTACACGACGAGCTGGTCGACCGGATCGACGACGAGATGCGAACCTGGCAGGCCGGCGACCTCTTCGACGAGGAGACCGCCTTCGGCCCGCTCATCAGCGAAGACCAGGCCGACTGGGTCGAAGAACTCGTCGAGGACGCCGTCGAGAAGGGCGCGGACCTCGTTCGGGGTGGCGAGCGCCACGCCCCCGAGGGCGTGCCCGAGGAACTCGCCAGCCAGTTCTTCGAGCCGACGTTGCTCGCGAACGTCCCCCACGACGCTCGAATCGTCGACGAGGAGCAGTTCGGCCCCGTCGCCGTCGTCACGACCTTCGAGGACCGCGAGGAGGCGATTCGAATCGCGAACGGCTCGGATCTCGCGCTCGACGCCGCGGTGTTCACCACCGACTACAACCGCGCGATGGAGGTCGCCGACCGCGTCGACGCCGGCGCGGTCCGCATCAACGGCGCGCCATCCCACGGCCTCGGCGACGTCCCCTTCGGCGGCAACAAGGATTCGGGTATCGGCCGCGAGGGCCTCGACGCCTCGATCCACGAGATGATGCGCAAGAAGAGCATCATCCTCTAACTGCGGCCCGATTCTCACGCTCTACCGGTTTCTGTCGCCCTCCGCACACCGAGAGCGATCAGGCTTCGCTTTGCTCTTCATCGACTTCAGCGAAAAGATACCAGGCACCGATCATCGCGATCAAGAAGAGCGCCCCCAGACCGACTCGGATGGCGGTTTCCTCGATTCCCGTCGCCTCGGCGCGGACGAGCGCGGCGGCCCAACCCCCGAGCAGCACGGAGAAGCCGGTCGCCGCGACGATCATTATCAGTAGCCGATCGGTCGGGATATCCATTGCCGAACGTTCGGCTCGAGTCTCGGTAAACGACACACCTGCATGGGCCACGTTCGTTCCGTTTCGCGGGTGAGTGGCGGGGTCGACGCCGTCTCCGATCGTTCGGGTGGGATTCGACCCAGCATTCAGTACCGAAGCCGTGGTACCGGGGGTATGGAGTTCGACGTGATCCACGGAGACATCGCAGCCCAGGAGGCCGACGCGCTGGTCAATGCCGCCGGAACGAGCCTGCGAATGGGATCGGGCGTCGCGGGCGCGCTCAGGCGCGCCGCCGGCGACGAACTCAACGAGGAGGCGACGGCGATGGGGCCGGTCGACCTCGGCGACGCGGCCGTCACCGACGCCTACGACCTCGAGGCAGAGTACGTGATCCACGCCGCGGCGATGCCCCACGACGGCGACGGGCACGCCACCGCCGAGAGCATCCGTGACGCGACCCGGAACGCCCTCGAGGCGGCCGACGAACGTGGTTGCGAGTCGCTCGTCCTGCCGGCGCTCGGCTGCGGCGTCGCTGGGTTCGACCTCGAGGAGGGTGCGGCGATCATCGGCGAGACGGTCGAAGAGTACGAACCGTCGTCGCTCTCGGACGTTCGCTTCGTCGCCTACAGCGACGAGGAGTACGAGGCGGTGCGGCGGGCGGCGCTCGAGTGAACGTGGGTGGCTCGAGAGCGGTGATGGGAGACTCGAGAATCGCGTCGTGACGACCGTGGTCGTGGTACCACGACCCTCGCAAGCGTTATCCCTGCACTCCCTCTACATTTGTTCGTAATGGCAAACGGTAAAGTTGATTTCTTCAACGACACAGGCGGCTACGGTTTCATTTCGACGGACGACGCGGACGATGACGTATTCTTCCACATGGAGGACGTTGGCGGTCCGGACCTCGAAGAAGGCACAGAGATCGAATTCGATATCGAACAGGCCCCCAAGGGTCCCCGCGCGACGAACGTCGTCCGCAACTAATCCGATTTCACCGTCGCCTGGCGGCGACCGTGGATGACGTCACATTTTACGAGACTCAGACGCCCAGTCAGTACCGCACTCGATCGAGTACGTTCGTATCGAGCGGTAGCTGCCTCCGGTTCCGATCGCGTTCCTGAACCCGATCCCGTTCAGGACAGGGACAGGTCGTGAATCTCCACGGAGTCGCCCTTCTCGACGCGGCCGATGACGCGGCCGTCGGTCTCTGCGACGAGCGACTCGGCGTCCGCCTCCGGCAGTGCGAGGACGAACCCGGTTCCCATGTTGAACGTCCGGTACATCTCCTCGTCCGAGACCGACCCCTCCTCCTGGACAAACTCGAAGATCGGCTGCGCGGGGAGCGGGTCGTCGATCACGTAGCGTCGCTCACCCATCCGCGAGAGGTTCGTCCAGCCGCCACCGGTGACGTGGGCGGCCGCGTGCACGTCGTACTCGCGCATCGACTCCAGCAGCCCCGTGTAAATCCGGGTCGGCCGCAGCAGCTCCTCGCCGATCGTCACCTCGGGGTCGAGCGGGAACTCGTCGGTGTACTCGTGGTCTCGAGTCACCGCCTCGCGGGCCAGCGTGAGCCCGTTCGAGTGAATCCCGTTCGAGGCGAACCCGACAAGTGCATCGCCGGCCTGGGCCTCGCCCTCGAGCACTTCGTCCTTCCCCGCCAGCCCGGCGCAGGTCCCCGCGAGGTCGAAGCCGTTGATGACTTCGGGCATCACGGCCGTCTCACCCCCGAGGAGGGTGAGGTCGGCCCGCTCGAGGCCCACCGCGAGCCCCTGGCCGATTTCGTTCGTGAGCCGGTCGTCGGGCTCGTCGATCGCGAGGTAGTCAACGAACGCGACCGGTTCGACGCCGGCGGCGACGAGGTCGTTCGCGTTCATCGCGATGCAGTCGATACCGATGGTCGAGAAGTCCGCGAGCGCCTCCGCGACCATCAGTTTCGTGCCAACCCCGTCGGTCGCCAGCGCGAGGTAGCGATCCCCGATGTCGAGTAAGCCGGCGTACTCCGTGGTGAGATCGGAGCCGAACGCCTCGAGCAGCGCGGCCGTGGCGTCCTCGCTGGCCTCGATGTCGACGCCGGTTCCGGCGTAGGTGAGTTCCTCGTCGTCTCCGTCGGTCATGCCTGAACGACCTCGTGGGGCCGGCAAAAGAACACCGGTCCGCCGCGGGCAGTCGGACTCGAGGTCGGCCGGGGGTCGTCCAAACGGATGGCCGCTCGGACCGACAGAATTTTGCGACGGTCAGATCACGTTCGGGACATGATCGAGTTCCTAATCGGTGCAGTCCTGCTGTTTTGCGTTCTCTGGCTGGCCGTCTACTCCGGGACGAAAGCCGCCCTGCGATCGTTCTTCCGGCGCGAGTACTACGACCTCGAAGACGATGCCGGGCGACGAAACGAGGAGTCGTGAACGGCCGTCGGTCGCTCGGTTCGCGATACGCCGCGCGGTTCACCAGAGACCGAACAGCACCACGAAACCGGCGAGGACGGCCACGCTCGGCACGAAGACGAGGACGAAGACGCCCTTGTGCCACTGCCAGACGGATTTGCCGTCGAGCGGCCCGAACGGGATCATGTTGAACGCGGCCAGGAAGAGGTTTATCAGCACGCCCATGTGGCCGATCTGCTCGACCAGCGCGACGTCGACCCCCAGCACCGATGGGGCGAACATGATCGGGAGGAACAGCAGCGCGAGCGCGTGGTTGGTCAGCGGCCCCGCCAGCGCGATCAGGCCGTTCTCCCGGTAGGTGATCCGGCCGCGGTGGTAGACCGCGCCGGGGGCGGCGAAGAGGAAACCGACGAGCGCGCTCATGATCGCCAGAAACAGCATCCCGTAGTCGGCGCGGAACTCCGCGACCTGCCCAAAGCGGATCGCGACCACCTTGTGGGCGAGTTCGTGCAACAGGAAGGCGATCCCCACGGTGACGAAACTCAGCCCCGTCAGGACGAGAAATCCTTCGAGGTCGAACTGCCCCCCGGCCGGCGGATCGAGAAACAGCGCAAAGGCGACGCTCAGCGCGATCCAGGCGACGGCGAGATCGAACAGTTCGCGGTTGCTGAACTCGAGGGGCGACCCCTGCTGGGACTGCGTTCGGTAGCTCATCGGATCAACTCGAGGAGCTGCTCCAGGCTCATCTGTGCGCCCCGGATCAGTTCGCCCATCAGGGCGTCGACGCCGCCGATGTCGGTCGCCAGCCACGGCAGGACCACGAGCGGGAACAGCAGCGTCGCGATCATGCTGCCGACGTTCGTCAGCGCGACGATCATAATGAGTCGAAAGAGCGGGACGTTGAACATCTCCTCGAGCGCGTCACCGAGAGGTCGTTCGGTATCGCCGATGATCTCGTTCAGCGACTGGATGTCGCCGACGTTGACCGGCCGGTGTTTGAGTTCGACGTAGCCGGCGAACCAGCCCGGCGCGAGCAGCGGGTTGATGCTGGTGAGCCAGGCGACGGCGCCGCCGACGCCCGCGCTGGTCCAGCGAGCGCCCGCCAGCCGGGCGAGGGTGAACGCGAAGATCCCGTTGAACAGGAACCAGGCGGCGAACAGCTGTAACAGGAAGGTGTTCTGCACCCCGGCCATGATCAGCAGGAAGAAGAAGCCGATGAAGCCGACCATGACGAGGTAGCCGAAGATCTTCAGCGGCGAGAACCGCCGGCCGGAGTCGGTCCCGGTGATCGACTCGAGCGGCGGCAGCGTCTCTGGGTTCTCGAGGTAGGCGTCGATGCCGGCTTTGTGACCGGCGCCGACGACCGCGAGGACGTTGTACCCCTGTTCGCGCAGCGTGTGGACCTTGTGGGCGATGTAGGCGTCCCGTTCGTCGATCAGGGCGTTGGCCCCCCGGGGACTGAACCGCCGGAACTCCTCCATCATGGCGGCGACGACGTCGCCGTCGGTCATCTCCTCGATATCGATCTCGTCTAAGTCGTCGACGTCCTCGGTGACCGCGTCGACGATGGAGCCGAACAGGAAGCCGAGCGTCGCCCCGATTCCGACCCCAGCGAGTACGCCGACCAGCCCGCGAATCGAGAGCGCGCCGGCGTTCTCGAAGGTCGCCACCGACAGCGGTCCGAGGAAGGTTTCCGTCGCGACGAGAGCGAGAGCGCCCCCGATCCCCAGGAGGGCGCCGAAGGCAACCCGTAGCGTAAACCCGTTAACGAGTCCGCCGGAGTACTTCTCTGGCGTCTCGAAGGAGGGCAAAAAGAGCAGTCCGATAAACAGCCCGCCGACGGCACCGTAGCCGACTGCGCCGACGTACTGGAGCGTCGCCGGGTCAGTGATCCCGAACGTGAGCAGTTCGCCGAGGCCCAGCAGCGGTGCGAGGAAGGCTGCGAAAACGAGGCCGACGAACAGGCCGGCTGCGGCGCCGAATCCGACGGAAATCGTCCGTGGATCGGTCACGCCGAGGGCGAGTCCGCCGACCATCTTCAGCTTCTCGGAGAACGAGAGGCGCGCCCAGAAGCGTTGCATCGTCACCTGGATGTCCCGGTCGACCAGGGCGACCCCGTGACCGTTGGCCTGGGCGGTTTCGATCGCCGCTTTCATGTCCGCGCCGGGTTCGATGTCGAACTTCTCGCCCAGCCGCGACTGAACGTACGAGAGCATCCAGTACGCCAGGAACTGGAACACCGTATTCCCGCTCAGGAGGTCTCGAGCCTCGATGTCCTCCGGCGCGCCGCCTTGCATCTGCCGATAGCGTCCCTCGTCGAGTTCGACGGCGACGACGTCCGGGCGTTCTGCCTCGATAGTTTCGTTGACCTCCTCGACGCTCGCCTGGGAGACGTGTGCCGTGCCGAGAACGGTGACTGAACCGCGCTCGCGCTCCGGCGGATCGGGCGGCTCCGGAACGCTCGCGTCACCTGCATCACTCATTATCGGCTCAACACGTTCCCGGCTTTTACCAGTATCGAAGCATAGAGGGGGTGTCGGATTCGCCGACACCGTTCACGACTCCCCGTCCAGCGGTGTGTGAGAAGACTGATTGCCGCCCTCTCGTAATCTCCGGCGATGACCGACCTGATGGAGACGTTCATCGAGAACCGCGAGATGGTCCAGCCCAACCACGCGAACATGCTCGAGACCGCCCACGGGGGCAACGTCATGAAGTGGATGGACGAGATCGGTGCGATGTCGGCGATGCGCTTTTCCGGAGAAACCTGCGTCACCGCCCGCGTCGACCAGATGAACTTCGAACGGCCGATCCCCGTCGGCGACACCGCCTTCATCGAATCCTACGTCTACGAGGCGGGGCGCTCGAGCGTCAAGGTCCGCCTGCGAACCTACCGCGAGGACCTGCGGACCCGCGAGCGCGAGAAGACGACCGAGTCCTACTTCGTCTTCGTCGCTATCGACGAGGATCGCCAGCCGACGACGGTGCCAGAGCTGACGGTGAGCACCGAAGAGGGGCGCCGGCTCCGCGAGGAGGCGCTGGCGAACGAGGACGACGGTCGGTAGGAAACCGGCTCCGCCGAAGTCGTGTGGGAATATTCATTTCTATCGAGAAGAAGCGGTCGAACACCATCAGAAACGCATATGCTGTAGACGATCGTTGAATTCGATCGCATGACGGGGTCCATAGTCAGAGCGGAGGACGCGAGTCAGGGCGAGTTCCAGGGCGTGAGCTTCGACGTGCTCGCGGTCGGGGAGGAGTCGATGGTAACGAAGATGCACTTCGAGGAGGGAAACGACGTGCCGGCCCACAGTCACGAGAGCGAGCAGAGCGGCTACGTCGTCTCGGGTCGCTACCGACTTCGGTTCGGCGACCGCGACGAAACCATCGAAGCCGGTGACAGCTACTCGATTCCCGGAACCGTCGAACACAGCTACGAGGTCCTCGAGTCCGGCACCGTTATCGACGTGTTCTCCCCGCCACGGGAAGAGTTTCTGTGAGCCGCGTCAGGGCCGGAGCAGTCCGTCGGTTTCGGACACTCGCGAAACCGTCTTCCTCTCGCATTCGGCGAGTCGGTTCCGTTCCGCAGACTCGAGTGCGGGATCGGAGACTACCGCTGCGGCCGGCGGGGGGTGAGCCGAGCAGTGACGAACGTTCGGGTTCGGTTATCCAGCGAGATAGTCGTGCTAGCGAGTTGAAACGCAATACGCCGACGAGCAGGACGGACTCGCCACTACTCCGTACGAGGTGAGAAACGTGAGTGCAGTCGGACGAGCGGCCGCCACGGTTCGAGGGGGCGAACGCGGACGACCGGAACCGTCACGTTAGTCGAACCGGATCCGTTCCGCCCGCGGGTCGAGTTCGACCCGCCCGCCGATCGGAATCGGCGTCGTGGGCCAGGTGTGACCGAAGTCGACGTTCTGGACGACCGGCGCGTCCGGGTTATACTCCGCGAAGACGCTCGAAATTACCTCGCGCTGGCGGTTTCGATACCGGTCGCGCCACTCCGGTTCGCGATCCTCGCGGTGCGAGCGCGCGGCCGGCCGACCCACGAGCACCCCCGAAAACCGCTCGAGCAGCCCCCGCTCGCCGAGCGCTCTGAGGACGCCGGCGACCCACTCGGGGTCGGGGACCTCCTCGCTCGTCTCGAGGGCAAGGACGGCACCCTCGAGGTCGTTTTCGTCGGGCAGATACCGACCTGCGAGGAACTGCTGGTCGAGGATTTCCAGGCAGCCGCCCCAGACCCGTCCCGCGCCGGAGTCGGCGCCGCCGGACCACGACCAGCCGGGGTTTTGTTCCGTCGTTCGTGGCTCCTCGAGCGAGTCGGGGTCCGCCCAGTCGCCCGGCTCGTCCGTGAACCGCTCGGCGGGTCGAAGCTCGCCGAATGAGTCGGCGAAGAACGCCCGTTCCGTGTACTCGACAGTGTGGTCGAACATCGCGCCGTCCATCGCGAGTTCCGTCAGAACGCACGGACCGTAGAAGGAGACGATACCGAGCTTCCAGAGGTAGAGTGTGAGGTTCGTGTTGTCGCTGTAGCCGTAGAACCGCGTCGGGTTCTCCCGGAGGGCGTCGGGCTCGAGGTGGTCCAGTATCCGGATCTGGTCGTTGCCCCCGATGACGGCGATCACGCCCCGGATCTCGGGATCCGCGAAGGCGTCCATCACGTCGGCCGCCCGCTCCTCGGGGTGGCCGTAGAGGTAGTCGGCGTCCCGGCCGACGGTGGGATACTCGACCGGCTCGAGGTCGAACGCGTCCCGCAGGCGCTCGAGGCCGAGTTCGTAGACGTGCGGGCACTCGACCGCGGAGTTCGAGGCGGGCGCGATCACGGCGATGCGGTCGCCGCGCTCGAGCGGCGGCGGGGTGACGAACTCCTGCATGGTCGGGGCTCTCGCGGCGATAAAAAGTAGCTGGCGGTGGCCAGTGGCGTGTTACCACACCCGCTGCTACGCGAGGAGGTCGCCCACGTCGCCCAGCGACTCGAGGACGTAATCTGGTGTAATGTCGCTGTCCTCGACGGCAGCCCGCGTCGTCACGCCGGTCAGCACGACGGCGGTGTCCATCCCCGCGTCCGCGCCGAGTCTGATGTCGGTGTCGAGGCGGTCGCCGACGACGAGCGTCTCCCGAGGCGGGGTTTCGAGTCGGCCGAGCGCCGCCTCGGCAGCCACCGGGGAGGGTTTGCCGAGGATCGCGTCGACCTGCCGACCGCCGACCGCCTCCATCGCGGCGAGGATCGCTCCCGAACCGGGGATCGAGCCCCCGTCGGTCGGAATCGTCACGTCGGGGTCGGTGCCGTAGAAGGGGGCGTCGCGTTCGAGAGCCGCGAGCGCCTCGGTGAGCGTGCCGAACTCGAGGTCGCGGTCGATCGAGCCGACGACCACCTCCGCGGCCGTCGGCTCGGTCGTAACGGAGAGGCCGGCCTCCTCGAGGATCCGTCGGAGCCGATCCTCGCCGACGAGGTAGACCCGCTCGTCGGCATGGTTCTCGGCGAGGTAGGTCGCCGTCACGGTCGCCGACGTGAGCACGTCTCGCGGTTCGACGTCGATCCCGTGAGCCGCCAGTTTCTCGCCGTAGTGGGCCGCCCCGCGGGTGGGATTGTTCGAGAAGAGCAGTCGCGAGACGTCCGCCTCCTCGAGCGACCGAAGGCCGTCGGTCGCGCCGGGAAGCAACGCATCGCCACGAACGATCGTGCCGTCGACGTCGAGAATCGCCGCCTGGTAGCGGGTATCGGTCATTAGCGGAGAGAAGGAGCGCCGGGCGGTTGAGCGTTCGGGTCGGGGAGGAATTCTTATCCGCAAACCCCGCCTACGTCGGCCCATGTCACTCGATGTCGACCCGCCCGCACCGCCGGAACTGTCGTTCGTCGATCCCAACGAGTACGAGGACGCCACGATCGGGACCGGCAACGAGACGGACGTCGACTACCGCCGCGAGGAGTTACAGGGGTTCCTCGAGGACGGCGCGTGGGAGGAGGCGTTCCTCGAGTGGGCCGACGACACCGATCTCACCGACGAGGAGTACGCCATCGCCCGCGACCTCGGTCTCTTCGCCGACTTCGACTTCTTCTGGGACGACTTCGCCGACCGGGTGGGCTACCACGCTCCCGGCATTTCCGAGGACTGGCGCGAGCGCGAGTATCATCCCGAACTCGACTCGTGGGGAACGGTCTCCGCGATCAACGCCGAACTCACCGAGTTCGGCCAGATCGTTTCGGTCGTTTTGAAGGAAGAATACATCGACTGGGAGGCCGAGTACGAGCCGCCGGAGGACCTCCCCGATTTCAGCTAAACGGCGCCTGCTCCCAATCCCGAGTCATTCCTGGGCGTGACCCAGGTTCTTCACCGGACCGTCACAGCGGGGACACGATCCCGGCGTGCGCGCTGCCGTCGCTCGGAATCCACACTGCAGGCACTCGTAGTACGAACCCACCGGAACGTACGGGTCGAACCGATTCATGGGGGTTGTTAGCACGCAGCAATTATAAAGCTCTCGTCGCTATCGTTTGGCGACGATGGTGAGGGTCTCGGGACGGTTCCTGGCCTCGAGGATCTCGAATCCGGCCGCCTCGAGGTCGGCGGTAGCCGCCTCGAGACCGAACCGTTCGTCGGTGGGCGGGCCGTCCTCGCCGGTGCCGTCGGCCGACCAGTCGACGGTGACGAGCCGACCGCCGGAGCGGATCACGCGTGCGAGTTCCGCGAACGCCGCCTCGCTGGCGTACTCGTGGTGAGTCATCGTCGAGTAGGCGGCGTCGAGGCCGTCGTCGGGGAACGGCAGCGACTCGATGCCGGCAGTCACGGGTTCGACGTTCTCGGGGAGGCCCTTCTCGCGGTACTTCTCGTGCATCGCCTCTTGAACGTCGACCGCGTACAGCGTTCCCGCAAACGGGGCGACGTCGTCGGCGTAGAAGCCGGTTCCCGATCCCAGGTCCGCCACGACCGCGTCGGACTCGAGGGCCAGCATCCCGAGGAGTTCCTCGCGCGAGCAGTACCGGTATCTGGAGGGGTCCTCGAGCGCGTCCGCGCGGTCGATCGGGTAGGTGTGAAAGCCCATCACCGCACCTCCGGGGCGACCTCGTCCCCGAGGCGCTCGATACACTCCGTCATCGCGTCGGTGCCGATCCCGGGGTGGTAGGTGCGGAAAATGAAGTGGATATCGTCGCCGAGGGCTTCCCGGTAGGGTTCGAGTCCCTCGATCACCTGCTCGGGGGTGCCGAAGATGGCCTGCTCCTTGAGTTCCTGTTTGCGCTCCGCGGAGAGCTCCGGCACCTCCTCGCCGGAGAAAATCTCGGCGTACCGGCGCTGAATGTAGAGGTAGCCGTCCTTCATCGCCTCCCAGGCCTCCTCGCGGGAGTCGGCGACGAAGCCGTGCTGGAGCACGTAGATCTGGAACTCGCCGTCGATACCCTCCTCCTCTCGGACGGTCCGAATGTCGTCGACGCGTTTTTTCAGTCCGCCCACGGACAGCGACGACGGTGCGCACCACGCGTCGGCCGTGCGAGCGGCCCGACGGACGGCCGGTTTCGCGGCACCGCCGAGCATGATCGGGATCTCGGAGTCGGGTTTCGGCGTCACGGAGGCGTCGGGTGAAACGTCGTGGAACTGGGCGTCGTACTCGAGCGGGCCGTCAGACCACGCGGCTCGCACCAGATCGACCTGATCGGCGAGGCGGTCGACGCGCTCGTCGCGCGGCACGCCGAAGGCGTCGAACTCGCGGGGGTTCGAGCCGATGGCGAGTCCCAGGGTGAGCCGCCCGCCCGAAACGAGATCCACGGTCGCGGCGTCCTCGGCCAGCCGCACCCCGTCGTACAGCGGGGCCAGGGCGATACAGGTTCCGAGTTCGATCTCGTCGGTTTCGGCGGCCAGCGCACCGAGTGCGGGCATCGTCCCCGAGAGGTAACCGTCCTCGGCGAAGTGGTGTTCCGACACCCAGGCGCTGTCGAGGCCGGCGTCTTCGATTGCTCGCCCCAGTGTGAGCATCTCGTCGTAGATCTCGGTCATCGACCGGTCGTCGGTCGGCCGTCGCTGACACGTGAACAGCCCAGTGCCGAGTTGCATGGCGCAACTATTGCCGCGACGGGGGCAAAGTCGTTTCCACATCCGGGCCATCTCGAGTCGCGCGCACCGTTTGTCGAGTGGTAACAAGTATCTTGATTCGCGCCGTAGTGACAACTGGCGCTCGCTGTGAGATCGTGCGGGAGACGTGATACGTAGCACCCGGCGCTACATCGGAGGGAACGATGGCACGGACACGAACACGGCGGACTGACTCGCCGGGCCGCCTCCGGGCGATCCGTCGCACCGGAACCGGCTACCGGCGGAGGTGGCGGCGATGAACTACCGGCTGGCGTACGCGGTGGGATTCCATCCGTGGGAGAGCGCGATCGAAACCCCGGCGTTCGTCGAATCGATCAGCCGGCTGTTCGACGAGGAGGAGGCGGGTCGAGAACCACCCTACGGACGAGCGCTCGACGTCGGCACCGGCAGCGGGATCTGGGGGACCGAACTGGCGAAACGGGGTTGGCAGGTCACGGGTATCGACATCGTCGAGAAGGCGCTGGATCGCGCTCGAGACCGGATCGACGAGGCGGGCGTCGAGGTGGATCTCGTTTACGGCGACGTGACGAACCTCCGCGGGGCGGGCATCGATCCCGGATACCGTCTCGTCCTTGACACGGGAACCTACCACGGGTTGACCCGCGAGCAGCGCGAGGCGATGGCTCGGGAGGTGGACGCGGTCGCCGGGTCCGACGCGACGATCCTCCTGCTCGCCTGGGAACCCGGGCGGCGGGGGCCACTACCGCGGGGAGCGACTCGCGAGGAACTCGAGGCGGACTTCCCCGGTTGGACCGTGACCGATCTCGGTCGCACGAACTTCACGGCGCCGAAGCCCGTCGAGTTCCTGATGAAGCCAAACGAACACTGGTATCGACTCGAGCGCGAGTGATCGGCTCGCTTTTCGAACACCGCGCTTCCGGGACGGTTACTCGCGTCCCGGTTCTCCCGAAATCATCCGGTAGCGAAACGCCAGGTAGACGATTACGAATACGAACGCGGTGGCGTACAGGAACGCGCCGGTCCACAGCGCGTACGCCAGGGCGACCACGTTGAGGACGATTCCGAACAGGTAGAGGGGGCGAAGCCGTGTCGTATCCATTCGCGACTCGTTGGTCAGCTTCGTGACGGTCCGTGACGTACCTGTCGGTTCGCTCCGCGATCCGTCGACGGGTTTGCGAGTCGGTTCACTACTTCCACTCGGCGTCCACTCCCTCGAACTCCCCACCCGAGCGGGCGTCGCGGAACCGCGGCCAGAACGTCACCGCGAGGGTTCCGAGAACCGCTACAGCGACGGTTCCGATCACGATCTCGCCGGGGATCGCGCCGATCGCGGCCGACTCGATCGGCGACTGGTCGCGGTCGAAGGCAGTGATGCGAACCGCCCACGCGACGAGCAGGATAGCCATTAGCGGGAAGTAGACGTGCCGAAGTCGGTGCGCGAGCGCGACCATCAGCGACATCTTCGTCGTCGGGTGCCGGTAGTCCTCACTCAGCTTCCGTCGCCAGTCCTCCCGTTCGACGCCCTGGGACGGGTCGAGCACCATCGAGAACAGGTTCTCCTGTAAGACCCGAACCCGCGACCGCCAGACGTCGTAACCGAGGTACCGGCGCGTCTCGATGCCGAGGAATACCCACACCAGCAGGACGCCGATGAGGAGGATGTAGTGCGGGTTCTGCTCGCTCGCGAACGCGAATGTGAGAATCGCCGCCATAATCGTCACCGCCCAGTTCGTCGTTTGATCGAGGCGCTCGCGCCAGGAGACGGTCCGATCCATCTCGCCGCGGTAGAGGTGACCGGCTGCCGTGCCGAACCCGTTCGGGCCGTCGATCAGTTCGCGTCCGACGTCGCGCTGTTCCGCCGTTTCCGGGTCGAAACCGTCTGTGTTGGAGTCGTCCATGTCGGGAGAACACGACCCTCGAGGCGTTCGCTCTGGTGGTGGCACTGGCAGGGTCGGCGGAAAACCGGCGACGTCTCAACGAGACTGTTCCCGCTATTGGCCGTTCACGCCTCAGTAATCGATTCGCGTGATCTCCTCGACCGGCCACTGGCTCAGGATCTCGACGCCGTTCTCGCGGACGACGACCATCTCCTCGACGCGGACGCCCTGGCGCTCGGCGGGCTCCTGGGTCTCGACGGCCATCGTCATCCCCTCCTCGATCTCGATCGGGTGATCGGGCGAGAGACCGCGCCAGATCAGCGGCACCTCGTAGAGCTGCAGGCCCAGCCCGTGCGCCCAGTGGTTGGTCGTCATCTGCCAGTGTTCGTCGGCGTCGTAGAAGTCGGCGTGTTCGCCCTCCATATCGGGGAAGGCCTCTGCAATCTCGTCAGTCGTCGCCCCCGGCTTGATCTTCTCGAGCACGTCGTAGAGATTGTCCCGAGCGATCTCGTAGGCGTCTTTCTGGGCCTCCGTGGGTTCGCCCATCGAGAACGTGCGGTAGTAACACGAGCGGTAGCCCAGGTAGCCGATGTTGTACATGTCGGCGTAGACGAGATCGTTCGGACGGATCGCCCGGTCGGTGGTGTTCGCCTGGTGTTTCGGCCACGTGTTCGGCCCGGAGGTGAGGTAGCCGCCGCCGACGAACGCACCCTGGCTCCAGAGTTCGTCGACCGCCTGCCCCCAGACCTCCGACTCACGCATGCCGGGTTCGGCGGCGTTTTTGATCCGCTGGAAGCCGGCCTCGCAGATCGCCGCGACCTGTCGGAGACACTCGATCTCGTCGCGCGTCTTGATCTTCCGGGCGTCCTCCATCACCGCGTGCACGGTTTCGGAATCGACCTCGATACCGCGCTCTTCGAACGCGCCGACCAGGCCCGCGTTGCCGACATCGATGCCCATCTTCTCGTCCGCGACGCCGTACTCCTCGAGCGCCGTGACGACCGTCTCGGCCATCTTCCCCTTCAGGAACTGGCGGGCGGAATCGCGCCCGGACGCGCGCGGCACGTTGCCGAGGCCGGGGCAGGCGTAGCGGATGTCCTGCAACCACGGGCAGTTGAACCGCTGGTTGCTCGCGTGATCGGCGGTGTCCCAGTGGACGACATCGCCTTCCTCCGTGAGCAGCGTGTAGTGGTCCGCCCCGCTCCCGCCGGTCATCGCCAGCCCGGTAACGTACCGGATGTTGGGGTCCGAGACGAGCAGCATTGAGCCCAGATCTGTCTCCTGCAGGCGCTCGAGGACGCGCTCCTTGCGCTCCTCGCGCAGGCGCCTGACGTCGATGCGCTCCTCCCAATCGACCGCCTGGGTGCCCCGCGTTCCCTCCATGAAGCTTCGCTCGTACATACTTCCCCCTTCACGAACGTTCCTTATGAAAACCACCGACACGCGCCGGGGCGACGACCGCCGACCGACGCGGCGAACTGCCAGCCGACGGCGGTTCCTCACCTTTTTTAGTGGGACACGGCATTGCTCAGCACGCATGTACAAGCACGTCGCCTGTCTCGTCCGCCAGGACGGAATGAGCCACGAGGAGTTTGTCGACTACTGGCAGAACAATCACACCCCGATCGCCCGCGATATCGAGGGCGTGGTTCGTTACCAGACGGTGATTCCCACCGAGCCGGAACACGCCGAATTCGACGGCCTCGCGGAGCTCTACTTCGAAAGCCTCGAGGACCTCCACGACGCGCTGGGAAGCCCCGGCTCGCGGGACTACGATCCGACGAAGGAGGTCGCCGCGAAAGCCCGCGAGGACGTCGACAACTTCCTCGCGGTCGAGGAGCGCCCGCGGCTGATCGGGGAGGAGATCGTCCAGAAGGACGAAACCGACGGCGACACGACGGGGCTGTACAAGCACTCGGCGTTCCTCGTCCGCCAGGAGGGAATGAGCCACGAGGAGTTCATCGATCACTGGCAGAACAATCACACCCCGATCGCCCGCGAGATCGAGGGCGTGGTGCGCTACGCCACCGTCCTCCCCACCGATCCCGAGAACAGCGAGTTCGACGGCGTCGCCGAACTCTACTTCGAGGACCTCGAGGCGCTGTACGACGCCCTCGGGAGCGAGGGGTCGCGGGACTACGATCCCGACCGCGGGAAAGCCAAGGAGGCCCGCGAGGACGTCGATAACTTCCTCGCGATCGACGAGCGCCCGCGGTTCATCGGCGAGGAAACCCTGCAGGTCGACCGCACCGGGGAGTAGCCGCCATGAGCGACACCGGTCCGGACTACGACGAGCAGGTTCGGGAGGCGTTTCCCGAACTCGAGGAGATCGACGATTCGGACCTGCGCGAGCGGGTCGTCGAGGCGTGGGTGCTCGCCTTAGAGCGCGGCGGCTGGCAGGACGTCCACGACATCCCGTACGCCTGGAACATCCACGAGGTCGACAACGTCGAACACGTCCGCGGGGTGACGAAAGTGGCCCTCGAGTCCGCTGCCGTCCAGCGGGAGTTCCACGGGGCCGACCCCGATCTCGACACCATCGTCGCAGCCTGTTTGCTCCACGACGTGGGCAAATGCTACGAGTACGTCGACTTCGTCGACGAGGAGCTGGTCGACCCCGATCCGACTTACGCGAGCGAAGAGATCCCCCACTCCATCTCGGGGTACGCGCTGGCCCACGAGGTCGGCTGCCCGCTCGCTGTGCAGCGGGCGATCCCCCACTTCCTGGGCGAAGTTCCGACGCGCACCCTCGAGGCCGAACTCGTCAAGAGCGCCAACTCCGCCAGTTCGAACGCCATCACCCAGGCGACGATGGGGATCACCCTCAAGGAGTGGGTCGAGGAGTACTCCCAGACGACAGGCTGAACCTCGAGGCGACCGGCTCAGGCTCCAGGCCCGTTTTTCTCGAGTGCAGTAACTTCGAGAGCGACCACCGAATCCGGTGAGACGCTGCCGCAATCGGAGGATACTCGGTTCCGGACCGCCGTTGCATCGGACGAACCCTCGATGTCGACACAGTTCCGCCGCCTCGCTACCTTCGACGTCCTCCTGCTGACCGCGGCGATCTGGTTTCTCGCGAAGTTCCTCCGGTACGCCTTTCCGCCGCTGTTCGGTCCGTTCCAGGACACCTACGGCGTCTCGAATACCGTTCTCGGTTTCGCCTTTACGGCCTTCATGCTCGTCTACGCGGCGATGCAGTTCCCCTCTGGCGTCCTCGCCGACCGCCTGGGCTCGGTGACGGTCATCACGGCCGGCGTCGTCGCCGCCGCCCTCGCGGCGCTCTCGCTGACGGTCGACTCGTCGTTCGCCGTCCTCGTCCTCGCGATGGTGCTGATGGGCGCCGGCACCGGCGCCCACAAGACCGTCGCCGTCCGGCTACTGGCCCGGGTGTACCCCTCGAGAACCGGGCGGGCGCTCGGGGTTCTCGACACCTTCGGCGCGTTCGGCGGCGTCGTCGCACCCGCCGCGGTGATCGCCGTCGCCGGCGTCTCGTTCGCGCTCGGTGTCAGCTGGCGGCTGATCTTCCTCGTCGCCGGCGCCGTCGGCCTCGCCCTCGGCGCCGCATTCGTCCTCCGGGTTCCGGACCGACTACCCGACGAACCCGACGCCGGCACCGACTCGACTGCGACCGACAGCGGAGATCTCCGGCGCTACGCCGACCTGTTCCGGGAGTGGCGGTTTGCCGTCTTCGTGCTCGTGACGGTCCTCTTCTCGTTCACCTACAACGGCGTCGTCGCCTTCGCGCCGCTGTATCTGATCGAGGAGGGCGGCCTCGAGGCGACGACCGCGAGCCTGCTGTACAGCGCGCTGTTCGCCGTGAGCCTCGTTCAACTCGTCACGGGCGAGGTGAGCGATCGAATCGGCACGCTGCCGGTTATCGTCGTCGCCCTCGGCGGTGCGACCGTCGGGATGGTCGGACTTGTCTCGCTCACCGGGACCGGCTCCGCGCTCGCACTCGGCGGCGCGCTCGTCGCAGTCGGTCTCGGCTCTCACGGTTTTCGGCCGGTCAGGGGGTCGTACCTGATGTCGGCGGTTCCGACCGATATTTCCGGCGGCGGTCTGGGCATCGTCAGAACGATGCTGATGGGTGCTGGCGCGATCTCACCCGCGCTCGTCGGCTACCTCTCCGAAACGGTCGGCTTCGGACCCGCGTTCGGCCTCCTCGCCGTTTCGATCGGCGGCGCGACGGCGCTAAGCACCGTCCTCTGGGTGTTCGACGATTCGGAGGGCTAACGCCCACGGGAGCAGAGTGGAGCGAGTCCAGGGATGCTGCTGCCGGGTGTGAGCTTTTGATGGTGACCGTCGAACCCCAGCACATGTACTCGCTAGCCACACGCAGCGAGATCGAGCCGCACGAACTCGAGGACGAGGCGCCGACGCTGTATCCGGTTGGCGTCGAACTCAGACCGGATCAGATGCGTCCCAGCATCTGGGAGTACGAGAAGGGCGAGGAGAACGCCTACCACCGCCAGCGCGAGCAGGAGGAGCTGTACGTCGTCCTCGAGGGAACCGTCGACGTGACCATCGAACACGAGGACGAACGCGACGTCGTCGAGCTTCGACAGCACGACTGCCTCGTCGTGCCGCCGGAGTCCTGGCGACAGCTCCGCGCCGTCGAGGAAAGCAAAGTTCTGGTCGTCGGCTCGCCGAACGTGAAAGACGACGGCATCCTCGAGAAGTAACCTGGCGACCGGCTACGGACGAGCCAGCCAGCCGGCGACGACCAGCAGCACCACGCCGAGCAGCACGGCAGCGGGAGCGAACTGCCCGCCGGCCGACGCCGCGGCGACGCCGCCCGCAACGACACCAGCGGCCCCGCCGCCGGCCAGCGCTGGAGCCACAAGACCCGTATCCGCGGCCGTCTCCGCCCGCACCGCGTCGAGCTCCGCACGCAGTTCGACGAGTTCCTCTCGGTCCGGCTCTCGCCCGTTTTCAGCGTCCTCGAGTTCCGCGAGCCGTTCCGCGAACCGTTCCTCGAGGCGGTCGACCCGCCCGTCCGCTGCCTCGGCCGTCTCGGTCGCCCGCTCGAGTGCCGCTTCGAACTCGGGGCGATCCGCGGCCGCTTCGACGCGAGACTCGAGGCTCTCACACTGCGTCTCGATGCTATCGTACTGCGTCTCGAGGGCGTCGAGCCGATCCCACCGCGACTCGAGATCGACAGATTCGACGGCGTCGAGCCGGTCCGAAACGGCGTCGATGCGATCGGTCGTCGCGTCGACCGACGCCTGGGTCTCCTCGGAGGTTTCCGCAAGAGCAGCCACCGTTTCCTCGAGGGCCGTGACCGAGTCGGTCGACGCGTACGGGGTTTCGCGAAGTTCGTCGCATCGCTCGGCTACCTCGTCGACCCGCGACTCGAGCCGGTCTACTCGCTCGGAGTCGATCGTCTGCGTTTCGAGTTCCCGTTCGGCCTCCGCGGTTCGCTCCGCGATCGCGGCCGTCTCGTCCTCGAGCGCCGTGACGTCCTGCTGGACCGCTTTCACATCGTCACCGACCCGTTCTACCGCCGTGATTCGACCGGAGAGATCGGCGATGCGCTCGGCGCTCGTTTCGAGGTCGTCGAGCCGATCGGTCGCGTCAGCCACCGTCTCCCGGACGGTCGCCGTCGTTTCGGCGGCCGACTCGTGATCGGCTCTGAGCGATGCCACGTCAGCCTCGACTGTCGCCGTCAGCGCGCCGAGATCCTCGGTCGTTTGGTCCAGCGCGGCCGTCTCCGCCTCGAGATCGGCGGATCGGTCTGCCAACGCCTCGAGATCGGCAGCGAGAGACTCCCGTGCGTCGGCGGCCGTCGTCTCGGCCGCCTCGAGTCGGTCGTCGTACTCGTCGGAGAACGCGTCGTGTGCAGCGACGCACTCGGCTCGCAGTTCGTCGAGTTCGTCGCGGACGCTCGCGGTGTCGGCTTCCAGTTCGACGACCCGGTCGCGAACCGCCTCGAGGTCAGTTCCGACGGTGTCGGCGGTCTCGAGAGCGGTATCGGCCGTCTCGCCGACGGTTTCGAGGTCGTCGCGTGCGTCGTCGATCTCTCCTTCGAGGTCGTCGATATCACGATCAACGCGCGTCTCCACCTCGGAGACGAGCGTTTCTACCTCCTCGGCGCGCTCCGTTGTCGTGTGCTCGAGGCGCGACTCGGTCGCGTCCAGCCGGTCGTCGACCGCATCGTCGAGGCCCTCGACCGCCGTCTCGAGCGTCGATATCTCGTCTCGAAGACCGTCGACGTCGGAGTCGAGCTGTGACTCGAGTGCTGACTCCGTTTCCGTAACGCTCGCCGCCACGTCATCGATTCTGGCGTCCGTCTCAGCCGACAGCGCGTCGACTCGACTGTCCAGCGTCTCGACTCGAGTATCCGTCTCCGCCGACAGGGCCTCGAGCTGATCGGATACGTCGCCGACGTGGGCCTCCTGGTCCTCCAGGCGGTCGGCGACGTCGTCGATGCGGGCGGCGTCGGCCGCGAGCCGCTCCTCGAGCGCTTCGAGGGCCGTCTCGAGTCGGTCACAGTCGGCTGCGCTCGCGCTTTCCTCGGCCAGTCGTTCGTGTGCGGCGCGGAGATCCGCGAGGGCGTCTTCGGTGACCGACACCGTCTCGCGGGCTGTCTCGAGGTCGGCTTCGAAGGCCTCGACGTGCTCCGTAACCGACCCCAGATCGTCCTCGAGGTCGGTGACGGCCGCTCGCGTCCGATCGTCCGCCGCCTCGAGCGCGTCGATGTCGCCCGCAACTGCCTGGAGACTGGCCTCCAGGTCGTCGATCTCTCCGGCGGTGTGTTCCTCGACGGAGGCAAGCGTTTCGGATAGCTGCTCGATCTCGGCGTTGAGATCGTCGATTTCGTCGTCCCTGTTCGCCAGCCGGTCGAACAGCTGGTCGATCGCGTCGTCGGCTCTGGCCGCGTCGTCACTCGTGGCTGGCTCGTCGACCTTCGCTTCGGAGAACGACAGCGTCGCTCCGGGATCGGCCTCCGCGTCGGGCGCCGACCAGGTGACCGCTTCGAACCCGTCCACGCCGTCGGCCGCGGCCGCGAGCGCGCCTCGAGCGGCGCACGTCTCGGGATCGGCCGCGAGCCGCACCCCCCGAATCGACACCGGGAGATCGCTCCCGTCGAACCGACCACCGAGCAGGTACTCGACGCCCTCGACGGTCCCGCTGCCCGCGACGGCGACGGGAACGGCGAGCCCCGGCTGCAGATCGCTCTCGTCGGCCTCTTCGGTGATGGCGGCCGCCAGGTCGACGGCGAGTGCGTCGAACGCCCCCGCCAGCGCGCTCTCGATCTCGCCGGTTGCGGCGTCGGGATCGAGCCTGAACGACTCGAGTGCGGCGGCGACCGACATCGGGTCGTGACCGATTTCGTCGGCCGCGGCGGCGATCAGCCACTCGCGACCTTTCGGCAGCGAGAACGCGAGCGCGGGAACGCCGTAGTACGACAGCGAGACGCTGGTCAACTGTTCCCCGATGCAGATACCGAGACCGGTGTGTTTGTCCTCGGCGAGCTGGTCGTAGACGACGGCGAATCCGGCAGTGATCGGCGTCGACTCCACGGCGGCAGCCGAAACTGGGAGACGGTCCGTTGCGAACGGTCCGTCCTCGCGGAGCGCCCGCTGGGCGGTCGAATCGGTCGCGCCGACAGCCTCTCCGGGGGTGGTGTAGCAGAGCCGAGCAGCCTCCGAGCCGGAATCGACCCGGTCACAGTCGGCCAGGAGCCCGTCGACGAGCGCCGAAAGCGCCGGCTCCACGTACTCGCCGTTCGCCGGCATTCCGTCGACGAACAGGGGCTCGAGCGGCGCGCCAACGGCGTCCGCGATCCGTTCGGCATCCTCGCCGAGAACGTAGGTGGTGCCGTCGTGTTCGATCGAATGCTGTTCGGCGAGCGCGATCGGGGCCGACTCGAGTTCCGTCTCGAGGGGACAGACGACCGGCGGTACGTCCGTCACCGCGAGGTCGCCGGCGCCGTCGGCACCCGCGTGTGCCAGCCGAATCCGCCCGGCCGCAATGTCGAGGCCGTAGTGCATGGCCGCGAGGAGACGGGCAGCTGTCTTGGAGGTTTGGTCCCGAATACCAGAACTGAAAATTAGCGACGGTGAGACGTCCGTCCGCGCCCGTCCGAGAGCTCGAACAGCCGCTCGCCGTGCGAACGAGTCCGCTTACAGCGGTTCCAGTCCCGCCTCGTGTCGAAGGACGTCGATGTACTCCCGGAAGCCTTCCTCGAGTCCGTACTCGGGTTCGTAGTTCAGATCGTCCTTCGCGGCGGTCATCTCGAGTTTCTGCGTCCACGGCAGTTCCCCTTCGTCGCTGACGTCGATTTCTGCACCCGGAACGATTTTTTCGACGGTTTCGGCCGCCTCGCGGATCGTCGCGACGGTGCCGCGGACGTTGTAGACGCGCCGGGAGAGTCTGACGTCGGGGGCGAACGCCGCCTTGCGGAACGCCTGGGCGATGTCGCGGACGTACTGCCAGTCGATCACCTGGTCACCGTACTCGACCGAGAACGGCTCGCCGAGGGCGGGTTTTTCGATGATGTTCGCGAGGAACGCCGAGCCGCCGGTTTCACGGTAGGGGCCGTAGGCGACCGTCGGCCGCAAGGCGACGTGGGAGACGTCGTGGTCCTCGTAGTACACCCGCGCCTGGTGTTCGTTGTACTCCTTGGTCGCGCCGTAAAGCGTGTCGGGGTAGACGAGGTCATCCTCAGTGACCCACCCGTCGTTTCCGGGGTAGTTTTTCGGGGGTGCGTAGACGGCCGCCGAAGAGGCCCACGCCACGCGCTCGACCTGGTCGTCGAGAATGCGCGCGGCCTCGAAGACGTTGTTCGTCCCCTCGATGTTGACCTGCTGGGCCGCTCGCGGGTTCTCCCGGGCGGTCGTCGTGAGCAGCGCCGCGAGATGGACGATGTGGGTCGCCCCCGTCTCGCGAACCGCCCGGATCACGTCCGTCGAATCCGAGACGTCGCCGCGTCGGATCTCGACGTCGTCCGCGACGCCGAGTTTCTCGAGGATTCGCGGATCGGTCGAGAGGTCGTAGGCGACGACGTCGTGGCCGTGCTCGAGTAGCTCCTCGGCGACGTAGGACCCGATGAATCCCGTCCCGCCGGTGACGAGTACCGTGGCGTTCTCTGCAGACATTATCACGAACGTCCCTGCACGACGGGAAAAACGTTCCTGAACTGCGCGACGAGAACCATCCCGAAACCCGCCACAGATTGTCGCAAGGTCAACGTTCACCCCGGCGTTCGTTGAACGTTCGCCCGCGCCATGTCGAACTCCACAGCTACGCTCCCGGCAGTGCTCCGCGTCGACGACGACCTCGCCGCGATCCAGTCCGACGTCGGCGGCGATCCGGCGGTCGCCATCGAACAGGCCCGCGAGGACATCGCCACGCTCGATGTACGCGAGGCCACGACGCAGGCCTCGCTGCTCGACGACGCCGAAAGCCTGTTGTTGCGCGCTCAGGAGCAGGTCGCGGGCGAACACGCCCGTCGCCTCGAGGCGATCCGCAACCGGCTTCGGCTCTACCGTGAAACCGTCTCGGATACCGACGAGGATCTCGCGGTAATCGACGCCACCGTCCGAACCGAAACCGACCGGGAGACCGAGATCCGGGCGGTCCGCGGCGAAACCGTCGAACTCGTCGCGACGGTCGTCAACGGCGAAACGTCCCGCCAGGTGATCCTCGCCGTCGCCTTCTACGACGAGTCGGGAAGTCGACTCGAGGAGGTCGCCACCGACGAACTCCCGTTCGAGGCCGACGAGCAGCGAGCGGTCGACCTCGAGATGATCGTTCCACCGGAAACGGCCTACTACACGGCGACAGCACTCGACGCGGAGACGCAGACGATCGGGTAGTTCTCAGGTCCAGGATCGATCCGGGGATTCGAGGGATCTCGCGGCGGTCAGTCCGTCGAATCGGGAATCGGCTCGTCGACCGACAGCGCGTCGCCCGCCTCGAGGCGCGCTCCCCAGACGGACGACGGAACGCGGGTGTTGACCATCAACCGGAAGTAGTGGTCGAACCAGGCGTCGTTCGCCCACTCCGCGAGGGTCGCCTCGCGGCGCTCGACGAACCGCTCGCGGAAGCCCGCCGTCGGCTCACCTGTCTTCGGATCCCTGGTCGGGACGACACAGCGCTGGCAGGGGCTGACTCCGTGAAGCGTGGCCTCGCCGATTTCGAACGGGACGGACCGTCCGGGTTCGTCGTACAGCCGATCCTCCCAGAAAGCGGGCGCGTCGATCACGAGGTTCGGTCGGAGCCGTCTGCGCATCTCATCGGCGTCGATCCCGTCGAACCAGTCGGCGACGGCCGCAAGCGTTTCGCTCGAGATGACCGTCGGCCCCGCGGCGTCCGTGTCGTCGGGAAATCCGCCCTCGTCGTCGCGGACGATCGAGACGGGGTACTCGAAAAACTCGGCGAGGTACGACTCGAGGGCGTCTCGGTCGACGTCGAGGTGAAACGTTCGCTCCGGCGGTGCAGCCGAGCGAGCGGCGGACGCCTCCGCCGCCCCGAGCGTCACGGTTTCCCGCTCGAGGCCGAACGCGGCTCGCAGGTGGTGAATTCGCTGTTCGCGCTTGCCGTTGACGTACTCGCCGTTCTCGTCGAGGATCGCGTAGCGTCGATCCCACTCGAGACCGCCATTCTCACCGATCGTCGCGGCGTCGACCGCCGTGGCGTCGAGCGACTTGATGGGGTGGACCAGTATCGACTCGAGCTGGGGCATCAGACTCACCGTCGCGGTCGAGGGTAAAAGAGCCCTCGTTAGTTCACGAGTTCGGTGCCAGAATACTGACACCCCATCAGTGTCGAAACGGTTTTCTCGTCGACTTCGCCGTTGGATCGCAGCCGTACACCCTGTACCGACAGATTGCAGTCGATTCGATCCTCGTCGACGTCGACGCCACCCCTTCCGAAGCGATTGCCGAAATCGATCCAGTACCGTCCCGGCCGCTCGAACCGAATCGCGGCGTACGTAGAGCGGGAGAGGGAAATCGGCGCCCTGTAAATACGGGTACCTGCCGCCGTTCGAACCGCGACTCGCGTCTCTCGCGGTTCTTCGGTGTCCGTCAGAACGACGACCCAGTGGTGGTCGTCGCCTCGCCCGATCTGTACGACCGCAGCAGGAGAGGCACTCGCCGCGTCGAGGTTCCAGCCATCGAGCCACGACAGCGGGTGTCCCCCCTCGACGGTGGCGTCGGCGACTCCTCGAGCCTGGAGATCGGACTCGGAGAGCCCCCGAACCTCGATATCGGTCGCCGGATGGGCCGGTGAGTCGGTTTTTTCACTCCCGTTTTCGGAGCTCTTCGAATCGGGATCTCCGGAGCTTCGTTTCCCGAAACCGGCTGGGACGAGCGCCTCGAGACAGCCGCTCAGACCGACCGCGGAGCCGATCGCGCCACCCTCGAGCAGCCGACGTCGGGTAATCATCGGTCGACGTTCAGCGCGAACCGGCAACAACGTTTCGGATATCGGAACTGTTTCACGGACCTCGCCGGTTACGGAAACCGTTTCGCGGAAGCGAGGGGGCTCCCGGAATCACTCGTGGAGTCCGCCGACCTCGTCGTAGAACGACGAGGACAGTTGGTCAGCCATGTCCTCCTCGCGGTCGATGCGGACGTCGACGACCGTCGGGACGGTCGCCGACTTGGCGTCTCGGATAGCTCCCTCGAGGTCGTCAGGATCGTCGACCCGCACGCCGTCGCCGCCGAAGGCCTGTGCGACGCCGACGAAGTCGGTGTCGTGGAACTCCGTGCCCGGCATCCCCTCGTCCATCTGGCGAACCATCCCCAGCGAGGTGTCGTTCAACACGACGAAGGCGGGCGCGACGCCGCAGTCGACGGCCGTCTCGAGCGCCGTCATCGTCATGGCGAAGCCGCCGTCGCCGGCGACGCAGATCGCGTCGTTGCCGAGGAGGGCAGCGGTGACGGCCGCGGGAGCGGCCCACCCCATCGCGCCGACGCCGCCGCTGCCGTAGTAGCTTCCGGTTTCGCGGGTCTGGAGGTAGTTGAGCAGCCAGAAGCGGTTGTTCCCCGAGTCGGCAGTGACGACGGTGTTCTCGTCGAGGACGGCTTCGACCGCCTTGCACACCCGCTGGGGTTTGATCGGAACGTCGTCGGACTCGCACTCGGGAACCGCGAAGTCTTCGCGGGCGGTGGCGGCGCGCTCGAGCGCCCAGTCGCTTTCGCCGCCGCTGTTTTCCGCCCCGTCGGTCTCGTCGCCTGACTCGTCGGCAGCGTCGACGAGCGCGGCGAGCGTTTCGCGGGCGTCACCGATCAGGCCCACGTCCGCGGGATAGACCCAGCCGGCGTTTCTCGAGTCGACGTCGGCGTGAAGGATCGTCTGCTCGTCGGGGCGGATGAACGACTCGGCCTGCCAGTTCGAATCCATCGGGTTCAGCCGACAGCCGACGACCAGCAGGACGTCGGCCTCGCTGACGACGCGGTTCGCACCCTCGTGGCCGAACGAACCGATGACCCCGGCGGCGCGCTCGTGGGTTTCGGGAATCGTCGACTTCCCGAGGTAGGAGGTCGCGACGACCGCGTCGTAGGCGGCGGCGACCGCCTCGAGTTCGTCGTAGGCCTCGGCGGCGTGAACGCCGTTGCCCGCGAGAATCACGGGACGGTCGGCGCTGACGAGGGCATCGTGGGCGGTCTCGAGGTCGCGCTCCGTGGGCCTCGATTCCCAGTTTCGAACCTGGCGCTCGTCGTCCCAGACTGCCGGGGTCGACTCTTCGGGGAACGGATCGGTGACGGCGTCCCCGTCGAGGATCACCGCACACGGGCCGTTGCGGCCGGCGGTCGCGTGCTTGAACGCCAGCTGGACGCTGCGAACCGTTTCGGTCGGCGAGCGGGGGAACCACCACTCCTTGGTGATCCCGTCGAGGATCTTCGGGAGCGACAGCCCGCCGTAATCCCCGCGAGACTGCTGGTAGGGCGCGAGCGTCGAGTAATCCCCGCGCTCGGAGGCCTCGGTGAGGACGACCATGGGTGAAGAGCCCAGCCGCGCCTCCATCTGTCCGATCGCGCCGAGGCTACCGATCCAGGGCCCCTGACCCGCGAGCACTGCCGGTGAACCGGTCATCCGACCGTACGCTTCGGCCATCACGCTCGCCTCCCGTTCGTCGCGCGGACGGACGACGGAAACGTCGGTGTCGCCGTGGCCGACGGACTCGAACAGTTCGATCGCACGACCGCCCGGATAGCCGAAGATGTACTCGACCCCGAGGGATTCGATGCTCTCGAGGATGCGGTCGGCCGTCGTCCGGTCGTCTCTCTGTGCACCATCGGTGGTCGCGTCCCGCTGCTCAGGTGCGTCGTGTTCGTCGCTCATGCCGTTTCGTCCAACTGCACCGTCTCTTCAACGATCAGCTGTTCGCTGCGTTCCATGTCGACGAACTCGGCGGCGTCGTCCTGGACGGCCTGACCGGCTTCGGATTCGAACGCAGCGCCGAGGTCGGCCATGTCCTCGAAATACAGTTCCACGATGCCGTCGTGGTTCGATTTGTTGGGATCAACAGGTACCGACGTCGTGTATTTCCGGAGGTTCGGAAGCTCCGCTGCCAGGTCGGCATGGTCACCCGTCCAGCGCTCGACGAACTCCTCGTGGCTCATCCCCTCTTCCCGGACCAGTACGTTAACGAACTTGATCATGGCTCGTCCGTGGGGTCTGTGGGCCGACCCTTTGCTCTGTCGGTTGGCAATACTTGCCTGGGTGCGGTGATGTGCCTGTACGTAAACCTGATCCGAGCAGTGGGTAAATCTTCGCTCTTCCTCGAGTAAACATCTCTAATTATCTACGATCCGAGTACTCTATTTCGGCCGGTTTATCCGTTAAGGAGTGGCACCGAATCGTTTACGAACCACCATACATCGGTAGGGCAGAGGCTAAGCCGGCACACGCCTTGGACAGGATCATTTGGGTTTATGTATCAGGGTGGTGGTGGATTCACCATATGTCCGAAACCGGGACGGAGCCCCCCTCACCGGTCCGCCGGCTTCCCGATCCAGAGAGCGCATCGAACGTCAGATACAATCCCTCCCTCGAGGAACTGCGCGCGCTCGCGGCCCCCGACGAAACCGAAACCGAGTTCGGATCGCCCTCGTACACGAGCGAGTTTCGGTCGCGCAGCGCCGATCGGACGAAAAACGACGTCGACGACATGTTCGGTCCCGACGATTATACAGTCGTTGACGAGGCAGTCGATGCGACCCTCGAGCGGGAACTGATCTGCGTCGACCGGCTGATGGGGCGCCATCCCGATGCGACGTTCTGCTGTCGGCTGTTCGTCCCAGTCGAGTACGCCCGGATCGCCCTCGCGTGGGCGAACCTGTTCGAGCCGACCGACGGACGGGAACCGGACCTGTATACGGTCCAGCTTCCCGGTGCCGACGAAACCGCGATTCGCATCCTCCCCGACGACGGCTTCACCGCCGTCCTCGGTAGCGACTACACCGGCGAGGCGAAGAAGTCGTTCCTCCGACTGTTCATGTACCGGATCAAAGAGCGAGGCGGTCTCGGACTACACGCCGGTAGCAAACGCGTCCGCGTCCGCGACGGTGACGACGAGATGCGGATCGTCGGCCAGCTATTCATGGGTCTCTCCGCGACGGGGAAATCGACGCTTACCTCTCACGGCTGCTGGCTCGAGGAGCCCGAGGACGCGGTGATGCTCCAGGACGACGTCTGTGCGCTGCTGCCAGACGGCTCCGTCGCCGGCAGCGAGGGACAAGGGTTGTTCATCAAGACGATCGGTCTCGACGAGGACGAACAGCCCGGTCTCTACCGCGCGGCGACCGACGACTCGGCGATCCTCGAGAACGTCGACGTCGCCGACGACGGGACCGTCGACTTCGATTCGGACCGCCACACCGCCAACTCCCGGGCGATCATCCAGCGCGACCAACTCAAGAGTGCGGACCGCGAGATCGACCTGGACCGGGTCGATCAGGTCTTCTTTATCACCCGGAATCCGCTGATGCCACCGGTAGCGCGACTCGACGACGAACAGGCCGCCGTCGCGTTCATGCTCGGCGAGTCGATCGAAACGAGCGCCGGCGACCCCGAACGCGCCGGCGAGTCGATCCGCGTCGTCGGGACGAACCCGTTCATCGTCGGGTCGGAAGGCGAAGAGGGGAACGCGTTTCGCGACCTGATCTCGACGCTCGACGTCGACTGTTACGTCATCAACACCGGCTACCTCGGCAACGAGTCGAAGGATATCGGCGTCAGAGAGTCCGTGACGATCCTGACCGAAACCGCCCGAGGGACCATCGAGTGGACCGACGATGAGCAGACAGGGCTGACGGTCCCCGCGTCCGTCCCCGGACTGGACATCGAGGAGTACGCGGTTCCCGATCACGTCGACGACTACGACGAGGCGGCCACAGTACTCCGACGGGAACGGCGTGAGTATCTCGAGTCGTTCGACCGACTCGACCCGGAGATCCGAGACGCCGTCTACTGATCGACACCGATCCGACGGCAGCGGTTTCCGGTACGACGACAGCGGTTTCGATCGCCCCGTATCGGTACTGAGGCGGTTCAATGCCGGCCGACGTGGCAGTGTTTGCCGGTCGGGAACACCATTATATGTGTGTGGTTCACATACCCGGCAATGAGCGTTCGACTTCACAAACCAACTACCCGGATCTGCGAACGATGTGGACGAACCGAACAGTGGGACGATAGCCTCGACGCGTGGCAACTCGCTCGAGAGGGCGGCGAGCGCCAGACCGGAAACCCGCACTGCATACACGAGTGGGATATCAACGGGACGTTCAACCCACTCGATAAATCAGAATAACTCGAACCGTTCGCCATCGGGCGATTGTGCCAACCGTAGATCGGTGCGTGTTTTTTTCGAATCCGTCCCACCCCACGGTGTCGAGTGTTCAGCCGTCGGTTCCGGGTTTCGGTATGCGGACCAACCCACCCCACTGTGTCGAGTGTTGTTACGCCGAAGCGATGGGGGAACGATGGACCCTCCCACCCCACTGTGTCGAGTGTTCGGGGAGAATGTACAGTCTGGTTAATCGGGAGCCGCTAGGTTTGTAGGGCGTCCCCCGTTCACGCCGTCTCGAGCGGTTGGCACCGGATCGTCCTGGATGCGCGCGAAGACACATCGTCTCGGATACGGGTGAGCCGACTGGTACGGGCGGTGACGATTGAACTGGACCGATTCCCGTTCATCAATTGGATATGGACATCCAGTGACGATCCTAACCATCGTTCTGTGGCCGCGAACTTATTATTCTGTGGCTGGAAAGCGGTGGTTCTGCAGCCGAACATCTGCTGTGCACCGATCTAGCAACTGTTGTCCGATGAGCGGTCCCGTCGGCCATCTTTTTCTATCCGTCTCCTCCCGTCCATCTCAGGTATCCCACGCATCCATCATATTCTGATAGTCAATAATATCAGGAAAGACTCGAAATCCGTTGTAAGTCACCATTAGTTACGGTCGGTCTCAAACCGAAACACCATTACGCACAGGGTGGGGACTTCCTCGAACGGTAGTTCGGTCGGCAGTTACACTCGACACAGTGGGGTGGTGTACACCGAACATATCGGAACACACGACACACAAGACACGGTGGTTTTATATATTGCTGACGTACGAGTGTAGTACATGCCGCTCTTCGACCGGGACACGTCGATCTTCTCCGACGAGGACGTCCTGCGAGAGGACTACCAGCCCGAGTCCATCCAGGAGCGTGACGAGGAGATCGACGCCTACATGGCCACTCTCCAGCCCGTAATCAACGGTGCACAGCCACGGAACCTTTTTTTGTACGGGAAAGCTGGTGTTGGAAAAACCGCTGTCACACGGTATCTTCTCTCTCACCTCGAGCGTGACGTCGACGCCTACGACGACGTCGAACTCACTGTCGTCTGGCTGAACTGCAACAATCTCTCCTCATCCTACCAGGTCGCAGCGAATCTGGTCAACGAACTCCGACCACCGGGCAAGCAGATCAGCACCACGGGCTACCCCCGGCAGACGATCTTCGACATGCTGTACGACGAACTCGAGTCGATCGGCGGCACGGTTCTCATCGTTCTCGACGAGATCGACCACATCGGTAACGACGACGGCATCCTCTATGAGCTCCCGCGGGCGCGAGCGAACGGCTACCTCTCGGACGTCAAGCCCGGCATCATCGGCATCAGCAACGATCTCAGTTTTCACGACAGTCTTTCTCCGAAGGTCAAAGACACGCTCTGCGAGGAGGAGGTTCACTTCCCGCCGTACACCGCGGGTGAACTCCAGGCGATTCTCGAGCAACGAGCGGGCAACGCGCTGTACGATGCGGCCTACGGGGTCAACGTTCTCTCGCTGTGTGCAGCCCTCGCCGCCCAGGACACCGGCAGCGCGCGCCAGGCGCTCGACCTCCTCTACAAGGCTGGCGACATCACCCGATCGGTCGACGAAACGACGATTACCGAAACGCACGTTCGAGACGCCCAACAGGCCTTAGAACGCGGCCAGATCCGACAGGGGATGATGGAACTCACCCGTCACGGCCACCTCTCGCTCGCCGCGGCGCTCAGCCTCGCGATCGAGGACGAAACGCCGGCTCGAGTCCGTGAGATCTACCCGCAGTACTCCGATATCGCAGAACGGTTCGGAACCAAACCGCTGGTCCGGCGGCGGATGCACGATCATCTCGCCGATCTCGCGATGCAAGGGATTCTGAAGCGACACACCCGCAACCACGGCCGATCGGGCGGACAGTACTACGAGTACGACCTCGACGTCACGCTCGAGTTGGCGCTGGACGTGGTCGACGACCTCGACGACGTCGATCTCTCGGTTGAAGCGGTCAGGGCGGCGAAGCAGCGCGGCCTCCACTGATCGGATTCTGGCGGACCTTCGAAACGAGACCCCGAGCGGTGACGATATTGTTCCCCATTACCGCTACATAATCTTCCCTATCACCGCTACACAACCGCTCGGCTACACAACCGCTCGAGGCGACCGTCGACACGACCGCTCGAGGTGAGTTCACACGGAAAACCTGCCGTTCGATGGCAGACCTACCGTTTGATTGCCGTTAGGTGAACCTGGTATTCGATTCTGCAACTCGAATACCCCGTTCGCGCTGCGTCATATCCGGTCCCGCTACGGACACCACCGTGTATCGCAGAAACACTCGACACAGTGGGGTGGGACACCCCGAACCAGTCGTTGCTCCCCGCATCACAAACCGATTCGTTCCCCACCCCTCTCCCAAACAGAAACACTCGACACAGTGGGGTGGGGGAGCAGATCCAGCGACCCGACCGCGGTACGACCGCCAGAGCAGTTGTCGCGGTCGAGGATACTTTGAGCCGCGACCACTTACTCCCGCTCGAGCCATGCCCACAGCGTACATCACGACACCACCCGAGGCCGCCGCCGACATCGCGGAAGCGCTTCTCGAGGAACGACTCGCCGCCTGCGTCAACCGGCTCCCGACGAAGTCGGTCTACCGGTGGGAGGGCGAGATTCACCGCGACGAGGAAGCGCTTCTCCTCGCGAAGACGACCGCCGAGACGTACCCCGACCTCGTCGACCGTGTCCGGGAGATCCATCCGCACGACGTTCCGTGTATCGAACGGTTCGACGAGGATCACGTCCTCGAGTCGTTCGCGGAGTGGCGGGATGCGAACGTCTCGTAACGTCCGAGGGTTGCACCCCTCGAAACGTCCGACTGCCCGAAAAAGCAACCCTTAAAACTCGCGCGCGGGTTCTGTGAGATATGGCTGGAACTATCGAAGTGCTCGTCCCCGGCGGCCAGGCCAACCCCGGCCCGCCGCTTGGCCCCGAGCTTGGCCCGACTCCCGTCGACGTCCAGGCGGTCGTCTCCGACATCAACGACCAGACCGCCGCATTCGACGGCACCGAAGTCCCCGTTACCGTCGACTACGACGACGACGGCTCCTACACCATCGACGTCGGCGTTCCCCCAACAGCGGCGCTGGTCAAAGACGAAGCCGGCTTCGACACCGGTAGCGGCGAACCCCAGAAGGAGTTCGTCGCCGACCTCTCGATCGACCAGGTGAAGAAAATCGCCGAGCAGAAACACCCCGACCTGCTCGCCTACGACACCCAGAACGCCGCCAAAGAGGTCGTTGGCACCTGCGCATCGATGGGCGTCACCATCGAGGGTGTCGACGCCCGGGAGTTCAAGGCGAAGGTCGACGCCGGCGAGTACGACGACGCACTCGCAGAATAACCGCCGAGCGATCTCTGAGGGGATTCTCTTCGAACTCCGCTCGTAGTCGGCAGACCGTTCGTATCGACTCTTCCTTCATCGACCGAGCCGGCAGCACGTCGATGCAGCGATCGCCACCTACAGCTCCCCGCTACCGGGACACCGATCCTCGCCGGTCCGTCTCGCGAGCACGTCGAGATGGTGCCCGACGAACCCCAGTTCGCCCGCGGCGTGCTGGCCGCGTCTCGTCTCGAGCCAGTCGGTGTACACCGGATCGTCGGACGCCAGTTCGTAGTCGGCGAGCGCACCCGCAATGGTCTCGAGTACGTACTCGAGAAAGACGTCCTCTTGGTGGCGATACGATCGGTCCCGGGGGAGAACCACCCAGTCGGCCCCGCCCGCCGCGAGGGGTTCGTAGCCGGCACCCGGAAGCGCCGCCAGGAGGTCGCGCCCGGCGCGGCTGCTTCCGGGCCGGTCGCGAACGTCGTCCATGTGGCCGTTGTACAGCGACTCGACCCGAGTGTCGAGGGGGTGTGCCGGCGTGAACGACGTGATCCCGTCGTAAGTGAGCGGCGCGTACAGCACTCCGCCCGGCCGCAGCAGCGTCCGTAGCGACTCGAGTGCCGGAACAAGCTCCATGAGATCCAGAAACGCGGCGGCGATCACGGCATCCACTCTTTGTGATGGGACTCCATCTGACGATCCTTCCGCTGGCTCGAGTGCTAGCGCATCGCCGACCTCGAGGACGACCTCGAGACGGCGCGACCGTCCGTCAGTCCGATTTCGCCCCTCGATGCGGTCGATCGCGACGATCCGATCACCGTCGCGGTCGACCGAAAACCCCGCCTCCTCGAGCCAGTCCGGTACCGAACCGGCCGCGCATTCGATATTGTGCTCGGCGATGTCGACGGCCCGGTAGACCGTCCCCGGTGGCAGACACCCCTGGTCGGCGAGTCGCGGGATCATCGTCCCGACGCCGGCTCCGACTTCGAGAAGCTGCGCCGGGTCGTCCCTCGAGTCTCCGCTCTCGCTCGCGTCCGCGAGCGCCGCCTCGAACCGAGAGAGGACGCGCCGGTTCAGCGCCCGGTCGTCGACTGACCGCTTCGCCAGCAGGTACGACTGGAACGAGTCGATCATCGTAGCGACTCACCCACTCCGTCGTCGTGTCCTGCTCCGCCGTCGTGTTCGACCCCGCCCGCATCTCCCGTCGTCTCCGTCGTCCCGAACGCTTCAAGTGATCGATCGTCGACGACCGCCCGGAGAAAGTGACGAACACGGGCCATCGACGTTTCCCAGTCGGGGTGTGCGGTGGACGCCTCGAGTGCGGCCCGCCCCATCGCCGCGAGTCGGTCGCGGTCGGTCGCGAGCGTTTCGACGGCTCGAGCCAGCGCGTCTCGATCTCCGGGCGAGACGAGCACCCCGTCGTTCCCGTGATTGATGAACTCTCGCGGGCCGCCCACCGTCGTCGCGATCGGCACCACGCCGCACTCCATCGCCTCGAGATACGCCATCCCGAAGCTCTCGTAGCGCGAGGGAACCGCGAGGACGTGTGCTCGCTCGAGCGTCGCGCGCAGGTCCGAGTCGGGAACCTGTCCCGCGAACTCGATTCGATCGTCGATTCCGACTTCGTCCGCTCGCTCTCGCACTCGCTCGGCATACGACCGGTCCGCCGTGAGCGTCCCGAGGACGGTCAGGCGCCACTCGAGGTCGGCGTCTCCACTCTCCTCTCCGTTTTCGAAAGTACCGAGCGCCTCCAGAAGCGTGTGGAGCCCCTTTCGGGGAACGACGCTGCCGACGAACACCAGTCGAAGCGCCCCCTCTCGTGCACGAGCCGTAACGTCGTCCGGCCCGAACCGCGGTCCCTCGTGGCGACCCGCGGGCGCTGCGACCACGGCGGGTTTCGGCGTCTCCAGCAGTTGTCCGACGCGGTGACGAGTGTCCTCGCTGGTACAGACCACCGCGTCGACGGAGTCGAGATACTGGCGCTCAATCCTGGCCGCTCGCTCCCCTACACCCGGATTCCACTGGGGGTCAGTTCGAAGCATGTGAACCAGCGAGACGATTTTTCCCGGCCGCTCGAGACGAGGATTCTGCCGCCACAGCGTGGGGTGACAGAGTTCGTCCTGGAGCAGTACGTCGACGGGACGCTCGAGTCGGGTTCCACCCGCCGCGGACGCTGCAGCCACCGACCGACCGTCGTCTTTCGGCCACGGCAACGCGATCACTTCGACGGTGTCGCCCGCCTCCCGGAGGTGTTCGACGAGCTTCCGGTCGTACCGGAACCCGCCCGAGACCTCCTCGAGACTCCCGTAGACGACGAACCCGATCCGCATCTCACAGTACCCGCTCGTGGCTCACGCGGGCGGTGTCGTCCTCGTCGATGGCGACCTCGAGTGCCGTCGCCGTCTCGGGGTCGAGGCGGTCGAGCAGGCGGTCGCCGACGGCGACGGCGAGGCGCTCGACGCTGGGGTTAATTCCCTCGAACGGGGGCAGGTCGTTCAGCGTCTCGTCGCGAAACGCCGCGACTGTCGCCTCGAGGGCGTCGGTGACGGCGTCGATGTCGACGAGGTAGCCGTACGCCCCGAGTTCGGGCCCGCGAAACGTGACGGTGACCGTGAACTGGTGGGAGTGGAGTTCGCCCTCCGGTCCGGGGTCGGGGACTGTGAGGGTGTGCTGGGCGACGAACGTTCGGGTAACGGAGACTGCGTACATAGCTGGTGTTTCTGTTGGTCGGCTGAAAGCGCTATTACCGGCGAAGACCGGGTGCTCAGTCGTACCGCAAGAGCACCTGGATCGCTTCGTCGGGTCGTTTCTCGAGTAGTTCGTAGGCGTCTGCGGCGCGGTCGATGGGCAGTTCGTGAGTGAGGAGTGACGAGCAGTCGAGATCCGTAAGCAGCTCCCAGGCGAGCCGATGGCGGCGTTTTCGGGACCATCGGCCCCGATGTTCGGGAGCGATCGTGCTCACCTGTGAACTCTCGATCGAAATCCGGTCGCGGTGAAAGCGGCCGCCGAGGTCGACGTCCGCCCGTTTCGTTCCGTACCACGAGCCGACGACGACCTGACCGTCGTAGCCGGTCGCCGCTATCGCGTCGTCGAGCGCAACCGGATTGCCCGACAGCTCGTAGGTGAGATCCGCATTCGGCTCGGCCGCGAGTCCGCGTTCGTCGTCCCCGGTTCCCGGGTCGAGAGCGCGATCCGCCCCGAGACGCTCCGAACAGCGGCGACGGCGCTCGTAGCGATCGACCGTGTGCAGCGACTCGAGGGGGAAGTCGGCGAGCAACGCGGTGGTGAGTAACCCGACGATCCCCTGGCCGAAGACGACGACGCGGGCGCCGATCGTCGGTGAGCCGTCGAGCACCAGCGTAACAGCGGTTTCGGCGGTCGCGAGCAGCGCAGCCGTCGACACGTCGCAGTCCTCCGGAACCGGATGAAGCGTCGTCGGGTTCGTGACGAAAAAACTCTGGTGGGGAACGTAGGCGAACACCCGACGATCCAGCCATCGGGCGTCGACATCGCCGCCGATATCCGTCACCCGGCCGACCGTGGCGTAGCCGTACTGCAGGGGGTAGGTGAGATCACCCTCGAGGGCGTCGATCGTCTCGTCTGCGGGTAACGTGCCAGGAGCGTCGCCGCGATAGAGCAGCCCTTCGGTCCCTGCGCTGATCGCCGAAACCGTCGACTCGACGGCGACCTCGTCGGCCGCCGGCGTCGGTCGCGGTTCGGATCTGATCTCGACGTCCGCCGGCCCGGTGAAGTACAGCGAGCGTTTCATCGTCTCTCGGGAGGACTGGGGACTCTCGAGGCCGTTTTCGTCCGCCTCACTGCCGGTGTCGTAGGGGGTGTGCGAGTCGAACAGCAGCGGCGATTTCCCCTGGCCGAGTGGCTGGACGATCGCGCGAACGGGTGCGTGGCTTGAAGCCTCACTGGTGAGTTCGACCACAGCGACGTACTTGAGTATTTGTCACACACTCACGAACGTCTGTCACCATCGGTCACTGGCAACCAGCCAATCGCGGACGAAACTCGCCACGAGCGGTACCATCGCGATGGATAGCAGGAGGCGGTAGTGAGCAGGCTCGAGAAGCGGTGCCAGCGCGAGGGGGATCACGACCAACTGGAGCGCCCCGGCCGGTCGACGAATTCGACTGTCGTCGAGCGGCCGAACCGGGCGCTGGCGCCGTTTGCGAACCCAGATGCCGAGAACGAACAGCGGACGTGCGAGTCCGACGGTCAGGTAGAACGCCGGCGCGGTACCGTAGCTCACCGCGAGCGCAGCGCCGACGAACACGGCGATCGAGTCGACGCCGACGTCGAGGCGCGCCCCGAGGCGGGTGACCGATGTCCGCGCACGCGCGAGAGCACCGTCGACCGCGTCGAGGGCGGCGACGCCGGCGAAGAGGGCGGGCGGAAGCCAGGCGGCACTTCCCGTGGGTCGCTCGAGGACGAGAAATCCCCCGAGTACCGCCAGCAGGCCGGCTCGACAGAGCGTCGTGATCGTGGCGGCGGTCAGCGGCTGATAGCCCGCGTTCCGGTCGGCGATCGCAAGTTGCCACCGAACCCAGCCCAACTGTACCACCAGAAGACCACAGACTACGATGGCAAATCCTGACTCGAGAGTTCCGGATCGCATCGGTCCGAGCGCCACGGCGCCGCCGGCGACGGCGATTACGGGTACCGATGCAGCGAGCCATCGCTGCCACCGACTCCGCTCGGCCCCCTCCGTCCCGGCGTCGGCGTACCCGTGGTGGGCTCGTTCGGCGACCATCGCGGACGACGACTCCGAGACGGCTGATGACTCCGTCGATCCGCCGTCCCCGGAGTTCACCGCCGCTCACCGGTGTTACCCTCGAGTAGCTCCCGGAGATCCGGGTGTGTCTCCGGCGGTTCCCACGCGACCTGGGCGGAAACCGGCCGCGACACGCGGCCGCTCCGGCCCACGGCATCCCGAACCCTTTGCCACCGCCGGTGGCGCCGCTGGATCACGACAGGCACCCGCTCGAGGCCGAGAACGCGCGCGATGGCCAGGCGGTGCTGGCCGTAGGAACGCCAGCACAGCGTTCCGTCGCGGGCGACGTCGACGGTGATCTCGTCGAAGATCGGAACGGCGGTGGAATCTCCGAGAGCCGCGAGTTCCGACTGGCGTCGGTAACCGTGGCGTCGTATCGAACGGTACAACTCCTCGATCCGGGTGCATCGACGCTCGAAGCCGTCGAACGAGGTGTGCCCCCAGGCCGCACCGAAGCGTCGGAGCTGTTCGGTGAAGTGTGCCGGGAGCGGCGTCTCAGTCCAGGGAACGTCGTCCTCGTAGTGGGCCCTGATCGCCCGTGGGACGGGGCGATCGGCGAACGACTCGCTCCGTCGATCCCAGTCCCCGCCCTGAACGCGCCCCCACTGGGGATACCAGGGCACCGTCTCGAGGATGCTCCGATCGATGGCGGTCGGGTCGACGGCGACGACGGTAAAGGGGTCGGCGTCGGTGTATCTGTGCGGGGCGAGCCGTCGTCGCAGGCGGTGGAGGCGACGACAGCGGTCTATCGGCACCCGTCGTCTGACCGGCCCGCCGAGCCGTCGCTGTCCCCACGCGACGAGTGCACCGCGGGCGCGGGTTAGCGAGCTCGGCTGCAACGGAGCGTTGGCGGCGGGCAGGCGACCGGGTCCGCTACGAGTCACGACGATAGAGGACGCCGAGCGCGACGATCAGCAACACCTGTGCGATCTTGTCGGTGCCCGCCGCGACCGACACGTCGGCGAGTGACGCGGGGCGAGCCAGCAGATACCAGAGAACGATCTGGCCGCCGGTGAACGGGATTCCGAGCAGGTACAGCAGACGGCGACGAACGTCGAACAGGACGAGCGCGACGCCGCCGAGGAACCCGGCGGTCGCGAGGAGAAACCCGACACCCATCGGATGCGGGAGGAACCCGACTCCGAGAACGAGGTGGATCGCCGCACTCAGCAGCGCGAGTCCGATTGCCACCCAGTGAAGCGGCGTCAGTGACGAGGTCTCGAGTCGTCGCCCGAACGCGGTCATACACCGTTCATCGACGGACCGCGGTAAAGCAGTTGTGCAGCCAACATAGGCTTCGGTCCGTCGTCCTGCGTTGCAGCGGGGATGAGGGTCCGATCAGACTTTCTCTGCGGGCGGGACGACCCGCTCCTCGCGGTGGCCGACCCCGCCGTGACTGACCAGGACGCGAGCACCGGCACCGACGCCGATCGCGGCTGCGAGGGCGCTAACCGCGGTCAGCAGTGCGGGAATTGCCGTGAGAAGGCCACAGAGGAGTGCGCCGACGAGAACCCACGCCCAGAGCGCGTCCGCTCCGAGGCGCTGTGCGAGTACCGCACCGACTGTGACGTAGCCGAGTGCGGTCCAGGCGGGCAATAGCGTCACCGTAATCACGACGAGCGGCATCCCGAAGAAGACCCCGAGGTTCGTCCCGCTGATCATCAGTCCCGTGGCGAACAGTCCGGTGAGAACGACGGCCCCGGGGACGCCGACGCACAGTGAAATGATCGGACTCCGGCGAGCGGTTTCGAGCGTCCGGGTCCCGTATCCGGGAACCAACCCGAGGACGAGCGTGCCGAGTACAAGCGTCACGAGGGCGTGGACGACCATCGTTTCGGGGGTTGACAGACCCTGATAGCTCTCGAGCATCCCCTCGGGGGTCGTCGGCGGATGCGCCGGACCCGAAACCATCTGATATAACTCTATTGGCCGCATGATGGAACAATAGAACTTCTCCTAAAAGTATATTTCGGTCAGGAATCGCGTTCGGTTATTCTAACGGACTCGGTGGTTGGCGGACGGAATGGACCGTCTGTTTCCGGGTATAGCTTTAGGGAACCGTACGGTGTACGGTCGAGCGCATGTCCGAAGACTCCGAGGAAACCGAACTCGAGTACGAACAGGACCTGAGCCGAGACGAGATTGCAGACCACCTCGAGGCGTTCGCCGAAAACCTCCGTGGCGACGACGAGATCGAATTCGACGTCGGCGGGGATACCGTCGTCGTCAACCCACCGGGAACGGTCGAGTTTGAGGTCGAAATCGAAGACGAGCCGGAGGACGACGGCGTCGAGCGAAGCATCGAGTTCGAACTCGAATGGATGCGCGGCGACGACGAGGAACCGCTGCCCGAGCGGTAACGTTCGTCGCGCCCGCGAGTGGCTCTCTCGACGTGAACCGTAACTGCTGAGACGGTAGCCGCGAAAGACCGTTCTGTGACCGACCCGACCGACTACGAGTTCCACGAGCGGGTGCCAACCGCCGACGAGTTTCTCGCGCTCCGTGCGGCCGCCGGGATGGAGCCGCGGGGCCGACGGGCAGTCGAACGCGGCCTCGAGGGCTCGCTGTACGCGATCACCGTCACTCGAGACGGCGAGACGGTCGGCATGGGACGGGTCATCGGCGATGGGGGCTGCGTCTACCAGATCGGGGACATGGTCGTAGAATCGACCCACCAGGGGCGGGGGCTCGGCAGCGAGATCATGGACCGACTCATGGCGTTCATCGAGCGCGACGCGCCTCCGGGTGCGTACGTTAACCTGATCGCCGACGTCGACGGCTTTTACGAACGGTGGGGATTCGAGCCGGTCGCTCCCGCATCCAGGGGAATGTTCCTGCGAACGGAGTGACGACTATAGTAGGCGTTGAAAGTCATTGCACACCCGGCCACGATCATCAGCGGCCAGCCTCGGCCTCCGCGACGAGGCTGGCCGCTCAGCTGTGACCGGGTGTAAACCGTTTCAACAACTACTATCGGAGGCCCGGCACTGACTCGCTCCGAACTGCGACAGTCCGACCGAGGAACGGACTCGCACACGAGCGACGGCTTCGACGGGTTTAAGTTCGCCATGACACTCCGTTCAAAGGAGACAGGCGGATGCCTGTTTCACTAACCCGTAGGAGCTTCCGTCGGACGAACGGAACCCCGATCGTACTCGATCGGATCAGGTGACGTCGCCCGGCGCTACCTGCGTACTACGGAGGTGAACGATGGCAGATTCGGAAATCGAAACAGCGGTCACTCGCGCACTCGAGGACGCACCCGAACGGAACTTTACCGAGACGGTGGACCTCGCGATCAACCTGCGCGATCTAGACCTCAACGAACCGTCGAACCGTGTCGACGAGTCCGTCGTCCTGCCGTCCGGAACCGGCCAGGAGACACAGATTGTCGTCATTGCGGAGGGAGAAACCGGAGTTCGCGCCGAAGAGGTCGCGGACCAGGTTCTCTCGAGCAGTGACGTGGCCGATCTGGACGACGACGAGGCCAAAGACCTCGCAGACGAGACGGACTTCTTCATCGCTGAGGAGGCGATGATGCAAGATATCGCCCGGCACCTGGGTACCATACTCGGTCCCCGGGGGAAGATGCCGGACCCCCTCAGTCCCGACGACGACGTCGTCGAGACTGTCAATCGACTCAAAAACACCGTGCAGGTCCGCTCGCGCGACCGGCGTACGTTCCACACGCGCGTCGGCGCCGAGGACATGAGCGCGGAGGAGATCTCCGACAACATCGACGTCATCCTTCGTCGCCTGCACGCGGACCTGGAAAAAGGGCCACAGAACATCGACTCCGTCTACGTGAAGACGACGATGGGCCCGTCCGTGGAGGTGGCCTGAGATGAGCGCCGAAGCCGAACGCAAGACCGAGAACCTTCCCCAGTGGAAGAAAGAGGAGGTCGACGAGCTCGAAACTCTCATCGAGGAGTACGAGAGCATCGGCATCGTCGGCATCACCGGCATCCCGAGCAAGCAGCTCCAGGACATGCGCCGCGAGCTTCACGACATCGCTCGCCTGCGCGTGAGCCGCAACACGCTGCAGGTTCGTGCGCTCGAGGACGCCGGCCTCGACGACCTCGTCGACGAGGTCGCCGGACAGGTCGGCATCATCGCCACGAACGACAACCCGTTCGCGCTGTACAAGGAGCTCGAGGCGTCGAAGACGCCGGCTCCGATCGGTGCGGGCGAGATCGCCCCCAACGACATCGTGATCCCGGAAGGGGACACGGGCGTCGATCCGGGGCCGTTCGTCGGCGAACTCCAGCAGGTCGGTGCCAACGCCCGGATCGAGGACGGCTCGATTCAGGTCATGGAGGACTCGCAGGTGTTAGACGCCGGCGAGGAAGTCTCCCAGGATCTGGCGAACGTCCTCAACGAACTCGGAATCGAGCCCAAGGAGGTCGGACTCGACCTTCGCGCGGTGTACTCCGAGGGCGTCCTCTTCGACCCCGAGGACCTCGACATCGACGTCGAGGCCTACGAGAGCGACGTGGCGACGGCCGCCGCCCGCGCCCGGAACCTCGCCGTCAACGCGAGCTTCCCGACCGCGGCGACGATGCCGACGCTCATCGCGAAGGCCACGGGCGAGGCCAAGAGCCTCGGCCTGCAGGCCGCCATCGAAGACGAAGAGCTCATGCCCGACCTCGTCAGCAGGGCCGACGCGCAGCTTCGCGCGCTCGCCGCCCAGATCGACGACGAGGAGGCACTCCCGGAGGAACTCCAGGGCGTCGAGGCCCCCGCTGCCCCCGCAGCCGAGCCCGACGCGGACGAATCGACTGACGAAGACGAGGCCGACGACGCCGACGCAGCCGACGCAGCCGATGATGACGACGACGATGACGACGAGGACGCCGGCGCGGACGGTCTCGGTGCGATGTTCGGATAATCGAGGTACACAACAATGGAATACGTTTACGCAGCACTCATCCTGAACGAGACGGACGAAGAGATCAACGAAGACAACCTGACCGGCGTCCTCGAGGCCGCCGGTGTCGACGTCGAAGAGTCACGTGTGAAGGCGCTCGTCGCCGCACTCGAGGACGTCGACATCGACGAGGCAGTCTCCGAGGCCGCCGCCGTCCCCGCCGCTGGCGGTGCAGCCGCTGGCGGTGCAGCCGCGGGCGGTGACGACGAGGGCGAGGAAGCCGAAGAAACCAGCGACGTCCCGGACACGACGGACGACGACGAAGAGGACGAGGACGACGACGCCGGCGGCGAGGGCCTCGGCGAACTCTTCGGCTGAGTCGCGACGCGACGATTTCGACACATCTTCCGTTCTTTTGGCGCTGTCCCCGGAGCGACCGCGTTTTCTCGGTCGGGGCTCGCTCGTCGTGCGGACGTTGAAGTCGGATGGGGCGGCCAGACCCCTCGATGGTCGTCTCCGCCCTCGAGGTCGTCGCCGACCCCGCGTTTTCCCTGCAGCTTCTCGCGTGGGTGCTCGCCGGAGCGGCCCTCGGCTCGTTCAGCGGGTTGATCCCCGGGCTCCACGCGAACAACTTCGCCTTCCTGCTCGCGGGTGTCGCCCCCGCGGTTCCCGGGCCGCCGCTGTTCGTCGGGATCGCGATGCTCTCGGCGGGCGTCGTCCACACCTTTCTGAACGCCGTCCCGGCGATGGCGCTGGGAGTCCCCGACGCCGAGATGGCCGTCACCGCGCTGCCGGGCCACCGGATGGTGCTCGAGGGTCGTGGCCACGAAGCGCTCCGTCTCTCGGCGCTGGGGAGCATCCTCGCCGTCCTCGCGGCGGTCCCCCTGGCGATCCCTATTACGTGGGGCGTGACGGCGGTCTACCCGACGATCAGATCGAACCTCCCGCTCGTCCTGGCGCTGGTCGTGCTCGGGCTGGTGGTCTCGGAGTACACCTGGGAGCGCCGGTTCGCTGGCTTCCTCTCGTTTTGTCTCGCCGCCGCCCTCGGCTTTCTCACGCTCGATCTCGACCCCGACGCGCCGCTCGAGGCCGGGGGGATGCTCGCGCCGCTGTTCGCGGGCCTGTTCGGTGCACCCGTGCTGATCGACGCCATCCGCGGCGGCGGCGTCCCGCCCCAGAAAGGCGGTGCGATCAGGATGTCCCGACCGCTGCTGGCGGCGACGGCGATCGCGGGAGCACTCGCGGGCGCCGTCGTCGGCTACATTCCCGGTATCTCGGCGGCGATCGCCGCCGTCGCCGTGCTGGTGTTCATCCCGACCGGCTCCCTCGGTCCCTCCGACCGGAGCTACATCGTGGCCACGAGCGGGGTCGACACGGCTAATACGATCTTCGCGTTGTTCGCGCTCGTCGCCATCGGCCAGCCCAGAACCGGCGTGATGGTCGCCTTCGAGAGCGCGAACGCCCCCCTCGAGCTACCGATTCTCGTCTCGAGCGTCGTGCTCGCCGGAATTCTCGGCTTCGTGCTCGTGATCGTCGTCGGTGACCGTTATCTCGAACTCGTCGGGGGGATGGCCTACTGGAAGATTTCGGCCGTCGTTCTGGGACTCCTGTTCGTCCTCTCGTACCTGTTCACCGGTCCCGTCGGGATCGGCGTCTTCGCCGTCGCCGCCGCCATCGGAATGGTCCCCGTCCGATTGCGCGCTCGCCGGGTCCATCTGATGGGCGTACTGATCGGTCCACTGATGCTCATGTAACTAGATAATGACAAAATTTATGCAAGAATCGACACGATACCCACCTGCCACGGATGATCACACGCATTCGACGACTACTCGGGCGACTGACCGGCCGGAGAGCATCGGCCGAGGGCTCGAGCGATCCGTCGGAGTGCAGTTCGCCAGCATCGGAGTCGGAAGCAGAGCGGGTGTCGGGTACCGGAGAACCGATCCTCGACGAGGTATACGGCCAGCCCGGACAGAGCCGAGCACTCGACCGGATCGAGGAGCGAGCGAACGAACTCGCCGAGGAGCGGGGGATCGATCTCGACGACGACCGTCGCTGATCGACGAGTAACGCCTCGAGCGGTCGCTCACGATCAGCCGCCGTCGGTCTGTGGCCGAACGAAACACTCGGCGGGAGGGAGTGTGCGAGACCCACTCACTGGCGACTGTGGAAAGACAACGGTTAAAAGCGCCCGGGCGGAACGTGGGTGTATGAGTACGACGGACGACCACGACGCGCGTTCCTGCGTCTCCTGTGGGATCAACATCGCAGGGACGAACGCGGCCGCGTTCAAGTGCCCGGAGTGTGGCAAGCAGATCTACCGCTGTGCGAAATGCCGCAAGCAGAGCAACCTCTACGAGTGTCCCGACTGCGGATTCACCGGTCCATAACCATGGGAAAAGTAGCCGCCAAAATCAAGGTCATGCCGCAGAGTCCCGAAGTCGACCTCGACGAACTTCAGGAACGCCTCGAGAGCTCCCTGCCTGAGGGAGCGAAGATCAACGGCGTCGAGCGCGAGGACGTCGCGTTCGGCCTCGTCGCACTCTACCCGACCGTGATCGTTCCCGACGGCTCCGGCGGAACGGAGGGCGTCGAAGAGACGTTTTCGGAGGTCGAGGGCGTCGAAAGCGTCGGCGTCGAGAACGTCGGCCGGATCTAAACCGTCGACAGTTTTCACGACGTTCACTCATCACGTAGCTACGGGTGTCGGCTCTCGTGCAGTTCTCACTGGATATCGACGGAGTCCGAAAAAGATCGACCGAATTACGAGAGCGCCGCGTCGATCGCCCGCTCGAGGTCGCCGATCAGATCCTCCTGGTGTTCGATGCCGACGCTCACCCGAATGAGGCTGTCCGTGAGCCCCGCCTCGATGCGCTCCTCGCGGGGGATCGCGGCGTGGGTCATCGGCGCAGGCTGTTCGATCAGGCTCTCGACGCCGCCCAGACTCTCCGCTAAGGTGAACACCTCGGTGTTCGAGACGACGTCGCTCGCCTGCTCGAGCGTGCCGTCGAGTTCGAAGCTGAGCATCCCGCCGAAGTCGTCCATCTGCTCGGCCGCGATCTCGTGGCCGGGGTGGGACTCGAGGCCGGGGTAGTACACCCGCTCGACGTCGGGGTGGTCCTCGAGCCAGGCCGCGATCGTGCGGGCGTTCTCGCAGTGGCGATCCATTCGGACGGGAAGGGTCTTGGTTCCCCGAAGGACGAGGAAGCTGTCGAAGGGGCCCGGCGTCGCGCCCACGGCGTTCTGGTAGAAGCCGAAGCGCTCGTCCAGTTCCTCGTCGTTGGTCAGCAGGGCGCCGCCGACCACGTCGGAGTGGCCGCCGAGGTACTTGGTGAGCGAGTGGCTCACGACGTCGGCACCGAGATCCAGCGGTCGCTGGAGGTACGGCGTCGCGAAGGTGTTGTCGATGGCGCAGATCGCGTCGTTCGCGTGCGCGATCTCCGCTGCACCCTCGATGTCGACGATCGACATGAGCGGGTTGGTGGGCGTCTCGAGCCAGAGCAGTTCCGTGTTCTCCTGGAACGCCGCCTCGATCGCCCCGAGGTCGGTCATATCGACGAACGTGAACTCGATCTCGTACTGCTCGTACACCTGGGTGAAGATGCGGTGGGTGCCGCCGTAGACGTCGTTGCCCGTGACGACGTGGTCGCCGGACTCGAGCAGGTTACAGACGGTGTTGATCGACCCCATCCCGCTCGAGAAACAGCGGCCGTACTCCGCGTTCTCGAGGGAGGCGAGGTTCGCCTCGAGATCGGTCCGGGTGGGGTTGCCGGTCCTCGAGTACTCGTAGCCCCGGTGCTCGCCAGGGGCGTCCTGCTCGTAGGTCGAGTTGGCGTGGATGGGGGTCATCAGCGCGCCCGTCTCCTCGTCGGGTTCCTGGCCGGCGTGGATCGAGCGGGTCTCGATCCGGTGCTCGCGGTCTGGGTCGTCCATACGTGGGGCGATGGTGTGGAGGTAGGTTATGTTTGTCTTCTTTCGCCGTCGAAAGCACGGCTGCAGTGACGAGCGTTCGGAGACACAAGACGTGCGTTTTATAACCGTCACCGAACAACTGCGTCGTACGACTATGCCGAACTCGAACGGACCTCGCCAGGGAACCCGCAGAAAGCTCGCGAACAGCCCTCGAGACCGCGGGACTTCCCCACCGCAGCGCGCGATTCAGGAGTACAACGTCGGACAGAAAGTTCACCTCAAGATCGACCCGAGCGTTCCGAAGGGGCGCTACCACCCGCGATTCGACGGCCAGACCGGCGAAGTCGTCGGGAAGCAGGGTGACGCGTTCAAAGTCCAGATCAGCGACCGCGGCAAGGAGAAGACGCTGATCGTGACCGCAGCCCACCTGCGCGGCCAGAACGAGAAATCGAACCTGGACCAGTAGGATGACGATCTTCAAAGAGATCGTCGACGAGGAGTTCCTGACGGTCTCGGAGACGAAGGAGCTGCTCGCCGACATCGAGGCAGAACGCGCAGTCGACGAAGAGCGCGAGCTGCGTTACGAACTCGCCCGTGCGATCGAGCACGTCAACCGGTTTACCGTCCTTCCCCCGGAGGACGCACAGCAGCTCGTCGACGACCTTCAGGAGCTCGAGAAGGTCGACGAACCCACGGCGTACAAGATCGCGAACCTCCTCCCCCAGGACCGTGACGAACTTCGATCGGTGTACGCCCAGCAGCGCTACACGCTGTCGGGCGACGAACTCGACGAGATCCTGAACGTTATCTCGCAGTACGTCTGAGAGCGGGCCGACTCTTTAAGTACGCCGTGGTCGTACCCAGAAACAATGAGCGACGCCGACAACGAGACGACTGTTCGCCGCGCGGTCGTGCTGGATTACTTGCCCCACGGGCTGTCGGACGACGGCCGACCGCAGTATCAGAAATCCCCTGCCGGCTACGCCCTCGGTCTCGAGGACTTCCAGCTCTACGAGGTCGCCTTCGATCCCGACGAGCGCGTCACGATCGGCAACCGCGTCGTCGTCGAACCCGCCTCCGAGTGGGACGTCGTCGACGACTGTCACACCGTCGAGTACGAGGACCTCACCTCGGGCGCGCAGTCGGAACTCGAGTACGTCGTCAGCGACCTGGTCGAAGAGGACGAGGAGCGCTTCGTCGACTTCTACAACGAGGCCCAGCCGATCACGCTTCGGCTGCATCAGCTCAATCTGTTGCCGGGGATCGGCAAGAAGCTCCGAAACGGCATCCTCGACGAGCGGAAACGCAAGCCCTTCGAGAGCTTCGAGGAACTCGAAGAGCGCGTTTCGGGGCTGCACGACCCCGACGAGGTGCTCGTCAAGCGAATTCTGGAGGAGCTTCGGGACGACGACCTGAAGTACCGGACCTTCGTCGGCCGACAGAGCCAGCAGGCGTAGCGCCGGGTCGACCGAGGTCGTCGAGCGTACAGAGACGGTGCGTTTACACCCCTCGCGGACGAACCCGCCCCAATGAGAGATCCAGACGGACTGATCGCCCGCGCCGGCGTGCGGGGCGATCCGGACCGCGATCAACACTTTCTGGTCGACGATCGGGTGCTCGACCGGCTCCCGACGTACCTGGAAGAGATCGACGCCGACACGAGCCACCTGCTCGAGATCGGCGGCGGAACGGGCGCGCTGACCGACCGGCTGCTCGCGGTCGGCGAGCACGTCACGGTCGTCGAGCGAGATCCCGTTCTCGCCGACTTCCTCCGCGAGGAGTTCGCCGAGGAGATCCGCGACGGTCGGCTGACGGTGACCGAAGGGGACGCCCTCGAGGTCGACCTCCCCGACTTTACGGCCTCCGTCTCGAACCTTCCCTACGGCGTCTCGAGCGAGATCACCTTTCGCTTGCTTCCCGAAAAGCGCCCGCTCGTGTTGATGTTTCAACAGGAGTTCGCGGATCGAATGGTCGCCCAAGCGGGCACCTCAGAGTACGGCCGGCTCTCGGTGTCGACCCAGCACTACGCGGAGGTCGAGATCGTCGAGTCGATCCCGAAGGAGGCGTTCTCGCCGCCGCCGGCGGTCCGGAGTGCGGTCGTCCGGGCCGTCCCGCGAGAACCCGACTACGAGGTCGATGACGAGGCGTTCTTCCTCCGGTTCGTCAAGGCGCTGTTCACCCAGCGTCGGAAGACGATGCGCAACGCGATCCGAAACACGGCCCACATCTCGGGGCTCGAGGAACCGGACGCCGTCGTCGAGGCGGCTGACGAGGACCTGCTTCGACGACGGGCCGGCGCCGTCACCCCGGCGGAGTTCGCCGCGCTGGCGCAGTTGGCTGCCGAGGTCGGTCGACCGGCAGACGTCTGAGACGGACCGTTTCCGCCTCGAGACCGGACTCGGTCCGTGTGGACGACGGCCAGAGACCGAGAAGTACAGGGTGCTCGAGTCGAGAGTCACTGACGAACGAAACCGATTCCGATGTACGAGGCACTGACGGGGCTCGACTGGCTGGCCGAGCAGTTCCCGACGACGAACCAGCGACTGGCGATCACGATCGCGGCCGTCGGCATACTGTTGCTCGCGGCGCTTTCCTACCGGGACGCACAGCGCTGGCTCAACGAACGCACGCGCCCGCTATACGCCGATCTCGTGACGACGATCGGACTGCTCACGACGGCGTTTTTCTCCCTCGCGGTTATCCTCGGCGTCTGGGGGCAGACGGGCGAGATACGGTCGCTGTACGCCGACTACGACCTCGGCGGGGAAGTCGTCGCTCGAGCGATATTCTCGTTCGTCATCCTCCTGAGCACGTACATCGTTACCCGGGTCGTCCAACGGGTGCTCCACGACGTACTGAGTTCCGCCTCCGCGGTAACCGACCACCAGCGCGAGATCTCCCACCGACTCTCGCAGGTGCTGATCTGGTTCGTCGCCCTGTTCGTCATTCTCGGCGTCTGGATCGACGACCTCGGCGGGCTGCTCGTCGGGGCCGGCTTCCTCGGGATCGTCCTGGGGATGGCCGCCAGACAGACGCTGGGTGCGATACTCGCCGGTTTCGTCCTGATGTTCTCCCGGCCGTTCGAGATCGGCGACTGGATCGAAGTCGAAGAGGAGGAGGGGATCGTTACCGACATCTCGGTGTTCAACACCCGGGTTCAGTCGTTCGACGGGGAGTACATCGTGATCCCGAACGACGTCGTCGGCTCGAGTGTCGTCACCAACCGCTCGCGGAAGGGGCGACTGCGCGTCGAGATCGACGTCGGGGTCGACTACGAGACGGATCTCGAGGCGGCGTCGGCGCTCGCACTCGAGTGCGTCGAAGACCTCGAGGAGGTGATGTCCGTTCCGTCGCCACAGACCGTGACCAAGGAGTTCGGCGACTCCGCCATCCTGCTGGGCGTGCGGTTCTGGATCGACAAACCGAGTGCTCGTCGCCGGACGAAGGCCCGGACTGCGGCGATCCGGGAGATCAAGGCCGCCTTCGACGATTCGGCGATCAAGATTCCCTATCCCCAGCGCGAACTCTCGGGCAGGGCGGAGACCGACGGCCTCCGGATCCGCGACGGCGGGGCGTCGAATGCCGACTCGGAAACGATCGACTCGAGCGAAACGGAGTCGGCCGACTCGAGCGAAACCGACAGGGAAATGTCCGAAGCGACGCCGGAGGACGAGTAGATGGATCTCGCAGACCGCCGCGGGCTGGAAACCGACGTCTACCAGCCCGCCGAAGACTCCCGGCTGCTCGCCGACACCGCCTGTGACCGGCTCTCCCAGCCCGAAACCGTCCTCGAGGTCGGTACCGGATCGGGCTACGTCGCGGAGCGAATGGCCTCCGAGACAGCCGCCCGCGTCGTCGCCGCCGACGTCAACCCGCACGCGGTGGCCCAGGCCAGGGAGCGCGGCCTCGAGGCGGTCCGCGCGGACCTCGTCTCGCCGTTCGCCGACGAGAGCTTCGACGTCGTCGTCTTCAACCCGCCGTACCTGCCGACGGATCCGGATCACGAGTGGGACGACTGGATGGAGCGCGCGCTCTCGGGCGGCGAGGACGGGCGAGCGGTGATCGAGCCGTTCCTCGAGACGGTCGGCCGCGTACTCACACCGGACGGGGTGGTGTTCCTGCTGGTGAGCAGTCTCACCGGCGTCGAGACGGTCGTCGAGCGAGCGGGCGAAGAAGGGTTCAGCGCGGCAGCCGTCGCCGACGAGTCGTTCCCCTTCGAGACGCTGACGATCCTCGAACTGTTCCGATAACGAGTCGACTCGCGTGGAGTCGCCGTAACAGGTAACAACCACTCCTTTCGTCAGCCTGTTTTCTTCGGTAGCCGTCCGATGAGACGGATGACCGGTTCTCGGGGTCGGCTGTTCGGTATCTGGCGGCGGACGGTCTCGCTCGGCTGGCCGATCGCCGTCCAGCAGACGCTCAACACGCTGATGCGGACCGTCGACATCGTCGTCACCGGGCTGTTCTCGCCGGCGGCGGTCGCCGCGGTCGGCCTCGCCGACCTCTACGCGCAGATCCCGCTGCGGGTCGGCCTCGGCCTCGGAACGGGTGCGATCGCACTCTCGAGTCAGGACACCGGTCGTGGCGCGGAGCGAACCCGCGACGCGGCCATCACGCAGGCGCTGGTGATCGGATTCTGCTGTGGGGTTCCGTTCGTCCTCCTCGGTCTACTGGCCGGTCCGCCCCTCATCGCCGCCCTCGGCGCGGAGTCGGAGGTCGTTCGGCTGGGCGGGCTCTACCTGACGCTCGTCTTCGCGGCGGCGCCGATGCGGATCGTCGGGATCGTCGGCGCCCGTTCGTTACAGGGAACCGGCGATACGCGGACGCCGATGGTCGTCAACGGCGGGGCGAACGTACTCAACATTCTGCTGACCGTCGGATTGGGACTCGGGGTCTGGATCGCCCCACAGCTGGGTATCGTCGGCGTCGGGATCGCGACAGCCGTCAGTCGAACGGCCGAAGCCGTCGCGATCGTCGGCACGATCGCCCACGAGCGGACGCGGCCGTCGCTCGTCCCGTCGACCGATACCACGATCGCCCGACAGCTCGTCGCCGTGAGCGCTCCGAACTTCGCCGAGGGAATGAGCACGTCGATTGCGAACTTCCCGTTCAACGCGCTCCTGTTGCTGTTCGGTACCGAAGTGAACGCCGCCTACCATATCGGCCGGCGGATCTACCAGCAACTCACCGGGCCGCTATACCGCTCGTTCGGCACCGCCTCGAGCATCATCGTCGGGCAGACGCTGGGCGAGGGCGATCCCGACGGGGCGCGGTTCGCCGGTCACGCCATTCTGGCCCTCGGCGTCATCACCCTGGGGTTCTGCGGCGTCGTTCTGTTCGTCGCCGCCGAACCGCTGGCGCGGATCTTCACGCAGGATCCGACGACAATCGGCTACGCGGCGGAGTTCACCCGCGTGTTCGGCGTTTCGATGCTCTTCTTCGGGATCTTCTTCCCGCTGGCAGGGGCATTGCGGGGTGCGGGCGACACCCGGACGCCGTTTTACGCGCGGTTCGTTGGGGCGTTCGGGGTCATGCTCGGTGTCTCCTACGTCGCGGGAATCGTCCTGGGCTACGGACTTCCCGGTGTCTACGCCGGAATCGTGCTCTCGTACGTCTGCTGGGCAGTGGTCGTCGCTGCCGGCTTCCGCTGGGGGAACTGGGCGAAGACGGCCGCGAGTATGATGGAAGAGCGGGCCGACGCCGAAAGGCAGTGATGGGCGGCACGACCGGCGGCTCGAATCGATTCGATAAGAATTACTGTGAAGTATTTTTTGATATGGTAAATATTAAGCGTCGGCATAGCTTAGCTCGGCGTACGCATGACCGAGTACGTCTCGACCACACCGGGGCTGTTCCCGCTCCCGGACTGGGCGAAAGACGATCTGTCGAACTTGAAGGGCCACCAGAAACACGACCTCGTGAGCGGCGACGAGGGGGAGGCGATCACCGGCGTCTACGACGAGGCGCGCGCCGAAGTGATCGACCGCCAGCACGCGGTCGGTCTCGACCGAATCGCCGAGGGACAGCTTCGCTGGGACGACATGCTCGCACACCCGCTCGCGGTTCACGACGCCGTCGAAACCCGCGGAATCGTCCGCTACTACGACAACAACAACTTCTACCGCGAACCGGTCGTCTCCGACGAGCTCGGCTTTTCGGGCGACGTCGCGAGCGAACTCGAGGCCGCCACGGCCGCCAACGAGGGGGTCCTCCAGGCGGTGCTTCCCGGCCCGTACTCGCTGGCCGACCTCGCGACGGACAACCACTACGGCGACGAGGCCGACTTCCTGGCGGCGATCGCCGAGTTCCTCGCCGGCGAACTCGAGGCGTTCCCCGACCACGAGACGCTGTTCCTCCTCGAGCCCTCGCTCGTCGAGAACCCGCCCGAAGAGGGCGAAGACGAGCGCGCTAGCGAGGCTATCGACACCGTGGCGGCAGCGACTGACGCCGACGTCGTCGTCCACAGCTACTGGGGCGCCATAGAGGAGAAAGTCTACGCCCACCTGCTGGACGCCGAGTTCGAGGCCGTCGGGTTCGACTTCGTCGCGAACCAGGACGAGAACCTCTACAACATCCAGGAGTACGGGACGAAGGGAGACATCGCACTGGGGCTGGCCGACGGCCAGAACACGCTGGTCGAGGACCCCGAAGCGATCCGCGACCGCGCCGGCTGGGTGTTCGACCAGCTTCCCGTCGCCGAGTTCGACACCGCCTATCTGACGACCAACACCGAGACGTTCTACCTGCCCTACAGCAAGTTCGAGGCGAAACTCGAGGCGCTTGCGGAGGCCGCGGCGCTCACCGAGGTGAACACCGCATGACCACGAACGAAAACAAAGACCAGTTCCGACCCGCAGCGCACCCGAACGACCACTTCCTGCTGACGACCGTCGTCGGCTCCTACCCCAAGCCGAAGTGGCTCAACCGAGCGAAGGAACTGTACGAGGACCCGGACCACGAGTTCGACGACGGCGACTGGCAGGAGGCGAAAGACGACGCCTCCCGGCTCATCACCGACGAACACGAGCGGGCCGGACTCGACGTCGTCGTCGACGGCGAGATGCGCCGGACCGAGATGGTCGAGTACTTCGCCCACCGGATCGACGGCTACGAGTTCAACGGCCCCGTCAAGGTCTGGGGTCACAACTACTTCGACAAACCCAGCGTCGTGAGCGAGGTCGCCTACGACGAAACCTGGCTCGTCGACGAGTACGAGTTCACCGCTGAGGCGAGCGACCGCCCCGTGAAGGTACCGATCACCGGTCCCTACACGCTCGCCAACTGGTCGTTCAACGAGGCCTACGAGGACACCGAGGCGCTCGCCTACGACCTCGCCGACCTCGTCAACGAGGAGATCGAGAAGCTCGTCGAGGCCGGCGCCCGTTACATCCAGATCGACGAACCCGCGCTGGCGACCACCCCCGACGACCACGCCATCGTCGGCGGCTGTCTCGAGCGGATCGTCGACGAGATCCCAGAAGAGGTCCGCGTCGGCCTCCACGTCTGTTACGGCGACTACTCCCGGATCTACCCCGAAATCCTCGAGTTCCCCGTCGACGAGTTCGACCTCGAACTCGCGAACGGCGACTACGACCAGCTCGACGTGTTCAAAGACCCCGCCTTCACGAAGGATCTCGCACTCGGCGTCACCGACGCCCACGTCGCCGAGGTCGAGTCCGTCGAGCAGATCGAACGGAATATCACGAAGGGACTCGAGGTCGTTCCACCCGAACAGCTCGTCGTCTCGCCCGACTGCGGCGTGAAGCTGTTGCCTCGCGAGGTCGCCTACGGCAAGATGGCGAACATGGTCGAAGCGGCCCGCAACGTCGAAGCAGCCCTCGACGCGGGTGAGATCGAGGTCGAACGAAGTGCGCCCACCCCCGCAGACGACTGACCGCGCCGAACTCCTTTCGCCGGCGACTTTCGGGCTCGAACGATTGCCGTCGTGTAAGCACCGCCATTCACGCGCGCGCAGCCTGTGCTCACTCCTCGCGCGACGGAAACTCCTAACTACATCTGTGGTGAAGCGTTCGGTATGACCCTCGAGATCGGAGTCCTCGGCTATCGGTTCATGGGAAAGGCCCACGCCAACGCGCTCGCGCGACTGCCGATGTTCTTCCCCGACGCACCGGACGTCGAACGAAGCGTCCTCGTCGGTCGGGACGAGGAAGCGCTGGCCGACGCAGCGGACCAACTCGGGTTCGCATCGATTTCTACCGACTGGCGCGACGTGATCGACGAGGTCGACGCCTTCTACAACCTCGGGCCGAACCACGTCCACGCAGAACCCTCCATCGCCGCCCTCGAGGCCGACACCCCCGTCTTCTGTGAGAAACCGCTCGCGCCGACGCTCGAAATGGCCGAGGAGATGGCTCAGGCGGCCCGGGACGCGGGCGTCCCCAACGGCTGTGCGTTCAACTACCGGTTCGTGCCCGCGATCCAGTACGCGAAGGAGTTGCTCGAGCGGGGCGAACTCGGCGAGATCCACCACGTCCGCGGGCGCTACCTCCAGGACTGGCTGGTCGACCCCGAGGCGCCGTGGTCCTGGCGCAACGACGAGGAGATGGCGGGATCGGGCGCGCTGGGCGATCTAGGCGCCCACACCGTCGATCTCGTGCGGTTCCTTCTCGGCGAGATCGAGCGCGTCAGCGGTCAGTTGAAAACGTTCGTCGACGAGCGGCCTGTCGAAGGAGCGAACGAAACGCGACCGGTCACCGTCGACGACGCCTACACCGCCCAGATCGAACTCGAAAACGGCGCCGTCGGCACGCTCGAGGCCTCGCGGTTTGCGACCGGCCACAAGAACGATCACACGATCGAGATCCAGGGATCGAAGGGCAGTCTGCGATTCTCCCTCGAGCGCCTGAACGAACTCGAACTCCTCAAAGAGGGCGACCGCGGCTACGAGACGATACTCGTGACCGACGAGGACGACCCCTACGTCGACCACTGGTGGCCGCCGGGCCACGTCATCGGCTGGGAGCACACGTTCGTCCACGAGAACTACGAGTTCCTCTCGGCCGTCGCAGCTGGCGGAGCGTTCGAACCGAGTTTCGAGGACGGCCTCGCGGCCCAGCGCGTCCTCGCCGCGATCGAGGAGAGCGACGATCGGGGCGAGTGGATGACTCTCGAGTAGGCCCCTGACCGCGGTATCGAGCTATTTTTCATCCGTCCGAACGAAGGAGAGACCGTGCTGTCGGTCGAACTCCACGTCCACTCGTCGCTCTCTTACGACGGCCGCGATCCCGTCGATCTCATCCTAGAACAGGCCGCAGCCGTCGGCCTCGATGCGGTCGCGATCACCGATCACGACGAGATCGACGCGAGTCTCGAACTCGTCGAACGGGCGCCCGACTACGGTCTTGTCGGCATTCCGGGGATCGAAATCTCGAGCAAGGCGGGCCACATACTCGGTCTGGGTGTCGAGCGATCGATCCCGCCGGGACTCTCCTACGAATCGACCCTTGAGGCAATCCGTGCGCAGGGCGGGATCGCCGTCGTCCCCCACCCGTTTCAGGAGTCGCGCCACGGCGTGATGACCCGCATCAGCCGCGACCAACTCGCCGAGGCCGACGCCATCGAGGTCTACAACTCCCGACTGCTCACCGGCCGGGCGAACCGCCAGGCCGAACGCTTCGCCCGCGATCGCGATCTGCCGATGACCGCCGGCAGCGACGCCCACATCAGCGAGATGGTCGGCCAGGCGGTCACCCGCGTCGGGGCGTCCGAACGGAGCGCGGACGCGATCCTCGAGGCGATCGCTGCCGGCGAAACCTCGGTCGAAGGAAAGCGCACTCCGTGGCGGATCAGCTTCAGACAGGCCGCCGGCGGCGCGAAACGCCGCGTGAAGAGCCGGATCGCGGAGCTGTTGGGATGACCGTTTGTGGCGCGAGCGAGTCGGTCGTCCGTCGGGCACTCGAGACGGCCGATCCGTTCCCCGGAACGACCGGGTTCGCCGGCGACCTCGAAGGGCGACTCGTCCGCGACGTGCTCGGGCGCGTCCCGCTGTTCGTCGAGGGCGCTCCGGGGGCGGAGCCGGCGTGGGCGTTTCGCCCGGGCGATCTCGAGGACCCCTCGCTGTTTCCCGCTGGTTACGTCCGCGGGGCCGACGGTGGCCGCCGCGCCTGGACTCTCCCCGATCCGGAGGCGGAAACGGACCACGAGGTCGCCCTCGAGGCGGTCGACGACGCGATCCGAACGGCGACCGAGGACGCCGTCGCCGAACCCGGGTCCGTCGCCGTCGCCTTTTCAGGCGGCGTCGATTCCGCGCTGGTCGCCGAACTCCTCGACGCGCCGCTGTACGTCGTCGGCTTTCCGGACAGCCACGACGTCGAGGCCGCCCGCTCCGCCGCCGACGCGATGGGGCGGGACCTGACCGTCGTTTCCCTCGAGCCGGCGGACCTCGAGCGGGCCGTCCCGACGGTGGCTGGCGCGATCGGCCGGACGAACGCGATGGACGTACAGATCGCCCTGCCGCTGTATCTCGTCGCCGAAGCCGTCGCGGCCGACGGGTTCGACGCGCTGGCGGTGGGCCAGGGAGCCGACGAACTGTTCGGCGGTTACGAGAAGGTCGTCCAACTCGACCACCGCGTCGCGGCGGACACGGTCAGGGGCGCCGTTCGCGAACAGATTCGGACACTTCCCGAGCAACTGCCTCGGGACGTGCTGGCCCTCGAGGCCGCGGGCGTCGACCCGGTCGCACCGTTGCTTCACGATTCGGTCGTCGAGGCGGCGCTGTCGCTTCCCTCGGAACTACTCGCCGACGACTCGATGCGAAAGCGTGCGCTTCGCCAGGTGGCAGCCGACTACCTGCCCGAGACGGTCGCGCTCCGGGACAAAAAGGCGGTGCAGTACGGGAGCCTCGTCGCCCGCGAACTCGATCGACTGGCCAGACAGGCGGGCTACAAGCGTCGAATGGACGACCACGTCACGAGATACGTCGAATCGTTGCTCGCCGCCGGTCCGTCCTGAGACGGCGCGTACTCACGTCCAGACGCGGAGGCAGTCCGTCGAGCAAAAGTGGAGATCGATCCGCTCGTCCGATTCGCTCTCGACGTACGTCGTCAGCGTGTACGCAATCCCCTCGTTCGTCGCACAGTTGTCGCAGTTCATACTCTTCGCCTCGAGAATATCGACCTTGGTTATGCCGCTCATAACTCACAGGGAGCGGCGAATCGGTCCGGGACAATAGTCAAAATTTATGTATTATGATCCGGTCGATGGTGACGGAGTACCGATCGGTCGCAGTTTGTTACTCAGGCGAGTGCGCCCTCTTCGGCCTCGAGCAGCTCGTGGTAGCGGTTGCGGATGGTCACTTCGGAGATGTTGGCGATCTCGCTGACGTCGTTCTGGGTCACCTTCTCGTTGGTGAGCAACGCCGCGGCGTACACCGATGCGGCAGCCAGCCCGACCGGTGACTTGCCGCTGTGGACACCCTCTTCTTTGGCCGTCTTCAACAGCCCGCGGGCGCGCCGTTCGGTTTCGTCGGAGAGTTCGAGGTCGCTCGCAAAACGCGGGACGTAGCTCTCCGGGTCGGCGGGCTGGACCTCGAGGCCGAGTTCGCGCACCACGTAGCGGTAGGTGCGGGCGATCTCGTCCTTCTCGACGCGGCTGACCGCCGAAATCTCGTCGAGGCTTCGTGGAGTGCCGGCCTGGCGGGCGGCGGCGTACAGCGACGACGTCGCGACGCCTTCGATCGATCTCCCTGGAAGGAGGTCGTCCTCGAGCGCCCGACGGTAGATCACGCTCGCCGTCTCGCGGACGTTTTTCGGCAGTCCCAGGGCGCTTGCCATGCGGTCGATCTCGCCGAGGGCCTGCTTGAGGTTGCGTTCCTTGGAGTCGCGGGTGCGAAAGCGCTCGTTCCAGGTGCGCAGGCGCTGCATCTTCTGGCGCTGGCGTGAACTCAGCGCCTTGCCGTAGGCGTCTTTGTCCTGCCAGCCGATGTTCGTCGAGAGCCCCTGGTCGTGCATCATGTTCGTGGTGGGGGCACCGACGCGGCTCTTCTCGTCTTTCTCGGCCGAATCGAACGCGCGCCACTCCGGCCCGCGGTCGATCTCGCCTTCGTCGACGACGAGCCCGCAGTCCTCACAGACCGTTTCGCCGTGCTCTGCGTCGTTTACCAACCGGCCATCGCACTCCGGACAACGGACCGTCGACTCTTCGCTCGAGTTTTCCGACTCGAGCGTCTCAGCCGTGCGCTGCTGACTCGTCCGAGTTCGGATGGGGGAATCTGTCATTTTTCTGGATAGTCGGGGTGCGCTGGAAAACTCGCTACCGTGCCTAGTCTACGGTCGATCGCCACTTAAATACTGTGGTTTACAGACGATATGAACTTCTGAAACGTGTGGAGGGGCTGTAACTCTGCCGTTTGGGTAAATCGCCGCCCGCGGTGTTCCGACGGTATCGAAACCCTTACTCCCCACAGGCCGGTGGGGGTGCATATGAGCGACGACGCCGTCAATCCCGAGGAGGTTCGCCACGTCGCGGCGCTGGCTCGGGTCGGTCTCGACGACGACGAGGTCGACCGATTCGCCGCCCAGTTCGCGGAGATCCTCGAGTACTTCGAGACGCTGGACGAGGTGCCGGCGGTCGACCGCGAGGCCGACCTCGTCAACGTGATGCGCCCGGACGAGACGCGGCCGTGCCTGGACGAGGAGGCGCTGCGAAACGCCCCGGAGACCGAGGACGGGTACTTCAAAGGCCCCAACGTGTCCTGATCATGTCGGCAAATATCTTCATTACCGAGGAGACGATCGAGGCTGCAGACGACGGCCCGCTTTCCGGGACGACCGTCGCGGTCAAGGACAACATCTCGACGGCGGGCGTCCGGACGACCTGTGGCTCGCGGATGCTCGAGGAGTACGTGCCGCCGTACGACGCGACGGTCGTCGAGCGCCTGAAATCCGCCGGCGCGACCATCGTCGGAAAGGCGAACATGGACGAGTTCGGGATGGGGACGACCACCGAGACCTCGTACTTCGGCGAGACGGACAACCCCGCCGCTCCCGGTCACGTCCCCGGCGGTTCTTCCGGCGGTTCCGCGGCGGCGGTCGCCGCCGGCGAGGCCGACCTCGCCCTCGGCTCCGACACCGGTGGTTCGATTCGCTGTCCCGCCGCGTTCTGCGGCGTCGTCGGCATCAAACCCACCTACGGACTCGTCTCCCGCTACGGCCTCGTCTCCTACGCCAACAGCTTAGAGCAGATCGGCCCGCTCGCCCCGACCGTCGAGGACGCCGCCGGCTTGCTCGACGTGATCGCCGGCAGCGACGAGCGCGACGGAACGTCCCGAGAGGCTGGTGACGAGGCCGAGTACGCAGCCGCGGCCGACGGCGCCGTCGACGGGCTGCAGATCGGGGTGCCGACCGAACTGCTCGAGGGCGCCGACGAGGGCGTCGTCGAGACGTTCTGGGACGCCCTCGCCGACCTCGAGGCCCAGGGGGCAGAGTACCATGAGGTGAGCCTCCCCTCCGTCGAGCACGCCGTCGAGGCCTACTACGTGATCGCGATGTCGGAAGCCTCCTCGAACCTCGCGCGGTTCGACGGGGTGCGCTACGGCCTCGACCCGGCGGAGGCGGGCGAGGAGTCCGGCGGCAACTGGAACGACGTCTTCGGTCGCGTCCGCGAGGAAGGGTTCGGCGACGAGGTCAAACGCCGCATCCTGCTCGGTACGTACGCCCTTTCTGCGGGCTACCACGACAAGTACTACAAGAAGGCCCAGGACGCCCGCGCCTGGGTGAAACAGGACTTCGACGGGGCGCTCTCGGATGCCGACGTCCTCGCCTCGCCGACGATGCCGGTGACGCCGTTCGAACTCGGCGAGAGTCTCGAGGACCCCCTCAAAATGTACCTCGCCGACGCCAACACGGTGCCGGTGAACCTCGCGGATCTCCCGGCGATTTCGGTTCCGGCCGGCGAAAGCGACGGCCTCCCAGTCGGGATGCAGTTCATCGGTTCCGCATTCGGCGAGGAGACGATCGTTCGAGCGGCGAGCGCGCTCGAGTAGCGACTGATCGCCTCGGACTCGCGCGAAAATCGACCACGGCGGTTTCTGACGCTACTCCTGGTAGGCCAGGTTCATGATCCACTGCGAGAAGGCGTCGCTGTTGGGGTCGACCTCCTCCTCGCCGATAAACGGCGAGAGCATGTCGCCGGCCATCAGCAGCGTGAAGTCGAGATCCCGTGCCGTCGGCGAGATGTAGTAGGTGTTGTGGCCCTGGTACACCGCCCGATCTCGATCGACCAGTTCCTTCTCGACGAGCGATTCGACGATGCGACTCCCCTTGCGCGAGGAGACGTCGAGTTCCTTCCAGAAGTCGCTCTGGTGAATCCCACCCGTCTCCCGAACGAGCTCGAGGCCCGCCAGCTCGTCCTCGGTGAGATCCGCTTCGGCGACAGGGGGCGATGCGCTCACGGCGACCACCTCTCGACCGTGCTAACCGCTCCGGGCAGGCGTGCGTCCATACCAGATGGCGTACGGCGAACCGCTTAAAACTGCCCTTCGATCCCGACGGGCTCGTAGCTCGTCCGACAGGGCGGGCCGTCAGCGAACGCGTAGCGAGTTTCCCGGCCGATCGAGAGCAGCGACGACGACCGCGTGCCGAAGCCGTCGCCGTGAATACAGACGCCGTACTCGTGGTCGGCGAGCACCTCACCGGCTCGCTCGAGCCACCCCTCGGCGTTCTCGTCGGACCGGGGCTCGAGTGCCGCCCGGACCGCCCGGGCGTTTTCGGCCTGCTCCTCGCCGAGTTCGCGCCGGTCGGTCGGCAGCGTAAACGACTCGTCGAAGCCGACGTTGACCACGACGTGGACGCCGGGGTCGAACTCGGTTCGCGACAGCAAGCCGTCCCAGCCGAGGTGAACCGCGTCCACGGCGTCGGCGACCACGAGGTTGAACCCGTCGTACTCGTTCTTCTCCGTGGCGCGTTCGACGTGGGCCGCCGCGTCGGCCGCGGACGTCATCTCGAGGACGTCGGCGACGAGCAGACCACGCGAGCGCTCGCCGGCCAGATCCGTTTCGGTCCAGCGGTTCGTGATGCCGGCGAACACGCCGTGTTCGTTGACGCCGACCCAGGTTCCACCGGCCTCTGCGTCCCGCGGGGCGATCACGAGCGGGGAGGCGCGGAAGACGTCCGGCGGGTCGGCCGGTCGATCCACTGCTTCGTCGCGGTTGGCTGCGACCGCGACCGGCGTCTCGTCGAAGACCTGCCAGGCGAGCGTGAGCGTGCACACGACTCGAGTAAGGAGTTCCAGCGATTTTAACCCTGCTTCGTTACACCGAACCGGGGACTGTGGCCACGGTTACCGCACCAACTGAAACGGTCTACACACGGCTCACAGCGGGGCGGATCGTGAGCAGGTGTCGACAGCCTCTCAGTCACGACGCTCGCTCGCGTCGTCGCCCCGCTCTCGCAGGGCGGTTCGCACCGCCTCGCGGTCGACGGTTCCCGAGGCGGTACGGGGAAGGTCGTCGGCGAACTCGACCGTTTTCGGTCGCTTGAATCCCGCGAGTCGGTCGCGGCAGTGCGCGCGGATCGCCTCGAGCGTCGATTCGCCGGTTTCGGCTTCCGCCTCGAGAACGACCAGCGCGGCGACGCACTCGCCCCACTCCTCGTCGGGGAGTCCGACGACCGCAGCCTGCTCGACGGCGGGGTGGGCCCGCAGGACGCCGACGACCGCGCCCGGATCGACGTTCTCGCCACCGGTGATGATCCGGTCCGAGCGACGATTGAGCACCCACAGCCGCCCGTCCTCGTCGCGGTAGCCGACGTCACCGGTGTGTAACCCGTACTCGCCGAACGCCGCGTCCGTCCGGTCGGTTTCGAGATAGCCCGGCGTTACCGTCGGTCCCGAGACGACGAGTTCGCCCGCCTCACCCGCCCCCAGGGGAGATCCGTCGTCATCGACGACCGTGACATCGGTGAACACGAGCGGCTGGCCGACGGTTCCCTCGTGGGTCGCCGCCTGCTCGGGCGTCGCAGTTGCGATCTGCGAAGCCGTCTCGGTCATCCCGTAGGTCGGGTAGGCCGGAACGCCGCGACGGCGACAGCGCTCGAGCAGATCGCTCGAGGCCGGTGCCCCGCCCAGCAGGACGAACCGAAGATGCTCGGGGGACGACCACCCGCCCTCGAGGACACGTTTCAGGGTCGTCGGCACCAGCGAGACGCCCGTGATCCCGTACTCGTCGATCACGCGCGCGGTCGCCTCGGCCTCGAATTCGCGCTGAACGACGACGGCCGTTCCGTAGAGCGCGCTGCGGATCACGGGGGCCAGCCCGCCCATGTGGTACATCGGGAGACAGCACAGCCAGCGGTCGTCGGGGAGGACGCCCAGCCGGAACGCGGATGCCGTCGCGCTGGCGACGAGGTTGCCCACCGTCAGCCGCACCGCTTTCGGCTCGCCAGAAGTGCCGGAGGTGAACAGGATCAGCTGGGTGTCCTCGCGCTCGAGTGTCACCGGGGAGATACCCCGTCTATTCACCGCCCCGTACAGCGGCTCGACGGCGCCGGCGCTCGGCTCCTCCGTCGACAGCACGGACTCGAGTGCGCTCCGATCCGCGAGGTCCACCGCGAGCCCCTCCGCCTCCCGCTCGCAGACGAGACCGTCGAGGTCGAGTCGGGCGATCTTCGCCGCGAGTTCGTTCGTCGTCTCCTCGAGATTCAACGGGACGACCGTCGTTCCGGTCCGCATCGCCCCGTAGAAGACGGTCGCGAACTCGAGACCCGTACCGAGCAGAAACCCGATTCGGCCTCCGCTCGTTTCCTCGAGGCCGATCGCCGCGTAGTCGGCCCGCCGGTCGAACTCCCGGTAGGTCAGGGCGTCGTCCGCATCGGCGTCGAGAATCGCCGTCCGTTCGGGTGTCGCTCGCGCTCGATGCGTCAGGAGATCCGCAGTCGGCCAGTCGACCGGCGTTCGCATTACTCGTTCCACACTCCCGAAACGCCAAGACCCTTCGCCTGTGGGACGACGGCCGCTCCCTTCTCGAACAACACCGGATCCCGTCCGAGATCCTCGGCGAGGAGGCTTCCCGTCGCCAGCCCGCAGGCGGGCACCTCGGGAATCGCTGCCGCCAGGTGGACCGCCGCGGTCCGGGCGACGACGCCGTCGATCGTCGTGGTTACGATCGCCTCGAGATCGAACTCGGCGACCCAGGCGGCGACCTCTCTGGCGATGTCCACCCCGCCCAGCGCCATCGGCTTTAGAACGACGGCGTCGGCCGCACCGACGCGACAGAGTTCGTCGACGCCGTGCTCGAGCAGTCCCTCGTCGAGGGCGATCGAGACGCCCCGACCCCGGAGGGCGGCGTGGCCCTCGAGCGCCCCCGCCGGCAGCGGCTGCTCGAGCACCGAGACGTCGAGGTCGGGGTCCGCGAACGCGTCGACGGCCCGTTCGGCCTGGTCGATCGTCCACGCGCCGTTTGCATCCACGCGGAGTTCCACCTCCTCGCCGACGGCCGCACGGACTCGGCGGGCGCGTGCGAGGTCGGTCTCGAGCGACTGCACGCCGACTTTCAGCTTACAACAGCCGAACCCGACGTCGACGGCGTCTCGGGCCGCGGCTTCCGCCTCCTCGGGGGTGCCGGCACCGATGGTGGCGTTTACGGGGACGCGACCGGTTCGCGTCGGCTGACCGAGCAGGTGGTACAGCGGCGTCGCCTCCCGGGTGGCCTGAAGATCAGCCAGCGCGAGCGAGAGGCCGTGGCGCGCGGCGACCGAACCGTCGACGGCCTCGAGAGCCGCCTCCGGCCCAGCCCCGTCGTCGACCGCTGCGCCCGCTCGCTTGAGGGCCGCCTCGCAGTCTGACAGCGATTCGGTCCACCCCGCAAGCGGCGTCGCTTCCCCGAGTCCGGCCGTGCCATCGGCCCGGTCGGTGAGTCGGACGAGGATTCCCTCGCGGCTCTCGATCGTGCCGTGGGCGGTTTCGAGGGGGCGGGAGAGCGGGAGGCTGAACGATCGCGACTCGAACGCGAGATCGACGTCGTGGTCGGCATCGGGGTTCGAATCGGAGTTCATCACACCACCAACCCGAGCGCGAACAGCGCCGCGTACAGCGCGAGCAGCTTTCCGGTCTGTTCGAGAGCGGGGTTCAGTGCGGTCCCGTCGGTTCGGGTCCAGACGGTGCGCGCGATCAGGGCGGCGTAGGGCAGCGAGAGCAGCGGGAGCAACACCGCCGCACCGGCGTCCGTCGCCACCCAGAACCACAGCGGCGTGAGGTATGCGAGCGCGAGCAGGGCGGTGAACTCGAGACGACTCGCCCGGTAGCCGAGCCGAACCGCGAGGGTGTGTTTCCCGGTTTCGGCGTCGGTCTCCCGGTCCCGCACGTTGTTCACGACGAGAATCGCCGTCGAAATACCGGCGATGGGGAGGCTCGCGGCGAACGCCCCGAGGGTGACGGTTCCGGGCGGGATCGTCGTCGTCAACGGGGCGGCCTCGACGGCCGCAGCCTGGACGTAGAACGTGCCCATCACGGCGACGATGCCGAAGAAGACGAACACGAACAGATCACCCAGGCCGTGATAGCCCAGCGGGTACGGGCCACCGGTGTAGGCCCAGCCACAGAGAACGCTCACGAGACCGATCACGAGGATCGGGACGCCGCCGACGTAGACGAGATAGGTGCCCGAGAGAATCGCCAGTCCGAAGGTGACGATCGTGGCGAGTTTGACCCGCTCGGGCGCGATGAGCCCCGACTGGGTGACCCGCGTGAACCCCTCCCTCTCGTCGGTATCCGCCCCCTTGACCGCGTCGTAGTAGTCGTTCGCGAAGTTGGTCCCGATCTGGATCAGCGCCGCGCCGACGAACGCCAGTAGCGCCGGCAGCGGTGCGAACACCCCCTCGTGTACCGCGAGCCCCGTGCCGACGATGACGGGCGCCGCCGCTGCGGGGAGCGTCTGTGGCCGCGCGGCCATCAGCCACGCCTTCGTCCGAGAGACCTCTGCCGTCGTCATTACTCGAGTCTCCAACACGGGGGAGTGTCAACGTTGGCATTACACCATCGGGATCAACAGTTCGACCATGAAGAACCAGGATCCGCTCGAGAGCCCGGACGTCGACAGGATCCGCTCGAACGCGCCCGGACCCGCTCGCTCGAGGAGGCCTCAGCCCGAACCCCGCTCAGTAGTGCCAGGGGTACTCCGAGAAGTCCGGATCGCGACCCTCGTTGAACGCGTCGCGGCCCTCCTGGGCCTCGTCGGTCATGTAGCCAAGTCGGGTGGCCTCGCCGGCGAACACCTGCTGGCCGACGAAGCCGTCGTCGGCCATGTTGAACGCGTACTTGAGCATCCGCATCGCGTTCGGGCTCTTCGCGTTGATCTCGCGGCCCCACTCGAGGGCGACGTCCTCGAGTTCCTCGTGGGGGACGGCCTCGTTGACCATCCCCATCTCCGCGGCTTCCTCGGCGGAGTAGGTCTTGCCGAGGAAAAACACCTCGCGCGCCTTCTTCTGGCCGATCTGGCGGGCGAGGTAGGCCGAACCGAAGCCGGCGTCGTAGCTCCCGACGTCGGGGTCGGTCTGGAGGAACTTCGCGTGCTCCTCGCTCGCGAGCGTGAGATCACAGACGACGTGCAGCGAATGGCCGCCGCCGACCGCCCACCCCGGCACCACGCAGACCACGATCTTCGGAATGTGACGGATGAACCGCTGGACCTCGAGGATGTGGAGCCGTCCGGCTTCCGAGGCCCGTTCTTCGTCACCCTCGTACTCGTAGCCCGCTTCGCCCCGGATCGACTGATCGCCGCCGGAGCAGAACGCCCAGCCGTCGTCCTTCGGCGAGGGGCCGTTCCCGGTCAGCAACACACAGCCGACGTCTGTCTGGCGTTTGGCGTGGTCAAGCGCGTCGTACAGTTCGTCGACGGTCCCCGGCCGGAACGCGTTGCGGACCTCGGGGCGGTCGAAGGCGATTCTGACGGTGCCCGAGTCGACCGCGCGGTGGTAGGTGAGATCACGAAAGTCGAACCCCTCGACCGGCTCCCACCGATCGGGGTCGAACGTTTCCGATACCATAGCCGTGGTTCCGGACCTGACGGTCAAATAGGTTCTCGTCGTGTCCCGATCCGGTGCGATTCAAAAATTATGGCGTCGATCGACCAACGCCGTTCAGCTGTCGTCGGAGTCGTTGTCACCCATATCGTCGGCCATGTCGTCGGCTTCATCGGCGATATCGTCGGCGGCGTCAGCCGCCTCATCAGCCGCATCAGCCAGGTCATCGTCGTCGACCTCGCCACCGCCCTCGCCGTTGTCACCGCAGCCCGCGATTCCAATCGTCAGCGCGGTCGCTCCAACCATTCCAACGAACCGACGGCGAGTCTTTTCTACCATAGCGGGCCGGTCTACCACGAACCGTTACATAAACGTGTATGACTTTCTCCACCATTGTACATATCCAATGGATATTACGGTGTACCGTTCGCTTACCGATCGAAATCCAGTGTTCCGACGAGAGCGGACCCCGCCTCGCGCCAGTCGTCGGCCGCAGCGGCGAACACGTCCGCGGCGCGCTCGTTCGCCGTCTCGAGCACGGCGTCGGTGTCGACCGTCGTCACGCCGCCGCCGTCTACGACGACCCGTCCCTCGACCAGCACGGTGTCGACGATGCCGCCGTTCGCGCCGTAGACGACGTTCGGAACGCCCGTGTACAGCGGCTCCGAGACCACGGGCGCGGTCGTGGCCGTCTCGAGGTCGAATACCGCGACGTCCGCTCGCTTTCCTTCCTCGAGCGAGCCGACCCGGTCGTCGATCCCGAGTGCCCGCGCGCCCCCGATCGTGGCGACGCGCAGAGCCGTGGGAGCCGGAAACGCCGTCGGATCGCCTCGATCGGTCTTCGAGAGCATCGCGGTCGTTCGAAGCTCTCGCAGGAAATCGTGGCCGCCCGGCCCGGGCGCCTGGTCGGTTCCGATTCCGGCGACGCCGCCGTGTTCGCGGAACTCACACAGCGGCGGCGTCACGCCGTCGATCGCCGCGATCGAACTCGAGCAGGCGGCCATCCTGACCCCGGCGTCGGCGAGCCGGCGGCGCTCGTCGGCCGATGCGCCGTGGAGGTGGGCGGCGAGCAGCCGGTTCGACGCGAGACCCAGCTCCTCGAGGACGCCGACGGTCGTCTCGCCGTCACCGTACCGGGCCTCGACCTGGCGGCGCTCGCGGTCGCCCTGGGCGACGTGCATGTGGATCCCGCGGTCGTGGCGCGCCGCCCGATCACGGATCTCGGCGAGCAGTTCCGGGGGCACCATGTCCAGCGCCTGCGGACCGTAGAGGGCGGACACCCGGTCGTGATCCGCGTAGGTGTCGAACAGTTCCTCGTTTCGCTCGAGCGCGTCCGTCCCCTTCACGGGATCGAGCGGATACGGATCGTCCGGGCCGAGATCGCCTTTCGACTCCGACACCGCGTTGATCGTCTCGGTCGCGACCACTCGGACGCCCATCGGATCGTACACCTCCTCGACCAGGCGCTCGACGTTCGCCGCGTACTCGCCCATCGTCGTCACCCCCGAGGAGAGCGCCTCGAGAACCCCGAGTCTCGCACCGGCCACGTGGTCGTCGGCGTCCATGGCCTCCGCGAGCGGGCCGAGTGTGCGGTTCATCCACTCGATCTCGGGGACATCCTGTGCGCCGCCGCGAAGCAGCGTCAGTCCCGTGTGAGCGTGGACGTTCACCAGCCCCGGCAGCGTTAGCGTCCCCGAGCCGTCGATCGTTCGGTCCGGGCTCCCGTCGAAGGCGTCGACTGAGCCGACGTACGTGATTTCCCCGTCTTCGACGCCGATCGCGGCGTTCTCGAGCGCACCGAGTCCGTCGTCGCGCATCGTCAGCGCGACGGTGTCGACGATTGCGAGGTCCATACTCGGGGCTCGGCCGGACGGCCTAAAAGTCATCGCGTCTCAGCAATCCGAACGTTTCCAGCGGTTATCAGTCCGTCCCGTCGCTCACGTCGCGGACGAACCCCTCCCGCACGCGGTGGCTGGCCTCGGCGTCGAAGCCCACCTCGAGCACCTGCGTCCCCGACCGCTCGAGGGAGTCGCGGTACGCCGCCTCGAAGTCGGAGAGATCGACACGCTCGAACGCGAGACCGTACAACCCCTCGGTCGGCTCGAAGTCGAGTCCGTGGGGCGTCTTGAACTGATCGGTAAACGGCGGGTCGTGGTCCTCGATCGGGAGCATGTGGAAGATGCCGCCGCCGTCGTTGTTGATCAGAACGACCGTCGCGTCGACGCCGCAGCGCTCGAGCGCGAGCAGGCCGTTCATGTCGTGGTAGAAGGCGAGGTCGCCGGTGACGAGCACGAGCGGGTCGTCGGTAGCACTCCCCGCGCCCAGCGCCGTGCTGACGATTCCATCTATCCCGCTCGCTCCCCGGTTCGCGAGGACGGAGAGGGAGGTCGCTCGAGGCCGGGCGAACCGATCCGCGTTCCGGATCGGCATGCTGTTCGAGACGAAGACCGTCGCCGGGTCCGGCGCGTTCTCGAGCACCGTCGCGAGCACCGCGCCCTCGAAGGGGTCGCGCTCGAGGCTCGCCGGCTCGAGGGCCTCGTCGCGGCGCTCCCAGTGTCGTCGCTCTGCACTCTGGAACCGCTCGAGCCACCCCGTCTCAAGCGGTTCCGCGCACCCTCCCGTCAGTTCGTCCGAGAGCGACTCGAGGAACGGACCGGGTTCCGCCGCGAGCAGATCGGTTGCGGTGAACGTCGCCTCCCGCCAGCCGCCGGCTGGATCGAGCAGGAACTGCCGGGGGTCGGCGTCCCGCAGGGCGTGGCGCAGGGGTTTCGACGTCGGCGACGCCCCCCACCGGAGGACGACGTCCGGATCGGGAACCGCGTCGATGTAGGCGTCGTAGCCGCCGCAGACGACCTCCTCGTCCTCGAGGTGTGGGCCGAACCGAAGCTCCGAAAGCGGGTCGGCCAGCACGGGCGCACCGACCGTCGCCGCGAGCGCCGTCACGCGTGCGGGGTCCGGTCTCTCGCCGGCCGGATCGGCCGGCCCGGCGACCAGCAGCGGTCGGTCTGCGCGCTCGAGCGCCGTCGCGACCCGCTCTCGAACCCCCTCGTCGATCACCGACCGGCCCGTCGTCGTCTCGACGAACGGTCCCTCCCGCCCCTCGGCACAGAGCGTCTCGAGGAACGCCTCGGGAACGTCGCCGGGAACCTCGGTCGGCTCGAGCGGTTTCCGGAACGGGCAGTTGAGATGAACCGGTCCCGCCGGCGTGTGAGTCGTCTCGGCCAGCGCGCGGGCGGCGGTCGTCCGCAGTGACCGCACTTTTCGTTCCTCCGCCTCCGGCTCCGGCAGTTCCGCGTACCAGCGCACGGCGTCGCCGTACAGCTTCACCTGATCGACAGTCTGGTTGGCGCCGGTGTCGCGGAGTTCGGCTGGTCGATCCGCGGTGAGCACGAGCAGGGGAACTCGCCCCCGGTCGGCCTCCATCACCGCGGGATGGAAATTCGCCGCCGCCGTCCCCGAGGTACAGACGAGAGCCGTCGGCTCCCCCGTTCGCCGCGCCCGACCCAGTGCGAAGTAGGCCGCAGAGCGCTCGTCGAGGTGTGAAAAGACCTCGATCTCCGGGTGACGCGCGAAGGCGACCGTCAGCGGCGTCGATCGGCTCCCCGGGGCGAGACAGACGGCCCCGAGTCCGCCCTTCGATAGCTCGTCGGCGAGTACGCGCCCCCACAGCGTCGCTCTGTTCGGGACGGTCATAGCTCGTCGAGGATCGGGCGGAACTTCAGCTGTACTTCCTCCCACTCCTCGTCGGGATCGCTGTCGGCGACGATGCCGTTGCCGGCGAACAGCGTCACCCGGTCGTCGGTCGCGACGCCCGACCTGATACCGACGGCGAACTCGCCGTCGCCCGCGGCGTCGAACCAGCCGATCGGGGCGGCGTACCAGCCCCGGTCGAACGTTTCGACGCCCCTGATCGTCTCCCAGGCCGCCTCGGGCGGCACGCCGCCGACGGCCGGTGTCGGGTGTAACGCCTCGACGAACTCGAGAACGTGGCGCTCCGTCTCGAGCGTAGCCTCGATCGGCGTCCGGAGGTGCTGGATCGTCGCCAGCCGTCGGATCGTCTGCTCGGCGACCGTGACCTCGTCCGTGAGCGCCTCGAGTTGCTGGCGGATCGAATCGACGACGAGCCCGTGTTCGCGCTGGAACTTCTCGCTGTCGACCATCCGTTCGACGTACTCGTCGTCCGCTTCTGGGGTTTCCCCGCGGGGAACCGATCCAGCGAGCGCCTCGGTCTCGACGGTGTGTCCGCGCTTCACGACGAGGCGCTCCGGCGGCGTGCCGAAGAACGTGGCGCCGGCGCGCCCTTCGAACAGGAACCGATAGCAGCTGGGATACCGCCGGCGAAGCCGCTCGAGCGTCGCCGGGACGTCGAGCGGGCGTTCGAGATCGACCGCCAGCGCCTGCGCGAGGACGACCTTCTCGAGGTCGCCGCCGTCGATGCGCTCGAGGGCCGTTTCCACCTGGTCGACCCACTCCTCGCGGCTCGTCGTCCGTCGGGTCGCGGCAACGCCCGGGCTAGTGCCGCTCGGGCGCATCGCGGGTAACTCGTCGAGCCGGTTTCGCCACCGCTCGAGACGGGCGTCGGCGTCACCCTCGTCAGTGACGACGGTAAGCCAGGTGCTCGCGTCGTCGCGTGTGACCTGCACGCCGGGGACGACGAACGACGCGGCCTGGAACCCGTCCCAGGGTGGTGCAGGCTCGTGTCCGTCGTGAAACGAGAGGCCGCCGAACGCCCGCGGCCGGGCTACGGGCGGTCCGTCGTGCTCGAGGCCGTCGAAAACTCGGCGTGCCGCGTTGCGAACCCGCCGGCAGCGGGAGGGGCCGGCCGCATCGACGCTGGCAGCCACGCCACAGCCGACGATTTCGAGGCCGTCGGGGGTCGTCCACTGGACGCGTGCCCCGTCGGCGGCGTCGAGAACCGCACCGAAGGAGACGTCCTCGAGTTCGCAACTCCGGCCCACCAGGTCGGCGCCGCTGACCGATACGTTCGCCGCCTCTCCACGACCGCCCGACGATCGCTCCATCGAACGCAGTTCAGGACGGAGGCGCCTTCAGCCTAACTATATCGTTCCTCCTGCCAGGGATCCGCCGTCTCGGAGTAGCCTCGCCGCTCCCAGTAGCCGAGTTCGGGTTCCGTGAGGAATTCGACGCCGTCGACCCACTTCGCGCCCTTGTAGGCGTACCGGTGAGGGGTGACCACCCGCAGCGGGCCGCCGTGCTCGCGGGCGAGCGGTTCGTCGTCGAACGCCCAGGCGAACAGTACCTCCTCGCGCAGGCAGTCCTCGAGGGGCAGGTCGGTCGTGTAGTCGTCGAGCGCGGAGAATATGACGTGGACTGCATCGTCCGCGACGCCGGCCCGTTCGGCGAGTTCGGGGAACGGAACGCCGGTGAACGCGCAGTCGAACTTGCTCCAGCCGGTGACGCAGTGGAAGTCCTGTCGCTGGGTTTCGCTCGGAAGTTCCCGAAACTCCTCCCAGGAGAACGACAGCTCTCGGTCGACGGCGCCAGTGACGGTGAACTCCCACGTCTCGGGGTCCCACCCCGGGGTACCGCTCTTCGAGAGCACCGGGAACTTCGACGTCTCGCGCTGTCCCGGCGGGAGCCGATCGTCGCCGAACTCGCGATAGAGGTCAGTGACGTCTTTCATAGCCGGAGGTTGGCCCGCGCGACTGTATGTGTACCGCTCTCGAGCGTGTTAGGGTTCGCCCTCGCGTCGATGGTGAACGAAGCCGAACGGAGTGATTGTCCCGACGGGAAGCGGGCCGAAACGGTCCGGAACAGTCACGCGTTCGAGCTAATCTCGACATACCACTCGAAACGCTCGCTATACCGAAGTACTGTCTCGTGGTGGAGTGTGACCGCATGGCGACAAAGCAAACTCAACAGGAAGAGCAGATGCCCGGACAGGCGCGGGAGATGGGACAGGAGGCGCTCGGACCCGCAGCGCTCGCTGCAGCGGCATCGGTCGGCCTCTCGTGGTACTACTTCTTCGTTCGCGGCGACCGGCAGCGAGGACTGTTCGTCGGCCTGTGGCCGCCGACGATCCTCGCGTTCGCGGGCTACTTCAACCAGCGACGGATGCGGCGCCAGCTTCAAATGATAACCCAGCCCGGGACGACGCTTCGAAACGCGATCGACTCCGTCATGGGCAATAAGTAACGATCGACACCGGCTGCGACCATCTTCGTTCGGTTCGGACCCTCGAGCCGCCGTCGCTTTTTCGGTCCGTTAGCCGCCGTTCCGACCGGTATGTATCCCCGTCAAAGTTAAATACCCCCTCGCCGAAAGCCGAATCAGATGCCGAAAGTAGAGATCACGATACCCGAGCACCTCGAGATGCAAATCGCCCAGATGGTCGAGCGTGGCGAGTTCGTCAACCGCGAAGAGGCCATCGAAGACCTCCTGTCGACGGGGATCAAGGCGTACAAGACCAGTGGTCCGATGGACGAAGAAGAGCCCGGCCTCGAAGACGACGGGATGATGGGCCACGACGACGAGTACGTCTTCTAATCGGCTTTCCTTTTCAGAACGCGAGTAACGGGATACCGAACGCGACGAGCAGTCCCACGAGCGTGACGACCGCGCCGACGCCGACGTCGCGGCTCGTGTACTCGCTCATCGGCGCGGTCGTCCGTTCGGCCTCGAGATCGTGTCCGACGTCGGCGGCCGAGTCGTGATCCTGGGCGGGTTCGGTGTCGTCTGCCATACCTGGTGGTTCCGGAGTCGAGAACTTAAGCCCTCCTACTGCGGTTCCGTCGAGCGGACGCCCCCCTCAAAATCCGAGCATCCAGGCGGAGACCCCGATGAAGATGACCATCCCGAAGACGTCGACGACGTTGGTAACGATCGGAATCGTCGTGTCGTCGGGGTCGATTCCCAGCTGATAGGAGGCGTACGTCGCCGCGAAGCTGAAGACCACCGCGATGACGGCGATCGAGAGCCCGCTCACCAGCGAGATCACGAGCAGCGTCGACAGGGGAAGCGCACCGCCGACGAACTGTCCGATCAGCCAGGTTCCCGCCGCGAGTGCGGTGAAGATCGTGAGCGCGAGCGCCAGGATCGCCAGGACGTTCCCCCAGAGCACCTGGTCACGAGGATCGAACTTCGTGGTCCCGAGGTGAAACCGGGTCGAGAGTCGGGAACTCAGGATCGCACCCAGGTTGCCGCCCATGTCGACCATCACCGGCACCATGATCGCGAGGAGGCCGTACTCGTTCAACATGTCCTCCGCGTCCTCGAGCGTGATCCCCGCCCAGAGGACGATGACCGAGAGGACGACCAGCAGCGGGAGCATGTTCCTGACGATGCTCTTCGCCGACCACGAGCCGAGCGAGCCCTGGGGAACTTGCATCACATCATCACCTCGACTGTGAGCACCGCGATCAGCAGGAATAGCATGCCAAAGATGTCACCGAGGGTGGTGACGACGGGACCGACGAGATTGTCGGGATCGTAGCCGAGTTTGTAGCCGGCGAAGATCAACAGGAGCAGCCCAAAGATCAGGATCACCGACGTCAACACGCCGGCGATCAGCATGATTCCGACGAGTTCGTACAGGGCGGCGGCTTCGCGGCCGAGGACCTCGAGTGCGCCCCAGGAGATGAACCCGATGACGATCGAGATGGTGATCCCGTTGACGAACGAGGCGATAACCGCGTTGACGAGCCGCTTGTTCCACTCAAAGCGCGGTTCGATCAACCCCTGGTGGAGTCCGCTCGAGATTCGCCCACCGAGTGCGCCGTAGACGTTGCCGCGGGTGGCGAGAAACACCGGCACCATCACGAGCAGGCCGGGAAAGCGTTCGACGCTCTCGAGGAGTTCCTCGAGAACCAGGCCGGCGAAGAGTCCGCCACCGAGTGCGAGCAACAGGATCGGGATCGCCTCTCGATAGATCGACCAGAACTCGTCGCGGTAGCTCATAGTACTGACTTTCTCAGAACCATGGTAAATGTACTGGGATGGTCTCTCTCGGAACGACGATCACGGGTAGGTCGCGATACGACGATGGCGGCTAAAAAATCGCTCTTTCCGGGAGACATTTCCGGCACCCGCCCCGCGCGGTCCGTCCCGCTCTCCCATCGGGACGATCCAGATTCCTTTACTACCCACGGTCCCTCCTCCGGGGTAGAGACGAGATGGGACTCACAAAACGCATTATCCCCTGCATCGACGTCGACGTCGACGACGACGGGAATCCGGCGGTGTACACCGGCGTCCACTTCGAGGACCTCGAGTACACCGGCGACCCCGTCGAGATGGCCCGCGAGTACAACGAATCGGGAGCCGACGAGTTCGTTTTCCTCGACATCACCGCGTCGGCGGAGGGCCGAGAGACGATGCTCGACGTCGTCTCGCGGGTGGCCGACGAAGTGTTCATCCCGCTGACCGTCGGCGGCGGCATCCGGACGACCGAGGATATCAAAGAAACGCTCCGAGCGGGCGCGGACAAGGTGTCGATCACGACCGGCGCGCTCGAGCGCCCCGAACTCATCACCGAGGGCGCCCGGGCCTTCGGCAGCCAGTGTATCGTCATCAGCGTCGACGCGAAGCGCCGCTTCGACGAGGGCGGCGAGCACTACGTCGAGGTAGACGGCGAGTCCTGCTGGTTCGAGTGCACCAAGAAGGGCGGCCGCGAGGGGACCGGGATCGACGTCCTCGAGTGGGCCGGGGAAGCCGAATCCCGCGGCGCGGGCGAACTGTTCGTCAACTCCATCGACAAGGACGGCACCAAAGACGGCTACGACGTCCCGCTGACGAAAGCCGTCTGTGACACCGTGGACACGCCGGTGATCGCCTCCTCGGGCTGTGGCGGCCCCGAAGACATGTACGAGGTGTTCACCGAGGCGAACGCCGACGCCGGCCTCGCGGCCTCTATCTTCCACTTCGACGAGTACTCGATCGCGGACGTCAAATCATATCTCGCGGAGCGCGACGTTCCGGTGCGTCTGTAGCCGGCACCACCGGTTGGTCCGGTTTCGTCTCGAGGAACATCGGTCGAAGGCACCTGCCAGCCGTACGTCTATCCGACTCGTCGATGAGCGCTCGAGTATGACGCTCACCGCACAGATCACCGACGTCCATCGGATGACTCCCGACGTGAAGCTGTTCCGTCTCGTCGTCGACGATCACACCTTCGAGTACGAACCGGGACAGCACACGACGATCCACTTCGAGGACGACGGCGAGGAGGTAACCCGACCCTACACGGCGATCGCACAGCCGGGGACGAACAACCTGGTGCTCGCGATCAAACGCTACGACGACGGCACGGCCTCGGTCTACATGCACGAGCGGAGCCCCGGCGACGAGATCGAACTCGAGGCAGTCGACGGCAACCTCCACCTCAGAGATCCCACGCGAGACGCGGTCTTCCTCGCGACGGGGACCGGGATCACGCCGCTGTACCCGATGCTCACCCAGTACGCCCGCGAGGGGGAGGGCCACGCCCGGCTGGTGTTCGGCGAGCGCGACCAGGAACACCTGATCTTCCGGGAGAGCCTCGAGCAGCTCCGGGCGAACAACGCCACTCTTTCGGTCGAGTACGTCGTCTCGGACCCCGAGGACGGCTGGGACGGCCGAACCGGCCACGTCCAGGACCACCTCCCCGAGGCGCTCGAGCCGATCGAGGACTTCGGGGCGGCTGACGCCTACGTCTGTGGCGTTCCGGAGATGGTCGTCGAGACACAGGAGGTGCTCGAAGCGGCGGGGTTCGACGCGGACCGGGTCTTCACCGAGGGCTGGGAGTCCGATGCGACCGACGACTGATCGTCCGTGAACCGGCGACGACGCGAGGAGGCGACCGCTAACCGAATTGAGGTACGCTTATAGCCGCTCGGTCGCCCGGTTCTAGTAGTGACCTGGCGGTGTACCCAGTGCGGTCGGAGCCACGAGGAGAACGACCCTCCGTGTGAAACCTGCGGGAACGACCAGTTCGAACGTCTCGCGGACGGCGAGGCCGGAACCGTCGACACCGCGCCCGCCTACATCTGGGTCTGTCCGAACTGCGGCCGCCAGCACGTCAAGAACTCCCCGCCCTGCTCTCGCTGTGGCAATCCCAGCCTCGAGAAGCGCGAACAGAGCTACGAGGACCTCGGCACCGACCTCGAGGTGCCGGGCTGGCTCGAGGTGGCAAAACCCTACTCGCCGATCATTCTCGTACTGGTGGTCGTGATCGGGCTGTTCGCGACGGGAATCGTTCCGATTTCGGCCATTCCGGGACTCGGCACGCCGACGCCGTCGGACGCTCCCGGCGACGGAACGACGTACCAGGGCATCGACCTCGAGGCGACCGAAGGCGAGGTCCACGAGCGCCTCGAGGCCGAGCGAGCCGAGGCGGGCGCGGGGAGCTACGAGTACGACGGCGGGCTCGCGGCGCTCAGCGAGTACTACAACCGCGAACTGGTGATTGCACACTACGAGGAGACGGACCTCGACCAGGTGCGGGTGCCGCCGGCCAGCGAGTTCGACGCGCCGTGTTCGGAGCCGGCGTCTGCGGTCTTCCCGTCGGGTCCGGAAGCGATAGAGAGCGTCGAGAACGAGGACGAGCTGGCTGAATTAGTCACGGACGCACTGCTCGAGGACCACCGGTCGCTGGTCGTCGATGCGGGATCCGCAGAAGGCCTCGACATCCACGTCGGCGAGGACGGAGCCGTGTTCGTCTACTACGCCGCCTGTTAGGCCGCGGCCTCGAACGCTTCGCGGAACGCGGTCGTCTTCTCGCGGACGTCACGGGCGGCGTCCTCGAGCGCGTCGAGGGGGTCGACGCCGCCTTCGGTCTTGACCGTCAGGATCGGATCGGTCTGGCCACCCGACTGCTCGGGGTTCATGTCGTAGGTGGCGGCGCTCACGTCATCGTGCTCGAGCAGCGCGCCCTTGAGCACGTTCATGAACGTGTGGTCCTCGCCGCTGATCTCGATCGATAGTTCGTCATCGCTACTCTCTGTGACCCGCAGCTCCATATCCTCCTCTGGGTTCGTCGGCCGCTTGTACCTTTCGAAGCCCGTCCTCGAGCGTGCGACGACGATTCCTGAGCGACACGCAATCCCGCCGACGCCGTCTCATTGACAAACGCTATACCGTCCCGTGAGTAGGACATATCATGCGCGTGCTCGCGTGGATACTCACGCTGCTGGTCGTCGTGACCGTCCTCGCGTCGGTCGGTGTCATCCGCCTGCTCGACCGCTCGAGTCGGCGCTGGCGGGACGTCCTGCGGGCGCGGTTCGTTCTGGGTGTTCCGTGGGGAACGCTACTCGTCCTCGGGTTCGTGTTCTGTGTCTACCTGTTCGTCCAGGACGGCATCTCCGATTTCGATAACCCGGTGACGATCCCCTACCGTGCCTGGTCGTACTTCTCGCCGCTGGGGATGGCGACGTCGTCGTTCTCACACGCGAGCTCGAGCCACCTGATCGGCAACCTCACCGGCGCGCTGGTCGTGGCTCCGATCGCGGAGTACGCCTGGGGCCACCACCGGCCCGACGACGCGAGCGGGAACGACTCCTGGTGGACGACCTCCTGGATACGAGCAGTGGTTATCTTTCCGGGGGTCGTCATCGCGATCGGCCTGTTCACGAGTGTGTTCGCCATCGGTCCCGTGATCGGGTTCTCCGGGCTCGTCTTCGCCTTTGCGGGGTTCGCGATCGTGCGGTATCCGATCGCCACCGCGCTGGCGACGCTGGGCGCCCACGGCGTGATCCTGACGCTGTATCGCGCGCTCCAGCAGCCGATCAGCTACTACCAGGCGAGCGCGAGTCCGCCGTCGGCCCCGTCGTGGGCGACGATCGCGATCCAGGGCCACGCGATCGGCTTCCTGCTCGGTTTCGTCCTCGCCGCCGTCGTGTTCCATCGCCGGGGTTATCGCCCGGATCCGCTCGCGCTGTGGCTCGCGCTGTTGTTCTTCGGCTTCTCGAAGTCGCTGTGGGCGATCTACTGGTTCGGCGGCACCGATCTGTACGTCCTCTTCCAGGGGCCGGGGGTCGTCGTCGTCGTCGTGCTCGCCGTCCTGCTCACGCTCGCCGTCACCGCGTCGGAACGGCCGCTGTGGACTCGTCGGCTAATCGCTGCGTCTTCGGTGCCCGCCTCGCTCGAGCGCGCGCTCTCGCTCGGACTGCAGCGCCCAAGCGACGGCACCGAAACCGAACGCTTCGAGCGAATCGCGGCCATCGCGGGGGGCACGCGACGATCGGGCGCCGCTACGAGCCGGTGGACCCTTCGACGGCGCAGCTCCGCACTGGTCGCCGTCGTCGTCGTGCTCGCGCTCATCTCCGGACCGGCGATCCCGGTCAACCTGTTCGTCTACGACGGTGACCACCACTCCGAAGGGACGGTCACCGCGGGGGAGTACACGGTCGGCTACACCGACGGCACCCAGAACCAACTCGTCCCCGCCATCGAAGCCGGGCCGCTCGAGCAGGCGACGTCCCTCGAATCCGCCGGCGTCATCGTCTCGAGTGCGGAACGAAACATCTGGATGGAGGCCATCTCGAGCCAGGGACTGGCGTTTTCCGGCGACTCGACGGTGTACGTCGGCGGCCCCGGCTGGCGGGAGGCGGTCCACGTCGACCGCAAGGGGTGGTCCGCCGCCGGCAACGACAGCGTCTACCAGGTGTGGCTCGAGACCGAAGGCGGCGACGGCCGAACCCTGGCCTACGAGTCCGGCCCCTCCCGGGCCGATCCGACGATCGCCGGTCGAAACGTGACGGTCCACTCCGAGGGCGGCGAGTTCCGACTCGCGGTCACGGCTGCCGGCGGCGAGGAAGCGACCGTCGACTTGCCCGCCGAAAACGAGAGCGTCGACGCGAACGGGCTAACCCTCGAGCGCGACGACGACGCGATCTACGCGATCAGCGACGGCACTCGAGTCGAGGTCGTAAGCGCCGAAACGTACCGCTGATCGCTGCCAGCGGTTTCGCCTCGGGTCGATAGCTGACGATTCACGCCGGCTTGATGTTGCGGTTAACGCGGAACACGTTGTCCGGATCGTATCGTCCCTTGATCTCGACGACTCGGTCGTAGTTACGTCCGTACGTCTCCCGGAGCCGTCCTCGACTTTCGTCGGCGGTCTGGAAGTTGACGTAGTTGCCGGTCGAGAAGGGAGCGAACCGTTCCCAGGCATCCCGAACCCACTCGCGGTGTCGCTCGCCGTCGGGGTCGCCCGGCTCCCACATGCCCGCCGCACCGTAGACGAACCGGGCGTCTCGGTTCCCGACGGCCCCGTCGTCGCGGTCGCGGTCGTTGAGCGCCCCGCCGATGTGCGCGATCACCATCTGGCCGCCCGGGATCGGGTTTTCGGAACCCAGCTCCCGCAGTATCGCCAGGAGTTCGTCCTCGAGTTCGGCGGCGAACTCCGTCTTCCAGTAGTAGTGATTTCCCTTCGGCTGGGTCGCATCCAGGTAGGACTGGATCTCGGTGTAGGGCTGCTCTCGAAGCACGTCGACGATGGGATCGGGAAGCGTCCGGACCGGTGCCAGCGCCTCGTCGACGGCGGCCAGATCGCCGCTGTAGCAGACCGTCATCGCACAGATGCGCCTGCCGTGCCACTCCTCCGGGACGAACGGCGCCGGCGGCGCCCGGCGCATGATCAGAAACGCCGTCAGTTCCCTGGGGGCGGTCGTGGCGAGTTCCCGGTAGGCCGCCAGGATCTCCGCGGCCCGCTCGAAGGGCCAGGCGATGAGTCCGCCGTAAACGGTCGGTCCGACCTCGTGGAGCCGGAACGTGAACGACGTGACGACGCCGAAGTTGTGGCCGGCGCCGCGAACCGCCCAGAAGAGATCCGGGTGTTCATCGCGACTGGCCCGCCGTACCTCGCCGTCGGCGGTGACGATCTCGACCTCGACCAGGTCGTCGACCGTCCAGCCGAACCGCCGGGTCAGGTAGCCGAAGCCGCCGCCGAGGGTTAACCCGGCCAGTCCGACCTCGGAGACGAATCCACAGGTGGTCGCGAGTCCGTGGAGCTGTGTCTCCCGGTCGAGATCGCCGAGCTGACAGCCACCCTGTGCGATGGCGGTCCGCTCGTCCGGATCGACGACGACGCCCCTGAGTCCGGAGAGGTCGATCGTCAGTCCGCCGTCGACCAGCGCCGTGCCCGCGATGTTGTGGCCGCCGCCTCTTACCGAGAGCAGCAGGTCGTGTTCGCGGCCGAACTCGACGGCGGCCACGACGTCTGCCGTCCCCGTCGGCTGGACGACGAGCGCCGGCGTCTTCTCGACCATCCCGTTCCAGGTGCGCGTGGCCGCCTCGTAGCCCGGGTCTTCCGGTGTGATGAGTGGACCCCGTAGCTGTTCGCTGAACGACTCGAGCGCCGCCGCCGATAGCGGAGTCGTGGCTCCGTCTCGAGTCGCGAGGTTCGTTCGGCTCATGTGCCTCGGTCGGATCGCAGGATCGACTGATCGGGAAACGGTTCTCCGGCCGCTGGTTCGGTGTGCGATGTCGGTTTCATGGCTTCGTTCTCGTGGTTTCGATCCCCCGTTTCAGCTGCTCGGTCAGCGGGCTCACTCGCGACGGTTCGGCGCGGGAGGATAGGTCGAACTATTGGATGGCGGCCAGCATCGTCTTACCCCGTGAAAATCTGTCGCCCCCTGAAACCTGTTCACCCGGTGAACAGCAACGGGAGATGAGTTCTTACGCCCCGTCGCTACGCCGGCCGATCGTCGGCCCACTCGATCCGGAACACCTCGGCCGCGAGCGTCCTGGAGTCGTCGGTGTGGAACTCGAAGCGTCGTTCGATCGGAAACTCCGCGCGGAAGGCGTGCGTGACCGCCCCGCCGTGATCGGCCGCGAAGGACTCGACGAACTCCTGGCTCCCCTCGTTGTGGATGGTATAGGAGACGGCCGCGTGCTCCGCCGCGGTTTCGAGAAACGCCCGATCCGCGCCCTCGTTTCCCCGCTGGGCGCCGAACGGCGGGTTCGAGAGCACCGTGAACTCGCCGGACGGTCGGATGGGGAGTCGGGTAACGTCGCCGCGGAGCCACTCGACGGATTCGTGCTCGAGCACACGACGTTCGTTTTCCCGCGCGAGCGTGAGCGCGTCCGCGTCGACGTCGAGTCCGATGACCGGCGACGCGCCGGCGAGGGCGGCGCCGACCGCAAGCATCCCGGTTCCGGTGCCGAGATCGAGCACCGGACGCTCGAGATCGCCCTGGATCGCGGCGAGGTGACAGACGTGGGCGGCGATTTCGGGCGGCGTGAGATACTGCTCGAGCGAGACGTCGGGATCGGCAAAATCAGTGACTGACTCGAGGCGTCGCGCGAGCGTGCGCCGTGACGGCATCGCCGTCTGCTCAGTGCTCGAGGCTAATGGGTGCGTCGAGTTCGAACGCGAGTCCCTCGCGGTCGGCCCGCTCGGCGCAGGCCGCCAGCGCGGGCCGCACCTTCTCGGGGTTCGCGACGTCGTCGGCCTCGACGGTGACCGAGCCGACGCCGAGGAACGCCCCCGCACGCACGTAGGATCGGATACGGTCGACCTCCTGCTGGGTTCCGAGCGAGCAGTCTTCGTCGAAGCAGGCGTCGACCGTCAACCTGGCCGGGAACAGTCCCTCTCGATTCAGTTCGCGTTTGAGATCCCGGAGGTACTCCGGGGCCGTCGACTCGAGGGCGTCGGCCTCGAGTCGAACCGGCGTGACGTCTTCGGGTCGACAGCGTTCGATCGTTCGATCCACACTGGACGGCGAGGTTGCGCTCATACTATGGCATACACATGCCGCATACAAAAGCTTTAGCAAATGCATAATAGTAATACCCCGGCGGTGCGCCGAGCCGAAACCGGGTGACTACGAACGGGTGTGTCGTGGTATCGCCCGCCGGTGAGTGAATCGCATACAGTTAAGAACGTTCGATGACAGATACGGCTATGGACGACTGCCCACGCTGTGGCTCCTCGCTCGAGCGGCTCGAGCTGGGCGACGTCGCGACCATCGCGTGCAACCGCTGTGGGTTCGCGGACGTGCCCGTCGACCACGAGAGCGAGCATCCGACCCTCGAGTCGTGGCGGGACGCCTTCAGCCGGTTTTACGACGAGTAACCGCTCCCGGCCGTCGGGACCCCCTCGCGTAGGCCACCAGCGAGCCGGCTCGAGGCCGTCGCTTCTCGGTCACAGCGTCGCAAAAAAGTCTCAGCTAGATTACTCGGCGGCGGCGGCTTCGACTTCTTCTTCCTCGTGATCGACGTCCTCGTCCGAGCGGGCGGCGACGAGGCCACCGCGTGCCACGCTGTACAGCGGCTCGTTCGCGTGGGAGACGCCGCTGATCGAGAACGGAATGTTCGCGTCCTCCAGGTGGTCACGGAACAGCGCCTCGAAGCCGCTCGGGCTCGAGGTGCCACCGGTGACGACGACGGGGACATCGAGACCCTCCTCGATATCCTCCTCGTCGACCTCCGCGACGATGTTCTCGATGACGTAGTCGAGCAGGTTCTCGTAGTAGATCGAGAGCGCACCCTCGACGCCGCCGACGTCGGTCGTGAAGTCGAGTTCGAAGTCGTCCTCCTTGATGGAGGTGACCTTGTCAACCGGCGTCCCCGTCGCGCGAGCGGCCTGCTCGTCGACCCAGTCGCCACCGCGGGCGACGGAGAACTTCATGACCGGCACCGCGTAGTAGGAGAGACAGACGTTCGTCATCCCCGCACCGAAGCTGATACCGAGTCCGGTGAAGTTGTTGTCGGCGAGTTCGGAGTAGATGACGGACATCCCCTCGTTGATCGGCTCCGCGTCGTAGCCCATGTCGTTGAGGAACGACTCGATCGTCTTCTGGTGGTACAGCGTGGAGAGGTCGTCGTCGATCGGGTCCGCCGGCGTCGAGAAGTACAGCTTCTCGTCCGGATAGGCGGGTTCACCGACGACCTGCTCGATGATGAGTTTCATCATCGGAATCGCGCTCTTCTCGTCGGCCGAGAGAATGCCGTGTTTCATCGGCCGGCGGGTTTCCTTGTTGAAGATGTTCGCGAAGTTCAGCGCGTCGTCGCCAACGACGTACACCTTGTCATCCTTGCGGATGTGGAGGACTTCGCTGCGCGAGAGCATCTGCTCTGCCATGTCGGAGTACTCGATCTCGACGAATGAGTTTCGTTGCTGGACGAATACTGTGTCATTACCGTCCTGTTGTGCCGACAGGATGTTCATCGTGCCGACGTCTAGGCCCTTAGCCATATTTGGGGAAGGTTTCTACCGGATTATAAAACTATGCGTAAAGTGAGACTGTTTATATATACTACTGCCAATCACCGTCGGCGCTCGCTGACTACCGGCGATCGAACGCCGCCCGAACGCGGGAGAGGAGACGCTCGAGCGGCCGTCGGATCGCGTCGCCGCGGCCCGCTTCCGCGAGCGATTCAGCCTCCTCGCGCCGTTTCTGCTCTCTGAGTTCCTTCAACTTCGCGGTCTGGTCGTCGACGGTCGAACTCGAGGTTTCCGTCTTCGTCTCGCCGCCTTTGAGTCCCTTGAGACCGGCGACCTGTGCGTCGACGCCGCTCGAGCGGGTGGTCTTCGCCTCGACGTTGATGTCGGCGCCGTCGAACTCGTGTTCGGAGAACGTGAGCCGCTTGTGTTCGGTTTCCTCGACGCCGCCCCAGGAGAGTTCGACGCCCTCCATCGCGTCGTCGATGTCACCGCGGATCTCCTCGTCGGAGTAGTGTTCTTCGTCCTCCTCGTCAGCCTCCGATTCGATGGCCTCGACCGTGCGGGCCATGTCGAGGTAGTGGGCGATGAGCGCCGCACCCGTCGAAGCGGTGATTCCCGTCAGTCCGACCGCGTAGACGGCGACGACGTGAACCGTGCTGAACGCGGCTTCGCCGCTCTCGTAGAAGTTCCAGTCCGAGGGGTACAGCACCCAGAAGCCGGCGACGGCGACGACGGCGACGCAGACGCCTGCGACCGACGTGATCTGGACGCGTCGCTCCGCGGGCAACAGCGTGACGATACCGAGCATCGTCGCCGGGAGCGAGAGCATTCCGAGCGCGTACGCCGGTCGCGCCCACGCGAAGAACTCGCTCGAGCGGGGCGGCTGCGTGCTGCTCCAGAGGAACAGCGAGAGCGCCACGATTGCGAGACCGATACCACCGAGAAACAGCCCGAACCCGAGATAGACGTCCGTTCGACCGTCGGGTTCGCCGATGTACTGGCGATAAAGGTCGAACAGGTATCCATCCGACTGCGACTCCGAGGACATTACCCCCCTCGTTTACACCGGAGTAACATGACTTTTTGGACGAACAACCGGCCGCATTAAGTATCCATCAGAAAACATCGTCTCTCGGACCGGTCGATCCGATACCGCTGCAGCACTCGCCGTCGAGTGGGTGACGATGGATTCAGGCGCCGAGGATCCCGAGTTCCTCGGCGGCGCCCATCATCGCGAACACGACCACGAGTCCGATCGTGATCACGTAGTAGACTTTCCACTTCGTCGACGGCCGGAACGCCTCCGGCAGGCGCTTTTCGACGACGTACCAGTTCGCCGGATAGAAGAACACCTCGAAGATGACCAGCAGCACCGAGATCCAGAGGATGAGCGTCACCGGCAGCGTGCCGATGACGGCGATCGGGATCAGGCTCCCGACGCCCATACCGACGACGACGAACCGGCGGATGCGTTCGCTGTTGAGATCGTCGTTCTCGAGCGCGAGCGGCAGGATGTCCGCCGTCGCCCGCGAGGCTCCGTCGAGGAGGGTGATAACCGTCGAGTACAGCGCGGCGAACGCACAGACCAGCATCGCCCAGAACGACCACGGACCGAAGGAGTCGCTCAGGATCTCCCCGAGAACGAACGCGAGGTTCTCGTCGGTCGGTGGGTTCGGGTACAGCACGTTCGCCGCGAGGACCACCATACTGAGTATGATGACGAGACTGAACCCGTAGCCGATGTTGAAATCCCGACGGCCGGTCTTGATCCAGGCGGCGATGTAGTCGTGGTACCGCTCGTCGTTCGGATCGATTCCTTCCCTGCGAAGCGCGCGAGCGCCCTGTTCTTTGGCCATCGACCAGCTACCGATGAGGATGCTCGTACTGTGGCCCGTCGGGGCGAATCCGGCCGCGGCCGCGAACAGACCGACGAACAGCGCGAGCGATGTCCCCTCCGGCAGACCGGTCGCCGTTTCGGCGATCACGCCCGTCGACGGCGGGCCGAACAGCACGCCCAGGACGATGAGGCCGCCGAGAATCGCGGTGAACACCTTGAGGACGTTCTCGAGCAGCCCGTACCGCGAGAACAGGACGAGTCCGACGGCGACTGCGAGCAGAATGACGTAGGCCGACAGTGCGTCGAGCGGGGTCAACGCCGCCGCGAGCGCGGCCGTACCGAAGCCGACTGCGGCCGTAATACCGGTGTAGAGCACCGTGAAGATAAATACGGAGACCCACATCGCCCAGTTCTTCGGTCCGGGCAGGTCGCCGTACGCCTCGACGGGATTGCCGCCGACACCGTAGGTGTACCGGATGCCGAGCTCCCAGCCGCCGTACTTCGCGACGTAGATCAGCAGGAAGATCCACACCGCGAAGATACCGAAAAAGCCGCCGAGGGTGGGCGCGAGGATGATGTGACTCCCGCCGATGCTGATCAGCGCCCACAGCATGGACGGCCCGAAGTGCTCCCTGAAGAAGCCGGTCCACGATTCGGCCGGATACTCGAGTTGCTCCTCGCTCACCTGTGCCATGGTCCCTCCGTTCCCCGCCGCCTGCTCCGACTAATTCGTCGATTACTCCCCTGCGTATAGTTCGTATGTGGCATGCCAACAGTCCCACCGAGGAACGAGTGGTACCTAAAACTATGTGACTTCAGCGGCGACCGGCGCTTCATTTCGTGACATCCCTCTGGCGCGTCGCGGTCCTCCGCGGCGAGGCGGCGCTCGATCGTCCGCTTCTGTCCCAACGGACCGGCGATGAAGGTATGACGTGTGAGTCACAACCACTCTACCAGATGGCCACCGAGACACGACAGCGATTCACCGAGGCCCTGGACTCACTCGAGGTGTCGTCGGCGTTCGTGACGGCCGCCGATCTGCCCGCCCATCTCGGGCGGGTGAGTACCGAACCGGCCGTCGGCGTCCCGCTCCCGTTCGCACCGGACGCCCTCGAGGCGGCGGGGATCGACGCCGAGCCGACGCCGAGCGCGCTCGAGGCGGCCGAGACGGGCGTCACGTCCGCTCGGTTCGCCGTCGCGGAGTACGGAACGGTTGCGATTCCCTCGACCCCCGCCGGCGAGGGACCCGTGAGCCTCTACCCGCCGAGACACGTCGCCGTCGTCGCCGAGAGCGACGTCTACGACGGGGTCGGCGACGCGTTCGATCGGCTCGAAACCGAGTTCGCCGACGGCGCCGACAGCGTCGTGTTCGCCACCGGCGTGAGCGCGACCGCCGACATGGGCGAACTGGTCGAGGGAGTCCACGGCCCCCGCGAGGTCCACGTCGTCGTGGTGACCGACCGATGAGCCCCGGCGACGCCGACCGCGCGGCGGAGATTCGCACCGTCCTCGAGGTCGACGGCCCGGCGGTCTCGGAGAACGCGTCGCTGCTCAACGAGAAACGCTACGAGGCGATCGACTCGTTTCCGGCCTACGACCAGCTCCGGACGGAGGCCCGAGGAATCAAGGAGGACGCGATTTCGCGGCTGCCGGAGCTGATCGAACGGGTCACCGAAGCGGTCGAGGACAACGGCGGCGCGGTCTACCTGGCCGACGATGCGGCCGACGCGAACGCCTACATCGAGTCCGTCGCCGCGGACCGGGGCGTCGAGTCGGTGGTCAAGAGCAAGTCGATGACCACCGAGGAGATCGAGGTCAACCATCACCTCGAGTCTCGCGGGATCGACGTCTGGGAAACCGACCTGGGAGAGTTCGTCCTGCAGGTCGCCGACGAGGCGCCGAGCCACCTCGTCGGGCCGGCGATGCACAAGTCCCGCGCGGAGATCGCGGCGCTGTTCAACGGCCACTTCGAGCCAGAAGAGCCCCTCGAGACCGCCGAAGAGCTGACACGGTTCGCCCGGGATTACCTGGGCGACCGGATTCGCGGGGCGGATCTGGGCATGACCGGCGCGAACTTCGTGCTCGCCGATTCGGGAACGATTGCGCTCGTGACGAACGAGGGAAACGCCAGAAAGTGCGCGGTGACGCCCGACACCCACGTCGCCGTCGCGGGCGTCGAGAAGCTGCTTCCGTCGGTGACGGAACTCGAGCCGTTCGTCGAACTCATCGCGCGGGCCGCGACCGGTCAGCCGATCGCCCAGTACGTCTCGATGCTCACGCCGCCGACCGAGAGCCCGACGCTCGATTTCGATATCGACGAGACGGGGGCGGGCGAGCGCGAGTTCCACCTCGTTCTGCTCGACAACGGTCGATTCGACCTGCGCGAGGACGAGGAGCTCCGGGAGACGCTGTACTGCATCCGCTGTGGGGCGTGTGCGAACTCGTGTGCGAACTTCCAGTCGGTCGGCGGCCACGCCTTCGGCGGCGAGACCTACACCGGCGGGATCGCCACCGGCTGGGAGGCAGCCGTTCACGGGGCGGAGAGCGTGTCGGAGTTTAACGACCTCTGTACGGGCTGTACCCGCTGTGTGAACGCCTGCCCCGTCGAGATCGACATCCCGTGGATCAACACGGTGGTTCGCGACCGCCTGAACCGGGGGCAGGATCCGGGTCGGTTCGATCACCTCGTCGACGGGCTCCTCCCCGACGAGGAATCACCGGGATTCACGCTCCAGAAGCGCCTGTTCGGGAACTTCGAGACGCTGGCACGAGTCGGCTCGGCGACCGCGCCGATTTCAAACCGGCTGGTCTCGAGCCGACCGGTGCGCGCGTTTCTCGAGCGGAGTGCCGGGATCGATCGACGCCGCGACCTGCCGACGTTCGCGCGCGAGTCGTTCGTCGACTGGTTCGACGACCGCGGCGGCTCGCAGGTCGCTCCCGGGGACGCAACCCGCGAGGCCGTCGTCTACCCCGATACGTACACCAACTACCTCTCGCCGGAACGCGGGAAGGCAACGGTTCGCGCCCTCGAGTCCCTCGGCGCTGCCGTCCGGGTGCCGCCGGTCGGCGAGAGTGGCCGGGCGCCGCTGTCACAGGGGATGGTCGAGTCGGCCCGTGCACGTGCGAAGGACGTATACGGAACCCTCTCCCACCACGTCGATGCCGGCCGCGACGTCGTGATCGCCGAGCCCTCCGATCACGCGATGATCCACCGCGAGTACGAGCGCCTGCTCCCCGAAGAGTCCGCAAGTCGACTGCGGGAGTCGAGCTACGACGTCATGGAGTACGTCTACGGGTTGCTCGAGAACGGCGCCGACGCCGGCGCGCTGCGCTCGAGCGACGGTGAACCGGTCGCTTACCACGGCCACTGCCAGGGGCGCACCCTGGGTACCGACGCCTACGCGGTCGCCGTCCTCGAGCGCCTGGGCTACGAGGTTCGGACCTCAAACGCCGAGTGCTGCGGGATGGCCGGGAGCTTCGGCTACAAGCGCGCCTACTACGAGTTGAGCATGGACGTCGGCGACCCCCTCGCAGACTCGTTCGCTGATGCCGAGACGGTGCTCGCGAGCGGGACCTCCTGCGGAGAGCAACTCGAGGCGCTGCTCGATCGGCCGACAGCCCACCCGATCGAGTACGTGGCACCGCGTTGACTCACCGCAGTCGGCCGCTCTCGAGCGTGAAAACACGAGCTCGGTTCCCGAGGCGCTGAACCGACGCGTAGCGTAGAGACGGCAGTCAGCACAGGTAATGCCGCCACAGATAGCCGATTAATTCAGAGTAATACTTATAGATACGTAGTAATGATACTGCCCCGTGACAGAGATAATAACCGTCTCTAATTTCAGGGTAAAAGCCTCGAATCGGCCAATAGGCTGCGAACCAGGAGCCACACGAACGGGGATGAACGGCTGATGACCGGGGATTCGAGCGACGACGGACGCGGGATGAACAGACGTACCGCACTGAAGGTCGCGGGAGCGGTCGGACTGGGGACGGCGCTCTCCGGATCGGCGATCGCGGACGACGGTTCTGGGGCTTCCGAACCGCTCGAGCCGGGGACGGCGCCGCCGTGGGACGACGCGGACGCTGGTGCTGATCGGTGGGCGACCGACCGCTGGTTTATCGAGTTCGCGTCCCCGCCGTCTGTCCGGGGAGGAACACCGCCCGAACACGCGAACGAACGGGCACGGTTGCGTACGGAGGCGAGCGCCGAGAACGTCGATTTCGGCGAGCGGCGCGACTTCAGGACGCTGTGGAACGGGCTTTCGGTGGACGCCGACGTCGTCGACGCCTACGGGATGAGCGGACTCGACAGCGTCGAGGCGGTGTATCCGGTGGCGCTCATCGAGCACCCCACTCCCGCAGACGCCGAACCGGAACTCGAGACGGCGCTCGGAATGACCGGCGCCGACCACGCACAGCTGGAGCTTGGATACGACGGCGTGGGAACCAGCATCGCCATCATCGACTCTGGAATCGACTACAACCATCCCGACCTCGGCGGCGCCGGGGACCCCGGTACCGTGATCGAGGCCGACGCGGACCGAACCTTCGACCATCCGCGGATAAGCCACGGCTGGGACTACGTGGGCGACCATCCGGAAGAAGACGGCCCCAACCCCGACCCGATGGACGACTCGAGCGGGCACGGCACGCACGTCGCCGGCATCGCCGCCGCCAACGCTGCCGACGAGGGCGGCGCGACCGGCGTGGCTCCGGAAGCAACGCTCGGTGCGTACAAGGTGTTCCCCGAGTCCGGTGGGACGACGGCCGACGTCATCGTCGAGGCGATGGAGGACGCCTACGAGGACGGGATGGACGTCGTGAACATGTCGCTGGGCGCGAGCCTGACCTGGGGCCAGGAGTACCCGACGACGGCCGCGAGCAACGAACTCGCCGACCAGGGTGTCGTCGTCGTCAACTCCGCCGGCAACGACGGCGATCTGGGGACGTGGAGTCTGAGCGCGCCGGCGAACGCTCACGACATCATCAGCGTCGCCAGCGCCGAAAACGAGTTCATCCAGGCAGCCGGCTTCGAGGTCGACGAACTCGAGGAACCCATCCCGTACGATCCCCTCACCGGGGCCGAGAACCCGCCGACCGAAGGAGAATCGGCCCCGCTGGCATTACCCTCGCTGTCCGAGGAAGGTGGCGAGGAGGGGTACTTCGGCTGTGCGGCTGAAGACTTCGCGGAGTTCCCAGACGGTCACGTCGCCCTCATCCAGCGGGGTCACTGTAGTTTCGCCGATAAGTACCTGAACGCGGCCGACGCCGGCGCGACGGGCGTCGTAATCTACAACGACATTCCGGGACTGTTCTCCGGGACGATCAACGAGGCGGGCGTCGAGGGCGTCTGGGGCGTGGGTACCACGAACGAGGCGGGAACTGCGCTCGTCGACCTGCTCGAGGGCGGTCAGGAGGTGACGCTCGACTTCACCGACGAAACCATTTCGGTCGTCAATCCGGACGGTGGTTTACTCTCCGATTTCACCGCCTACGGCCAGGACGTCGAACTCGCGTTCGGACCGAGCATCACGGCCCCGGGCGGACAGATCACGTCGACGTATCCGCTGGAGATGGGCGAGTACTCGACGTCGTCCGGGACGTCGATGTCGGCCCCCCACGTCGCCGGTGCCGTCGCGTTGCTGCTGGAGGCCGAGTCCGGCCTCGATCCCTTCGACGTTCGCGATCGGCTCCAGAACACCGCGGAGCCGCTGCCGTGGTCGCTCAACCCCGACTCCGGACTCGATCACTCGTTCCGGCAGGGTGCCGGGATGCTCCGGATCGACGAGGCGCTCGAGGCGAGCCAGCGAGTCGAACCCGGCCAGATCGCGGCCGGAGACGGTGACGGAACGTCGGCAACCGTAACTGTGCACAACGCAAGCGACGAGGCCGTCGAGTACGCGATCGGACACGAAGCGACGCTTCGGACCGCGTTCAGCCCGTTCGCGCCGACGTTCTACGGGCCGGGGAGCGAGCTAGAAGCTCCGGACACCGTCACGGTTCCGGCCGGGGACTCGAGCGACATCGACGTGACCATCAGTCCGCCGCCGTTCGAGTACGAAAACCACCAGTACGGTGGCTACGTTACGCTGACGCCCGAGACCGACGACGCTCCCACGCTGCGGGTTCCGTACGCTGGTTACGAAGGAGACTACCAGGAGCTCGAACTGTTCGGCTACCACACCAGCGACGACGGCTTCCTCGAGCGCGAACCCGACTTGCGGCGGATCGTCTACGACGAGGACGGTGACGCCGACGGCTACGAGCCGGTTGAACCGGGCCACGAGTTCACACTCGCTGAAGACGATCTTCCGGTCGTCACGGCGTTCTTCGGCCACTATCCCCAGGAGATGCGGATGTACGCCGTCGACCAGGATCGCGAGCGGGAGTACGTCGTGATGGAGGATCGGTACCTGTCGCGCAACTCGGCGTCGAACACCTTCTACGCGTTCCCGTGGCCGAGAACCACGCAGGCGGGTCGAAGCGACAACCTTCGCCCGGTTCCGAGCGGTACGTACACCCTGCGAGTGGAGGCGCTGCGCGCGCTCGGCGACCCGGAGAACGAAGACCACTGGGACACCTGGGAGTCCCCGGAGTTCGAACTGGACAGCCGAGGCCAGGGTCGAGGAAACCAGGGAGTCGATCGAAGCCGTTCCCCCGCCAGCCCCGCTCGCGGGCCGTAGTACTCGACTCACTCGTTTTCGCGTCTGGAGGGGAAACTCCTCGCGGACTACTCGTCCTGGCGCCGCCGAGATCGCCGAAAACGCGAGAGAATCAGTCCTGGCAGCAGCCGCCGGCCTCGCCGCCGAAGTCGACCGCCAGCGGCTCCGAGATCGCCTTGTTTACTTCCTCGAGTCGGCCCGAGAGCCGACTTTTGGCCTCGAGGAACTCTGCCATGACGGGGATCGAGTGTAGCTCCTCCTGGGTCTGCTGGAGTGTCTGGAGGTCTTCCTGCGTGGCGGTACCGGACTGGCGAGCCAGCATGAACTCCTGGCGGATGCGCTCGAACTCGTCGATCTTCTCCTGGGCCTCCTCGGAGTTCTCGACGGCCTCCTGGGCCTCTTCGAAATCGCGGTAGGCCGGCAGTTCGGTGATCGCCTCGCCCAGTTCTCGCCCGAGTTCCTCCGTGCGGCTCGTTTCGATGCTCATACTCGCCGTTGGGACGCGTGCGGTTTCAACTTGCCGGATGCCGAACCGGTCACTGGGACGCCGAAGCGCCGCCGTTATACGTCCGTGGCCGCAACGACGGGTAATGAGCCAGGAGTCGGAGTACAGCGAAGGAGACCTCCGGAACACCGGAATGTCTCTCAAACACGATCGCGAGTGGGACTACGAACTCGAGCGGATCGTCGAGGCGATCGACGAGCGCGACGCGACGACCGTCGGATTGCAGTTCCCCGAGGGGCTGAAGCGCCGCGGGCCGAAGGTAGCCGACGACCTGCGAGCGCTGACCGGGGACGAGGTGACGTTCATGCTCTCGGGCCAGCCCTGCTACGGTGCCTGTGACCTCGACACCTACCTGATGAAGCGCACCGACGTCTTCGTCCACTTCGGCCACTCGCCGATGAAGAACACGGACAAGGTGATCTACGTCCCGCTGTTCTCGAACGTGGAGGTACAGCCGATCATCGAAGAATCGCTCGAGACGCTCGAGGACCCGTCCGAAACGCCAGACGTCGGCCTCGTCACCACCGCCCAGCACATGAACCGCTACGAGGAGATGACGGAGTTCCTCGAGGAGCGGGGGTACGAGGTCCACAGCCGCCGGGGCGACGAGCGGCTGACTCACGAAGGGCAAGTTCTGGGCTGTAACTACGCGAGCGCCGACGTTCCCGCCGACCAGGTGCTGTACGTCGGCGGCGGCAAGTTCCACCCGCTCGGCCTGGCGATGGAACACCCCGAGAAACACGTCGTCATCGCCGACCCCGTCAACAACGTCGTGACGGTGGCGGACACGGAGAAGTTCATGAAACAGCGCTTCGGGGCGGTCCACCGCGCGATGGACGCCCAGAAGTGGGGCGTCATCTTCTGCACCAAGATCGGGCAGGGCCGCTGGGAGCAGGCCCAGGAGATCCTCGCGGACAACGACGACGCCTACCTCATCACGATGGACGAGGTCACCCCCGACCGCCTCCGGAACTTCGACATGGACGCCTTCGTCAACACCGGCTGTCCGCGGATCACGACCGACGACGGCCCCCGGTTCCACAAGCCGATGCTCACCCCCGGCGAGTACGAGATCGCGGTGGGCAACGAGCCGCTCGAGAATCTCTCCTTCGATACGTTCCACGGCACCTGGTAGCCCCGGCAACTCGACACCGTCTTCCTCTATCTCGCCGTCGCTCTCGATCTCCGGTCGCCGACGCCTCAGGATTCTCGGTGGTCTGCCCCGTGTTTGGCGTAGAAGCGATCGACGAGCCACTCGGTCGCGCGAGCCTTGTTCCCCTCGGGGGCGTAGACGAACGGGATCGGCGCGTCGAACGGCCGGTCACCGTACAGCCCCCAGTCGCCGGCCGATCGCGTCGTGCCGCCGTAGGCGATCGGGATCTCCTTGAGCTCCGAGGGTTCGTACTCGGGAACGTACGAGCGCTCGATCCACACCTCGTGGTTCCGGACCGAGAGTCGCTCCGCCAGCGCCGCCTCCAGTCGGTCGTCGTTGGAGACGAGCCACTGGCCGAACGCCTCGAGATCGGCGTCGATGCGGTCAGCGTACGCGATACGGTGTTTCCAGCAAGTTTTGGGAAAGCGACGCGACCGGAACCGGTCGTGAAGCGCCGCGAGCGTGGTTTCCGGGTTCTCCAGCGCGGCGACCCGGAGCCGCTCCATCACCGTGTTGTCGTCGACGTGACCCTCGAGTATTCCTGCGACCGTCACGGGCGGTTCCTCCGTCACGATCGCCAGTTCGACGAGGAGCTCCCGGAGGAGCACGTTCGCGTACACCGACTTGTGGTGCTGGGTCACCCACATGTACAGCGCGATTCGCCCCTCGAGGTAGTTCCCGAGCGTCGAAAGCGCCTTGTCCGAGAGCGCCAGCCCCTCCTCGGGGTGGGCGGTGTAGGAGTCGACCATGCGATCCGTGTCGAAGTTCAGCACGTCGGCGCCGGTCATCAGGTTGTCCCGCGTAATGTAATCCAGTCGGTCGACGTCGATCGGCGAGTGGAGCAACTGTGCGCCGAGTCCGTACTGCCACGGCCCGCCACGTTCGTAGACGAGACTGTAGCCGAGGATGTACGCACAGACCTCTTCGGGGTCGACGCCGAGCGCGTCCAGACCGTCGCGAAACTCTCGGAGGATGAGCAAACACCCGAGCAGCTCGTGGTTGGTCGCCGTCCGGAGCGGTGTGTCGCCGACGCCGGCGTCACGAAACGAGGCGGTCAGTCCGCGCGCTGCCAACCGCTCGCGGATCTCCTCCGTATCCAGAAACCGTTCGCAGACGTGCGAGAAGGGTGGGTGACCGACGTCGTGGAGCAAGCAGGCACACTCGAGGGTCCGCTGGATATCATCGAGGGCCTCGTCGGGCGTATCACGCACGAAGTACGGCTGCTCGCGGAGGTTCTCGAACACCGTCCGGCCGAGGTGGTAGACGCCCAGGCTGTGCTCGAAGCGCGTGTGGTTCGCGCTGGGATAGACGAGGTTCGTCGCAGACAGCTGACGGACGTACCGGAGTCGCTGGAACGACGGGTGGTCGACGACGTGCTCGACCAGCGGCTCGGGCAACTCGATGTAACCGTGAACCGGGTCCTTGATCTGCGTTGCCATCGGACTCGAAGAGAGCACTCGAGGTTGTCTCACTCTTTCGATCTGTACGCTTCCCTCGTGGCGAAGACAACACTTACACGGGTACCCACATCACGTCCGAGTATGATTGCAAGCGACTGGGACGATTGGCTCGTTCGCGACGTCGAAGACGCCGGCCCCGACGGCGTCGCCGTCTGGTACCTCGGTTGCAACGGCTTCGTCCTCAAAGGCAGCGAGGGAACGACGATCTTCATCGACCCCTACCTCGGCCCCGGCGATCCGCCACGAACCGTTCGGATGATCCCGGTGCCGTTTGACCCCGAAGACGTCGCGGAGGCCGACGCCGTCCTCGCGACCCACGAGCACACCGACCACGTCCACGGCCCCAGCCAGGCGCCGATCCTCGCGAACACGGGCGCGACCCTGTACGCTCCCGACGACAGCCTGACGGTCGCTCGCGAGGAAGAGAACTGGACCGACGAGTGGGCGGTTTCCGGCGACCAGTTCGAGGAGGTGACCGAGGGCGACAGCCTCGAGATCGGCGAGTTCACGGTCCACGTCGAACCGGCCAACGATCCCGACGCGACCCACCCCGTAAGCTACGTCGTCGAACACGACGCCGGCACCTTCTTCCACGGCGGCGATACCAAACCGTCCGAGGAGTTCGCCCGTCTGGGCGAGAGGTACGATCTCGATCTCGGGGCGCTCGCGTTCGGTACCGTCGGGCAGATTCCCGACAAGGAGACGCGAGAGCCCACGCGCACCCGCTGGTACAACGACGAGAACCAGATCGTCGAGGCCGCTGCGGCGCTCCGACTCGAGGTCCTTCTCCCCACCCACTGGGACATGTGGCGCGGCCTGACCGCCGATCCGAAAGTGCTCCACCACCACGCGAAGAGCTTCGACTACCCGGCCCGGCTCGAGATCGCCGAAATTGGAGATCGGGTCGATCTCGGGCGCTAAATACCAGATCTGATATTACCCGCTTCTTTTATGGTAATTCTCTCGTAACGTTCGATCCATGAGTAGCACCGCCGATACGGACGAGGTTGTCGAGGTCAGCGACGAGGGGCTGACCGTTCGCAAGCGGTTTACAGCCGACGAGTTTCCCGTTCCCGCGATTCGCTTCGAGATCGAATCCGACCGCGACGAGCCGGTGTCGTTTCGACTTTCCGAACAGATACCGGAGTCGTTCCCGATGGACAGCGTCGGGTTCCACCCGGAGTACCACAGCGACGACTGGACGGCGTTCCAGGACCACCACGTCGAGTTCGCCGGCACGGCCGAGCCCGACGAGACGTTCGTGACGGTGTACGGGATCCGAGTCGACGACGAGACCGACGTCTCCCAGTTCCTGTCGGAACCGGCGCTCGCGATCGGTGACGCTGTCGGTGAGGAGTCCGCCGTCGAAGACGACGACGAAAGCGGGGACGACACGGCGGAAGTCGACGACACGATGATCGACGACATCATCGGCGAGGACCGAAACGGCGTCGTCAAGGACATGCTGAGCGGCGACGCCGAGGCCGTTCCCGGGCTCGGTCCGGAGGACGATGCACCAGCGGCCGTCGAGGCGCCGCCCGCAGCGGCAGACGAGGACGAGGAGGCGACGGACCTCGATCTCGATCTGGGAGACGTGGACACCAACCCCGTCGATCCCGAGGAGGACGAACTGAAGGAGGAGGAGGCGCCCGACATCGATCTCGGCTTCGGCGAGGACGACATTCCCGAGCCCGAAGAGCCAGCGTCGGCCGCCGGCGACGAGGACGAGCCGGCAGAGCCGGCGATCGAACTGGATCTCGACGGGACCGAGTCGGACGAGGACGACGCGGACGAACCGGTCGCCCTGGGGACACCGGTCGACAGCGAGGACGAAGCGACGACTCAGGACGCCGACTCGGCGCTCGAGGCCGACGAAACCGACGACGACCTCGAGTCCGAGGATTCCGCAGGCGAAACCGACGCGGAGGCCGACTCCGAGTCCGAGGATCGAACGGATGAAACCGAAGTGGCCTCCGATGCGGCCGCCGAATCCGACCTCGAAGATGACGCCGATTTCGAAGACGAGTCTGCGGCGGACGCCGAGGAATCGGACGTCGAATCCGACTTCGAGGACGACGGGACCGCGGCGAACGCTGAGCCGGTTGCCGGTGACGCCGAGCCGGTCGACGGCGTTGCATCCGAACCGGAACCAGCGGCCGAGTCCGCCGAACCGGTCGGTGCCCGACTCGCCGCCGAGATTCGGGCGGGCGATCTCGAGGACGACGATCTGGATGTGCTTCGCTCGGAACTCGATCTCGAACCCGCGGGAACCGATCTCGCGAAGATCGAACACCTCCAGTCACGGATCGAGGAGGTCGCGGCGTACACGGCCGCCCTCGAGGAGTTCCTCGACGAGGAGGGGACCGGCCAGCAGCTGATCCGGGACTTCGAGGCGGAGGTCGAGGCATTCCGTTCGGAACTCGAGGCGATGGACGATCGTCTCGAGGAAACCGAAGCGCGAGTCGACGAGGGCGAGTCGCGGACCGGCGACCTCGAGTCGGACCTCGAGGCGACCGACGAACTCGTCACCGACCTGCTCGAGGACGTCGACGAACTCGACGCGGGACTCGAAGCGGTCGGCGAGGACGTCGACGCGGTGGACGAGCGAGTCGACGAGGTCGAAGACGATCTCGCCGACGTCGAGGAAACGGTCGCGGACGTCGAGGACGACCTCGAGGCGGTGTCCGAGGAGGTCGCCGACATCACGGAGTGGCGGTCGGAACTCGGCTCGATGTTCTCGAACTGACCCAGTCGTGCGTTTTCCGCTCGGAGCGATGGTCACTGCTGGTGGAGAGGAGACGGATCTGTACACTCAAAACACAACGCGTTTAGTGCTCTGTACCCGACCACGGGGCAATGGGCGAGACGATCCCGGTTGCGATCCCACGGAAAGGACGGCCGCTCGAGTCGGTACTCGACCGACTCGCGAGCCGACTCGGCGTGACCGAACTGGCGGATCAGGTCAGTTCGACGCTTCGCCACGAGAAGGCGGTCACGAAGGGGTCACTCGAGGCCGCGGACGGCGACGTCTACCGCCGGCTCGCGACGTACAGTACGGTCGAGGAGCCGACGGCACCGGAGTACACCCTACTTCGCGACGACCGGGCGGGCAAACCCCGGCGAATCGTCTTCGACAGCGTGACGATCCCCCTCGAGAACGTCGAGGGAGTTCCCGACGGGACGCGACTCCAGCTCGTCGGCCGCGAGGAGCCGTTCCGTGCGCTTCGAACCCACGAGTTCGCGCTGGGGTTCGACAGTGCCGATCTCGTTCTCGAGGAGGTCGTCGGACTCCGCCCGGAGCCGCTCGACCGGATCGCCGACATCAACGCGCGGATCGATCCGGCGGACACGGACGTACGGGTGGTCGCCGGCCTGGGCGATACCGTGTATCACACGCTGATGGCGACGCCCGACGTCGTCCCCTCTGGCGGCTCGGTCGACCCGGCGTTCCTCGAGTCCTACGAGGGGTCCCTCTGTATCGTCCCACGATACGAACGACTGGTGCAGGCGGTCCTCGGAACGCGCGCGCTCGAGGGAGTCGAGTTTCAGTATCCCGACGACGACCTCGAGGAGGAAGCCGCAATCGCACGGACGGGGCTCGGTGTCTATCTAACTGTCACCGGATCGACGGCCAGGGAGCACGACCTGGTGCTCGGCGAGCGGCTATTCCCGAGCGAAACCGTCCTGATGGAAAACACTGCAGAAGTAACCCCGACGGTGTCGGCGATTCAGTCGGTGTTGGCCGGCGCCAACGAGGAAACGGCGCTGTCGGTCACCACCACGTGAGACGGCCCGAATTCGGCTCCGTTCTGATACTCGCGTAGCACATGCGTCCCTAAATTGTGTATAGCTCTCTGTGGTTTATTCGATCGATCTCCACCACATACTGTCGTGGGTCGTGCAGAGGCGACCCGCGAGTTTCCTCGAAATCAGATCCCTCGACGCCGTCTTGGATACTCGTCGGTCCGACCGGAGACGCACTCGCCACACTGCGTGACGGGGTTGGAATCACCGCCCGTAGCGGTCGGCGAATCGGTTCACGGTCAGAGGCGGACTCGAGAGGGGGAATCAGTGACGGGCCCGAGGGGGGATACGGACGATCGTGTTCGGTACCGCCGTCACAACTTCGGTCAGCACCCCTATAGTAACAACTGAAACGATTTACACACTGATCGTACGACGGTTGTGCGCTCCGGTGGCATTGACTTTCAGTGGCTACTGGATCGCTCGTGGAGGCCGCCGCTAGAGGAACGCCACATCGAATCACAGCCGTACGGCGTCGTACTCGAGTCCCTCCGCCCCGGCCCTTGCTCGCTCTCGAGAGGCTGTGTAGCCTCTCAACCGGTTTGTGTTCTGTCGACGACGCCCTGGTTGCTCCCCCGTCTTTCCTGCTGCTCGTGCTCTCTCAGACCGATAGCGAACTCGATACTGGTCGAGAGGGGGCTGCCCACGGCGCACTGGGGTTTCAAAGCGGATCGATGCGCCCGTTCACGTGCGTGTCTGCGCGTCAGTTACCAGCCGACGACATCCTCCCAACGGCAGCCGACCAGGCCGACCGCCGGAGGTGTCCCTGCTCGAATCGTCGGGCGTTCCTCGGCGACGAGATCCCGAACAGTGACAGTTATTCTCTGAACGTTGATACTGATTCGTCGAGGGTATCCCACCGTGTTCACAACCGGAATACCGTTCGCCGCCTATCCGGTCACGATCGGTCCCTGACGATATCTCAAAGCAGGGGACTGGTTTCGACATCCCTGTATCTATGCTCAAGGGCCCAATGAACTCTTATATCTGAGATTGAGGGGGCGAGTAATCCGTTATTGACGGTATCATTGACGGAGATAAAGTCCCTTATCCGAACTCGAGGGGTACACTGAAGAGGGTGGCGCGAGAGGCGAACGTATGGCCGGATCCGCGGAAACCGACAGCGTCGCGGTCAAGACCTACGTCCCGACCTATCAGAAAGAAGAGTGGAAGGAACACGCGAAAAAGATGGGAATGAGTCAGAGCGAATTCGTCAGATCGATGGTTCAGGCCGGCAGAAAGGGGTTCGAACCCGCTCGAGAGGAACCCGGCTCTGGGGACGCAACCCCTGGGGGTAACGGTCTCGAAACACGGGTCCTCAAACTACTCGAGGATGACACGTACTCCTGGGACGAACTCCTCGAGGCGGTGAGCGAGGACATCGAATCGCGACTCGACGACGCACTCGAGGACCTCCAGGCGAAAAACCGCGTTCGATACAGCGGTCGCCACGGCGGGTACACGGTCGTCGAGGGGAGCGATGGCGACTGACGCCAATCCTCCGGAGACCGTCGACGATCCGATCGATTACTTCCTCGACGACCAGCGGTATCACGGCAAAAGCGAACGCACGCTCGAGGCCTACGAACGGGTCCTCCGACAGTTCGAGGGGTTTCTCGCGGAGCAAGCCGGAGGCGAGCTGGGGGCTGCGGAGGCGGGCAGGCGGGAGTGTATGGCCTGGGCCCACTCGCTTCGCGGCCGGCGCGAACCGAGCACGGTCGCGACCTACGCCTCCTACGTCCACCGGTTTTACGACTACATGACTCGCGTCGGCGTCTTCGACTCGAACCCGATGGCACTCGTCACCGAAGAGATGAGCGAGTCGATCGATACGAACCCCACCAGGCGGGACCTCTCCGTCGAGGAGATGCGCTCGTTCGTCGACGGGATCGCACACCCGCTCGAGCGAGCGGCCGTCCTGACGCTCCTCAAGACGGGAATGCGTGTCGGGGAGCTGTGTAACCTGGATCTACGGGACCTCAACGTCGAGTGTGTGGCTCTCGAGCGAACCTGGACGCCGCGGGTGCACCTCGACGGCCGACCGAACTCGCTGTACGTCTCCGCGGACCCCGCCCGGGGAGCGGTCGTCAACGGAGAGGAACGAACGGCCTCGAACAAGCGGAAACGGGAGACGGTGATTCCGGTGGACAGGGAACTCCAGCGGGTCCTCGAGGCGTGGCTCGCGATCCGTCCGGACGCCGTTTCCCCGGCCGAACCGCTGTTTCTCGACACCGGTGGATCGTGGGGACAGCGCCTGATCCCGTCGGACGTTCGCTATATCGTCGAACGTCACGCCCGGGACCGGGGCTGGTACCGGACCGGGGGTGGCGCGGCCGAGAACGTCACGCCACACTACTTTCGGCACTTCTTCACGACGCACCTCCGTGATCGGACCGGCGACCGAGGCGTCGTGAAATATCTTCGCGGGGACGTCGCGAGCGACGTCATCGACACCTACACCCACAACTGGGGTGACCAGGTCCGAACGGTCTACGAGGCGAACGTCTACTCATTGCTGTGAGCGGGTCGATTTGTGGACCATATGTCAAAACACATACCGGTAGCGTGTCACCAGCGGTGGCCGAGACGAGCCGTATAAACTTCTTCTCGCTATATCGAATACGGGAGGTGGTCTCCGCTCACGTCGACACATCGTCACCACCTCGAACCGGGAGCTCAGTAAGTAGAGCGGCGTTGAGCGGGAACCGTACTCGGTGTGGCACAGTCGCTCGGCGAGTGTGAGCGCTCCCGTCTCGTCCTCGAGCGGCAGGGGAGAGGGGATCGGCGGCGGTTCTGCCGCTCTCGTCGCCTCGAGACGCTTGTGCCGGAAGAACGACACGATGGCGCAATAGTCGCCGCGGCGATGGCCGACCGTCAGGGAGTGTCGTCGACCGACCGATCGGTTTCCTGCTCGTCGGGGTCGTCCTCAAGGTTCCGAATCGACGTCCGTCGGCGCTTTCGTTCCGCCAACCGCTCCTGGAGGCGCGTTTCGATCGTGTTCTGTAACTCGAGGCCCTCCTCGGCGTCGATATCGTATGCGGTCGCTGCCCGGCCGAAGAAGGAGGCCGAACTCGCCGTGTCGGCGGTCACGCTCGCGAGACGACGCCGGCGCTGAAAGATCGTCTGGTGGTGGATCACCGACTGGACGCGGTAGTAGGGGACGACCTTGGTCGTGCGGCGCCAGAACCCGGTTCGGGTCAGGAGGTACCGCTCGCCCGCTCGATAGCCTCGATTGCGCCACTTCAGGTGGGCCGCGAGCGGAACCGCGAACAGCAAGACGGCGAACGCGTACCAGTCCTGCACGACAGCCGTGTACGTTGCGAGGAGATAGCCAACCCCCATGATCAGACAGAGGACGCCGACGTACCGGACGGCGTACCGCTCTCGAGCCCGCGATGGCGGCGTCTCGAGGTCGGTTTCGCCGAAGGGCTCGAGTGTCCGAGCGAGCGACAGCACGCGATCCCGCGTCGCGATGGGGACCGCCGACTCGGCGCCGCGAGATCCGGACTGGCCTGGTGCGTAACCGGCAGTCTCGACCGCGAGCGAACCGTATCCCACCCAGCGAAACGGTACCGATTCTTTGATCGTCAGCGTCTGGACCTTGTCGAGGGGAATCGTCCCGCTGTAGCGGTGGAGCAATCCGCGCTCGTAATGGAGTTCGTCGTCGACCCGGGTGAGCCGGAAGCCGTAGTACCGACTGAACGTGAGCGCCGCGCTGATCACCCAGGCTGCGAGCGCGAACAGCAAGACAGCCCAGGCGATGGCGATCAGCCCCGTTCCAGGGAGGTCGCTCTCGAGGAACTCCACGGGGATCAGCGTCGTCGGATCGAATCCGCTGGCGAACGACAGGATGATCCCGCCGAGCAGGCTCGCGCCGGGATCGATCGTGAACACGCTCAGAATCGCCAGTTCGTTGCGCTGAAGCTCGAACAGGAGCTCCTCTTCTTCGTCTGTGGGCTGCTCGTCCGTCGTTTCCTCCGCGGCTCCTCGCCGGAGCCGTCGCTGGAGGCGTTTCGCCTCGTCGTCGCCGACGTACCTGAGCGTGACCTCGGTCTGGCCGCCACCGGCCGTTTCGACGTCGACCGCGGCGATCCCGAGCGCGCGCTGAACGACGTTCTGGCTCACGTCGACGTTCTGGATTCGCCTGAGCGGGATCTCCCGATCGCGCCGGGAGAGCACGCCCGAGGCGACGTCGAAGGTGTCACCCGTGAGTTCGTAGCGAAACCGCTTGTAGTAGGCGATCTCGTAGACGATGCCGAGTGCGATACCGACGAGCACCATCCCGCCGATGACGAAGATGTTCGCGCCCGTCCCACCGGGCGAGGCGAAGACGCCGACGAGGAAGAACAGAAACCCCGTGTTGACGCTGCGGGAGATCGACCGGTAGGGAACCGATGCCGGGTGAAGCGTGGTCATACCGCGTCCTCACCCTCGCTCTCGATCGCCAGCCGACGGAGTTCCTCGCGCAGCTCCTCGGCCCGTTCGGGGGTCAGCCCCGGAATCGCGACGTCGGCGCTGCGCGAGCCGGCGGTGTAGACGACGACCGTCCCGAGATCGACGGCTCGCTCGAGCGGCCCCCGCTGAGTGTCGACGTGCTGGACGCGGACGTAGGGGACGACGGTCTTGATTCGGGTGAACACACCCCGTTCGATGTAGAGGCCGTCGTCTTGCACCTCGAACCGCCACACTGCGTAGCGACGCCAGGCGACGGCGAGTCGGAAGACGCCGAGTAACACGGCGAGCACGACAGCACCCCAGACGAGCGCCAGCGGTGCGTCTTCCCAGAATCCGGCGACGTACACCCCGGCCGCACCACCGACGAGAAAACCCCCGAGAACCGTCGCCCGAATCGCGGCGATGATCACCCAGACAACGCGAACCCGCGGGTTGAGCCGTTCCATATCGCTCGAGACGGAAGGCGCGAGAATAAAAGATGGGATTGCGGCCCCGTCCGCGGGTTCGATCGGGGAGACAGACAGTCGACGTTCGAACGTCACGGGGGTGATGGTCCGACGGCTTTCCCGAACGCCGTTACTCGAGTTCTCGTTCGAAATCGCGAACGCGGTCGCTCGTGAAACGATAGTCCAGAATCAGTGGGTTGCGGTCCGTACCTCTCGGAGATCGACCAGGTCCTCCGTCAATCCCTCTCCCTCGCAGTCGTCGTTCGGGCAGGCGTAGTGCCAGCCGTCTCGTGTCGCCTCGCGCTCTCGAAACCGGCCACCACAGAGCTGACAGATCAGCTGCCCGTCTTTGCAGGTGTCCCGGTGTAACTCGAGTGCAAGCTCAGTCCCAAATGACTGGTTGCAGCTACGACAGGTGTACATGGTTCACCCCACGCGAGCGGTCATCAAAACTGCTTGGGTTCTTTTATTCCGTTGATATCAGGAGTGATACGGCACCGCTCCGTCGATTTACCGATGAGTGTTTTGAAGAAAAGAGTTCCAGACCACGGAGAGTACTCCGCACCGAGTACTACGAACGCTGTCAGTAAGCGGTGGCGACGGTTGTGGAGGACCGGCCGGACCCCCCGGGGCCGCAGACTGCTACCGAACGTTCAGTCGTCTTGCCCGAGAATGCCGCGCTCGGTCATCTTGGCGGGATCGAGCACCTCGTCGGCCTCCGCTTCGCTGAGGTACCCCTTCTCCAGGACGACCTCTCGAACCGTCTTGTCCTCTTTGAGCGCCGTCTTCGCGACCTCGCTGGCTTTGTCGTAGCCGATGTGGACGTTGAGCGAGGTTGCAAGCGCCATGCTCTGTTCGACCTGGGTTTCACAGTGTTCGCGGTTGGCCTCGAGCGGGCGGACGAACCGGTCTGCGAACACCGCACTCCCGTTCGCGATGATCTCCGCCGACTCGAGGAAGTTGTGCGCCAGCACGGGCTTGTAGAGGTTCAGATCGAGCTGGCCGTCGGCGGCGGCGGCGGAGACGGCCGCGTCGTTGCCGATCACCTGCTTGTGGATCTGGTTGACCGCTTCGGCGACGACGGGGTTGATCTTGCCGGGCATGATCGAGGAACCGGGCTGGTTCTCGGGCTGCTCGAGTTCGCCCAGCCCGTTTCGCGGTCCGGAGGCGAGCAGGCGCAGGTCGTTCGCGATCTTGTTGAGCGAGCCCGCCACCACGCGCAGGGCGCCGTGGGCCTCGCTCATCGCGTCGTGGGCGGCCTGGGCCTCGAAGTGGTCGTCGGCCTCGCGGAACTGGACGCCGGTCTCCTTCGTGATGTACTCCGCGGCGCGGCCGGGGAACTCCTCGTGGGTGTTGAGCCCGGTGCCGACGGCGGTCCCCCCGAGGGCGAGCTCCGCCAGGTGTTCGCGGACCTTGTCGACGCGGGCGAGGCCCTTCTCGATCTGGGTGCGGTAGCCGCCGAACTCCTGGCCGAGGGTGACGGGGGTGGCGTCCTGGAGGTGCGTGCGCCCAGTCTTTACCACGTCGTCGAACTCCGCTTCTTTCTCCTCGAGCGCCTCGCGGAGGGTGTCGAGGGCGGGGATGACGTCCTTCTCGACGGCCTCGAGGCTCGCGACGTGCATCGCCGTCGGGATCACGTCGTTGCTCGACTGGCCGAAGTTGACGTGGTCGTTGGGGTGGATCTCCCGGTCGCCGATTTCCGCGCCGTAGATTTCGGCTGCGCGGTTGGCGATGACCTCGTTCGCGTTCATGTTCGAGGAGGTGCCGGAACCGGTCTGGAAGACGTCGACGGGGAACTGCTCGTCGTGTCTCCCCGCGATGACCTCGTCCGCGGCTTCGATGATCGCCTCGGCCTCGTCCTCGGCGACGAGGTCGAGGTCGCGGTTGGCCTGTGCAGCCGCCTTCTTCACGACGCCGAGCGCCCGGATGAACCGCCGGCCGAACGTGATCCCCGAGATGGGAAAGTTCTCGACGGCGCGCTGGGTCTGTGCGCCCCAGTAGGCGTCGGCGGGCACCTGCATCTCGCCCAAACTGTCCGATTCGGTTCGGAACTCGTCTGCCATGCTCGAGGGGTCACGGTCGGTCAGGTAAAAGCCACCGAAACCCCGCCGTCGTCGCCGTCGTCGGCCCGGCGACGCTCGGCCATCGTCTCCCGAAGGCGACCGCGAGCGTCGCCGTGGACGGTGCGAGCCGTCTCGAGGTCGACGTCGTAGATCGTCGGCGTCGTCCAGAACAGCGTGCGCGAACTCGCGGTGTCGACGACCACCGAGGCCAGCCCCAGTCGCCGCTGGAAGACCGACCGCCGCGTCGACACCGTCTGGAGGCGGTAGTAGGGGATCACCGTCGTCCGTCGCCGCCAGAAGCCCCGGCGGATCACGAGGTGGTCCTCGCCGACGTGATAGCCGAGATTGGCGTACCGGAGGTGGGCCGCCGGCGGCACGGCCGCGAAAACGATGGCCGCGAGAGACCACCGCTCAAGTGTGGTCACGAACGAGAGACCGAACGCAATCGCGACGACGACTCCCGCGAGGAGCGAGTATCGACCGAGGTAGCGCCGGCGGGCGAGTTTCGGTGGACTCCGGAACTGCGGCGTGTCGACGCCCATGAGGCGTTCTGCGAAGGCGTACACCCGATCGACCCGGGCCAGCGGAACCGCCGACTGGCTGCCACCGCTGCTCTCGGGGCCGTAGCCCGCCGTCTCCACCCAGAGCCCGGCGTAGCCGATGCGGCGCTGGAGGGGGTTGTCGGTTACCGTCACCGACTGCACCTTCTCGGCGGGGATGCTCCCGCTGTAGCGCTGGAGCAGCCCGCGTTCGTAGACGAAATCCTCGCCGGCCCGCCCCAGTCGGAAACCGTAGTACGATGCGAACGAGTAGATGACGCTCAGGAGGTAGGTGACGCCGACGGCGTTAAGGAAGGAAACCGTCGTCAGCACCGCATAGCTACCGGTCGACCCCGTCTCGAGGTCCGTCGGCCCGCCGGCGGGCTGAGAGACGGCGAGCAGGTACTCGAAGATCGGATCGGTGAACAGGAACGCGAAGAACAGTAACCCTGCAGCGGCAGCCGGCCGAAACGTCGTGAACGCGTACAGAAACAGCTCCCGTGAGCTGAGGTCGAACAGCAGCGTCGGCCGACCGGCCTGAAAACGCCCGCCGGTCGTCGACCGCGTCGACTCGAGCGGGGCACCAGGTCTCCCGTCACTGCCGCCCTCGCGAGGAGTGGCCGGTTCGCCCTCCGGCCGCGGGTCGTCGACGGCCGTTTCGGTGCTCGAGGAGTCCGTCGGTGTCGTCTCGGGTGCCGGCCGCGCTGTCTCGGCGGTTCGCCGCCGAATCTCGCGCTGCAGGCGGGTCGCCTCCGACTGAGAGACGAACTGCAGGATGGCCTCCGTGTTGCCGCCGCCGGCGGTCTCGATGGAGACGACCGCGAGTTCGAACAGCCGGTGGACGACCCCCTGGCGGACGTCGACGTTCTGGATCCGGCGAAACGGGATTTCCCGGTCCCGTCGCGAGACGACCCCCGAGGCGACGTCGAAGGTGTCGTCGGTGAGTTCGTACTCGAAGCGGTAGTAGTAGGCCAGCCCGTAGGCGCTCCCGAGAACGAACCCGACGGGTGCGAGCGTCACCGTCCAGGTCGGGTCGATCACGTCGAAGAACCCCGAGGGCACCCCGACGAAAAAGAACGGGAGCGAGAGTCCGACGAATCCGCGATGCAGGGCTCGAGTGAGCGCGCTCAGCGGATGTAATCGCCGGCGGCTCATACCGCGTCGTCGGCCTCGCTCTCGACGGCGAGTTCTCTGAGGGTGTCCTGGAGCGCTCGTGCACGGGCGGGTCGCAGTCCCGGCACGCGAACGTCGGCGTTTCGCGAGCCGGCCGTGTAGACGACGACGCTCGAGAGCCCGAGCGCGCGCTCGATCGGCCCGAACTGGGTGTCGACGTGTTGCACCCGGACGAACGGAACGGCGGTTTCGACGATCGTGACGACCCCCCGCTCGAGGTAGAGCGCGTCGTCCTGGAGTTCGAAGCGCCAGCGTCCGTAGAGTCGGAGCGCGTAGGCGATCCCGAGAACGACCCCCAGCACGACCACGACGGCCTGTGCGGCGGCCGGAATTTCGATGGCCCACCGATCGACGGCGACGAGAACGACCCCGAGGACGAGCGCCGCGACCGCCGCCTGGGCGATCCACAGCAGGCGAATTCGGGGATGTAGCGACTCCATACGGGGAGTCTCGACGGACCGAAGGAGAGTCCTGCGGTTCGGATCGACCGCCCGCACTGTGTCGGCTCTGGGGGTGCCAGGACGGCGCCCCCTCCTGAAGGGGCCCCCGACACTCTCCGTGGTGGGCGTCCACGCCGATGTCCACAGCTCTCGGGACACTCACACAGTCAGACGTATTTTATACACGAATAATTTGAATAATTATTATGCCCTCCGTAACGGAGTATGCCAGGAGGATAGGTGGTGGCTACTATGACACACGAACCCCTCTCACGGCGACAGTACGTTGCGGCTACGGGAGCAGCGGGGGCGCTGGCCCTGGCCGGATTCCCCGGGTCCGTCACCGCGCAGGAAGAGACCTTCGAGATCGTCCACTGGTGGACGGCCGGTGGCGAAGAGGAAGCACTCAACGCGCTCCTCGAGGGCTATCAGGAGGAAAACCCCGATGTCGAGATCGACAACAACCCCGCACCCGGCGGGGCTGGATCGGCGCTCGACGCGGCCATTCGATCCCGGATCGTCGACGAGACGCCCCCGAGCACGTTCCAGATCTGGCCGGGGGAATCGTTGCGTCCGTACACGGACGCCGGCGTCCTCGCGAGCGTCGAAGAGCTCTGGGACGACGAGATGCGGGAGGCGTACCTCGAGAGCGTAACCGAGGCCGCGAGCCCCGACGGCGAACTCGTCTCGGTTCCGATCAACATCCACCGGTTGAACAACCTGTTCTACAACGTCGAGGTTGTCGAAGACGCCGGCATCAACCCCGAAGCGATCGACGATCCGACGGTCCTGCTCGAGGCGCTCGAGGCCGCCGACGACGCGGGCTACACGGGGATGGCCCACCAGACCTCGACGGAGTGGTCGACGGTCCAGCTCTGGGAGACCGTCCTGATAGCCCAGTACGGCGTCGACACGTTCGAACAGTACATCGCCGGCGAGACGGACGACCTCGAGGAGGAGGTCAGGGAGTCGCTCCAGCTCGTCGTCGACTACAGCGACTACTTCAGCCCCGACGCGGGGGCGATCGCCTGGGACGAGGGGAACGCCCAGGTGATCGGCGGTGACGCCGCGTTCATCCACCAGGGCGACTGGGCGGCCGGCCAGTACGGCGAGGCCGACTTCGAGTACGAAACCGAGTGGGACTACGTTCCCTACCCCGGGACGGACGGGATCTACTCGATCGTCATGGACTCGTTCGTCATGCCCGAACCGAACCCCTCGCCGGAGGCGACGGAAGCGTTCCTCGAGTACTGCGGGACGATCGACGCCCAGGAGCGGTTCAACCCCATCAAGGGGTCGATCCCGCCGCGGACGGACGTCCCGACCGACGAGTTCCCGCCGTTCCTTCAGGACCAGATGACGGACTTCGAGGGGTCCGACGCCCAGCCGACGACGATCGCCCACGGGAGCGCGGTTCGCCCGGAGGTCAAAAGCGAGATCGAGGAGTCGTTCGCGCGGTTCATCGAGACCTGGGACGTCGAGGAGACGACCCAGGACCTGCTCCAGGCCCACGAGGCTGCCGGCGTCTGACCGAGGAGTCGGTGAATGGCGCCACCACTCCGTTCGCGACTTCGCCGCCGAGTTCGACGGCTCACAGAGCGTGCCAGCTCTCTCGCCCCGCTCGAGTGGGGATCCGACGAGGTCGACGCGAACGATCCGGACGGCCGGCGAGACCGCCGACCGGCGATCGGCGACGGCGGCACCGCGACCGCAACCGGTCGCGTGCGCGAGCGGTTCGGTCACCTCCGGTACAACGAGGCGCTGGGGGCCGCGCTCTTCTGGCTACCGCCAGCGCTGCTGATGGGGTGGTTCGTCTACGGCGCCATCGGCTGGAACTTCGTCATCTCGCTGACCGACTGGAGCGGCCTCGGCCAGCCCGAGTACGCCGAACTGAACCTCGAAATGTACCGCCGGATGGTCGACGACCGGTCGTTCATCGCCGCCGCCCGCAACACCGTCGCGCTGCTCGTCGTCTTCACCGGCGCCGCGTTGGTCCTGGGGCTCCTGCTCGCGATTCTGGTCGACCAGGACATCCGGTTCGAGAACGGCTTCCGGACGATCTACCTGCTGCCGATGAGCCTCTCGTTCGTCGTGACGGCGATCTTCTGGGCCTGGATGTACAACCCCCAGACGGGGATGATCAACGTCGTCCTCCGGGGGCTGGGACTCGAGGCCCTCGCGATGAACTGGATGAGCGACCCGCGGACGAAGCTCGCGACGATCGTCGTCGCGCTCACCTGGCAGTTCAGCGGCTACTGCATGATCGTCTACCTGGCGGGGTTGCGGGCCATCCCCGACGACCACTACGAGGCCGCGAAGGTCGACGGCGCGTCGACTGTCCGGATGTACTGGCGGGTGATCATCCCACAGCTACGGGCGGCGACGACCAGCGCCGCGGTCGTCCTCATGGTGTTCGCGCTCAAGGCGTTCGACTTCATCTTCGTGATGTACGGCGACACGCCCGGTCCCTCCGCGGACATCCTCGCGGTCATGATGTTCCGCGAAGCGTTCGCGCGGACGAACTGGGCGTACGGCTCGGCGATCGCCATGGTGTTGTTCCTGATGGCACTCGCCGTCATCGCGCCGTACATCTACGTCCAGTACAGCCGAGGTGAGCTCTGATGGGGGCCGACGAACGGACCGGCGACGCCGCCGCTTCCGTCGCGACGCGAACGACCGACCGACGCTCGAGCCGACTCGAGCGCGTCGGCTGGCGACGACTCGCGCTGTACCTCGCGTTGCTGGCGCTGCTGGCGCTGTACCTCTCGCCGCTGTGGAGCGGCTTTACGACCTCGCTGAAGACCGCCGTCGCCTTCGCGACCACGTCGCCGCTTTCCCCGCCGCCGCCGGGCGAGTTCACCGCCGAACCGTGGGGCGAGGCCTGGGGGCGAATGCGCTTTGCGATGATCAACAGTGCGATCTTCGTGATCCCGGCGACCGTCCTCTCGGCGTTTCTGGGCAGCCTCGCGGCCTACGGGCTGACCAAGATCGACTGGCGCGGCCAGATCGGCGTTCTGCTCCTGTTCCTCGCGGGCGTGTTCATCCCCTACCAGTCGGTGCTCGTCCCGCTCCGGCAGTTCTGGTCGGCGGTCGACCTCGCCGCGCTGCTCGCGTTCGCGCCCGTCCTCGCCGCCCGTGCCGACCTGTTCGAACTCGCGATCACCCACACCGCCTACGGGATTCCGATCTGTACGATCCTCTTTCGGGGCTACTACCTCACCATCGACGACGAGATCCTCGAGGCGGCGCGGATCGACGGCGCGAGCGCGTTCCGCATCTACTGGCGCATCATCCTTCCGCTCTCGAAACCGATGTTCGCGGTGACCCTCATTTACCAGTTCACGAATATCTGGAACGATCTGCTGTTCGCGCTCGTGCTCGTGACGACGAGCCGCAACTTCGTGGCGACCCAGGCGCTGAACGAACTCCAGGGCGCGATGGTCGGCCAGTACAACCTCCAGATGGCCGGGGCGTTCATCGTCGCGATGCCGACGCTCATCATTTACGTCGTCTTCGGGAGACAGTTCGCGAGGGGGCTCGCGGGTGAGTCGGGATGAGACAGACGCACGCGAAAAACGGTGTCAGGAGGTGCCCCCGCTGATGGCCACCCTCGAGCTACGGAACGTGACCAAACGGTTCGCCGGCGGGGGAGACGAGGTCGTCGCGGTCGACGACGTCTCGCTCGCCGTCGAGGACGGCGAGTTCCTGGTGCTCGTCGGCCCCTCGGGTTGCGGAAAGTCGACGACGCTGCGGATGATCGCGGGCCTCGAGTCGGTCACGGAGGGCGAGATCCTGCTCGACGGCGAGCCGATCGACCACCGGCCGCCCCAGCGTCGGGGGCTCGCGATGGTGTTCCAGAACTACGCGCTGTACCCGCACATGACCGTCCGCGAGAACATGCGCTTCGGTCTCGAGGAGTCGACGACGATGCCGGACGACGAGATCGAGCGAACGGTGGGGGAGACGGCAGAAATGCTCGAGATCGACGACCTGCTAGAGCGGCGCCCGCGGGACCTCTCGGGCGGCCAGCAGCAGCGCGTCGCGCTCGGACGGGCGATCGTGCGCGACCCGGAGGCGTTTCTCATGGACGAGCCGCTGTCGAACCTCGACGCCAAACTCCGCGCGGAGATGCGAACCGAACTCCAGCGGCTGCAGTCGGACCTCGACGTCACGACGGTCTACGTGACCCACGACCAGACCGAGGCGATGACGATGGGCGACCGGATCGCCATCCTCGACGGTGGCCGGCTCCAGCAGGTGGCCACGCCGCTCGAGTGCTACCACCGGCCCGCGAACCTGTTCGTCGCCGGCTTCATCGGCGAGCCGTCGATGAACGTCTTCGACGTGACTCGAGCCGACGGGCGGCTCGTCACAGACGGGTTCGATTACCCCCTGTCACCGTCGACGCTCGAGGACGTCGGCGACCGGACGGAACTCGTTCTCGGAATCAGGCCGGAGGATATCGAGGTCGTGGACGAGGACGCGAGCGGGGATGACGAGCACGCCTTCGCGGTTCGCGCGGACGTGGTCGAACCCATGGGCGACGAGAACAACGTCTACTTCACGTTCGACGAGACGACGTTCGTCGCGTCGGTTCCGGGATTACGTACGGTCGATCCCGGGGCGACGGCGACCGTTCGTTTCCCCGAGTCTGCGATCCACCTGTTCGACGCCGAAACCGGCGAGGCGGTTCACAACCGCTCGCTGGAAGCGCTCGAGGGCGGCGAGAGCGAGACGCAACTCGTCGACGGAGAGGGTTAGTCGAGCGCGTCGTACTCCTCGGGCGTGTACGTCGACAGCTCGAGGGCGTGGATGTCGGTCGTCATGTGGTCGCCGAGGGCGTCGTACACCAGCTGGTGTTGCTGGACCAGCGGGACACCCTCGAAGGTGGACGAGACGACGGTCGCGGCGAGGTGGTCGTCGTCGTGTTCCCCGCGGGGATGAGAGACTGTCGCACTGGCGTCTTCGATACCCTCCTCGATGAGTCGTTCGACGGCTTCGGGGTTCATACGCACAAGGTCGCAGGCTCGAGGCAAAAACGCCGCGGTCCCGTTTGCGCACCGATTCTCACCCGAAGTGAACCGACCCACGAACTTATGTCGATCCGTTACACTGTCGCCGATATGTCACTCGCCGCCGAGACGCGCCGCGCCGCCGACGGCCACCCCTTCCTCGTCGCCGCACTGCGGGCGGGGGTCGTCAACTACACTGCCGCCGCCCGATACCTCGCGGTCGACGGCGAGCCCGAGGCCGTCGCGACAGCACTTCGACGGTACGCCGACGAACTCCCCGCGTACGAACCGTCGGCGGCGGAAGCCCGGGTGACGATGCAGAGCGGGCTCGCGTCCGTCGCGAACCCGGCGGACGCCCTGCTCGTCGTCGGCGACACCGCCTTCGGTGGCGCCGACGGCTCCTATACGGGAATCCTCGCGACCGGCGATCTCGAGCCGACCCACCTCGCGGACGTCCTCGGCTCGCTCGCACTCGCGGAGATCGAGGTCGCGGCGGCGGGCGTCGGCGAGTCCTCGCTGGTGGTGGTCGTCGAGCGGCTTGCGGGGGCGAACGCGGTCCGAGCCGTCGAACGCGCCCTCGAGAACGGCGGGGCGCTCGAGACGCCGTAGCAGACCATCATACGCTTTAACTGTCGGCCACGGGTAGGGAGGGGTAATGACCCTGCACGTGACGAACACGTTGACGGGCGCAAAAGAGCCGTTCGAGCCACAGGACCCCGAGAACGTTCTCCTCTACTACTGTGGACTCACGGTTTCTGATCCGCCCCACCTCGGCCACGCTCGGTCGTGGGTGCACGTCGACGTGATGCACCGGTGGCTCGAGTTCCTGGGGTACGACGTCCGTCACGTCGAGAACTTCACGGACGTCAACGAGAAAATCGTCGCTCGCGTCGGCGAGGACGATCTCGGGGAGGACGAGGCCGAAGTCGCTCGCTCGTACGTCGCCCGCACGCTGGCGGATATGCGCTCGCTCAATCTCCGCCGAGCGGAGGTGTACCCGCGCGTCTCCGAACACGTTCCGGAGATCATCGACCTCATCGAGACGCTGCTCGAGAAGGGGTACGCCTACGAGTCGAACGGCTCGGTTTACTTCGACGTCACCGAGTTTGAGGAGTACGGTATACTGTCGAACCAGGATATAGCGGAGATCGAGTCCCAGGGCGATCCCGACGAGCGCTCCGAAAAGCGGAATCCGGCGGACTTCGCGCTCTGGAAGGCCGGCGGCGTCGACCCGTCCGATATCGAAGCTCACCGTCACGAGGACGCCGCCCCTGCCGAACGGGCCTGTGAAACCGCGCTCACGTGGGATTCGCCGTGGGGCGAGGGTCGTCCCGGCTGGCACATCGAGTGCTCGGCGATGAGTATGACCCACCTCGGGGAAACCCTCGACATCCACGTCGGCGGCCGCGACCTGGTCTTTCCGCACCACGAAAACGAGGTCGCCCAGTCCGAGGCCGCGACGGGCCAGCGCTTCGCGACCTACTGGCTCCACTGCGAGCTGTTCCAGATGGACGAAGAGAAGATGTCCTCGAGCCTGGGCAACTTCGTCACCGTCGGGGAGGCCGTCGAGGAGTGGGGGACGAACGTCCTCAGGACCTTCCTCACGGCCGGGTCGTACAACAGCGCACAGCTCTACAGCGACGAGACGATCGCCGAGGCCGAGGAACGCTGGGACCGCCTCGAGCGCGCCCACGAGGCCGCAACCGAGGTCATCGACTCGCCAGCGGCCGGAACGAACGTCGAGGACGAGGAGCTCCGGGCAGCCGTCGACGACGCCCGCGTGAAGTTCACGGGAGCGATGAACGACGACTTCAACACGCGCGAGGCCCAGTCGGCGCTGCTGTCGGTCGCGACGGCCGTCAATCGCCACGTCACCGACGGGAACGCCACCGACGACGGCGAGGAACCGGCGTACGACTACCGCGGCCTCCGCCGGGCGGTCGAGACGCTCGAGGAACTGGGCGACGTACTCGGCCTCTCGTTTACCGGCGACACCGGCGGCGAGGCCGAACTGGCCGGCGACGTCGTCGACCTCGTACTCGAGGTTCGCGAACAGGAACGGGCAGCCGGAAACTACGAGCGGGCGGACGAACTCCGGGACGAACTCGAGGCGCTGGGAATCGAGGTCCAGGACACGGACGAAGGGGCGACCTACCGGCTTCCGTAGGACGCGTAGTCGTTCGTAAGCGTTCGGTCACTCGCGACAGGAACGCTCTCCCGGAACGTGGCCCTCAAAAATAATTTTCGGACTTAACACACTAGCTAAACGTCCTACGGACCACGAAGTTTATAATTCCGGGGTAATTCCACGCGCATATGAACAGACGGAGCTACCTGTCGGGCGTCGCTGCCGCCGGTCTCGTTTCCGCGGCCGGCTGTCTCGACGACGTGCTCGAGGATGCGACGACGTTCGCCGCCACGCCCGCAACCGTCACCGACGGCACCGACGACGAGGCGGGCTACTCCCACCAGGAGACGCGGTCGTTCGAGGAGAGCGAGGAGGTCGCCGGCGAGACGGTCGAGGTGACGAACCACGTCACCGAGTACACCCGATCGCTCGAGATTCCCGGCCTCGAGCGACTCGAGGCGGGCGTCTTTTCGGTCATCACCTCCCCGCAGGTCAGCGTCGCCGGCCGGCAGTTCAACCCGCTGAGCCAGATGGACAGCGAGGAGATCGTCATGCTCGTCCAGGACCAGTACGAGGACCTCTCTATCGAGGGGTCGGCCGGCGAGCGGAGCGTCGGCGGCCTCGAGAAGTCGATCGCCGTCGAGGCGTACGAGGGTACCGCGACGTTCGTCACGGGGATCGAGATGGACGTCTTGCTGGATATCGCCCAGCCCGACTACGGCGACGACCATTTCGTCATCGTCGGCGTCTACCCCGCGGACGTCCCCGACGAGGACCAGCGGGTCGACACGATGATCGGCGGCCTCGAGCACGACGACTGACGCCGTCGGTCTACTCTCTCGCTTTTCAGAGACCGATCGCGGCGGACAGCGAAACGCCGCTGGCGAGTGCGCCAAGCAGATAGCCCGCGATCGCACCGCCGTTGAGCAGCGGCAAGCCGGCGTGGGGGCGCCCCTTGAGCACCATGTGCATCAACACGAGCAGGCCCGCGATCGTTCCGAGCAGCGCCCCGAGCGCCGGGACGTTGAGGACGATGCCGGGCACCTCGAGTGACCCCGCGTCGACGAAGTAGGCGGCGCTGGCGACCAGGATCGTCGGGATCACCGCGTCGCCCAGGCCGATGAAGAGCGCGTCGCGCTGGCCCGCCTCGAGGTCGGCCTCCTCGGGTGATTCGATCGCCCTCTCTGCTTCCGCCGACGCTTCGGTCGCGTTCTCGGTTTCCGCCGACGAGTCGAGCGCCGTTTCGGATTCAGGGCCGGAGGTCTCCGCTTCCGACCCGGTGGCGGCGTCCATCGCCTCGAGATAGGAGTACGAGAGCGTCGTCGGGATCACGAGGACGACCGGGATCTTGAGGTCCATGACGCCTTCCGCGAGGCTGAGCATGTGTTTGGTCTTGTAGACGCTGATGGCGTCGTAGACGGCGAGCACCACGAGGAGAACGAGCGCGGGCAGGAGGCCGAAACTGATGCCGAACAGCCCCGCTGCACCCGCGCCCATCACCACCCCGGCGGTGTCGATGACGTACCACTCGGGGTGGACGACCAGGCCAGCGCCGACGAGGAGCGCCCCGCCGAGTGCGAGCGCGTTCAGCCCGCCGACAACGACCAGCGGCGGGACGACCTCGGCGAAGACGAACCACGCGAGGAAGACGCTCACCCCGATGATCAGCCCGCGGATGAGCCACTGGACGTCGTACTTGAACGCCGCGAGCATGAATCCGGTCGCGACGAGGATCGCGACGAAGTAGACGATGCTGTTCGTCGGATCCTCGGGGTTCTCGACGGCCTGGCGGTCGGCGTCGTGGAACGGCTCGATCAGCGCCAGCGCACCCAACTGGACGCCGAGAAACAACAGCACCGTCACCCCGACGGCGGCGAGAACCCGCGCTCGATCGTTCATGTCGCCGGCTTTGCGTGCCTGCCGTATTGGTGTTTCCGTCTCGAGTTTCGGTCACACGGTTGCGTCCGAACTTCAGTGAGCTGGTTTGCTATGTGCGCGTGCTCACTGACCATCTGCGGGTGTTTTCGAATCGGCATCTTCTTCCTGCTCAATAGCCACCAGCATCTTCGAAACAGCGCCCACAGTGACTGAATTCATCTGGGAGCTCAGTTATCTCAGCAGCGATTGTGCGGACGTGCTCGTCTGGAACCTCTTTGAGTGCGCCACACTGTGCGCGACGAACGTTGCTCTCGGTCGCGGGCTTGTGCGCAGTCTCAGTATGCCCATTGAGCACGACCTTCATATCTCAGGTATCGTGAGAACGTCTATAAAACTACTCGCCTGAATCTGCGGCGACCATGACTGCCATTAGGCCGAACGTTCGTATCGAGGCTACTCTTTTCTCTGATTCGGAGGCGGATGGGGGTGCTGACCGAGGTTTGCGATGGCCTCCGTTGACACAACCGTGTGTCCGGTTTTGCGGTGATGCACAATCGCTCGTCGGTCCGGGTCAGATGAACAGCCGTCTGACGCGGTAGCAGACCACTCACACTCAATGCACTGCTTTGTCATTCCATATCGTACTCGTACCGACTTCGATAGAAGCTGTGGGGACATCTGCAAGGTGAGCGTAAACAGGAATGTTACGGGTGCTGAACGGAGCAGTCAGAGAAGACGCAGGTGTTCTCGACGATGTCTGGGTGGTTAGTGGTCAGCGTCCGTATCGACGAATACCCAGCCGTCGCTTCTGACTGTAATCTCGTGGCCACGGTACGAAAACGTCAGTGACTCATCCCCGGTGTGGTTTTCACGCTGGGCTGCCGGGCCGAACAGCGCCTCTTCGACCGCAACGGTATCCACGGAGTCGTATAATGGCGGGGTTTTGATGTCTGGTGGCTCAACCCCTTCAGCGTCGGCAACGGCAAAAATAATCGTCGTCGTTAAATCCTGTGGGCCGTCGTGGTCGTAGTGCGCTTGCGCGTCTGCAACTGGCCGGTCTCCCCCATTGAGTGTCTCTGTGGTAGAAGTTTTATCGTGGCTGTCATTCATGATAACTCCTCTCTGCGTGCGACTGCTGGGTGCTATCAGCACTCCCTCCTACCCCTGCCAGCATCGTTAAAATTTTGTCAGTGTGTTGCCCCTTCGTAATGGTCTCGCTCTCACGATTGAAGCCGACAACGCCGTAGTCAACCAGTTTTGGAACGTGCGCGTGCAGGAGCGAGACGTAGACCTGATTCCGTTCGTCAGCTGTCACCGTCTCTTCTGGAATATCTAACTCCCACGCGGCAACCTTCGTGGCGAGTTCGCGCAGTGACCACTGGGGCTTCTCGCTGAGCGTATAGAGAAGATACCGCCGCCGTGGATGTGCAAGGACAGCGAACTCGGTATCCATCTGAAGAAGCGTGTCAGGCACCTGCGGTGGGTCTTGTTGCTTGCCGTCAGCGTGTGTGGTGCTGTCAGTATCTTCTCCGCCGGTGCCATCGTCCATGCTTGAGTGTTTTGCCCTCCAAGCCATTACGTCCTGCGGTAGATGAAATAGCGCTTAACTTCCTTCTGCGGGTGCTTTTCACCGAAACTGGGTTCTCAGTCCAGAATCATCCTCGCGGCGTCCAGTGCACGCCGCCGCAGGGAGTACTGCCGACTACCAGCAGAGCAAGAGCGTCAAATTCTGCCTGCTTCATCTATACTCGGGACGCTACGTCCGACAGCTATGAAATCGCTTACTACACACCGTGCTCTGTTCTTCGCCTGTACTGACCGTGACGTTCAGCTATGATCTGCGTGAAAGGAAAATTTCGTACCGACGCCGTTCAACGACCGGTTTCGTTTCCCGTCTCCGCCCGGTCGCGTACAGAGTTTACCGGGCGTACAGCGTCGTACAGAGTTTACCGGGCGTACAGCGTTGACCCCACGAGCGCGGGCGTGTGTACGCTGTCCTTCGGAGTCACCGCCAGATACGGCTTCTCGACCGGGCCGAAGACGTCGACGACGCGGCCGACCGTCTCGAGGGAGTCGTCCAGCACCATCGTGCCGATGTCGGCGACGTCGTCGTCCTGAGCGCGCAGGATCGCCAATCCCTGGGCGGTGCGGACGACCTGGCCGACGCGGCGCATACTCATTCGCGCATCGCGACGACGTAGGCCGCGACCGCCTGGACGAGGTCGTTCTTCGTCGAGTCCTCGGCCCCGCGGACGACGACCCGCCCCCGCTGGAGCCAGGACTCTCGAGAGTAGGCCTTATCCCGCTCGACCACGGCGTCGTAGCCGATCTGCTGGACGGCCTTCGCGATCTCGTCGACCGTCGGCTCTTCGACCGCAAGATCCTCGGGAACCCGCCGCCCATCGGCCCGCGAGAGGGCCGCATCCAGGTAGGCGGGCCAGATGACGTTCTCGACCATGGGTGTGCTGGGAGGGCCGGCGAGTAAACGCTTTTCAAAACGAGTCGCGGTGGCGGGGGGAGTTACTGCCGGCGGGCGGCGAGCGCGAGCAGAGCGATCACGGCGGCGATAGCGGCGGGGATGCCGAAGCCGGGGAGCGAGTCGTCCCCTGCCGTGTCGTCTGCGGGTTCGTCGCCAGCGTCGGTATCCGCCCCTGTGTCGTCGGACTCTGCATCGTCGGTTTCAGCACCGTCCGACGCCGCGTCGTCGGCATCGGAGTCATCGCTCTCCGCGTCCGTCGACTCGAGTTCCGCGTACGCCTCGGGGTGGACGGCCTCGATGATCTCCTCGAGGGCGTCGATCACGTTCGGTCCGGGCTGGCTGATCGCGTTCGCGTCGATGCCGATGACGTTGTCCTCCTCGTAGGCGGTGGTCGATTCGACGCTCTCCGCGAAGTCGGGCTCCATCCCGTAGTCCGGGTAGATGATCCACTCGGGGTCCTCCTCGAGAACGACTTCCTCGCTCACCTGGCCCCACCCCTCGATTCCGGCTCGTTCGGCGAGGTTTTCGACGCCGGCGGTCGTCAGCGCATCGTGCTGGAAGCTGCCGGGTCCGGCCGTGTAGCCGTCTCCCGTTCCGTAGTACGCGAGCGGGCGCTCCTCGTCCTCGAGGGCGGACTCGATCGCCTCGAGGCGCTCGTCCATCCAGTCGACCGTCTCTGCGGCGCCGTCGCACTCGCCGGTAAGCTGGCCGGCGAGGCGCACGTCGTCTTTCACGTCCTCGATCGAAGTTGCCGTCTCGAAGACGTACACCGTGATGCCGGCATCCCGGAGTTGCTCGAGCAGCCCCTCCTGGCTGAAGACGATGTCCGCCGCGATGACGACGTCCGGATCGAGGTCGATCACCTTCTCGACGTCGGCCGTGGCACCGTCGTCCTGGCTGATGTCGGTCCGGTCGCCGGCGTCGAGGGAGTCGGTGAACTCCCCGATCGGCATGCCGACGACTTTGTCCTCGGCGCCGATTTCGTACGCGAGCTGGGCGTCGCTCGGGTACAGCGTCACGACCTCCTCCGGTTCCTCTTCGAGCGTGATCTCCTCGCCAGAGCCGTCCGTTAGCTCGAGCGGGTACTCACACGCTCCCTCCTGGGCGGCGGCCGTTGTTCCGACTGCGGCTGCAGGTGCAACCATCGCAAGCGCAGTGAGCGTCGCAACGAGTACGATCAATAGCGTTCGCATCACTCGAACCCTGACACCCACTCCAACAAATATTTATCTAATGCAAGCGAGCTTGCGAAGTATGGAACGACCGGGCCGAGTGCTCGCCTGGACGGGGGGGCTCACGGTCCTCCTGCTCGCCGTTGCCGTCGTGAGCGCCGCCCTCGGACCGGTCAGAATCGACCCGCTCACGGTGTCGAAGGCGATGTTGAACGCCCTGGTTGTGCCGTCGAGTATCGGCCTCGAGACGAAATCTCTCCCCGGCGTCGGCTGGACGGTAGCGGTGCCGGGACTCGAGTACGCGTCCGTGTTCGGCTTCGACGTCCCCGGAACCCACCAGATCATCGTAGCGGACGTTCGCCTGCCCAGGATCGCCCTCGCAGCAACGGTCGGCTTCGCGCTCGCCGCCGCCGGAACCGTGATGCAGGGCTTCTTCCGCAATCCGCTCGCGGATCCCTCGATCATCGGCGTCTCCTCGGGGGCCGCCGCGGGCGCGGTCGCTGCTATCGCGTTCCCGGCGCTGATCCCGGTTGGCGGCCTCCATCTGGCGGCGTTCGTCGGCGCGCTCGCCACCGCGTTTCTCGTCTACGCGATCGCGACGGAGGGCGGTCGCACCCCCGTCGCCACCCTGCTGCTCGCCGGGGTCGCCGTCCAGGCCTTCCTGGGGGCGTTCATCTCCTACATGCTCGTCCACAGCGGCGAGAGCCTGCGCCAGGCCGTGATCTGGCTGATGGGCCACCTCCACAACAGCACCTGGAGTGACGTCGGCTTCGCCCTCCCCGTCGCCCTCCTCGGGGTGCTCGTTCTCGGCGCGTTCACCCGCGAGATGAACGTCCTGTTGCTCGGCGAGGAGGACGCCCACCACCTCGGCGTCGAAGTCGAGCGGACGAAGCTGCTCCTGCTCGCGCTCGCGAGTATCATCACCGCCGCGGGGGTCGCAGTCGCCGGCGTGATCGGCTTCGTCGGCCTCGTCGTCCCCCACATCATGCGCCTGATCGTCGGTCCCGACCACCGGATTCTGTTGCCGACGAGCGCGCTGGCGGGGGCCTCGTTCCTGGTCGCGACCGACACCGTGGCCCGGGCCGGTCCCGCCGAAGTGCCGGTGGGGATCGTTACCGCGGCCGTCGGCGCGCCGTTCTTCCTCTTCTTGCTCACGCGCCGGGAGGTGCACGCGCTGTGAGCGGCCGCGAACCCGCCGACGGAACGATCGACATCGACGGCGTCTCGTGTTCGTTCGGCGAGGTTCCGGTGCTCGAGGCCGTCTCGCTGTCGGTCCGCCCCGGCGAGTTCGTTGGCCTCGTCGGCCCCAACGGCGCCGGCAAGACGACGCTCCTCCGGGCGATAAGCGGCGCGCTCGAGCCGTCGTCGGGAACCGTTTCGATCGACGGTGCCGACGTGCACGCGCTCTCGGCGAACGCCTCGAGCCGCCGGGTCGCCGTCGTTCCCCAGGACACCGCGCTATCGTTTTCCTTCGACGTCCGTGACGTCGTCGAGATGGGGCGCCACCCGCACCGCTCGCGGTTCTCGCCGCCGACGCAGGCCGATCGGGCGCAGGTCGACCGGGCGCTCGAGCGCACGCGGACCGCGGCGCTCGCAGACCGCGGGATCGACGAGGTGAGCGGCGGCGAGCGCCAGCGGGTGCTCCTCGCCCGGGCCATCGCCCAGGAGACGCCCGTTCTCTTGCTCGACGAACCGACGGCGAGTCTCGACGTCAATCACCAGATCGAAACCCTCGAACTCGTCGCCGACCTCGTCGCCGACGGCCGAACCGCCGTTGCAGCGATCCACGACCTGGATCTCGCCGCACGCTACTGCGATCGACTGGTGTTGCTCGCCGACGGGCGCGTCGCCGCGGACGGCGCTCCCGATGCCGTTCTCACGCCCGGCACCCTCGAATCGGCGTTCGACGCCACGGCGACGGTGACCGACAACCTCGTGACGGGAACCGTGTCGGTGACCGCGCTCCCGAAGGCGCAGGTGACCGATCCGCCGGACCGGGTGCACGTGCTCGGCGCGGGGCCGACGGGGGCGGCGGTTCTCTCGCGCCTCGAGGCCGCCGGTGTCGACGTCTCGGCCGGTCCGGTGCCGACCGGCGATGCGGTCGCCGTCGCTGCTCGCAGACGCGGCCTCGACTGCATCACGGTCGAGCCGTTCGCACCGGTGTCCGGAACCGCTCGCACGGCTGCCGTCGATCGGATCGAGGCGGCCGATGCGGTCGTCCTGGCCGATTTCGAGATCGCCGCCGGCAATCAACGCCTGCTCGAGGCGCTCGCGACCGTCGATGCCCTCGTGGCCGTCGAGAGCCGGCCGCTGGACGAGCGCCACTTCGCCGGAGAGACCGCCCGGCGACGGTACGAGACCTGTCGAGAGCGCGCCGTCGAAGCGGATCCGCCGGGAGTTCTCGAGGCCGTTTCCACGGCGGTCCGTTCCGCCGAAACCGACGGTCGCGAGTCGCGACTCGAATCGGTCGACGACTGAGTTGCCGACCGCGTCCGGACGGTCCTGGCCGCAACTGGACGGTTTTTTACCCCTCGGCCTCCGAGGGGTCGACAATGACCGAGTACGACTACGACGAGCTCGGACTCGTCGCCGGGCTGGAGATCCACCAGCAACTCGATACGGCGACGAAGCTGTTCTGTGCCTGTCCAACCGACCTGCGCGAGCCCGGGGAGTCGGTCCGCGAGTTCACCCGTTACCTCCACCCCACACGGAGCGAACTGGGCGAGCTCGACCAGGCCGCCGTCGAGGAGAGCAGGGTCGACCGCGAGTTCACTTACCTCGCCTACGATTCGACCTGTCTCGTCGAGGAGGACGACGAGCCGCCGCATCGACTCGACGAGGAGGCCGTCGAGACGGTGCTCGAGGTCGCCCAGCTGATGGCGATGCGACCGGTCGACCAGGCCCACGTCATGCGAAAGATCGTCGTCGACGGCTCGAACACGTCGGGCTTCCAGCGCTCCTCTCTCGTGGCGACCGGCGGCGAGATCGAAACGGACGACGGGCCGGTCGGTATCGAGGACATGATGCTCGAAGAAGAGAGCGCCCAGCGGATCGAAGAGACCGACGACGGCGTCGTCTACAGCCTCGATAGACTGGGTATTCCGCTGGTCGAGATCGGCACGGCACCCGACATCAGCTCCCCCGAGCAGGCCCGCGAGGCCGCCGAACGGATCGGCATGCTGCTGCGCTCGACCGGCAAGGTAAAGCGCGGACTCGGCACCATCCGCCAGGACGTCAACGTCTCCATCGAAGAGGGTGCCCGCGTCGAGATCAAGGGCGTCCAGAGCCTGGACGACATCGACGACATCGTCCGCACCGAGGTCGGCCGGCAGGCCGAACTCGTCGAGATTCGCGAGGAACTCGCTGAACGCGCCGCGTCCGTCGGGAACTCGCAGGACGTAACCGATGTCTTCGAGGGCACCGACAGCGGCGTGATCGGTAGCGCGTTGCGTTCCGGTGGCTCCGTGATGGCCGTCCGCCTCGAGGGGTTCGACGGCCTCGTCGGCCGCGAGATCGTGCCCGACCGCCGGCTGGGAACCGAACTCTCCGATCACGCCAAGCGCCACGGCGCGGGCGGCATCTTCCACACGGACGAACTGCCGGCCTACGGCGTCACCGAGGAGGAGGTCGCGGCGCTTCGGGAGGAAGTCGGCGCCGCCGAGGAGGACGCCGTCGCCATCGTCGCCGCCGCGACCGACGTCGCGCAGTCGGCGATCGAGGCCACCGCCGCCCGCGCGGAGACGGCACTCGAGGGCGTCCCCGAGGAGACCCGCGGCGCGAACGAGGACGGGACGACCCGCTACCTGCGCCCGCTGCCGGGTGCGGCGCGGATGTACCCCGAGACGGACGTGCCCCCGGTTTCCCTCGATCCGAGCGAGGTTCCCGAACCCGAACTGCTCACCGCGAAGGTCGAGCGCTACCAGACCGAGTACGACTTCGACGCCGGGCTGGCGGAGCAGGTCGCCTACGGCAGACGGATGCCCGTCTTCGAGGCCGTCGTGGCCGACGGCGTCGACCCCACGCTCGCGGCGACGACCCTCGAGTCGACGGTGACCGAACTCCGTCGGGACGACGTGCCCGTCGAGAACCTCAGCCGTCACCACTTCGAGCAGGTGTTCGGGATGGCTGAAGGCGGCGACCTCGCTCGCGAGGGCGTCCCGGATCTGCTCTCGGCGCTGGCTCGAGAGCCCGACCGTTCGGCCGAGGAGGTCGCCGAAGCCGCCGGACTCGGTTCGGCAGGGGAGGACGAGGTCCGCGAGGCGGTCGTCGAGGTCGTCGAACGAAACGAGGGACAGGTCGAAGAAGAGGGAATGCAGGCGTTCTCCGGACTCATGGGCGAGTGTATGGGCGCACTCCGCGGAAAGGCCGACGGCGACCTCGTGAGTCAGTTACTCCGCGAGGAGATACAGAAGCGCGCCTGAGTCGGGTTTCGGCTACTCCCGTTGGTCCGGTCGCTCCACCGCTCGTCGGAGCAATCCGAGAAAAGTGTTGACCTCACGTTCGGTCGGATCGGCCCGGCCGTAGACCCGGCGGATCATTCGCATCGTCTTCTCGCGCTTCTCTTCGGGGTGGTTGAGTTCGACCAGCAGCCGCTCCCACTGGTCGTAACAGCGCTCGAGCAGCGGCTCCGGCGCGCGAACCCGCTCGATATCGGGAAGCTGGGTGTCGTGGGGCGCGAGTGTCAGGTTTCGAAGTTCGTAGAGGGTGATCGTCGCCGCCTGCCCGAGATTGAGAACGGGATACTCGGCGCTGGCGGGGATCGAACAGATCTCGTCGATCCGCTCGAGTTCCTCGTTGGTGAGTCCCACCCGCTCGCGCCCGAAGACGAGCGCGGTCGGGGCTTCGACGGTCGGCAGTCGCTCGGCGAGTTCGGCGGGGGTCGAGAACGGAAACCGCACGTGGTTCCGGTCGTCTTCGTTCGTGACGGCGGTACACCCGATCGTGTGGTAGTTTTCGACGAGGTGGTCGAAACTGATCTCGGTCGCGTTCGGCAGGATATCGTCACGGGCGTGGCCGGCGAAGCCGTAAGCCTCTCCATCGGGGTCGAGTTCCGGTGGATCGACGAGCAGGAGTTCCTCGAAGCCGAAGTTCTTCATCGCGCGGGCGATGGTGCCGACGTTACCCGGCGTCTTCGCACCGACGACGGCGACGGCGGGGGGCGTCCGGTTTGACGCCGACTCCGCCGCGGGCGTACCGCGGTCGCCACCGCCGGTCATTTCGACGGATACTCCGAGCCGAGGTCGACGCCGCTGTCGCGGATCTCCTCGTCGGTGAGGCCGACGCGGTCGGAAACGTCGTCGTCCAGTAGCTCCTCGTACTCGTCGGGATCCGGCTTCGGGGGCTCCGGGAGGTTGTCCGGATCAGTCGAGACGTACTCCATCCCCTCGTACCCCTCGGGGGCGCGTCCGCCCTCGAGGAACCACTCGTAGAACTGGTCCTCGAACTCGTCGGTTCCCTGGTACTCGCTGCCGCCGTCCCGGCGGAACCAGTAGACGAAGTCGGGTTCGTGTTCCTCACAGAGGACGACCTCCGAGAGCGGTTCGCCGTAAACGTAGCGAGCGGTGTTACACTCCTCGACGTTCGCGTCGCCGTGGATCAGCCAGCAGGCGTTACACGGCGCGTTGTAGAGGGTGCTCTGGAGGCGAATCAGCCGCTCGCGGTCGTTTTTCTGCATCTCCTCGAGCGGGAGAAACTCGCCGTTCTCGTCGAGGATGTCGTCCTCGTCGAAGCGCCAGCCGAACATCCCGATGCTGACTTTACCCATATCGAGTCGTTTCGCGTGGGTGGACAAAAAGTGCCTGTTCGTGCGCGTCGGTGGGTCGGCCGATCAGTCGCCTCTCGCCGGAATCGTGGTCCCTTTTTAGCTGCTCTCCCGAGTGTGGGTATGGACAGCGTCGACGCGGCTGGCCTCGGGATCGGCGACGGCCACCCGCCCCGGATCATGGGCGTGTTGAACGTCAGCGAGGAGTCGCCGTACGACCCCAGCGTCTTCGACGACCCCGCGGACGCCGCCCGCTACGTTGACGAGGCGCTCATCGGGGAGGGAGCCGACATCGTCGACATCGGCCTCGAGTCGGCGAACAAGCGCTTCGACGTGCTCACGGCCGAAGAGGAACTCGAGCGCCTCCACGTCGCCCTGGAGACGATCGACCGGGTGTCCGGCGACGCGGTCTTCTCGATCGAAACGAGATACGCCGAGGTCGCAGACGAAGCGCTCTCGAGCGGCTTTGACATGGTCAACGACATCTGCGGCTTCGCGGACCCCGAGATGTCCGTCGTCTGTGCCGACCACGACGTCGCGGTGGCGAAGATGGCGAGTCCGCCGGATCTCGAGCGGCCGGGAGCGGTCGAGGAAACCGACTGGGCCGCTCGCAAATCACCCGAGTGGGCGGCGTCCGCGGAGTACGTCGATCAGGTCTACGAGGCGCTGAAGCAGAACGGCCTCACCGAGAAGACGATCGTCGACCCCGCGTTCGGCGGCTGGAGCGAGGCCCAGACCCTCGAGGACGACCGCGAGACGTTCCGCCGGCTTCGAGAGTTCCGCGCGCTCGGCAGGCCGATGCTGGTGTCGATCAACCGGAAGAACTTCCTGGGAGAGCTCGCGGACCGCGAAACCGACGAGAGGCTACCGGTCAGTCTCGCGGCGACCTCGATGGCCGTCGAACGCGGCGCGCACGTGATCCGCACACACGACGTTGCCGAAACGCGGGACGCGGCGCTGATCGGTGCCGCGTTCACCGAACGCGACCGGCGGGTCGGCGACGACGTCACCGTTTCCCGCCTCGAGGCAGGGTCGACACGAGAACTGCGCACGCGTCTCGCCGAAGCCGGCGTAGATCCCGAACTGGCCGCCAACTGGGTTCATCAGGCGTTCGTTCTCGAGGGTCTCACGGTCGAGGACCGCACGCGACTCGAGACCGTCGCCTCGGAGCACGGCGTGGTGTGCGTCGAGCTAGCAACTGACGAGGATCTGCTGATTGGGACAGATGCGGCCATTTCGGAGGTTTCGAGCCGTCTCGGGCGCGAAAATGAGACTCTGTCGACTGTCGGCGATGCGCTCGCAGATTCGTTGCGGTAAGAGAAAGCTTATGGCGGAGGCTTCGTAAGAGGTGAGTGGACGCCGGGACGGTTCCTGGGTAGGGGTACTTCGGAACCGTTCCCGGTCCACATCGCGGAATTATTGTGGCACTACGTCGCCTAGTGATGCGCATGGAGTTTGAGGAGTGGGAACCGGTGTACGAGGCGATTGTACGTGACTTCGGCTTCGAGCGCCGCGACGACGAGCGGGCACGGGATCTGCTGGCCGAACTGACGACGCCGTTCGACCTCGAGCGCCTCGCCGCGACCCGCGGTGCGACCGTCGCGATCGCGGGCGCTGGCCCCTCGATCGACTCCGAACGGGCGCTCGAGCGCGCCGCCGGGGCGGACGTCGTGTTCGCGGCGTCGACGGCGGCGGATACGCTCGCCGACGGCGGCGTGGACGTCGACTGTCTGGTGACCGATCTCGACAAGAACCCGGAGACGGTCGTCGACCTGACCGAAAACGGAACGCCGGTCGCCGTCGCCGCCCACGGCGACAACGTGCCCGCCATCCGTGAGGTCGTCCCCAGGTGCCGGGACGCGTTCGTCCTGCCGACCACCCAGGCCGCACCAGCGGGTCCGGTTCGGAACTTCGGCGGGTTCACCGACGGCGACCGGGCGGCGTTTCTCGCCGATCACCTGGGCGCGGTCGAACTCGTCTTCGTCGGCTGGGACTTCGACGATCCCTCGGTCGACCCCGTGAAAGCGAGGAAACTCGAGTGGGCCGAGCGGCTGCTCTACTGGCTCGAGACGCGTCGGGAAGAGCGGTTCGGCGTACTCGACGGGCGGCGCGAAGGGATCGAGACGGCGGGGCTGGCCCTCGAGTGAACCAGCGGGGCGGCGTCTCGAGCTATCGCTCGACGAGACGCGACATGACGCTCGACTCCGCCTTTCGAAGCAGGGTAGAGGCCGTACTCTCCGCGCAGTCGAGCGCGTCGGCGACCGCCGCGAGCGACGCCGTCCGCGGAACGTCGTAGTAGCCGAGGTCTGTCGCGGCTTCGACAGCTTCCGCCTGGCGATCGGTCAGTCGCCCAACAATCGTCGTGTGGGGATGGTTGTACGTTCCGACCTCCACTACCCTGACGTCGATATCCGCGGGAACGCTCTCGACGAGCGCCCCGAGGTCCGCCTCCTGCCCGACGACTGTCAGAGTCATCGCCGCATCCTCGTCGTAGATGATCGGTGGAACGACGATGAGCTCCAGTCGCCCGAACGCGCGTCGAAACGCCACGTCGTCTTCTCGAGTCTCCTGGCAGACGAACACGTAGAGGGAGTCCTCGCTCGCTCGGGAGGACCGGTGCCATCGGATCGACTCCACGTCTTCGACCGCCGCCAGGTACCGGTCCGCGTCGGTCACCTCGGCGTAAAACAGTTCGTACTCGGTCGGCTCACCCGGCCTGACGTTCCACGCGAGCAACTCCTCGTACGACACGACATCCTCGTCCCGAATGAATCGCTGCATCGGGTGGAGCAACCGATCGGGCTGGCGGAGGTGAAGGGTGCAGTACTTCATGCTCGAGTTCGCCTCTGTGGATCGTCTCGGACCCGGAACATAAAGCGGCTAGGTGCTTCGACCGAATTCGTTTCCCACCGGATCTCGTACGGGTACCTGTCATGACCACCAGCCAGTCATCGACGGCGGACGGGTCCGCGGTAGCACCCCCTGGGCCGGACGGGCTACCGCTTCTGGGGAACACGCTTCAGCTTGCTCGAGACCCCGTCGGATTTTTCGAGCGCATCGCGACCTACGGCGACGTAGTCCGGTACGAGGTCGGAGGACTCCCGTTCACGATGGTGCTACACCCCGAGCACGTCGAGCGATTGCTGGTTACCGACTCGGATCTGGTCCGGAAGTTCCAGTTCGAGGCGTTCGGCGGCAACGAGTTTGCCCCCGAGGGGGTGCTGTTCACCGAGGGCGAACAGTGGAGTGCCCAGCGATCGATGCTCCAGAATGCGTTCACGCTCGAGCGGATCGAGCGGTACGGGGAGACGATGGTCGAGACGGCGGCCGAACACGCCGATCGCTGGCCGGCAGCCGGCGAGATTGCTGTCAACGACCGGTTCTCGGAGCTGACGGTAGATGTTCTCGCCCGAACGCTGTTCGATCTCGACGTCAACGAGCGGGGGGAAGCGGTCACGGACGTCGCACACGCGATCAACGAGCGGGCCGATCCGCGCTCGCTGTCGAACTTCTTTCTCCCCTCGTGGGTGCCGACCCCCAGCCAGCGTCGGTACGACCGGAGTATGGCCGCGTTCGAGGACGTCGTGGGCGAGGTGGTCGGGGAGCGACGCGGGGCCGACGACCTCGAGGAGCGCGACGACCTTCTCTCGCTGCTGCTGGTCGCTGAAGGCCTCGACGGCTACCGCCACACAGACCGGGAGCTGCGGGATCAGCTGCTCACGTTCCTCTTTGCGGGCCACGAGACGACGTCGCTGGCGCTCACGTACACGACGCTCCTGTTGGCCCGGCACTCCGAGGTACGCGACCGCCTCCGGCGGGAGTGGGCCGAGGTCCTCGGCGACGACGCTCCGACGCCGGCCGACGTCCCGCAGCTCACGTACACCGACCGGGTGCTGACGGAGGCCATGCGGCTGTATCCGCCAGCGTTCGCCGTTTTCCGGACCGCCGACCAGGACATTGACCTCGACGGCTACCTGATCCCCGAGGGGACGAACGTCACGCTGCCCCAGTTTCGGATCCACCGGGACGAACGGTTCTACGACGAGCCGGAGGCGTTCGACCCGGATCGGTGGACCGACGGCTTCAGGGACGAACTCCCCGAGTACGCCTACTTCCCGTTCGGCGGCGGGCCGCGCCACTGCATCGGGATGCGGTTCGCGCGGATGGAGCTGAAACTGGTGCTCCCGACGGTGCTCCGGCGCGTAGAACTGGACCTCCTGTCCGATCCGAACCCCGAACTCGCGCCCGGCGCGACACTTCAGCCCGCCGATAACGTTCGAATGCGGGTACGGTCGCTCGCGTAGCGCCGCGAATCGCGGCTATCGCGGCTCGAACGCGCGTTTTCCCCCCTCGAGCCGGCTCATCGCTTCCCCCGCTCGCTCGAGCGCGTTCAGGTGCGCCGCCGCCTCACCGGCCCCGAACTTGGCGTGGATGCCCGCCAGGTCGCCGAACAGATCGGTTGCGAGTTCCCACGGGGTCGCCGACCCCCGTTTCTCGAGGGCCGCGCGAACCCGATCGGTGCGCTCGCGGTGGTGGGTTCTGATTTCCGCGATGCGATCGACCTCGAGCGTCGTCCCGTGGCCCGGCCGCAGCGTCTCCGCGCGGGAGGCGAGGCGCTCGAGGCTCTCGAGATACGCCGCGAGCGGGTCGCTCGTCCGGGTGTCGCTCCCGCCGACGTTCGGAGTATAGGTCGAGAGGATGGCGTCGCCGACGAGCAGGTCCGACTCGGCCGCGAAAGCGACGTGGCCGAGCGTGTGTCCCGGCGTTGCGACCACCTCGAGACCCGCAATAGTGTCCCCGTCTTCGAGCGGTTCAACGGGCGTCGACTCCGGCATCGGTGACGGCTCGTCGCCCGACGCGACGGAACGGACGACGTCGGCAGGAACGCCCCAGCGTTCCATCGTCTCGGCGTCTCGCTCGAGGCGGCGCTCGCGTTCCGCGGCGTAGTCGGCGACCAGCGGCGCGTCGGCGGCCCCCATCGCGATCGTGGCGTCGGCCGCCTCCGCCAGCCGCGGCGCGAGTCCCGCGTGATCCGCGTGCCAGTGGGTGACGAGGACGTACTCGAGGCTCCCCAGGTCGTAATCGCATCGCTCGAGACCCGCACGCAGGTCCCCCCAGGCGCCGTCGGTCGGCGGGCCGGGGTCGACGAGGACGTCGTGCCCCGGAAGGAGATAGGCGGTGTTGTGGCCCTCGGGGGTTCCGGCGCCAACCGGAATCGGTTCCGCGGTCATACCGCTGGCCTCGCCCTCGAGTCACCTGACTCTCCCGGTCCAGTCGTGATCGGATCTCGGTAGGGAGTCCGGATCAGCCGTCGACCGGGTCGTAGGTCGTCACCTCGAGCGGGTTCCCGTCGAGGTCAGTGAAGTAGATCGAGTGCGACAGACCGTGGTCGACGACGTCCGCCGCGCGGACCGGATCGCCGCCCTCGTCCGTCAGTTCGAGTTCGGGCAGGCGCTCGAGAAATCGAGAGAACTCGTCGCCGTCAACTCCGAACGCGACCCGCCGAAAGCCGGTCGACTCGCCGGTTCGATCCGTCGCAGGCGTCCCCTCGAAGAGCGCCAGTTTCGTCCCTCCCCCGTCACCGGAGAGGATCAGCGGGCCGCCGTCGACGGCCCACCGCTCGTACTCAGACAGGATCCGGAGCCCGAGAACCCGTTCGTACCACGCGGCCGCCGCCCCGTGGGAGGACACGATCGTTTCGACGTGGTCGATCCCGATGGTGGCCGCGTCGGCGCGGTCGGGTGGAGAGTCGTCCGTCGTCATCTCGAGTAGAACCTGGACGGGAGCGGGGATAAGCGATCGCTGAACCGTACTTTGGTAGCGGTTTCGAGAGGAACTCGAGCCCCGTTTCAGGCGTCCGGCGCGAGGACTTCGATCGTCGCCTCGATCTCCTCGCTCGTCGCCCCCCGGGGGAAGCCGATCGCGATCTCGTCGATGCCGTCGATCGCCTCGAACTTCTGTAGTTCTTCGCGGGCGCGCTCGGGCGTCCCGGCCGCGCCGAGGTCGTCGAGCAACTCGTCGGAGATGTGCGAGAGCGCCTCCTCGTGGTTGCCGCTGGCCCAGGCCGCGGCGATGTCGTGGGCCTCCTCCTCGTAGCCCTGTCTCGAGAGCGACTCCCGGTAGTAGGTCCCCATCGCGCCCACGTAGAACGCCAGGTGCTGGCGGGCGAGGTCGCGCGCCCGCTCGCCGTCCTCGAGCGCGCAGGCGGTCAGCGAGAGCGTAGTCCCGACGTCCGCCGGGTCGCGGTTTCCGAGGTCGATCCCGCGCTCTAAGTCCTCGAGCCGGTCCTCGAGGCCGTCGGGGGTGAAGACGATGGCGTGCCAGCCGTCGGCGAACCGGCCGGCGAGTTCGACGGATTTCGGTCCCATACCGGCGGCGTCGATCGGAACCGGCGTCTCGGGCGGGTCACACCGCAGGCGAAAGCCGGCCAGCGAGAAGATATCGCCGTCGTAGTTCAGCGTCTCGCCGGCCATCACGGTCCGCATGATTTCGATGTACTCGCGCGTGCGACGCAGCGGGCGGTCGAACTCGACGCCGTGCCAACCCTCGATCACGGCGGGACCGCTGGGACCGATGCCGACGCGGAGTCGACCGTCGGAAACCTCCTGGAGGGTGGTCGCGGTCTGTCCCAGCAGGGCGGGCGACCGGGAGTAGACGTTGGCGATGCTCGGACCGATTCCGATCTCGTCGGTTTCGCGCGCGATGCTCGTGAGCACGGTGGCGAAATCCCGCCCCCAGGTTTCGGGGAGCCAGGCGCGGCCGTAGCCGTGATCCTCTCCGAGGCGGGCGAGATCGACGAGCGAGTCGACGCTCGGCTGTGCAGCGACGGGTAGGTGGAGCGTTCGATCTGTCATGTGTGTGGCGGTTTGAAGCGGACACGAGCGTCGATGTACGCCGCCCAGCCGATCGGTGTCGTCGAGACGATCGGGGCGTTTCTTCGTCCGTATCCGCCGTTCACGCCAAATACACAGTCAACGCTCTTAACGTTGTATACGGAGACGGATCGTGAGGCGCCGGGATGAGAGGCTCACATCCGACGCGAGGTCATCCGATCGTGTTCGATGTCCGACTCTATCGAACAAGAGAAATCCTCTTTCGAGCCGACCGCGTAGCTGTGCAACAGCGGGGGATATGTTCGACTCCACGTTTCATCTGCTGTCCGAACACCCGGTGACGCTACCGGCGTTCGCTTTTGCGCTCTGGATCAGCTACCGACTCCTGCGCCGGAGCTGGTCAGTTGTGGCCGCGGTAGCCAAGCTGGCTGCGGTTCTCGCACTGGTGCCGCTGTTCGGAGCCTTCCTTCTCGCGGAGGTCACCGACCACTGGCTCTGGGAACGTCTCGCAGCGGCGCTCGTTTCGGCGCTCTTGAGTGTCGCGGCGCTGTTCGTCGACCTCGTCGACTCGCTGTTCGCCGCGTGGCTCGAACTCGCACTCGTCGTCTCGGGCGGTCTGTGGAGTTCCGTCCAGGGGTCGGTCGCGTCGGCCGTTCCGGCGCTCTCGGGTGTCGGATTCGTTTTCGCGGTGTTCGCGTTCCAGTTTTTCGCCGGCGCGGCGGTGGTCTACGCGGTGTTCCGGGCATCCCACGAGGGGACCGCCAATGGCTGGCTGCTCGCCGCTGGCGTAGTGCTGCTCGTCTCCGGGCTGTTCGCGGCGCTGATCGGTTTCGAGACGTGGCAGCTCACGCCGTCGGTTCTCGCATCCGGACTGGTCGCGGCAACGCTGGGCCTGACACTCGGAGTGGTGTCGATGGTCGTCCTGGTCCGACCCGACTTCGGCGGCGATCCGATGCTCCCCGAGATCAAAGCGCGGCTCTTTCCACCGGAGCGATCGGACACCGAGGAGGCGTAAGGAACGCGTCGGGGCGGGAGGTTCCGTACCACCGCGGCGGAGGGGACGGCAGTCGAGCGAGCCACTCATGCCTGTGACAAGAGTTAACACAGTAGTCCCCGAACGTACCGTGAGCGTTCATCAAGCGATGCGGAACTGCAGGTGTTGATGACTGTTGTGACGGATGCTCGTCGCCGAGGGAAGAACCCATGACAGCCACACCATCGGATAGAGACGCGGAGGGGGAGATCCACCGGGGCGTGGATAACGGGACCGAAATCACCAAACGCGGGGTGGAGGAGTTGCGCTTCCGTTCGGACGACCAGGAGTGCGCCGCGACGCTGTACCGACCAGCCACTCCCGCCGGGGGTGACGCTCCCTGTATCGTGATGGGAAACGGCTTCAGCCTAACCCGCCGCGATGGGCTGCCCCGCTTCGCCGAACGGTTTGCGAGCGCTGGCATCGCGGCGCTGACCGTCGACTTCCGTCACTTTGGAGACAGCGGCGGCGAACCCCGCCAACTGGTCGACTATCAGCGCCAGCGAGCCGACCTCGCCGCCGCCGTTTCCTTCGCCCGCAGGCTCGAGGGGATCGACGCCGATCGGATCGCCGTATGGGGATTCTCGTTCGGCGGCGGACACGGCATCCACGTTGCCGCACGCGACGACCGGCTGGCGGCGGTCGTTTCGATGTTCCCGATGCTCGACGGCCTGAGAGCGGCGCTGGAGTACGGCCCGCGCAGCAACGTGCGGTACGTCGCCGCCACGGGGCGTGCGATGCTGGGCCGCCGTCCGATTCGAATGGCCGTGACCGGACCGCCGGGGACTCGAGCGATGCTGACCCAGCCGGAGGCGGAACCCGGCTTCGACGCCGTACGTGGGACAGGTTCGCGTTGGCGCAACGAGTTTCTCGCGAAACCGACCCAGTCCATCGTGGAAGTCCGGCCGGTGCGTTACGCCGACCGCGTACGCTGTCCGTCGCTACTCTGTCTCGCAACCGAGGACACCATCGTGCCCGCTCGAGCCATCGTGTGCGCCGTCGACCGCGCTCCTCGCGGTGAGTTGCGTCGCTATTCCATCGGTCACTTCGATGGATTCCTCGATGCGTTCGATGACGTTGTGGCCGACCAGATCGAGTTCCTCGACCGTCATCTCGAGCCGTCACCGTCGGCCTGAGCGGTCGCGTACGCGGTAACGTACAAATGGAACCGCCGACTCACGATCGTAGCACATACGAGGATCGAAAAAGCACGTCCGAATCGGCTCAGAAGAGCGCGTCGAGTTCGTTTCCGGTGTCCATCAGGTTCGCGAAGTCGTTCTGGCTACGGGCGCGGATCGCCTCACCGTTGGCCTTCGCCTCCATCGCGATCCCCTGGAGCTGTTTGACCCGCGGGACGTCCGTCACTCCCGAGAGGAGGACGATGCTGCCGACCTCGCCGGAGCCGGACAGGGGATAGTCGCCGCCGCGGACCTCCATCGAGCCGGTTTCCTCCTCGAGCCAGGACCGGCCGCGTTCGACGCCCTTCCGGTTGAGGTGGGTCGGCGCGCCCGTAGCGACGACGAGCGCGCGGTCAGTGCTCGAGACTTCGCAGGGGAGCGTGAGTCGTCCCAGCGTCGCCTTCCGGACGAGGCTCGTCATCCGATTGGTTGCGGAGATCTCGTTATCGTCGTCGTCGCCGCTGCTGAATCGCGAGAGCAGGCCGCCGCCGGAAGTGTCGACAGTCTCGGTCGCGTAGCCGATCGTCGAGATACCGCCGCCGGAGAGCGTGTTGATGATCTCCGAGGAGTCGACGACGCTTTCGGCGACGGTGTCGCCCGAGCCGACCTCGCCGGCAGCGAACAACAGCCCGAACCGTTCGACAATTTCGCGGTTGATCCGGTCGTAGCCGCCGCAGACGGACTCGCCGGTCTGTCGCCACGAGTCGTTGTCGAAGACCAGCAGGTTATCCACCTCGTGAACGAACGTCTGGAACGACCTGGCCGCGTTCAGGGTGTAGATACCGCCCTCGTCCGTGCCGGGCAGCACACCCAGCCCGTACACCGGCTCGGTGTAGATTCGTTTGAGGTGTTTCGCGAGCACGGGCGCGCCGCCACTGCCGGTGCCACCGCCCATGCCGGCCACGATCAGGAACGCGTCGAGATCGTGAACCGGAACGCGGTCGATTGCGGCCTGGATCTCTCCGATATCTTCCTCAGTGACGGCCGCCCCGAGTTCGTTGTCGGCACCGACGCCGTGGCCTTTCACGCGCGACTGACCGACGAGTACGCGGTTCTCCTCGGGGACTCGATCGAGGCCCTGGAGGTCGGCCGTCGCGGAGTTGACCGCGATCGCTCCTTCGACAAAACCGTTGTCGATCGATGCGTCGTAGGCGATGAATTCGTCGACGATCTTCCCGCCTGCCTGTCCGAAACCGATGAGTGCGAGTTTCATTGGTGTTCATCCGTGGGCGCTTACACCCGGGCGAGGAGTACCGCTCGACCACGACTGCCCGGCGGTGTAAACGCTTGCCACACTCACAGGTATCCTGGACATGTGTATTGTTATGGCCGGGATACGATGGAACAGAAGACAGTAACGAGTTCGTGACTATCAGTAATCGACGGCTGAATCCGACTGCTGTCGTCGGGTTTCGTCTCAGCTGCCATCGACTCTCGCTCGATCGGGCCGATTCGCAAACTGATCGCTCCGAGAGTAAGTCCTATAGGCGATGGTAGCTAACCGTCAGATCATGGATGATGTCGCTCCGTCTGCAACCCGACGGCGTGTGCTCGCCGGGCTCGGAGTGGCAACTGCGAGTGCACTCGCGGGCTGTTCGGAGCGATTCTGGTCTCGAGCCGAGAACTCCTCGCCCGAGCAGGTTTCGCTGACGATCAAGACGCTGCCCTCCGACGACGACCCGATCGCCACGAAGATCTCGAGCAAACTCGACGAGAACTTCACCACCGCGGGCATCGACGTGGTCCGTGAACCGGTCGGTGAAGCGGAACTCTACCGGGAGGTGCTCATCGATCGTGATTACGATCTGTTCGTCGCCCGCCACCCCGGGTTCGACGAACCGGACGCGTTACACTCGCTGCTTCACTCCCGGTTCGTTAGCGAACAGGGCTGGCAGAATCCCTTCAGTTACTCCGACGTGAGCGCGGACGAACTCCTCGAACAACAGCGCATCGAATCGGGTGACAGCCGTCGGGCGACGCTCTCGGAACTGTTCGAGCACCTCCTCGAGACCGCACCGTACACCGTCGTCGCGTTTCCGGACCACGTCGGCGCGTCGAACGGAACGCTCGAGATGACAGAGCCCCCGCGCACCCTGATGGACTACGTCGACCTGCTCGGTCAAACGCCCGACGACGGGCCGCGAGACGATGCACTCCGCGTCGGGCTGTTCGGCCAGCGGATCGGCACTCGCCTGAACCCCATCGTTGTCGATCTTCGGGACGTGACGACCCAACTCGGGTTGTTGTACGACCCGCTCGTCAGGTGGATCGACGGCGAAGAAACGCCCTGGCTGGCCGAAGAGGTCGAGTGGGATCACGAAGACGAGCGGGCGCGGGCCACCGTTACGCTCCGCGAGGGAACCACCTGGCACGACGGGGAGACCATAGACGCCAGCGACGTCGAGTTCACGTACCGGTTCCTCTCGGACACCTCGCTTGGCGAGATCGATAGTGGCGTTCCCGCTCCCCGATACCGGGGCCGACAGACCCTCGTTTCCGACGTCGCCGTACTCGACGACGAACGCGTCCGCTTCTGGTTCGAAGACGCGACTCCGGAGGTGGCCCGGCGGGCCTTTTCGGTCCCGCTTCTCCCCGAACACATCTGGGAGCCGATGTCGGAAGTCATCGGCGACCACCGGACGGAGGCACTCGCCTGGGACAACGAGGAGCCAGTTGGCTCCGGGCTGTTCGCGTTCACGGATTCGAGCGACGAAGTCCTGGCACTCGAGCCGTTCGAGGACCACGTGTTCCGAACGCTCGAGGCGGACGAGCGCCCGTCAGGGTTCGATGGGTTCTCCCAGTTCGAGGGCCTCGAGTTCCACATCGCGCCCAACGCCGGAACGGCGATCGAAGCGCTGGCGGCGGGCGAGATCGATCTGATCGCGAGCGATCTGCGCGCCGACAGCGGAGCCGAGGTCGAGGACCGCGACGAGCTCTCGCTCGTTTCGACCGGGACTAGAGCGTTCTACATCGTCGGATACAACCTTCATCACCCCGAGTTGACGAACCTGCGATTTCGTCAAATCCTCTCACAGTTGATCGACCGCGAGTATATGGTCGAGGAGTTCTTCAACGGTCGCGCCGAGGCGGCGACGACGCGAAGCTCGCTCGTGGGTCTTCACCCCGACGACTGGCACCACCAGACGACGGTGGGCGTTCCGGAGTTCCCCGGCGAAGACGGCGACGTCGACCGCGACGCGGTACAGGCGCTGTTCGAGGAGGTCGGCTACCGGTATGACGACGGCGAACTCCTCTCGTGAAGCCGTCGGTAACGTCTACAGGAGTTTCGGCGTCGACTCGCACCCGTCTCGTCGCAGTCGCCCGGTCAGTGCGGTCGCTGCGTTCGTCCTCACGAGAGAACAGCGCTCTCGCGAACGGCGTTTCGATGACGGGGCGGTCGCCTCGTAGAAGTTAAACCACGGCATGACGTATCTGTCATAATGGCACTCATCGGTGTCGTCCTCGAGCTAGCCCTCATCGTGTTGACGATGCTCGTCACGGCGACCCTGGTCATCGTCGGCCCCCGTCGCATCGTCGTAGCGATCGGTGATTTCAGATGGCGCCTCGAGGTCGCCGCGCTTCCGCTCGCCGTTCTCGCGAGCGTCCTCGTTCTGCGGTGGGGAACCGCTGACATCCTACCGCGGCTGTCGGAGCGCGTCGTCGGCGTCCGGATCACCGGCTATCTCTTCGAACTCGAGCGCTCGTTGTTCGGCGAGAACCCCGTCGCGATCCTCCAGTCGTTTCAGTCACCTGAACTCACCTCCTACTTCGTGTTCATCTACATCTACGGCTACGCGTTCCTGTTGCTGTTCCCGTTCGTCGCCTACTTCGCTCTCGAGGAGATGGACGAGCTATCGTCACTGATTCTGGCGTACACGGCGAACTACGCCATCGGACTGGTCTGTTACGTACTGTTCATCGCCTACGGGCCGCGCAACTTCGATACGCTGCTGTTCGAGAACGTGCTGTACAGCGCGTTTCCCGAGTCCGGATATCTCACCTACACCGTCAACGAGAGCACCAACGTCTTCCCCTCGTTACACACCTCGATGGCGATGACGGTGTTCTTCCTCGCGATCCTCTTCCGGAACCGGTATCCGCTCTGGGTTCCCGTTTCCGGCGTTCTCGCGATCAGCGTCGTCCTCTCGACGATGTATCTCGGCATCCACTGGTTTTCTGACGTCGTCGCCGGAACGATCCTCGCGGCCGTCAGCGTCTACATCGGTGTGAACTACTCGATCCACGGCATCACCAGGACTCTCCAGCTCTACATCGGCTCCCGGCTCGAGGGAGACGGGCAGGCGGGCAGTCGGTGATCGGGGACCGCCGACCGCTCGACTCGGCGAGCCTTCGCTAGTCGGGACGAGTCCTTTGTCGGGCGGCGTTGGAGAGCGCGTATGAGGATACACTGGCACCGTCGCGACCTCCGGACCACTGACAACAGGGGACTCTCGCAGGCTACCGAGGTGGACCCTGTCGTCCCCGTCTTCGTTCTCGATCCGACGATCCTCGAGCACGCGTCACCGGTTCGCGTCACCGGGATGCTCGAGGCCCTCGAGGCGCTCCGTGGACGGTACCGCGAGCACGATAGCGACCTGCTCGTCCGGCGGGGCGAGCCAAGCGCGGTCCTGCCGGAGCTCGCCGAGGCGTTCGACGCCGACAGCGTCGTCTGGAACGACGATTACAGCGGGCTCGCCCGCGAGCGCGACCGGGCTGTACGGGCGGCCCTCGAGGACGACGGCGTCTCCTGTGAAACCGTCCACGATGTGCTTCATCACGAACCCGGATCGATCACGCCGAACGAGGGAGATCACTACTCGGTGTTCTCGTACTTCTGGAAGAAGTGGGCCGACCGCGAGAAAGCCGACCCGCTCGAGTCCCCGCCCGCGGCGGCGCTCGCGGACGTGAGCGAGCGGAGCGAGCCGCTGCCGACGCGCGAGGAGTTGGGATTCGACGCCCCCGAGGCTGCGACGCCGACGGTGACGCCCGAGGCCGCTCGAGACCGCCTCGCCTCGTTCTGTAACGAGGCGATCTTCCGGTACGACGAGTTCCGCGACGAGCCCGCGGCAGACGGGACCTCACGGCTGTCGGTCCACCTGAAGTGGGGAACGGTGGGCGCTCGGGAAGTGTACGCGGCGACCGACGCCGCACGGCAACGCGCGGCCGACGACGCCGAGCGGGATTCCGTCGAGGCGTTCCAGCGGCAGTTGGCCTGGCGGGAGTTTTACGCCCACGTCCTCGCATTCAACCCGCGAACCGTGGCGGAGGATTTCAGCGGCTACGAACGAGAGATCGAGTGGCGAGACGACGAGACGGAGCTCGAGGCCTGGAAGGCCGGCGAAACTGGTTATCCGATCGTCGACGCCGGCATGCGCCAACTGCGCGAGGAAGCGTGGGTCCACAACCGGATTCGGATGGTCGTCGCCTCGTTTCTCACGAAAGACCTCCTGATCGACTGGCGGACGGGGTACGACTGGTACCGGCGCAAACTCGCGGATCACGAAACCGCGAACGACGTGGGCGGCTGGCAGTGGGCCGCGTCGACCGGCACCGACGCCCAGCCGTACTTTCGGGTGTTCAACCCGATGACGCAGGGGGAGAAACACGACCCCGATGCGGCGTACATTCAGCGGTACGTGCCGGAACTCGAGGCGGCGACGCCGGAACAGATCCACGGCTGGCATGAACTCCCACCGGACGAGCGAGCGACGGTTGCACCCGAGTATGCGGGGCCGATCGTCGACCATGCCGATCGCCGGGAGCGGGCGATCGAAGCGTTCGAGCGAGCACGGGGGCCCTGACGGGCCATTTAATTACCGATAGAAATTCCCGATATTGGCTCACGATCTCCGGAAAACGGCGAATATTTCCTGCTTTTGTCCACACCAACTCGCCATGCTTATAATGCCATCTACTGTAGCGCGATTCACGCAAATGTCCGGAGAGTCTTCATATGCCGAGACGCCGCCGAGTCAAGCGATCATCGAGGCGGTTGCGCAAGAGGAGGGAATCGAGGCCACGGAAGTCGAACCACCCGAGTACGCGCCACTATACACAGTCGTCAACCCCGAAGCACTCGACGAACTGTTCGAGCCGACCCAGCGAGGCGGCGACCGCGTTGGCGGCCGTGTCACCCTCGAGTACGAGGGATACGAGGTCGTCGTCCGCAGCGACGGAACGGTCGAACTCTGTGAACGGTCTTCCTCGGACGGGTCGATAAACAGCGCGACGAACTGACGGCTCACTCGGCCCAGTAGGCTTCGCCCGGCGTTTCTTCGAATATCGCACGGTCGAGCAGCCCGATCGCCTTCTCTAACCCCTCTCGAGAGCTGGTCAGCGAGTCCTCGTGTTCGATCGAGAGCGTTCCGTCGTAGCCGACCATCCGTAACGTCGAGACGATGTCCTTCCAGTGCTCCTCGCCGTGGCCGTAGCCGACCGACCGGAATAGCCAGGCGCGATTGCGTTCGTCGTCGTAGGGCGTGGTGTCGAGGATCCCCTTCTCCCGGGCCTGTTCCTCGTAGATTCGCGTATCCTTCGCGTGGAAGTGGTGGATCGCGTCGTCCAGATAGCGGATCGCGTCGGTGACCGAGATTCCCTGCCAGTAGAGGTGGGAGGGATCGAAGTTCGAGCCGATCCGCTCGCCCGTCGCCTCGCGCAATCGAGCCATGCCGTGGGGTTCGGACACCAGCATATTCGGATGCATCTCGATCGCGACGTCGACGCCGTGATCGTCGGCGAACGCGGCGATTTCGCTCCAGTACTCCTCGGCGACCTCCCACTGGTACTCGAGGGCGTCGGCGTGTTCGGTCGGCCACGGCGCGGTGATCCAGTTGGGAACCTCGTCGTTCGGTCCCCCGGCGGGAAGCCCCGAAAAACAGGTGACGACGCCGACATCGAGCTGATCGGCCAGTCTGATCGCCTCCCGGAGTTCCCTGTCCGACTCGGCCGCCCGCTCTTCGTCGGGGTGGATCGGGTTGTTGTGGGTCGCGAGCGCGCTGATCTCCATCTCGTACTCCTCGAGGAGGTCGCGGATCTCAGCCTGCGCGTCCTCGTCGTCGAGGACCTCCTCGCGGACGAGGTGGTCTTGGCCCGGGTGGCCGCCGACGCCGGGTTCGATCGCGCTGACGCCGCGGTCGCTGAGATACGCCAGCGCTCCCTCGAGCGATTCGTCGGCCAGCGGTGGGGTGTGAACGCCGATTTGCATACGCGAAAACCAACGGACGCAGGCGAGATAAAAGAGGTGGCTGTCTGCCAATACTGTCGGGATCAGTCGTCGATCTCGATCGTCCGGCCGGCCTCGCTCGAGCGGTAGATCCCATCGATGACCCGCTGGACGGTGAGCGCCTGTTCGACGCTGTCCTCGAGCGGGGTACTGGCGGCGACGGCGTCGAAAAACGCTCGCTGCTCGTCGGTGTGGGTGTCGTTCTGTGCGGTCGTGATCGTCGTGTCCTCGAGGTGGTCCGGTCCGAACTTATTAGCCGAGTGAAACGAGAGGTCTTCCTCGAGCAGGTCGAACCGGGCGGCGGCTTCGGTTCCTCGAATGACAAACTCGTGATTTTCCGGCCGGTTCGTCGCCCACGCGACCTCGAGCGAGACGGACTGCCCGTCAGCACACCTGACGAACGCGCTCGCCGAATCGTCGACGTCGAACTCGCCGGGGCCCGTATCGTCGCCCCACATCTCGAGATAGGCGTAGTCGTCTCGCGAGCCGAACTCCGTTCGAGTGACGCCGGTGACTTCGCGAACGGGCGGGTAGTCGAGCAGGTAGAGCGCGAGATCGATCGCGTGAACCCCGAGGTCGATGAGCGCGCCGCCGCCGGCGATCTCCCTGCGGGTGAACCACGAGCCGCGACCCGGTACTCCGCGCCGGCGAACGTAGTTCGCCTCGAGGTGGGTGACGCGTCCGAGATCTCCCCGGTCGATCCGGTTTTTAACGATCTGGACGGCGTTGGCGAAGCGGTTATTGAATCCGACCATGCACGTCCCGCCCGATTCGGCGGCGGCCGCCGCGATTCGCTCCGCGCTCTCCAGGTTGTGTGCGAGTGGCTTCTCGAGCAGGACGTGGAGATTGCGGTCGAAGGCGTCGACCGCGTACCGTTCGTGGTACTTGTTCGGCGTCGTCACGATCACCGCGTCGACGGCGTCGTACAGCGTCTGGTGGTCCTCGTAGACGTCGACGTCGTAGCGCCGGGCGAAGCGGTTCCGTGCGTCGGTCGAGACGTCCATCCCGCCAACGAGCGGGACGCCGAGTTCCGTGAGCCGATCCGCGTGATACTGGCCGATGTTGCCGAGCCCGACGATGCCGGTTCGGACGCTCGTTCGATCCACCGTCATCTGGCGCTCCTCGACTCCGTATCGCCGACCCCCGCCGCGCCGGCCGGTCGGTCAGTACAGCTGTCGTTCCGCTTCGGTGCGTTCCTGTTCACGTTCGGTTTCTTCCTCGAGGCGTTTGTGACCGCGGCGATACTGTCGAATTCCGGGAACGACCCTGTTCTTCAGGTCGAAGACGACCGAGACGATCCCGTAGATCCAGAAGAAAAAGAGGGCGAACAGCCCGCCGAAGTAGAGCAGCGCGATCGTCCCGTCCATGGTTAGCTATCGGACTCGGCCTCCCTGGCCGCCGTCTCGCCGTCCGCTTCGGTCAGTTCGTCGATACCATGGGTGAGTGCCTTCCCCGAGTCGGTATCGAAGAGGTGGATTCGCGACTGATCGAGGACGACGTCGACGTCCTCGTCCTCTTCGATTTCCGTGTCGGGGCTGACGCTCATGAGCAGCTGGTTCGACGCCGCCGCCACGCCCTCTTCTTCCCCCATGGTTCGTTCGTCCGCCTCGTCGAACGTGAGGTAGACGAAGATCTCGTCACCCATCGGCTCGAGGACGTCCGTCGTGACGTCGATCGGTCGGGTCGGTGCAGTGACGTCCTGCCCGCGCTCAGTGAGGTAGACGTCCTCGGGTCTGATCCCCATCGTGACGGGATCGCCGGCACTCGCCCCGGAGAGCGCCGACGGATCGAATTCGAGGTCGAAGTTGTCCGTTCGAAGCCCGCCGGCGGTCAGTTCGCCCTCGGCGAAGTTCATCGACGGGGAGCCGATGAAACCGGCGACGAACAGGTTCGCTGGCTCGTTGTAACAGACGAGTGGCGGATCGATCTGCTGAAGCTGGCCGGCGTTGATGACGGCGATCCGGTCCGACATCGTCATCGCTTCGGCCTGGTCGTGGGTGACGTAGATAATCGTCGTGTCCAGTTCCTTGTGCAGGCGCTGGAGCTCCGTGCGCATGTGGACGCGGAGTTTGGCGTCCAGGTTCGCCAGCGGCTCGTCCATCAGGAAGACGTCCGGATTGCGGACGATTGCGCGAGCGATGGCGACCCGCTGGCGCTGGCCGCCGGACATCTCGTCGGGCATCCGCTCGAGCATTCCCTCGAGCTGGACGATGTCGGAGGCGCGCTCGACGCGCCGTTGGATCTCCTCGTCGTCGTACTTGCGAAGCCGGAGGCCGAACGAGATGTTGTCGAAGACGTCCATGTGGGGAAACAGCGCGATGTTCTGGAAGACCATCGCGACGCCCCGGTCCTTCGGTGCGAGGTTCGTGACCTCGTCGTCGCCGATGTACACCTTGCCCTCCGTCGGCTGGGTCAGTCCCGCGACGGTTTCCATCGTCGTCGACTTTCCGCAGCCGGACGGGCCGACGAGGCAGACGAACTCCCCGTCTTCGATCTCGAGGTTCATGTCGTCGACCGCGACGACGTCTTCGTAGCGTTTCGTGACGTGTTCGAGTTGTACGCGTGCCATTGTATCTTACTCCTTGAGTGCTCCTGCGGTGAGTCCGCTGACGATTTTCTCCTGGGCGACGATCACGATGATCGCGACCGGGAGGACGCCGATGATGCTCGCGGCGGCCATCAGGTTGAACAGGATCTCGTACTGGCCCTGGTAGCCGAGGATCCCGTCGAGTAACGGCGCCCAGTTCTCCGGCTGGCCGTCGGTCATCAGGAACGAGAAGAAGAACTCGTTGTAGACCGCGATAAAGGTCAGCACGCCGGCGGTCGCAACGCCGGGTGCCGACAGCGGGATGATGACCCGGAACAGCGCGCCCAGGCGGGTCGTCCCCTCGACCCGGGCGGCGTCCTCCAGCCCGTCGGGAATCTGTGCGTAGAACGTCGTGAGGATGAAAATCGAGAGCGGCATGAAGATCGCCGAGATCGGGATCACCATCGCCCCCGGCGTGTTGTAGAGGGTTCCGTCGCTCATGATCGGCTCGAGCGCCGGGATCGGCGTGTTGAACAGATCGTTCAGCGGGATGAAAAACGCCGCCGGCGGGAAGAACGACACGACCAGCACGAGCAGCATCATCGGCGTCTTCCCGGGGAAATCGAGGCGGCCGAAGGCGTAGCCCGCGAGGCTCGCGACGACCAGGACGACGACCGTGGAGGCCGTCGCGATGACGAAGCTGTTGAACATGTACCAGTGGAACGGCAGCACCTCGAATACCTCGATGAAGGCGCCGGGGTTGAATCCGTTCGGCGTGAACACGATGTTCTGTAGCTGCCCTTCGGGGGTCAACGCGACCATCAGTAGCCAGTAGAACGGGAACAGCGTCGTGAACAGGAAGAAGATCGCCGCGACGTAGAACATCGCCTTGTAGACGCGCTCGGGGCTCTCGATCGAGCGGTCGACCCACCGCTGGAGCGGCCCTCGCTTGAGATCGGCGTCGCCGGAGCCCCCGAGCGCCGCGCTGCCGCCGTCGGCGATCCGGGTGGGTGACCGGGCGTCATCGCGGCTGTAGGAGGTCGCGGAGATTCCGTCCGGGAGGTGCCGGTTGGCGTCGGCTCGTTCGGCGTCAGCGGTTCCGTCTCGAGTCGCGTCGTGATCGTTGGACGTCATCAGTAGAAACCAGCCTCCGTGTCGCGGAAGAGCGCGATGTACACCGCGATAAACAGTCCGATGACCAGTGCGGTCATGAACGCCACGGCCGCGGCCGTCGCGAAGATGCGGGTCCCGCCGAACATCGCCTCGACGACCATACACGTCAGCGACGGCACGGTCGTACAGCCGACGCTCGACTCGATGAGCCCGTAGACGCGCATCGCGTCCATCGTGCGAAACAGCATCGCGACGAGCAGCGCCGGGAGGATGAGCGGCAGCGTGATCATCCGGAACCGCTGCCAGGGCGAGGCCCCCGAAACGCGAGCCACGTCGTAGAGCGAGCGGTCGACGCTCTGGAGGCCGGCGAGGATCAACAGCGCCATGAACGCCGTCGACTTCCAGATGTCGGCGACGAGGACGATGACGAACGCGTCCCCGCTGTCGGCGAGCGGGTTCGGACCGAACAGGCCGATCGACTGCATCAGGTCCGTCCCGAAGCCGACCTCCGGCTGGAACATCAGGTAGAAGATCATCCCCTGGATAACGATCGGAACGGCCCAGGGCAGGATGATCGCGACCCGCACCCAGCGCCGACCCCGGAACTCCTGATCGAGAATGAGTGCCTGGCCGAACCCGAACACCGTCTCGAAGAAGATGCTGATCACGGCGAACCCGAGCGTAACGAACAGCGCCTGCTGGAGGAGCGGGACGCCAAAGTCGACGAACGGGAACGACGCCGACAGCGAGACGTCCATGAACTGCTGGGCCAGCCTGACGTCGCCCGTGAGCACGTTGACGTAGTTCTCGAGGCCGACGAAGCCGCCGAGCGGATCGGCGCCGCGAGTCCGATCCTCTCTGAGGGACATGACGAACGTCATGATCAGCGGGTAGAACGCGACGAACACGAGCAGGGCGAACGCCGGAATCAACAGGAGATAGGCGTACGCCGCCTCGCTGAGCCCCTCCATCCAGTTGACGACCGCGTTGCCCGACCGCTCCCGGTCCGCCGTTTCGCCGCCGATCCCGTCACCGGTATCAGTTGCCATCTTGGTCCCTCACGTCCGCCTCGCTCATCTCGAGTCGTTCCTTCAGGTCCCCCATCGCTTCTTCGGGGGACTTCACGCCGCGGTAGGCCCGGTTCACCTCTCCGAAGATGTGCGCCGCCTGCTCCGGCCAGATGTCGGTCACCGGCCGGGGCACCGCGTTTTCGCCCGCGATCTGGATCGTCTCGGCGTAGTTGGCGACCGGCCCGCTCTCTTCGGGATCGAGATCGTCGAGCAACTCGACGATCGGCGGTATCCACCCCTGGATCTCGAAGATCGTGAGCATGACCTCCTCGGTCGCGAACGCGTCCATCACCTGGATCGCTTCTTCCTCGTTCTCGGCCTCCGGGTTCAGGGTGAAGTGCCAGCCGCCGAGGGCCGACGCGGTGCCGCCGAGGCCCTCGTACTCGGATTCACCCTCCTCGACGCCGTACGGCATCGGCATCATCCCGACGTCGTCGCCCATTCCTTCGTCGTGAGCGATCGCGATCGAGTACGGCCAGTTGCGGTGGGCGACGACGTTCCCGTTCGCGAAGGGGCCGCGGGCGTCTTCCTCGGTGTACTGGACGATCGCCGTCGGTGCGATCTGCTCGTAGCCGTCGAGGGCGTATTCGTCATCCTGCCCGCGGATGAACGTCCGCATCATCCGGATCGCGTCCACGACCGGTTCCTGGTCGACCGTGATCTCGCGGTCGCCGGCCTCGAACAGGTTGTCCAGTCCGCCGAAGTACGCGCCGCCGAAGGTGCTCATCACCTCGTTGAACGTACAGCAGGCGAGGCCCTCGTAGGCGGCCGCCTGCGTCGTAAATCCCATGTCGACGCCCGACTGGTCCCGGACGTCGGCGACGATCTCGGAAAACTCCTGCCACGACATCGGTTCGGTGGCCCAGCCGTCGGTGTCGTAGCCGGCGTCCTCGACGAGGTCGCGCCGGTACTGCATCGTTCCGAAGTCGGGGAACAGCGGCAGCGCGTGCAGCTCACCGGTGTCCGGGTGGCGAGCGGTTTCGACCGCCGCCTCGAGATAGTCGTTCTCGATCAGGTCGACGGTGTCACTCGAGAGGCGGTCCTCGAGGCTGACCGTCTGCTCGCGCAGGATGAAGGGGATCGTCCACCCGCTGTCCATCATGAACAGGTCCGGCTGGGAGCGCCCCGCCTGCAGCGCGGATTGGGCGGCGGATCGGCGCTGCTCGGTTTCGTCCGGACCGGTGCGGACCTCGATGGTGATGTCCTCGTCGAGGCCGGCGTCCCAGAGCGCCTGATGCAACTCTCCGTCGGGGTCCATGATGTCCTGAAAGTCGGTGTCGCCGTAGGCGACGACCGACCCCTCCTCTGCGCTCCGACCGAGACAGCCGGCGAGGGAGGCCGTCCCGGCGGTCGCAGCCGAGGCTGCTGCGACGAATCGCCGCCGCGAGACCCCGGATCTTGCCGTCCCGTGCGACCGCTTATCAGGCATATATAGTAGAACGTGTGCTGGTCGGACACTTATAGTTAATGGGGCGATTACAACGGGTGTTGTTAACGACAGGGACTCCGAACGTCGGACGCGGAACCGACTGACCGCGCCCTCCGGCGCGTTCCGGGCGACCGCGAGCGTCGAGCGTTACTCGAAGGAGTGAATCCGATCGAGTGACCGGCCGGTCTCGACGCCGGTAACCGTGATCTGCGTCGCTTCCAGTTCCTCGAGCATCGCTCCCCATCCCCCGACGGTGTACGTTCCCTCGTCCGTCGCGAGCGTGATCGACACCTTGCCGGCGAGTTGAGAGAGCGGCGTGTCGCGGTCGCCGGAAGCCGATACGCCGGCGTACGTCGCGTCGACGATTCGCCCTCGTTCGGTCACCTCGAGACCCGTATCCGTCTCGAAGCCCTCGACGCGGGCCTCGATCGTCGCCCCGTCCTCGAGCAGCGACTCGATCTCGCGGACGCACTGGCGGAGATCGACGTAGGTGACCGGGAGCTTGCCGTCTCGAGCCGAGTAGACCGTCTCGTGAACCTCCCAGAGACAGGTGAGGAAGTACCAGTGGAAGACGTAGGCATGTGTCCGGTCGTTGACCAGGACGCCGTACTGGTTCGTCGAGTCCATGTGCGGTGAAAAGCACGTCCACGAGCGGTCGACGATCGCGACGAACGGCGACGGGATGTCTCGATACCGGGCTTCGGTGCACGTGCGCTCGAGCGTTCGGTCGGCGGGTATCGAGCGCGTCCCCTCTCCCGGATACAGACAGACCCGGACGTGTACCCCCGCCGACCGTGCGGTCTCGAGGGCGTCGGCCAACTCCTCGAACTGCGACGGCGTGAGCCCCACCTGGATCTGATTCTCCGCCGTCCCGATCAGTTCCTCGGCCCGACTCAGTACCGTCTCGAAGCGGCTGACGATGCTCACCTTGTGCTCTTCGATGTTCGGTCGGCTCCACCGGTCTTCGATCTCGTCGGCGGCCGTCTCGAAGCGATCCGCCCGCGAGCGGAGATCCGAGAGCACGTCGGACGGGCTGTGCGCTCGCGCGTGCAGGCGGTCCTGTTCGTAGGTCTCTATGTACCCCTTCTCCTCGAGATCGCGCAGAACGTCGTAGATCCGCGGGTCGGGAACCGAACTCGCCTTCGCGATGTCGGTTGCGGGCGCGGAGCCGAGTTCTAGAGTCGCCACGTAGGCGTCGGCCTGGTACGGCGAGAGCCCGGCATCTTCGAGGATCGCAACCAGTTCGTTACGCTCCATCGTTCATCACCGTGGTCGTCAGTGCGCCGCGTTGGTGTTCCTGTCGGTTTTCCATCGGGTTTTGCGCCGCGTATCCGTCTCCGCCGGCGACCCAATCGGGCGTTTCGGCTCCTCGATCCGCGCGACAACCGCGTCGAACGGGGGGCCCGACCGGCGCGACGGACCTCGAGGGGACCGTCCCGCAGAGCGGCGCGGCGCCGTGAGTGATCGTCATCCGGATTAGCATACCACACCCGTTGTAAAAAGCATACGCCCGCCTACCCGTTCCACGGAGGCGACGCATACCCGGTCGCCGGCAGTCTCATGCCGGTGGGGCGGCAACCCCTCCGCCATGTCCGATCTCCTCGCGGCGGTTCGCCGCCCCGAGTACACCGGTTCGAACCGGTGCTGGCCGTGTACGGCCCTCAATATCGCGCTGCTCGCGGTGACGGTCGTCGTCCTGCTCGCCACCCGTCGGCGGCGTCTCGCGGCGGCGATCGCCGCCAGCGGGACCGCCGGCATCGCCCTGCGCGGGTACCTGGTCCCGTACACGCCTCGGATCGCGCCACACCTCGCCGCGATCCTTCCGGTCGATCCGCCCCACCGCGAGACCCCCGAAGCGCTGGTCGAACCGGAGGCGGCCGACGCGCCGACCGGCGACGAGATCGTGACCGCCCTGTTCGACGCCGGCGTCGTCGTTCCCGACGGCGAGACGGTGTACCTCGACGACGAGTTCAGTGGGGAGTGGCGAGCGGAGATGACGTCGCTTCGAGGGCTCGAAATCGACGCGCTGGCCGGGGTCGCCGACGACCTCACCCAGGCACCCGTCGAAACGACGACCCACCGCGGGTGGAACGGCGCGTACGTCGTCCTCACGCACCCCTCCGGCGGTCTGACATCGCTCTCGCGTGCGATCGCCGTCGCGGAACTCGCCGCCGCTCGCGTCCTCGAGTCCCGCCTCGAGGACGACCGGCTCAGACTCGCCGCGGGGCGGCCGCTCCGGACGTTCCTCGAGGCGTGTCCGCTCTGTGACGGCGAGGTGACGACGACGGCGATGACCTGCTGTGGCGACGTGACCCCGATCGGCGCAACGCCGAAAGAGAAACTGATCTGTCCCGACTGCGGGGTCCGACTGTTTACGTACGACGAGTGACCGTTACCGCTCGATCGCGGGCGGTTCGTGTTCGCCGATCAGGATCTGGTGGGCCTCGATATCCTCGAGTGCGGCGACGCGACCGCCGACGGTGACCTCCTCGCCCTCCTCGGTTTCGATCGTGAGACCGGCGACCTCCTCGGTCATCTCGAAGGAGACGTCGACGACGCGGCCGCGGACGATCCGCTGGCCGCCGACCTCGACGTCGCGGCCGTCGATCGTGGCGTAGAACTCTCCGCCCGCCTCGATCAGGTCCTTCACGCAGCGCCGGATCGACGCGTAGCGACGCGGATAGGGGCGGCTCTCGCCGTTCTCCCCGAGCGTTTCCTCGGCGGTCGTCCAGAGGACGGTGCCGAAAAAGCCCGACACCAGAAAGCCGAGCGCGGAGCGGTTGAAGATGACGCCGTAGCGGTCCTGGTCGTCGCGCAGAGCGTCCTGGGTCGCGTAGATGGAGTAGTTGCCGTCGGCGACCGCGATCACCGGCGTCGTGATCCCGCGGCGAGCGCGGGCCGTGGTTGCCACCTCGAGGTAATCGAACCGGTTGGGGTCGGGCGCCTCCGCGGCGGGCGTGACGATCAGGTCGACGCTCACGCCCGCGTCGGTCACCGCCCGCAGTTTGTCCTCGAAGCGCGTGAGGAGGTCGGGCGTGAGCGAGAGCGCCAGTTCGTACTCGGCGCCGTCGATGACCTCCTCCAGGTACCGCAGGATCGTCGACCGGGACTTGACGAGCGACACCGCTTCCGTGTCGCGGGCGGGCGCAGTGTACCGGGACTCGAGGTCGTCGATCAGCGTTTCGAGCGAGGACTGGACGTTCTCGAACGCCTCAGCGGGGTCGATCGCGACGATCTTCATCGGGCGGGACTCGCGCAGTTCGACGAGACCGCGGTCGCTGAGGCTGCGAACCGTGTCGTACACCCGCGGCTGTGGGATGTCCGTTCGATCCGCGATCTCGCTCGCGGTCAGCTGTCCGTGCTCGAGGACGGTGAGATAGGCCTCGATTTCGTACTCCCCGAGGTTGAACCGATCGCCGACGCGCTCGACGCTCGAGCGCAGTTCGTCTGGAGCCATACGTGCCACCACGAGTTCGACCACTAAATGATTTATTATGGATTGAGTAACACCCGTTTTCGAAATCCAGTAGTTAACGGTTGGCCGAGTCGAGGGTCAGAACGCTTAACCAGTGCGCCCATGAGAGTCATCCCATGCGCGACGCCGTTCTGCAGACCGTAGCGTTCGCCGTCATCGGTTCGCAGAACGGAACCGACGACGACCCTGACGACGAGACGTCACCCGGCACGGAACTCGTCGAAGAGATCGGCTTCAGCGTCCCCGAGCGGATCCCGGACTTCGCGATCGATCTCCTGTTCGCCCTGGTCGTGCTCGTCATCGGCTGGTACCTCTCGAAGCTCGTCGTTCGATTCGCGGGGCGAACGGTCGCTCGACGCGTCGGCCGCCCGAGCGTCACCCGGACGATTCTGCGCGGCGTTCGCATCACCATCCTCTCGATCACCGTACTCGTCGCCGTTAGCATCCTCGCCGGGCTCGGCGGCTTCGAGCTCCTCATTCCCGTAACCGTCGTCTCCGCGGTCGTCGGGATCGTTCTGGCGCCGCTGGTCGGGAGTCTCATCAACGGGCTGTTCATCCTCGCCGACCGACCCTACGAGATCGGCGATATGATCGAGATCACCGACGAAGGTCACCGGGGATTCGTCGAGGACATTACGATCCGCTATACGAAGATTTTCACGCTCGAGAACACGTTCATCGTAATTCCGAACTCGGAGGTCCACGCCCGGGACGTAATCAACTACTCCGCCGAGGACGAGCGAACCCGGGTTTCCGTCGACTTCGAGATCACCTACGAGAGCGACCTCGAGACGGCGCGACGGCTGGCCGCTCGCGCTGCCAGGAGCGTCGATACGGTGATCTCGGGTGGGCCGGATATCCGCATCGGAAGCGCGAGATACGGGGCTGCACCCGTGTGCGATATCGTCGAATACGGAGATAACGGTGTGCTGCTCAGGCTTCGCTTCTGGGTAAAACACCCGTACAAGCTCGCCCTCGCCAGATCGGCAGTTCAGGCAGAGATGCGAGCGCGGTTCGAGGCCGACGCCGTCGAGTTCGCGTACCCACACACCCACCACGTGTTCGACGAGACGAGCGGCACGGCACGAATGTCCGTCGCCGACGAGCGGGCGTCGACGCTCGACCCGGAGCGGGACGCCGAAGAGTGATCAGGCGGTCGCGCTCTCGACGGTGACCACTTCGCAGTCGAGGTGCGTCCGGAGATAGCGCTCGATGTTCGGATTGTCGGTAAACCGTTGGAGGACACGCTGCCAGCGGCTCGCCTGTCGGTGTCCGATCACGACGATATCGGCACCCTCGGCGGCGACCTCGTCGAGGATGCTCTCCTCGACGAGAAACCCCTTGCGGACGACGTACCGTGCGCTCTGGATCGAGCCGAACTGACCTTCGACCTCGTCTTTGAGATCCGTTCGGGTGACGGTCTTTCCGTTCTGGTAAAGATTCACGTGGAGGATTGTGAGTGACGCATCCTTCTCGCGAGAGATGTCGATCGCTCGAGTCAGGGTCTGCCTCGAGTGCTTCGTCAACGGGTATCTAACGGGGACCACGACCAGCGTCATCACGCAAGCGAACGCGGTCCGGCCGGGTAAACTTTTCAGTTGCCGCGTCGGACGCGCCCGTCGAGCGGTGCGGCGACGCCGAACTCCCGCGCGTAGGCCGCGAGGACCTCGTACTGGCTCTCCGCCGTCTGCTCCTGTCGGTGGTCGGGTCCGAGCGCGGGGAACTCGTCGGTCGTATGGAACAGGTAGTCCGACGTCGCGAGCGTGTACGTCGCGCCGCGATCGAACGGCTCGTCGCCGACCCGCCGGAGCGAGACCGTGTGATCCGTCGGATCCCACTCGAGGGTCATGCCGCTGACGTGGGCGTGCCACCAGTCGTCCTCGGCGAAGGTGAGATCCAGTCCGGCGGCGTCGGTGACGACCGCCTCGAGGGTTTCCCCGTCGAGTTCGGCGAGCGTTAGCGGTTCGTCGAACGGCACCAGACTGACACAGTCTGCGACCGTTACCTCGCCGGACAGTGGCGATCCCGTGCGGATTCCGCCGCTGTTCTGGAGCGCCACGTCGGCCCCGGTGTGCCAGCGGTAGGCGTCCGCGACGAAGTTTCCGACCCGGCTCTCGCCCCCGAACAGCGTCTCCTCGGTTCGCTCGAGCGGCTCTTCGACGCGGGCGACGACCTCGTCTAACCCGGCGTCCGCCACGAGTTCTTCGAACCTCGAGACGACGTCGGGCGCTGGCGTCACCCCCTCGGTCGTCCGAAGCGTCGCCGTCGGTTCGGACCCGAACGTGACCTCGATGACGGCGCGGCCGCCGTCACCGGGGCGGGTTACGAGCGTGCCGTCGACCCGATCGATCCGGGCGCTGGCGACGTGCCCGCCCAGAACGACGTCCGCGTCGACCGCGCGGGCCAGTTCGTCGTCCCGCGAGCCGAGGTGCGAGCAGACGACGACGTAGTCGATCCCCTTCTCGCGGAGCGCAGCGATCGCCTCCCGTGCAGCGTCGATCGGGTCGCGGAACTCGAGACCGGTCGCCATCGGGTTCAGCGATCCCGTCCGGGCGGTGGTGACGCCGGTGAATCCGATCCGGTAGTCGCCTCGCTCGAGAATCGTCCAGGGCTCGACGCCCGCTTCCGCACCGAAGGTGGTGCCGTTGCGGCGGACGTTCGCGCTGAGCCACGTCTGGGGAGAGTCTCGAACGATCTCGAGGGCGGCCGCCGGACCGAAGTCGAAGTCGTGGTTGCCGAACGTCGCGAGGTCGGGTTCGACGGCGTCGTAGAACTCGAGGACCTGCCGCCCCTCGGTCACCAGCGGGAGCACGCCCGGCGCGGTGTTGTCGCCGGTTCCGACGAGAACCGTCCGGTCGTCGCTGCGGGCACGAAGCAGCGCCGCGAGTCGACCGATTCGCGGCGGCTCGTCACAGGCGTTCTCGACGTCGGAGTACTGCAACAGACGGAGGGGCATTCGTCGGCTATTCCGACAGGACCCGCATGAGTGCGTCGATTCCGGCGGGGAGTAGCAGGGGCTGCGAGGGAGAGACATCCATTTAATGCGAGCGACCCTATGACTGCCCATGGACGCCATGTCGACGGGCGACGGCCGGACCGTCTACGTCTCCGAAACGGACGGCGACAGGGGATCGAAGGCACCGTTTCTGATCGCCTACGAGTCACTCGAGGCCGACAGCCGCTACGGCTGGTTCTGTGCGAACTGCGAGAGTTTCGACAACGCGATGGACTCGATGGGGCGCATCCAGTGCAATCAGTGTGGGAACTTCCGGAAGCCGACGGAGTGGGACGCCGCCCACGAGTGATACGGGCGACTGTCAGCCAGTTCTGGGGGGCTGTTCGCTGTTGTGCGGATAAATCGTTACAGCATTCGGTAGCGTGAAAAAGGATATTTGTCAACCACACCGCCGCCCCACGAACGCGTCTGAAAACCGCAACAGCCGCTCCTTTCAAAAACATCCAGAAAGTAGCGGCACTTTCTTGCCACGTGACAACGTTTATGATGGCCGACGATGTACGTACAGATCGAATGGGTCCTGTTAACATGCGGCTCGTCGAACAGGCCAGGTCGATCTTCGCAGAACTGGGTTACTCCGTCGAGGGTACCGGCCCAGAGTTTCGCGCCGAGCGCGGCTGGAAAGTCGTTCACGTAAACACCGTCCTCGAAGAGGGGGATCCGCCGAACGGTCCGGGGGAGTTCCGCTGTTTCGTCGCCCAGCCGGAGGACGCCGACGATCTGGAGCGGCGACTCGAGCGAGCGGATCCCGACTACGAGTGGGCGATCATCGTCGTCGACGGCGACGAGTACCAGGTCGAACACGCTCCGTCGGGACCGAACGTCTCCGCGTAGTTCCCGCCACCACGACCGCCGGGTGAACCGCCACCCGCCCCCGATTTTCGCCAGTCCGAACGTTCACTCGCCGAGCGCCCGCCGCATTTTCGTCACGCCCGCGCCCGGATCGACGTCCGCGCCGAACTCCTCGAGGACGTCACCCAGCGCGGTCACGACGTAGGCGACGTTCTGCGGGCGGGCGGAGTGTCCCATACAGCCGATTCTGAAGATCTCGCCGGAGAGATCGCCCAGGCCCCCCGCGATCTCGAGGTCGTAGCGCTCGAGGAGTTCGCTACAGACCTCGCCGTCGTCGATTCCGTCGGGGACGCGAACCGCGTTCAGACTCGGGAGCCAGTACTCGTCGGGGGCGTTCATCTCGAGGCCCATCCCCTCGACGCCGGCTTTCAGCGCACCCGCCAGGTGGCGGTGACGCGCCCACCGCTGTTCGATACCCTCCTCGGCGACCAGTCGCAGCGCCTCGCGGATCGCATAGACGTTCGTGATCGGCGCCGTGTGGTGGTAGGAGCGATCCGACCCCCAGTAGCCCTCGAGCAGGGAGAGATCGAGGTACCACGAGCGGGGCTCGGCCTCGCGCGAGAGGACCTTCTCCATCGCCTCGTCAGACAGCGTCAGGGGGCTCGCCCCCGGCGGACAGGAGAGACACTTCTGGGGGCCGGCGTAGGCCACGTCGATGTTCCACTCGTCGACCCGGAGCTCGACGCCGCCGATGGAGGTGACCGTGTCGGCGATCACGAGCGCGTCGTGATCGTGGGCTGCGGCGGTGAGTTCGGAGACGTTCGGCTGCAGGACGCCCGTACTCGTCTCAGCATGGACGAAGCCGAAGACGTCCGGATCGTGTTCGGCCAGGGCGTCGGAGACGGTCGCGGGCTCGAGCGGTTCGCCCCACGGTGCGTCGACCTCGACGACCTCGCCGCCCGCGCGCCGGGCCATCGACGCCATTCGGCCGCCGAAGTAGCCGTTCGTCGGTACGAGCATCGTATCGCCCGGCTCGACCACGTTGCCGATCGCGGCCTCCATCGCGGCGGATCCGGTCCCCGAGACGGGGATCGTCCACTGGTTGTCGGTTCGGAAGGTGTACCGCAACAGCTCCTGGACCTCGTCCATAATCTCGACGAACGAGGGATCGAGGTGTCCCACGAGCGGGGTGCTCATCGCCCGAAGCACTCGCGGGTTCACGTCGCTCGGCCCCGGCCCCATCAGCGTCCGGTCCGGCGGCGTCAGTTCGTCGACCTGCGGCGCGTCTGTGTCAGCGTCGACCATGCCCACACGTGGTACAGGGACCACCAAAAACGTTCACTCGACGGTAACTCGCGGAGAACCGACAGCCGTCGCCCCCTCGCGTACGTTTAAGTCCGCGTGTGGGGTAGTAGCCCCCGTCATGGTCTTCAAAAAGATCACGCTGATCGGAACGAGCACGGAGAGCTTCGACGCCGCCGCGGACGACGCCATCGACCGCGCGGAAGAAACGCTCAACAACGTTCACTGGATCGAAGTCGACGAACTCGGCGTGGAGGTCGCAAGCGCCGACGACCGCGAGTATCAGGCCGAAGTCACCGTTGCGTTCAGACTCGAGGACTGATCGGAATCAGGTTCGGAACGACTCGCCACAGCCACACTCGCTAACGACGTTGGGGTTTTCGACGTGGAACCCCTCGGCCTGCAGTCCACTTTCGTAGTCGAGCACGCTGCCCTCAATGTACTTCAGACTGGCTGGATCGACGAACACACGGAGTTCGTGATGGTTGTAGACGGTGTCGTCCTCCTCGGGCTTGCCGTCGAAGCGCATCCCGTAGGAAAGGCCGGCACAGCCGCCCTGCTGAACGAACAGGCGAAGTCCCGCCTGGTTCGTGTCCATTCCCTCCTCGTCCAGCAGCGCGAGTGCCCGATCGGCGGCCGGTTCCGTTACCTCGATCTGCGGGCGAGTGTCGCCGCCCTCTGCGCTGTCGATACTCATACGTCTCCTTTCCCGCGCGAGTGTGTTAACCTTGACGCTCGCTCACACGGAATGGATGGGGGGGTCCCTGCTCCCGCCCTCGAAAAGCGTTCGCCCCGCTCACGCCGATACGGTCCGCTGCACGGATCGGTAGTACGCGCCGAACATCCGCTCGTCGTTCGCCGAGAGGGCAATGTCGTTTTCGGCGAGCATCTCGATCATTCGCTCCATGTCGCACTCGTACCACATCGAGAGGATCTTGAGGTTCTTTTGTGCGTAATCGTAGTTGCGCTCGAGCACTTGTGGGTCGGTTGGATCGACCTTGCCCGGAGTCATTTCGAGTGTCATTCATTCACGCAGACTCTTAAAGTCAGTGCGTGTCTGCATGATACGAAAATCGAGAGTGTCTTACTCGTCGAGTCGAACCCGGACGCTCTCGGCGTGGGCCTCGAGCCCCTCCGCCTCCGCGAGGGTCGTTACGGTGTCAGCGAGGTCGGCCAGGCCACCCTCCGAGAGCCGCTGAACCGTCGTCGACCGGAGGAACGTCTCCACGGAGAGGCCGCCGGTGACGCGGGCACCGCCGTTGGTCGGCAGGACGTGGTTCGTCCCGCTCGCGTAGTCGCCCGCGGCGACGGGCGTCGCTGGTCCCAGAAAGACACTTCCTGCGCTGTCGATGCGCTCGAGAAGCGCCTCGTCGTCCTCGGCAACGATCGACAGGTGTTCCGGCGCGTACTCCTCGGTGAAGAGGATCGCCTCGCTCATCGACCTGGCGAGCAAGACGCCGCTGGCGTCGTTTGCCAGCGCGGCCCTGATCACGTCCTCGCGCTCGCGCTCGCCGGCCTGGCGGTCGACGGCGTCGGCGACCGCCGTCGCGAGCGTCTCATCGTCGGTGACGGCGACGACGGAGGCGTTCTCGTCGTGTTCCGCCTGGGCGACCAGTTCGGCCGCGACGGCCTCGGGATCGGCCGTTTCGTCCGCGACGACGACGACCTCGCTCGGCCCGGCCAGGAAGTCGATCTCGACCTCGCCGCGAACCTCGGCTTTGGCCGCCGTCACCCAGCGGTTGCCGGGGCCGACGACCTTACGCACGCGCGTAATGGTCTCTGTCCCAGAGGCGAGGCCCGCGATCGCCTGCGCCCCGCCGACGCTGTACACCGCATCCGCACCCGCGGCGTGTATCGCCGCGAGCGTCACCGGGTTCAGCTCTTCGGCCGGCGGCGTCACGACCGACACGTGATCGACCCCGGCGACGACCGCCGGCACCACACCCATGATCGCGCTCGAGGGGTAGGCGGCGGTCCCGCCGGGGACGTAGACGCCGACGCGGTCGATGGGGCGGAACCGCCGTCCGAGTTCGCGTCCTTCGTCGAACTCGCGCCGCCAGTCCTCCGGTAACTGCGCCTCGTGGAACTCCCGGACGTTCGCCGCGGCGGTTTCGATCGCATCACGGAGGTCGGCCTCGAGATCGTCGTAGGCCCGCTCGCAGTCGTCCGTGATCTCGAGGTTCCCGACCTCGACGCCGTCGAACTCTCGGGAGAACTCCCGGATGGCGACGTCACCTTCCTCGCGGACGCGGGAAACGATCTCCCGCACGTCCGAGCGAACCGCCTCGATACCGGCGTCGCGTTCGAAAAACGCCGTGCGATCGGCCGGTCCGAGATCAGCGATCGTCCGTACCTCTGTGGTCATGGCTCTCGATTGGATCGGCCGTCGAAAAACCGTTTCTGTCCGCCCTCACTCCCTGATAGATGCGAGCCCCAGCGCATCACCAGTCGCCCGGACGAAGAGGTAGACGACGAGTGCGAACCCGCTAAGCCCGATGGGCGCGGCGAGTAGCTGGGCGGTCCGGTAGGAGAAGAGCAGCCGGCTCGTCCCCAGAACGACGAAGCTCGCGATCACGAGTCCGAAGGCGAGCAGCGCCAGCTGGACGAACTGCTGCTGGTTCATACGCCTACTCGGAGAGCGGGTCGCTAATGACTGTCGGCCCGCGTCCAACTCGACGGACGCGAGCGGCCGCGACGTCGGCACCCGAACTACCAGCCGCTCGAGGGGTAATACGGGATATACAACGCCGCAACAGTTCTTTCGGACGGAATAGAGGGGATTGGGATCCAACCGAGTAGACCCGAGAAAGCGCGTGCATGGGAGACTCTGCCCCGCTGCCTCCGAGACGAAGGGGTTAAGTATTCACCCGGAACTACGAATGTACTGTGAGGAGATGAGGATCCCACCCCTGCGGTCCGCCGTCAAGATGGGATCTGATGTGAGCCATGATAGTTCGGTGACGCTCGATCGGTCGACGCGACCGTCGTCACCGAACGGACCAAGTTAC